>NZ_JBVHNL010000003.1:0-603744 GCF_055556635.1 Pseudomonas sp. PME37.24/006
GCTTTAGCCGCGAGCTCTTTACACCTAGCTAAGCAAAATCGAGGCTAAAGCCTCTCCCACAAAAGCTCTGCTCACCGTCCGCTAGCGCCTTCTAGCAGCCTTCAAACATCGCAAAACTCACACCTGCTCGGAGATTTCGATCAGATTCAGGTCGGGGTCGCGCAGGTACACCGAGCGGATCGGGCCCGTGGCACCAGTGCGTATCACCGGCCCCTCGATGATCGGCCAGCCGACTCGCTGCAGATGCGCAATCACCTGATCCAGGGGCTGGCTGGCAATGAAGCACAGATCCAGCGCACCCGGTACCGGCAAATGAGCTTTGGGCTCGAACTCCTGGCCACGCACGTGCAGGTTGATCTTCTGGCTGCCGAAGCAGAACGCCTTGCGACCACTGCCGAAAGTCTCCAGGCGCATGCCCAGCACCTCGACGTAGAAATGCGTGGCCGCGTCGGCGTCGGTAGCGGTCAGTACCAGATGATCCAGGTGGTCGAGCATGCCAGCCTCCTTATTCAGTCGTTTGCCTATTGCGCTGCAGCGTTAGCCGCCTGAGCGGCTTCGATCAGGTCGCTGCCGATTTTGCCTTCGTATTCTTTCCAGACGGGACGCATCACCTCACGCCACTGCTGGCGTTCTTCGTCGGTGAGCACGATCAGCTCGCGCTTGCCGTCGGCGAGTATCTGCTGCTTGTCCCGCTCGTTAAGCGCCAGCGCCTGCTTGTTCACCTCGGTAGTCACTTCATCGATGATGCTTTTGAGTTCACTGCGTATATCGTCAGGCAGGCCGTTCCAGAACTTGGCATTGGTGATCAGCATGTAATTGCCGACCGCATGGTTGGACTCGATCATGTACTGCTGCACTTCATAGTGGCGCTGGCTGTAGATGTTCGACCAGGGATTGTCGGAGGCGTTGATCACCCCGGTCTGCAGGCCCTGATAGATCTCGGCGAAGGCCATCTTGCGTGGTACGGCGCGCAGTGCACTGATCTGTGCGGCCTGCAGATCCGACGGCTGCACGCGGAACTTCATGCCCCGGGCATCGCTCGGCACATGCAGCGGTTTGTTGGCGGTGAACTGGCGCATGCCGTTGAGCCAGTAGGCCAGGCCAAGAATGCCGTTTTTCTCGAAGCTGTGCAGCAGCTCCTGGCCCTTCGGCGATTGCTCGAACCGCTGCGAAGCGGCGGCGTTGTCGAAGAGGAACATCAGGTCGAAGATCTGCACGCGCGGCTGGTACTTCTCCAGCTTCACCGGCGCGGGAGCCAGCAACTGCACATCGCCGAGCAGCAGGGCTTCCATCTCCTTGCCATCACCGAACAACGACGAGTTGGGGTACACCTCAACCCGTGCCTTGCCAGCCAAGCGCTCCTTGACCAGCTTTTGCAGCATCAACGCGCCCTGCCCCTTGGGGGTTTGATCAGAGGCTACGTGGGCGAACTTGATGACGATTTCTTCAGCCTGCACGGCAGCGCCGAAAGCCATGGCGGTGGAAAGCAGCACGCAGGACAAGCTGCGGCGAAGTACGCGGGACATGAGGCGATCTCCTGTTGTTGTTAGTTCGGAGGGTCTATGCCCTACCGGATGCCTTTGTTCATGGCGAACTCTACTGCAGCGCCAGCGAGTACTACATTCTTGATTGGCCAAGCCTGCCTTCGCCGTTGCCGAAGGCAAGATGATCGACCATCTGCCGCGCGATAAGGGACAGGTTGTCGTACTGGCGCACGCAAATGTTCAGTTCACGAATTGCCCAGGCATCTTCGATCTCCACCGCACGTACCGCCATACCCGGCAGATAGGTGCGCACCGCCTGCTCGGGGAGGATGCCGATACCCATGCCGGTGTGGATCATCCGGCAGATCGCCTCGAAGCTGCGAACCTGGATACGCACCCGCAAATGCGCACCGACCTGCTGCGCCGCCTCGCTGATCAACGTGTGCAGCGACGCTTCCTTCTGCAGGCCGATGTAGTCGTAGCCCACCGTCTCAAGCAACGTTACCCGCTCGCGCAGTGCCAAGGGGTGATCGCTCGGCACCACCAGTACCAGCCGATCACTCCGATAAGGAAACACCTGCACACCGTCGGCCTGGACGTGACCGGCGAAGATACCGATATCGGTCAAGCCTTCGCGCACAGCATGGATGATCTCGGTGCTGACGCGCTCCTCCAGGTCGATGCGGATCTGCGGATGCAGGGCGGTGAAGGCGCTGAGATCTTCGGGCAGAAAGGCGATCACCGCCGAGGTATTGGCGTGAATGCGTACATGGCCGTTGATGCCTTCGCTGAATTCGCTGAGATCAGCCTGCATGTGCTGGATATTGTCCAGCAGGTTGCGCGCGTGATGCAGCAGCGCATCGCCGGCCGGCGTCAACGCGACGCCCTTGGGCTGGCGATATAGCAAGGGCGTGCGCAGGTGCGCCTCAAGGTCGCTGATGCGTTTGCTCACCGCCGCCAGCGCCAGGTGTTCGCGCTCGGCGGCGCGGGTCAGGCTACGCTCATCGGCAATGGCCACGAACAGTTTGAGGGTCAGAAAATCCACGCGCATGGCAGACTCCGCTTCGTGATTGGCGAAAGACTCACTGCCGCGGCGGCTGCCACGGAGGGTTGGCCACACCATAGGCCTTCGTGAGACGCGAAGCCAGACTTGGCGATTGATTGATTGCGGCGATAAACGCCATGGGCGATGCTCGCCACCATCAACCCAAGTCATCGGGAATTCGCACATGTCTGCCGATTCAACCGTTTCACCCATGGCCCTGGCCGGGCTCAAGGTCATCGAGATGGGCCAACTGATCGCCGGGCCCTTCGCCAGCAAGATGCTCGGCGAATTCGGCGCCGAGGTGATCAAGATCGAACCGCCGGGTATCGGCGATCCGCTGCGCAAATGGCGCAAGATCAAGGACGGCACTTCGCTCTGGTGGCACGTACAGTCACGCAACAAGCAGTCGCTGACGCTAAACCTCAAGGAAGCTGAAGGCCAGGACATCGTCCGTCGCCTGGTCGCCGAAGCCGACATTCTGGTGGAGAACTTCCGCCCCGGCACGCTGGAGGAATGGGGCCTGGGCTGGGACGAACTGGTCAAGATCAACCCACGGCTGATCATGCTGCGCATCTCCGGCTACGGGCAGACTGGCCCCTATCGCGACCTGCCGGGCTTCGGCGTGATCGGCGAAGCCATGGGTGGCCTGCGCCACTTGTCCGGCTACCCCGGCCAGGCGCCGGTGCGGGTCGGCGTGAGCATCGGCGATTCCCTGTCGTCGCTGTATGGGGTAATCGGCGTACTGCTCGCCCTGCAGGAGCGCAACCGCAGCGGCCAGGGCCAGCAGATCGACGTCGCCCTGTACGAATCGGTGTTCGCCATGATGGAAAGCCTGGTGCCTGAATACGACGCCTTTGGCTACATTCGCGAACCAGCTGGCAGCGCTCTGCCCGGCATCACCCCCTCCAACTCCTACCCCTGCAACGACGGCAGCTACGTGCTGATTGCCGGCAATGGCGACAGCATCTACAAGCGCCTGATGAACCTGATCGGCCGCACTGATCTGGCCGACGACCCGCGCCTGGCGCAGAACGACGGGCGCAGCCAGCACGCCGAGATGATCGATGCCGCCATCGGCGAATGGACAGCCCAGCGCGGCCGCGATGAGGTGATCGAAGCGCTCAAGGGCGCTCGGGTGCCAGCGGGCTATCCCTACACCGCCGCCGATATCGTCAGCGACCCGCATTACCTGGCGCGGCAGATGATCGAGACCGTAAGCACCAGCGCCGGACCGCTGAAAGTGCCTGGGGTGCTGCCAAAACTCAGCCGCACACCGGGCCGCATCGGCGAAGGCGGCCCGCAGCTCGGTGAACACACCGATGACGTCTTGGCCGGCTTGGGCCTGAGCGACGAGCAGGTCAAGGGCCTGCGCGAGCGCGGGATCATATAAGGCTCCAATCCAGATAGTTCCCACGCTCCGCGTGGGAACTCAGCCCAGGACGCTCCGCGTCCGCACCCAAGAGCAGCCGACGCAGAGCGTCGCCAGATGCATTCCCACGCAGAGCGTGGGAACGATCAACGCGGACGGTTCGACGCCTCGACGTGAGGAACGATCAGCCGTGATACCGGTAGCCGGAACCCGACACAACCAGGACTTCCCCATGACCAAACACCTTTATATCCAGGATGTCGCCACCCGTGACGGCTTCCAGATCGAAGCGGCCTTCGTGCCGACCGAAGCCAAGATCGCCCTCATCGACAAGTTATCGAAGACCGGCCTGGCAAAGATCGAAGTAACCTCGTTCACCTCGCCCAAGGCGATTCCCAACCTGCGCGACGCCGAAGAAGTGATGCGCGGCATTCAGCGGGCCGAGGGCGTGGAGTACACCGTGCTGGTGCCCAACGTGCGCGGCTGCGAACGGGCGCTTTCGTGCCAGGTGGACGAGATCAACTTGGTGATGTCGGCCAGTGACACTCATGGCCTGGCCAACCTGCGCATGACGCCGGAGCAATCGCTGGAGCAGTTCGCCGAAATCATCGAGGTAAGCCGTGGCAGCGGCGTGTTCATCAACGCCTCGCTGTCGACCACCTTCGGCTGTCCGTTCGAGGGCGCAGTACCCGAAGCGCGAGTATACGAACTGACCCAGCGCCTGCTCGACCTTGGCGTGCAGGGCGTGACCCTGTGCGACACCACCGGCATGGCCGATCCCGCCCAGGTCGAACGCATCTGTCGCGAGTCGCTGCAGCGCTGGCCCGAGGCGGTGTTCACCGCGCATTTCCACAATACCCGGGGCATGGGCCTGGCCAACGCCCTCGCGGCGCTGAATGCAGGCATCGACCGCTTCGATGCATCCCTCGGCGGCCTCGGTGGCTGCCCTTACGCGCCAGGCGCCAGCGGCAATATCTGCACGGAAGATCTGGTGCACATGTTCCAGCGCATGGGCCTGGATACCGGCGTCGACCTCAATGCGCTGCTGACGGCGGCGGCCACTCTGCCCGAGCTGATAGGCCATGACGTACCAGGCGCGATCCTCAAGGCCGGTACTTCAGAACGCCGTTATCCGAAACCGAAATGGATGAGCGAAGCGAGCGCCTGAACTGGCGACCGTAGCCTGCGGTTGAGCGAAGCGATACCAAAGGAACTGCTCCCGGGTATCGCTTCGCTCAACACCGGGCTACTTCAATGCCCGCCGCCCGACTCCGCCGCGCCCTTGGCTGAGAACGGCGGCTTGGCTAGCCAGATGATCAGGATCAGGCCAAAGAACAGCCAGCCCATCAACGTGAAGTAATCCACGGTCGAGAGCATGTAGGCCTGACTCTCCACCACCCGATCGATCTGCAGGTAGGCCGATTGCGACGCGCCGCCGAGCAGTTCCAGATACTGGTGCGTGGCCGGGTCGTAGGGCGTGACGTGTTCGGTCAGTTGCGCGTGGTGATAAATCTCGCGGCGATGCCAGATCCAGGTGGTCAGCGACGAGGCGAAGCTGCCGCCCAGCACACGCAGGAAGGTAGCCAGACCGGAGCCATCGGCGATGTCCTTCGGCGGCAGGCTGGAGAGCAGAATGCTGGTGGTGGGCATGAAGAACAGCGCGATCCCCAGGCCCATGAACACCTGCACCTCGGCGATATGCCGATAGTCCACCTCGGTGTTGAACGAGGCCCGCATGAAGCACGACGCGCCAATCACCAGAAACGACCCGCCAGCCAGCAGGCGCAGGTCGAACTTGTGCGCGTACTTGCCCACCAGCGGCGACAGGAACAGCGGCAGGATGCCGATCGGCGCTGCCGCGAGCCCTGCCCAGATCGGCGTGTAGCCCAACTGGGTCTGCAGCCACTGCGGCAGTAGCAGGTTGATGCCGAAAAACCCGGAGTAACCGAGTACCAGCGCCAGGGTGCCGAAGGTGAAGTTGCGGTACATGAACAGGCGCAGGTTGATGATCGGATGCTGATCGGTCAGCTCCCAGATCACCAGCGCTACCAGCGAAACCACCGACACGGCAGTACCGATCTGGATGAAGGTCGACTCGAACCAGTCCAGGTCGTTGCCCTTGTCGAGCACCACCTGCAGCATACCCACGCCCAGCACCAGCAGCGCCAGACCGATGTAGTCGATGGGCTGGTGGACGATGGTCTCCGGCCGTTTGCGCAACTGCGCCCAGACCACGAAGGTGGCCAGAATGCCGATCGGTATGTTGATGAAGAAGATCCACGGCCAGCTGTAACTGTCGGTGATCCAGCCACCGGCAATCGGCCCGATGATCGGTGCGACCACCGTGACCATTGCCAGCAGCGCCAACGCCATACCTCGCTTGGCGCTGGGAAAGATCGCCAGCAGCAGCGTCTGCGCCATCGGATACAGCGGCCCGGCGACCAGCCCCTGCAGGGCGCGGAACGCCACGAGCTCAGGCATCGAACGGGCGATGCCGCAGAGAAACGAGGTGATCACGAACAGTACCACCGCGGCGAGGAACAGCTTCACCTCGCCAAAGCGCCGCGCCAGCCAGCCGGTCAGCGGCAAGGCGATGGCGTTGCACACGGCGAACGAGGTGATCACCCAGGTGCCCTGCTCCGAGCTGACGCCCAGGTTGCCGGAAATGGTCGGCAGGGCGACGTTGGCGATGGTGGTGTCGAGCACCTGCATGAAGGTCGCCAGGGAGATGCCGATGGTGGCCAGCAGCATGCTGGCCGGGCGAAAGTTGGCGTCGCTCATGTCAGCCCTGCTTCGCCTGAGTGGCGGTAGAGGCCTGTGCCGGGCCATTGGCGTGGATGATGCGCTCGATCAGCACATCGGCCTCGACCAGTGGCGCGTCATAGACGGCGGTGCTGAAGCGCGCCTCGCTCGGCGTCTGTGTCGACAGCTGTGCGCCGCTCTGGTCATGCAGATCCACGGTCACCGCGGTGGACAGGCCGATACGCAGCGGATGGCTCTGCAGTGCTTCTTCATCCAGCCGGATACGCACGGGCAGGCGCTGCACGATCTTGATCCAGTTGCCGCTGGCGTTCTGCGCCGGCAGCAGGGAGAACGCACTGCCGGTGCCTACGCCGAGGCTCTCGACGTGGCCTTGATAGGTCACTTCATCACCATACAGATCGGCTTCGACGGTCACCGGCTGGCCGATGCGCATCTCGCGCAGCTGAGTTTCCTTGAAGTTGGCGTCGATCCAGATTTCATGCAGCGGCACCACGGCCATCAGCGCGGTCCCGGGCTGAATGCGGCTACCGACCTGCACCGAACGGCGCGCCACGTAACCGCTGACCGGCGCCACCAGGGTGCTGCGGGCATTGTTGAGGAAGGCCTGGCGCAGTTGCGCGGCGGCACTTTTCACGTCCGGGTGGGAGGCGATCACGGTGTCATCAACCAACGCCTGATTGGTGTCGAGCTGCTGCTGGGCGGAGGTCAGCGCGCTCTGCGCGCTGCTCAGGGTGTCCTGGGCATGGGCCAGTTCCTCACGGGAAATCGCCCCATTACGGGCCAATGTCACACGGCGTTGGTAGTCAGCCTTGGCGCGCTGCACATCGATCTTGCGCGAAGCCACCTGGGCCTTGTAGCTGTCGACATTGCTGAACAGCCCGCGCACCTGACGCACCGTACGCGCCAGGTTGGCCTCGGCGCTCTGCTGGGCCACTTGGGTGTCGGCCGGATCCAGCCACACCAGCGGCTGACCGGCTTCGACATAGTCACCATCATCCACGGCGATGCGCGTCACCGTGCCGGTGATCTGCGGAGTGATCTGCACCAGGTTGCCGCCGACATAGGCGTCGTCGGTTTCTTCATAGAAACGGCCGTACAGCTCGTGGTAGGCGAAGATCGCCGCGCTGCATAGCACGACGATCACGCCGAGGCCCAGCAGCAGGCGTTTGCGCTTGCCCGAATTAGGGGCAGCGGGAGTGGCTTGAGATTCGGTCATGGCGAGTACTCAGCGTGCGGAAGTGGATGACGGAGCGGAAGCTTCGAAGCCACCACCCAGGGCCTGCATCAGCAACACCGATGCGTCGATACGCTCGGCACGCAGATTGGCCAGTTGACGTTCGCTCTGCAGCAGTTGTTGCTCGACGCTCAGCGCATCGAGGTAATTACCGATGCCATCGGCATAGCGCTGCATGGCGATGTCGTAGGAACTGCGGGCGATGTCACGGGCCCGTTGTTGCTGCTCGATCTGCTGTTCGAGGGAACGGATGCGGCTGATGCCATCGCCGATATCGCCCAGCGCGCCGACCAGGGTC
This sequence comes from Pseudomonas sp. PME37.24/006, assembly GCF_055556635.1. NCBI lineage: Bacteria > Pseudomonadati > Pseudomonadota > Gammaproteobacteria > Pseudomonadales > Pseudomonadaceae > Pseudomonas > Pseudomonas sp. PME37.24/006. The sequence goes on from NZ_JBVHNL010000003.1 coordinate 8,194, forward strand.
TGGTTGTACTGCGCCACGGCCACGTCGTAATCGGCGTTGCGCCCAGCCAGCGCGGCGCGCCGGGCGCCACCGTCGAAGATCGGCAGGCTGAGAGCCGGGCCAACGCTGAAGAAGCGGCTGGCGCCACCGAACATGGCATCGCCGAGCAGCGACTTGCTGCCCGCGGCAACGCTCAGGTTGAGGTTGGGATAGAAGTCGGCCTTGCTGGCATCGATGTCGCGGGTAGCTGCCTCGACACGCCAGCGCGCGGCGACCAGATCAGGGCGACGACCGAGCAACTCGGCCGGCACGTTGGCTGGCAGGCTGACCGCCGTGGGTGCGATCAGTTGCGGCCGGGGCAGCGTGGCGCCACGATCCGGCCCCTGGCCAAGCATCACGGCCAGACGAATGCGCGCGCTGTCCACCTGCTGGGTGGCAGCGGTCAGGCTGGCTTCGGCGGCGGCTTCCAGGCTCTGGGTCTGTTGCAACTGGTATTCGCTGTCGAGGCCGGCATCGACGCGGCTGCGGGCCAGGTCGAGCATGTCGCGGCTGCGCTTGAGATCCTGCTCGGCAAGATCCTGAGTGGCGTAGGCCAGGCCGAGGTCGTTGTAGGCGCGGGTGACGTCGGCGGCCAGGGTCAGGCGCGCACCCTGGCGATCCACCTCACTGGCACGGGCACGGCCCAGCGCCGCTTCCCAGGCGGCACGCTCGCCACCCCACAGATCGAAATGGTAGCCACCCTCCAGCGACAGGCTGCGCAAGGTGCCGTAACGCCCACCCTGCCCGCTGGGGTCGTCGACCCGGGCGGAGCGTGAGCGGGTGACGTTAGCATTGGCGTCCAGGGTCGGCTGGCGCTGCGCATCGGCAGCCAGCACTGCAGCGTTGGCCTGGCGGGCACGGGCATCGGCGACCTGCAGATCCGGGTTGCTGCGCAGAGCCTCTTCGATCAGCCCACTCAACTGCGGATCGCCCAGGCGAGTCCACCAGTCACCCGCCGGCCAGGCTGCTGGCGACAGGTTTCCGGTAAAAGTCTGCCCCTGCAGGCTGGCGGCATCCAGGGTATGACCTTCGGTATGCAAGCCCTCCTGCGAGGCACAGGCGGCCAGCAGCAGAGCGCTGAAAATCAGGGTCAGTGGGGTACGCAACGGCATGGTGTTCATCATTCTCCTGGCACGTGCGGCAACGCATCGGCGGCCATCAGCATTTTTTTCAACAGGCGTTGGAATTCGTCGAGCTCGGCGCGGCTCAGGCAACCGGTCAGCTCATTGGTGGCGTCTGCGGCGATCTGCGGCACCCGCACGCCGAGAGCATTGCCCGCCTCGGTGAGCGTGAGGCGCACCTGGCGGCGATCCTCATGGCTGCGCTCGCGGGTCAGCAGGCCCTTCTGCTCCAGCCGGTCGAGCATGCGGGTCATCGCTCCGCTGTCGAGGCTGAGCAGACGAACCAGATCGGCGGGTGTGCTGGCGCGGCTCTGGCTGATCAGCAACACCACCTTGAACTGCGCAGCAGTGACGCCGTGATCCACCAGGTAGCGCTCCAGCATGCGGTCCTTGAGCTGATTGATCAGCGCAATGAGATGGCCGGGTGAGTGCTGCAGCGAGAACCGCTCGCGGTCGAAATGTGGCATCGGAAATTACCTGCCCAGGCAGTGAATGCCATGCAGATTACTGCCCAGGCAGCGAATAGCCCAATTACATTTCGTAATACTTGTTATCAATTTCAGAAATACTTTGAAATATTCAGAGGTTTTGAAAGGACTGCCTGGGGCTGTGTGGGTTCAGGGGACTTGTGGGGGGATGATGAATGCGGGGGGAGATTGGAGGGACTTGCAACAGGAGCGATTGCCCTGGGTATCGCAGGCTCAACCCAGGCTACGATCGGGTAGCCCGGCGTCGAGCGAAGCGACACCCGGGATCAGTGGCAGATGCGACTCAGCTGAGCCGCTGCGCATTTCAATGGCCGTCCTCATTCTACAAAGGTGCAGAAAGCCTCTAGGGGCAGGCGCTCGCTGACCAGCCGATTGACCGGCGCGTCGGGGTCGGCATAGCCCACCGCGATGGCGCAATGCAGCATGTGCTCGGCAGGCATCGACAGAAAACGCTCGACACTCAGGTGATAGCGCGCCCAGCAGGCCTGCGGGCAGCTGTCCAGGCCGTGCTCCTTGAGCAGCAGCATCAAGCTCTGCTGATACATGCCCAAGTCCGCCCATTGCCCCGGCCCCATGCAACGGTCGACCGAGAAGAACAGCGCACAGGGCGCCTCGAAAAAGCGGAAGTTGCGGGCGAACCAGGCCAGGCGCGCGACCCTGTCATCACGGCCGATGCCGAGCAAGGCGTACATCTGCTCGCCCACCTCGAACCGTGAGGTGCGGTAGGGCTCCTGCAGCGGCTGCGGGTACACCGGGTAATCCGCGGGATCGGGTTGTGGGTCGTCCTCCAGCCGAAGGGCGATGTACTGGCGGAAACGCTCCAGCGCCTCGTTCTGCAGCACATGGATGCGCCAAGGCTGCAGGTTGCCGCTAGATGGCGCACGGGCAGCCTGCTCGAGCAGTTCGCGCAACAACTCCGTTGCCACCGGGCGATCCAAAAAAGCGCGTGTGCTGCGCCGCTCACGCAGCGCCTGGCTGACGTTCATCCGCTCTCCTCGCTTGTGTAATGAATGCCCCATCAAAACAAAGGCCGCCTCCTGATGGAAGCGGCCTGCGGTGCTGCCTCTACACTCGCCAACCCATCACTGCGCCTGGTTGGACGCCTCGGCTGCCTTGATCAAGTCGGCGCCGATATCGCTTTCGAATTTCTTCCATACCGGGCGCATGGCTTCACGCCATTGTTCACGCTGTTCGGGGGTCAGCTCGATGATCTCGCTGGTGCCTGCCTTGACGATCGCGGCACGGGCTTCCTTGTTGAGGTCATCGGCCTGGCGGTTCACCTCGGCGGTCACCTCGACCATGACCTTGTCCAGCTCGCTTCGGACATCCTCCGGCAGGCTGTTCCAGAACTTGGTGTTGGTGATCACCATGTAATCGATCAGGCCATGGTTGGACTCGGTGAAGAACGGCTGCACTTCATGCACCTTCTGGCTGAAGTAGTTCGACCAGGTGTTCTCGGTACCGTTAACCACCCCGGTCTGCAGGCCCTGATAGACCTCAGCGAAGCTCATCTTGCGCGGCGCGGCACGCAGGGCTTTGAACTGCTCGTCGAGAACAGCTGAGGCTTGAACACGGAATTTCAGACCGCGTGCATCCTTGGGCTCGTGCATCGCCTTATTGGCCGACAGCTGCTTCAGACCATTGTGCCAATACGCCAGGCCAGTGATCCCCTTGCCTTCCATGCTGGTCAGCAGCGCCTTGCCTTCAGCGCTACCCTGGAAACGGTCGACCGCCTCCATGTTATCGAACAGGAACGGCAGGTCGAAAATCTGGATCGGCTTGGCGTAATGCTCGAACTTGGCCAGCGAAGGCGCCAGCAACTGCACGTCTCCGAGCAGCAGCGCTTCCATCTCCTTGCCATCACCGAACAGCGAGGAGTTCGGGTAAACCTCGACTTTGACCCGCCCTGGCAGGCGCTCTTCGGCCAGCTTCTTGAACAGCAGAGCACCCTGCCCCTTCGGCGTGTGATCAGCGACCACGTGGGCGAACTTGATACTAATCGGGTCGGCGGCATGTGAGACGCCGGCGATAGAAACGGCAACAGCGCAGACCAGCGCCTTGAGAGAAAGCTTGAGCATTGAGTGACCTCATCTTGTTTTTGTTGGTAGGTAGAACTCTGTTTACAACCGCAACTGCTTTGGCGGAATTCAGCATTGTGCAAAGGCGCATTCGGCATCGCCGAACGCTGGCCTGAAAACGCTAGCCGGACGAGCCGGCATGCTCGACGATGCGTCTTGCCCGGCCGACCACCGGTGCGTCGACCATCTGCCCATCGACCACGAAAACACCGTCGCCACCCTCGCCGGCCTGCAGCACCCGGCGCGCCCAGGCCAGTTCCTCGGCCGAAGGCGCCAGCGCCCGATGTACCACGGCGATCTGGCTGGGATGGATGCACAGCAGCCCACCAAAACCCATGTCGCGAGCATCGCGGCTGGCGCGGTCGAGGCCTACCTGATCCTGAATCGCCGGGAACACGCTATCCAGCGGCGCGGCCAGCCCAGCCAGGCGGCTGTGCAGCAGAATCGTGTAACGGGCCTGATCGAGAATGCGCTCGGCCGCCGCCGTGCCGCTGTTCAGGCCCAGATCGAGCCCCAGATCCAGGCCGCCGAACGACAGCCGCTCGACACCTGACGCAGCGGCGATGGCTGGCAGATCATGCAGACCACGGGCACTTTCGATGATCGGCCATACCGGTTTGCCCGCGTCGGCGACACGCGCTACCTGCGCTGCGCTTTCCACCTTGGGCAGCAGCACGCCGACAACGCCGCGATGGCGACGGCACAGCGCGATATCCTCGGCATGACCAGGGTGTTCGGGCGAATTGATGCGCACCAGCAGACGCGCCTCGGGATTGTCGCTCAGGAAGCTGTCCAGGTTGCCTCGGGCCTCGACCTTGAGGCTTTCCTGCACGGCATCTTCGAGGTCGACGATCACCACATCAGCGCCACTGGCCAACGCCTTGGGAATCCGCTCGGGCCGCGAAGCGGGAACGAACAGTGCGGAACGAACTATCTGTGCGGTCATTGCATCGATCCTTTTCAACAGTTCTAGATCGCGCCCTGCTGGCGCAGACGCTGGACATCCGTCGTGGCATAACCCAGCTCTGCCAACAAGGCTTCGGTGTGCTCGCCCAACGCGGGCACTGCATCCATTCGCGGCGTGAAGGCGCTGTTGCTACCGGGTGGCAGCAGCGCGGGCAGGCTGCCTGCCGGGCTGTCCACCTGGCGCCAGCGGTCGCGGGCCTTGAGCTGCGGGTGGGCCCAAACACCGGCCATGTCATTGACGTGGGCGTTGGCGATCTGCGCCTGTTCCAGCCGTTCGATCACCTGTTCGGCACTGAGCACGGCGAAGGTGCCAACGATGATCGAGCGCAGTGCCTCACGATTGGCCGAACGCCTGGAGTTCGCCGAGAAACGCTCATCGGTCGCCAGTTCAGGCTGCAGCAGCACCCGCTCGCAGAACGCCTGCCATTCGCGCTCGTTCTGCAGGCCGAGCATCACCGTGCCGCCGTCGCCAGCGGGGAATGGGCCGTAGGGATAGATGGTCGAGTGGGCGGCCCCGGCACGTGGCGGCGGCGTGGCACCGTCGTACGCGTAATACAGGGGATAACCCATCCACTCGACCAGGCTCTCGAGCATGCTCACATCGATGCGGCTGCCCAGACCGGTTCTGCCACGCAGCAGCAGAGCGGTAAGAATGTTGCTGTAGGCATACATGCCGGCGGCGATATCGGCGATGGAGCAGCCGGCCTTGGCCAATTGATCGTCGCCTGCCCCGCCGGTGACCGACAGGAAGCCGCCCTCGCTCTGGATCAGCAGGTCGTAGGCCTTCTTCTTCTCATAGCTGCCGCCTTCGCCGTAACCGGAGATGTCGCAGACGATCAGCTTCGGGAAGCGCGCATGCAGCGCCTCGAACGACAGCCCCATGCGCGCCGCCGCGCCCGGTGCGAGGTTCTGTACCAGCACGTCGGCCTTTTCCAGCAAGCTGTCGAGCACCTCGCTGGCGTCGTCCTGTTTGAGGTCGAGGGTCAGGCTTTCCTTGGAACGGTTGGTCCACACGAAATGCGACGCCAGGCCATTGACCCGCTCGTCGTAACCGCGCGCGAAATCGCCACTGCCGGGGCGCTCGACCTTGATCACCCGAGCGCCCATGTCGGCGAGCTGACGAGTGCAGAACGGCGCCGCGATGGCATGTTCCAGACTGACCACGGTGATGCCATCGAGCGGACGCGGTTGTTGTACGTCGTTCATATCCGTTTCCTCGCTCAGGCCAGGTTGCTCAGATCATTGGTGTCACGCAGGCGCCAGACCTTGGCGATCAGCTCGCCGGCATCAGCGCTGCTGCGCTTGCCGGCGAATGCCAGCAGGCGGCGGAACTTGTCTTCCAGCTCACTGCGGCTGAGGGTGTTGCCCGGATCGCCCTTGGGCTCGTCAATGGCGCCGCGCAAGGTGCGGCCGTCGGTGGTAACCACCTCGACCCGACCCAGCCAGCGCGCCGGATAGGCGCCATCCACCTCGGGGTCGAGGCGCATGCTGACCTTATCCCTGAATTCGCTGACGTCAGCATCGCTGAGCGACAGGTTCTCGAACTCGGTGAGCTGCGCCTTGCCATGCACGGCGATCAGGCCCAGCACGGTGCCCATGGAAAACTTGGCCTGGTGCACGGTCTGCGGCACCACCACACGCCCCAGCACATCGATGGCGCCCTGGTGCACATGGGTGATCACCTGGGCGATGTCGCCATGTCGCAGGCCTTCGCGCTGCATCAGATCCAGCAGCGCATCGGCAGCCGGGTGGGTGTGGCGGCAGGAGGCGTGGAACTTGAACGAGGTTTCTGCCAGCGCCCAGCGGCTGCCGAGACGATCCGACAGTTTGCTCGGGTAGGCATCGCTGGACATCCCGGCGGCCATGCCCTGCTCGCCCTCGAGAATGTTCTGTGCGCCGGTCAGGCCCTGATCGGTGAAATACGCGGCCAGCAAGCCATCGGCAGCAGCCTTGGCGGTGTGCAGTTGCTTGGAGTCGGCGGCGTCGCGCAGGAACTCCCAGAGCCCGGCGGCCTGGGTGCCGGCATTGCCGAGCAGGTGAACGAACTGCTGTTTGTCGAAGTTCAGCAGCTTGCCCACCGCCACGGCAGCGGCCAGGGTGCCGACCGTGGCCGTGGTGTGGAAGATGCGGTAATGGGAGCGACCAAGGAACTCACCGATGCGAATGCCCGCCTCGTAGCCGGCCACCGAGGCCAGCAACAGCTCGCGGCCGGACTTGCCCAGATCCTGCGCCGCTGCCAGGGCCGCCGGGAATACCACGGTGGCCGGGTGCAGCACCGAACTGTTGTGCAAATCATCCTGCTCGACCAGATGGGAAGACGCGCCATTGACCAGCGCCGCGAAGTACGCCGAAGTGCCGCGACCATTGACCAGAATGCGCGCAGGGCCATCGGTCGGGCCCATCTTTTGCGCGTAGGCTTCGAACAGCGGAATCGGCCGCGCGCCTTCACTGGCCAGTGCCGAACCGAGCCAGTCGAGGAAGAGGTCTTCGGTACGATCCAGCACCTGCGCGGGGATCTGCTCGTAACGGAGGTCGGCTAGAAATTCAGCGAGCTGCTGAGTATGGGTGCTCATGGCAAGCTCCTTAAAAACTACGCGGCAGCTCGAGCAAATGCTCGGCCACGTAGGACATGATCAGGTTGGTAGAGATCGGCGCTACCTGATACAGGCGGGTTTCGCGGAACTTGCGCTCGACGTCGTATTCATTGGCGAAGCCGAAGCCGCCATGGGTCTGCAGGCAGGCGTTGGCCGCCGCCCAGGAGGCTTCCGCCGCCAGGTACTTGGCCATGTTGGCGCTGGCCCCGGCGTTCTCGCCCCGGTCGTACTGTTCGCAGGCGCGCCAGCGCATCAGGTCGGCGGCCTCCACTTCGATATGCGCCTTGGCAATGGGGAACTGCACGCCCTGGTTCTGGCCAATCGGGCGGCCGAAGACCACGCGATCACGGGCGTAGGCACTGGCTTTTTCGATGAACCAGCGACCATCACCGATGCACTCGGCAGCGATCAGCGTGCGCTCCGCATTCAGGCCGTCGAGGATGTAGCGAAAGCCCTTGCCCTCCTCACCGATCAAACTGCTGGCAGGGATTTCCAGGTTGTCGAAGAACAGCTCGTTGGTCTCGTGGTTGACCATGTTGGCGATTGGCTGCACGGTCAGGCCGTTGCCGATGGCGTCGCGCAGGTCGACCAGGAAGATCGACATGCCTTCGGATTTCTTCTTCACCTCGGCGAGCGGCGTGGTGCGCGCCAGCAGGATCATCAGGTCGGAATGCTGAATGCGCGAGATCCACACCTTCTGGCCGTTGATCACGTACTTGTCGCCCTGGCGCACGGCGGTGGTCTTGATCTTGGTGGTGTCGGTGCCGGTGGTGGGCTCGGTCACGCCCATGGACTGCAGGCGCAGCTCACCGCTGGCCAGCTTCGGCAGGTAGTAGTTTTTCTGCTCGTCACTGCCGTGACGCAACAGGGTGAACATGTTGTACATCTGCCCGTGCACCGTGCCGGAGTTACCGCCGCAACGATTCACTTCCTCGAGAATCACCGAGGCTTCGGCCAGGCCCAGGCCAGAGCCGCCGTATTGTTCCGGGATCATCGCCGACAGCCAGCCGGCTTCGGTCATGGCCGCCACGAAGGCTTCCGGAAAGCCCTTCTCTTCATCGATCTTGCGCCAGTACTCGGCAGGGAACTCGGCACACAGGCCGCGTACGCCTTCGCGGATGAAATTCAGTTCTTCGTTCTGTTCCGGGGTCATCTTGATTCCTCGATTCTTGTTGTTGTCGCGGCCGATATGGGTGGATCGGTGATGCGCGATCCACCCTAGGCAGGTGCAATCATTCGAATTCCACGTCGGCCTGCTGGGCCATGCCGGCTTCGTTGCCAGCCCACAACTGCGCCTTGCCCGGCGCGCTGATGCGCCCAGCCACCTCGAAGGGCTGCGGCGCGACCAGCGGGCGCAGGCCGCGATAGGCGAAGCGACGAAGGCGGGTCTGTGGGTTGGCGCGGCAGAACGCGCGCAGGTTCAGGGTGGCGATCAGCGGGCCATGCACCACCAGCCCGGCATAGCCTTCGGTGTCGGTGACATAGGGCCAGTCGTAATGAATGCGATGACCGTTGAAGGTCACCGCGCTATAACGGAACAGCAGCGTCGGGCTGGGCACCACGCCTTCGCGCCAATCACCGTTCGGCAGCGCCTCGCCTGCGCCGCTCTTGGGCGGGCTAGGTTCGCGGTAGACGATGTCCTGCTCTTCGCGGATCGCCAGTTCACCGTCCTGCAGGTAGTCATGCTGCACGGTGACGAACAGCAGCGCGCCAGTGCGACCGTGTTTTTCTTCGATGTGCTTGATGGTCGACACACGGGTGGCTTCCCCGCCGACCCGCAGCGCGGCGATGAACTCGACGCGACCGCCCGCCCACATGCGGTTGCGATTGTCGGCTGGCGGCAGGAAGCCACCGCGTGCCGGGTGACCGTCACCACCTAGGCCGCTTTCGGCGATGGGGTCTTGAAAGAACGCCCAGTGCCAGAGTGGCGGCAGCGCCTCGCCGTGAGCGGGTGTGTCTTCGCCCAGGGTCGCGGCGATGCGCTTGACCAGGTTGCGGCTCAGTTCATCGTGGGATTCTTCAGTGCGGCCGATCCAGGCGGAAAAAGCAGAGTCGGTCATGGTGGGTTCCAGCTGTCTTTTTTATGTGCGACCAGCATGCAATCCACTTATCGTTCTGTGAATTTGCATTTGCATAAACCGGCGTTCGGTTATGCTGAACACCGCTTCCGCTGCCTGAACAGGATCACCATGCACTTCGATCTGCCGGATTTGCGCCTTTTCATCCATATCGCCGAGTCGCCCAGCCTGACCCAGGGCGCACGGCGCGCCTCACTGTCGCCCGCCGCAGCCAGCGCGCGCATCAAGGCGTTGGAAGGCCAGCTCGACACTCGTCTGCTGTACCGCGACAGCCGTGGCGTGGAGCTGACACCCTCCGGCCAGCGCCTGCTGCAGCACGCGCGGTTGATCATGCGCCAGGTCGATTACCTGAAAAGCGAGTTCACCGAATACGGCAGTGATTCGGCCGGGCATATCCGCATCTTCGCCAACACCACTGCAGTGACCGAGTTCCTGCCCGAAGTACTGGCTGGCTTCCTTGCCGAGCGCCCCGGCGTGACGGTGGATCTGCAGGAGCGCCTGAGCCGCGATATCGTCCGCGGCGTGCTCGATGGCGGCGCCGACCTGGGCATCATCGCAGGGCCGGTGGAAGCCGCTGGCCTGCAGGTGCTGCATTTCAGCACCGACCGCCTGGTGCTTGTAGTGCCCGACAATCACCCCCTGGCAGGCCGCGATCAGGTCAGCCTGCGCGACACCCTGCAGTACCAGCACATCGGCCTGCACGACGGCAGCACGCTGCTGACCTTCTTGCGTGAACACGTGGAAACCCTGGGCGGCACGCTATCGCTGCGCATCCAGATGTCCAGCTTCGAAGCCATCTGCCGCATGGTGGAAGCCAACGTCGGCATCGGCATCATCCCCGAGTCCGCTGCCAGCCGACACCGTCGCACCATGAAGCTGCACACCATCGAGCTGAACGAGGCCTGGGCCGTGCGCGAACGCAGCATGCTGGTACGCGACCTCGAAGCCCTGCCGGGCAGCGTGCGTGCGTTGATCGCCACGTTGCTGCCGGAGACTGCAACCACCTAAACCGCCCGTGGTAAACATCACGCAGCGAACGGCGGCGCCAAGAAGCGAAGCTCATCACACCGGTGATCGGCATAGCTGGCAAAATGCCTTGACCACCAATAGAATCGCGGCCGCAGGAAGCACTCCGCACCCATATCTGGGTTAGCGTCATGGATCGACTCATAAAATGGTTCGCGCAGCCGTCGCGAATTCGTCCCATGCGTTATTACTCGTGAAAGTGTTCGGCAGCTTCCTGTCCGTTACAGGCTTTGCCCTGCCCATTTTTTCACGAGATTCGTATGAACAAGATCATCACCGCCAGCCTTGCAGGCATGCTCGTGCTGCTCGCCGGTTGCGCCACCGAAAGCTCGCGCACCCTGGAAGTCGCCAAGGTCAACACTGCCACCAGCCAGTACAACGGCCCGCGCAGCCCGATCGCCGTCGGCAAGTTCGATAACCGTTCCAGCTATCTGCGCGGCATTTTCAGCGACAGCGTCGACCGCCTTGGCGGGCAGGCCAAAACCATCCTGATCACCCACCTGCAGCAGTCGAACCGCTTCAATGTGCTCGACCGCGACAACCTGGCAGAGCTGCAGCAGGAGTCGGGTTTCTCCAAACAGGCTCAACAGGTGAAAGGCGCCAACTTCGTGGTCACCGGTGACGTCACCGAATTCGGCCGCAAGGAAGTCGGCGACCACCAGCTGTTCGGTATTCTCGGCCGCGGCAAACAGCAGATCGCCTATGCCAAGGTGAACCTCAATATCGTCGACGTCACCACTTCCGAAGTGGTCTATTCCACCCAGGGCGCCGGCGAGTACAGCCTGTCGAACCGTGAAGTCATCGGCTTCGGCGGCACCGCCAGTTACGACTCGACGCTCAATGGCAAGGTACTCGACCTGGCGATTCGTGAAGCCGTGAACAACCTGGTCAGCGGTGTCGACAGCGGCGCCTGGCGCCCGGTCAAGTGAGCGCGGAGAACTCGACCATGAAACTCGCCCGTACTCCCCTTCTGCTGGCAGCCCTGCTCGCCGTTGCAACGCTGGGCGGCTGCGCCCAGCAGCCCAAATCGCTGTACTACTGGGATGGCTATCAGCAGCAGGTTTATCAGCGCTTCGAGAACACCACCGGCCCCGAAGAGCAAATTGCCGCCCTTGAAGCCAGCGTGCAGAAAGCCCGCGCGGCGGATCGCACTCTGCCGCCAGGCTTCCATGCCCATCTCGGCATGCTGTACGCGGAGATTGGCAAGCCCGATCAGGTGCGCCAGCAGTTCGAAACCGAGAAGGCCCTGTTCCCCGAGTCCGCTCAGTACATGGACTTCCTGATGCGCAATATCGCCAAGTGATCGACATGTCTCTACTGAACTCAATCAGAACACTCGCGGCGCTGGCCGTGCTCGCGCTGCTGGCCGGCTGCGCCACCAAGCAGCCCTATGACTACAGCGCCTTCAAGGAAAGTAGCCCGGCCTCCATTCTGGTACTGCCTCCGGTCAACAAATCGCCGGATATCAAAGCGTCCTTCAGCGTCTACTCGCTGATCACCGCGCCTTTGAGCGAGGCCGGTTACTACGTGTTGCCAGTGGCGGTGGTCAACGAGACATTCAAGCAGAACGGCATGCTCAACGCCGAGGAAATCCGCGAAGTCTCGCCGCAGAAGCTGTACGAAATTTTCGGCGCCGACACGGTGCTGTACATCGACGTGACCGAGTACGGTAGCAGCTACAAGGTGATCAGCAGCGAAGTGGCAGTTGCCGCCAGCGCTACGCTGGTCGACCTGCGCACCGGCAAGGAACTGTGGAAAGGCATCGCCCGCGCCAGCACTGCGGAGCAACAGCAGAACAGCGGCGGCGGCCTTGCGGGCATCCTCATCACCGCGCTGGTCAATCAGGTGATGAACAGCCTGAATGATCGTGGCCATGAGATCGCAGGCATCACCAGCTCTCGCCTGCTGAGCAGCAATGCGGTCAACGGCATTCTGCCTGGCCCGCGCGCGCGGCCCGTCAGCGCTCGCTGAAGCCCGCCAGACGAGCCCGGATCACCGGGCTCATTTTATTTCTGCCTACTCCTTGCCCACCCCATGCTCCCGCAACTTGTTGGCGATGGTGGTGTGGGACACGCCCAGGCGTTTGCCGAGCAAGCGGCTGCTCGGAAATTCACCGTGCAGGCGCTCCAATACGGCTTTCTCGAAACGCCCGACGATGGCGTCCAACCCACCTTCCAGCGAGAAGTCACCCAGCGGCTGCGCCGCGCCATAACCTGGCAGGCGAATGTGCTCGGGCTTGACCATCGCGCCCTCGCACAGCGATACCGCCTGAAATAGCACGTTCTCCAGTTGTCGGACGTTGCCCGGCCAGTGGTAGCGCCCCAGCTTGTCCAGCGCGGCAGGTGCCAGGCCGGGCAGCGGGCAGCCGATCTGCCGGCTGGCGCGGTCGAGAAAATGCTCGGCCAAAGGCTGCAGGCCGTCGAGGCATTCACGTAGCGGCGGGATGTGCAGGCTGAGCACGTTGAGCCGGTGATAGAGGTCTTCGCGAAACTCGCCACGGGCGCAGAGTTCGGACAGATCGACCTGGGTGGCGCAGGTCACCCGCACATCCAGGTACACCTCCTCGTCACTGCCGACGCGGCGGAAGCAGCCGTCCTGCAGAAAGCGCAGCAGCTTGGCCTGCAGGCGCGGGCTCATCTCGCCGACACCATCGAGAAACAGGGTGCCACCCGCCGTCAGCTCCAGCAGGCCCAGCTTGCCTTCGGCGCGAGCGCCCTCGAAGGCGCCGGGGCCGTAGCCGAACAGCTCGGTCTCGGCCATCGACTCCGGCAGGCCGGCACAGTTGAGCGCCATGAACGGCGATTGGCCCCGCGGACTGGCCAGGTGACAGGCGCGAGCCAGCAGCTCCTTGCCGGTACCGGTTTCGCCCTCGATCAACAGCGGTGCATCCAGCGGCGCCATGCGCCGCGCCTCACGCACCACGGCCGCCATCACTCTGGAACTCTGGAAGATGCTGTCGAAACCGCGCAGTTCCTGCTTGCGCACCTGGTAGATCCGCTCACCAACGCGGTCGGCACGGTGCAAGGTCAGCACCGCGCCGGCCATGGCCTCGCTATCGTCGTGCTCGCTTTGCAGCGGTGCGATGTCGGCGAGAAACACGTCACCGCAGACCTTGACCCGCAGGCCATTGATACGCGAGCGATTGGCCCGCACCAGCTCCGGCAGGTCGAAATCCTCGGCGTAGCGCGACAGTGGGATACCCGGCACCTCGTCCACCCGCACGCCGAGCAACTGAGCAGCAGCACGGTTGGCGGCGACGATGCTGCCGCCCATGTCGACGGACAGCACCGGAAACTCCAGGGCGCCAAGCAAGGCGTTGAGTTCCAGATGGCGACGCTCACTGGGCATCAGGCCCACGCGCTTGACGCCGAACACGCCGGTGATGGCCTCGAACTTGGCGCGCAGGGCCTGGAACTGCAGATTGATCAGGTTCGGGCAATGCAGGTAGATGGCGTTGCCCTGCTCACCGCCGACCTCGCCGCGTGCGACGTTGATGCCATAGTCGACCAGCAGTTCGAGGATGTCGCGCAGGATACCAACACGGTTCTGGCAATGGATCTTGATACGCATGACGGCCGCTCTTGTTATTTTCGTCAAGGTTTCTTGCCAGTCTAATGGATCTGCTCGAGCCTACGACAAGGGTTTGCACGAAACGTAATCCTTTCTTTACGAAAACCTCGGTCATGGCCCTCAGGCAGGTCGCATACGCCCCTCGCGCAACCCTCAGCCTGCGCCATGCTTACGACGGGCAACGCACCGCAGGGTGGGTAAGCCATGACCAGATCGGGTTGTGCGAGGGAGATCACCAGATGAAAGCCAGCCAGTACGTCGCCAGGCAGTCTGACGCGAGCGGCTTTATCCACTATGACGAGGTCGAGCACCGCACCTGGCAGACGCTGATCAAGCGCCAGCTCGCGGTGATCGAGTCACGAGCCTGCCAGCCCTATCTCGATGGCCTCGACAGGCTCGCCCTGCCCCATGATCGAATTCCGCAACTGCCTGACATCAACCGTGTACTACGCGCCGCGACCGGCTGGCAGGTGGCACAGGTACCGGCGCTGATTCCCTTTCAACGCTTCTTCGAACTGCTCGCCAATCAGCAATTTCCAGTGGCTACCTTCATTCGTACCGAAGCGGAGCTGGACTACCTGCAGGAGCCGGACATCTTCCACGAGATATTCGGCCACTGCCCCTTGCTTACCAACCCGTGGTTCGCCGAATTCACTCACACCTACGGTCGCCTGGGTCTGGCCGCCAGCCCCCAGGAGCGGGTGTTTCTCGCCCGCCTGTACTGGATGACCATCGAGTTCGGGCTGGTGGATACCCCGGCGGGCAAACGCATCTACGGCGGCGGAATTCTCTCCTCACCCAAGGAGGCGGTGTACTGTCTGTCCGCAGAGCCCGAACACCTGCCGTTCGATCCTGTCGAAACCATGCGTACGCCCTACCGCATCGACATCCTGCAGCCGCTGTATTTCGTGCTGCCGGATCTGCAACGGCTGTTCGCTCTGGCCCAGGAAGACATCATGGGCCATGTTCAGGAGGCGATGCGCCTGGGCCTGCACGAACCGAAGTTTCCGCCCAAGGCGGCTTGATGGGGCAGATAACAATTTGGATCGTAGGAGCCCGCTTGCGGGCGATGATTGACGGTAGAGCGATCGCCCACAAGCGGGCTCCTACACGATGTTCAATTCGCATAGTCCTGACTACATATCAGCGGAGCCATTTATGACCGATCTATCCAAAGCCACCTGCGAAGCCTGCAGCGCCGATGCGCCCAAGGTTAGCGAAGCCGAACTGGCGGAGCTGCTGCGGCAGATTCCCGAATGGAACATCGAGGTTCGCGATGGAGTGATGCAGCTCGAAAGGGCCTACGAATTCCGCACCTTCAAACATGCACTGGCCTTCACCAATGCAGTGGGTGAAATCGCCGAAACAGAGAATCATCACCCTGCCCTGCTGACCGAATGGGGCAAGGTCACCGTGACCTGGTGGAGCCACTCGATCAAGGGCCTGCACCGCAACGATTTCATCATGGCGGCGCGCACCGACGAGTTGGCCAAGGGCGCCGATGGGCGCAAATGAAATGCCCCGTAAACGGGAAAAAGTCGCTCCTTCGCGCACCGCGCTGGTGCCTTTCACTCCCCAGAAAAACACAAAGA
The DNA here is from genome assembly GCF_055556635.1 of Pseudomonas sp. PME37.24/006. Taxonomy (NCBI): domain Bacteria; kingdom Pseudomonadati; phylum Pseudomonadota; class Gammaproteobacteria; order Pseudomonadales; family Pseudomonadaceae; genus Pseudomonas; species Pseudomonas sp. PME37.24/006. The sequence goes on from NZ_JBVHNL010000003.1 coordinate 23,725, forward strand.
CCGTTCGTCGGCAAAAATAATCTTTATATTTCAAACACCTAGATAACCATCGCAAAGATCACTGGCGCGCTTCATGCTTGCTATCACTGGCATATTCCCCTAGGGTTGTTCGCCATGTGGTCCTTGATTTCCCCTATCAGCTCGTTGCTGGGTGGGGTCGCATTACTCCTCCTTGGCAACGGTTTGCTCAACACTCTACTGACTCTGCGTGGCGTCGCCGAAGGCTACTCCACCGGAATGCTCGGACTGATCATGTCCGGGTACTTCGTCGGTTTTCTCCTCGGCACCTGGCTGGCGATTCCGCTGGTTCGTCGCGTTGGGCATATCCGTGCATTCTCCTTTTGCGCCGCCCTCGCCGCGATCACCGCGCTGCTCCATGTGTTGATCGTCGACCCCTGGGTATGGCTTGGCTTGCGGGTGCTCTACGGCCTGGCACTGGTCAGCCTGTACATGGTCATAGAGAGTTGGCTCAACGCTCAGGTGCCCAACGATAAACGCGGGCAGATGTTCGCGGTTTACATGGCGGTCAACCTGGGTGCCCTGGCTGCTGCTCAGCAGTTGCTGAACCTGGCCGATCCCGGTGAGTTCCTGCTCTTCGCCCTGGCGGCAATGCTGATCAGCGCGGCGCTGATGCCCATCACCCTGACGCGCCAGCCGCAGCCAAGCGTACCGGATACCTTGCACACCAACCTGCGCGCCATCGTCGGCATCGCCCCGCTGTCGATTGCCGCGGCCGGCCTCTCGGGGCTAGCACTTGGTGCGTTCTGGGGGATGGCGCCGGTGTATGCCAGCCTCAATGGTTTCGATGCGTCGGGGGTCGGCCTGATGATGAGCGCGACTATTCTCGGTGGCGCCTTGCTGCAACTGCCAATCGGCCGCTTCTCCGACAGCCATGATCGGCGCTGGGTGCTGTTCTGGGTAGTCAGCGCCGCGGTGGTCGTCGCACTGCTGATGAGCCTGTTGCCTGCCGGGCGCACGCTGCTGGCGCTGATGTTCATCTTCGGTGGGCTGTCGTTCGCCATCTATCCCATCGCCGTGGCGCAACTGATCGACCAGTTGCACAGCGACGAGATTCTTTCCGGTTCCAGCAGCCTGCTGATGATCAACGGCGTCGGCTCCGTATGCGGGCCGCTGCTCGCCGGCATACTGATGCAATACACCGGCGCTGCCGCACTGCCGCTGTATTTCGCTGCAACCCTGGGGCTGCTGGCGGCCTACACCTTCTATCGCCTGCGCCACGTCAGCGACCTGGTCGCCGGTGAGCAGGCACACTTCGTACCGATGCTACGCACCAGCCATACCGTACTGGAGCTGATGCCCGACGCCCCACCGTCGGACGATGAAAACGACCCGGACAACGGTAACCAAGGTGACGAGCAGGAGCCCGCCACCGCTTCATCGTAGGCAAACGCCTACAGAACAGAGGCACCTCAAGGTGCCCGCTTTGCTCGTCGGCTGATGTCGGCGCGTCACTGCACCACTCATGGACAGGGAGACAGCGCATGCTACTTGCAACCGATCTTGATGGAACCTTTCTCGCCGGTGATCCCGAGGATCGCCTGAGCCTTTACCAGACCATCGCCGCTCACCCGGAAATTCAGTTGGCCTACGTAACGGGTCGCAGCCTGGAAGCGGTATTGCCGCTATTGGCCGACCCGACCTTGCCACAACCGGACTTTATCATCGCCGACGTCGGCGCCACCTTCGTACACGGCGACACCCTGCAACCGATCCAGCGCCTGCAAGGCCAGGTCGATGCTCTCTGGCCGGGCGAGAGCCTGGTCGCTCAAGCCTTGGAAGGCTTCGATCTGGAACGCCAGGACGTACCGCAAGCGCGCCGCTGCTCGTACTTCTGCACGCCCGAGCAAGCGGCCGATCCAGCCCTGCTGGCAGCAGCAGAAAAGCTAGGTTGCGATCTGCTCTACTCCGCGGATCGCTACCTGGACTTTCTGCCCAAGGGCGTGAACAAAGGCTCCAGCCTCAAGGCCCTGGTCGACTGGCTGGGCATCGAGGCCGGCCAAGTACTTGCCTGCGGCGATACGCTCAATGATTTGAACATGCTCGACGGCACTTACAAGGGCGTCTGCGTCGGCGAGTCGGAGCCCAACCTGATCAAGGCCACCGAGCATCAATCCTGGATTCTGCAAGCGGATCGCTCAGGTTGCGGCGGCATTCTGCAGGCCTTCGTGCATTTCGGCTTCCTCGGCGAACATGGCATTGCTGCGGAAAAACGCAGCGCCACCAAACCAGGCCGCGCCGAGCTGGTAATGGTCTACCACCGCCTGCCCTACGAAGAACACCGCGTGGACGGCAAGGTGCAGCGCCGCCGCCCGACCTCGCCCAACGGCATCATCCCGACCCTGATGAGTTTCTTCGGTGATTCGCGCCCTGGCTCGTGGGTCGCCTGGGCGGTCGACGAGGAAGGCGACGAGCCGTTCGAAACCCATACCACCGTGGATGCCGAGCGCTACCCGAAACTCACCGCCGCACGGGTGGCACTGAGCAAGGAAGAAGTCGACATCTTCTACAAGCGCTTCTCCAAGGAAGCCTTCTGGCCGACCCTGCATACCTTCTGGGAGCGCGCACGCTTCGACGAGGATGACTGGCAGGTGTTTCTCAAGGTCAACCGTGCCTTCGCTGAGCGCACCGCAAAGGAAGCCGCAGAAGGCGCCATCGTCTGGCTGCACGACTACAACCTGTGGATGGTGCCGGGCTATCTGCGCGAATTGCGCCCGGACCTGCGCATCGCATTCTTCCACCACACCTACTTCCCATCGGCCGACGTGTTCAACGTACTGCCGTGGCGCCGGCAGATCATCGGCAGCCTGCTGCAGTGCGACTACATCGGCTTCCATATCCCCCGTCAGGTGGAGAACTTCGTCGACGTAGCGCGTGGCGTCACGCCGCTGCAGACCGTCAGCCGGCAGAACTGCGCGCCACGCTTTATCACCTATGGCTGCGCAGTGGGCCTGGAGCGCATGACCACCGCCGTGGATACCGGCAGCCGCGTAGTCAAGCTTGGTGCTCACCCGGTCGGTCTGGATATCGATCGCGTTCGCAATGCCCTGGCGCAGGAAAAAACCCGCGAGCAGATGGCCAACCTGCGCAGCGAGCTTAGTGGCATCAAATTGGTACTGTCGGTCGAGCGCCTGGATTACACCAAGGGCATTCTTGAAAAACTCCAGGCCTACGAGCGACTGCTGGCCGACAACCCGGAGCTGCACAAGAAGATCACCCTGGTCAGCATCTGCGTGCCGGCGGCCCGCGAAATGACCATCTACGACGAGCTGCAATCGCAGATCGAACAGGCAGTGGGGCGTATCAACGGCCGCTTCGCGCGGATCGGCTGGACGCCCGTGCAGTTCTTCTTCCGCAGCTTCCCGTTCGACGAAGTGGTGGCCTGGTATGCCATGGCCGATGTCATGTGGATCACCCCACTGCGTGACGGCCTCAACCTGGTGGCCAAGGAATTCGTCGCCACCCAGGGCTTGCTCGAGGGCCAGGGCGTGTTGGCGCTATCCGAGTTCGCAGGTGCTGCAGCGGAGCTCAAGGGCGCGTTGCTGACCAACCCCCACGACACCGCGGATCTGGCGCAGACCTGCTACCTGGCGCTGAACATGCCCAAAGCCGAAGCCCGTGCGCGGATGCGTGAGCTGTTCGATATCGTCAACTACAACGATATCCGTCGCTGGGGTGACGAGTTCCTCGCCGGCGTCGCCGAGCCATCGGCAGAAGAGGAAAATGTCCTGCGCCTGGCGGCTGGTTAAACACCAGTAGCCTGGCGTTGAGCGAAGCGATACCCCGGGGAGCATTCGGCCTGCCGACAAATCGCTCCTGCGCATCGCTTCGCTCAGCAGCAGGCTACGGTCAGCTGTCGTGACGAACTGCTATGCTGCGCGCCATTGCAAGTACGAGACGCGCAGCATGAAAGACATCCTGATCATCGGCATCGGCGCCGGTGACCCTGACTACCTCACCACGCAAGCGATCAAGGCGCTCAATCGCGCCGACGTGTTCTTCATCCTCGACAAGGGTGAAGCCAAGGACAAGCTGATCGCCCTGCGCCGCCTGATCCTCGATCGCTATATCGAGCCTGGTCGCCCTTATCGAATCCTCGAAGCGACCAACCCGGAACGCGAACGCGATGTGGCCAACTATGACGCGAGCATCGACAGCCTCAACCGTGACAAGCAGGCGGTGTTCGAGCAGTTGCTTGGCCAGTTGAAGGACGGCGAAACCGGCGCCTTCTTGGTCTGGGGCGACCCATCGCTGTACGACAGCACCCTGCGCATTCTTGACGGCGTGATCGCCAGTGGGCATCAACTCGAATACGAGGTGATCCCGGGCATCACCAGCGTTCAGGCGCTTACCGCGCGTCACCGCATTCCTCTGAACCAGATCGGCCGTGCCGTACAGATCACCACTGGTCGACGCCTACGCGAAGGCTGGCCAGAGGGCGTGGACAGCGTGGTGGTGATGCTCGACGCACAGGACAGCTACCGCCATGTGATTAGCGAAAATCTACATATCTACTGGGGCGCCTACGTCGGCACGCCGGACGAGATTCTTATCGCCGGCAAGCTCGCCGATGTCGCCGAGCGCATCGCGCATACCCGCGCAGCTGCCCGCGAGGCCAACGGCTGGATCATGGACAGCTACCTGCTGCGCCGTGGCGGGCGCGAGGCCTGATCGCAGACTCGAGGATATCGGCCGTCTGCTGCCTGTCGCCTGGCTGTTCGACCGCTACAAGGCGGAAGCGGACGTTCGCGATCTCGTGGGAGGGGCTTTAGCCGCGAGCTCTTTACGCCTAGCTAGGCAAAATCGAGGCTAAAGCCTCTCCCACAAAAGCTCTGCTCACCGGCCGCTTGCGCCACGTAGCGGCCGGTCAGGCGACTTTTGTTTCGAGCTGGCCGATCAAGAAAATCGCCTCAGAGACGCTCGCGAAACAGCGCCTGATGTTCGCGGCACTGCTCAGCCGACAGCATGAACACGCCGTGGCCACCACGGGCGAAGTCTAGCCAGGCGAAATCCACTTCGGGATACAACGCCTCGACGTGCACCTGGCTGTTGCCCACCTCGACGATCAACAGGCCTTTCTCGGTCAGGTGATCGGCTGCTTCCGCCAACATCCGGCGTACCAGATCCAGCCCGTCATCACCGCAGGCCAGACCCATTTCCGGCTCGTGCTGATACTCAGCCGGCATGTCGGCGAAATCTTCGGCATCCACATAGGGTGGGTTGGAGACGATCAGATCGAAGCGCTGCCCCGGCAGCCCGGCGAAGCCGTCGCCCTGCACGGTATACACCCGCTCATCGAGGCCATGGCGCTCGATATTGCGGTTGGCCACCTCCAGCGCCTCGTAGGACAGATCCCCAAGCACCACTTCGGCATCGAGGAACTCATAAGCGCAGGCGATGCCAATACAGCCCGAGCCCGTGCACAGGTCGAGAATCCGCGCCGGTTCACCAGACAGCCAGGGGCTGAAACGCTGCTCGATCAGCTCGGCGATCGGCGAACGCGGCACCAGCACGCGCTCATCGACGATAAAGGGTAAGCCACAGAACCAGGCCTGGCCGAGCAGGTAGGCGGTTGGTACACGGTCTTCTATGCGCCGTTGCAGCAAAGCGTGCAGGTGCTGCTGCTCGTCCTCCTCGAGGCGGCAATCCAGGTAGCTGTCAGCGATTTCCCAGGGCAGATGCAGGGCGCCAAGCACCAACTGCCGCGCCTCATCCCAGGCATTGTCGGTGCCATGCCCGAAGAACAGCTCCTCTGCCTGAAAACGGCTCACGGCCCAGCGGATGTAATCGCGCAGCGTGCGCAGGCGGGTGTTCAGGGCTGGGCGGGCATCGGTCACAACGTGGCTCCGGGCAAAAGGCGTTAGTTTAGCAGGCCTACCCTGGCAATCCAGCGCTGCCAGCCGCCTGTTCGATGGGCAGGCCCGCGCTTGTGCTCGGAAGCTGAAACGATTCACTTGGGTTACCGAGACCGCTGCGCTGCAATACAACCAACAGAGAGGTTCACAGCAGCGTCATAGAGGCGGACAATATGCACCGTTAACCGCGCCAGCAAGGAGTCGTACATGTCGTCCCACCCGCAAACGTTCTATCAGCTCACTGGTCGTGGCCATGCGCCTGCCAACCTGAGCAATGCGACTCTGCTGGTCATCGATGCCCAGGAAGAATATCGCAGTGGTGTGGTGCAGTTGCCTGGCCTGGATGCAGCCCTGGCGGAAATCGCCAAACTGCTGGATGCCGTACGTGCCCAGGGCGGCGCCATCGTTCACGTCAAGCATCTGGGCATCCCTGGTGGCCTGCTGGATCCCCGTGGCCCACGTGGCGACCATCTCCCGGAAGTGGCACCACTGCCGGGCGAGATCGTCGTCGAGAAGCGCATGCCGAACGCTTTCTCCGGTACCGACCTGCACGAGAAGCTGCAGTCCCTCGGTCATCTCGATCTGATCGTCTGCGGGTTCATGACCCATTCCAGCATCAGCACCACCATTCGCGCCACCAAGGATTACGGCTACCGCTGCACCGTGGTCGACGCCGCCTGCGCCACCCGTGATCTGCCGACGCCGGATGGCAAAGTGATCAGCGCCGCTGAGATGCACCGCATCGAAATGATCGCCCTGGCCGACAACTTCGCAGCCTGGGTTCCAGACGCCAGCGCACTGCTGTAAGCCCGCTTCAAATGCGTCGCCTGGCGCCGCATTGGTTTGAACCCGCCTTACTCCTGCCAGTCATAGCGAAAAGATCCCTCGAGGAAATGTCGCCCCATGAAGCAATCAGACGGTTTCAATGCCCGCCGCCTACGCCCGAAAAACTCGGGCAACTGGCGCTTGCAGGTTGCCGCAGCCGTTGCGGCCCTGTGTGCGACGTTCGGTATTCTGTTGGCCATGGCGGGTACCGCAACGCTATTGGGCAGGCCGCAGATACTTGGCAACCTGAATGACTCTACCAGCAATGCCGGCGTCATACTGGCACTTGGCCTGGTCTTGCTTTACGGCGGTGTAGTGGGTTGGCGCAAATGTCGCCGCCGTATACGCCATCGCAAGGCTGACCTGGCCATGTCGCCACACCTGATGAAGAAACGCGACTGACCCGCCCTTCTCCGCTTGGTAAACTTGCTGCCCCTGCGGAGGCTCCAATGCAAGACGATGATTTTTCCCTGTTCAAGGCCCAGCTGCATGGTGTGAAGCCGATCAAACATGATCGCGCCGACACCGGCAAACCCAAGAGCGACCGTGCACGCCTCGCCACACTGCGTCAAGCGGCGACGCTGCGCACGGACACCATCAAGGTGGATGGTCTGTCCGATCAGTTCGTCATCGATGTCGGCCCTGAGGATGCGCTGTACTGGGCCGGCAACGGCGTGCAAGACGGCCAGATGCGCAAACTCAAGCTTGGCCAGATCCCTTTCGACGGCAGCCTCGACTTGCATGGCATGAGTGTGGAGAAAGCCCGCGACACTCTCTGGGAGTTTCTCGCCGAAGCGACCAAGTTGGAGGTTCGTTGCGTACGCGTGACCCATGGCAAGGCGGTACGCACCGACGGGCGCAGGCCGATGATCAAGAGCCACGTCAACACCTGGCTGCGTCAACACCCGCAAGTGCTGGGCTTCACCTCCTGCATCGCCAAGCATGGCGGAACCGGCGCGGTCTACGTGATACTCAAGCGCATCATGATGGATGGCCGCGACGAGTAAGGTTAGCGTCACACCGGAGCAAATCATCTAGAGTTGCCGCTGCACACCCCGCTAATAAGTAAGGCGCCTGCCATAAACGGTAGGCACAAAAAACCCGGCGCGAAGGCCGGGTTTTTCATCACATCGCAAGCCTGACGATCAGACCGGCGCCTTGGCGCGGGACTTGTACTCGCCGGTGCGGGTGTCGATCTCGATCCAGTCACCGATTTCGCAGAAATCAGCCACTTTCACTTCAGTGCCGTTGCTCAGCTTGGCTGGCTTCATCACCTTGCCGGAAGTGTCGCCACGGGCGGAACCTTCGGTGTAGGTCAGCTGACGCACGATAGTGGTCGGCAGGTCGACGGAGATCACTTTGCCTTCGAAGAACACGGCTTCGCAAACGTCGTTCATGCCTTCTTCGATGAACGGCAGAACGCTTTCCAGGTCTTCGGCGCGCAGCTCGTAGGAGTTGTATTCCGGATCCATGAAAACGTAGTCGTCGCCGCTGATGTAGGACAGGTTCACTTCCTTGCGCTCAAGGATGACCGGCTCCATCTTGTCGTCGGCTTTGTAGACGGTTTCAGTCTTCGAGCCGTTCATCAGGTTTTTCAGCTTCATCTTCACGATGGCGCTGTTACGACCGGACTTGGTGAACTCGGCCTTTTGGATCAGCCATGGCTGGCCATCGATCAGGGCCACGCTGTTAGGCTTCATTTCTTGTGCGGTTTTCATACGAATATCCGGATCTGAATGGATTTACAAAATTCGAGGCCGCGTATCATAGCCAATTTCGGTAAAACTGCACCAGCGCCGCGGCAAGATCTGCACGTACCGCCTGGCACTTCGCCCACTCCCGGGCATGGGTGGCCAGCTCATCGCTGCACTGCAGCCAAGCGTTCCAACCATCATTCATTGGCGCGCCAGCATTCCAGGCTCGCCACACGGCCCGCAGCGCTGAGCTGGCTTCGGTAGAAAGGCCTTGGCAGTACAACGCCATGAAAGCCTCCAGCTTATCCCAGTGCGCGCCCTCCTCCTGAGGATAGATGTGCCAGACGAGCGGTCGACCGGCCCACTGCGCGCGCACGAAGGAATCCTCGCCGCGTACCAGATTCAGGTCGCAGCACCAGAGCAGCGCGTCGTACTGATCCTGCTGCATGAAAGGCAGCACCTGAGCACTCAGCGCACCACGCCTCACCACTGAGCCAACGTCGACAGGCTGCCCCAGCCAGTGCTGCAGATCCCCGAGAACCCGACCTTCGGGCACCAGTAGATGGCTGGGGGTGGCATCGCTCGCCAAGGCGTCCAACCAGCCGGGCAACGAGGCGTTCTCGTAGGCGAACAGGGAAATCAGCCGCGCGTCAGAGGCCGGGCGCACGCCCATCGACTCGAGGAAGCGCTCACGGGCGCCAGCGTCCTGCTGCAGCACGTCACGGGCGCCGAGCACATCGCCCTCGCGCAGCAATCCACCGGTACCCGCGGTAAAACCGGGAAAGAAGAAAAACTTCTGTAGGCCATTGCTCTGCATCGACGGCAGCCCATGGCAGCCCTCGACCCAATCCTCGGCACTCAAATATTCCAGGTTGAGCCAGAGAATCCGCGCGGAGCATGCAACCATCGCGGCCACATACTGGCTAGGCAACGCACAGGCAAAAGCCTCGATAACCACATCTGCCGGCTCGACCACTTGCCAGGTCTGCTCCCAACGACGCACCTCGACACCATACAAATGCTGGCAGGCTGACTTGGCATCCGCTTGCGAACAAATACGCGCAAGCGCGGCCAAGTCATCGACCCACAGGCGCACCTCAGCGTCCTGCTCGTCGACCAACTGCCGCGCCAACCGCCAGGTCACCCCGATATCGCCGTAGTTGTCCACGACCCTACAGAAAACATCCCACTTCACTGCCACATTCCCACTCAAAAAGAGGTATCCACACGCCAAATGTTCGCACTGCAGGCCACGCTATTTACCGTGGGCAGCGGCTAGCCGTTACTGCAGGCGACTCACAGTGGCGCGCATCGTCGAGCGCCATTCTACGATGCTCTGAGGATCTTGATCCTAGTACCCCAGAGCCATTCTGAGCCCCCATACAGACTCGCCCAATGAAAAAGCCCGGCACTAGGCCGGGCTTCTGATTAGCGCGCCGCGTTACTTCGACTTTGCAGCCTGGCTCGACTTGTTACCGCTCGATTTATTACCAGGGGACTCATCCGCGTCCTTGTGCTTGCTACTGGCAGCAGCAGAGCCTTTATTTTGTCCGCTCTTTTCATCGTCGCGCTGCTGGGCCTTGGATTGCTCGGCAGGCTTTGACTTATCCTTGTCGTGATGCGCCCCTTGCGAACTATTCTTGGCGCTGCCGTTTGCAGAGCTCTTGGATTTATCCTGAGCACCTTCGGTACTTTTCACGTTCATGACAGTTACCTCGAGAGAGGCCAAAAATTTGGCCTCATAGAATCCGAGAGGCCGAAATCCTAGAGGTTCAGGCTATACAGTGACCGCCTGACGGATATGCACACCTCCCCCCGATGACCTGCAGGACGCTTTGCGGCTGACCCACTGAACGACGAAGAGCCATTAACATGACGTACGACTTAGCGTACGACGAGAGCATCCCCAGGAGGCCAATCATCATGCAACCACTCACTGCCAGCGAAGCACGCAGCAACCTGTATCGCTTGATGTATCAGTCCGCAGAATCCCATCAGCCGATTCTGATCTTGGGCAAGCGCAGCAACTCCGTGCTGATCCCGGCTGATGATTGGGAAGCCATCCAGGAAACGCTGTACCTGCTGTCCGTTCCTGGCATGCGCGAATCCATCAAGGAAGGCATGGAAGAGCCGGTAGACGACTGCGCTACCCTCCGACACCAAGAGCATGGCCGGCCTGGTTTTCAGGATGATGGAATTCAGATCGGACTAAAGCGGCCATAAGCAGACTGGAAAACGCGCTTTTGCCCTAGAAATGTCCTAACCCTCAGAAGCCAGAAACACAAAACCCCCGTAATCTCTAGGATTCACGGGGGTTCGCGTTGATTCGAAAGTGGCGGTGAAGAAGGGATTCGAACCCTTGATACGATTTCTCGTATACACACTTTCCAGGCGTGCTCCTTCAACCGCTCGGACACTTCACCGGATCTCGCCAGACATGCTGTCTGTCGAGGCGCGCTAATGTAATCGAACGTTTGCCCAAAGGCAAAACTTTTTTAGAAGATTCATGTGGTTAAGCCACAACAAGTGGCAGCCCGCTCCAGCAAGTGCAAGGGCTCAACGGCGGCTTACCAATCTGCGGTGACAGGCATGGATGAAATTGTCGGCAATGCTGATCGGCCCAATTCATCATCGGCACTACGTTGCAAGTGGGATCTTCCCTTCACTCGCCTGGGCAGCTTGGCCCTGAACACTGACTTGTCGGTCATCCTTCGCGCTTTACCTGACCTCGTCCGATGGGTAACGTCAGCCGCATATCCAGAACAAGGAGTCGACCATGAGCGACCTGATCAGCTACCAACTCGATGACGGCATCGCCACCCTGACCTTGAGCAACGGCAAGGTGAATGCCATTTCTCCTGCGCTGATCGAGGCCTTCAATGCAGCCCTGGATCGCGCCACCCAGGACAAGGCCATCGTAATCCTCACCGGGCAGCCGGGCATTCTTTCCGGGGGTTACGACCTGAAGGTAATGACCTCCGGCCCGCAGAATGCCATCGACCTGGTAGCCGCGGGTTCGACCCTGGCGCGACGCATGCTCGCTCATCCTTATCCGATCATCGTCGCCTGCCCGGGCCATGCGGTAGCCAAAGGTGCGTTCCTGCTGCTTTCCAGCGATTACCGCATCGGTGTCGAGGGGGCCTTCAGCATTGGCCTCAACGAAGTGCAGATTGGCATGACGATGCACCATGTCGGCATTGAGCTAGCCCGAGATCGCCTGCGCAAGTCCGCATTCCATCGCTCGGTAATCAATGGCGAGATGTTCGATCCGCAGAGCGCAGTGGATGCCGGTTTCCTCGACAAGGTGGTGCCCGCCGAGCAGTTGCTCGCCACCGCCCTGGCCGTGGCGGCGCAGTTCAAGAAGATCAATATGAACGCCCACCGCAAGACCAAGCTCAAGGTACGTGCCGCGCTGCTGGAAACCCTCGACAGGTCTATCGAGCTGGATAAGCAGCACGCCTTGTAAGGTTCATGCATGCCGCCTCATGGGCTGTATGCATGAATGCTGGCAATCACTGGTAATGGCCTGGCAATTGCCCAAAGCCCGGGCCACCTCTACACTGCGCGACCTTTTTCGAGTGGGTCGCACCTATGCTTTTCGTACTGCGCATGCTGATGATGAGCGTGCATTTCATCATCGCAGGCATTCTCGGATTGCTATTGGGCCTATACAGGCCCTTCCACCCGGATAACAGCCGCCTCTGCGCGCGCTTCTATTCTCTACCGGCACTGCGGCTGTTACGCATTCGGGTAGAGACCGATACACGCAACCTTGCCGAACACAGCAAACCTTGCGTGATCATCGCCAATCACCAGTCCAACTATGACCTGTATGTCATCGGCCGCGTGGTACCCAGGCGCACCGTGAGCATTGGCAAGAAGAGCCTTAAATGGGTGCCGCTGTTCGGCCAGTTGTATTGGCTGGCGGGTAATGTGCTGATCGACCGTGGCAATGCGCACAAAGCCAAGCGCTCGATGCTGGCCACCACCCATACACTGCAGCACGAAAACACCTCGATCTGGGTATTCCCCGAAGGCACCCGCAATGGCGGCGGTGAACTGTTGCCCTTCAAGCGGGGCGCCTTCCAGATGGCCGTCAACGCGGGCGTACCGATCATCCCCGTATGTGCCAGCAGCTATGTACGAAGCCTGCGCCTGAATAGCTGGAACAGTGGCAAAGTGATGATCCGTTCACTGCCCGAGATTCCCACTGCAGGCTTGAGCATGGATGACCTGCCTCAATTGATCGAAACCTGCCGTACACGCATGCAGGCTTGTATCGATTCGATGGATGCCGAGCTGGCTCGCACCTGAGAGCCTGTTCAAAGGTGCTGAGCGAGTTGAGATAAGCAGGTAAGCTGCAGCGAACAGGTTACGCACGGGGCCAACCATGGGCGAAGTCGTCGCAGCAGCCGTTTACAGCAAGGGCCGCAAGGTCAGCGATATCCATCTCGACGAAGGCCGCGATTGGGCGAGCAAGCCCGAGCACTTCGTGTGGATCGGCCTGCACGATCCTGGCAGCGAAGAGCTCGGCAACCTGCAGCGGCAGTTCAATCTGCATGAACTGGCCCTGGAAGACGCGCTGCAACGGCACACTCGCCCCAAGCTCGAGACCTTCGGCGATGCGCTGTTTCTGGTGCTCTATTCACCGGTGCAGGTCGGCGACGAACTGACCTTCGTGGAAACTCAGTTATTCGCCGGCAAGGGCTACGTGATCAGCGCCCGCTACGGCGAGTCTGCGCCCTATTCCAGGGTGCGCCAGCGTTGCGAGGCACGGCCGCTGTTGCTTGAGCATGGCGAAGACTTCGTGCTCTACGCCCTGCTCAGCTTCATCATCGAAAATTACCGACCGTTGATGGATATCTATTACGCCGAGCTGGAGCAGCTCGAACAGACGGTGCTGGAATGCGCCATGACCCATACCGAGGTGGTGCGCATTCAGCAACTGCGCCGCGACCTGTTGCGCCTGCGCCGCAATATTGGCCCGTTAGCGGAGATCTGCCAGGAGCTGCAACACCTGGACTTCCCCTTCATCGACAAGAACATGCGGCCGTACTTCCGTGACGTCGCCATCCACGTCAATCGCCTGCTCGAAGACCTGACCAACCTGCGCGAGATGGCCGATCACGCCATCGAGATTGGCCTGCTGCTGGAGTCGTCCCGGCAAAGCGTGGTGCAGCGCAAGTTCGCCGCCTGGGCAGCCATACTGGCCTTCCCCACAGCCGTCGCCGGCATCTATGGCATGAACTTCCACAACATGCCCGAGCTCACCTGGCAGTACGGCTACTTTGCCGTCTTGGGTGTGATCGGCGCAGGCTGCGTTGGCCTGTACGCCAGCTTCCGGCATTACGGCTGGCTGTAGACGGCAAAGCGCAATATCCCTGCTACCTGAAGCCGCCGCCAACCGTAGGAGCCGGCTTGCCGGCGATCAGCGTTCACCAGGAGTTCGCACTTCGTGAGACGATCGATTCGCGCCGAGGGCGACGCACCTACAAGTGGGCTCTCTTGCAAGTTCAGGTAAGGGGCCGGGCATACAGCCCCCTACCTCGCCTCGCTTACTGGCGCATGCCGCGCCCGCTGACCAGCAAACGCACACACAGTACATAGAGCACCGCCGTGGCGACCAACATAAAGCCGATGGCGGTGCCGATGCGGATGTCCGATACGCCGAGAATGCCGTAACGGAAGGCGTTGACCATGTGCAGCACCGGGTTAGCCATCGACACGGTCTGCCAGAACGGCGGCAGCAGGGTGATCGAATAGAACACGCCGCCCAGGTAGGTCAGCGGCGTCAGCACGAAAGTCGGGATGATCGATATATCGTCGAAGTTGCGCGCGAACACCGCGTTGACGAAGCCGCCCAGCGAGAAGATCGTTGCCGTCAGCAGTACCACCAGCACCGTCAACCCCAGGTGGTGCACCTGCAGATGGGTGAAGAACAGCGACAGCATCGTCACGATCACACCGACCGCCAGCCCGCGTAGCACGCCTCCAGTGACGTAACCGATAAGGATGGTGTGCGGCGACACCGGGGAGACCATCAACTCCTCCACCGAGCGCTGGAACTTGCTGCCGAAGAAACTCGACACCACGTTGCCATAGGCGTTGGTGATCACCGACATCATGATCAGCCCCGGCACAATGTACTCCATGTAAGTGAAGCCACCCATGTCACCGATCTGCCGACCGATCAGATTGCCGAAGATAACGAAATACAGAACCATGGTGATCGCCGGGGGCAGCAGCGTCTGCGGCCAGATACGCATGAAGCGACGCACTTCGCGGTAGACGATGGTGCGCAACGCCACGATGTTGGCGTTGAACTCGGACTGCTCATGACTCATACGGCCACCTTCGACAGGTTCTTCTCGACCAGGGACACGAACAGTTCCTCCAGGCGGTTGCTCTTGTTACGCAGGCTCAGCACCTCGATGTTGTGTGCCGACAATTGCCGGAACAGCTCGGTGACGCCCTGGCTTTTGTCCACCTGCACTTCGAGGGTGTGGTGGTCGACCAGCTTGGCGGGATAGCCGACAAGCTGCGGGACGGCAGCCAAGTCGTGCTTCAGATCCAGCAAGAAGGTCTCGACATGCAGTTTGCCCAGCAGCGCTTTCATGCTGGTGTTCTCGACGATCCGCCCGTGGTCGATGATGCCGATGTTGCGGCACAACTGCTCGGCCTCTTCCAGGTAGTGGGTGGTGAGAATGATGGTGATGCCCTGCTTGTTGAGGTCAGTGAGGAAGCTCCACATCGAGCGCCGCAGTTCGATGTCGACACCCGCAGTCGGCTCGTCGAGGATCAGCAGCCGCGGCTGGTGCACCAGCGCCCGGGCGATCATCAGCCGGCGCTTCATACCGCCGGACAGCTCCCGCGAGGCTACGTCGCGCTTGTCCCACAAGCCCAGCTGGTTGAGGTACTGCTCGGCACGCTCCTTGGCCAGGCGCGCAGGAATACCGTAGTAACCGGCCTGGGTCACGACGATGTCGAAGACCTTCTCGAACTGGTTGAAGTTGAATTCCTGGGGCACCACGCCGATGCAGCGCTTGAGCGCGGCAGGCTGGGCGTCCAGGTCATGGCCGAACACGTTGACCGTGCCACTGGACTTGTTCACCAGCGTCGAGAGGATGCCGATGGTGGTGGATTTACCCGCACCGTTAGGGCCGAGCAAGGCAAAGAAATCACCTTCGGCCACATCGAGGTCGAGACCGTGCAGGGCCTGGAAGCCGTTGCCGTAGGTTTTGGTCAGCTGCCGGATCGACAGAGCAGTACTCATAAAGGATACGCACGCATGAAAAATGACAGGATTTAGATGGGGGTATTGTCGAACTATTACAACGAAATATCAGGGGGAATCAGTTCAGCTCGGTCATCACCGCACACTGATAGGCCGGTCGTTCGCGCAGCCGCGCATACCAGGCCTGCAGGTTGGGCTGTGGCGGTCGCTCGATGGGCATTTCAAACCAGGCGTAGATGAAGCTACCAAGGGGAATGTCGCCCATGCCGAAAGCGTCGCCGGATAGATAGTCATGCTCGCCTAGCGCCTGCTCAGGCAGTGCGAGAAGTTCGATGCAGCGCAAACGTGCAGCCTCGATGGACGCAAGGTCGCGCTGCTCGACCGGGGTACGCAAGGTGCCCCAGAACAAATCGCGGAACACGCCGGCAAAGGTGGACGTGGTCCAGTCCATCCACTTGTCGCCGTTCGCACGGCTAACAGGGTCTTCGCGATAGAGGTTGCCCGGCGCGTAAGCTGCCGCCAGGTAACGCACGATGCTGTTGGACTCCCAGAGCACCAGGCCACCATCCTCGAGCACGGGCACCTGCCCGTTGGGATTGCGCGCCAGAAACTCGGGCTGATCAACCACCCCGAACGCGCCGCCGGCATCCAGCCGTTGATAGCCGACGCCAGCCTCCTCCGCACACCACAGCGCCTTGCGCACATTGGTGGAATTCTTGCGGCCCCATATCTTCAGCATTGCCAATCGTCCTTATCAGAAGCCCATGAGCCGAAACGCTGACAACCCTACCACTCTGCTCAGAAGAAGAAAGCCAGACATACTGATGTTGGCTATCGACCTCGTTCATGTAGCACGCGTACGGGCCATTCATGAGCTGACCAACAGGTCATCCGCAGACGCAATTTGTTAGCCGAACTACGCGGCCCCGGCAGGGGTCACTATCGTGAACGCAACAGGTCGTGACCACCCGGAAGTGATCTGTAACGCCCCTGTCGGCAGCCTCTGCGCTTGCCGACTACGATTATGGCGTCGGTAGTCGTTCTGCCATCGCCATCATGGAGGATTTTGCATGCTCGCTGTCTGGTTGCTCGTTCTGGTTATCGGTACGGCCTTCTTGGCCCACCGCCGCACGGCGCCCCTACCCGCCCTGGCAATCGTTGCCGCTTATCTGCTCGTCATGGGCGCCTACAGCCACGCGCCGGGCTGGCTGATGGTGATCTTCTGGCTGCTCTGGCTGGCGGTCGCCTTGCCCCTGGCGCTGCCGGAGCTGCGCCGCAAGCACTTCACCGCACCGCTGTTTGCCTGGTTCCAGAAGGTGCTGCCGCCGATGTCGGCCACCGAGAAGGACGCCATCGAGGCAGGCACCGTATGGTGGGATGGCGAGCTGTTCAGCGGCCGCCCCGACTGGGATAAGCTGCTGGCCTACCCGAAAGCCAAGCTGACCGCCGAGGAGCAGGCCTTCATCGACGGCCCGACCGAAGAGCTGTGTGCCATGGTCAGCGAGTGGGAAATCGGCCAGCGCATGGATCTGCCGCCCGAAGCCTGGGCGCACATCAAGCAGCATGGCTTCTTCGCCCTGATCATTCCCAAGGAATACGGCGGCAAGGGTTTTTCTGCCTACGCCCACTCCCAAGTGGCCATGAAGCTGGCCACCCGCAGCGGTGACCTCGCCTCCACCGTGATGGTGCCCAACTCCCTCGGCCCGGCCGAATTGCTGCTGCATTACGGCACCGAAGAGCAGCGCAACCATTACCTGCCGCGCCTGGCCCGTGGCGACGATATCCCCTGCTTCGCCCTGACCGGCCCGCTGGCGGGTTCCGACGCGGGCGCCATGCCCGATAGCGGTGTGATCTGCAAAGGCCAGTGGAACGGCGAGGAAGTCGTCGGCCTGCGGCTGAACTGGGAAAAGCGCTACATCACCCTCGGCCCGGTAGCGACGCTGCTTGGCGTGGCCTTCAAGGCCTATGACCCGGAACACCTGCTCGGCGACAAGGAAGAGCTGGGCATCAGCCTGGCACTGATTCCCACCGACACCCCCGGAGTCGAAATCGGTCGCCGCCACCTACCGCTGGGCGCTGCCTTCATGAACGGCCCCAACTCCGGCAAGGATGTATTCGTACCGCTGGAATACCTGATCGGCGGACCGGACTACCTCGGCAAGGGCTGGATGATGCTGATGAACTGCCTGTCGGTAGGTCGCTCCATCTCCCTGCCCGCCGTCGGCACCGGCGCCGCCAAGTACACCAGCCTGGTCACCGGCCAGTACAGCCAGGTGCGCGAGCAGTTCAACGTACCGCTGTCGGCCTTCGAAGGCATTCAGGAGGCGCTGGCTCGCATCGGCGGCAACGCCTGGCTGATGGACAGCGCACGCATCCTCACCGCCAATGCGGTGGATCTGGGCGAGAAGCCGTCGGTACTTTCGGCGATCCTCAAGTATCACCTGACCGAGCGTGGCCGCGAGTGCATCACCCACGCCATGGACGTGCACGGCGGCAAGGGCATCATCATGGGCCCGAGCAACTACCTGGGCCGCTCCTGGCAAGGGGCACCGATCTTCATCACGGTCGAGGGCGCCAACATCCTCTCGCGCAACCTGATGATCTTCGGCCAGGGGGCAATCCGCTGCCATCCTTACGTACTCAAGGAAATGGCCCTGGCCAATCGTGAGGATCGCGATCAGGCGCTGGTGGAGTTCGACGACCTGCTGATGCAACACATCGGTTTTGCCGTCAGCAACGCCGCCAGCACACTGATTCTCAGCCTCAGCCTGGGCATGCTCGGCAAGGTGCCGGGCGACCGTATCAGCCGCCCTTACTTCCGCGCGCTGAACCGCCTGAGCGCCGCCTTCGCGATGCTTGCCGACCTCAGCATGATGCTGCTGGGCGGTGAACTGAAGCGTCGCGAGCGCCTTTCGGCACGCCTGGGTGACGTACTCAGCCATTTGTATCTGGCCTCTGCGGCTCTCAAGCGTTATCACGACCAGGACTACCCGGAGCACGTCCGCCCGCTGCTGCATTGGGCGCTCGAGGAGAGCCTGGGCAAGGCCGAGACCGCCATCGACAATTTGCTCAGCAACTTCCCCAACCGCTTGCTGGGAAGTGCCCTGCGCGTGCTGGTTTTCCCCTTCGGCCGTCGCCACCAGGGCCCGGACGATCACCTCGACGCACAGGTCGCGGCGATCATCGGCCGCAATGCGGGCGACCCGGCACTCGAAGAACTGCTCGAAGGCTGCTTCCGCCCGAGCGCTACGGACGACCCGGTTGGCGCCCTGCAACACGCCTTCAATCTGCTGCAGGAAGCTCAGCCGCTACAGAAGAAGCTGCACAAGGCCGTCAAGGCCGGGCAGGTTCGGGAAACGCCGGGGCAGAACGAGATCGAAACGGCAGTGGCTGCCGGCGTACTCACCGCCGAGGAAGGCCAGCAGCTGCAACGAGCTGAGGTTGCCCGTCGCGTGGTGATCGATGTCGATGACTTCAGCAAGGAAGAGCTGCTGCCGAGCGAGGGCAAGGTCAGGTAGTCCTTACTGCAGGCACGACAGCGGGCGCCGTGGACTTTATACTCCGGCGCCCGTTTTACTTTCAGGATCACCGGACATGGCCAACACCCATCTCGATCACCACATCGCACTGCTCAACCACCTGCGCACCATTCTGGTCGCCCTGGGCGAAGCCGAGCAGATTCTCGATGACAGCCATGCCAACTTTCTCGAGCGCTATGACGAGCTGCTGGCCGAGCTGCCAGTAGATTTCGAACGCAGCCAGTACCTGGGTCAGGATCTGATCAGCCAGATTTTCCAGCGCTACCCGCAGATCGCCCACCTGGTGCCCCGCGACCTGCTGTGGTTCTTCGGCGGCGACTGCCTGCACTTCATGCCGGACGAAGAGATCGAGCTGTACCAGCAACTCGACGAGCGCCGCTTCTACGCCGAAGAAAACGACGAACCGTTCGACTGGAATCAGGAAAAGCAGCTGCTGGCGATGCCGACACCAAGCAGCCGCCACTGACGAAAAAGCCCGCCAGCACTCAACCCGTGCTGGCAGGCCTCGAAACACCAAAAGGCAGACACGAAAAAGCCGCTCAACGAGCGGCTTTTTCGTTTATTTGGAGCGGGAAACGAGACTCGAACTCGCGACCCCGACCTTGGCAAGGTCGTGCTCTACCAACTGAGCTATTCCCGCATTTACAACAAATTGGCGTCCCCTAGGGGACTCGAACCCCTGTTACCGCCGTGAAAGGGCGGTGTCCTAGGCCACTAGACGAAGGGGACCTTGAACTTTTTTACAACGATTCAGCTGCCAAGCTGAATCAATAATCTGGAGCGGGAAACGAGACTCGAACTCGCGACCCCGACCTTGGCAAGGTCGTGCTCTACCAACTGAGCTATTCCCGCATATGTTGCTTCCACTTCATTTCCGAAGTGGCGTCCCCTAGGGGACTCGAACCCCTGTTACCGCCGTGAAAGGGCGGTGTCCTAGGCCACTAGACGAAGGGGACGTTGCCCGGAATTTCCGGCTTCCGCGCTGTGCCTTTCGGCATTCCCTTGGAAGTGGCGCGCATTCTATGGAGCCTTTTAACGGTCGTCAACCTCTCAAATAATATTTTTTAAAATCAACGACTTCACCCTGGATTTCAGCAGTCCGATGAGAAACCTTAAAGTTCGATATAGAGAGCCCTACAGGGCCATGACACAAGACCTGAACATGAACACTCCACTGGCGGCTGGCTGGCTCTTTGCCATGCCGATGATCAAGAGCCTCCTCACAACTTAGCAAATGTCGGCATGAAGAGTGCGTGATCAAATGCAATCGCCGCTAGGAGGCGCCCCAACTAAGCACTACACTCGTGCGAAAATGGCGTTTGAGAGGTTAAAGCGATGTCCTCGCTCGTGATCACCCTGGCGATAATCGGCGGCATCATCCTCTTGGTGCTGATTGCCTATCTGAATCAATTGGCCGAAAACAACAAGCGCAAGAAGGCACGCCTTAAAGCTGATCTAGCCGAGCGCTACCGTCGTATCGCCGATCTCAACGAGCAGTTCGCCGGGCAATTCATGACGCCGGAGCTCAAGCTGTTGCTCAGCCGTCTGCAGTTACACTTCGCCGAACGCCTGCTGGAAGTCGATAAGCAGGATGCCGCCTACGCAGCCATGGCCCAGGAACTGCGCAAATTTATCGGCCAGGGCGAGGCCATCCCGGTTCGCAATGCCCCCTTCCCGGTGACCGACGACGAACGGGCGAAACAGGTTCGCGCTCAACTGGAAATGCTGCACGGCCAGATCAGCAAAGCAGCACAGACCGGCCTGCTGCCTGTCGATGAAGCCAAACAATGGGCGCAGCAGATACGCCATATGCTGGCTCAGCTTTATATAGAGCTTTATGGCAACCAGGCCCGGCATGCGCTGCAGCAGCAACAGATCGGCCACGCCCGCCTCGCACTGGAGCGTGGCGTGCAGTTCCTGCAAAAGCAGAGCGACGTGGCGCGCTATCAGGCGCCGCTGGCGCAGTTCCAGAAACAACTCGCGCAGGTCAACGCCATGCTGGTCAATCCAGGACAACAGGCCGTCGATGAATCCAGCGAACTCAACGAGGGACTGAAGTCGCTGGAAGGTGATGGGGACTGGAAGAAGAAGGCGATATACGACTAGTGCTGTTGCCGTTTCAACGCAAACCGCGTTGTTGAAACGGCAACAGACGCCGGATCTCAGCAATCACTCGCGCGCAGCAGCACGGCGGCGAGGCCTTCGATTCCTCGTTGATCAACCTCGCTGAACCGCCCAAGCAGCGGACTATCCAGATCCAGCACGCCAATCAGCCGGCCATCCTTGATTAGCGGGATGACCAATTCACTGTTGGACGCACTGTCGCAAGCGATATGCCCGGCGAAAGCATGCACGTCCTCCACCCGCTGGGTTTGCAACGACGCTGCCGCGGCGCCACAAACACCGCGCCCAAACGGAATGCGTACGCAGGCGACTTTGCCCTGGAACGGCCCGAGCACCAGCTCATCGTCCTTGACTAGATAGAAACCGGCCCAATTGAGCCCTTCCAGCTCGTGAAAGACAAAAGCGCTGAACTGCGCAGCATTGGCAATGAAATCGCGCTCACCGCTCAACAGTGACTCGAGCTGGGCAGTCAGCAACGGATAACCGTCGAGGCCCGTACCGCTTTCACTCAAATCGATCATCGCGACGTCTCCAGCAGTTGCAGGCCCACCCACTGGCGGGCGAATTGATAGGCACAGCGGCCGTTACGATTACCCCGCCCCGTCGCCCAGCGCACGGCAAGCTTTTCCAGATCCTCGCTCCACTGCCATTGCAGATCCGCCTCTGCTGCCTGCACGTCGACCCAGTGGCGCACCACATCCAGGTAATGCTGCTGGGTGAAGGGGTAGAAGGACAGCCACAGGCCAAAGCGATCCGACAAGGCGATCTTGTCCTCGACGGCCTCGTTCGGGTGCAGTTCGCCATCGACCATCTTGGTATTAGCGTTGTCACTCTCACGCTCCGGCACCAGGTGGCGGCGGTTGGAGGTGGCGTACAGCAGCACGTTCTCCGGCGAACGCTCAAGGGAGCCGTCGAGCACACTCTTGAGCACCCGGTAATCGCCCTCTCCCGCCTCGAACGACAGATCATCGCAGAACAGGATGAAACGCTGCGGCAGCTTCATCAGCTGTTCCACAACGCGCGGCAGATCGGCCAAGTGGTCACGCTCGATTTCGATCAGCCGCAAGCCGACACCTGCATGCTCGGCCAGCAGCGCACGCACCAGCGACGATTTACCAGTACCCCGGGCGCCCCACAGTAACGCGTGGTTGGCAGGCATGCCCTGAACGAACTGGCGGGTATTGCGCGCCAGTTGCTCGCGCTGGGTGTCGACACCGATCAAGTCACTCAGGCTCATGTCCAGGCTCACTTTCAGCGGCTGCAGATAGCCACTGCGCCCCTCACGCTGCCAGCGCGCGGCCAGACATTGCTGCCAATCGAGCGGCTCGCGAATCGCAGGCAGCAGCGGCTCCAGGCGTGTCAGAACACTGTCGGCACGCTGGAGAAAATCAAGCAAACGGGAATCCACGGTCAGGCCCTCGAATCATCAGTATGTTGAGGCGGGTGTGCCGAAAAGCAGGCCATATCGACTATGCTTGGACAGCGATCGGAACGAGACAGCGCCTTATATGGAAATACCACTGACACAGCGGCTGTCATTCAAACAGGCTGGCGTTACCGTCCTGGTGGCGTTCATCATCGGAACGCTGCTCAGCCTGGTGCAGATAGGCGTCGATTATGCCAGTGAAGACGCCGCCATCAACCGCGAGATTCGTGCGCTGATGGAGATCAGCCACAATCCTGCCGCACGTATCGCCTACAACATCGACGCCGAACTGGCCCAGGAATTGGTCGCCGGCCTGCTGCGCTCGCCCGCCGTGACCGGCGCACGCATCGTCGACAGCAATGGCGAGTCCCTGGCCAGCACCACGCAGCCAGCGGCGGAAAGCAACTATCGAATCTTCAGCGACTTCTTGTTCGGCAACAGCCGCCATTTCGAAACTCGCCTGTCAGTCGAGCATGCGCCTGACGAGCAACTGGGCATGCTGCAACTGGACATCGACACCTACGCATTCGGCAGCAACTTCCTCAAACGCGCGATGTTGACCCTGGTCAATGGCTTCGCCCGCAGCCTGCTGCTCTCGGTGATTCTGCTGGTGCTGTTCTATTTCATGCTGACCAAGCCACTGAACCAGGTGGTTCAGTCAATCGCCAGCCGCGACCTGCGCACCCCGGATCGCACCCGCCTGCCCTGCCCGCCCGGCCACGAGCGCGACGAAATCGGTGTCTTGGTAGCAGTTGCCAACAACCAGCTCGCCAGTATTTCCACAGAGATCGAACAACGACGCAACGCCGAGGATCGACTAACCGACTACCTCGGCGAGCTGGAAGCCATCGTTTCAGCCCGCACAGTGGAGCTCAAGGCCGCCAACAGTCGCCTCAGCCGCTCCAATGAAGAACTGCAGCAAGCCCGCCACGACGCCCTGGCCATGGCTCAGGCACGCTCCATATTTCTGGCCAACATGAGCCATGAGATCCGTACCCCGCTGAACGGCTTGCTGGGTATGCTGGCGTTGTCTCTGGAAGGCACGCTGAGCAGCGAGCAGCGCCAGCAGCTGTCGATCGCTCATGACTCCGGCAAGGTGCTGGTCGATCTGCTCAACGATATTCTCGATCTATCAAAATTCGAGGCAGGACAACTGGAGCTGGAGAACATCGCCTTCGACCTCGGCACGCTGGTCGAAGGCACCGCCAGCCTGCTGTCGCAAAACGCCCTGCCCGGCGTCGAGTTAACGTGCCTGATTGACCCGCAATTGCCGTCGCAGATGCTTGGTGACCCGACACGGGTGCGGCAGATCGTCAGCAACTTGCTGTCCAATGCCCTGAAATTCACCCGCGAGGGCCGCGTTGATATCCGTATTCGTGCCGAGTCGAATCAGGTTCGTATTGAAGTCTGCGATACCGGCATCGGTATTGCGGAAGATGCACAGGCACGTATTTTTCATCCCTTTACCCAGGCAGGCGCGGACATTACTCGTCAGTTCGGCGGCACCGGCCTAGGGCTGGCACTGACACGCCGTCTGTGTGAGGCCATGCATGGCCAACTGGAATTGCTCTCTACGCCTGGTAGCGGCAGCCGTTTCAGCGCGATATTGCCGTTACCAAGCTTACAAGCGGCTCCTGCCCCTCCACGGCTGGCGGGACGAGTATTGGCCATCTGTAGCGCCAATACGGGCTTGGCCGAATTGCTCCCCATGCAGATCAACCGCTGGGGCTTGGGTTACCAGCGCCTGGACAGTGCCCAACAGGCCAGCGACATCGATGCCGACGTACTGATCAGCGATTGCCCGACCTGCATGGAACGTCTGCGTCAGCAGACCACCACACCGATCATTCTGGTCACTGCTTACGGCAGTTTCCTCGATACCGAACAAGCACGTGCCCTGGCACCATTGGAACAGGTAGCCAGGCCACTCACCCGCCATCACCTGCTGCAGGCGCTGGGCCGCGCCTTACAGCAGCCGTCAGAGAACGCGAGCGGGCCACAGGTACGCGCAGCAACACCCCGTAAGCAAGCACGTGTGCTGCTGGTCGAAGACAACCCGGTCAACCAGTTGGTGGCCAAAGGCATGCTCGGCAAGCAGGGCCTGGAAGTAACGCTGGCCAACAACGGTGAGCAGGCGCTGGAGCGACTGCAGGAAGAACCTGTCGACTTGGTGCTGATGGACTGCAACATGCCCGTGATGGACGGTTACGAAGCTAGCAGACGCATACGCGCCAACCCGGCGTGGCAGCATCTACCCATCATTGCCCTTACCGCCAATGCGCTTTCCGAAGAGCGCGAACGTTGTTTGGCGGCGGGCATGAGCGATTACCTGGCGAAACCCTTCCGCCGCGAAGAGCTACTCGCCCTGCTCGATCAATGGTTGCCGAGCTAGCGTCTGCTCCCGCCTCAGTTGCGAGCACATCCTAGCCCCTCACATAACACTCAGAGGCTGCGCATGCGCTGTAGAAGCCCATCCAACTGCATGCGTAGTGGCTCCAGTTCCTGGCTATCGACCCCATGCTCACAGAGCAATTCTCGCTTCAATGCAGGCACCAGGGCCTGCAACTGACGACCAGCAGCGGTAAGGCCCAGATGCACTTCACGCTCATCTTGCGCACAACGCTGACGCTTAACCAGACCCGCGTGCTGCAAACGTTTGAGCAATGGCGTCAGGGTGCCCGAGTCGAGGAGCAGACGCTCCCCCAGCGCCTTCACGGTCGGCTGCGCAGGCGGCGTTTCATCCCACTCCCAGAGCACCAACATGGCCAGGTACTGGGGGTAGGTCAGTTGCAGCCTGTCGAGCATCGGCTTGTAGGCACGCACCACCATGCGGGATGCGGCATACAGCTTGAAGCACAGATGCTGGTCAAGTTTCAGATCAGCCATTGAGCATCGCTTCGATAGCGGCACTCAGTGCCTGGGGCTTGGTGGTGGGTGCATAGCGCGTCACCTTGCGGCCATCGCCACTGATCAGGAACTTGGTGAAATTCCACTTGATGCGCTGCGTGCCTAACAGGCCGGGCGCCTCGCGCTTGAGTTGCACGTAAAGCGGATGCGCACCGTCGCCATTCACCTCGATCTTGCGGAACAGCGGGAAACTGACCCCGAAATTCAGCTCGCAGAAGCTGGAGATCGCCTTGTCGTCGCCCGGCTCCTGCTTGCCGAACTGATTACAGGGAAAGCCCAGCACTACCAGCCCCTTGTCTGCGTACTGCTTCCAGAGGTTTTCCAGCCCTTGATACTGCGGAGTGAATCCGCACTGGCTGGCGGTATTGACCACCAGAATAGCCTTGGCGCCGAAGTCCGCCAGATTCTTACGCTCGCCGCTGATGGTAATGCAGGGTATCGCCAACAGATCTTGACTCATGGGTGCGGGCTCGCTGAGTAATGGAGCCAAAAGAATAGTTAGCAACTGAATTGCACACAATTCAATTGATCAAAAATAAGGCCCGCTATAAGCGGGCCGAATGATGATCACTCGCACAGCTGCGCTCGACGCCTAGCGCGGCACGTGCTTGAGCGACACCGAATTGATGCAATAGCGCTGTCCAGTTGGCCGTGGGCCATCAGGAAATACGTGACCCAGGTGAGCATCACAGTTGCTGCAGCGCACTTCGACACGGTGCATACCATGGCTGAAGTCTTCTAGCTCGGTGATGACATCGGCATTCAGCGGTTGGAAATAGCTTGGCCATCCACAGCCGGAATCGAACTTGGCATCGGAGTCGAACAATGGCGTGCCGCAGCACACGCATTCATAAACACCCGGCTCTTTGCTGTCGTGATATTCCCCGGTGAACGGACGCTCCGTACCGCCCAGGCGGCAGATATTGAACTGAGTGTCCGACAACTCCTCACGCCAGGTTTCCAGTGGTTTTTCGAGTTTGCTCACAGGCCGTCCTCCTCAGGATAAAAAAGCCCTATCTGTATCTTTGCCCGACTCAGGCTGACACGTATGATTCGACACCTCAACCCGCCACGGCTCGCCGCCGCCTCGGCCCGCTGAAGGCCGCACCTCTTCGATTCGGGATTCTTCACCATGCAGGTCAGCAAATCCAACAAGCTCGCCAACGTCTGCTACGACATTCGCGGCCCGGTGCTCAAGCACGCCAAGCGACTGGAAGAGGAAGGCCAGCGCATCCTCAAGCTGAACATCGGTAACCCGGCGCCGTTCGGCTTCGAAGCCCCCGAGGAAATCCTCCAGGACGTCATCCGCAACCTGCCCATGGCCCAAGGCTACAGCGACTCCAAAGGCCTGTTCAGTGCGCGCAAGGCGGTGATGCAGTACTACCAGCAAAAGCAGGTGGAAGGCGTCGGCATCGAAGACGTTTACCTGGGCAACGGTGTATCCGAGCTGATCGTCATGGCCATGCAGGCCCTGCTCAACAACGGCGACGAAGTGCTGATTCCCGCCCCTGATTACCCGTTGTGGACGGCTGCCGTGGCACTCTCCGGCGGCAATCCGGTGCACTACCTGTGCGATGAACAGGCCGGTTGGTTCCCCGACATCGCTGACATGCGCGCCAAGATCACCCCGAATACCAAGGCCCTGGTACTGATCAACCCAAACAACCCCACGGGCGCGGTGTACTCCCGGGAAGTGCTGCTGGAGATCGTAGAACTGGCACGCCAGCACAATCTGGTACTGTTCTCCGACGAAATCTACGACAAGATTCTCTACGACGACGCCGTGCATATCTGCACCGCATCCCTGGCCCCGGACGTGCTCTGCCTGACCTTCAACGGTCTGTCGAAGTCCTACCGAGTGGCCGGCTTCCGTTCCGGCTGGGTGGCCATCTCCGGCCCCAAGCACCGCGCGAGCAGTTATATCGAAGGCCTGGATATTCTCGCCAACATGCGCCTGTGTGCCAACGTACCCAGCCAGCATGCAATCCAGACCGCCCTCGGCGGTTACCAGAGCATCAACGACCTGGTACTGCCCAACGGCCGCCTGCTGGAACAACGTAACCGCACCTGGGAACTGCTCAACGAAATTCCGGGTGTCAGCTGCGTCAAACCCATGGGCGCGCTGTACGCCTTTCCGAAGATCGATCCCAAGGTCTGCCCGATCCATAACGACGAAAAATTCGTCCTCGACCTGCTGCTCTCCGAGAAGCTGCTGGTAGTTCAGGGCACTGCCTTCAACTGGCCGTGGCCGGATCACTTCCGAGTGGTCACCCTGCCCCGCGTCGATGACCTCGAACTTGCCATCGGACGTATTGGCACGTTTCTCAAGACCTACCGCCAGTAACCACGCTAGCGACTCACGGACGCCTGCTCAGGCATCCGTGATGCCACCAGCCTTACACAAGACTGAGCCCATGGATCTGCAGATCGACGACTTTTACAAGGACGCAGCCAGTAGCCTGCTGATGCTGTATCAGGTGTTCCCGCGCAAGGCTGCGCTGTATGTGGAAGACTTGATCGGCCGCGAAGAGCCTGACGAGTTCGGCCTGCCGAGCAAACGCCATCAAGCTTGCCTGGGCACACTGCTATGGCTAGCCGATGAAGGCTATCTGCGCTACGAGTCCACCATTGGCTATGACGCCCTGGATCAGGCCGTACTGAGCGAAAAAGGCTTTCTGCGTTTGTCGCGCGGTATCGCGCGCGCCCTACCGGATGGCGAGACGCCACCACCAGCGGTGAGTCGAGTGCAGGCCACATTGGCCTTTCAACTGCGCGAAGCGTTGGCTCAGCAACATGGTGAACGGATTGCGCGACTGACCCGACACCTGTTCGAACAACGCTCTGCGGAACATCGCCTGTAATCCCCACACCACTCAGTTATCTGCGATAAACGCGGTTTTTCTCGGTGGGGATTGAAATAAACCAGAAAATCCCAATCTAAGCACTGCCAGCGTTGCGCAGCAGAGTGCTCACGCCGTGGCCATGCGACACAGTTTGAAATAGTCACTCGGTTGAATAGCCACAGGGCGAGCCCTTATATAGCCGCCATATTGAGCCTGTATTTCCCGTGAGGAGTCGTTTCACACCATGATGCGCATTATGTTGTTCCTGGCAACCAACTTGGCAGTACTGGTCATCGCCAGCATTACCCTCAAACTGCTGGGGGTTGATCGCTTTACCGGCCAGAATCACGGCAGCCTGCTGATCTTCTGCGCCGTCTTTGGTTTTGCCGGCTCGCTGATCTCGCTCTTCCTGTCCAAATGGATGGCGAAGATGAGCACCGGCACCGAGATCATTACTCAACCACGCACCCGCCACGAACAGTGGCTGCTGCAGACCGTCGAAGAGCTGTCCCGCGAGGCCGGCATCAAGATGCCGGAAGTGGGTATCTTCCCGGCCTACGAGTCCAACGCCTTCGCTACCGGCTGGAACAAGAACGACGCATTGGTCGCCGTCAGCCAGGGCCTGCTCGAGCGCTTCTCGCCCGATGAAGTGAAAGCCGTACTAGCCCACGAAATCGGCCACGTGGCCAATGGCGACATGGTTACCCTGGCGTTGATCCAGGGCGTGGTGAACACCTTCGTGATGTTCTTCGCCCGTATCTTCGGCAACTTCGTCGACAAGGCGATCCTCAAGAACGAAGGCGGTCACGGTATCGGTTACTTCGTGGCGACCATCTTCGCCGAGCTGGTACTGGGCATCCTGGCCAGCATCATCGTCATGTGGTTCTCGCGCAAACGCGAGTACAAGGCAGACGAAGCCGGCGCTCGACTGGCTGGCACTGGCGCCATGATCGCTGCACTGCAGCGCCTGCGTGCCGAACAGGGCGTGCCAGTGCAGATGCCTGACAGCCTGACCGCTTTCGGCATCAACGGTGGTCTCAAAAACGGCTTGGCCGGCCTGCTGATGACCCACCCGAAGCTGGAAGATCGCATCGAAGCTCTGCGCCGCCTAGGCTGATAGCGACATGAACGAAAAAGGCGACCGCGAGGTCGCCTTTTTCGTATCTGTCATCCCTGCAGGGGATTTTCGATCAACCGTTCAGAGCAGCCGCAACCGATAAGCACGCTCATCCATGCGAGTGAGGCCACGGGCCCGGAATCGCTCTTCCATCGCGTCCTGGCTTTCCAGCAGCTCGCTATCCCAGACACTGCCGAATCCGCCTCGCACCTCAGCATCGCAGACGGAAAAGGGTGGCCCATCCATGAGGGCCTGATCGTAATCCAGGGTTACCAGCAAGCCCTTACTGCCCGCAGGCATTACGCACTGCAGGTGCCGGACATAACGCTCGCGCATCGCAGGCGGCAGGGCAATCAGGGCTGCGCGGTCGTAGAACAGCGCACAATCTGCGAGCTGCTCGCTACCGAGCGCGAAGAAATCACCACAGTACAACTCGATCCGTCCGTGCCGGTAAACTTTAAATGCACCTTCCTGGCTGACCGATGCTTCCAGTCTCTGCTCTTTAAAAAATGCCTCGACGGCGGTTTGTGTCAGTTCCACACCGATCACTCGATGACCGCGCTCGGCCAACCAGACCATATCCAGGCTTTTGCCGCACAAAGGCACCAGCACCCGAGCGCTATCCGCTGCCGCAAAGCTTGGCCAGTATCGCTGCAGGAACAGGTTGACCTCAGTGGCATGAAAACCGATCTGATTATTCTGCCAGCGCGTTTGCCAGAACGTTTCCTGCATGATGCCCCCATCAAACAATCGATAAATCAGATAATAACAGCCATCAAATAGCCGTTGTTCAGCCAGTCTAGCTGATAGATCATCTCTCTACCTTCAGGAGGTCATCATGCTACCCAGTCTGTTCATTTCCCATGGTTCACCCATGCTCGCCCTGCAGCCCGGCGCCAGCGGCGTGGCCCTCACCCGTCTTGCCGCGGATCTGCCGAAACCACGCGCCATCGTGCTGGTATCGGCACACTGGGAGAGCACCGAACTGCTGGTGATGAGCGCGGCCCAGCCACAGACCTGGCACGACTTCGGCGGCTTTCCTCCGGAGCTCTATCAGGTGCAATACCCCGCGCCCGGCAACCCGCAACTGGCAGAAGACATTGTGCAGCGCCTGAAAACAGCCGGCCTTCCCGCCCGTGCCGATGAGCGCCGGCCGTTCGATCATGGCTGCTGGGTTCCGCTGTCGCTGATGTATCCGCAAGCGGACATCCCAGTGGTGCAGGTGTCGCTGCCCAGCCACCAAGGCGCAGCCCTGCAGCTCCAGGTTGGCAAGGCTCTGGCCGGGCTGCGCGAGCAGAATGTCCTGCTGCTCGGCTCCGGTAGCATCACCCATAACCTCGGCGAGCTGGACTGGCGTGCCGCCCCGGAAAAGGCGACGTCCTGGGCCGCGGAGTTTCGCGACTGGGTGGTAGACAAGCTGCAGAGTGACGATCTAGAGGCGCTGCTCGACTACCGCCAGCAGGCGCCCCACGCTCGCCGCAACCACCCCAGCGAGGAGCATCTGCTACCGCTGTTCTTCGCCCGCGGTGCCGGCGGCACCTGCCGGATCGAACACCAGGGCTTCACCCTCGGGGCGCTGGGCATGGATATCTACAGCTTCGCCTAGCAGGTAGTTGAAAGCGTCGGCGATGGCAACTGAGGCAGTCATTTAACCGCTGCTAAAGGCAAAAGCGCTGCAGGGTACTGAGCAAAATCTGCACCTTGGTGATCGACTCCTGATACTCGGTCTGCCAGACCGAGTCGGCGACGATGCCACCGCCCCCCCAGCAACTGATCGTGCCGTCCTTGGCCAACAAGCTACGGATGGCGATAGAACTGTCCATCTCACCGCGCACATCCAGGTACAGCAGCGAACCGCAATACAGACCACGCCGCGCTGGCTCCAGCTCATCGATGATCTGCATTGCCCTGATCTTCGGCGCTCCCGTTATGGAACCGCCGGGAAAGGCCCCCAGCAGCAGATCCAGCGCGTCTTTATCAGCGGCCAGTTCGCCGGTCACTGCGCTGACCAGATGATGCACGTTCGGGTAACTCTCCAACGCAAACAGTTCGGGTACGCGTATCGAACCAATCGTGCAACTGCGGCCTAAATCGTTGCGCAGCAGATCAACGATCATCAGGTTCTCGGCGCGATCCTTGGGACTACCGAGCAATGCACGGGCGTTGTCGGCATCTTCCTGCTCGTTGCGTCCACGGGGCTGAGTCCCTTTGATCGGCCGGGTTTCCACCTGCCCCTTGCTGACCTGAATGAACCGCTCTGGCGAGAGGCTCAGCACCGCACCACCATCTGCCAGCGTCAGGTAGCCGGAAAACGGCGTCGGGCAGGCCTCACGCAGCGCGCAGTAGGCTTGCCAGGGCTCGCCCTGATAAGCGGCTCGAAAGCGCTGGGCGAAATTGACCTGGTAGCAATCACCGGAAGCGATGTAAGCATGAATGCGGGCGATGGCGCTGGCGTAGGCATCCGCTTCGATATCGGCCTGGAAGGGCCCAAGCAAGGCGAATGGCGCATCTTCCGCTACTACCGAGGGCGCTCCCTGGAACAGAGAGAGCAAACGCGCCTGCTCGCTGCTGGAGAGCGAGGGATGAAATACCAGTTGGCTGGTCTGCGCTTGGTGGTCGCTGATCAGTGCCCATGCGTACAGACCGAATACGGCATCGCCCAGACCCAGGTCGTCCCTGGCCTGCTCGGGCAGCACTTCGATGCGACGACCGAAATCGTAGCCGAGGTAACCCAGCAGGCCACCTGCGAACGGCAGCTCAAAGCCGACCGGCAGCTCGGCCTCGCCCAGCGCAGCCAA
Source organism: Pseudomonas sp. PME37.24/006 (assembly GCF_055556635.1). Taxonomy (NCBI): domain Bacteria; kingdom Pseudomonadati; phylum Pseudomonadota; class Gammaproteobacteria; order Pseudomonadales; family Pseudomonadaceae; genus Pseudomonas; species Pseudomonas sp. PME37.24/006. The sequence goes on from NZ_JBVHNL010000003.1 coordinate 56,105, forward strand.
GCCCTCGCGCAAACGCGCGAAAAAGTTGGCGCCTGACTCGCCTTCCTGCGGGCTAAGGGTCGCCTGGGGCCAAGCGCTGAGCAGGTCGTAGCGCCCACGCGTGGCCGTCGGCCGCCCGGAATCCAGCAGCACCGCACCCGGTGCCTGGCGCACCCGCTCGAAATAAGCGGCAGGATCGGCCTGATAAGGCAGGGAATGGACAAGACAGGTAGACATTCAACACATCGCACAAACAAGGACGGCCGATTGTAGAGCCGCAGAAGGGATCGTCCTAGAGCTGTCGCCGCTTCGAGCGCCTGAGTGGACGATTTTTCAGTCACCGAAAACGACTCGGGGGAGCCAATGGCTCCCCCGAGTGTTACAGCATCGCTGATCAGTCTTCGCGATAACGGCGCAGCTTCAACGGCTTACCGGCAACGCGAGTGTCCTTGAGCTTGCCCAGCAGGTTCTCAAGACCTTCTTCTGGCAGTTCCACCAGGCTGAAGCTCTCGCGGATCTGGATGCGGCCGATGGCCTCACGAGCCAGACCACCCTCATTGAGGATTGCACCCAGCAGGTTTTTGGCAGCGATGCCATCACGCGCACCCAGCGCGGTACGGCAACGAGCACGGCCTTCGCCCAGCGGCATTGGCGCACGACGTTCGCGGTATTCACCACGCTCAGCAGTACTACGCTCACTGCTGCCGCGCTCACCATCACGCTCACGGCGCTCACGCGGAGCACCACCAGCGCCCGGCACGAGCGGCTGCTCGCGCTCAACACTGGCCAAGTCCAATGGCTGACCATTGGTGGCTTTTTTCAACAGCGCGGCGGCCAGGGCACGCAGGCTGCAACCGATATCAGCGGTCAGGCGATCAAGCAGCTCACCGTGGCTGGCTTCGGCATCAGCGACCAGCGGCGACAGGCTATTGGTCAACTTCTTGATACGCGCGTCCAGAACTTGCTGGGCGTTCGGCAGCTTGGCCTCGCCAACCTTCTGGCCGGTCACGCGTTCAATCACTTGCAGCATGCGGCGCTCACGCGGCGTCACCAGCAGCAGCGCACGGCCATCGCGACCGGCACGGCCGGTACGACCGATACGGTGCACGTAAGACTCAGGGTCGTACGGCATGTCGACGTTGAATACGTGAGTGATGCGCGGCACGTCGATACCACGGGCAGCGACGTCGGTGGCAACAACGATGTCCAGACGACCATCCTTGAGGGACTCGATCACGCGCTCGCGCTGGTTCTGGGCGATGTCACCGTTCAGCGCAGCAGCCTTGTAGCCCTTGGCTTCCAGCGCAGCGGCCAGATCCAGGGTCGCTTGCTTGGTGCGCACGAAGGCGATCAGTGCATCGAACTCCTCGACTTCCAGCAGACGCAATACGGCGTTGGTCTTCTGATCAGCATGGATCATCAGATGCGTCTGCTCGATACGCGAGACGGTCTGAGTCTTGGTGGCGATCTTGATGTGCTGCGGATCGCGCAGATGCTTCTCGGCAATGGCGCGAATCGAATGCGGCAGAGTTGCAGAAAACAGTACGCTCTGGCGGCTTTTCGGCATGGCTTCGAAGATCACTTCGAGGTCATCCATAAAGCCCAACTTGAGCATTTCGTCCGCTTCGTCGAGCACTAGGTACTGAATGGTCGACAGTACTTTTTCGTCGCGACGCAGATGGTCGACCAAGCGACCCGGCGTGGCCACGATAACCTGAGCGCCCTGGCGGATGGCTTTGAGCTGCGGGCCCATTGGCGCGCCGCCGTAGACAGCCACTACGTTCAGGCCAGGCATCTGCTTGGAGTAGGTCTCAAACGCGGTGGCAACCTGCAGGGCCAGCTCACGGGTTGGCGCGAGGATCAGCGCTTGTGGCTCACGCTTGCTCGGGTCTATTTTCGACAGTAACGGCAAAGCAAAGGCTGCAGTTTTACCGGTACCGGTCTGTGCCTGACCGATCATGTCCTGACCGGAAAGGATGACCGGAATGGCCTGAGACTGGATGGGCGACGGCTCTTCGTAACCGACAGCGAGTACAGCAGCGAGAATATTAGGGTGAAGTCCGAGTGCGGCGAAGCCGCCGATTTCCTGGGTCATGGGTCTGCCTCTAGTGCATCCGCAAAGACCCATGTTCCAAAGCTGCACATGCCATGTAGGACCTTGTGGGTCACCCTGGCAGCCTGGTCGGCGGGGATTTGCGAAAACGTGGTGGAAAGTGAATCGTCAAGATAGCCCGCTTGGCGGACTGGCTGCCGGAAATAGCTTCCCGGCGAGTTGCACGACTTGAACGTGGCCATGAATTGGCCGGCGCGTACTATACCGGAATTTCCACACGCATGTGTTGTTTTTACAACAATAAAGCCGCTCTTCAGCTAGACGCCAGCCCTTCCGCGACATTGTGCCGCAGCCTTGCTGCCGGACTGATCGGCCGGTCAGACCCGGCCTGCCAACTGAGCCTCGATCGCCGCCTTGTCGACGACCGACCAGACCTCGGCGATCTTGCCAGCGCTGAACGCATAAAAGACGTTTTCGCTGAAGGCGACTTTGCGGCCATTCACCGGCAGATCGAGAAACCGGCCTTTCGGCGAGCAGTGAAAATCCAGGCGGCTGGCGACGACTGACTCTTCGCAGGTCAGCAAGCGAATATTGAAGCGCAGGTCGGGAATCTCGCGAAAGTCCCGCTCAAGCATTTCGCGGTAACCGGACAAGCCCAAACGCCGGCCATTGTGAATCGCATCGTCATGAACGAAATTTCCCAGATTTGCCCAATCCTGAAGATTGAGGCAATCGATATAAGCGCGATATATCACGCGAAGATCTTGCTCGCTCATGGCATCGCTCCGTCAACATGGTTCTAGGGGCTGATCAGCTTTCAGTGCACCTCACGTTGCAGCGAAAGCTGATCAGCCCCTAAAAGGACATTGCAGATGCTGGTTAATTCCGGCCTCAACTGGCCATGCGCACGGCATTGATCAACGGCAGCAGCGAATAACCGAGCCGCCCCGCCAAGGCTTCAGCGCGGCGGCTTACAGCCTCGCGATCAAAGCGCTGATCGAGTTCGGCAGGCACTAGCACCACCACGTTGCCCTCCACCACCGGGCACTCCCAGTAATGACGGTGGTAAAGCCCGCGCAGCAGCGCCGCGCCCAAGGGCTTGCCATCCTCACCTGCCCATTGGTTGATGATCAGCCAACCACCCGGATTGAGCTTGGCTCGGCATTCATCGAGAAAGCGCCAAGCCAGGTGGCCAACACCGGGGCCGGTATCGGTATAGAGGTCAACGAAGATCAGATCCGCAGTTTCCGCACTCGGCAACAGCTCCATGGCATCGCCAATGCGTATGGTCAGCCGCGGATCGTCTTCCAGCCCCAGATATTCCATGGCCAGGCGCGGCACATCAGGGCGTAGCTCGATGGTCTCGACATCCTCGAGCGGCAGGAACTTCAGGCAGGCCTGAGTCAGGTTGCCCGCGCCAAGACCGAGGAACAGCGCTGTCTCCGGGGCTTCATGGCACAGCGCGCCAGCAAACATGGCACGGGTGTAGTCATACTCCAGCCAACTCGGGTCGGCGGTGAATACGCAGCTCTGCTCGATCGACTCACCGAACTCGAGAAAACGGTATTCGCCAATCTCCACAACACGGATCACGCCAAAGTCATCGTGCACCTCAGCCAGTACCACCTCTTCCTTCATGTCCTCCACCGGGGGCAAGCCAGGCATGCGCAGATTCTCCACCATCGCGTTCCCCGGCTCAGGCCGGGCTGAGACCGATTGTCGATGATGCACAGCGTTCAGGTCACGCGCTAAATGCCCGGCAATAGCGCGAACGTGCATGCATTGAGGCCCACAGGGATCGGTTACCATGGCTTACCGTCAAATAAGAGATGCCACCATGAGTCAGCCTTGGAGCCCCGACAGTTGGAGAAGCAAATCGATCCAGCAACAACCCCTCTATCCAGATGCCGCCAAGCTGAGTCAGGTCGAACAGAGTTTGGCCAGTTTTCCGCCACTGGTGTTCGCCGGAGAGGCACGGGAGCTGCGCAAGCAGTTTGCCGAGGTTACCCAGGGCCGGGCATTTCTGCTGCAGGGCGGCGACTGCGCGGAAAGCTTCGCCGAGTTCAGCGCGGCGAAGATCCGCGACACCTTCAAGGTATTGCTGCAGATGGCAATCGTCATGACCTTTGCTGCCGGCTGCCCGGTGGTGAAAGTCGGGCGCATGGCCGGCCAGTTCGCCAAGCCGCGCTCGGCCAATGATGAAACCATCGACGGCGTCACCCTGCCCGCCTACCGCGGCGATATCGTCAACGGAATCGGCTTCGACCCGGCCAGCCGGGCGCCCGATCCCCAGCGTCTGTTGCAGGCCTACCACCAGTCCACCGCCTCGCTGAACCTGTTGCGCGCCTTCGCCCAGGGTGGCTTTGCCGACCTGCACCAAGTGCATCGCTGGAACCTCGATTTCATCGCCAACTCGGCATTGGCGCAGAAGTATCACCAGTTGGCCGACCGCATCGACGAAACGCTGGCATTCATGCGCGCCTGCGGAATGGACAGCGCAGCCCAGGTCCGCGAAACCAGCTTTTTCACCGCCCACGAAGCACTGCTGCTCAACTACGAAGAAGCCTTCGTGAGGCGAGACAGCCTCACCGGCGACTTCTACGACTGCTCAGCACACATGCTGTGGATCGGCGATCGTACTCGCCAGGTGGACGGCGCCCACGTCGAGTTCCTGCGTGGCGTGGGCAATCCCATCGGCGTGAAGGTTGGCCCGAGCATGACCGACGAGGACTTGATTCGCCTGATCGACATCCTCAATCCGGACAACGATCCGGGTCGCCTCAATCTGATCGTGCGTATGGGCGCCGACAAGGTCGAAGCCGGCCTGCCACGACTGATCCGCACCGTGCAGCGCGAAGGCCGTCAGGTGCTGTGGAGCAGCGACCCGATGCACGGCAACACCATCAAGGCCTCGAGTGGCTACAAAACCCGTGATTTCGCGCAGATCCTCGCCGAAGTTCGGCAGTTCTTTGCCGTACATCATGCCGAGGGGACTTACGCTGGCGGCATACACATCGAAATGACCGGCCAGGACGTTACCGAGTGCATCGGCGGCGCCAAGCCGATCACCGAAGCAGGCCTGTCCGACCGCTACCACACTCACTGCGACCCGCGGATGAATGCCGATCAGTCCCTGGAACTGGCGTTCATGATTGCCGAAACCCTGAAGCAGGTGCGCCGTTAGGACGGGATAAGCGACGGTGGATCAGACTGCAATGATTCACCGTCATCAGCCTGCCAAGCTCACATGCCCTTCCCTGCTTTAACCTGAACGAAGCCAACCGACCAACGGTCTTCTGTAAAGAGCCGATCAACACCGACCTTATCAAGGCTCACCTATCCATAGAAGGAGTCGTATATGCCCTGGTATGCCTGGTTGATTCTGATTGTGGCAATCGGCTCCATTGTCGGTGGCCTGCTTATGCTACGTGACACGGCGAAGAAACTGCCGCTCAGTGAAGATCAGCTGAAACGCATCCATGAGCGCAACGTCGAGCAGGATGCCAAAGACGCTCAGGATCGCTGATCGTCCTCGAGCAACCTAGGTCACTGCCCTGTAAACTGCGCCTCCGATCAGGAGGCGCAATGCCCTTATCTCTCCGACTGCTATTGCCGGTTTCCACCCTCGCGACGGGTGTGATCCTGGGCTTCATCGAGCCAGTGGGATTGCTCGTCGCCTGCCTGTTCATCGCCCTGGTGCTTGTTGCTGACCGTCTGCCCGCGCGGATCTGGTATGCATTGGTGCTGATCGCCAGCCTACTACTGGCAGCGCACCTGCTGCCCGGCTTCGAACCCTGGATTATTAGGGAGCCCGAGCGGGTCAGCAGCGACGCGCCGCCCTATCTGCTGCGGCTGTCGTGGGACAAACTGCTGGTGGGTTGCACCCTGCTCGCCTGGTGGCTTGGCTTGCCCTCACAACAAGGCGACAAACCGATGCTGGCCATGCAGGTATATGTGGCGACACTGCTCACAGTGCCCACTCTGGCACTGCTGCTGGGAGTCGTGGCCTGGCAGCCGAAGTGGCCCGACATGCTCTGGCCCTGGCTGATCGTCAATGTGGGGGTGGCCGTGCTGGCGGAGGAGTTGCTGTTTCGTGGTCTGCTGCAGCGGTGCCTGGTCGAATGGCTCGGCACCTGGCAGGGAATTCTCTGCGCGTCCCTGCTGTTCGGCGCCGCACATATTCCGTTCAGCCCATGGTTCGCGGTAGTGGCGACCATCGCCGGGGTCGGCTACGGCCTGGCATTTCATCTGACCGGCCGGCTGAGCGTCGCCATCACCCTGCATGGGCTGGTCAACCTGCTGCATTTCACGCTGCTGAGCTACCCGATACGTCTCGGCTGATTGTTATGGCCTGAAACCGAGACGAGGGGGCGACTCAGTACGTGCAGTCCTGGTTAACGGCGAAACTCGAAATGCAGCTCTGCACCTTCGACCGAATTGGAAAACTCGGTGCCGGCCTCCCCGGTCAGCAGCTTGCCGCTGAGCTGGAAGGGGTTGAGCGAAGGTTTCTTCTCATCAAAGAACGCCGGCAGGATTGGCGGTAGCCCATCCTCGGCAGCCCGGTTTTCGGCGTCGAGCTGGGCGGCCAGTTCTTTTGGCAGACTCAAATCCAGCTTGGTCTTGGGTGGAGCCTGCACGACTTTCTGTGTTTTTTTCTCGGGCTTGGCCCGTTCTGCGGTCTTTTTGGCGGCCGCAGCAGGCTCAGCTTTCTCTACCGCCTCTGCGGCAGGCGGAGGTGCAACCTCTTTGGTCGCGGCCTCGGCAGGCTGCTTGGCTGGCTCGGCTGGCTGGCTGGTGGTAACCGCCGGCTCACTGTTCTTGCGCGGCGTCTCCCCGCCCTGCTCATCGGAGCCACAAGCGCTCAGCAGCACGGCAAAGAGTATTGGCAATAGGTAACGCGTCGAGGTCATCGGGGCAGTTCACGCAGTTGCGTTAAAAACTCATTCTAAAACGCCTGAAAAATAACGCCAGCCGGGCTGCACGAATGGCAGCACCGCCTGTCGATCCATAGTGGTGCGTTATGGTTGCGGCAAACGCATCAGCTCGGCCTCGACGTCCAGATCGGGATGTTGCTCCCTTAAGCGCTCGACCCGCTGCTCGGCCTCTTCCCCCTCGCCGCGCGCCCGCAGATCGGCGATCTCACGCAGCGCGTTCAACACATTGCCCGGCAATGGCGCGGTCTTGGCCGCCATGCGTGCAACGATCTTTGGCGCCTCGACCGCTTCGGCCATTACCGAACTCGCCGCAGGGCTTGGCGGCGCCTGCAATGCCATCGGTGCAGGAGCCTGGCGCTGCATCGCTGCTGGCGGCGCGTCATAGGTTGGCGGTACCTGCTCGAGGGTTTTCAGGCTCAGGCCAAGCCCCAACCCGAGCACCGCCAGACAGCCAAAGGCTGCCGACCAGCGCCCGCGCCCGGATGCGCCAGCCAACCAGCCCAGCAAACGCTGCCAGGCACTCTGCGCCTGCGGCTCTTGTGGCCTCGAGGCCTCGGCGGCGGCAGCCAGAATGCGGGTATCCAGCGCGGACGATGGCTGCTCACGATCGCACTGGCGCACGTGCCGCAGCAGAGCCTCGTCGCGCTCGAGATCGCGCGGATGATCGTTCATGGTGATACCTCTTCGGTCACGCTGAGCAGGCGACGCAATTTCTGCATCGCATAGCGCAGGCGACTTTTTACCGTTTCTGCCGGCGTGTGGGTCAGCTCGGCAATCTCGTGCAGCTCCAGATCGGCATGGGCGCGCAACAGAAAAACTTCGCGCTGCTCCGCAGGCAGGTCATCGAGTGCAGCCTGGATCCGCGCCTGATCCTGGCTAAGACTGAGTTGCTGCTCAGGATCAGGATCGCCACTGGCCTGGTCATGCAACTGCTCGTCGAACACGTCCTCATGCTGCTGACGCTTGCCATGCTTGCGCCAGTGGTCAATCAGGCGGTTGCGGGCGATCTGGTAGAGCCAGGTCTTGAACAGCACCGCCGCCTCGCGCTGCAGGGACTCACTGCGGATCAGGCTCATCCAGGTGTCCTGGAATACCTCTTCGGCGACCGCATGGTCGCCACACAAACCGAGCAGAAATCGAAACAGGCCAAGGCGATGCCGCTCGTAGAGTTGCGTAAAGGCAGCGGCATCGCCGGCCCGGTAGCGACGCAACAGCTCGGCATCGCCGGGCTCGACGGCAGTTGGGGGATTGGCGGTCACACTCAGTCGACTCCGGTAGCGCGGGAATCGCCAGTTTGCAGGCTTTGCGCCAGTTCCACCAGTTGCACGAACTCATTGCGCAGACCGAACGGATCGTCGCCACGACTGCCCCGCGCCAGCGCCGCCGTAGCGGCCCAGTCGAAGCTTGTGGTGTAGCGGCCACCGCTCAGTTGCTGGGCGAAGGCTGCCACGGAGGCCGCAAAACGCAGATCCTCACTGGCCTTGCTGATCGGCGTGTAGGACGCAGGCGCCTCGATGGCTGTCTCCAGTAGACGGCTGTGGTTCTGCTCGGGCGTCTTGTAACGGATGCGTAGCCAGGCCAGCTCGCTGTCGCCTGAGGTCGTTTGCGCCGCCTGACGATAGCGCAGCGGCTCCAGCCAACCCTGGTTGCCGACCGGCACGATCTCGTACAGCGCGGTCACGCTGTGCCCGGCACCGATGTCGCCAGCATCGACCTTGTCATTACTGAAGTCTTCACGCTTCAGGGCTCGATTCTCGTAACCGAGCAGACGGTACTCGCTGACCTGAGCGGGATTGAACTCGACCTGAATCTTCACATCCCGGGCGACCGTGGCTAGGGTCGAACTAAGCTGCTCGATCAGCACCTTGCGCGCCTCGCGCAGGTTGTCGATGTAGGCGTAATTGCCATCCCCGGCGTCGGCCAGTTGCTCCATCAGCAGCTCGTTGTAATTGCCCGTACCGAAACCCAGCGTGGTCAGCGAGATACCGCTCTTGCGCTTGTCGGCAGCGAGCGCCTTGAGGCTCTCGAAGTCGCTGATGCCGACATTGAAATCACCATCGGTGGCCAGCAGGATGCGATTGATGCCGCCTTTGATGAAGCCCTTCTGCGCCTGCTGGTAGGCGAGCTGGATGCCCGACTCCCCCGCCGTCGAACCGCCAGCCCGCAACTGCTCGATAGCCGCGCGGATATCCGCTTTGCGCGAGCCCGACGTCGGCTCCAGCACCACACTGGAGTCACCGGCATAGACCACCAACGACACGCGATCCTGAGCACGCAACTGGTCGACCAGCAGCTTCAGGGTGCTCTGCACCAGCGGCAGGCCATCTGGGCGATCCATCGAACCGGATACGTCGACCAGGAACACCAGGTTGGCGGCCGGCAACTCGGCGACCTGCAGGTCGGACGCCTTGATGCCGATCCGCAGCAGGCGGCTCTGCGGGTTCCAGGGCGTCACCGCCAGCTCGCTGCCGACCCCGAACGGCGCGTTGCCGCTGGGCACCGGATAGGCATAGGGAAAGTAATTGACCAGCTCCTCGAGGCGCACCGCTTCGGCCGGTGGTAACCGCCCCTCGTTCAGAAACCGCCGTACATTGGCGTAGCTGCCGGTATCCACGTCGATGCTGAAGGTCGACACCGGTGCCTCGGCAACCGACTGCACGGGATTGGCGGTCAGGCGCTGGTACTGCTCGCGACTGGCTTCGGTGACTGCCGCATAGGCATGATCAGCGGCGATTGGCGCGGCCATGCGCGTCATCATCGGTGCGGGACGAACCTGTTTCTGGATCGATGCAGCTTCAGTGGCAACCGGTGGCTCGCTGCGCGACGCCTCGGCAGCATCGTCATGACTGGCAGTGCAGGCAGCCAAAGACAGCACAACGCTGCCAGCAAGGCCACACAACAGAGGTTGGGGAATCATTTTCATGGTGCATCTCCTAGATAAAAAGAGTCGCTCTGATCCAGTAGACGCAGGCACCCCGCGTTTCGGGTTAACCGGGGCTCGTATGAAAGATCGCCGAACGCAGATACTTGCGCACGCAATCTAGGGTCTGTTGACGTTTCAGCGCGAGCCGCGTTGCTGCGAGAAATCTCGCCAGGCTAGGCGGAGGACGCAGGGAATTGTTGTTCCCTTGCCAAGTCCTCCAACGACGCATGGCGAGATTTCCCGCGCAACCCGCAGGGCCGGGCTCGTTTTGCCGAGATGCTGCGTTTCTCGGTGGCTCATTTGGCCAGCCAAATTTCGCACCTCGTGCCTTGCCTCGCGACAAAACGGGCTCCGGCGCGGCCGTGCGTGAAACCTCAACAAACCCTAAGATGGGGCGCCGCTAAAAAAGTGGCTTATCGAAAAAAGTTGCTGGGGGGCGTACCGAATTGCTTCTTGAACATGCTGGTGAACGCGCTTGGGCTTTCGTAGCCAAGCTCGCCAGCGATATTGATGATCTTCTCGCCCCCGGCAATTCGCTCCAGAGCGAGAAGCAGGCGAGCCTGCTGACGCCACTGACCAAAGGTCATCATCGTGCCTTTTTGAAATAGCCGCTGAATGGTTTTTTCATCCAGGTTCAGCCGAGCACTCCATTCGGATAGCGTGGAAGCGTCTCCGGGATCCGCCTGCAGGGTCGAACAGATAACCGTGATGCGTGGATCAGTTGGCTGCGGCAGATGTAGCGGCAGCGTCGGCAAGACTGCCAGCTCATCCAGAATCAGGCTCATCACTCTCGCCTCGCGCGAGTTCTGCAGGTACGGCTCCGCTATGTAGACAGAAGCCTTGATCAGTTCACTCAGAAGGGGAGAAATGCTCACGGCCCTGGTTTCGGTTGGCAAATCCGTCAGTTCATCAGGTCGTACGAAAACGCTGCGCATCTTTACAGGCCCTACGCAGCGAACCTCGTGAGTTTCTCCACTTGGCATCCAGAGGCCTCGACTCGGCGGCACAATCCATTGGCCCAATGCCGAGCGCACGACCATGACCCCCTGAATGGCGTAAATCAGCTGATGCTTGTTATGGCAATGAGGCGCGATATGCCAATCGCTCGGGTAATCGGTAGCGCTGCACCTGACCCGCCAATCCACGGCATCGATCTCACTAACGAGCTCATTCAGTAACTTGATCATTTCGCCCTTTTTGAGACAGTTATATCCCCATTCCCGCGAGACAGACATTTTCATCGCGCCTAGGATAGCGCCGAACCCTGAAATCCAGCAGCGAATTTCCGTCGGGCAGACTGCCTGCCGAGCACGCTGCTTTGTCTGGAAGCGTCTCGTATGTCGATCAGCTCCACTTCCCCTGCAACTGCACCCAGTTCAGTCGCTGAACAGGCCAGCCCTCTGGTCATGCGCGTGATCGGCGCCTGCGCCCTCGCGCACCTGATCAATGATCTGATTCAGGCAGTACTGCCGTCGATCTACCCCATACTCAAGGCCAATTATGGGCTGACCTTCACCCAGGTCGGCCTGATTACTCTGGTATTCCAGCTCACCGCTTCGCTGTTGCAGCCCTGGGTTGGCTATCACACTGATCGCCACCCCAAACCCTGGCTGCTGCCTGCCGGTTCGCTGTGTACCCTGGTTGGTATTCTGCTGCTGGCTTTCGTTGACAGCTTTCCGGCAATTTTATTGGCCGCAGCCCTGGTTGGTATTGGCTCTTCGACTTTCCATCCGGAGGCCTCGCGGATCGCCAGGCTAGCCTCAGGCGGCCGCTTTGGCCTGGCGCAGTCGACCTTTCAGGTGGGTGGCAACACCGGCAGCGCCTTCGGCCCATTACTGGCAGCCGCCATCGTCATTCCATACGGCCAGGGCCACGTGGCCTGGTTCGGCCTGTTCGCCGTATTCGCGATACTGGTGCTCTATGGCCTGAGCCGCTGGTACCGCAATCACCTCAACCTATTTAGACTCAAGCAAGGTGGCCAGGCAACTCATGGGCTGTCGAAGCGGCGGGTAACTGCAGCCTTGGTGGTGTTGGCGCTGCTGGTATTTTCCAAGTACTTCTACATGTCCGGCTTCACCAGTTTCTTCACCTTCTACCTGATCGAGAAATTCGGCGTCTCCATCGCCAGCTCTCAGTTGTATCTGTTCCTGTTTCTCGGCTCGGTCGCTGCGGGCACTTTCTTCGGCGGACCGATTGGCGATAAGGTCGGGCGTAAAAAAGTGATCTGGTTTTCAATTCTCGGCGTAGCTCCCTTCACCTTGGTGCTGCCCCACGTCGACCTGTTCTGGACCGGCGTACTGAGCATGATCATCGGCTTCATTCTCGCCTCGGCCTTTTCGGCCATCGTGGTCTTCGCCCAGGAGCTGATGCCCGGTAACGTCGGCATGATTGCGGGCCTGTTCTTCGGCATGATGTTCGGGTTCGGGGGTATCGGCGGCGCATTCCTGGGCTATCTGGCGGATATCCACGGTATCGAATACGTATTTTTCCTGTGCTCGTTCCTGCCGTTACTGGGAATCCTGACGATTCTGCTGCCTTCTACGCGAGCAAGTAGCGGCGCCTGAACAGGCCTCACCGGTTATGCATAAGGTAGGCCTCTAGAACCCGCTGGTCGCCGCCTCCTGACAGAGCTGACTGGCCAGCATGCCCAGGGTCATCAGCGCGCGCTCCGCTTCGCGATTCCACGGGATACCGCAGTTGAGGCGCACACAGTGATTGAACTGCTCGGTGTTACTGAAGATCAACCCCGGCGCGATGCTGATGCCCTGCTGCAAAGCACTGACATGCAGATCCTTGGTGTTGACCCGCGCGGGCAGGCTGACCCAGAGGATAAAACCGCCATTGGGCCGAGTGATCTGCGTGCCTTCGGGAAAATACTGCTGCACAGCCAACTGAAAGGCGCTGAGGTTCTTGCGGTATTCCTGACGGATATGCCGCAGGTGGCGGTCATAGCCACCATTCTCCAGATACGCTGCCACGGCCATCTGGGTGACGCTGCACGCCGAGTGGGTGGTGAACATCTGCAGCCGTTGGACTTCGTCGTGATACTTGCCAGCGATAATCCAGCCAATCCGTACGCCCGGTGACAAGGTCTTGGAAAAGCTCGAGCAGTACACCACACGCCCTTCCAGATCCCCGGCCTTGAGCGCCTTGGTACGCCCCTGCTCGAACATCAGCTCACCGTAGATATCGTCTTCGACAATCTGGATATCGAAGTCGCTGGCCAGGCGCAGCAGCTGTTTCTGCCGGGCCTCGGGAATGGTGCCGCCCAGTGGGTTACTCAAGCGCGCGGTCAGCACCAGCGCCTTGATCGGCCACTGGCTGGCAGCCAGTTGCAGAGCCTCGACGCTGATCCCGGTGGTTGGATCACTGGGGATTTCGATGACCTTGAGACCGAGCAAATCGGCCAGTTGCAGCAGGCCATAATAGGTCGGCGATTCGGTGGCGATCAGGTCGCCGGGGCGCGTCAGCACACGCAGCGACATCTGCAGCGCATCAACGCAACCGTGGGTAATCACCACTTCCGAAGGATCGACCAATACGCCTGCATCGCGCATACGGATCGCCACCTGCCGGCGCAGTGGCTCGAAACCTGGGCTGAACATGTAGCTGAAGGCGCGTGGACTCTGAAAGCGGGTGACCTTGGCAAGTTGCTGATGCAGCGATCGAACTGGAAGGTAGTCGACGTGAGGAACCGCAGCACCGAGCGGAAACACACCCTCGCGGCGCGCTTCGCCTAGCACCTGATTGATGATACTGCTACGCGTCACCAGGCCGGGTCGCTCGACCCGAGCGATATCAGGGGTATCGGCGGTCAGCGCTGGCGTCTGATGGACATAGAAGCCGGACTGCGGCCGCGCACGGATCAGGCCAAGGTCTTCCAGGTTGGCATAAGCCTGCAACACCGTGGCGTGGCTGACGCTGAGCTGAGCACTCATTTTGCGCACCGAAGGCACCCGCTCGCCGGGCTGATAGACGCCACGACGGATATCGTCCGCCAGCTGCTGAGCGATACGCTGATAGAGCAACAGATTGGTCATGGCTGTCTCATCCCGGTACTGAACCATAACAGTACTCCAAGTGAATGTTTCTGTACCGGTACAGCCCTGAAATATCTCGACGATACAGCCGCTTGTGACAGCCCAAAGAGTGAACGCCAGAGATGGCAGGCCATAAAAAACCCCGCCCTGAAGTACAGTGACGGGGTTCCTGGCCGGCAGACTTAGCGAGTGCTGCCTAAACGCCCCTGCTCATCGGAGAACACGATCTCGACCCGGCGGTTCTGCGCACGGCCCTTGGATGAGGCGTTTTCCGCGACCGGGAAGCTCTCGCCAAAGCCTTGTACCTCAATACGTTTGGCATCCACACCCAGATCGATCAGCGCATCGGCGACGGTCTGCGCGCGGGTTTTGGACAAGAGCAGATTTTCCTCGCGCTTGCCGCTGCTGTCGCTGTAGCCCTCGATACGCACGATGCGCCGCGGGTTCAATTGCAGAAACTGCACCAACTTCAATACGGTACGGTTGGCGTTGGTTTTGAGACGTACATCACCGGCATCAAACAGCACGTCACCAAGCGTCATCACCAAGCCGCGATCCGTCTGCGCGGTTGCCAGACTAACGATCTGCTCCTCAAGCCAGGCGTTCTGTTCTTGTACGCTGGTCAGCTTGGCTTCGCGCAATGCCAATTGCAGGCGCTGGCGCTCAAGTTCCAACCTGGCCGCGCGCTCCTGATCCATGGCGAGTTGAGCATGTTCACGAGCGATCTCGCTGTAACGCTGGCTCAGGTAAGCGTAGTGAGCCACATCGTCGGCGCTGCCCCAATAGCCGGACAACCGTTCGGCACGCCCCAAAGACTCGCCCGCACGGATGACGTCCTTAGGGGCGCTACGCAGCACTTGAGGATCCTCCTTGACTGCCTGAAAGCTGGCTCGGGCAGCCTCCAACGTAGCGCTATGTTCGTCATTGAGCCCGGCACAACCCGCCAGGGAAATACCGAGCAGCACCACGGTGCATGCGCGCAACCGGCTCATGGCATCGCTCCGAGTTGATTGCGCAGCCGTTCGTTATGGCGATTCAACTCCACAAGTTGCGCCTGACTGCGTAGCGTCAGCACGCGAGCCTCCGCCAGACGGGCATCGAGCTCGGCCTGTTCAGCCTGAATACGCGCGGCGCGATACGCCTTATCGTCCATGGCGGTACGCGCCTGGGCAAGTTTGTCTTCCGCTTGGGCCAACTCGGCGACAGTCTCGCCGGCTGCAACGGTACGAGCCTGCTCGACCACCTGCTCGGTCAGACGCATCTGCTCACTGGGAGCTGGATCGCTGGCACAGCCCTGAAGTAACAGCAGCGCCAGAGCGGCGCCGGTATATCGATAGATCACAAATTCGTCCTACTGATTCGGAACACTGGCGGACGCTTGCGGCTGTTGTTCCTTCCAGCGCTGCAAGTTGCGTTGCAGAAGGGTTTGCGGCATGCCAGCGGCGGTAAATTCTGTCATTTTCTTGGCCAACTGTCCGCGCAACCAGGCATCGTTACAGGCGGAGTTATGCGACAGCGCCAAATGCAGCCCTTCACTGGAAACCGGCGGCTCGAGCACCTGCAGGTCATCCTGCAAACCCAAAGACGAGGCTAGCGCCTGCCCCGGATAGCGCTCATAAAGCACATAATCGGTACGGCCAAGCAGCAGCTTCTGGAAGGCCTGGGTCAGGCTAGAGACACCTTCGAGGGTGAGATTGTTCTTGGCATAGGCATCGAACGTCTGCCCGAAGCTGTTATTGACCAGAGTATCGCCCGTGCGGCCCTGCAGATCAGCCCAACTGGCGTACGGAAAGTCGCTGCCCTTTCGTACCCAGACCACGCTTGGTGTAGACAAAAACGCCGGGTGAACGAAGTCCATACTTTCCAGGCGTGGCACGGTCAAGAAGGCACCGGCCAGCATATCGATACGCCCACTACGCACGTCTTCCTGTGCCCGCGACCATGGCCCGGCGTAGACGACCTCGATACCAACGCCAAGCTCTTCGGAAACCGCCTTGAGCAGATCGACGGTAGCCCCAATCAGTTGTCCTGGGTTCTGGGGGTCACGCCACAGATAGGGCGGGTATTCAGGATTACCGGTAGCGATCAGCCGCTCGCACTTGCCGGCGGCCTGCACGCCACTCGACAGCATCAATCCGGCGAGCAACCACAACCCTGACCTGACTAAACCTCGCTCAAGCATTGGCACTCTCTCGATTCAAATACCGGCCAGCCATCCACCGGCGGAAGATTCATGACATGCTAGCTCATTACGCCTCCGATAATCAGTGATAGACGCAGCATGAAGAAAATCATTCTGATGGTATTCGCCCTGCTGGCCAGCGCTGCAGCGGTAATCCTTTACCTGTCACCGGCCGCACAGCTGGCGAGTTACCAGCACGTCGAGCAATGGCGCGCCGGGCTGCATGAGCGCCGCACCAGCGTAAACGACTTGGACATCAGCTACTACGAGGGCGGCCCACAGAGCGCCGAAACCGTGCTGCTGGTACACGGCTTCGGTGCCGACAAAAGTACCTGGCTATGGTTCGCTCGGGAGCTTACCGAGCGCTATCACGTCATCATCGTCGATCTACCCGGTTTCGGCGCCAGTAGCAGGCCACATGGCAGCTACGATGTCGGCACCCAAAGCGAACGCCTGGCTGCGTTCATCGATGCACTGTCGATAAGGCGACTGCATCTGGTCGGCCACTCCATGGGCGGGCATATCGCGGCGTTATACGCGGCCCGTTACCCGCAGCAAGTCACTAGCCTTGCCCTGATGGCCAATGCCGGCATCAATGCGCCGCAGCGCAGCGCCTTCTTTCAGCGTCTGGAAGAACACGGCGACAATCCTCTTCTGATAGAAAGCACGCCGCAGTTCGATCAGCTCCTCGACTGGCTATTCATCGCACCGCCACAACTGCCAGAGCGTATCCACCAGTACCTGGCGCAACGTGCCGTCGACGACAGCGCGCATCAGCGGCAGATTTTCGAGCATCTGCGGCAACGCTACCTGCCCCTGGAACCCGAGTTGCCACGGATCAGCGCCCCAACGCTGCTGCTCTGGGGTGACCAGGATCGCATCCTGGACGTATCCAGCATCGAGGTGATGAAGCCGCTGCTCACCAACGCAAGCGTGGTGATAATGAAAAACTGCGGCCACGCGCCGATGCTTGAGCGGCCGGAGGAAACAGCAGCACAATACCTCCGCTTCGTCGACGCATTGAAGCAGCATGAGCCAGAACAGACCATCCAGAGCAGAGCACCTGCCGCGTGACGCCCCCTCAACCCCAAGATGATCGCAACCAATAAAAAACCCGCTCACTGAGCGGGTTTTTCGTTACTGCAAAAGCGGGATCAAACCAGCTTTTCCAGCTCCGGTACGGCTTCGAACAGGTCGGCTACCAGGCCATAGTCGGCAACCTGGAAGATTGGTGCTTCCTCGTCCTTGTTGATCGCGACGATCACCTTGGAGTCCTTCATGCCAGCCAGATGCTGGATGGCACCGCTGATGCCGACCGCGATGTACAGCTGCGGGGCGACGATCTTGCCGGTCTGGCCGACCTGCATGTCGTTCGGCACGAAACCGGCGTCGACCGCAGCACGGGAAGCGCCGACCGCTGCACCGAGCTTGTCGGCCAGGGTGTACAGGTGCTTGAAGTTGTCGCCGTTCTGCATGCCGCGACCACCGGAGACCACGATCTTGGCAGCAGTCAGTTCTGGACGGTCGGACTTCGCCAGTTCTTCACCGACGAACGCTGACTTGCCGGAATCGCCGCCCGCCGAAACGTTTTCGATGGCAGCGGAACCACCCTCGGCCGCCACGGCGTCGAAACCGGTGGCGCGCACGGTGATCACTTTCACGGCAGCGGAGGATTGCACGGTAGCGATGGCGTTACCGGCATAGATCGGACGCTTGAAGGTGTCCGGGCTTTCCACGGAGACGATCTCGGAGATCTGATCGACATCCAGCTGCGCAGCGACGCGCGGCAGAATGTTCTTACCATTGCTGGTAGCGGCAGCCAGAATGTGGCTGTAGGCATTACCCAGCTCGACCACCAGCGGCGCGACGTTTTCCGGCAGCTGATGAGCGAATGCAGCGTTGTCGGCAACCAGTACCTTGGCGACGCCAGCGATCTTGGCAGCCGCTTCGGCGGCAGCGCCAACGCCTTGGCCGGCGACCAGTACGTGGATGTCGCCACCGATTGCTTGAGCAGCAGCGACGGTGTTCAGAGTCGCTGGTGCCAGCGCGGAATTGGTGTGTTCAGCGATAACCAGGATAGTCATTTAGATCACCTTCGCTTCGGTTTTCAGTTTCTCGACCAGTTCGGCGACCGACTTGACCTTGATACCCGCACCGCGTGCAGCTGGCGCTTCGACCTTGATGGTCTTGACGGTGGAGGCAGTGGAAACGCCCAGCGCGTCAGGGGTCAGGGTTTCCAGCGGCTTCTTCTTGGCCTTCATGATGTTCGGCAGCGAAGCGTAGCGCGGCTCGTTCAGGCGCAGGTCGGTAGTGACGATGGCCGGCAGATTCAGCGCGACGGTTTGCAGACCGCCGTCGATCTCACGGGTGACGTTGACCTTGTCGCCGCTGACTTCCACCTTGGAGGCGAAGGTGCCCTGGGCGTAGCCGGTCAGCGCAGCCAGCATCTGGCCGGTCTGGTTGTTGTCGCTGTCGATTGCCTGCTTGCCGAGGATGACAAGCTGCGGCTGCTCCTTGTCGACCACTGCCTTGAGCAGTTTGGCGACCGCCAGGGAGTTCAGCTCTTCGGCCGACTCGACCAGAATGGCGCGATCGGCGCCCAGTGCCAGAGCGGTACGCAGTTGTTCCTGCGCTTGGGTCGGGCCGATGGAGACGACCACGATTTCGCTGGCGACGCCCTTCTCTTTCAGGCGCACGGCCTCTTCAACGGCGATTTCGCAGAAAGGGTTCATCGACATCTTGACGTTGGCAAGATCGACGCCGCTATTGTCCGGTTTGACGCGAACCTTGACGTTGTAATCGACCACTCGTTTGACAGCTACAAGAACCTTCATGGATTCCTCGTTACTCTCCGGTGAATAGGAATGTCGCCAGAAGCGAGCATGCGGGTGATGCAGGCAAGCAAACACCATAGCTCAGGCGGCGAGCGCAAAACCGCCCGTATCTTGACCGTCCGCCCTGGCTCGGTCAATACGCCCTGGCTGCGAGCCATTCGTGTTGTAGCCCGATTCTAGCAGGCCTACAGAAAATTCAAACAAACGTTTGTATTGGCCCTAATCGAGGCTGGCTATATACTGCGCGAGCGTGCCTTGGGAAGGTTGCTGGCTCGCCATGAAAAATTAGAGAGCCCTGATGAGGAGATAGCCCGTGGAACGCGAATTTATGGAGTTCGACGTCGTCATCGTCGGCGCCGGCCCTGCCGGCCTGTCCGCCGCTTGCCGCCTGAAGCAGAAGGCCGCGGAGGCTGGCCAGGAAATCAGCGTTTGCGTGGTCGAGAAAGGCTCCGAAGTGGGTGCCCACATCCTTTCCGGCGCTGTCTTCGAACCGCGAGCCCTGGACGAACTGTTCCCCGACTGGAAGGAACTGGGCGCGCCGCTGAATACGCCGGTAAAAGGCGACGACATCTACGTGCTGAAAGATGCCAACAGCTCCGTCAAGGTTCCGGGCTTCTTCGTGCCCAAGACCATGCACAACGAAGGCAACTATATCATCTCCCTCGGCAATCTGTGCCGCTGGCTGGCTCAGCAGGCCGAGAATCTCGGCGTGGAAATCTACCCGGGCTTCGCCGCTCAGGAAGCGCTGATCGATGAAAGCGGCGTGGTTCGCGGCATCGTTACCGGCGACCTGGGTGTCGACCGTGAAGGCAACCCGAAGGAAGGCTATTACACCCCTGGCATGGAACTGCGCGCCAAGTACACGCTGTTCGCCGAAGGCTGTCGTGGCCACCTCGGCAAGCAACTGATCAAGAAGTACAACCTCGACAGCGAAGCCGACGCTCAGCATTACGGCATCGGCATCAAGGAAATCTGGGACATCGACCCGAGCAAGCACCAGCAGGGCCTGGTGGTGCACACCGCTGGTTGGCCGATGGACATCATGGGCACCGAGAACACCGGCGGCTCCTTCCTCTATCACCTGGAAAACAACCAGGTGGTGGTCGGTCTGATCATCGACCTGTCCTACGCGAACCCGCACCTGTCGCCGTTCGACGAATTCCAGCGCCTCAAGCATCACCCGGTATTCAAGCAGTACCTCGACGGCGGTAAGCGTGTCGCCTACGGCGCCCGGGCCATTGCCAAGGGCGGCCTGAACTCGCTGCCGAAGATGGTATTCCCGGGTGGCGCTCTGATCGGCTGTGATCTCGGCACCCTCAACTTCGCCAAGATCAAGGGCAGCCACACCGCCATGAAGTCCGGCATGCTGGCTGCCGAGGCCATCGCCGAGGCCCTGGCTGCAGGTCGTCAAGGTGGCGACGAGCTGGGCAACTATGTCGATGCCTTCAAGGCCAGCTGGCTGTACGACGAACTGTTCCGCAGCCGCAACTTTGGCGCGGCGATCCACAAGTACGGCGCCGTGGTCGGTGGCGGCATCAACTGGGTCGACCAGAACCTGCTCGGCGGCAAGCTGCCCTTCACCCTGCATGACAACAAGCCAGATTACGCCTGCCTCAAGCCTGCCGCAGAGAGCAAGAAGATCGATTACCCGAAACCGGACGGCAAGCTCAGCTTCGATAAACTGAGCTCGGTGTTTCTTTCCAACACCAACCACGAAGAGGAGCAGCCCTGCCACCTCAAACTGGCCGACCCGAGCATTCCGATCGACAAGAACCTGCCGCTGTATGACGAACCGGCGCAGCGCTACTGCCCGGCCGGCGTGTACGAAGTGGTCGCCAATGACGATGGCAGCAAACGCTTCCAGATCAACGCGCAGAACTGCGTGCACTGCAAGACTTGCGACATCAAGGATCCCGCCCAGAACATCACCTGGGTGGCGCCTGAAGGAACCGGCGGGCCTAACTACCCCAATATGTAAGTGTTGAACTTAAAAAGGCTCCCTTGGGAGCCTTTTTCATGGGCGCTATTCCAGCGGCCCGATAGGAAAGAACACGCCACCACTCCACACGCCCAGCCAGGGCTGGCCGTCGATTTCACGAGTTTGCGCCAGCTCGACCAACTGGTAGAAAACGTTGCGATGGATCAGCGCTTCCAGGTTGGCCCGCACGTGCACGTAGGGCGATGGCTCCTGAGTCTGCGCATCCAGCTCGACCCGCAACGGATGCTCGTCACCCGCCTCGACCTCGTCGCCGACATTGCTGACGAAGCGCAGCACCTGCCCTTCACCCTGCCCCGACACCTGCACGGAGACCGCCACGAAAGGCGCGTCATCGACCTTGATGCCGACCTTCTCTACCGGCGTGACCAGAAAGTAATCGTCGCCATCACGGCGAATGATCGTCGAAAACAGCCGTACCATGGCTGGCCGACCTATGGGCGTGCCCATGTAGAACCATGAGCCGTCGCGGGCGATACGCATATCGATATCGCCGCAGAAATCGGGATTCCACAGATGCACCGGCGGCATGCCCTTGCTACCCGCTGGCGGAATCTGCGCCAGTAGATCACCGGCCTTGTCGCTGTCACTCATTAACCGTTCCTTACGCTCCGTGGAGCACCAGGCGGCAGTGCCCTCAACGACTGAATCCGAGCAGTGTACGCGCATAATCCTCGAGCGGCGCGCGGATCAGATCCTCTGGACTGGCGTCGTAGAACGTCAGGAATCCGCCACGACTGCGGATCCGCGCGGTATCCACTAGATAACGGGTATTGGTCTCGATCAGCATCAGCTGCAGCACGCTGCGGTCGGTACCGAGCCGATCGAAAGCCTCCTGATCTTCCCACTCCTCCATGGTGCCGATACGGTCATCGGCATAGGCGAAGCGGGTGTAGAGCAGATAGTGGGCACCGGCGGCGCGCGCCTCACCCAGCGCCTCGTCCAGGCCGACGGGGGCTCTGGCGCGGCGCACCATGGGGAAGTATTCGACGAAGCCGCGGAATGCTTCCTCGGCCACTACGTTGGGCCGTGGGTAGGCGTGCTTGCCACTTGGCGCGAAGTGGCCCTGGGCAATGTAGATGAACGAATCACCCTGCAACCGCCAGGACGCCGAGCGCCGCACCTTGCTGTGATCCAGCACGCCTGCATCACGCAGGTGGTAGGTGGCGCCATCGGCCATATCGCTGACATTCATGCAGCCAGCCAGGCTCAGCAATATGGCCAGGGCGAACAGATTACGCATGTGAACTCTCCCGACACCGGCGACGGAAAACCGGCGAATGACTGCTCCAAGCAGGTTTCGCGCCAGTCGGCTCACGCGTGGCCCGAATAGGGCCCGAGGGGTCAGGCGGGAGGCGTCTCGCTATCGCGCTTGCGCTTGTTGCCCATGCGCACGCCGATATCCATCAGGAACTGGAAGAAGCCTTCCTGATCTTCCAGCACATTGCTCCAGAACGGCGAGTGATAGAGCGCCACGGCCCCATGCACCAGTGCCCAGGCAGCGCAGTAGTGGAAGTACGGCGGCACGTCTTCGAGCTTGCCCTCGCTGATGCGACCCTTGATCAACTGGGTGAGACGCTCGAAGTTGGAGGCGCGAATGCTGTGCAACTGCTCGACCAGCTCAGGCACCTGATTGCCCTTGACCACCTTCTCTTCGAGGCGGTCGAACAGCCGGTAACGCTGCGGGTCACGCATGCGGAATTCGAAGTAGGCCCGCGACAGCGCCTCCTTGTCACGGTCGATATCGGACGAATGCAGCAACTCGTTCAGATCGCGCTCGTAGTCGAGCATCAGCCGCAGGTAAATCTCCGCCTTCGACTTGAAATGCTTGTAGATGGTGCCTTTGCCGATACCCACGGCGTCAGCAATCATCTCCACAGTCACGCTGTCCTCGCCCTGCTCGAGGAAGAGTTTCAGGGCAATGTCGAGAATCTCCTGCTCGCGGCGGCGAAACTCACGGATCTTGCGGGGTTCTTTCTGCATAAGGAAATGACAAGGTCGGAATTCAAGTCCGGTATTATGCCTAACTAACGCCAAATTGCACGGATCACGCGCTCATGAATGCCATCATCGACGAGTTTCCCCAACCGGCCGATCTCTACTACCTGAATCACGCTGCAGTCGCCCCCTGGCCGGCACGCACCGCACGGGCCGTAGAGCGCTTTGCCCGCGAGAACATCACCACTGGCGCGCGTGATTATCCGCAATGGCTGGAAACAGAACGCCGTCTGCGCGAGCGCCTGGCACGCTTGCTCAACGCGCCCTCACGAGCCGACATCGCACTGGTCAAGAACACTTCGGAAGCCCTGTCGTTCGTGGCTTTCGGCCTGGACTGGCGTGATGGTGACCAGGTCATCATCAGCACCGAGGAATTCCCGTCCAACCGTATCGTCTGGGAAGCACTGCGCCCACAGGGCGTAGAAGTCGTCCAGGTCAACCTGCAGGACGGCGATGCCGAAAGCGCCTTGCTCGCCGCCTGTACGCCCCGTACCCGCCTGATGGCCATCAGTGCAGTGCAATACGCCAGCGGTTTGCGCCTGGATCTGGAGCGCCTC
Organism: Pseudomonas sp. PME37.24/006; assembly: GCF_055556635.1. NCBI lineage: Bacteria > Pseudomonadati > Pseudomonadota > Gammaproteobacteria > Pseudomonadales > Pseudomonadaceae > Pseudomonas > Pseudomonas sp. PME37.24/006. The sequence continues at coordinate 79,601 of NZ_JBVHNL010000003.1, forward strand.
GGTACCGGCTGCGAACAGCGCGGCGTTCTGCTCTGCGTCGATGCCATCCAGCAGCTGGGCGCCATGAGCATGGACGTGCAAAGCAGTCATTGCGCCTTCGCCATGGCCGATGGTCACAAGTGGCTGCTCGGCCCTGAGGGCCTCGGCGTGTTCTATTGCCGTCAGGACTTGCGCGAGCAGTTGACCCTGCATGAATACGGCTGGCACATGCTCGAGCACGCTGGCGACTATGACCGTGACGACTGGCAGCCAGCCCGCAGCGCCAGGCGCTTCGAATGCGGCAGCCCCAACATGCTCGGCGCCATGGCGCTGGAAGCGAGCCTATCACTGCTTGAAGAGGTCGGCATGCCGAGTGTCGAACAGGCCGTGCATGAGCGCGTGCAGTGGCTGCTCGACGGCCTACAGGGCATCCCCGGTGTACAAATGCGCAGCGTAATCGAGCGCGAGAAGCGCGCCGGTATTCTCACATTTTCCCTGGGCGGCTGGGACAATCGGGCCCTGCACGAGCACCTCAAGAGCGAACAGATCATCTGCGCCCAGCGCGGGGGTGGCATCCGTCTGTCGCCACACTTTTACACCGAGCCACGGGTCATCGAACACACCCTGAAACGGCTGCAGCACCTCGCCACCAAATGAGCACTCAGCAACGAGAAACGTATTCCAAATCCGTTTAAACCGGGAGTGGACGTCTACCATACATGACCAATACTCAAGGTACCGGCGCGGCATATCCCCCAAATGTTGCGGCGGCCGAAGTGCCGAGGATCGCGCACTTCGCTTGGCTCCTAATGGTCTTGACCCGGATTCCGTCCCGAAGCCGGGTTTTTTTTGACCTACATTACCTAACGTCCCAAGACGCCTGTTCAAAGGGGCCATTGCACGCAATGCCACAATCGCCCCCAGCTTTTTTGATAGCCAACCGCAGACTCCTCAAGCGCTTGACTCAGAAGGCGCTCAGGCCACACGAGCCAGAGGGAACAGCCGCTTGAAGTTCTCGCCCGTTTGTCGCGCCAGTTCTTCGTAACTGACGCCACGCAGCACCGCCAAGTACTCGGCGACATCGCGCACATACTCCGGCAGGTTGGGCTTGCCACGGTGCGGGATCGGCGCCAGATAAGGTGAATCGGTTTCTACCAGCAAACGATCCGCCGGCACCTGACGGGCGACTTCGCGCAATGCATCAGCATTGCGAAAGGTGACGATGCCGGACAGGGAAATATAGAAACCGATATCCAGCGCCGCCTTGGCCATTTCCCAATCCTCGGTAAAGCAGTGCAGCACACCAGCCTGTGGCAATGCCGCCTCACGCAGCAATGCAAGGGTATCGGCGCGGGCTTCGCGGGTGTGCACGATCACTGGTTTTCCGGTGATCTGCGCGGCCTGCAGATGCAGGCGGAAAGCCTCCTGCTGCAACTGGGCGGCTTCCGGCTCGTAGTGGTAATCAAGACCCGTCTCGCCAATGGCGACCACACCAGGGTGATCCATCTCGGCAAGCAGCCAGTCCAGTGCCGGCGCGTTTCCGGCGTCGAGATCGAGCGGGTGGATGCCAACCGAGCAATCGACATCGGCATAACGCTGCGCCAGATCACGAACAGTGGCCGCGTTATCGGCGCTCACGCCAATACATAGAAAATGGCCAACACCGCGTGCGCGTGCGGCGGCCAGCGCTTCGTCCAGGGAACCGCCGCGAGCGGTCAGATCGAGACGATCAAGATGGCAGTGGGAATCGATGAGCATGGGGTAAAGCCTCCAACGGCAAACATCGAGCCGCAAGCAAGTCGATGCTTACTTGTCGCTCGCGGCTGGTGGCTTGCAGTGATTACATTGTATGGGTGGGGCGATCGGACTTGAGGGCGCCGGCCAGGTAAGTCTCGATCTTGTTGCGGGCAGTGTTGTCGCCCTCGTTGAACTGCACGCCCACACCTGCGGCGCGGTTGCCTTGGGCGCCCTTCGGGGTGATCCATATGACCTTGCCGGCGACCGGGATCTTTTCCGGCTCGTCCATCAGGTTGAGGAGCATGAACACCTCATCGCCGAGTCTGTAGCTTTTGTTCGTGGGGATGAACAGGCCGCCGTTCTTGATGAAGGGCATGTAGGCGGCATAAAGCACAGATTTGTCCTTGATGGTCAGGGACAGAATGCCGTTACGGGGCCCCAGATTCGGTGGCAAGCTCATGCGTGATTCCTGATGTCGTGACGTGGGGTCGATTCTAGCCCGGTCCAGGCAGGCTTGCCCACTGAACCAGCAAGGCTTCGAGAAGCAGCACACGATTAAGGTTGGCCTTGCCCAACACTTTCTGACGCTGTTGCAGCAACCACCCCTGAATCTGCAGCACTTTAGCCTGCGGCGTCTTCTGCGCCAGGTATTGCACGACCTTGCCCATATCTGCCGGGCCAAGGCCTTGTTCATCCTGCGTCAGTTGGTAACGCAGAATCAGATGAGCCCAGCCGCAGAACCAGTCGAACAACAACGGCAAGGGCACCGTGCTCCAGCTCTCGGCCAGCTGACTGGCGGAAATCTGCTGTTTGTGCAGCTTTTTCACACCCTCGGCAACCAGCGCACGCTGCTCGCGCACACCTTGCGCCTGCAACCTTACCGCCGCCAGTGGCGAACCGGCGGCCAGGTACAGCAGCTCACGAATGTCCTGCTCGCCACTGTCAGGCAGCGCCTCGCTCAGCCACTGCAGGCTCATCGCCTCGCTTGGCAAGGGGCACGCCTGCTGCACGCATCGACTCTTGATGGTCGGCAGCAGGCGGCTTGGCTGATGACTGATCAACAACAGTACCGTGTTGCCAGATGGCTCCTCCAAACTCTTGAGCAGCGCGTTGGCAGCATTCAGGTTCATCGCTTCGGTGGGTTCGATCAGGATCACCTTGCGCCCACCCAATTGAGCGGTCTGTACAACAAAGTTGACCAGTGCACGCACTTGATCGACCTTGATCGGCTTATCGAACTCTTCCGGCTCGAGCACGTAGTTATCTGGGTGACTGCCCGCCGCGAGCAAATGGCAGGATTTGCAGTGGCCGCAGGCTTGCTGCGCCTCTGGCGACTTGCACAGCAAAAGCGCCATCAAACGCTCGGCGAGCGCGCGCTTGCCAATGCCTGCGGGGCCGTGCAGCAGGTAGGCATGAGCGTGCTGGGTCCGCCCGGCCAGTTGCTGCCAGAGCTCGGTCTGCCAGGGATAGACATCAGCCACGCTGCAGCTCCAGCAATTGTGGCAGCAGTGCATCGAGATCACGCTGCACGGCCTCGAGTGACTGGGCGGCATCGATAATGCGATAGCGCGCCGGCTCGGCCTTGGCCCGTTGCAGGTAGGTGCTGCGCACCGCCTCGAAGAACTCGCGGCCTTCCTGCTCGAAGCGATCCAGACGACCGCGGGCTGCCGCGCGCGCCAGGCCGACCTCGACCGGCAGATCGAACACCAGGGTCAGATCCGGACGCAGCGTGCCCTGGACGAAGTTTTCCAACTGGGCAATGCGCTCGACATCCAGGCCGCGACCGCCACCCTGATAGGCGTAAGTCGCGTCAGTAAACCGATCACAAAGAACCACTTCACCACGCTGCAGCGCCGGCACGATCACCTGGGCGAGATGCTGAGCGCGCGCGGCGAATACCAGCAACAGCTCGGTATCGCTGGCCATGGGCTCATCGCTGGGCGCCAGGAGCAGCTCGCGTACTCGCTCGGCCAGTGGCGTACCGCCGGGTTCACGGGTCAGCAGCACATCGATCCCCTGCTCGCGCAGCAGCGCCGCCAGGTACTCTCGATTGGTGCTCTTGCCGGCGCCCTCGGGGCCTTCCAGGGTGATAAACAAGCCGCTCACTGGTTGTCCTTATCGCTATCGCTGTTGCGGGGAATCGGCGCCGGGCTGGAACGGTAGTCCGCACGGCGCTTCAACTGGTATTCACGGACGGCACGGTTGTGTGCGTCGAGAGTTTCCGAAAAGACGTGACTGCCATCACCACGGGCAACGAAGTACAAGCTCTTGCCTGGCTGCGGATGCAACGCCGCATGGATCGCCTCACGGCCGACCAGAGCGATCGGCGTCGGTGGCATGCCGTCGATGGTATAGGTGTTGTAGGGCGTCGGCTCGCGTAGGTGGGCCCGGGTGATTCGCCCGTTATAACGCTCGCCAAGCCCGAAGATCACCGTCGGATCGGTTTGCAAGCGCATACCGATAGCCAGACGCCGCACGAACACGCCGGCAATCTCCCCGCGCTCCTCGGGAACACCGGTTTCCTTCTCGATCATCGAAGCCATGATCAGCGCCTCGTATGCATCCTTGTACGGCAGCGATTTGGAGCGGCCTTCCCACTCCTCGTCGAGTACCAACTGCAACCGCTTATGGGCCTGTTTGAGTAGATCCAGGTCGCTCATGCCGCGCACATAGCGGTAGGTATCAGGGAAGAAGCGCCCTTCGGGGTTGAGCCCAGGCTGGCCGAGCTTGGCCATCAGTTCAGCATCGCTCAGCTCGCTCAGGGTCAGTTCCAACTTGTCCTGACGCGCCAAGGCTGCACGCACCTGACGAAAGCTCCAGCCTTCGACCAGCGTCAGGCTGTATTGCACCACTTCGCCGCGGCGCCACAGATCGAGCAGGTCGCGTGCCCGCAGGTCAGGCGTCAGACGGTACTCACCGCTGTGCAGCGGCTGGCCCTGCAGGTTGAAGCGCCAGTACAGGCGCAGCCAAAAAGCACCGTCGATCACACCATCGGCTTCCAAACGGTTGAGCACGCCGCCAGGGGTAGCGCCCGCCGGCACCTCGATCAGGCGTTCCTCGCTGAGCACCAGGGGCTGCTCGAGGGCGCGGTGCTGTTGCCAAGCAGCAAAGCCCAGAGTCAGGGCAGCCAGTACCACAGCAATTTCCAGCACCAACAGTAATTTGCGAATCACGAATCAGCAGTCCAGTAGATGACGGGCAATGGCCTGCAGTTTACGGGTGAGCGGCCCGACCGACCAGTGACGGTCTTGCAACTCACGAACCGGCCATACGCCGTACAGGCTGTTGCAGAGAAAGACTTCGTCTGCGGCCAGCAGTTCGTTCAATTCGATATCGCGTGCCTGACAGGCAATCCCCAGGGCTTGCGCCTGCTCCAGCAGCTCGGCACGCATCACACCTGCCACCCCGCAGCGCGACAGTTCAGGCGTCGACAGCACACCATCGCGCACCAGAAACAGGTTGCTGAACACGCCCTCGACCACGCGCCCCGACACATCGAGCATCAATCCTTCGGCAAACTCACCACTCTGCCACTCGGCACGGGCCAGCACCTGCTCCAGACGATTGAGGTGCTTGAGACCGGCCAGCAGAGGCTGCTCGGCCAAGCGTGTTTCACAGGGGAATAGGCGGATGCCGCTCTCGCCATGCTGCGGCAAGTAAGCCGGCATGGCACCCGCCTGAAGAATGCGCCGCGACGCCCCGGCAGACGGAGCATAACCACGCTGGCCATCGCCACGCGTGACGATCAGCTTGGCAACGCCCTGCCCAAGTTCGGCGCAGAAGGCAGACAGCTCGCGACGTAACTGAGCTGCATCCAGGTCGATACGCAATCGCGCACAACCCGCAGTAACCCGCGCCAGGTGACGCTCAAGCAGCACGGGCTGACCGCCCCTTACTGCGATGGTTTCGAACAGGCCATCACCGTAAGCCAGACCACGATCCACCAGAGGCAGCGTCGTGGCCGGCTGACCGTCGACCCAACTGAACATCAATCGGCGTACCGACGGAATACCAGTGAGCCGTTGGTTCCACCAAATCCGAAGGAATTGGACAGCGCCACTTCTATCGGCATCTTGCGCGCTTCGTGAGGCACGAAGTCCAGGTCACAACCCTCGTCCGGCTCATCCAGATTGATGGTCGGCGGCGCTACCTGATCACGCAGCGCCAACACGCAGAAGATGGCCTCCACCGCACCGGCTGCGCCGAGCAAGTGGCCGGTCATCGACTTGGTCGAGCTTACTGCAACGGAGTGAGCGTGCTCACCGAACACCGACTTGATCGCCGATACTTCGGCCTTGTCGCCAGCCGAGGTGGAGGTGCCGTGGGCATTGATGTACTGCACGTCAGAAGGTTGTATGCCGGCATCGCGCAACGCGTTAGTCATACAGCGGGCAGCACCGGCACCGTCTTCGGGCGGAGAGGTCATGTGGAAGGCATCGCCGCTCATGCCGAAACCGATCAGTTCGGCATAGATGGTGGCACCACGCGCCTTAGCGTGCTCCAGCTCTTCGAGTACCAGCGCACCAGCGCCATCGGACAGGACGAAACCGTCACGCCCCTTATCCCAAGGACGACTGGCCTTGGTCGGCTCGTCGTTGCGGGTGGACAAGGCTCGTGCAGCACCAAAGCCCCCCATGCCCAGGCCGCAGGCAGCCATCTCGGCACCGCCAGCGATCATCACGTCGGCCTCGCCATAGGCAATGTTGCGAGCAGCCATGCCAATACAGTGGGTACCGGTCGTGCAAGCGGTGGCGATAGCATAGTTAGGCCCCTGCAGACCGAGGTGGATCGACAGGAAACCGGAAATCATATTAATGATCGAGCCTGGCACGAAGAACGGCGAAATTCGCCGTGGCCCCTGCTCAAGCAGCGATTTGCAGTTGTTCTCGATGTTGGTCAGGCCGCCGATTCCGGAGCCCATCGCCACACCGATGCGATCACGGTTGGCATCGGTAATTTCCAGGCCGCTATCACGCGCTGCCTGAAAGCTTGCCGCCAGACCGTACTGAATAAATAGATCGAGCTTGCGCGCCTCTTTGGCGGACAGATACGGCTCGACATCGAAATTCTTTACCGAACCACCAAAGCGAGTGGAATAGGCAGAAAGATCCATGTGTTCGATCAGGCCGATGCCACTACGGCCGGCCAGAATGCCCTGCCAGCTGCTCGGCACATCGTTACCCAGCGGCGACAACATGCCCATACCGGTAACCACGACGCGTCTACGCGACACAGCAATCTCCTCTTAATCAGGTTTTTCGACGCCTTGATGCACCTGGCAAGCCATTGCACAGGCAGATTGATCATCCGGCGATTGGCTCGAGGTGCAATTTCACCCGAACAGACAAACGCCATCGGCGCTTCTCTTGCGGCTACAGCGAACCGTCAAAGAAAAGCCGCACGCCTTTACAGACGTGCGGCTTTTCCAATTCGGGAAACGACGAACTACTTACTGCGCGTGCGTAGTAACGTAGTCGATTGCTTCCTGAACGGTGGTGATCTTCTCGGCTTGTTCGTCCGGGATCTCGGTCTCGAATTCTTCTTCGAGAGCCATCACCAGCTCAACGGTGTCAAGAGAGTCGGCACCCAGGTCTTCAACGAAAGAAGCGCTGTTGGTTACTTCTTCTTCTTTCACGCCCAGTTGCTCGGCAACGATTTTCTTGACGCGTTCTTCGATGGTGCTCACGTGTTGTCACTCCTATTGGACAAATCCAGCCAGCTGGTTGTGCCGGCAAGTGTATAGAAAGGGTTTTCGGCTTTTCAAGCTGAAAGCCGATGGCAGCCACGGAAATACCTCAACGACCCTTCATGCAAACCAGCAATTTTGCTACCAAGTTTGTATCGAATCGAAGACGTTCGCCGATGGCATCGCCCGTATTCAGCTCATGTACATCCCGCCGTTCACAGGGATAGTAGCCCCTGTGACGTAAGCTGCACCATCGGAAGCAAGGAAAGAAACCACGTTGGCGATCTCTTGTGCCTGCCCCAAACGGCCCAGCGGAATCTGTGTCAGCAGCGCTTCACGCTGTGCTTCCGGCAATTCACGGGTCATATCGGTATCGATGAAACCCGGTGCCACCGCATTCACGGTAATCGAACGCGAACCAACCTCACGAGCCAGCGCACGACCGAAACCTTCGAGGCCAGCCTTGGCCGCTGCATAGTTCACTTGGCCAGCGTTGCCCATGGCACCCACCACCGAACCGATGTTGATGATACGCCCGAAACGCGCCTTGGTCATACCGCGAAGTACTGCCTTCGACAAACGATAGAGGCTGTTGAGGTTGGTATCAATGACGTCATACCACTCATCGTTCTTCATGCGCAGCATGAGGTTATCGCGGGTGATGCCAGCATTATTGACCAGAATCAGCACCTGACCGAAGTCTTTCTGGATCTTTTCCAGAGTGGCCACAACGGATTCGTCGTTGCTCACGTTAAGCATCAGGCCAGTGCCTTCGATGCCGTTTTCCTTGAGGGTCGCAGCGATGCGCTCGGCACCCGCCTCGGACGTAGCGGTGCCGATGACCACAGCGCCCTGACGACCCAGCTCCAGGGCAATCGCCTGACCAATACCGCGGCTTGCGCCAGTGACCAGTGCAACCTTACCTTGCAGACTCATAGAATTCTCCTTTGTTCAGGACTGTACGGCGGCCAGTGCGGCACGCGCAGCGGCAAAAGCTTCAGGGGTGTCGAGGTTGTGCGTGTTGACGCCCTTGACACAGCGCTTGTTCAAACCCGAAAGCACCTTACCCGGGCCACACTCGACCAAGTCGGTAACGCCCTGCTCGCTAAGGCGAACCATCGACTCGACCCAGCGCACCGGGCTGTACAGCTGAGCCAGCAGGTCGCGCTTGAGGGTGTCCAGATCGGCCACTACAGCTGCACTGACGTTCTGCACCAGCGGAATCTGTGGGGCTTGCCAGGCGATGGCGGCGACGGACTCGGCGAAGCGCTCGGCAGCCGGGCGCATCAGCTCGCAGTGCGACGGCACGCTGACCGGCAACGGCAGCGCGCGCTTGGCGCCACGCGTCTTGCAGGCCTCGACGGCGCGAGCCACGGCTGCGGCAGAACCGGCGATGACCACCTGGCCCGGCGCGTTGTAGTTCACTGCACTGACCACGTCGCTCTGAGCCGCTTCGGCGCAGGCAGCTTGCACGTCGGCATCTTCCAGACCGATGATCGCCGCCATGCCGCCCTGCCCGGCCGGCACGGCCTGCTGCATCAGCTGGCCACGCAGCTCGACCAGCTTCACAGCCTCGGCGAAACCGATGGAGCCGGCAGCGACCAGCGCGCTGTACTCACCCAGGCTGTGCCCGGCGACGAACGCAGGGCGCGCGCCACCTTCGGCCAGCCACAGACGCCACAAGGCGATGGAGGCAGCCAGAATGGCGGGCTGGGTCTTGTCGGTCTGATTGAGCTGCTCTTCCGGGCCTTGCTGGGTCAGTGCCCACAGGTCATAGCCCAGGGCGCTCGAAGCTTCGCCGAAGGTATCGAGGATCAGCGCGTGCTCTGCGCCGTGTCCGGCCAACATGGTCAGTGCTTGCGAGCCCTGACCGGGAAAGACGAATGCGAGGGATGCAGACATGGAACGGTTCCCTTAGTGATCTTCTCGTCGAAAAATTAACGCCTACCCTCGGCAAGCGCTGTAAAACTGAAATTTTGGATGGCTGCCCATCCTAAGCGGTCACATATTACGGATTAAGTGCTCGATCCGACCACTCAGTCGCTGCGGCAAATCTTCCTGCACATCGGTCATTGCCCGGCGAATGGCGCTCTTTATACCATCCGGCCCGGCACTGCCGTGACTCTTCACCACAACGCCCTGCAGGCCGAGAAAACTCGCGCCGTTGTGCCGCGCAGGCGCCAACTCGCTGCGCAAACGCCGCAACAGCGGCAACGCCAACAGGCCGGCGACACGCCCCAGCAGCGTGCTGCGAAACAGCGCCTCGAGCCGCGACACAATCATGGTCACCAGCCCTTCGCTGGACTTCAACAGAACGTTGCCGACAAAACCATCGCACACCAGCACATCGGCATCGCCGTTATACAGCCCGTCACCTTCGACAAAGCCGATATAGTTAAGCCCCTCAATACCTTCGAGCAACGCAGCAGCCTGCTTGACCTGCTGATTACCCTTGGTTTCCTCGCTGCCGACGTTGAGCAGACCGACACGCGGTGAAGCCATGCCCTGTACCTCGGCAGCCACCGACCCCATGATCGCGAACTGACAAAGATGCTCGGCTGTGCAGTCGACGTTAGCGCCGAGATCCAGCAGATAACAGACACCGTTGCGATTGGGGATGGCCGCGATCATCGCCGGACGGTCGATGCCCGGCAGAGTCTTCAGTACATGCCGCGACAGGGCCATCAGGGCACCGGTATTGCCGGCACTCACGCAGGCATGAGCCCGCCCATCACGCACCATTTCGAGCGCCACACGCATGGAGGAGTCCGGCTTGCCACGCAAGGCCTGAGAAGGACGCTCACCCATATCGATGGACTCGGCAGCGTGCTCGATTTGCAGGCGAGAACGATCGACACCGGGGATACCAGCGATCAGATTTTCTATAAGAGAGGCTTGGCCGACGAGAACCAGGTGCAGCGAGGGGAATTCAGCCAGACAGGCGATGCTGGCCGGAACAATGCAGTGGGGACCGAAGTCCCCACCCATTGCATCAATCGCGATGATCGGAGCGGACAAGATTTACTCGTCAGCGCCCTTGTCGATCACTTTGCGACCACGGTAAACGCCTTCCGGCGATACGTGGTGACGCAGGTGAACTTCACCGGTGCTCTTCTCTACGGACAGAGCGTTACCCTCGAGCGCGTCATGCGAACGACGCATGTCACGGGCGGAACGGGATTTTTTGTTCTGCTGAACAGCCATACTAGTAAACTCCTAAACGTTTGGGTCACGCTTTAACTGTGCCAATACACTGAACGGGTTGGACCGCGTCACCCCGTCCTCGCTCGATTCGGGCTCATCAAGGCCCGCCGGCTGCTGGCAATCTTTCGGGTCATGTGCCGGCACGATGGGCAAAGCGAGCAATAGCTCATCTTCGACCAAGGCCAACAGATCCAGAGGATCCTCACCCATTTCCAGTACGTCATAGCCTTGCGGCACGGACTGGGTATTCGCGCCTTCCTTCACCACAGCGTAATGACACTCACTGAGGATCGGTAAGGTGACCTGATCCAGACAACGCTGGCAAACCATCTTGACTTCGACCTCCAGCTGGCTGTGTATGACCACAGCATGACGCTCGTCACGCTCGAAAGAAAACTTCGCGCGCACGTTACCGCCATTATCGGCAAGAGGGTCGCAGAGCCTCAACAAATCGGCTAGCGGTAACTCACCCTGGAGGGTGGCACCACGATCGGCGAGTTTGCGTGGATCAACGTGAGGTGGAATCGGGCCATTTGACATAGGCGCCGCATTCTATGGATGCAACCATGCGCTGTCAAAGGAAATTCTGCCTGTCCAGCATCTTTGCCGACAGCTAGAATTCTGCGCCCGTTCCGCACAAGGTCAACGCCGATGTCATCTCTGGTTCTCGCCTCCAGCTCACCCTACCGCCGCGAGCTGCTGAGCCGTCTGCGCCAACCCTTCGAGTGGGCTGCGCCAAGTATCGATGAATCGCGCCGGTCTGACGAGTCCGCCGAGGCGCTGGTACGCCGCCTGGCCAGGGAGAAAGCCCAGGCACTGGCAGGGCGTTTTGCTTCGCACTTGATCATCGGTTCCGACCAGGTCGCCGTGCTCGATGGGCAGATACTTGGCAAGCCGCACGATTATAAGCGCGCCCACGCACAACTCAGTGCAGCCAGCGGCAAGAGCGTCAGCTTTCTTACCGGCCTCGTGCTGCTCGACAGCCGCGACGGTTCCTGCCAGGTCGATTGCGTTCCTTATACGGTGCATTTTCGCACCCTGAGCGCCGAGCAGATAGAGCGCTATCTGAAAGCCGAAGAGCCCTACGACTGCGCCGGCAGCTTCAAGGCCGAAGGCTTGGGTATCAGCCTGTTCCGCAGCACCGAGGGCACTGACGTCAACAGCCTGATCGGATTGCCACTAATCCGCTTGATCGAGATGCTGGATGTTGCCGGCGTACAGGTGCCCTGAAATGCTTTCTTACAACTACTGAAACGCCTCGCCACGCCCTCTTTCGCTCCTCCACAAATACCGGCATTGCGCCAGCTCAAGGCTTTCAGAGCGGCGCGAATGCTGGAGCGTCGGCCTGCCTGCAATTGCATCTAAGCTAATTCCTTTAAATTATTGGCTTCGTATTTTTTAGATCGCCTAGTTTGCCTCTACCGGATCACCGGACACCCTGCTGAACCCAGACCGTCCCGTGACCCGCCTCAATCAGTGGCTGGCCACGCCATTGATGAGGCTTACCATGTCATTGCTCCGTCCCGCGCTGCTCGCCGCCAGCCTGCTGCTCGCCCTGCCCCAGGCTCACGCTGAAAACCTGCGCATCGGCTACCAGAAATCTTCGACCCTGATCAGCATCCTGAAAAGTCAGGGCACGCTGGAGAAGGCGCTGGCCGATCAGGACGTGACCATCAGTTGGCACGAATTCCCCAGTGGGCAGCCGCTGCTGGAGTCGCTGAACGTCGGCAATATCGACCTGTCCGCGGACGTCGCCGATACCGTGCCGGTGTTCGCCCAGGCAGCCGGCGCCGAGCTCACCTACTTTGCCCAGGAAGCCCCCTCGCCGGGTGCTCAGGCGGTGATCGTTCGCGAAGACTCGCCAATCAAGACCCTCGCCGACCTCAAGGGCAAGCGAATCGCCGTCACCAAGGCCGCCGGTAGCCACTACCTGCTGATCGCCGCACTGGCCAAGGCCGGCCTCAAATTCAGCGACATCCAGCCCGCCTACCTGACACCCGCCGACGGCCGCGCCGCCTTCGAGAACAAGCGCGTGGATGCCTGGGTGACCTGGGAACCCTTCCTCAGCGGCGCCCAGCAACAACTGCCGACCCGCACCCTGGCCGATGGCGAAGGCCTGGCCGACTACCAACGCTATTACCTGACCAGCACCCGCTTCGCCAAGGCCAACCCCAAGGTGCTGGAAACCGTATTCGCCGAACTGGAAAAGACCGGCGACTGGGTACGCAGCAACCCTCGTGAGGCCGCCGAACTGCTTGGCCCGCTGTGGGGCAACCTGGATCCGGCCATCGTCGAGAAAGCCAACGCACGCCGCAGCTACCAGGTTCGTGCGGTACAGCCTGGCAGCCTGAAAGAGCAGCAGAAGATCGCCGACGCCTTCTACAAGGAAGGCCTGCTACCCGCGCCGGTCGACGCCGTGGACGTCGCCACCTGGGCGCCAGAGAAGCGCTGAGTCAAAAGGTGCATTAAACCGCGCTGACTAGGCGCACGGGAAACGCTGCGCAACTTCGTCGGCGGCATGCTTGCCCTCGGCTGCACCGTCAGCACCCTGCTCTCCGGCATCATGGCCGGCGCCGCCTCCGGCTGGCTGTTCGCCGTGTTCTGCTTCGTCGGCCTGATCGCCATGCTGCGCCTGCGCAGGGTGATTGGCTAGAGATGACTCTTGAGCATGAGTCGGTGGTGGGCTGAAGCCCACCCTACTCCCCAGGGGCATGAACTGTAGGGTGGCGCTTTAGCCCACCAAAACCATTCAACACCGACGGTGGCTGGCGGTTCAACGCATGCGGTTCGGAGCGTCGGGTTGTTGGCGTTGTCGGTGGTGGGCTGAAGCCCACCCTACTCGCCAGGGGCATGAACCGTAGGGTGGCGCTTTAGCCCACCAAAGCCATTCAACACCGACGGTGGCTGGTGGCTGGTGGCTGGTGGCTCAGAGCATGCGGTTCGGGGCTTTGGGCTGTGGGTGTTGTTGGTGGTGGGCTTAAGCCCCACCCTACTCGCTGTTGGTGGGTTATGTGCTCAACCGCTCCCATAGCCCGCTGCGGCGTTCGACGCGGCGCCCGATGGCGGTTTCGAATACGCCGGCGCGGCTTTCGATGAGGCTGAAGCAGTCCCGGGCGCGGGTGATGCCGGTGTAGACCAGCTCCTTGGTCAGCACCGGGTTGAGGTTATCCGGCAGTACCAGGGCGCAATGGGCGAACTCCGAGCCCTGGGATTTGTGCACGGTCATGGCGAACACGGTTTCCACAGCGCCGAGGCGGCTGGGCAGGATCGAGCGCAGGCTGCCCGACCCGTCATTGCGCGGGAACACCACGCGCAAGGCCGAGCGCAACGGGCCGCCCGCCTCCAGCGCCGGCTCGGGCAAGCGCAGGGCGATGCCGATATCGCCATTCATCAAGCCCAGCCCGTAGTCGTTGCGCGTGACCAGCACCGGCCGGCCTTCGTACCAGCCATGCTCCTGTTCGATCAGCCCACGCTGCAGCAGCGCATGGGCGATGCGCCCGTTGAGCGCCTCGACGCCCCAAGAGCCCTTGCGTACTGCACACAGCAGTTGAAAACGATCAAACGCCGCCAGCACCCTCGCGGCCCAGGCATCCCAGCGCTCCTCTCCATCGGAAAGCCCAGGGCGCTGATCACGGAGAATGCTCAGGTAGTCGGCGTAGCCCACCGGGCGTTGCTCGCCACCTGGCAAACCATCGAGCAGCAAGCGTTCGAAGGCACGATCCTGCTCACCCGCCAGGCGTAGCTGGTGCAGATCCCCGCCACCGGCGGCCAGCACCTCGCGTGCCTCCATCGCAGCACCACGATTCACCGCCAAGGCCAGACGCCCGATACCGGAACCACCGGCGAAGCGCCGGGAATGGCGGAGCATAACGATGTGCTGCGACAGCGCCCGCTCTCCCGTCAGCAGTTGCGCATCATCAATCCGCTCGCCCGTCTGCCGTGCCAGCCACTCGCCGGTCGCATGGCTGTAACCGCCTGCCTCGGCATCACGGCACAAATCACCGAGCACCGCGCCCGCCTCCACCGACGCCAGCTGGTCCTTGTCGCCGAGCAGGATCAGTCGCGCATGCTTCGGCAGCGCATCGAGCAGATTGGCCATCATTTCCAGGTCGATCATAGAGGCTTCGTCGACCACCAGCACATCCAGCGGCAGCGGGTTGGCGGCTTGATGACGGAAATGCCGACTGTCCGGCCGACTGCCCAACAGACGGTGCAGGGTGGTGACCGTCTTGGGGATCTGCTCGCGCACCGTTTCGCTGACGGGCAGCGTCGCCACTTGCGCACCGATGGACTCGGTCAGCCGCGCCGCCGCCTTGCCGGTAGGCGCCGCGAGGCTCAGGCGCAACGGTGCGCCCTGATCCAGCGCGGCCGCCTGCAGCAGGGCCAGCAGGCGTACCACAGTAGTGGTCTTGCCCGTGCCGGGGCCGCCGGTGATCAGCGTGAAGCGCCCCCGTGCCGCCAGGGCGCAGGCCAGTTTCTGCCAGTCGGTGAGGCGCTGACCGCCCAGCTCCAAGGGCTCGGGAAACAGCACTGCCAGGCGCTGAGCAAGATCGGCCGGCGCATCCGCCGGGGCCTGCAAGCGCTCGCCGATATCAGCAGCGACGCTGCGCTCGTAATCCCAGTAACGGCGCAGGTACAGGCAGGTGCCGCGTAGCACCAGCGGCGCGACCTCATCCTCGGCATCATGCAGCAGCGCGCTGTTCGCGCAGGCCGCCAGCCAGGCATCGGTACTCAGACCGGCCAGCACTTCGGAAGGCAGCAGGCTGACGCCCTCGGCGTCCTCGCCTTCCGGCGGCAGCGACAGCGCCGAATCCGGATCGGCCAGGGTGGTCTGCAGGTCGAGGCACACATGCCCCTGGCCCAGTTGATGGCTGGCCAGCGCCGCTGCCAGCAGCAGCAAGGGCGATGCCTCGGGATCGAGTTCGGCGAAGAAATGCGCCAGGGTACGATCCAGCTCGCGCAGCCAGCCGCGCTCGCTCCAGGCGGCCAGCAGGGCGAACAGACCGTCACGATTGTCGAGCATCGGCGTCATGCCAGTACCTCCACGGGCTCGCCGAGAAACAGCGCGTCCAGTTTTTCGATCAGCGCCCGCTCCGGCCGCGCCAAATATTGCCCGGCCCCCGGCGCGCGCAGGAACAGGTACAGCGCGCCGCCCATGTGCCGGTCGTAGTCGTAATCGGCCAGGCGCAGCCGCAAGTGGCGATGCAGCGCCAGCACGTACAGCACGTACTGCAGATCATAACGGTGGCTGGCCACGGCAGCGCTCATGGCCTCAGCGGTATAGGCCTGCTCGTCGGCGCCCAGCCAGTTGGACTTGTAGTCGACCACGTAGTAGCGGCCCTCATGCTCGAACACCAGGTCGATAAACCCCTTGAACATGCCATTCAAGGTATCCGGGCTCAGTTGCGGGCGCGCCACGCCGGGCATTTCAGCGCGTTGCACCAGCGCATCCAGACGCAGCACGTCGACCCGGCGGGCCTCGAACCAGAACTCCAGCTCCGCCTGGTATTCGCCCAGGGTCGCCAGGCTCACCGACTGGCCGTTACCCAGCGCCATGGGCTGCACCAATAGGCCCTGCAGCCACAGCCACAGCGGCTCGATCCAGGTTTCCATGCCACGCCGCTGGCAACGCCGCGCCAGGTGTTCGCGCAGCACATCCGGCGCCGCCGCCATCTCCGCGAAGCCTTGCGCCGCAGCGATTTCCAGCAGGCCATGAAGGAAGGTGCCGGGGTTCGGCCCGCGCGGAAAACGATGCAAGCCCTGGGCGGAGACCGGAATCTGCTCCAGCGCCAGTGCCGGGCGCTCGTCGTCACTGGCGATCTGCACGGCCGAGCTGTCCGGGGACACATCGTCGTGGCGATCGACCGTACTGGCCTCGCCCTCCTCCATGCGCAAGGCACTGTAGGAGGCGATCCACCAATGCTCGGCAGCACGACGTGATGGCGTGCGCCACTGCGGCTCGAAGGTGTCGGCATCCTGCGCGCGGTATGGCTGATCACTGGCCTCGGGAGCCGGCAACGCCACGCAACGTGGCGGATCGGCCAGCGGGCTCAGCCAGTCGATCAGTTGCGCGCTTTGCGCCAGTGGCTGCCCGCCACCGAGCAGATAACCAAGGGCGCAGTGGTGCAGGCGCGAGGTCTTGGCGGTGCCGATCTTCAAGTCCGCGATACCCAGCCAGCAGGCGTGCTGGGCGCGGGTCAGTGCCACGTAGAGCAGGCGCAGGTCTTCACCCAGGCGCTCCTGCTCGGCCTGGGCCAGGCTGGCCTCGTCGGGCTTGAGCAACAGCCGGCGGCGCTCGCCGTCGTGCACCTGCACCGGTTTCTTGTCGTCCAGCGGGCGGAAGGAACAGATGAAGGGCAGGAATACCAGCGGGTATTCCAGGCCCTTGGATTTGTGGATGGTCACCACGCGCACCAGCGCATCGTCGCTTTCCAGGCGCAACACCTGCTCCTCGGCAGCCTGACCGCGCCCAGCCAGGGACTCGCCAAGATGACGGATCAGCGCCAGCTCGCCATCCAGTTCGGCGGCGGCCAGCTGCAGCAACTCGGCCAGGTGCAGCAGATTGGTCAACACCCGCTCGCCATCGGGACGGCTCATCAGCCGTTGCGGCAGGCCGAAATCCTGCAGCAATTGGCGCAGCATCGGCAGCACGCCCTGGCGCTGCCAGCGCTGCCGATAACCACGGAATTGCATGACTCGCGCCTCCCAGAAACGCTCGTCGAGGTTCAGCTGTTCCAGCTCGGTGAGGCTCAGGCCCAGGGTCGAACTGGCCAGTGCCGCGCGCAGCGGGCGATCCTGATCGGGCTCGGCGCAGGCGCGCAGCCACAGCAACAGGTCATGGGCTTCCACGGTATCGAACACCGAATCCTTGTCCGACAGGTACACGCTGCGTACGCCACGCATGGCCAGCTCGCCACGAATCGCCTGGGCTTCCTTGAAGTCGCGCACCAGCACGGCGATATCGCTGGGCTGCAGGGCGGTCAGCGTGTCGCCTTTGATGAAACCAGCACGTTGCTGCTGGCCAAGCACCAGTAGGCGGACGATCTCGCTCGCCGCGCTGGCGGCCAGGGCGTCCAGATAACGCCCCTTGGCGACCGCCTCGTCGCTGGGCAGGTGCCAGAGATTGAGCGCCGGCTGCGCCTCGCCCTCGACCGTCCAGACTTCCTTGCGCCCCTGAGCGCCGACCGCAATGAACGGCAGGTCGTCACGCAGCAGAAAGGCGCCCTGCCCGTCCTCACGGGACTCGGCCAGCTGGAACAGCCCGTTGACCGCCTCGACCATGTGCTCGCTGGAGCGGAAGTTGGTGTCCAGGTTGTAATGCCGCCCGGCGGTGGCACGCCGTGCACGCAGGTAGGTGTGGATGTCCGCGCCGCGGAAGGAATAGATGGCCTGCTTGGGGTCGCCGATCATGAACAGGCCGCAGTCGTCGCGATTCGCCTCCACCTGATACAGGGTGTCGAAGATGCGGTACTGCAGCGGATCGGTGTCCTGGAACTCGTCGATCAGCGCCACCGGGAACTGCTGACGTATCACCTCGGCCAGGCGCGGGCCGCTGTCGCTCTGCAGGGCGTCGTCCAGGCGGGTGAGCATGTCGTCGAAACCCATCTCGGCGCGCTGGCGTTTCTCGCGGTCGAAGCGCTGGCGGATCCAGGCGGCGGCGTGGCGCAGCGCGGCATCGCCCGGTGCGGGCAGCCCATCGAGCTGCGCCTTGAGCGCGGCCATGGCATCCAGTGCTGGATGCGCAGGCGGCGCCCCCACCTTCCAGGCCTCGGCCAGGCCGTGCGGGGTCAGCCGCGTGAAGCCGGTGCCGATATCCAGCACTTCATCATCGCCCAGGGCCCAGGCGCGCAGCTTGTCGAACCAGGGCACGTAGAAACGCGCCTGCAGCTTTCTGGCATCGACCTGCTTTCCGGCCGCCGCCTGGTCGAGCAGGCCCTGCAACTCGTCGGCCCAGGCTGCCCAGGGTTGCTTGAGTGCGATCAGCGCGCGCTGACGCGCCTGCAAGGTTCCATCCAGCAGATCGCCCAGCGCCAGGGCGGCGCCATCGCCGTCCTCGCCGAGCAGCGGGCGAATGCGCATGCCCAGCTCGTCCGGCGCGCCCCAGTTCTCCGCCACCCATTCGAGGGCCAGGCCCTGCAGCGGGTAGCAGTGCTGGCGCCAGTAGTCGCGCACCACTTCGGCGAGCAGCTCGCTGTGGTCGGTTTCCAGGGTCTGGCTGAACAGGCTGCCGCTGTCGAAGGCGTGCTCGCGCAGCATGCGCTGGCACCAGCCGTGAATGGTCGACACCGCCGCCTCGTCCATCCACTGCGCGGCCAGCTCCAGGCGCCGGGCGCACTCGGGCCATTGGTCGGAGGCGAAGTCGGCCTTCAGGGTGGTGAGCAAGGCGTCGCCTTCGGCATCACCGCGAAACACCGTGGCCGCCTGCACCAGGCGCGCACGGATACGGTCACGCAATTCACGGGTGGCGGCGTCGGTGAAGGTCACCACCAGAATCTGCGGCGGTAGCAGCGGCTCGCGAAAGGCGGCTTCACCGCCATGCTGGAGGATCAGGCGCAAGTACAGCGCCGAGATGGTGTAGGTCTTGCCGGTACCGGCGCTGGCCTCGATCAGGCGGCTGCCGTGCAGCGGAAAACGCAGCGCCAGGGGGCGTGTAGGCTGGCTCATGGCTGGTCGTCCTTGAGTTCGGCAATGTCTGCATCGAGCAATGATTTGTAGAGCACGGCGCCCCAGTGGGCGAACTGACCGTTTTGCAGCAGGGCGTCGAAGCCCGGGTACTGGCGGGCCAGGCTGGCGCTCTGCTGCACTTCACCGGTGACCAGGTGGCCACCCTCGTAGACCTTGCGCGCGGCATCTATGGCCTTGCCCTCATCCTCGTCCTTGTCGAGCTGGGCGAACCAGGCCGCGACCGTTCTGATCGCCACCGGCAGCGGTGCCTGCATGCCCTCGGCATAGGCTTCCAGCCACTGGCGCAGGATACGCTCGCCCTCGGCCTGAGCCAGCGGCTCGAAGGCCAGGCGCACGTCTTCGGCGACCAGCAGGGTGGTGAGTGGATGCCCACAGGCCGCGGCCACCACATGGCTGACCCACGGCCTGAGCAGGCGATGCCACTTCAGCGAGCGATCCTTGCGCTTCAGGCCCCCCGCTTGCAGCTCCAGGTGGGCCAGGGCGTCGCCGGCACTGCGCAGTTCACCGAGCCAGTCTTCGAGTTCCAGGCCGGCATGGGCGAAGCTCAGGCGAATCGGCGACGGCAGACGATCGGGCCAGCGCGCCAGCAGGGCCTCGTAGCCGCGCAGCTGCTCCGGCATCGGCTCGAGCAATTGCGCGCGCAGACGATCACCAAAGCCCGCCACCGGCAACAGACCGCTGCGCTGGATGCGCCGCGCGGCCCGCGTCAGCGCCGCGTCGACACCTTGGTTCTCTTGCAGCGCCAGGGCTGCAGCCTGCAGCAGCTCCTGCTGGATCTGGTGACGCTGCAAACCATCCAGGGCGAAGGGTTCGCTATCCAGCTCGGCCTGCTCGGTTTCGTCCAGGTGCACCTTGAGGCGCACGGTGAAGAAGTGCTTCACCGGGTCGCGCAGAAAGCGCTGCAGTTTTTCCAGATTGAGCGCGGCATCCGCCAGGTAGGCACCCAGCGGCTGGTCGGCGGGCTGAGCCAGCGGTGCACGGTGCGACGCAGCCCACTCGTGCACATAGCTGAACAGCGGCCCCCTGCCGGAAAAGTAACGGCGGCTGAAGGGTTGCAACGGGTGTTCGGTAGTCAGGGCGTGGAGCAGATCGCCGTCGTCCGCCAGGCGCCAGGCGCTGGCCAGGTGGTCGCGCAACTGGCCGATCAGTACCGAAGGCGGTCGCTCGGTGTTGTCGCGAATGCTGCGCCCTACCCAGCTGATGTAAAGGCGCTCGCGCACCGCCAGCAGCGCTTCGAGCAGCAGGTAGCGATCGTCTTCACGGCGCGAGCGATCGCCAGGGCGGTAGTCGCCGCCCATCAGGTCGAAGTCCAGCGGCGCCTGGCTGCGCGGGTAATCGCCATCGTTCATGCCCAGCAGGCACAGGTGACGAAACGGGATGGCGCGCATCGGCATCAGCGTGCAGACGTTCACCGCGCCCGCCAGGAAGCGCTGGCTGAGGCCACCCTGGTCGAGCCCGCCCAGCCAGGCCTCACGGACCACGGCCAGCGGCAGGGCTTCTTCCAGAGACGCCGCTTCGCAGAGTTCCAGCCAGCTCTCCAGCGCATCCTGGGCCTGGTTGCGCAGTACTTCGTCACGCTCGTCCTGGGGCAGGAAGAAGTCGTCCAGCAGCGCTCGCAAACGCTCGCCCCAGGCCACCGGCAGCAGCGTCTCGGCAAGGCTGTCGCAATGCGTTTCCAGCACGTCCAGCAGGCGCGTCAGCGGGCCGATCAACGCAGCATCCAGGCCGCCGATCTCGTCGTAGGGCTCGATGCCCGCACGCGCGCCAGCACCGCCCACGGCGTAGCCGAGCAGCATGCGGCGCAGGCCGAAGCGCCAGCTGTTCTGTTCCAACCCGGCTCCCAGGCCAAGGCCCTCACGCTGCTCGGCATCCAGCCCCCAGCGCACGCCAGCGCCCTCCAGCCAGCGGCGCAACACCGACAGCTGGTCTTCGGGAATGGCGAAACGAGCGCGCACCGCGGCTACGTCCAGCAGGTCGAGAATCTCGCTGACGCTGAAGCGGCTGTCCGGCAGACGCAGCAGATGCTCCAGGGCTATCACCAGCGGCTCCTTGCCGCGCAGCCCCTGATCCGCCAGGGTGAAGGGAATGAAGCGCGGATCGTCACTGGCAAACTGGCCGAACACCGCGCGGATCTGCGCCGCATAGCTGTTCACATCGGGCACCATGACGATGATGTCCCGCGGGCGCAGCGTCGGATCCGCGCTGAACGCCGCCAGCAGATGATCGTGCAGCACCTCCACCTCACGCTGGGCGCTATGGGCGACCTGGAAGCGCAAAGACTGATCCTCTACTGGGTCGACAGCGGGCCAATGCGTGCGGCTCTCTTCTACCGGGCGCAGGTCGAGAATGTCGCTTTGCAATTGGCCGAGCAGCGTGCTCTCGTCCGTTGTGCTGAACAGATCGATGCGCTCGAAATGCTCGCGGTAGCGCTGCGGCTCGTCGTACTGATCGAGCAGATTGATGTAGTCGCGGCCCTGCTTGCCCCAGGATGCCAACAGCGGCTGGCCATGCTGATGCAGCTCCACCGCGTCGAACAGCCCCAATTGGCCGACTTGCCCAGCCTGCCCGCCCACCTTGCGCTTGTGCCGACGGTACTCGTGGCGCAGCAGATCCTTGTCTTCGACGATATCGCCCCAGTGGTGCTGCGACGGGTTCTGCACGTAGAGCATCACCTGGCTGAAGCGTGCCATGGCCGCCAGCGCCTCTAGCATCTGCGCCGGCAGCGAAGAGATACCGAAAACAGTAACCCGGCGTGGCAGGCCACGGGGCGGCGCATCCAGCTCGGCCAGTTTGGCGACGAAACGCGGATGCACGCCCGCGCGGCTCTGGGACAGGTGCTCATCGCCGACATCCGCCAGCAACGTGCGCCACAACAGCGGTTGCCACAACGCGCTTTCGTCAAGTTCATGCACACCGCCACGGGCCGTGCGCAACTGATCGCGCCCTTCGGCCCAGTCCGCCAGCCAGTCGGCGCGGTACACCTGGTACTGGTCGAACAGATCGGCCAGGCGCTCGGCCAGTTGGTGGCGCTTGCGCAGGTCGGCATCGTCCGCCAGGAAGCGCCGCAACGGCGCGAAACAGGGCTCGCCCAACAAGCTCGGCAGCAGGCGCATCAGCCGCCAGGTCAGCGGTGCCTTGTCCAGCGGCGACTGCTGGGGAATCGCCTCGCTGCCCAGCACGCTGCGGTACGCCTGCCAGAGAAAGCGCGCCGGCAGGCTCACATCCGTGGCCGCCGCAATGCCGCAGCCCTCCTGCTCGGCCAGGGCCAGCTTGAGCCACTGGGCGATGCCGTTGCTCTGCACCAGCAGCACTTCGTTCTCCAGCGGCCGTAACGGATACATGCGCATCCACTCCAGCGCCAACGCCCGCAGTTCCTCGAGGCGATTGCCATGGATCACGATCAGACCGGGGTTCAGCGCCGACATGGATGGGGTTCCTGAGTGTGCAGAATCAGATCGCGAATGATGACAGAGCGAAGCGTCGACGTGTGACGCGCAGGCCGCGTGATCGGCTAAAAATCGGCGGCGACTTTCAGCGAGACGCCACCCCGCGCCGAGCAACAGGCCCAACGACTGTGCGCTCCTGCTCAAAAAACACGGCTGGCCTGCGAAATGTGGCCGATTGCCAAAGGATTTTGTGTCCGCCGCTTACTGACGACTGTCTAGCGTTCAGACATCAACATGGCCTGGCAGGTAGCCGGGCCGCGAGTAAGGGGAAGGACGTTGGAAAAGAATATGGGCGCCACGTACATGAAGCAGGGCGTTATCGCCGGATTGGTATTGGTCGTACTGATCGCGGTTGTCAGCAGCTTCTACACTGTCGACGAAAAAGAGCGTGCAGTGGTGCTGCGCAATGGCGCGTTCATCGAAGTCGCTGACCCCGGCCTGCACTGGAAAATCCCCTTCATCGACAGCGCGAAAGCCATCTCCGTGCAGAACAACGCCACCAAGTGGGACAAGCTGCAGGCCTACAGCCGTGACCAGCAGGCCGCGACGCTGTCGGTTTCGGTCAGCTGGCACGTGCCGGCTGGCGAAGTGGCTGCGGTCTACAAGGGTTACGCCGATCTGGACGGCCTGCTGGCCAGGGCCATCAGCCGCCACGTGCCGACCCAAGTCGAAAATGTCTTCGGTCAATACACCGCCGTCAACGCCGTACAGCAGCGTGGCAAGCTGGTCACCGATATCGCGGCCGCCATCAAGGGCGCGATCAGCGGCCCGGTGGTGATCGACAGCGTACAGGTCGAGAACATCGACTTTAGCGATGCCTATGAAAAGTCCATCGAAGAACGCATGCGCGCCGAAGTCGCGGTAAAAACCCGCGAACAGCAACTGGCAACCGAACAGATCCAGGCGCAGATCGTCGTCACCCAGGCCCAGGCAAAAGCCGACTCGGCTCTTGCCGCCGCCCGTGCCGAGGCGGAAAGCATCCAGCTGCGTGGCGAGGCAGAAGCCAAGGCGATTGATGCACGTGCTCGCGCCCTGGGCAGCAACCCGGGCCTGGTCGAACTGACCAAGGCCGAACGTTGGGACGGCGTATTGCCGACCACCGTACTGCCAAGCGGTACCCTGCCATTTATCGAAGCCAGGAAGTAACGCCCTACCGCTGCGATTGGTAGCCACGGGCAGACGGGCCTTTAGAGGCCCTTCTGTTCATCCGCACATCGCCGGCTACGAGCTCCTTCCCGGAGCTGCGTCAGCACGGTATCGAACACCTGCCATCCACGCCGACAGTTCCAGCCGAGAAACACGCGCGGAATCAGCTGGTCGCGGCCGTGCGTCTTAGCCTCATGCAGCACAAGGCGCACGTCACCGCTTCGCCCTACAACGCAAAAGGCCGCTGCCCGGGTATCGGACAGCGGCCTTTTTTCACGGTGCCTGGCGTCGAAACCCGCCAGGGCGCTACACGCGGAAGTGGCTGACCATCATCTGCAACTGATTGCCCAGACGCGCCAGCTCGATGCTCGATGCCGCGGTCTCCTCACTGGCCTCGGCGGTTTGCTCGGAGATGTCGCGCACGTTGACCACGCTGCGGCTGATCTCCTCGGCCACCGCACCCTGTTGCTCGGCAGCCGCGGCGATCTGCTGGTTCATCGCCTGGATGTTGGACACCTTGCGGGTGATCATCCCCAGCGCGTCACCGGCCTTGCGGGTCAGCGCCACGCTGCTGTCGGTCAGCTCGCGACTGCCATGCATGATGTTTGCAACTTGCTGAGTGCCCTGCTGCAAGCCGGCGATCAGACCTTCGATTTCCTCTGTGGACTTCTGCGTACGCTGAGCCAGCCCGCGCACCTCGTCAGCCACCACAGCGAACCCACGCCCCGCTTCACCGGCGCGTGCCGCCTCGATGGCCGCATTCAACGCCAGCAGGTTGGTCTGCTCGGCCACCGCTTTGATCACGTCCATCACGCCGCCGATCTTCTTGCTCTCGCTTTGCAGCTCGCTCATGGCATCGGTGGAACGGGTCACTTCAGCGGCTAAACGATCGATCTGCGCGATGGCTTCCGCCACCACACGATCCCCCTGGCTGGCCTCATGATCCGCATCGGACGCCGCCTGGGAAGCCTCGGCAGCACTGCGCGCCACCTCCTGCACCGTGGCCGACATCTCCTGCATGGCTGTGGCCACCTGATCGGTTTCCACCTTCTGGCTGTTAACCCCGGCGCTGGTCTGCTCGGTCACGGCCGAGAGCTCCTCGGCAGCGCTGGCAATCTGCGTAACGCCGTCACGAATGCCGCCAATCAGCTCACGCAAGGTGCTGCCCATGCGCTGGATACCTTGCTGTACCACACCCAGCTCATCACGACGGCTGACCTGCAGGGTGTGGGTGAGATCACCACTGGTGATTCGCTCCACCGCTTCGAGGGTTTCCTGCAGAGGCCGGGTGATCTGCCGGGTGATCAGCCAGGCGGCGAGAATGCCCACCAGCAATGCCAGCAGCGTGGCGCCGATCATCATGCGGTTGGCAAACTCGGCGTCGCGGTCACGCAGCGTAACCTGCATCGCCAGCAGCGCATCGCTGCCCGTTACGATCTCCTGTACCTGAGCGGTCATGGCATCGCGTAACTGCAATCGCTCGGCGGTTGCCGTGCGATAGGTGCCCAGCAGACTGCGGTAGGCGGTGACCGTGGCCTCGAGTTGCTGGATCTGCTCACGGTAGTCGCTGGCGAATACCGAATTCAGAGCGTCGAGCCCCTGATCGAGCCGGTCGATCTGTTGGTTCAGCGCCTGCTCGGTACGCTCACTTGTATCGGCGGTATAGCTGAGCACACGGTAACGCAGGGTCTGTACATCATCCTTGGCGCGGGCGATTGCCTGGTAACGCGCAAAGCCCGCTTCGTCGCCAGCGGCAGTGCGTGACACTTCGTCGATGACGCGATCAATCAACTCGCCGGCCCGATCCGCCAGGTCGACCATTTCGGTACGGGTCTTGTTGGCGGTGTCATAAGCACCACGCGTTTTATCGAAGGCTTGCTGGTACTGCCCCATCAACTCCACCTGCTGCTTGATCAGGCGAACGTTCTCCGGGTTCTGAAAGTGCGGCAACATTTCCTGCTGCCGCTGAACGAGCGTGCGGATACGCTGCTGTACCTTCTCGGCGTCAGCGGGAACACCGTTGCTGACCAGGTACTGCAGGCGCGCGATGCGCAGATCGGTCAAGGTGTGCGCCAGGTCGTTAACGTCCGTCATACGTTCGCTGCGCTGCACCACGCTGCCCAGGCTGGTCCAACCGACGATGGCCAGGGCCATGGTCAACAAGAGCACAAGGCCAAACCCCAAGGCCAGTTTCATGGTGACACTGATATTGCCAAACCACGTATTCATGGATCGCTCCAACTACAAAATTCAAGTGATCAGGAAACTGGAGACTTATTCTTGTTGAGCCAGCCCGCACTCCAAGCGCGGTTCTGAGACGGCATCCCAGCCGGTGTCGCGATGATTCACCCATCGAACTGACGATGCTGTGATGCTCGCCAAGCGAGCGATATCACTTTGATATTGCACAGACGTGCCGGCGTGTGGCTTGGTTCAACCTAAATCGCAATTGGCTGGAAAAGTGATAAGTAGCCTGATCATGCAATCTTCACGAGCCCTGCCAGAGCGCCAAGCTGCCACAGACCGTGCTGTTGGAAATCATCGAACACGGCGTGCGGCCCGATGCCGGAACAGTGGCTGTTCGAGCCCCGTGCCGCGGCCATCGTCAAGCGCGCGTTTCGTTTGCGACTCGAACTGCAAATTGAACGGGCTGGTATCGCCCTGGCACTGCAGTTACTCAACGAACGTGAACAGCTGCGCGCCGAAAACAGCCACCTATGTCGACGTTTGAGCCGCTTCGATCATCTGTAGCGCTCATCGCCGACTGAGATCAGGCACTACGCTGCTTAATCCAACCCCAGCTGAACGCGCTTACCCAACGGCGTCAGGTAATAACACTGCAAACGACTGTTGGGTTTCTCCGGCCGAGTCATCGCAATCAACCCTGCATCCAATGCTGGGCGCAGATAGCGCTCACGAAAAGACTTACGATCGGTCAAGCCCAGTGCAGCTTGCAGCACCTCACGGCTAACCTCGCCGAGCACATGCCTGAGTAGCTCAACGACTTGGGGGGTGACTTGGGGGGTGACTTGGGGGGTAATACTGAGCATCGCACCACGCAGCATGCTCAACATGAACAGAATAAACGGCGCGCTATCCGCTTGCTGGGTGCTCTCATTGATAGCCGCGTAATACTCGGCTTGATGCGCGTGCACCAGGCTTTCTACCGGCACATGCGCGAACAGTGGCTGCCAACGGCTCAGAATCAAGGTTTGCCACAGCCGCCCCATACGCCCATTACCGTCGGCAAAGGGGTGGATAAACTCGAACTCATAGTGGAATACGCAACTGGCAATCAACGGAGGCTGGTCGGTTATCTCCAGCCAATGCAGTAGGTCGCACATTAGTTGCTTCATGCGATTGGCCGGCGGAGCCATGTGCACCACCTGCCCCCCCTTCATTACACCCACACCGCCTTGGCGGTAATGCCCAGCATCGTCGATCAGGCCTTTCATCAGCAGTGCGTGAGCATCGAGTAGATGCTGTTCACTGGTTGGCTGCCAGGCCTCCAACTGCTCGTATACCGCCAGGGCATTACGCGCCTCCTGCACGTCCTTAGGTGGCGCGATGATGTGCTTACCGTCGAGAACCGCGGTAATCTGCTCCTCGCTCAGCGTATTACCCTCAATGGCCAGCGAGCCTTGTACAGTGCGGATACGGTTGATCCGCCGCAACAGCAAAGCATTGGCATGCTCCGGCTGGGCGCTTAACCGGCCGACGCTTTGCGCAATCTCCGCCACCAACGACAGAATGCTGCCGTTAAGCGTAAAGGGCGGCTGATAGTTCGCCTTGTTCATCATCACGCTGCCGCACTGCGCTTGATGGCCGCGATCACTGCCACAATCGCGTTGGCATCGGCGTCGCCAAAGGCACCGTCCAACCCTTCATGGTGCAGCGCGGTGAACGGCGGTTCATAGAGTTGGCCGGCCTCCATCACGCCCTGCCGGGTAAGGCGTTCGATGATCATTTCCACAAAGCGAATCTGCTGGCTGCTGTAGCGGTTCTCGTCGAGGAATTGGCCGAAAGCTTCTTTAGCGGCGTTGCGATCCAGGCCTACCAATGAGCGGATCAGCAGGGTCAGTGGCTGGTCAGCGCCATAGCACTGCTCGAACTGCTCGCGGCTCTGCACCGGCTCCGACTCGTAGACAAAATGCTCCAGTTCGCTGAGGTCACTCGGCGTCAGCGGTCGATTGAATTTAAGCTTGGCGATGGCCATGTGGTTCTCGTTGGCGCGGATATAGGCCTCGACCTTTTTCTTGTACTGCACAAGGTTGATGCCGGTGTTGAAGTCTTTCAGATTGACCACCACCGCCTCGCCAATCTCGTCGTTCAAGACGCTATACACCGGATTACTCGGACGACGCTCGATAAACTTGATCAGCTCGCGCATCTTGCGGCGCAGTTGCTCAAGCATTGGCAGGCGGATGTCCTGCCAGTACTCATCGGTTTGCACGTCCTGGAGTAACGCCAGCTCGGCGTGCACTGCCGGAATGCTCTCCATCACCTCCAACTGGCTGGCCAGCTCGACCACCTTGTCGCGATAAGTGATGAAGTCACTAGTCGAACGCAACAAAGCCAGCTGCAGGTTCAGGCAGACCAGATCAAACAGCTTGGCGGTGATGTGCTCAGCCGCGCGCTCACTCGGCAGCCCCGCGACATGGCTACGCAGATCGCCCAGCGCCGACTCATCCAGTGCATTCCAAACCTCCCGCTCGGCAAAACGACTCACGTGCTCAAGTTCGGTACGCACGATGAAGTTATCCTGGTTCATCGCCGCGACTTCGTCGTGTAGCTCGTTGGTCAATTCCGTGCGCAGTTCGACAAATACATCGTACTGGCCGCTGGTTTCCGCCAGCGGCCCAGGCTCGCGAACGTTCTTCGACGCCAACAGCGACAGCAGATCCAGCCGCGCCTTGAACAAGCGCTTGCCCAACGGTTCAGCCACACCGCCCAATGCGCCCTTGGGGTTTTCGTTGAAGTATTCGAAGTTGGCGCAGAAATCGAAGATGGCGAACTCACGCTTGCTCACGCCTGGCGCAAACAAATCCGGGCACAGGCGCGTGCCACGGCCGATCATCTGCAAGAACTTCACCTTCGAGCGCACGGCCTTGAAGAACACCAGGTTCAGCACCTGCGGCACATCGATGCCGGTGTCGAGCATGTCCACCGAAATGGCGATCTGCGGCAGCTTGTTGAGCTTGCTACTGAAGTCATCGATCAGAGTCTGCGCATAGCTCACCGCATGGGTGACTACCCGCGCAAACTCGCCATTGAAATGCGGATAGTGATGATTAAAGCGCCGGGCGATGAATTCGGCGTGCTTCTGGTTCACCGCAAAAATAATGGTCTTGCCGAGCTTGTCGCCCCCTTCAACTTTGAGGCCGTTCTGCATCAGGTGCTTGAGCATCAGGTCAACGGTGGGCTCATTGAACAACTGCTTATTGACCTCAGAGGCCAGCACCTCAGTAGGTGCATCGCCCTCGGCGCTGTAGTCCCCCCAATCCAGTGACTCCCAGTGCTCTTTTTCAGCATCGCTGAGCTGGTCGTAACGGATGCCTTCGCGCACGAACTTGATCGGCACCGAATATGCCTTGGGCGGCACCAGATAACCGTCCTCCACCGCCTCATTCAGGCCGTAGGCATCGGTCGGCACGCCGGTTTCCAGGCCGAACAGATGATAGGTGTCGCGATCCACTTCGTCGCGCGGCGTGGCGGTCAAGCCCACCAAGTAACTGTCGAAGTAACGAAAGATCGCGCCGTACTTCTGGTACACGCTGCGGTGTGCTTCATCGATCACAATCAGGTCGAAGTGGCCAACGCCGTACTTGCGACGGTCACCTTCCATCTGCTCGATCAAGCCCATCATGGTCGGGTAGGTACACAGATATACCCGTCCTTGGCCGCTCTTATCGGTAACCAAGTTGACTGGACTGCAGTCCGGCAGAAATTCTTTGAAGGCATTGGTGGCTTGCTTAACCAAAGCCACACGGTCAGCTAGAAACAGCACGCGCTTGACCCAGTTGCCGCGCATCAGCAGTTCGATCAAGGCAATCGACATGCGCGTCTTGCCGGTGCCTGTGGCCATGGTCAGTAAACCGGCGCGACGGCCCTGGCTGAGTGATTCGCTCATCGCGCGAATCGCCCGGTGTTGATACGCCCGCTCGACAATTTCGCTATTGATCGGCAGCTCGCTCAAATCGGTTTGCAGGCTGCGCCGCTGAATCGCCAGCTCCAGCTCTTCGCGGGTATAAAAGCCCTGCACTTCCCGAGGCCCCGAACGGCAGTCGTCCCACAGCTCCGTATGGGTGCCGTTACTGTAATAAAACAGCGGTCGCTGGCCTGTCTCGGCCTCCAAGCAATCGGCATACAGCTTGGACTGCTGCTGCCCTGCAGTAATGTCTTTAAGACTGCGCTTAGCTTCTACTACCGCCAGCGGTTTGCCATTGGCACCCCACAGTACGTAATCGACAGAGCCTTCGCCCTTCACGTTAGGCATGCCGCTGACCGGCACCTCGGCGTCGGCGTTCTTACCTAACTCCCACCCAGCCTCGCGCAGCAGCACGTCGATAAACAAACGGCGGGTGTCGGCCTCGTCGTAGTCGTGGGTGTCCGGAACCGCGATATTGGCGGCCTTGGCTTTGGCCAACTCGGCACGGGTGTCGGCCAAAGAGGCAAACGACAAACGCAGAATCGCCTCACGCTCCGCTGGCAACGCCGTCAGATCAGAGATAGCAGCTTCTCGCGCCTCCAATTGCGCATGCAGAGCGGCGATCTGCTGCTGGAATTTAGCTTCCTGCTTTTTCAGCTCTTCGCGAGTGAAAGCAGCAGCCTCAGCGACGCTGACCAATCTGGGGACACGCTTTTCGTCAAATTCAGCAGCAATACTTTTCGGATCGCTGGCGCGGGTATAGGTACGCGCCAGCCAGAACAGCAGATGAAACAGCTCGCGCACCAGCTTCATCGCATCACTGGAGCTAATCGGCTGATTGGCGTGCACCGCCTGATTACCAAACTTCTGAATCAGCCGCGCCTTCTGGTGGATCTGCGGCGGTAGCAAGCGCACGAACTCCACCTGGGTCAGCAACAGATTGAGGCCGTTGTCGTAAGGCATGCGCAGGTCGCGATCATGCTCGTACAGCCAATGCACCGCTTGCTCCAGGGCATGGCGGGTACGCATGCAGCAGGCACGCGGGTCGGAATACACCAGTTGTTCCGCGCCCTTGGCAGGCTCGAACAGGGTTTTGAATTCGGGAATGAGAAATGCAAAGTTGCTCATATCAACCAGCTGCCTTCTGTGAGTCCATATCGTCCAGGTGCTGGCGCACGCTGCCGATTGAGTCCTGAATTCTGCGGGTAAAGCTGGACGGCTCGCGGTAGGTCATCACCAGCCGATCAATCGCGCGGGTCATGGCCACATACAGCAAGCGCGCCTCGTCGACTTCGTCTTCACCCTTCTTCGGCATTTCACCCAGGTTGGGGATCAGCACCAGGCCGAACTCCAGGCCTTTACTCGAATGCATGCTGACGATCTTGACCGCCTCCTCGCTGCCATACAACGTGCCACGGCCTTGGCCGATTGGCCCGAGGCGAAGGCGATGCCGGCCTCGCTCAAGGCCCGTTCGATACGTTGCGCCTGGGCGGTGCTGCGATAGATCACCGCCATATCATCCAGCGCGCGGCCATGGCCTTGTTCATCGCGGATACGCTCGACGATGCAGTTGTGCTCCTGCCAATCAGACTCACAGCGCAGCAGCTCGGGGAAGGCGCCACGCCGGCCCGCGCTTTGTGGCGCGACGATGGGCACGCCATCCTCAGAGGCATCGCGGGCAGTCAACAGCTCCATAGCAAAGGCCCGCGCCACCGACAGCACCTCCACGGTATTGCGGTAGTTCAGGCGCAGGATGGTGGTGCGGCCCTGGGCCTGAATGCCGACACTGGCAAAACTGAAATCCATGCCGCTTTTACCGCCCTTGCCGCGATAGATCGACTGCGCATCGTCATACAGCACCAGCAGCGAATTGCTCTCCGGGTCGATCATCTGCACCACCAACTTGAACCACTCCGGCTGGAAGTCATGGCCCTCGTCGATCAGCACCGCGGCGTATTGCGCGCGGGGGATCTGCCCCCGGTCGACGCCATCGATGGTGTTCTCGACCATCTGCGCCATCTTTGCACTGACCGACAACTTATGATCCGGGCGATCGACGTTAAAGGCGGTAAGCATGTCCGAGCACCAGGCGTGGAAGTTACGCACTACTACCTTTTCGCTCAAGCCACGCTCGGCCAGCACTTGCTGCAAGCGGCCGGCCAGGGACTTGTTGTAGCACAGCACCAGCACCGGCTTGCTCGACACCTGCGCCAGGTGCGCACAGCGATAGCCGAGGATCATGGTCTTGCCGCTGCCAGCCGCGCCGTGAATCACTCGATGGCCCTCGCCCAGCGAGCGCGCCAGTTGCTCCTGCTGCAAGTCCATCACCTTGATCAGGCTGGGCAGCGGCGCGTCCTGCTCGGCAAATAAACCGAACTGCCCCGGCAGTGCATTGACCCGCACCTCGGGGTACAGGTGATAACGCACGCGGTCGATCTGCGGCAGGCTCAACTGGCAGGGGAAAACGTGGTGGAACATGTCCCACAGCCGTTTCTGGAAGACTTCGGCGTCGACCGTTTCGGTCATTTCATCCTGAAACAGCACCTGTTGCGGGTTGAGCACCTCGGCCAAATCCGTGCCCTCGAACTGCTTGCGGGTAATCGCGGTCAGCACCACGCCCCAGCCGAACGGCATGATCAGGTTGCCGGCGCGTGGTGAACCGGCGGGCTGTTTAAGCGCCGCATCGCGCTGCAGCATCATCACCACTTCCATGGCGTAGGCGCGTGCCTGCATCATCGGGTTCTTCTGGGTTTTCAGCACGCCATCGGCAAAGATCTTCGCCTGGCCGCGATCCATGCTCTGAATGGTATCCATCCTCCAGTCCTTGACCTCCAGCACCAGCACCCCGCGCAACGGATGCATCAGGACAAAATCTGGCTGCAAGGCTTTTGGCCCCACTGGGATATTGAACCAGCACAGGTAGTCGTCTTCGAGCTTCTTCTCCAGGCGCTCGGCCAGCCGGCGTTCGCCGGGGGTATCGAAGCGGCAGGTGGTACGAGCGGGGAAGAATTGAGCCATTTGGGTTGCCTGTTCCTTGGCGTGCTAGGGAGCACTGGTTAGTATGTAAGGCGGATCGGGGCGAGTAGCCGAGTTTTTTCGTCCACCGTGACGCCGCCCACCGGTGGATCGATGACGCGTGATCCACCCTACTTGCTACTTGCTGAACGCGATAGCCATGCGATTGAGTGATGGCCATCGTTGATGGGTATCGCTGCGCTCAACCCACCCTACCGGGCTATAGATGTCCCTCAAAGGCTCGATGCTGCAAGCTAATGAACAACTTATCCATCTCGTTAATACTTTTCCGCAGCTCGCTCTTCTGCCGGATGATGTTTTCGGCTATGCGTGCAAAGGTTTGTTGAAGCTCCATCGGAGGGATTGGAATGTGCATCTTTTTGAGGTGTGTCGGACCAAAGTGCTTAATCACAGCGCCTGACGCAAGTTTTTGTGCTTGCCGCAAAAACCAAGGCGAAGCGAGGAAGGCCTTCAAAAATTCAGCCGATAGTCCGGCGTGCCTAGGATTGAAACGGATGATGCCAGTGTAAAAAATTGAACCTACCGTTTCCTTGCCAACAACTGCAGGCTTCCCGAAGGTGGCACTGGTCAACACAAGGATGTCGCCTTCTGACAAAGCAAATTGTGACCATTTTCTCTCGAACATTTCACGATCAACAAAATTACATCCCTTAAGTGACACCTTCCCATCATTGATACCTGCCAGGCGCACCAAAGGCACGCCTGCATCACGGAAGTCTTTTGCAAGAATTCCGGGACCTTCTTGAAAAAACGTTGCCTCCGCCAAGTTGTGTAACTGCCAGTTTTTCGGATTTGTAATTGGATCGCCGAACATTTCCAAAAATACCGAATGCAGCAGTTGATCGAGCTTGGCGATGGCTTCGCGGCGCTTGGTGCGCAGAGCGTCGGCCTTGTCCAGAATCGCCGCGATACGGCGTTGCTCGGGGAGTGGTGGAAGCGGGATATTTAGCCCTTTAAGAAACTTAAAGTGCCTGCTGTAGCCAGCATCCGGAATCTTGGCTTGCCGCAAAAAGTGATACAGAAATTTGGCGTCACACTCTTTGTTTGGCTTCAGCACTTTGACGCCATCCGCCCCCATGACGAAGGGAAAGTCGATAAATTTGATCGCCTTTGTATGGTCGCCAAATACAACAACAGGAAGTTCGTCACTTCTAAAAGCGCATGTCATTTCATCGGTGTAACCCGCGATGAAGCGTTGGCCTTGATCAATCACAGGCAGCTCACCGGCAAGCTGGTACTCGGATTGAGGCAGCTTCGTGTTACCCCCTGAAACATCCCGAACAGCATCCGTGAACTTGATCATCTGGAGACTCAATTCAACATCCCCTCCAACTCATCCATCCCCCGCATAATCTCCGCCTCCAGCACCTTTAACTCGGCCAGAATTTTCTGCGGCGACTCGTGCTGCACTTCCTCGTACACCACTTGCTTATAGCGATTGATCGACAGGTCGTAGTCATTGCCGACGATCTCAGCCTTGGGCACCAGAAAGCTTTGGGCGGTGCGGTCCAGGCCGACGCTGGTGGTGCGGTTGTGCCAGCGTTTGATGATATCGGGCAGGTTGTTGGTTTCGTGCTTGCTGGCGTCCAGCTCGTTGCGCTTGTCGTCCAGCGAGAAGCCGTCGGCCTGCATGTTGTAGAACCAGACGTGATCGGTGCCGCCGGAGTTGGTTTTGGTAAACAGCAAAATGGCGGTGGATACGCCGGCATAGGGGCGGAACACGCCGGAGGGCATGGAGACGATACCGTCCAGTTTGTGCTCTTCCACCAGCATCTGCCGCAGCGCCTTGTGCGCCTTGCTGGAGCCGAACAGCACGCCGTCCGGGACGATCACCGCCGCGCGACCGCCGGCCTTCATCAGGCGCAGAAACAGGGCGAGAAATAGCAGCTCGGTCTTTTTGGTTTTAACGATTTGCTGCAGATCCTTGGCGCAGCTTTCGTAATCCAGGCTGCCAGCAAACGGCGGGTTGGCCAGAATCAAACTGAACTGCCCTTCTACGCTGGCATGGCCCTCACTGAGCGAGTCGCGGTTTTCAATCGCCGGGTTCTCCACGCCGTGCAGCAGCATGTTCATAGAACCGACGCGCAGCATCGTGCTGTCGAAGTCGAAGCCGTGAAAGGTGTCATGGTTAAAGCGCTTGGCGCTGGCCGCGTCCTGGTACAGCTCGTGGCTATGGTGTTTGTTCAGGTACTCAGCAGCCGTTACCAGAAAACCCGCGGTGCCGCAGGCCGGGTCGCAGATGGTGTCCGACGGCTTAGGCGCCATCATCTCGACCATCAGTTTGATGATGTGCCGCGGCGTGCGGAACTGGCCGTTCTGCCCGGCGCTGGCGATTTTGCCGAGCATGTATTCGTAGAGGTCGCCCTTGGTATCGCGGTCTTCCATGGGGATGGCGTCGAGCATATCCACCACCCTGGCCAGCAACGCCGGAGTGGGAATGGTGAAACGCGCATCCTTCATATGTGCGGCGTAGGTGGACTGACCATCCTCACCGCCCAGGGTTTTGATAAACGGGAACACTTTGTCCGCAACCAGCGTGTACAGGCTGGCCGGATCACCCAGCGCCTTGAACGCCGCCCAACGCAAGTGCGCCTGGTAGGGACTGAAAATCGGCTTATCAATCGGCTGCCCTGTACGCGCGGCTTTGCGCTCCTTAACCGTCTGCAATTCGTCGAGGCGTTTGATAAACAGCAAGTAGGTCATCTGCTCGATGACTTCCATGGGGTTGGAAATCCCGCCACTCCAAAACGCATTCCAGATTTGATCGACTTGGGATTTGATAGCGCCGGTGATCACGTAGATGACTGCCTAAATTGAAGAGTGGATTTACTGCCCTGAGCAGCGACGCTGTGGGCAATACGCAAAGGCGGGAAAACCGGCCTGGCAAAGTGCGCGCAGTGTAACGGTTAGCGCGCCACGCCGGGACAGTGAGCGCCCGCCCGAACGACACAAAGAGCCCACTAAAGAAAAATGCACGCACAAAAAAGCCCGATCATTTCTGACCGAGCTTCGATGTTGGGATTATTTGGTCGGGACGGAGTGATTCGAACACTCGACCCCTTGCACCCCATGCAAGTGCGCTACCGGGCTGCGCTACGCCCCGACTGGTGTTGCGGGTACCTTTGGCGTTAGCCGAAAGCGGGAGGAACTATAAACTAAGCATATGAATTACGGAAGGTTTTTCTTCGCAAAAATCATTTGCGCAGGACGAGGAGAACATCTTCCAGCTCGGCGATCATCTGCTTGATGAGTTGCTTGTACTGGGTGTTGTCGTCCTTGGCTTCGTCGCCGGTCAGGCGCAGCCGTGCACCGCCGATGGTGAAACCCTGGTCGTACAACAAGGCACGGATCTGGCGGATCATCAGCACATCCTGGCGCTGATAATACCGACGGTTGCCGCGACGCTTTACCGGGTTGAGCTGCGGAAACTCCTGCTCCCAATAACGAAGCACGTGCGGTTTCACCGCACAGAGTTCACTGACCTCGCCGATGGTGAAGTACCGCTTGCCGGGTATGACAGGCAGTTCGTCGTTATGACTTGGTTCCAGCATAAGCTTCAACTCTGGCTTTAAGCTTCTGGCCGGGGCGGAAAGTCACTACACGGCGGGCCGTGATAGGGATTTCCTCCCCTGTTTTTGGATTACGACCGGGGCGCTGACGCTTATCGCGCAGATCGAAGTTACCGAAGCCTGAGAGCTTCACCTGCTCATTGAGTTCCAAAGCCTGGCGGATTTCTTCGAAGAAGAGTTCCACCAGCTCCTTGGCTTCTCGCTTGTTCAGGCCCAGCTCATCGTACAGACGTTCGGCCATCTCAGCTTTCGTCAGTGCCCCCATACGCTAGTTCCTTAACGTGGCGTTGAACCTTTGTTCCAGGGAGGTGAGGATATTCTGGGTTGCGCTGCTCACCTCATCGTCATTCAGAGTGCGCGATGGATGCTGCCAGGTCAAGCCAACGGCGAGGCTTTTTCTAAGCGGATCAATGCCTTTACCGTGATAAACATCAAACAACCTGAGGTCGGTCAGCCATTCACCAGCCTGCTCACGAATATCGGCCAGCAGATGCTGGGCCGGTACTTCGCGATCTACCAGCAAAGCTAGGTCGCGGCGCACTTCGGGGAAGCGCGACAGCTCTTTGAATGCCGGCATGCGGCCCTGGGTGATTTCGCTCAACACCAGCTCGAACAGGAACAGCGGCTGATCGAGGCCGAGGGTCTTGGCCAGCTCCGGGTGGATGGCACCTACGTAACCAACCAGGCGCCCTTCCCGCTCGATGCGTGCGGTCTGGCCCGGATGCAGGGCACTGTGCTCGCCCGGCACGAAACTGAAGCTGCCGATGTCGCCAGCTGCAGCTAGGAGGGCTTCGACGTCTGCCTTGGCATCGAAGAAGTCCACGCCGTCACGGCCATGGGCCCAGCTCTCCGGCAGACGGCTGCCGGTGATCACGCCAGCGAGCATCGGCTCTTGCTTGAGTTCGTCCAGCTGGCCAACGAAACGCAGGCCGCTTTCGAACAGGCGCACGCGCGGCTGCTGGCGGTTGAGGTTGTGCTCCACAGCCTTGACCAGGCCCGGCCACAGCGAGGCGCGCATGGCGGCCATATCGGCGGAGATCGGGTTGGCCAGGGTCAGCGGCTGCACGCCCGGGCTGAACAGCTCGAACAGTTTGGGATCGATGAAGCTGTAGGTGATCGCTTCCTGGTAACCGCGGGCCACCAGCAGGCGACGCAGCACCGGCAGGTCAGCCACGGCTTCGGCCTTGGTCTGCGGCGCCAGGCGTGCTTGCGGGTAACGAACCGGCAGGCGGTTGTAGCCGTAAAGGCGGGCCAGCTCTTCGATCAGGTCGACTTCCAGGCTGATGTCGAAGCGGTGACTCGGTACTTTAACCTGCCACTGCCCTGCCCCTTGTGCTTCGATATCCAGGCCCAGTGCAGAGAGCAGTTTGACAATCAGTTCGTCGTCGAGCTTGAGGCCGAGCATCTGCTCGACGCGCTCGGCACGCAGGCTGATCGGTGCGATGTTCGGCAATTGCGCTTCGGCTACTGCTTCGATGATCGGGCCGGCTTCGCCGCCGACGATCTCCAGCAGCAACGACGTGGCGCGCTCCATGGCTTCGCGGGCAAGCTGCCAGTCCACGCCGCGCTCGAAGCGGTGCGAGGAGTCGGTGTGCAGACCGTAGGAACGGGCCTTGCCAGCGACGGCGATGGTGTCAAAGAAGGCGCTTTCGAGGAACAGGTCGCGGGTGTTGTCGCTGACGCCGCTGTGCTCGCCGCCCATCACACCGGCAATGGCCAGGGCGCGCTCATGGTCGGCGATGACCAGGGTGTCGGCACGCAGGGTGACTTCCTGGCCGTCGAGCAGTACCAGCTTCTCGCCCTCTTCGGCCATGCGCACACGAATGCCGCCCTGGATCACGTCGAGGTCGAAGGCGTGCATCGGCTGGCCGAGTTCGAGCATCACGTAGTTGGTGATGTCGACGGCGGCGTCGATGCTGCGTACGTCGGCACGGCGCAGACGCTCGACCATCCAGCGCGGGGTCGGCTTGGACAGGTCGACATTGCGCACCACGCGGCCCAGGTAACGCGGGCAGGCCTGGGTAGCGAGCACATCGACCGGGCGCACTTCGTCGTGGGTCGGGGCGACTGCAGCAACCTGTGGCCGGGTTACCGGCACGTCGTAGAGGGCACCGACTTCACGGGCCAGACCAGCCAGCGACAGGCAGTCACCGCGGTTGGGGGTGAGGTCGACTTCGATGCTGACGTCGTTGAGTTCGAAGTACTCGCGGATGTCCTGGCCAACCGGCGCATCGGCTGGCAGCTCGAGCAGGCCGTCGTTGTCTTCGCTAATCTGCAGCTCGGAAGCCGAGCAGAGCATGCCGTTGGACTCGACGCCGCGCAGCTTGGCCTTCTTGATCTTGAAGTCGCCGGGCAGTTCGGCGCCGATCATGGCGAACGGAATCTTCAGGCCGGGACGCACGTTGGGCGCGCCGCACACGACCTGGAAGGTTTCGCTGCCGTTGCTGACCTGGCACACGCGCAGTTTGTCGGCGTCCGGGTGCTGCTCGGTGCTCAGCACCTCGCCCACGATCACACCACTGAAGGCGCCGGCCACCGGGCTGACGCTGTCGACTTCGAGGCCGGCCATGGAGAGGCGCGCGACCAGTTCGTCACGGGAAACCTGCGGGCTTACCCAGCCACGCAGCCACTGTTCACTGAATTTCATACTGTCTGTTCTCCTGATCCGATTCGATTACAAAATGCGAGAGGTGCTAGCGAAATTGCGCCAGGAACCGCAGATCGTTATCGAAGAACAGCCGTAAATCGTTGACGCCATAGCGCAGCATGGCCAGGCGCTCGACGCCCATGCCGAAGGCGAAGCCGGAGTATTTTTCCGGGTCGATGCCGCTCATGCGCAGCACGTTCGGGTGCACCATGCCGCAGCCCATCACTTCCAGCCAGCCGGTCTGCTTGCACACGCGGCAGCCTTTGCCGCTGCACATCACGCACTGCATGTCGACTTCGGCCGACGGCTCGGTGAACGGGAAGAAGGAAGGACGGAAACGCACGCCCAGGGGCTTCTCGAAGAACACGCGGAGGAATTCCTCGATGGTGCCCTTGAGGTCAGCGAAGCTCACACCCTCGTCGACCAGCAGGCCTTCGACCTGGTGGAACATCGGCGAGTGGGTGATATCGGAATCGCAACGGTACACGCGGCCCGGGCAGACGATACGAATCGGCGGCTGCTGGGACTCCATGGTGCGTACCTGTACCGGCGAGGTATGGGTGCGCAGCAGCATGTTGGCGTTGAAATAGAAGGTGTCGTGCATGGCACGAGCCGGGTGGTGGCCCGGAATGTTGAGCGCCTCGAAGTTGTGGTAGTCGTTCTCCACTTCGGGGCCTTCGGCAATGCCGTAACCAATGCGCGTAAAGAATTGCTCGACGCGCTCCAGGGTACGGGTAACCGGGTGCAGACCACCCGATGCCTGACCACGGCCCGGCAGGGTGACATCGATACGTTCAGCGGCGAGCTTGGCGCTCAGCGCGGCCGACTCGAGAATGTCCTTGCGGCTGTTGAGGGCGTCCTGGACGCGCTCCTTGGCCGAGTTGATCAGAGCGCCCGCTTTGGGACGTTCTTCGGCAGACAGGTTGCCCAGAGTCTTCATCACCTGGGTCAGTTCGCCCTTCTTGCCCAGATAGTGAACCCGCAGTTGCTCCAGGGCGTTCACATCGTCGGTGTGGCTGACGGCCTCAAGCGCTTGCGAGACCAGCACATCCAGATTTTCCATTTACAGACTCCAGATACGAAACAGGGGAAGAGCTTGAAGGCTCTTCCCCTATTGGTGACGTTTAGCACCGGGCCGAAACCCGGTGATTGTCGGGGACTTAAGCCAGTACGGCTTTCGCTTTCTCGACAATCGCAGCAAACGCCGCTTTTTCGTTCACTGCCAGATCAGCCAGAACCTTACGGTCGATTTCGATCGACGCTTTTTTCAGGCCAGCGATGAAACGGCTGTAGGACAGACCGTTGACGCGAGCACCAGCGTTGATACGAGCGATCCACAGAGCGCGGAACTGACGTTTTTTCTGACGACGGTCACGATAGGCATATTGACCAGCCTTGATGACAGCCTGCTTGGCAACACGGAATACGCGCGAACGTGCACCGTAGTAGCCTTTAGCGAGTTTCAGAATTTTTTTGTGACGAGCACGAGCGATAACGCCACGTTTAACACGAGCCATGAGTTATTTCCTCTATCTTGACCGAGATTAACGAACGCGCAGCATGCGCGCGACCTTTGCAACGTCAGACGGATGCACCATGGTGCTACCGCGCAGGTGACGCTTACGTTTGGTCGACATCTTGGTCAGGATGTGGCTCTTGAAAGCGTGTTTGTGCTTGAAGCCGGTGGCGGTTTTCAGGAAACGCTTAGCCGCACCGCTTTTGGTTTTCATCTTTGGCATGTTCGGATACTCCGCATTCAGTTGATATAGATAACCATAAGGCCTGCCGTGCCCTGGAGGTTACTTCTTGCGTTTGGGAGCGATGACCATCATCAGTTGGCGTCCTTCCATCTTAGGATGCTGTTCGACGGTACCGTGTTCGGCGAGGTCAGCTTCGACCCGCTTCAACAGTTCCATACCCAGCTCCTGGTGGGCCATCTCACGACCACGGAATCTCAAAGAGATCTTGGCCTTGTCCCCTTCCATCAGGAAACGTACCAGGTTGCGAAGTTTTACCTGGTAATCCCCATCTTCCGTCCCTGGACGAAACTTGATTTCTTTAATCTGCTGCTGGTGCTGGTTCTTCTTGGCAATCGCTGCCTGCTTCTTCTTTTCGAAGAGGTGCTTGCCGTAATCCATGATCCGGCAAACCGGCGGCAATGCATCAGCAGAAATTTCCACCAGATCCAGCTTGGCGTCTTCGGCTATTTTAAGCGCTTCTTCAATAGAGACGATGCCAATCTGCTCGCCTTCAGCGCCAATTAACCGAACCTCGCGTGCCGAGATATTCTCGTTGATCGGGGCCTTCGGTGCAGCTCGTTTATCTTGTCTCATTTCACGCTTAATAATAATTACTCCAAATCTTGGCGACCGCGCCGGGAAACCGCTTGTGCGAGCAACTCATTGAATTGGGCGACGGGCATGGAGCCCAGGTCAGCACCTTCACGGGTACGCACAGCGACAGTTTGCGTCTCGACTTCGCGATCCCCGATGACTAGCAGATAGGGGACCTTGAGCAAAGTATGCTCGCGGATTTTAAAGCCTATCTTCTCGTTCCTCAAGTCGGACTTGGCACGATAGCCGCTTTGAGTGAGTGATTTTTCCACTTCGAGGGCAAAATCGGCCTGTTTATCGGTGATATTCATGATCACTGCCTGGGTTGGCGCCAGCCATGCCGGAAAGGCACCCTCGTAGTGTTCGATGAGAATTCCGATGAAACGCTCGAAGGAACCGAGAATCGCGCGGTGCAGCATGACCGGGATCTTGCGGCTGTTGTCTTCGGAAACGTAGCTCGCTTCCAGACGCTGCGGCATGTTCGGGTCGTACTGCAGGGTGCCGCACTGCCAGGCACGGCCGAGGCAGTCGAGCAGGGTGAATTCGATCTTCGGACCGTAGAATGCACCTTCGCCCGGCAGGTATTCCCACGGCAGGCCAGCGTCATTCAGGGCGTCGGCCAGGGCTTTCTCGGCGCGATCCCAGAAGGCGTCGTCGCCAACACGCTTGGCCGGACGAGTGGACAGCTTCATCTTGATGTCGCTGAAGCCGAAGTCCGAATAGACCTGCAGAGTCAGCTTGATGAAATCGGCCGCTTCTTTCTTCACCTGCTCTTCGGTGCAGAAGATGTGCGCGTCGTCCTGAGTGAAGCCGCGCACACGCATGATGCCGTGCAGGGCACCGGATGCTTCGTTGCGGTGGCAAGAACCGAACTCGGCCAGACGCAGCGGCAGCTCGCGGTAGCTCTTCAGGCCCTGATTGAAGATCTGCACATGACACGGGCAATTCATGGGCTTGATGGCGTAGTCGCGACTTTCCGACTCGGTGGTGAACATGTTGTCGGCGTAGTTGCCCCAGTGCCCGGACTTCTCCCACAGCACACGGTCGACGACCTGCGGGGTACGGACTTCCTGGTAGCCGTTTTCACGCTGCACACCACGCATGTACTGCTCGAGCACCTGATAGATGGTCCAGCCATTGGGGTGCCAGAACACCATGCCCGGCGCTTCTTCCTGGGTGTGGAAGAGATCGAGGCGCTTGCCGATCTTGCGGTGATCGCGCTTCTCGGCTTCTTCGATGCGCTGAATGTAGGCAGCCAACTGCTTCTTGTCGGCCCAGGCAGTGCCGTAGATGCGCTGCAGTTGCTCGTTCTTGGCATCGCCGCGCCAGTAGGCGCCGGACAGCTTGGTCAGCTTGAATGCCTTGAGGAAGCGGGTGTTGGGCACGTGCGGGCCGCGGCACATGTCCACGTACTCTTCGTGGTAGTACAGGCCCATGGCCTGCTCGTTCGGCATGTCTTCGACGAGGCGCAGTTTGTAGTCTTCGCTGCGCGAGGTGAACACGTCGATGACTTCGGCGCGCGGCGTTACTTTCTTGATGACGTCGTAGTCCTTGTCGATCAGCTCTTTCATGCGCGCTTCGATGGCGGTGACGTCATCGGGCGTGAAGGGGCGTTCGTAGGCGATGTCGTAATAGAAGCCATCGTCGATCACCGGGCCGATAACCATGCGTGCAGTCGGGTACAACTGCTTGACTGCATGGCCGATCAAGTGAGCACAGGAGTGGCGAATGATTTCTACGCCCTCCGCATCCTTGGGCGTGATGATCTGCAGGGTCGCATCGGCTTCGATCAGGTCACAGGCGTCAACCAGACGGCCATCGACCTTGCCAGCGACGGTGGCTTTGGCCAGGCCGGCACCAATGGATTGAGCCACCTCGAGTACGGATACCGGATGATCGAACGAACGCTGACTGCCGTCGGGAAGAGTAATGATAGGCATGGCGCTTCCTCTCCTAGTGGTGACCTCTACCAAAGGCCACATGGGTTGGGATGAGCCAGTAAGCGATCCATTGGCGTACCTGCCATACAGAGGCAGGAGCTGTTAGGCCAGCCAAGGAACCACAATCACTGGAAAGTGTTAAACGGTGGATGCTTGCAGAATCACGGACACCTGACAAGGCGCCCTAGAAAGCCCTGGGAGAATCTCCCCAAATCGCGAACAGCATCCCGAAAGGCAACAACCAGGAATCGCGA
The DNA here is from genome assembly GCF_055556635.1 of Pseudomonas sp. PME37.24/006. Classification (NCBI taxonomy): domain Bacteria; kingdom Pseudomonadati; phylum Pseudomonadota; class Gammaproteobacteria; order Pseudomonadales; family Pseudomonadaceae; genus Pseudomonas; species Pseudomonas sp. PME37.24/006. Next base: position 123,411 of record NZ_JBVHNL010000003.1, read on the forward strand.
TCAAAAAAAATGGCCGCCGAAGCGACCATTTAAAATTTGGTAGGCACAATTGGATTCGAACCAACGACCCCCACCATGTCAAGGTGGTGCTCTAACCAACTGAGCTATGTGCCTGCTGTGGGTGCGCATTTTACGTAGGCACGCTAAAGAGTCAATACCCTTTTTCGCTAACTGACTAAAAAAATTGAGTTTTTTGGATTTTGAGATGTGTAGCTGCCCTGCCCTCGCCGCCGTAACGCCAGCTCTTATTCCTGAGTATCGCTTCGCTCAACCCAGGCTACGATGATGCGCATCGCCCTCGTAGGGTGGAAAACGCTCTTCTATTCCAGCACTGGGACAGCAATTGATCGCTCCTCACGCTCAGCGTGGGAATGCATCCTGGGACGCTCTGCGTCCCTGCGAGCCGGGAAGCGGGCGCGGAGCGCCCAAGCCGATGCTCCCACGCTGGAGCGTGGGAGCAATCAATCAACCTGACGGTGGGTGCAAAGAGCGCCAGCTCAGCTACGCGCGCCCATCCACCCTACAAGAGACAGTTCACGTGCGGCATGCACCAGCCCCATACAAAACGGCGCTCTCGAGCGCCGTTTTGTTTTGCCAGATGAGATGGACTACTGGGCTGGGCACGCGGTGGGGGCACCGCACTGATCTGACGCAGCGCCCTGCTTGCCGATTACCGTGAAGCGCTTGTCGTCCGGGGCGATACGTTGGGCGCATTGACGGGCGCTGGTAGCTTCGGTTTTGCAGCCGCGTTCGTCGAGCACCTGAGACAGGTTGAACCAGCCCGGGGCGAAGTCCGGCTGGCGGCTGACACTTTCGCGTAACGCCGCTTCGGCACCGCGCAGATCACCACCGGCGTAACGGCTATTGGCCAGGGCGAACCAGCCTACGGCCTGCTCCGGCCAGCGTTGGGTGGCGGTGCGATAGGCGTGCTGGGCGACATCATTGCGGCCAACTTCTTCCAAGTCAGCGGCGGCCTTGAGCCATACGGTCGGCTCGGCGGTCGCGGGCAGAGTATCTGGCGGCATGGTCACTACGGCCCAGCGGTTGCCTCGCGCCCAGGTCTTGTCGAACGCGGCGAAGTCGGTCACCCAGCGGCGAGTGGTACCAGAGCGCAGGATCAGCGTCTGCTCACGGCGGTCGTAACCCACCAGCACCGCGAAGTGCCACTGCGGGTACCAGTCGAAGGCCAGGTTCTGCAGCACCAGCACCGGGTTGCCGGCAGCCACTTCGGCCAGCAGCGCGTCGAGCCTGGGCTTGAGCGGGTAAACGAGTAAATCGTGAGAGCGCGCTGCTGCCACCATTTCCACCTGCAAGCTGCCTTCGCGGCCAGGGATATAGACCTGATCCTGCAGGAAACCTGGGGTGGTCAGCACACCGCGCTGATTGAGCATGGTCGCCAAAGCGGCGGGGCCACACTGATAAGCGGTCTGCGGATAGAAGGGAACGCTGCTGAGCTCGACCCGCTCAGGCAGGCGCTCGGTCTCCGGTAAAAGTACCGGAGAGCTGGCGCACGCGCTGAGCAGGACGATCAGAAGTGAAGCGAGGAGCGGTCTTAGCGATTTATACATTTCACGAAACTGAAGAGGTCTGTGGCGCAGAGCATATCGGTGATGATGAAGATCACCAAGAACAACACAATGATGCCGACCACACCGGCACCAGCCGGGGCTTCAGAGAGCTGTGCATTGAATTGCGACAGTTCGGCGCTGGTCAGGTTGTTGATGCGGTTTTCCACCTGATCACGCTCGACGCCCATGGCGAGCAGCTTTTCCTTGACCTGCTGATCGTCGAGCATCGACAGCAGCTGCTGACGGTCGACCTGCTGTTGCTGCTCGGTGAGCACTTCACCCGTACCGATCATCGCGGCATTGGCGAGTGGAACCTGGGCGATCATGAGGACATGGAACACTGCCAACATGGCAGCCAGACGACGAAAGAACGGGGACTTGGTCATTTTGGTATCTCCTTATCAACCATCATCCTAGACCCGTGTGGCACTCGGCCAGTTCCACCTATATATACGACCACTGGTACATATGCTGCAGCCCAGGTAATCCGGGCACTCGGCCCGCGCCCGGCTCCAGCGAAAACCCGCCCGAATCACTCTGTATTTCACGCCTTTGCGAGCACGTGAAACTCACAGCGTCTGGCCCAGCTCGCAGCTCAGGTAATCAAGAAAACAGGTGATGCGCGACGTCAGTGCGGTGTTGCGGTAGTACACGGCATGGATCGGCTGGCGCACCTCCACGGTGTGCTCCGTGAGGATTTGTACCAGCTCGCCCGAAGCACGGTCGCGGTGGGTCATGAAATCCGCCAGGCAAACGATCCCCGCGCCGCTCAAGGCCAGTTGGCGCAGTGTCTCGCCGCTGGAGGCCTGCAGGCTGGGCTCGATGGCGTAACGGTCGCCGTGCTCATGGCGCAGCGGCCACAGGTTGAGGCTCTCCGGCTGGGTGAAGCCGAGCAGGCTATGCTCGCTCAGCGCCTCGACACTGCTCGGCACGCCTCGCTCCTGCAGATAGACCGGGCTGGCCAGAACGCGGATGCGATTGCTGCCCAGCGGCCGGGCATGCAGGGTGGAGTCGCGCAGCGGGCCGATGCGGATGGCCACGTCGGTGCGCTTCTCGATCAGGTCGATGATTTCATCGCTGCTGTGCAGCTCCAGCTGGATATTCGGGTAGCGCTCGCGAAAGCCTTTGACCAGCGGCACCATCGCATGCAGCACGAACGGCGCGGCAGCGTTGACGCGCAAGCGCCCGGCCGGCGTCTGCCTACGCACGCGCATCTGCTCCTCGGCTTCTTCGACACTGGCCACGATGCGCCGCGCCTGGACGAGAAAGGCATGGCCCTCCTCGGTCAGTTCCAGGCGCCGGGTGGTGCGCTGCAGCAACGTTACATCGAGCTTTTCTTCCAGTCGGCTAAGGGCACGGCTGATGCCCGAAGCGGTCTGCCCCAACTGCTGCGCGGCGGCGCTGATGGAGCCGCTGGCCACCACGGTACTGAAGGCAAGGAGTTCGTCGAGGGTGGTTTTCATGGCGACCATTCGTGATTGCGGCGCAAATATGTTCTGCATGAAACGCGGTTTTTCCGCATAAGTCCACGGCACATACTGGCTCACGAATCCAGCGCAACAACCCTTGGGCATCGCTGTCAGCTACAGACAGCTGTCCATTCAACAGGAGACTTACATGCCACAGATTCCCGCCCTCGGCCTCGGCACCTTCCGCCTCAAGGATCAGCAGGTGATCGATTCGGTACGCACCGGCCTTGAGCTTGGCTACCGGCATATCGACACCGCACAGATCTACGGCAACGAAGCCGAAGTGGGCCAAGCCATCGCCGAAAGCGGCGTGCCGCGCAGCGAACTGTTCGTCACCACCAAGATCTGGACCGACAACCTGGGCGCCGACAAGCTGATCCCCAGCCTGGAAGAAAGCCTGCGCAAGCTGCGCCTCGACCAGGTCGATCTGACCCTGATCCATTGGCCCTCCCCCAATGACGAACTACAGGTGGCCGAATACATGGCAGCCCTGCTGGAGGCCAAGGCTGCTGGTCTGACCGCGCTGATCGGTGTGTCCAACTTCACCAACGCGCATCTGCAACAGGCAATGGAGGTGGTCGGCGCTGACCAGATCGCCACCCACCAGGTGGAAATCCACCCGTTCCTGCAGAACCGCAAGGTGGTGGAGTTCGCCCAGGAACACGGCGTGCACCTGACCGCCTACATGCCACTGGCCTACGGCAAGGTGATGAGCGATCCGGTGATTCAGGACATCGCCGCCAAACACGCCGCCAATCCAGCACAGGTCGCACTGGCCTGGGCGCTGCAGCAGGGTTTCGCGGTGATTCCGTCATCCACCAAACGGGCCAACCTGGATAGCAACCTGGGCGCATTGAAGCTGACACTCAGCGAACAGGACATGGCAGCCATCGCCAAACTGGAGCGCGGGGAGCGGCTGGCCAACCCGGGGTTTGCGCCGCACTGGGATTAAAAATCGACCTTGCCCCTGCCCGCTTTGATCGCCCCGCGCTTGGTCTTGCCTTCCAGCCGACGCTTCTTGGAACCGAGGGTCGGTTTGGTCGGGCGGCGGGCCTTTTCGGTCTTGCCTGCGGAACGGATCAGCTCGGCCAGGCGCTCCAGGGCGTCGGCGCGGTTCTGTTCCTGGGTGCGATATTGCTGCGCCTTGATGATCACCACACCATCGGCAGTGATGCGGCTGTCACGCAGCGCCAACAGCCGTTCCTTGTAGAACGGCGGCAGTGACGACGCCTGGCTGTCGAAGCGCAGGTGCATGGCGCTGGACACCTTGTTGACGTTCTGCCCGCCCGCGCCCTGGGCGCGGATGGCGGTGAGTTCGACTTCGTCGTCAGGCAGATGGATGCTGTTGGAAATGACCAGCATGGGGGTTCCGGCAATGAGCTGAGCCGCGCAGCATAACGCCGGAGCGTCGCCAGGCACCAGCGCTCGCGGCCAACGGCACAGCTCAGGCTCGCTGCCGGAACGGCGCCAGAAACTGCTGGGCGCGGGCCGTTTGCGGGGCACTGAAGAAGGCTTCCGGCAAGCCGCTTTCAACGATGTGGCCGCCATCCATGAAGATGATTCGGCTGGCGACCTGCCGGGCGAACTCCATTTCATGGGTGACGATCACCATGGTCGCGCCCTCGGCGGCCAGATCGCGCATCACCTCCAGCACCTCGCCGACCAGCATCGGGTCGAGGGCGCTGGTGGGTTCGTCGAACAACAGCACGTCCGGCTTCATGGCCAGCGCACGGGCAATGCCGACCCGCTGTTTCTGCCCGCCCGAGAGCCGCGACGGGAACATGTTGGCCTTGTCGGCAAGCCCGACCTTGGCGAGCAGCGCCATAGCCTCGTCATGCACCTCCTTACGGTTGCGCTTCTGCACGTGTACCGGGGCTTCCATGATATTGCCGAGCACGGTCAGGTGCGGCCACAAAGCGAAGTGCTGGAACACCATACCGATGCGCGAGCGCATCTGCGCCAGTTCGGCATCGCCGATCCGCGCGCCGCCCTTGTGCGCACCGAAACGCTTGGAATTGAGACGGATGCTGCCGGCGTCCGGCGTCTCCAGCCAGTTGATACAGCGCAGCAGGGTCGACTTGCCGCAGCCCGACGGCCCGAGCAGGCACAGCACTTCGCCACGCTCCAAATCCAGGGATACATCCGCCAATACGCGGTTGGCGCCAAAGGACTTGGACACGCCCTGCACCTGCAACACCTTGGTCGTTGCTGACGTATCCACGTTGTTCATAAGACTGCTCATGCGCGGCGCACCTCGGCGTAACGGGTAAATAGGTTGGTGAGCAATTCGATGGCCAGACAGATCACCCAGTACATCAGCACCGCCGACAGAAAGCTGGCGAAGGGAATGAAGTAAGTCGACTGAATGGCGTTGATGGCGGCCGTCAGCTCGGTCACGGCGATGATTCCCAAAAAGGCGCTGTCCTTGACGATCTGGATCATCTGGTTGCCGATCATCGGTGTCGCGCGCAGCAGCACGGGCGGCATGATGATGCGCCGCAGCAAGCCGAAGCCGTGGAAGCCGAACGCCCTGCCCGCCTCGATGGTGTCGTGGGGCAGATCCTTCCAGGCGCCCTTGAGGATGATCGCCATGTAGGCGGTGTTGTAGATGATCAGCGCAACGATGCCCGACACCCAGTTGCTCAGCTGGATGCCCCCAGATGGCAGCCCGAAATAGATCAGGTACACCAGCAGCAGGAACGGCGTGCAGCGCATGCACTCACAGTAGAACGAAGCGCTGCGGCCAATGAACACGCGGTTCGACATCAGCAGCGGCGTGAGCAGAATCCCCAGCAGCAGCGAGACGCTGCCGGCGATCAGGATGAACACCAGGGTGTTCATGAAGCCTTCCAGAATTGACGGATAGTGCTGCCAGACGGTGATGAAATCGCTGAGGTTCATACGGCGGACTCCAGACCCTGGACGTTGCGCTCCAGGCGACGTTGCAGCCTGACCAGCAGAAAGATGATCGCCACGTACAGGCACAGCCCGACCAGCAACGGCGGCAATGGATCATAGGTTCTGGCGCCCACACGCTGGGCTGCACGGGTGATCTCGACCATGCCGATCACCGCGATGGCCGGGCTGGACTTCACCAGCATGGTCATCTCGTTGACCAGCCCAGGCAGGCTCGACTGCCAGACCTGGGGCAGCACGATGCGCATCACCCGCATGCGCCGCGGCATGCCGAAGGCCAGCGCCGCGTCGTACTGCTGTCGATCGAAGGCCAGCAAGGCCGCGCGCCATATCTCGCAGTTGAATGCAGCGGCGGTGACCGAAAGGGAAATCAGTGCGGCGAGCAGCGGGCTCAGCGAGATGCCGAACTGCGGCAGGCCGAAGTACACCAGCAGAATCAGGGTCACCGCAGGGCAGGATCTGATAATGCTGACGTAGACGAAGGCCAGTTGCCGGGCTACCGGGATCCGGGCCCAGCGCACCAGCGCCAGGCCCAGCCCCAGAGGAATGCCAATCACGATTCCTACCAGTGACACACCCACCGTGGCAAAGGCACCCTGCAGGATGCTCCAGTAGTCGTATGCATTCATGATGGCTTTATCAGTTCACGTTAAGCGGCATGTTCTCGAAGCGCACGCCCAACCATTTTTCCTGCAGGCGATACATCTCACCGCTTTCACGGATTTTCAGCAGTGCGTTGTTGATCACCTCGAGTACGCCATCGTTGCCTTTCTTGACGGCCCAGGCTTTGTGGCCAGGCTCACCGATCGGCTGCCCCAGCTCGAACACATCGCCACGCTCCTTGACCAGCGCACGCAAGGTCAGATCAGTGTTAACGACTGCATCGATACGGCCCTGGGCCAGATCTTGATAAGCCTCGGGATAGCCGTGGTACTCCATGATTTTCTTCACGCCCTCGCCTTTGCTGGCCTTGAGCTTGGCGTCGAATGCCTTGAGTTCGGCCAGGAAGGCACTACCGGTTTCAGCCCCGACTACCTTGCCGATCAGGTCTTCGGCGGTCTTGATCGAACTTCCCTTCTTCACCCCGTAGTAGGTCGCCGATTCAGCCGTTGGCGTGGTGTAGTCGAAGCTCTGCTTGCGTTCGGCGGTGACCATGACCGCAGACAGCGCCATGTCGAACTTGCCGCTGGTGACGCCAGAAAGAATCCCGGCCCAGGGCATGATCTGCTGACGCAGTTCCAGGCCGGTTTCCTTCTCTACCAGATCCTTGAGTTCGTTGTCGTAGCCGGTCGACTTGCCGTTCTCCATGAATTCGAAGGGACGGTAGTCATCTTCGGTGGCGACCACGACGTAGCCCCGAGCCTTCACCTCTTCAGCGGTCATGGCCTGGCTGATGGATACGGCGCCGATGGTGGTCGCCAGTGCCAGCGCGATAGCCGAAAGAGATTTACCAACGTGCCCCTTGGCAACAGCCGTGGAGCAAATAAGGTCGCGAATTGCTGACATGCTGACTTCCTTCTAGTTATTGACGTTGACATCAATGCGGGCACGCAAAACCACGGCCGGCGCAGCACAAGGGTCAAAGCAAGTGGCATGCCATTTATTTTTTACGGTTAATAATCAGATAGTTAATTAATTTTCAGGTTTTTTGATAGCTGGATCATGTGCATTGTTCGCCCCAACAGCGCTCGCGATATGGGTGGTATGCCACTTAAATGGGCGAGGCTTCATTCAGGCCAGTCCCCTGCCTGCAGTCACGTACTGCTCGAGGCGAAAGCAGGCTTGCGCTCTGGCTACGCATGAGCCCATTCGAGGGCGTATCACGCCTGCATCAAAACAAGGCACAAATAGGTGGCATACCCCACTTTAGTTCGTAAAGGGCAATTAAGATTCGCCACCGACAATCATAAAGAGTGGTATACCCCTCTATAAATAAAATAATAAATCTATATTTATCAATATATTGAGATTTTAATGGAAATAGATACGGGATAAATGGCACAGCCGTTGCACCCACTTGGGCATACCTCAACGCAGTGTTGGGTTCGCGACTAGTAGAAGGTGAAGAACAATGGCTGATGTAATCCTCAAAGGTGGTTACCTGATCGACCCCGCCCAGGGCTACGACGGGAATTTCGACATCGCCATCAGCAATGGTCGTATCGAGGCGATCACCGCGCCTGGCGCTGCCGGTGCGGCAACCACGGTGATCGATGTCAGCGGCAAGCTGGTTACGCCCGGCCTGATCGACACCCACGGCCACGTCTTCGAATTCGTGACCGGCCGCTTCGGGCTGGATGCCGATCTCGCCGGCGTGCATTCGGGGGTGACCACCCTGATCGACCAGGGCGGGCCATCGTGCATGACGCTGCCGGCGTTCCGCGAGCATGTGGTCAAGGCCAAGAAAACCCGCGTATTCGCCTACCTGTCGGCCTACCTGGTCGGCGGCCTGGAGGGTCATTTCTACCCCAGCCTGTATACCCCGGAGTGCGTGGACGTCGACGCGACCGTACGCGCGGCGCTGGCCAATACCGACATCATCAAGGGCTTCAAGGCCCACGCCGAATTGGGCGGCTTCGAACGCTGGGGCAGCGATGTGATGGCGATGAGCGCGGAGATCTCCCGGCGCGCCGGCATGCCGCTGTACATTCACTTCGGCCAGCTGTGGCCAAGCCCAGGAGACCCGAGCCCGGTGCATCCCGACTCGATCCTCGCCGATGTGGTGCCGATGCTCAAAGCTGGCGATATCCTCGCCCACCCGTTCTCCCGTCATCCGGGCGGTGTGGTCAGCGCCGACGGCAAGCTGCACCCCTTCATGACCCTGGCCAGGGACATGGGGCTGAAGGTGGATGTCGGTCACGGCTCGCACTTCAGCTTCCAGTGCGCGCGCATCGTTCTCGATGGCGGCGTGATTCCCGACACCCTCGGTGCCGACATGCACGGCTACAACACCCTGGTACCCGCGCCGCCGGGCACACCGAAAGAGCACTCGGATACCGAGCACATGTTCTTCGGCAAACAGCGCTTCTCCATGGCCTCGGCGATGACCAGCATGCTGGCCCTGGGCTTGCCCATCAACCACGTGGTGGCCATGGCCACCTGCAACCCGGTGGAGGTGTTCGGCCTGCCGAAAGACCTCGGCACCCTGGCCATCGGCAACCCGGCCGACATCAGCGTACTCAACGATGAACGTGGCCGCTTCCAGCTGAAGGACAACGAAGGCACCGCCGCCTACAGCGACCGCCTGCTGACCCCGGCGTTCTGCCTGAAAGACGGCGAGCGCTTCGACGCTGTCGCCTCGATCCTGCCGCCCTACTCCAGCTTTGCGGCCTGAGTGAACACATGGATCGCTCGCAAGCGCAGAGCTGGCGTAGACCCCAATCCTGTAGGAGCGTCGCCCCGGCGCGAAGCGATAGCGGTCACACCGCACCATCTGCGTCGGCCACATATTCGCCCCGAGGTCGGGGCTCCTACAACATGGAGGTGTTTGCAGACCTCACCCTGTAGGAGCGTCGCCCCGGCGCGAAGCGATAGCGGCCACACCGCACCATCCGTGTCGGCCACATATTCGCCCCGGGGTCGGGGCTCCTACAGCATGGAGGTGCTTGCAGACCTCACCCTGTAGGAGCGTCGCCCCGGCGCGAAGCGATAGCGGTCATACCGCACCATCTGCGTCGGCCGCATATTCGCCCCGGGGTCGGGGCTCCTACATGGCGGCTGGCGATAATGCGCTGAGGTCGCATGAATCACCTGTTATCTTTCATCGCCCACTGTCAGGAACATGCCCATGAAGCTTGCCAACGGAATGATCACCGATGATCCGATCCACCTTGCCGCCACCGGTTCGGGCCCGCTCGACGGCTTGAGCTTCGCGGTCAAGGACGTGATGGCAATCGCCGGCCACCGCACCGGCGGCGGTCATCCGCTATGGCGTAACAGCCACCCGCCTGCGCCAACCACCTCGCCGCTGATCGACCAACTGCTGGCCGCGGGCGCCACGCTGACGGGCAAGACTCACACCGACGAGCTGACTTACAGCCTGGCCGGCAGCAACGTCCACTACGGCACGCCACCTAATCCTGCGGTGCCGGGTGCGACAGCGGGTGGTTCGTCGAGCGGCTCGGCATCGGTGGTGGCCGCAGGCCTGGTGGATTTCGCCATGGGCAGCGATACCGGTGGCTCGATCCGCATTCCGGCCAGCTACTGTGGGATTTACGGGCTGCGCCCCAGCCATGGCGCGCTCACCTACGCGCACTGCGCGCAACTGGCACGCAGCTTCGACTGCCTGGGCTGGTTCGCCCGCGATGGGGAAACCCTGGAGCGGGTCGGCAAGGTGCTGTTGCCCACGAGTGAACCTCGCCTACGCCGTGTGCTGCTGGTCAGCAACGTGCGTGAGGAGGCTGGCGAAGCGGTGCTGGCGCAATTCAACAGCTGGCTGACACTGTCGCGCCTGCCACTGCCCTGTGATGGCTGGCAGGCACTGCCGTCGCTGGCCGACCTCGCCAACGATTTCCGCACCTTGCAGGCCTTCGAAGCCTGGCAGGAATACGGCAGCTGGATCAACCAGCACCAGCCGCAGTTCGGCCCAGGGGTGAAAGAGCGCTTCGCCAATGCCAGCCGCGTCAGTGCGGCGGATGCTACCGCTGCGCAGAAACGCCTCGGCATATTGCGTGCAGAGCTGGATGCCCTGCTCGGCGATGACGGCGTGCTTTGCTTGCCCACTGCACCCAGCCCGGCGATCGCCCTGACAGCCAGCGACGAGCAGGTCGAGCAGATTCGCCTGGCGACCCAGCGGATGACCGCTATTGCCGGCGTCGGCGGGTTACCTCAGGTATCCGTGCCGTTGCTGCAGACCGCTGACGGCCCGGTGGGCGTTTCGCTGATCGGCCCGCGTGGCAGTGACCGTGCGCTGCTCGCCCTGGCCCGTCAGCTGAGCTGAGGCCGCTTTGGCCTGTTTGCTAGACGCCTGATACAGAGATCAGTTGCCGGTCTCTGTAGGCTGTAGCCGCAAGGGAGCACTTCTGACCTCGTTGTTGGCCTCCACCAAGCGGATCAGCTGGAGCATGAACAGGTCACGCTCTTCGGCTGGCAGCGCCTCCAGCGTGCGGTCATGGGCACGCTGAACGGCATCGTTCATCTTCGTGACCAGGGTTTTGCCCTTGCGCGCCAGTTTCACCAGTTTGACGCGCTTGTCCTTTTCGCTCTGCCGGCGCAGCAACAATCCGCGCGCCTCGAGACGGGGAATCACCTCGGCAACGCTGGTGCGCTCCAGACCAATGGCCTGAGCGATGGTGTTCTGATCCATCTCGCCCAATATGCCCAGTGAACTGAGCAGGCTGTACTGCACGGGCGTGATGTCATGGCCTCGGGTTTCCTCCTGGAACAGGCTGCAATGCACCTGGTGCAGACGGCGTATCAAAAAACCAGGTCGACCCAACAGGCTCGAGCGACTCACGGCCTCGTCGACCATGGCTTTTACTTCTTGGTTGTCCATATTGCGCTCCGTAGCTCCTGGCTACTCGCTGATGATTAACAGTTGCGTCGTTACGTTTCGACAGATCCACCAGTGCCAGCGATCGTCAGCGCTATCCCTCCCCGCTCAGGCTCACCGGCGCTAACAGGCTGTTGAAAAACTACCTGCGTGGCCATCGCGACGTTAAAAACAGGCTCAAAATGCTCATTTACAACACGTAAACTCCGCTTTTTCGCCTGTTTTTGCCTTGCGCTGGCTGCCTCGCCAACGTTTTTCAACGGCCTGCTAACCACAAAATGCCAAACGACGATTCCCCTCAGCACGAATCATGCCGTCAAAGCTGGAGGCTTCTTGTTCGCATTTACGTCGTCAAGCTACCACACCTGCCCATATAAGTGGCATACCACTCAAATAGCGCACGCTTATATAGCAGTGCGCTGCCTTTAGCGCTCCCTCCCGGTATTGAAGGAAATCGGCTGATTGCGCCCCGCCTGGGTTGCAGGCGTAGACAAAAAACGTGGCATACCTCTTGCTTTTCATTGGCCATTGGAAACATTCGCGCACTGCGACTTTTCATCCCAGCGCTTAGCCGGCCTGGAATCCTTATGTGCAGGAACGGAGTTCGACCCATGAATTGCAAAGAGCATCTCAACAACCTGGACGCCCCGCTGGCACCCGCCCTGCTCAATGACTGGCATGTGGTCGCCAGCAGCAAGGAAGTGGTAGAGGGCACGCTGTATCCGTCCACCCTGTTCGACCGTGATCTGGTTATCTGGCGGGACTCCAAGGGCCAGGCCTATGTCTGGGAAGATCTGTGCATTCATCGCGGCGCGCGCTTGTCCAAAGGCTTCATCGCCTCCGACAAGGTGATCTGCCCGTACCACGGCTGGAACTACGACGGCAGCGCGCAGTGCACACTGATTCCGGCATCGCCCAACGAAACGCCGATGAAAAAAGCCAAGGCCATCGCTCACCATGTGAAGGAGGCCTACGGTTTCATCTGGACCTGCCTGGGTGAGCCGGCACAGGATATCGCCGCCTTCCCCGAATGGCTCGACGACAGCTACAAGAAGGTGGTCTGCGGGCCGTACGAGTTCAAATCCGGCTACCGCGCGCTGGAGAACTTCATCGACCCGACCCACTTTCCCTTCGTACACGCTGGCGTCAACGGCCTGATGGACGCACCGGATCCCATCGGCCAGTACCAGGTGTGGGAAGAGGATGGCGTGCTGGCCACCTCGGAAGTCCAGGTCACCCAGCCCTATGGCGACCCGCGCCAGGTGCCCGTCATCGCCTACTACGCCTACAAGTGCCTGCGCCCGGGCGTGGCCTATTTCAAGAAGCGCCTGATCATTTCCGACCCGTTGCGTGCCCATGAAGGTAACGAGAACGACCGTTTCTGCACCTTCTTCACCATGCAGCAGGTCAGCGAGACACGCAGCATCGTGCGCATCTGCTGCGCCATGAACTTCGACCCGATGCCCAGCGATGAAGACGTGCGCCGCCGTCAGGATCTGGTCTACGCCCAGGACAGCGCGATCGTCGACACCCAGCGCCCCGAGCGCATCCCCACCGACCTGCGCCAGGAGCTGCACCACAGCACCGACCTGCTCGGCATGAAGTACCGATCCTGGCTGCGCGGCATGGGTATCAACTATGGCACCGTCTGAAACGCTCGCGCCGACGTTCCGCCTCACGGCCATGCGCTACGGGGCACAGGACATCGTGCTCTACGAATTCCAGCCGCTGGACGGCCTGCCTCTGGCAGCCGTTCAGGCCGGCGCCCACCTGGACATCGTGCTGCCCAACGAGCAGATCCGCTCGTACTCGCTGCTCACTCCACTGTGCGATACCGAGCGCTATGTGGTCGCGGTCAAGCGCGACGCCGACGGCCTCGGCGGCTCGCGCTGGCTACACGATCAGGCACGGGTCGGCCAGACCTTCGTCCTGCAGCCGCCACGCAACCACTTCGCGCTCGCCGATGGCGATGCCCCGGTGCTGCTGCTCGCCGGTGGCATCGGTATCACGCCGCTGTTCTCGATGCTCGCGGAGCTGCGCAGTGCCGGGCGCCGGGTGCATCTGCACTACTGGAGCAGGTCGGCCGAGCAGACGCTGTTCCTCGACGCCCTGCAGCGCAGCGATGACGTGACCCTGCACGTCTCCGGTACTGCGGGCCGCAAGTCCCTTGCCGATATCCTCGCCGCTATCGACCCGCGCACCGAGATCTATTGCTGCGGCCCGCTGCGCATGCTCGCCGACCTCGAGACGCTGAGCGCCGCCCATGGCCTGGAGCACGTGCGCGTGGAGCGCTTCCAGAGCGCCAGCCCACCGGCCACAGCTAGCGAAACCTTCACCGTGGTGCTCGCGCGTTCGGGCACCGAAGTGCAGGTCTGCAAGGGCGAAACCATCCTCGGCGCGCTGCTCGAGGCCGGTGCCGATGTCATGTACTCCTGCGAGCAAGGCATCTGCGGTGCCTGCGAAGTGAAGGTCGTGGAAGGCGATCCGCTGCACGCGGACTCGGTGTACTCGGCCGAGGAACATGCTCAGCGCGGCAGCATGATGATCTGCTGCTCCAGCAGTAACAGCGCCCGGCTGGTGCTGGACATCTAGACACTCCAGGGAGCGAGCGAACCCCATGACCGATCTGCAGCCTGCGCTAGAAAAGCTTTATGCCGTGCGTCCCGTCTGGCAACGGGTGGTCAGCGCCGCCGAGGCCATCGGCCTGCCCGACAGAACCCTGCTGCACGCCGGGCCGCCCTTTCGTCTCGGTGAACAACCGAGCGCGCCGATCCTGTCATCCGCGGTGCTCTGCTGCCTGCACGAGGGCTGGGCCGACAGCGAGGCTGCAGCGCAATACCTGATCACCAGCGGTGAAGTGCGCCTCGAATCGGCACAGGATTTCAATGTGGTGACGCCACTGGCCGCGGTGATTTCACCGAGTACCACGCTGGTCGAGGTGGTCGATGCCGCTGGGATCAACCCGCGCCCCTGCTGGTCGATCCTGGGCAGTGGCCGGGGGCCGCAGATCCGTTTCGGCACGCGCCAGCAGGCGGTGATAGAACGTTTGGCCTGGCGCGATGGCGAGCTTGCCCGGGCATTGCAGAGCGCCCTCGCCGCCGGCCCCATCGATCTGCTTCCGGTGGCAGTCATCGGGCTGCAGCGCGGTGACGACCTGCACAGCGTCACCAGCGGTGCCAGCCGGGCACTGCAGGAGCGGCTGATACCGCTGCTGAAAGGCGCCGACGAGGTCGAGCGGATGCTCGATGAAACACCGCTGTTCTTCCTGACGCTGTGGATGGCCGCCTGCCATTTGCTGCTCGACACGCTGTGCGATGAGCCCGCAGCGCGATCGCTGCTGGTGGCAATGGCCGGCAACGGTATCGAGGTCGGCATCCGGCTGGCCGGCGAGCCCACTCGCTGGCGCACGGCCGCAGCCCACACACCACTAGGGCCACGCCTGAAAGCGGGTGAAGAACCAATCAGCCCGATGCTCGGCGACAGCGGTGTGATCGATGCCGCCGGCTTCGGCGCCCAGGCCTGGCACCACGCCACCGGTGTCGCCGCCGATATGGCCGGCTGGCTGCCGGGGCGCCCGGCTGGCGCACCGCACTGGCAGGTAGGCCAGCACCCACTGTTCGCCCCATTCGGCCTGGGAGCCGCTATCGACATCGAGCGGATCGACCCTCGCGCAAGCTTGCCGAACGTCGCTATCGCCATGCTCGATGCCCGGGGCGAGGCCGGCCTGCTAGGGCGCGGCGTATGCCTGACACCGGCACGCCTGTACGGGTCGCCTGCAGCCGATGAGTCGGAGCTGAACGATCCTCTGGTCATCGCCCAGGTCAGCGCAGCCTTCGAGCGTTACGAACAGGCATTGGTCAGCAACGACATCGCCACGCTGGACGAGCTGTTCTGGCAGAGCCCTCATACGGTTCGCTACGGCGCCACGGAAAACCTCTACGGCAGCGCCGCGATACGCGCGTTTCGTGATGGCCGCCCGGCAACCGGACTGTCACGCAAGATCATCGAGCGCTCGATAACCAGCTTCGGCAGCGACAGTGCCGTCACTCATATCGCCTTCAGCCGTGAGGGCAATCCGCGCACGGGCCGCCAGACCCAGACCTGGATACGCATCGCGGGCGCCTGGCGGATCGTGTCCGCCCATGTCAGCAACATGGACTAGCAGGCTGTTGAAAAACTACCTGCGTTGCCGTTGCTTCGTTAGAAACTGGCTCAAAATGCTCATTTACGGCTTGTAAACTCCGCTTTTTCGCCTGTTTCTGCCTCGCATCGGCGGCCTCGCCTACGTTTTTCAACGGCCTGTTAGGGTCTATCGGCTGAAACCTTTGCTTGAAATTTGCCGATACGAGCGCCGAGGCGCTCAAGTAACTTAGTCGACCGCGCAGGCATTTCAGAGAAGACCATGGATTCGATTACCCAAGCCGTACTCGGCGCCAGCATTCAGGGCGCTCTGCTGGGGCGTTGGCAAGGGCGCAAGGCGCTGCTGTACGGCGCCGTGCTGGGCACCTTGCCGGATCTGGATGTGGTCATCGACTATGGCGACTCGGTGGCGGCGATGACCTACCACCGGGGCTTCAGCCATTCACTGTTCGTGCTCACTGGTTTTGCCCTGCTGCTGACCTGGCTGCTACGACAGTGGCGACCACACCCTGGTTATTCGGCGCAGCGGCTGTTCCTGGCGATCTGGCTGGTACTGATTACCCATCCGCTGCTTGACGCCTTTACCAGCTACGGCACGCAGCTGTTCTGGCCATTCACACCAACACCGGCAGCCTGGTCGAGCATCTTCATCATCGATCCGGTCTACAGCCTGCCGCTGCTTGGCGCGGTGATCTATGGGCTGATCAGCGGCCTGAAAGATCGGGCCAACCCGGTGGTGAATTGGGCACTGGCGTTTTCTACCGTTTACCTGGCCTCGACCCTGGGCGGCAAATACATGGCCGAACAACGGGTTGAGCAGGAACTGGCCCGTCAGGGCATCGAGGCCAAAGCCATCTTCAGCTCGCCGACGCCATTCAATACGTTGCTGTGGCGAGTGATCGTGATCGAGGGTGAGGACTACCACGAAGCGCTAGTGGGCTGGTTCGACAGTGCACCACCGGTACTGGAAAGAATGCCTCGCGGTGCCGAGCTCGGGAAGGTGCTGGATGATTCGCCGTCTCACCAACGGCTGCAATGGTTCACGGATGACATACTGCGCTACGACAAGCTCGGCGACCACCTGGTGGTGACCGATATTCGCCTGGGCATGACCGGCTTCCACCCGTTCCGCTTCGATTTCGCCCATTGGCAGGACAACGCCTGGCAGGTGCAGCCTTATATCAATCGTTGGCCGGCAGAACGGGGTGACATGCAGCGCCTTGCCCTGCTCTGGCAGCGCATCTGGCAACCTTCGACGCCCGTGCCACTGGCGCTCTGGGCCAGCGAGCTGAGCCAGTACCCGCAGGGCGAGCGCTCACCCGCCGATACCGATCTGGCCCCAGGCCGCAAAGCCGCCAGCTCCGCAAACGACAAGAAAGACCCGGCGCTATAAACCGTAGCCTGGGTTGAGTGCAGCGATACCCGAGAAATCCCCTGGGTTTCGCAGGCTCAACCCAGGCTACATAGCTCGCGTACATCCGCCGGAGTTGTTAAACGAAAGCAGCCCGTAGCCTGGGTCGAGCGAAGCGATACCCGGGAAACCCTCTCCCAGGTATCACGGGCTCAGATTCGGAACTGCCGCACCAGGCCCTGCAGCTCGACGCCAAGACGGGCCAGTTCGGCACTCGATGCAGCGGTTTGTTGGCTGGCGCTGGCACTCTGCTCGCCGATGTCACGTACTCGCGTAACGCTCTCGCTGATGGTTTCCGCCACCGCGCTTTGCTCTTCCGCCGCCGCGGCGATCTGCTGGTTCATCTGCTCGATGGTACTCACCGCCTGGGTGATGCGGCCAAGCGCCTCCCCTGCCTCGCCTGCCAGGCTCACGGTGCGTTGAGTCAACGCCCGGCTGCCTTCCATCTGGGTCGCGGCGCCACCGGCCAGACGCTGCAGATTGGCGATCAGGTTTTCGATTTCCTGGGTCGAGTCATGGGTGCGTCGCGCCAGGGCTCGCACTTCATCGGCCACCACGGCGAAACCGCGCCCTTGGTCGCCAGCGCGGGCGGCCTCGATGGCGGCGTTGAGCGCCAGCAGGTTGGTCTGCTCGGCAACCGCGCGGATCACCTCGAGCACGCTGCCGATACGACCGCTTTCCTGATTCAGCTCCTGCATGGCTTCGGCCGACTGCTCGACCTCCTGGGCCAGCTTGCCGATCTGGCTGATCGCCTGCTGCACCACCTGATTGCCCTGCTGAGCTTCACGATCCGCATCTGCAGCGGCCAGCGATGCCTGCTCGGCGTTCTGCGCGACTTCCTGCACGGTGGCGGCCATCTGGTGCATGGCGGTAGCAGTCTGCTCGGTTTCGACCTTCTGGTTCTGCACGCCGGCGCTGGTCTGAGCGGTGATCGCCGAGAGCTGCTCGGCTGCCGCGGCGATCTGCCCAACACCGCCGCCAATCCGCCCGACCAGATCGCGCAGGCTACGGGTCATGCCCTGCATGGCTTCGAGCAGCTGACCGAGTTCATCGTGGCGATTAAGCGGCAAATCCTGACTGAGGTCACCGCCGGCGATACGCTGGGCGAAGGCCACCGTCTGGCGCAGCGGCGCGACGATGGAACGGCTGATACTCAGCGCCGCGAACAGGCCGATCAACACGGCCGCGCCGCCCATGCTGCCAAGCAGCAACATGGCGCTACGGCTGTCATCGGTCATGCTCTGCTCTTCGACGTTCTTGGCCTGCTCGGCCAGCGCCAGCACCTGGTCGGCTTGCTGGAGCATGGCCGCATCAGTGGCTTTGCTCTGTTCGTAGAGCGCCTGGAAATTGGTGAACGCCTGCTGATAAGTGCTGAGCGCCACCAGAGCAGCCTCGATCGCGCGTTTCTGATCGTCATTGAGCCACACCATCAGGCCGCTGGCTGACGATTGCAGGTCGTAACTGACGAAGTTCCAGTCTTCCAGCGCAGCTGGTGAACCATCGATGATGAACTGGCTTTCGTGGCCGCGCAGTTCGAGCATGCGCTTGCTGAGGTTGGAGGCGGTTTCCGCCAGGGTCAGTGGGTCGCTGCCCCGCAGTTGGTCGCCACCCAGACGTAACTCACGCACGGCATCGTACATACCCAGCTCGATCATCTCGAACTGGCTGCGCGCTTCCTGGGCCGCTTCGCCCATCTGGGTACGGGCCTCGCTGGCGCGAGCCTGCTGCTGCACGCTGGCATCGAACTGCTGCAGGTAATCAGCAGTGGCGGTATCCATGGCCTGCAGGCGCTCGCGTTCGGCGGGGGTGGCACTGGCGATCTGCTCGGCCAGGCCGGCACGCACCTTGGCGAGCTGCTCACGCATACGCTGCGCATCGGCTTCGCTGTGGCTGATGGCGTAGTCGCGCTCCATACGCCGCGCACCGAGTATCTGCGCGTCGATGGTCGACAGCCCGAGGGACTGGGCGTGCCCCTGCATCACCGCCTGCACGGCGACGAAACCACTGCCGGTCACGGCAACGGTCAGCAACAGCACCAGGCCAAAGCCCATCAGAAGTTTCTTGCCTACGGAAAGGTCGACGAACAGTCGAGTGGCAGAATGCAACATCTAAGCGGCTCCATTTATTTTTATAAATTGCAGTGCTCGAGCGCCGTTACATCGACGCTACTCATGGCTTCAGAAAGGTAATCGGCCGCGCGGCGCAAAGCCTTAACAAAAAGGCAGCGCCATTAAGTTGCCACTATACCTTCAGGTTCACTGAGAGGTTTGCTGTAGCGCAACAAAAGGTTGCAGCACGGCAACAGATGGCAAAAATGACACCCGCAGCGTTGTGCTGCGGGTGTCGCAGATGGCGGCCCCGTTGGTTACCGAGCGAGCCGACGCTGGCGCAGCTGGAAGCAGCCCCAGATGAACAGCAACCAGAACGGAATGGCGAACACCGACATGCGAATGCCCGGAATGAATAGCATCACACCAAGGATGAACAGCACGAACGCCAGGCACAGGTAGTTGGCGAAGGGAAACCAGAAGGCCTTGAACGACGGCTCGACGCCCTTGGCCTGCATGGCCTTGCGGAATTTGATGTGGGCCAGACTGATCATCGCCCAGTTGATCACCAGCGCGGCGACCACCAGGGACATCAGCAGCTCCAGTGCGCTCTTCGGTACCAGGTAGTTGACCACCACGCAGATCAGCGTGAAGGCTGCCGAGAAGAAGATCGCCAGTACCGGCACACCGCGCTTGTCGACCTTGAGCAGCGATTTGGGCGCATTGCCCTGCTCTGCCAGGCCATAGAGCATGCGGCTGTTGCAGTACACGCCGCTGTTGTAGACCGACAGCGCCGCGGTGAGCACCACGAAGTTGAGGATGTGCGCGGCGGTGTCGCTACCGATCAGCGAGAAGATCTGCACGAAGGGGCTGCTGCCGTAGGAGTCGCCACCGGCGGTGAGGGTCGCCACCAGATCGTCCCAGGGATGCAGCGACAGCAGTACGGTCAGCGCGCCGATGTAGAAGATCAGGATGCGATAGACCACCTGGTTGATCGCCTTGGGGATCACCGTTTTCGGCTGATCGGCTTCGGCCGCGGTGATGCCCACCAGCTCCAGGCCGCCGAAGGAGAACATGATGATGGCCATCATCATCACCAGCCCCGAGATACCGTTGGGGAAGAAACCACCGTGGCTCCACAGGTTACTGACCGATGCCTGCTCGCCGCCTGCGCCGCTGAACAGCAGGTAGCAACCGAGCAGGATCATGCCGATGATCGCCACCACCTTGATGATCGAGAACCAGAACTCGGCCTCGCCGAACACTCGCACATTGGTCAGGTTGATGGCATTGATGGCGACGAAGAACACCGCCGCAGTGGCCCAGGTCGGCACGTCTGGCCACCAGTACTGCACGTACTTGCCCACTGCAGTGAGCTCGGCCATGCCGACCAGCACGTAGAGCACCCAGTAGTTCCAGCCCGACAGGAAGCCCGCGAACGGCCCCCAGTAGGCGTTGGCGAAGTGGCTGAAGGAGCCGGCCACGGGCTCTTCGACGATCATTTCGCCGAGCTGGCGCATGATCAGGAAGGCGATGAAACCGCCAATCGCATAGCCAAGGATCATCGATGGTCCGGCCGACGCCATGACCCCGGCCGAGCCGAGGAACAAACCGGTGCCGATGGCGCCACCCAGGGCGATCAATTGAATATGGCGGTTCTTCAGGCCGCGCTTGAGCGGGCCTGTCTGGAGCATTTCGCTTGGCATCTGTCACCTGTGGGTGATCGACCGTGACGGGATCGAACCCGCTCGGCTCGTGGCCTGGCGGAATGGCTTGGTTTTCTCGTCGATCACTGCGCGTCGGGCTGGGCATCCGGTGCGGCTTGCTGGAATGCCTCGAGGGCCTCACAGCGTGCGGTCAGAGCGAGGATGCGAGGATACGCATCGAGGTCACAGTCGAAACGGCGCGCATTGTACACCTGTGGAACCAAACAGGCTTCCAGATAGCCGGGCCGCTTGCCCAGGGAAAATGTTTCACCGTACGCCACCAGGCCCTGCTCCACGGCAGTCAGGCCCTGAGCCACCCAGTGCCGGTACCAGACGTTTTTTTCCTCCTCGGAGACGCCCAACTCACGCTCGAGATACTGCAGCACCCGCAAGTTGTCGAGCGGATGCACCTCGCAGGCGATGTGCAGCGCCAGCGCCCTGACCGCCGCGCGCTGGGCCGGGTCACCAGGCAGTATCGCCGGCACCGGGAAGATCTCGTCGAGGTATTCGAGAATCGCCAGGGACTGGGCGATACGCACGCCACCGTTCTCCTCATCCACCAGCAGCGGCACCAGGCCCTGGGGGTTCAGCGCCCGGTAGGCATCGCCGTGCTGCTCACCACCGTCGCGAACCAGATGCACCGGCACGTGCCGGTAAGCGAGGCCCTTCAGGTTGAGTGCAATCCGCACCCGGTAAGCGGCGCTGGAGCGCCAGTAGCCGTATAGCGTCAACACGATGGCCTCCCTATTTGTAGGCGCCCGCCCCCGGGGCGAATCGCGTGGCGACGCCGAGTACGCGGCAAAACAGCTATCGCTTCGCGCCGAGGGCGACGCTCCTACAGGCTAGTGATAGCGTTCGACCTGCTGGTCGATGGCGCCGAAGATGCTTGCGCCAGCGGCGTCGAACATCTCGATGCGCACCCGGTCACCGAACTTGAGAAACGGGGTTTTCGCCTCGCCGTGTTCGAGCACTTCCAGCATGCGCTTCTCGGCCAGGCAGCTGGAGCCGGCACTGCGGTCGTAATTGGAGACGGTGCCCGAGCCGATGATGGTGCCGCTGCCCAGGGGGCGGGTACGCGCGGCGTGGGTAATCAGCGTGGGGAAGTCGAAGGTCATGTCGGTGCCGGCGTCGGGTTGGCCGAACAGCTGGTCGTTGATGTGCGACACCAGCGGCCGATGTACCCGCCCCTCGCGCCAGCTCTCGCCCAGCTCGTCCGGGGTGACCGCCACCGGTGAGAAACTCGACGATGGCTTGCTCTGGTAGAAGCCGAAGCCCTTGGCCAGCTCGCCGGGAATCAGGTTGCGCAGCGACACGTCGTTGACCAGCAGCAGCAACTGTACATGCCCGAGTGCCTGGGCAGGCGTGACACCCATCGGTACGTCGTCAGTGATCACCGCCAGTTCGGCTTCCAGATCGATACCCCAGGCTTCGTCACCCAGGCGGATCGGCGCGTGGGGCGGGATGAAGGCATCCGAACCGCCCTGGTACATCAGCGGCTCGTGCCAGAACGACTCGGGCATCTCGGCACCACGGGCCTTGCGCACCAGCTCGACATGATTGACGTAGGCACTGCCATCGGCCCAGTGATAGGCGCGCGGCAGCGGGCTGTGGCAATCGCGCTGGTCGAAGTCGAACGCGGCGGCCTCCAGGCCATCATTGAGACGCTGGTAGACCGCCTCCAACTGTGCCCGCACGCTCGCCCATTGATCCAGGGCGGCCTGCAGCGTGTGGGCGATCTGCGGCACGCGAACGGCACGTGACAGATCGCGGGAGACGACCACCAACACGCCGTCGCGCCCCTGGTTCAGTGATGCCAGTTTCATCAGGACTCCTTGCCCGGCGCACGCCAGGAATTCACGTACTCGGCAACGTCCACCGCAGCGGCGGCGTCAGCCACCTCCAGGGCACGACGCGTGTCGATCATCACCGCCACCTCATCGGTGAAGGTGGCTGGGTCGGTCTGCGCCTTCTTCAGGGCCTTGGGGTGCGGGCCATGGGGGAAGCCGCAGGGGTGCAGGGTGACCATCCCGGCTTCGATGTTGTCACGGCTGAAGAAATTGCCGCGGTGATAGAACAGCACTTCGTCGTAGTCATCGTTGTTGTGGAAGAACGGCACCTTGAGTGCACCGGGGTCGGACTCCACCGGGCGTGGTGTGAATGTGCAGACCACGAAACCATTGGCCACGAAGGTGGTGTGTACCGACGGTGGCAGGTGGTAGCGATGGCTCACCAGGGGCCGGATATCGCGCCAGTTGAGGCGCACCACGGTGTTGTCGCCGTGCCAGCCCACCACATCCAGCGGGTTGTAGGGGTAGGTCACGGTGCTGATCTGGTTGCGCCGCTTGATGCGGATCTGCCAGGAGCGTTCGTCCTGCTGGGCCCTGAAGGCATCATCGATATGTGGGTGATCGAGCACCGCCGGATCGAAGATCGCCTGAGGCCCGAGCAGCCCCTTGTCGGGAACCTGATAGGCGCCATCGGTGTTTTCGATCAGCAGGAAATGGCTGGGCGCTGTCGGCTCGATGCGCCAGGCGGTGCCACGGGGAATCACCAGATAATCGCCATCGCGATACTCCAGGTGCCCGAAATCACAGTAGAAGTGCCCTGCGCCGTCATGCACGAACAGCAGTTCGTCGCCATCGCTGTTGCGCACCAGGTGGTTCATGGCGCCGGCGGTCTTCCACACGCGCAAGCGAATGTCGGCGTTATGCAGGGTCAGCGGCGCCTGTAGCGGGCAGTCGTGCTCGCTGGCAATCCGGTTGAAGTCGAAGGCATGGGGCCGCAGCGGGCCCTGCCAGTCGACCCAGCCGGTGGGCGGATGCTTGTGATGCAGATGGGTCACAGGGCCGAAGAAACCCTCGCGGCCCATTTCCCGCTCGTAGGTCTCGGCCGGCAAGTCACAGTGAGCCTGGCGCGAGTGCTCGCCTTCACGCAGGGGAAAGCTGATCCATTGGCGGCTCATGGCGCTACTCCTCGCTAATCACACCACGACGCAGCTGATCCTCTTCGATGGATTCGAACAGGGCCTTGAAATTGCCCTCGCCGAAGCCCTGATTGCCCTTGCGCTGAATGATCTCGAAGAAGATCGGGCCGATCACCGTGTTGGTGAAAATCTGCAGCAGGATGCCGTCGTCTCCCGGCGCACCGTCGATCAGCAGGCTCAGGTCACGCAGCACGTCCAGCGGCTCGCCATGCCCGGCCACGCGCTGGTCGACCTTCTCGTAGTAAGTGTCCGGCGTGCTCATGAAGGCCACGCCGTTGGCCTGCAGCTTGCGCACGGTGGCGTAGATGTCGTCGGTGGACAGCGCGATATGCTGGATACCCTCACCGTGGTACTCGCGGATGAATTCCTCGATCTGCGACTTGTCGTCCGCCGACTCGTTGATGGGGATGCGGATCTTGCCGCAGGGCGCGGTCATGGCCCGGGAGACCAGGCCGGTGAGCTTGCCTTCGATATCGAAATAACGGATCTCGCGAAACCCGGCGATGCGCTCGTAGAAGCCGGACCAGACGTCCATCTGTCCGCGCTTCACGTTGTGGGTGAGGTGGTCGATCATCTGCAGGCCGACGGCGTTGTCGTCCGGGCCGCGACCTTCGATGAACTCGAAGTCCACGTCGTAGATGCTTTGTTCGCCGTAACGATCAACCAGATACAGCAGCGAGCCGCCGATGCCTTCGACGCAAGGAATGTTCAGCTCACCGAAGTTGGCGTGGCTGCCGACCAGGGTAGCGCCCTGCTCCTTCACATAGGCGGCAGCCTGGGCGGCGTTGTGAACCCGGAAGGCCATGGCACAGGCGCTCGGCCCGTGCTTCTCGGCAAAGGCGTGCACATGGCCAGTCGGGCTGCCATTGAGAACGAAATTGACGCCGTGCTGCTGGAACAGCCACACCTGCTTGCTGCGGTGCTTGGCCGTTTCGGTGAAGCCCATGGCGGTGAACAGCTGGCGCAGCTGATCGATGCCTTCAGGCGTAGGAGCGGTGAATTCGACGAACTCGAAACCGTCGGTTCCGATGGGGTTGTGCTGTTCGATTCTGGACACGGCGTTCATGGGTTGTCCTCGTTGTCATTATGGCTTCATGACAGTCGAGGCGAGTGTTCGGGGCAAGGCCCTCGGATGGGTGCGAGATGACTATTAGGTCGTGGCCGTGGCAACGGATCGATACATCACATGGGCGCGGGCCAATATTCACTGCTTTCAGAGCGACAGACCTCCACCGCTCGTAAACCTTTCTTTACAGCATGGTCGATTTGGCTGCCGACGGGATGATGGCCGAATGACAGGCAGATAACCGCAAACGCTGCCAGAATGACAACCATCCAAGACGAGCCAACAACGAGGCCGCTATGAGCAGTGAAACGCCTTCCGAAGCCGAGAGCCCCGCCGCGTTCGATCTCACCCCTGACAGCGATGAGGTGCGCCTGGCCAAGCTGGAAAAGGCCAACCGCCTCAACCGCCTGCTGATCTTCGGCTTGGCGCTGCTGCTGTTCATCGTGCTCTCCAGCCTGGCCACCTCGGCGGTGGTGAAGATGCTCGCTGACGAGCCACCTCCTTTCGACCCCGCGGCATTCGCCGCCGTCCAACAGCGTGCCGAAGCGCTGGAAAAGGAATTGGCCAGCCTCAAAGAGGATCAAAAACGCCAGGATGCCCTACTGAAACTGGCTGCCACCCCGCCGCCCGCGGCTCCAGCTGCCGCGGCGCCAGCGGCACCGCCGTCCCAGGACATCGCCGCGCTGAAACTTATGGGCCGCACCCTGCTGGGTCAGGAGCAGAGCTTCCAGCAGAGCCTGCAGGCCCTGAAGAACGGCATGCGCGACCTGGCCGACATGATCCCCGGCTCGCGCAGCTGGCTGGATGATTACAACGAAGAACTCGACAAGGCCGTCAACGCCAGCGTGCAACGCACCAAGGCGATCCAGCAATGGGGCAGTAAACTGCCACACGAGTAGAGAACGTTATCGGTAGCTCGGCGGATCGCCGCAAATGATGCGGTCAGGCCACAATCGTTTCGCGCCGAGGGCGACGCTCCTACAGGGCTGGCGGCAACCGCACAGCCTGCAGACAGCTCAGTAGTGTAGGAGCCCGCTTGCGGGCGAATCGTCTTGCCAACGCCGATCTTGCGATATGGCCGCTCTTGCATCGCCCGCAAGCGGGCTCCCACGCCGTACTGGGTTAGCCCGCCTAGTGCTGCAGATTGCCGTATAGCTTGGCGTACAGGCCGCCGTCGGCGATCAGTTGGCGGTGGTCACCATCTTCGGCGACGCTGCCGCCATCGAATACCAGTACCCGATCAGCCTGCTTAACCGCGCTCAGGCGGTGGGCGATGATCAGCGTGGTGCGGCCGCTGAGAAACTGCGCCAGGGCTTCGTGCAGGGCGTATTCGGTAGCGGCATCCAGTGCCGAGGTAGCTTCATCGAGAATCACTACCTTGGGTTCGGCAAGCACCATCCGTGCGATGGCCAGGCGTTGCCGCTGGCCTCCAGAGAGGCGCACGCCAGAACGACCCACAACAGTATCCAGGCCCTGCGGCAACTGGCGAATGGTCTGTGCCAACTGGGCAATGGTCAACGCGTGCCAGCAGGCTTCGTCACTGCGCTCGCGGCCCATGCACAGGTTGGCACGCACCGTATCGTTGAACAGCGCAGGATGCTGCAACACCACCGCCACATGCTCACGAATGACCGGCAGACCGATCTCCTCCTGGCTGCTGCCACCAAAGCGAATGATCCCCGCCTGCGGCGTGTACAAGCCCAGCAGCAGTTGCACCAGGGTGCTCTTGCCGCCGCCGCTGGCACCGACGATGGCGACCTTTTCTCCTGGCGCGATGGACATATTCAGCCCACTGAGCACTGGCTCTTCACCGTAGGAGAAGGTCAGCTCACGGATATCGATACCCACCGTTTCACGGCCCTTGAACGGATCGGCGCCACCGACATAGTCCGGTTCGTCGCGACGTGCCAGCAACTGGTTGATGCGGGTCAGCGCACCACCGGCGGCATAGAAGGCGTACTGCAGGCTGAGCAATTGCTCCACCGGACCGATCATGAACCACAGGTAGCTGAATACCGCGAGCATCTGGCCGATGGACAGGTCGGAGAACAGCACGGTGAGCATGGTCGCGGCGCGAAACACGTCAATGCCGAACTGGAATAGCAGGCCGCTGGCGCGGTTCGAGGCATCGGTCTTCCACTGCGAGGCGATGGCGTAATCACGTACCTCACGGGCACGCCCACCCAGGCGACCGAGAAAAAAGCCCTGGCGGTTACCGGCACGCACTTCCTGGATCGAATCCAGCGTTTCCGTCAGCGCCTGGGTGAACCGAGAGGTGCTGTCGTTCTCGAGTTTTTTCAGGTGTTTGACGCGCTTGCCCAATTGCACCGTGGCGTAAATCACCAGGGGATTGAACAGCAGAATCAGCAGCGCCAGCTTCCAGTGCATCCACAGCAAGATCCCCGAGGTGCCGGCCAGGGTCAGCACGCCGACCAGGAAGCGACTCAGGGTCTCGCCGATGAATTTGTCGAGGGTGTCGAGATCGGTGACCAAATGCGTGGTCACCGTGCCGCCGCCGAGGCTTTCGTACTCGGCGAGAGAAATACGCTTGAGCCGCTCGATCAGACGGATACGGATGCGATAGACGATGTCCTTGGAGAGCCGCGCGAACAGTCGCGCCTGCACCACGTTGAAAATCAGCGCACAGCCGCGCAGCACGAACGTCAGCGCCAGCATCAAAAAAATGTAGCCCACCGCCGTTTGCCAGGCGTCGGGCAGAAAGTTGTCCATCACCTTGAGCGCGGTATTGCCGTCACCTAACAGGACTTCATCGACCAGCAATGGCAGCAGCAAGGGGATTGGCACGCTGCACAGGGTCGCCAGCACGGCGACTAGATTGGCGAGGATCAGCGCTCGCTTGTGGCGCAAGGCCAGGCGACGGATTTCCGCCCAGCTCAGGCGATCAACCATCGATGGCATGCTCCAGCCAGCGCGCGAGCAGTGGCGACAGGGCGTCGAGTGGCTGATAGCCGTTGGTGAGCAACGCCAGGCGCCCGCCCTTCTCGGCCAGCAAGGTCGGGAAACCGGAGATGCCGAGATCTTGTGCCCAGCTGAAATCCGCGGCAGTGGCCTTGTGCTGTTCTTCGCTGTCGAAGGCTTCGGCGAATTCGATGCGCGGAATACCAACCTCTTCGGCCAAGCGCACCAGGGTCGTTGCCTGGGTCACGTCCGCACCTTCCTGGTAGAAGGCCTGCTGAATGCGGCGCGCCATTGGCCAGGCACTCTGTGGGTCGAGGCCACGCACGGTGACCACCGCTCGGCAAGCCGCCTCGGTGTCGTAACGCATGCCCTCGGGCAGCCCGGCATCAAAGTTGAATAGCTGACCAGTGCTGGCATTGACCGCCTGCCAGTAGCCCAGGTAACGCACCCGCGCGGCGGCATCGATGGCCACCTGATCACGGCGCAGACCGCCAAGCACCAGTTCCATCGGCACACCGCGCTCGGCGGCCTGGGCTGCCAGCGCTTCGACCACCGGCGCGAAGCCCCAGCACCAGGAGCACATCGGATCCATTACATAGAGTAGGCGCGCGTGCATCCTCAGGCCTCGTGTTTTTGGCGGGGGTTGTTGCCCAGAGGATGGGGCTGATTGCGCACTTTCGCCAGTTCGATCTGACGCTGGCGCTCACGGGCGCC
The DNA here is from genome assembly GCF_055556635.1 of Pseudomonas sp. PME37.24/006. Lineage (NCBI taxonomy): Bacteria > Pseudomonadati > Pseudomonadota > Gammaproteobacteria > Pseudomonadales > Pseudomonadaceae > Pseudomonas > Pseudomonas sp. PME37.24/006. Next base: position 151,842 of record NZ_JBVHNL010000003.1, read on the forward strand.
CTCGCGGGTCTTCTCCGGCAGCGTGTCCCAACAGTGCGGGCAACTCACGCCTGGGCTGAAGTATTCAGAGGCGCGATCCTCGACCGAGATCGGCGTACGGCAAGCGTGACACTGGTCGTAGTCACCCTCGCTGAGGTCGTGACGCACGGTGACGCGGTTGTCGAAGACGAAGCAGTCGCCCTGCCAGCGGGTTTCTTCCTGAGGCACTTCTTCCAGGTATTTGAGGATGCCGCCCTTGAGGTGGTAAACCTCCTCGAAGCCTTCGTTGAGCATGTAGCTGGAGGCCTTCTCGCAGCGGATGCCACCGGTGCAGAACATCGCCACCTTCTTGTGCTTGCTGGGGTCGAAGTGCTCGCGGATGTAGGCCGGAAACTCGCGGAAGGATTTAGTCTGCGGGTCGATGGCGCCTTCGAAGGTGCCGATAGATACCTCGTAATCGTTGCGGGTGTCGATCAACAGCACTTCGGGGTCGGCGATCAGCGCGTTCCAGTCCTGAGGCTCAACGTAGGTACCAACACGCTGGTTAGGATCGACGCCCGGAACACCGAGGGTGACGATTTCCTTTTTCAGTTTGACCTTGGAACGGTAGAACGGCTGCTCGGCGCAGTACGACTCCTTGTGATCGACATCGGCCAGACGCGGATCGAGGGCGAACCAGGCGAACAGGCCGTCGATGCCTTCACGGCTGCCGGAAACGGTACCGTTGATGCCCTCTTCGGCGAGCAGCAGCGTGCCCTTGATGCCATTGGCGACCAAGGTGTCGAGCAAGGGTTGGCGCAGCGCCTCATAGTCCGGCAGGGAAACGAACTTGTAGAGCGCCGCCACGACGATATTGTTGGTCATGTCACTGTCCTTCAGTAGTCGCCCTCGCAAAGGGCGGACTGGGTACGAAATGGGAAACCACTGCCGCAAATCGCTCGCCACAGCCTCTGGCGTTGCCGGAGTATGGGCTGTCTTGGAAATGGGCCGGCTAGTTTACTGGTGTTGACCGCTCAGGTGTAGGGCGACGCGCAATGGGCTGCACCAAGCGCGCCACTGCCAGATAGTACGTGGCCAACGGAAATGATCCCGATCGACTCGAACGCTGATGGGCAGGACGCTGCCTTACCCTGCACAGACGATCAGTAAGCTACCTTTGCAGGTGCACCTGTTTTTCGTCGCCAGTTGCCGTCGTCGATCAGCACCAGCATCGACCTGAGTCGATCAACCCGATTCAAGGAGCCTCACATGCCCCGCCTCACCGCCAAGGACTTTCATCCCGAGCTGCTGGAGCTCTACGATTATTACGTGCACGGCCGGATCAGCCGCCGTGACTTTCTCGACCGCGCGACCCGATTCGCCGTCGGTGGCATTACTGCAGCCACCCTGCTCTCCTCCCTGAGCCCGGATTACGCCATGGCCGAGCAGGTCAAATTCACCGATCCGGACATCGTCGCCGATTACCTTCACTACTCCTCGCCCAATGGCACCGGCCAGGTGCGGGCCTATCTGGTTCGCCCGGCCAATGCCAAGGGGCCTGTGCCTGGCGTGGTGGTGGTACACGAGAATCGTGGCCTGAACCCCTATATCGAGGATGTCGCGAGGCGTGTCGCCAAGGCTGGTTTCATTGCTCTGGCGCCGGATGGCCTGAGTTCGGTGGGCGGCTACCCAGGCAATGACGAGAAAGGTCGCGAGTTGCAACAACAGGTCGACCCGGAAAAGTTGATGAACGATTTTTTCGCCGCAATCGAGTATCTGCAGGCCAGCGATCAGACTACCGACAAGATCGGCATCACCGGTTTCTGCTATGGCGGTGGAGTATCCAATGCGGCTGCGGTGGCCTACCCGGAACTGGCTGCGGCAGTGCCCTTCTATGGCCGCCAGGCAAAACCCGAAGACGTCACTCGGATCAAGGCGCCCCTGTTGCTGCATTTCGCCGAGACAGACCCGAACGTCAACGCCACCTGGCCGGCTTATGAGGCGGCACTCAAGGCTGCCGGCAATACCTACGAGGCGCACATTTACCCCGGTACCAATCACGGTTTCCACAACGATTCGACACCACGCTACGACGAAGCCGCTGCTGAACTCGCCTGGGAGCGCAGCATTGCCTGGTTCAAACGCTACCTGACCTGAATCGAACCTTACGTCCATTGATTTACTGGCCTGCACAAGGTCGAGGAGCAGTCATGAAAGCCATGATCATTCGCGCACCCGGCGGGCTGCAGCGCATCGAAGCCCGCGAAATCGCCGATCCCGGGCAACCCCAGGCAGGTCAGATCCGCGTGGCCTTGCACGCCAGCTCGCTGAATTTTCACGACCTGCTGGTGGCCAACGGCAGCATTCCTACGGCGGATGGCCGGATACTGATGGCCGACGGGGCCGGCGTGGTCGAAGCCGTGGGCGAAGGAGTCAGTGAGTTTCAGGTCGGCGACCCCGTGGTTTCCGGCTTCTTCCCACAATGGCCGGACGGCGACGTATTCGCCCCGGTCAGCAACTTCGCCGGCACACCGGGCGATGGCATCGACGGTTTCGCGACCCAGTACGCGGTACGCGCCGCCACCGCCTTCACCCATGCACCGCGTGGCTGGAGCCATGCCGAAGCAGCGACCATCACCACTGCGGGGCTGACCGCATGGCGAGCCTTGGTTGTAGACGGCGGGCTGAAAGCCGGTGACAGCGTACTGATTCTGGGCAGCGGCGGCGTGTCCATCGCGGCCCTGCAGATCGCCAGGATGATGGGCGCCTCGGTGATCGCCACCTCCTCGTCCGACGAGAAACTCGAGCGGCTGCGCCAGCTCGGTGCCGATCACACCATCAACTATCGAAAGACGCCGGACTGGGGCAAACGGGTGCTGGAGCTGACCGGTGGACGTGGCGTCGATCAGGTGGTCGAAGTCGGCGGCCCGGGTACCCTGGCGCAATCGATCAGCGCCGTGCGCGTGGGCGGTCATATCGCCCTGATCGGCGTGCTGACCGGGCGTCAGGGAGAGGTGCCGACCTCGCTACTGATGGCCAAACAGGTGCGCTTGCAGGGATTAATCGTCGGCAGCCGCCGCCATCAGCAGGATTACATCCGGGCGTTGCAACAGTCCGGCGTGCGCCCGATCCTCGACCGCAGCTTCGCCCTGGAAAACCTCGCGGATGCCTTCCGCTTGCAGGAAAGCGCCGGCCATTTCGGCAAGATCGTCGTCGAGTGGTAACAGCGTTACCGGAACGTCCGCGTAGGGTGGGCCGGGCGGCGATCCGCTTCAGCCCACCATTCACAACGCAGCCAGAGCCGATAACCCGCGAACCGCGCACGGCGAGCACCCGGCGACTGTGGCGCTGAACGGCCTCATGGTCGGTGAAGCGCTAACCAGCCTGCGCAATGGGGATCAATGATCGTGCTTGCTGCCACCGCGGCAGGTCGGCGAGTCCGGGGCAATGCCCTGAGCGGCCCATTCCTGAGGGGTGTAGGTGTGCAGCGCCAAGGCATGCACCTGGCTCATCAGATCGCCTAACACGCCATACACTTTCTGATGGCGCTTGACGGCGTTGAGGCCATCGAACTGCGGGCTGACGATCACGGCCTTGTAATGGGTTTCCAGGCCGCGGCTGTGCATGTGGCTCTCGTCCAGCACGTCGAGGTGCTCGGGTTGCAGGGCCGCAAAGGCTGTCTGGAGGTGTTCAATTTTGGACATCGATTGCTCCGCGAGGGAAACCGTGGCCGGCCAGTGCCGACCACGGCGGATATCAGGGCTTCTTGGCGCCCAGTTCAGTGCCCATGTCCGACAGCAGCTTGTTCACCGACGGTACCGCGCTTTCCAGCTTGGCCTGGGTGATCTGAGCGGACTGCGCGGTCAGTGCCGGCATTTTCTGCAGTACCTTCTGGCCCAGTGGCGACTGATAGAAGGCAATCAGATCCTTGAGTTCCTGTTCGTTGAAGTTGCTGGTGTAGAGCTTGACCATATCGGGCTTGAGCTTGTCCCAGCCGACCGCCTTGTCCAGCTCGGCGTTGGCCTTGGCCTGGTAGGTTTCCAGCACGGCCTGCTTGCTCTCAGGCGCCTTGGCCTCGGCGAAGCGCTGGGCGAACATTTGTTGAACCTGGGCGTACACCGGAACGGCGAGCTTGTCGGCGTGGGCGAGCTGCAGGAAGCGCTCAGCATCAGCGGCATGGCTGCGGGCATCGGCCAGCACCTGAGTGCTGCCGACAGCCAGCAGAGCGGCAATGCAGAGTGCGGGGATACGGGACATCGGGGTACTCCTGATCACGAGGGTGAGGTGCTTTGACCGACTGTCGCGCATTTTGTGCCCCGTTCCCTTGCCTCTCAAGCCTTTTCGCACAGGTGAACGATCTTGGCCTGGCTATCAAGAGCTCATGACTATCGCTAAATGCCTATTGGCGCACCCTTCCAGCAAGGTCCAAAATGCCAGTACTTGCTTGCCAACGAGCAACGCCTGCATGCTCGGCGACTGACTAGTGCACACATGGACGTGCCTGATGAATAGCCCTTTCGTTCTACCACCGCCAATTCCGTTGTGTGACCCGCAAGGTCGCTTCAACCCGGATGCAGCCGGCTGGTCGTCGCAACCTCGGGTCGACTGCTCCCTGCCGGGCAACCTGGGGCGCCGCAAGCGCTGGAACCACTGGAGCATCAATACACCTGACTGGACGCTGTCGCTGATTCAGGCCGATCTCGATTACGTCGGCTACGGCGCTGTCTATTTTCTCGACCTGAACAGCGGCCACAATGTGGCCCACAGCCAACTGAGCCTGTTCGGCCGCGGTTGCAGCCTGCCGGATACCCCACAGGGCAGCCATGCCTTCAACCACCCCCGCCTGCAGATTCATTTCAACGAATACCCTGGCCGCGTTCGCCTGACCGCCACCTCGACGAATATCGGCGGCATGCCCCTGCATCTGGCACTGGATATACAGCGCCCCGCCCATTTGGAATCGGTGAATTTGGTCATACCGCTCGGCAAAAAAAGCTTTCATGCTACTTGCCGACAGGTCGGCCTGCCGGCCAGCGGCAGTATTCACTTAGGTGATCGTGAATATCACTGCGCCAGCGGCCAGAGCTTCGCGTCGATGGATTTCGGCCGCGGTGTCTGGCCACTCAACAGCCATTGGACGCGCGCCGCATTTGCCGCACCAGGCGGCATCGGCGGCAATTTCGGCGCGGGCTGGACGGATCACAGTGGCCTGTCGGAGAACGCCCTGTGGTTTGGTGGACTCTTGCTGCACCTCGATCAAGCCGTACAGATGCGCCAGGTTCAGACAAACCCGCTGGCACCCTGGCACCTATGCACCGACGATGACCAGGTCGACCTCACCTTCACGCCGCGGCAGGTTCATATCGCCAAGCCACGGTTAGGCCTGCTGTACGCCGATACCCAGCAGTGGTTCGGCCACTACGACGGCATGCTCCGCGACGCCCAGGGCGAGCGCGTGCCCGTAAAGGCTGCGCAGGGCTGGATAGGCGCGACACAAACACGCTGGTAAACGACTGGAAGTGGAACGTGTAGCCGTTGTCGCAGCCTAAACTGCCTGAACAGCAACGGAGAGCCCCCTCATGAGTCGCACCGAAACCGACAGCATCGGCCCCATCGACGTCCCCGAAGAAGCCTACTGGGGCGCCCAGACCCAACGATCGCGAGTCAACTTCGCGATTGGCGAGGAACGCATGCCCATCGCTGTGGTGCATTCGCTCGCTTTGATCAAGAAAGCCGCTGCGCGCATCAACGACCGTATCGGCGACCTGCCGCCGGAGATCGCTCGGCTGATCGAACAGGCTGCCGACGAGGTGATCGCTGGGCAGCACGACGAACAGTTTCCACTGGTGGTCTGGCAAACCGGCAGCGGCACCCAGAGCAACATGAACGTCAATGAAGTGATCGCCGGGCGCGCCAACGAGCTGGCCGGCAACCCGCGCGGCGGCAAGAGCCCGGTGCACCCCAACGATCACGTCAACCGTGCCCAGAGCTCCAACGACTGCTTCCCGACCGCCATGCACATCGCCGCAGTCGGCGCGGTGCAACGCGACCTGCTGCCCGCCATCGGCGAATTGTCCGAAGCCCTGGCGGATCAGGCCGCGCGCCACAGCCGCCTGGTGAAGACCGGCCGTACGCACATGATGGACGCCACACCCATCACCTTCGGCCAGGAGCTGTCGGCTTTCGTGGCCCAGCTGGAATACTCGGAACAGGCGATCCGCGCGGCACTGCCAGCGGTCTGTGAGCTGGCCCAGGGTGGTACCGCAGTGGGCACCGGGCTGAACTCGCCATCTGGCTTCGGCGAGGCCATTGCCGCCGAACTGGCCGCATTGAGCGGCCTGCCATTGCGCAGCGCACCGAACAAGTTTGCTGCCCTCGCCGGCCACGAGCCGCTGGCAGCCCTTTCCGGCGCCCTGAAAACCCTGGCCACCACGCTGATGAAGATCGCCAATGACCTGCGCCTGCTCGGCTCCGGTCCCCGCGGCGGCTTTGCCGAAGTGCGCCTGCCGGCCAACGAGCCCGGCAGCTCGATCATGCCCGGCAAGGTCAACCCGACCCAGTGCGAAGCGCTGTCCATGCTCGCCTGCCAGGTGATGGGCAACGACGTGACCATCGGCTTCGCGGCCAGCCAGGGTCACCTGCAACTCAACGTCTACAAACCGGTGATCATCCATAACGTATTGCAGTCGATTCGCCTGCTGGCCGACGGCTGTCGCAACTTCCGTGAACACTGTATCGTCGGGATGCAACCTGATGAGCAGCGCATGGCGGAGCACCTGGAACGTGGCCTGATGCTGGTCACTGCCCTGAATCCGCATATCGGTTACGACAAGGCCGCCGAGATCGCCAAGAAGGCTTATCAGGACGGCACCACCCTGCGTGAAGCAGCGTTGGCGCTGGGTCATCTGACCGCGGAACAGTTCGACGCCTGGGTTCGCCCGGAAACCATGCTGGAGGCAGGGCAACATGACTGAAACCGCCAAGAGCGGCGCCACCCCACTCGAGGGTGATGGCAAGCGCATCCTGATGATCATCGGCACGCCGAAAAGCGACAGCCTGTGCCATTCGCTGGCCGAGGCCTACGCCCTTGGCGCGCGTACCGAAGGCCACGTGGTGCGGCAGATTCATCTGGGGGCGATCAGCTTCGATCCGGTGCTGCACGAAGGCTACACACAGAGCCAGACCCTGGAGCCGGACCTGCTCGAAGCCCAGCGACAGATTCACTGGGCCCAGCACCTGGTGTTCGTCTATCCGGTCTGGTGGGGCGGCTTGCCAGCGCTGCTCAAAGGCTTCTTTGATCGCGTGCTGCTACCCGGCTTCGCCTTCAAGTACCGCAGCGACTCGCAGCTGTGGGACAAACTGCTTAGCGGCCGCACTGCAGATCTACTGGTGACCCAGGACACGCCAAGCTGGTACTTCCGCTGGATCTACGGCGCCCCGGCTCACCGTCAGATGAAGCGCACCATTCTCGGTTTCTGCGGCATCAAGACCCGGCGCCTGGCGGAGTTCTCACCCGTGCGCCCCTCTTCGGAAACCCAGCGCCAGAACTGGCTGCGCCGCGCCGAACAGCTCGGTAGCCAGGTATAGAGCCGGAAGCGGACACTGGAGTTGGTGGGCTGAAGCCCACCCTACCGCCCTACGATTGAGCCATGTAGGGTGGGCTTCAGCGGATCGCCGCCCGGCCTACCACCTGGTCGCATCACCGCCATGAGGGGCAAGCGCTCAGGCTGGCGTGACGTGGATGAACATCAGCGCCACGCTGATGGTGACGAACGACAGCACGGTGGCCACCAGCAGGGTCGCGCTACAGCGATCCTCCAGGCCGAAGCGCTGACCGAGGATCGGGAAGATGCTCATCATCGGTGAGCAGGCGAACAACACCCCGACGGCCTTCATGACCGGATCTACGCCGGGCACCAGCATGAACGCGCAAAGCACCGCCAGTGGATGGAAAATCAGCTTGCCGGTGGATATCCACGCGGCGTCGATCCACACACCGCGAGCCTTCATGCCGAACAGTCCGGCACCGATCACGAACAGCGCCAGCGGCGCCGAAACCCCGGCCAGCATGTCGATGGGCTTGAGCAGCAGTGGCGGAATCTCGATCCCCAGCAGCGACACGCTGAGCCCAATGACGATGCCTATGATCACCGGGTTCTTCAGCAGCCGTCCAAAGGTCATACGCAGCACGGTCAACAAGTCGCCACCCTGCTGCTTACCTGCCTCGGCCAGTACCAGCGCCAACGGAATCAGCAGCAGGTTTTCCACCAGCATGCCCATGGCCATGCCCAGCACCGCAGGCGAACCGATGGCCGCCGCCACCAATGGGTACCCGACGAAGCCGCTGTTGGATACCGACATGCCCATGGCGTTGATCGCCGAGCCGGAAAGGTCGTCACGGCGCAGCCAGCGCGAAACGCAGAATGCTGCCACGAAGGCCACGCTGGAACCTACGGTGTAGGCCAGCAGGTAGCCGGGAATAAGGGTTTGCTGAATCGGCGAGGTGCCCAGGGTCTTGATCAGCAGCGCCGGCATCGCGAAGGTAATGACGAACGCACCGATGCCGCGAATCTGTTCGCGGCTGAGTACAGCGCTCATGGCGGCGGCATAACCGAGCCCGATCAGCAGAAAGATCGGCGCGGTGATCTGGAGGATTTGCAGCACGGTTTCAGAATTCCTTGTCGCTGGCAGCACCGACATCGTGGGCGGTGTTTTCGATCATGCAGAGCTCACGTGCCTGCAGTTGGCTCAACCGGCTTCGGGTACGCCCGAAGTCCTGGTGAGCCGAGCCGCGGCATAGGCGCTCGAGGCTGGACTCGCTGCACAGCAGCAAGTTAGCGCCGGCATCGTACGCGATATCGATCAGGTTGATGAACCGCTGACAGGCATCGGTGGGCTGCGAATCCAGGGTCGGTACCCCCGTCAGCGCAATACGCGGGTAGCGTTGCAGCAGCCAGAGGAAGTCCGCGGTGGAATGGGCGTTACCGCACAGCTCGGAGAACTCCAGCCAGGCGCGGCCAGGAGCCAGTGCCCTTACCTGCAGTGGATGATGGTTGACGGTCAGCGACTGGTCGCGCTGCGCCTCGTCATCCAGCGCCAGCCACTTTTCCAGGTACGCCAGGCCGCCCGCCGATTGTGGCCAGAGGTATTCGCCCCAGCGCTGCCCGCCACCGGGCAGTTCGCGGTAATCGATACCGGCGTCCAGCGCCAGCACGGTGAAGCGCTTTTCGATCATGTTGATCGCCGGCGTGAAGCGCTGGCGGTACAACGGATTGGGGCACAGGCCCGCGGGCGCATAGTTGGAGGTCATGACCAGGCCGACGCCCTCCTCGACCAGCACATCGAGCAGGCGCCGCAGGAGCATGGCATCGCCGATGTCATGCACGTGGAATTCGTCGAAGCACAGCAGGCGGATGTCCTGCGCCAGCGCGCGGATCGCCAGCACCAGAGGATCGGGGTGGCCGGCGAATGCCTTCATGCGCTCCTGCAATTCCTGCAGGAACGCATGGAAATGCACACGGCGCTTGGCGGCGAAGGGTACGGCGGCGAAGAAGGCATCCATGACGAAGCTCTTGCCGCGGCCTACGCCGCCCCACAGGTAAACCCCGGCGGCGGGTTTGCGCAGCCAGCCACGACGCCCGGTGCACCAGCCTTGCAGCCAATGCGCCAGGGTATCGATTGCTCGCTGCTGCTCGGTATCGGCACGAAAGCCGCGGGCTTCGAGTGCCGCCGTGAACCCCTGATGGATACGCTCGTCGATCTGCTCGACGGACGTATCCAACCCTCTGTCAGAAATCAAAAAACACCGTTTCGCCGTCCCCCTGAATGCGGATATCAAATCGGTAGGCCGGCTTGCCGTCAACCTCGCAGCGTTTGGCGACCAGGGTTTCACGACGCGATGGCTGCTCGATCAGGTTAAGCACCGGATCCTTGCCGTTGGCCTCGGCTTCATCGTCGAAGTAGATGCGCGTGTGCAGGTGGATGTTGATGCCGCGGGCGAACAGCGAGACGTTGACATGCGGCGCCATCGGCACCCCGGCGGCGTTGTCGACCACGCCGGGCTTGATGGTCTGCACCGTCCATTCGCTGCCGGCATCGAAGGTGGTCGCAGTGCGACCGAAACCGTTGAAGGGTTTGTCCAGATCGTACTCGGTGTCGTAGCGGCCCTGATGGTCGGCTTGCCAGAGTTCCAGAAAGGCGTCACGCACCAGGTGGCCGTTGCCATCGTAGACGTGGCCGATCAGGGTGATGTGCTCGCCCGGCGCACCAGGCTGAGCCATCTGGTTCCAGATTTCCTGCTCGCGGGTCGGGTTGCCGGCGGCAGCCAGTGCCAGGCCGATATGAACGTAAGGGCCGGCTGTTTGCGAAGCGGTTTCGCGCAAGAGTTCGACAGGCATGACAGGCTCCTCAGCAGTTCTCGAAGTGGGTCTTGCGCTGGCCGCGCAGCACGATGTCGAAGCGGTAGGCCAGGCAATCCATGGGGTTGGCCATGCTCATGTCGAGCTTGGCGATCAGCGTCTGTACCGCGTCCGGGTTGGCGATGGCCTTGACGATCGGGCACAGCAGGATCAGCGGATCCCCTTCGAAATACAGCTGGGTGATCAATTTGGTCGAAATCGACGGGCCACTGATCGAGAAGTGAATGTGCGCAGGGCGCCAGTCATTGGGGCCGTTGCGCCATGGGTACGGGCCCGGCTTGACGGTGCGAAAGCTGTAATTGCCTTCACTGTCGGTCAGGGCGCGGCCTACACCGCCGAAGTTCGGATCCAGCGGCGCCAGATAGCGGTCGTTCTTGTGGCGGTAACGGCCACCGGCATTGGCCTGCCACATTTCCACGAAGGTATGCGGAATCGGCTTGCCGTACTGATCCATCACCCGCCCGCAGACCAGGATGCGCTCGCCTACCGGCAGACCGCCATTGTTGAAGTTGAGCAGCAGATCGTTGTCGTACTTGCCCATTTTCAGATGGGTGAAGTCCGGCCCGGTGGTTTCCGAAATGGATTGCGGAATACTCACCAGCGCCTGACGCGGCGAACGCGGTATGGAGGTCTTGTAATCGGGGGTGAAGGCTTTGGGGTGCCAGTTACGATCACGAATGATGAAACGGCTATTGTCCTCAACAGGCATGACAGGCTCCGGTTATTGAAATTATGGAGTCGACCCGTTGACCGTGCTCAGACTTGGCCGACGGTACGGGCTCTGCGAAGTATGGTCGCGCGGATAGAGCATGGCGCCTATTGAAAACAGCGCGCCCATCCATAACCAATAGGTTATGGGTAAGGCTGGCGATATTGGCAACCCTGGAGCCCCATGGCGATGCATTGGTGGTAGCAGGAGGCTCGCGTGGATACACCTTAACCAGCCAATCGAACGAGACCAAGATATTGCTACCAGGACAATGACCCGCATGCGGCGTCTGGTGCGATAGGCTGCACCCATTCGTACAAATCACGAGGATCATTCGATGAGAGCTTTTCAGATAGGAACCCAGAACGGCCTGGACGCACTAACCCTTACCACTCGCCCTGAGCCCATTGCGGCACTGGGTGAGGTGATCGTGGCTCCGCGCATGGTAAGTCTCATCAGCCGAGACGTGCAGATCCTGCGCGGGATCTATGGCCCCAAGCAGACCCCGAAGCGGATTCCCACCTCGGAAGGTGTCGGTGACGTGATCGCGATTGGCGAGGGCGTGACCAACGTCAAGCCTGGCGACCGCGTTGTTTGCGGGCATTTTCCAGACTGGCTGGAGGGCGAGTTCCGCCCTACCGTGTTCAGCCACGACATTGGCGTCACTCACGACGGGTGGCTGGCCGAACGGATTGTGCTGCCTGCCACGTCGCTCATCCGAGTACCGGACAGCCTGGCAGACAAGGACGTAGCGACTCTGGCCTCAGCCGGCCTGACGGCATGGAATGCGCTCGTGGAGGTGTGCAAGGTGAAACCAGGCGAGCTCGTGCTCTGCCTGGGTACGGGCGGTGTCGCACTGGCAGCGCTACAGATCGCCAAACTTCACGGTGCGCGAGTGGCGATCACGTCTTCCAGCGACGAAAAGCTGGGCATCGTTCGCCAGCTCGGTGCCGACATTACCGTAAATTACCGTAAGAATCCTGACTGGGCTCCACAGCTCATGGCCCAGAACAATGACACGGGAGCCGATATCATCATCGAAACTGGCGGCCAGGATACCCTGGGCCAATCCATAGCAGCAGCAGCCGCCAACGGCCGTATTGCGGTGATAGGCGTAACGCCTGGGCAGAACTCACCAATCCCTGACTACCTGTCTCTGATCATCAAGAACGTGACGATCAGAGGTATCGCCAACGGCAACCGCAAAATGTTCGTCGACCTGATCCGGGCTGTCGAAGCAAACAGGATCGAAACCTTGGTGAACAAGACCTTCCGGTTTGAAGACGCCCCCGATGCTTATGCGTATTTCGCTGCCGCGAAGCATGTAGGAAAGGTAGTGATTGCGTTCGAATGACTCACCCCTGCAACGGTTTGGCCATGCCGAGCGTCTGTCGAGCATACGCAGTGCTTGGCGGTGCTGCCGTACGCGCAAACAGATCCCCCTCAGAGAAGGCGGTCTCGGTACTCCGCTGCCAGTTCACGTAATGTATCGCAGCACCACTGGGCAGCCAGTGGCAATGGCAGTGCCGCGTTGCTGCAGATACCAACCGAACCACCGGGCTCGCGAATGCCCAGAGACAGCTCCGCCAGTTCGCCGCTTTGCAGATCCAGGCGCACGGCGTCCAGCGGCGCGACCCAGACCGCGTCGCTGCATTGCACGTAACGCCGACTGAGAGCCGGCGAGAGGGTTTCCAGACGTTGTCGAGGCTGCGGCACCCCGCATTGCACGAACAGGCTGTCGGCATAGCGGCGGATGGTGGTGCCGGCCAACGGCAGCACCAGTGGATAATCACCCAACTGCGCCAGGCCTTCGTCGCCCAGGGCCAGCAGAGGGTGCCCCGGACGCACCACCAGACTCATCGACTCGCTATATAGATGCTCGAAGGTCAGGCCCTGGATCTCCGGGCTGTCGGTCATGCGCCCGACCACCAGGTCGAGCTCGCCGACGCGTAGCTGTGACAGCAGATAGGCGCTCGGCCCAGTGGCGACACTTACCACCAGCGCGGCGTGACGCTCATGGAGGCGCCGCACCACCTCCGGGATCAGCAGGCTCTCGACGGTCGACAACACGCCAACGCGCACATGGCCAGCGTCGTGCTCACCTCCGCGCAGGCTCGCCACGCCATCGCGCAGCGCCTGCACGCAAGGCCCGGCATAGCGCATGAACGCCAGACCGGCAGCCGTCAGGCTGACGCCGCCCTTGCCGCGTTCGAACAGCACCGCAGTGAGAATCTCCTCCAGTTCCTTGAGCGTCTTGGACACTGCTGGCTGGCTGATCGCCAGGCTATCGGCAGCTTTGGCGAAACTGCGCTGGCGGGCGATTTCGAGAAAGCAGGTCAGGTGGCGGAATTTGATGCGGTTATCGAGGTTCATGGCCATGGCGGTGCTGTTGAGGGCTGCGCCACAGTACCAGAATGCCTCGTACGGACGCCTCTCGAACGGGCGGGCGTTCACGATTTTCAACAGCGTGCGGCAGCAGGCGTATGTACTACGTCGTAATGACCAGAAAATGCAGGCTGAAAGCCAAGAAAAATGGCAAAACTTCAGCCCTTCTGCGACAGACAGCATTCGACTGCAAACAGTCCACTCTTAATTACGACAGGAAATATTGAACACTTAAAGATCCATATACGTTTTAACGTCGATAGTTGTTCAAACGATCAAACTAAAGTGCCAGCATCTCATCACTTCCTCCCTCATCTTAGTTGCCCAACTCTCAACAAGACCGATACAGGCCATCGAAAACTCGGGACGGTAGAATTCAACATGACCGCCTGTCGCCCTGATACGGCCAAAAACCTGAAAAGCGCGTCCCTGAGCGACTTACGGGCAGCTGAAAGCTCCAACCAGACGTGTCTATCACAGTCGAAAATCAATCACTTACGCCGTAATCGCAGCGAAAACCTGCTGCTTTTCATTAGTTCCCTGCTGCCCGGCTCGACATTGAAAATAGTCGAAACTTCTTCTTTCCTACCTAGGTCATGAACTACGTGGGAATTAATAATTAGAAAGCAGCTTTTCCTCCGGCCCCGACACGGGATTCAACTGGAACGACATGCGGCATATTCCCGTTAGCGTGCAAGCGAAAGAAACAGTTACGGGTCAAGGACAGAATCGATCGGAGGTGGTTATGGGAAACGCTGTCGTGGCAACACGGTTTGATCAGGCTTTATCGATAGAGATGCCACTCAAGCCGCAGAGCAAAATCACCAATCTGCATGCAGTCAAGAAGAAAGTCCTCTTTGTAAGTTCCGAGCTCGCCGACCTGATCAAGGTGGGCGGCCTGGGCGACGTGTCAGCCTCGCTGCCACGCGCCATGAGCACCAATCACGACGTCCGGGTACTGATCCCCGGCTACCGTCAGGTGCTGGAAAGTGGTCACGCCATTCGAGACGTAGGCAGCGTTCCCGGCCATGCCGCCCTGCCCCCGGCCCGCGTCGGCTGCATGACCCTACCCGACGGCCTGATCGTCTATGTACTGATCTGCCCCGAACTCTATGACCGTGACGGTACGCCCTACGCCGACAGCCACGGCCGTGACTGGCAGGACAATCACATCCGCTTTGCCCGCCTGGGCCTGGCTGCCGCTGAAATCGCTGCCGGCACCGCGTGCCTCAGTTGGTGCCCCGAGGTGGTTCACGCCAACGACTGGCCCGCTGCGCTTACGCCGGCCTACATGACCTGGCGCGGCCAGAACACGCCCACCGTGTTCACCATTCACAATCTCGCCTATCAGGGCCTGTGCAGCCTGGAGTGCAGCCCGGAGCTGGGCCTGCCCTCTTCGGCTTGCGGCCATCAGGGTATGGAGTTCTACGGCAAGCTGTCGTTCCTCAAGGCAGGCCTGGTCTACTCGGATCACGTGACCACGGTGAGCGAAAACTACGCCCGCGAGATCACTACCCAGGAATTCGGCTGTGGCCTGGAAGGCATGCTGCAGTTCAAGGTGCAGCTCAACCAGTTGAGCGGCATCCCCAATGGCATCGACGAGAGCTGGGACTCGTTGAACGACCCGCATCTGGTACAGGGCTTCGAGGCCCACGACTGGGAGAGCAAACGGGTCAACACCCGCCACGTCGAGAAGATGTTCGGCCTGGA
This sequence comes from Pseudomonas sp. PME37.24/006, assembly GCF_055556635.1. NCBI lineage: Bacteria > Pseudomonadati > Pseudomonadota > Gammaproteobacteria > Pseudomonadales > Pseudomonadaceae > Pseudomonas > Pseudomonas sp. PME37.24/006. The sequence continues at coordinate 167,022 of NZ_JBVHNL010000003.1, forward strand.
GCAGAGCGATGGCCCGCTGTTCGCCGTGGTATCGCGCCTGGTGCAACAGAAAGGCATCGACCTGACCCTGGAAATCGCTGACACCATCGTTGCCGAAGGTGGCCGCATCGCCATCATCGGCCAAGGCGAAGAACACCTGGAAAACGCAGTGCGGGAACTCGCCCGCCGTCACCCAGGCCGAGTTGGCGCCAATGTTGGCTTCAACGAAACGGACGCGCGCTGCATGTTTGCGGGTAGCGACTTCCTGCTCATGCCGTCGCGCTTCGAGCCGTGCGGCCTCAGCCAGATGTATGCCCAGCGCTTCGGCTCGCTGCCGATTGCCCGCGCTACCGGCGGCCTGGCCGACACCATTGAGGATGGTGTCAGCGGCTTCCTGTTCAACGAAACCAGCAGCGAAAGTTATCTGGAAGCGGTACGCCGGGCCATGGCCGTGCACCGCAACCCGGAACTGCTCAACGCCATGCGCGCCCGCGCAATGGCATCACCGCTGTACTGGACACAGTCGGTGGAGCCCTATGCGGCGCTGTACCGCAAGCTGCTGGCCGCGAAGATGTCGGGTGGGAAATTGGCGTGATGGTTGAGAAATTCCGACGACATGGCGCCTGGCTGGACGAACATGGTCACACCCATTTCGCCCTCTGGGCACCAGACGCAAAGAGCGTGGCAGTAGAACTGCAAGACCATCAGCGACACGCAATGACCGCCAGCGAAGACGGCTGGTTCACGACAACGCTACCGGTAGGTGCCGGTAGCGATTACCGCTACCTGATCGACGAAGATCTGCTGGTACCCGACCCCGCGTCGCGCTGGCAGGCTAATGATGTGCATGGCCCGAGCCGAGTGGACGCACCAGACCAATACAATTGGCGTACGGCCAACTGGCAGGGTCGCCCCTGGCAGGAGACGGTGCTCTACGAACTGCACGTCGGCACCCTCGGCGGATACAGAGGCGTGCAAGAAAGGCTGCAGGCGCTGAGCGATCTGGGCATCACCGCCATCGAATTGATGCCGTTGGGCGAATTTCCCGGTGGCCGCAACTGGGGTTACGACGGGGTTCTGCCCTTCGCTCCGGACTCTTCCTACGGCACTCCCAACGAACTGCGCGCACTGATCGACCATGCTCACCAGTTGGGCTTGATGGTCTTCGTCGATGTGGTCTACAACCACTTCGGCCCCGACGGCAATTACCTCGGGCAGTACGCCAGCGGCTTCTTCCGTGAGGACGTCCACACGCCCTGGGGCCCTGCCATCGACTTCCGCCGCCACGAAGTGCGCGACTACTTCATCGAAAACGCCCTGATGTGGGTACAGGACTATCGCATCGACGGCCTGCGCCTGGATGCCGTGCATGCCATCGGCGAGCGCGACTTCCTGCTCGAACTGGCCGAGCGTCTGCACGGCTCGATAGCCAGCAGGCGCCATCTGCACCTGGTGCTGGAAAACGAGAACAACGACGCCGAGCTGCTGCAGCGTGGTTTCGTCGCCCAGTGGAACGACGACGGCCACAACGTGCTGCACCACCTGCTCACCGGCGAGCACGAAGGCTATTACGCCGACTTCGCCGAGGACGCCACGCACAAGCTCGCCCGCTGCCTGCGCGAGGGCTTCATCTACCAGGGTGAAACCACCCGCCACGGCACTGCCCGCGGTAGCAGCAGCGGGCACCTGCCACCCAGCGCCTTCGTGCTGTTTCTGCAGAATCACGATCAGGTCGGCAACCGCGCCCTTGGCGAACGCTTGCCGAGCCTGGCCAATGGCGATGCGCTGAAGAGCGCCACCGCTCTACTGCTGCTCAGCCCGATGATTCCCCTGCTGTTCATGGGCGAGGAATGGGGCAGCGAACAGCCGTTCCAGTTCTTCACCTCGCACAACGACGAGTTGGGCGAAGCGGTACGCAAAGGCCGGCAGAACGAGTTTCGCGAATTCTCCAGGTTCTCCGGTCAGGAAATTCCCGCCCCGAATGAAGTCAGTACATTCGAGACGTCCACCCCCGATCAGCAAACCCGCGAAACTGCTTCCGGCAAAGCCTGGCTGGCCTTCTACCGTGAACTGTTGAGCCTGCGCCGCGAGCACATCGTGCCGCGCCTGCCGGGTAGCCAGGCCCTTGAGAGCCGGGTACTGGGCGACGCCGCAGTGGCTGCCAGCTGGCAGTTGGGTGATGGGCAAATTCTGCGCATCGAACTGAACCTGAGCGATGCCGAAGTGGCCGCAGGTTCCCACGCGGGCGCCAGTACGCTGTTCGCCTATCGCGCGGACAAGGATAGCGACCACCTGCCGCCACGCAGCATTCGGGTTCTACTGGAGGGCGCAGCATGAGCGATGCACGCCTTGCAGAACTGAGCCATGCCGCGGGCCTGAGCGTCGACTGGATCGATGCCGATGGTCGCCAGCAATCGGTTACCCCGGAAAATCAGCGACGCCTGCTCGAAGCACTGGGTTATGCGGTGCAGGACAGCGAGCAGATCGAGGCCAGCCTTGCTGAACTGCAACAGCGTCAGGACAGCCTGGCGCTTGGGCCGCTGGTGACGCTGGATCAGCAGGAAACACTAGATCTGACCCGCTACTTTCCGCCTGGCACTCCCTACGAAATCGAGCTGGAACAGGGCGAGCGTCTGGAAGGCCGTCTGGATGACAGCTGCCGGCTGCCAGTCATCGGCATCACGGGTTATCACCAACTGCGCATCGCCGACGGTGCCGTGACCCTGGCGGTCGCACCTCCAGCCTGCCCAAGCGTAGCTCAGCTGGCCGGCCGCGAGAACGCCAAGATATGGGGGCTGAGTGCCCAGTTGTACTCGCTGCGGCGCCCCAACGATGGTGGCCTGGGCGACACCCAGGCACTCGAGTCCCTGGTTCGCAGTGCAGCCAAGCGTGGCGCCGATGCGGTGGCGATCAGCCCAATGCATGCCATGTTCAGCGCCAATCTACACACCTACAGCCCCTACTCGCCCTCCAGCCGCTTGTTCTTCAACGTGCTGCATGCGGCGCCGGGCAGCATTCTCGGCGAAGACGCGCTGCAGCAGGCGATTCGTGGTTGTGGTCTCGGCGAGGAACTGGCGCGCCTGGAAAGCCTCGAGCTGATCGACTGGCCGGGTGTGGCCGGCAGCCGTATGCGTATCCTGCGTCAGTTGCATGCCGACTTCCGCTCCAGCGCTCACCCGCTGCGCGACGACTTCGAGGACTTTCGTCGCGAAGCCGGCGACGCCCTGCGTCAGCACTGCCGCTTCGAAGCATTGCGCGGTTTCATGGATCTCAACGGGCTACCGGTGGACTGGCGCGTATGGCCCGAGCAGTACCGTGACCCTGCCAACGAAGCCGTCGAGCAGTTCTGCGAGGGCCATCAGGAAGAAGTCGAATTCCACGCCTTCGCCCAATGGCTGATCGCCCGTTGCCTCGACCGTGCCCAAGACAGCGCCCGTGAGGCTGGCATGGCGGTCGGCCTGATCGCCGACCTGGCAGTGGGTGCAGATGCAGCCGGCAGCCAGGCCTGGGCTCGCCAGGCCGAACTGCTGCAGGCGGTGAGCGTCGGCGCGCCGCCGGACATCCTCAACCGCTCGGGGCAGAACTGGGGCGTTTCCGCTTTCTCACCCAGCGGCCTGCAACGCAACGGCTTCCGCGCTTACATCGAAATGCTGCGTGCCAATCTGGCCCATGCCGGCGGCATGCGCATCGACCACGTGATGAGCATGCGCCGCCTGTGGGTGATCCCCGAAGGGGCGGATTCCGGTGCCGGTGCCTACCTCAATTATCCGTCCAAGGATCTGCTGCGCCTGCTGTGCCTCGAGGCCGAGCGCCACGGGGCGCTGATCATCGGCGAAGACCTGGGCACCGTGCCCGATGGCCTGCGTGAAGAACTGGCGCAGCGCAACATCCTCGGCATGCGCGTGCTGCTGTTCGAGCAAAGCAATGGTCGCTTCAACGCGCCGGCGCACTGGCCGCGGGATGCCCTGGCCACCACCACTACCCACGATTTGCCGAGTATCCGCGGCTGGCTTGCCTCCCGCGACATCCATTGGCGCCAGGCCGCTGGCCACCGTAGTGACGACTACACCAGACAGGATCACGACTTGCGCGCTCACGAAACCCAGGCACTGCACCAGGCCTTGCACGAGCACGGACACGCTACCGCAGACCACATGGACGACACCCAGCAACTGGACGCCAGCATCGCCTTCATCGGCAGCACACCGGCGCCGCTGGTGCTGCTGCCACTTGAAGATGCCATGGCCGCCACCGAGCAGCCCAACCTGCCGGGCCCGGGCGAGGAACACCCGAACTGGCGGCGACGCTGGTCGGAAGATGCCGACGGCATGCTCGACGATGCGGCGGTCAGTCACCGCCTGCAGCGCCTGCAGTGGGCACGCAATCTGGTCGAGGGCACACGCCATGACTGATTTGCGCGCCAGCGTTCGCCTGCAGTTCCACAAGGGCTTCACCCTCGAAGACGCAGTGCCCCTGGTCGATTACTTCGCGCGCCTGGGCGTCAGCCACATCTATGCCTCGCCTCTGCTGACTGCGCGGCCAGGTTCGATGCACGGCTATGACGTGGTCGACCCGACCCGCATCAACCCGGAGCTCGGTGGCGAAGCAGCCCTGCAACGTCTGGTCGCGGCATTGCGCGCCAAGGGCATGGGCCTGATCCTCGACATCGTGTCCAACCACATGGCCGTGGGCGGCGACGCCAACCCCTGGTGGCTGGACGTTCTGGAATGGGGCATCAGCAGCCCCCACGCCAAGTTCTTCGACATCCACTGGCAGTCCCATGACCCGCTACTGCGCGGTCAACTGCTGGTGCCCTTCCTGCGCAGCGACTATGGCGAAGTCCTGGCTGCCGGCGAAATCGAGCTGCACTTCGATGCCGAACGGGGCCTGCTTTACGCCAAGCACTACGATCACCGCTTTCCGCTCAACCCGCCGACCTATGGCGACGTGCTGCAGCACAGCGGGCATGCCGAACTGCAGGCACTGGGCAAGCGCTTCGCGGCGCTGGATGACAGCCAGGACGGCCAACACCAGGCGCGCACCCTGTTCCGCGAGTTGGTTGCCCTAGCCAGCAAGTCAGATGGCGCAATCGATCGCGCCATCGCCAGTCTGCGCCCAAGCGAAGAACAGGGTTTCGAGCCGCTGCACCAACTGCTCGAGCGCCAGCACTATCGCCTGGCCAGCTGGCGCACCGCGGCGGACGACATCAACTGGCGGCGCTTCTTCGACATCAACGAGCTGGGCGGCCTCAAGGTCGAACGCCACGACGTATTCGAAGCGACCCACGCGAAGATCTTCGAGATGATCGAGAAGGGTCTGGTAGACGGCCTGCGTATCGACCACGTCGATGGCCTGGCCAACCCGCGTGCTTACTGCCGCAAGCTGCGCCGTCGCGTCGAGCGCCTGCTGCCGCAGCGCCCGGCCGAACTGCGTGGCAGTCGCTTCCCGATCTACGTCGAGAAGATTCTTGGCGAGGGCGAACAACTGCCTCGCGACTGGGGTGTCGATGGCACTACCGGCTACGAATTCATGAACCAGGTTTCCCTTCTGCAGCACGATCCTCGGGGCGAGGCCGTGCTGGCACAGCTGTGGAGTGAGACCAGCGGCCGTGGCGTCGACTTCATGGAAGAAGTACGGCAGGCCCGCCAACTGGTGCTGACCACCTCCCTGGCCGGCGATCTCGAGGCGCTGGCACAAGGGCTGCTGCTGATCGCCAGGGATGATATCGCTACCCGTGACCTGACCCTGGGCGCCATCCGCCGGGCCCTGCTGGAACTGATCGTGCACTTCCCGGTGTATCGCACCTACGTCTCCGCTGCAGGGCGCAGTGCCAGCGATCAGGCGGTATTCGACCAGGCCCTGGAAGGCGCGCGCAGCACCCTTGCCGAAGCCGACTGGCCGCTGCTCGAACACCTCGACAACTGGCTCGGCGGTCAGGTGCTTTCCGAGCTGCCACCGAGCCCGCAGCGCAAGCTCTGGACAAAGATGATCGAGCGCTTCCAGCAGCTCACCTCCCCGGCCGCCGCCAAGGCGGTGGAAGACACGGCTTGCTACCGCAGCGCCGTGCTGCTGTCGCGCAATGATGTGGGTTTCGACCCGCAACAGTTCAGCGCGCCGCCGGAAGCCTTCCATGCAGGTTGCCTGGAACGCGCACGGCACTTTCCAGCCAACCTGCTGACCACCGCGACCCATGACCACAAGCGCGGCGAAGACACCCGCGCCCGGCTAGCGGTGCTCAGCGAGCGCGCCGAATGGTTCGCCGAACGCTGCGGACACTGGCGCGAGCTGGCGGCACCGCTGCGCAAGGAGCTCGATGACGGCAGCGCGCCGTCGCCAGGCGATGAGCTGATGCTCTTGCAGATTCTCCTGGCCTGCTGGCCGCTGGATCTGCAGGCGGATGACTCCCAGGGCCTGCAGGCCCTCGCCGAGCGGGTCACCGCCTGGCAGGAAAAGGCCGTTCGCGAGGCCAAGCTGCGCAGCACCTGGAGCAACCCGAACGGCGACTACGAAAGTGCCTGCCGGGACTATCTACAGAAGCTACTGGGCAGCGGGCAAGGCAGGCAGCTGCGTGAAGAGATCCGCGCCGCCGCCGTGCGGATCGCGCCCGCCGGTGCCCTCAACAGCCTGGCCCAGAGCCTGCTGCGCATGAGCGTGCCAGGCGTGCCCGACCTGTATCAGGGCTGCGAGTTCTGGGACTTCTCTCTGGTCGATCCGGACAACCGCCGCCCAGTGGATTTCGCCGCTCGCCAGCAGACGCTGGACTCCAACGCGTCGCTTGCCGAGACGCTGCCGCACTGGCACGACGGCCAGGTCAAGCAGGCGCTGATCGCCGCGACCCTGACCGCCCGCAAACAACACCAGCGACTGTTCGCCAAAGGCGACTATCAGCCGCTCACCGTAACGGGTCGCCATGCCAGCAAGGTGCTCGCCTTTCTGCGCAGTCATGGCGACGCCCACGCTTTGGTGGTCGTGCCGCGCCTGGCCGCATCACTACTGGGCGATAGCCAGACCCCGCTGATTGCCCATGACCAATGGGGCGACACTCGTATCGCCCTGCCTCCGGCTCTGTCCGACAAGGCTTTGCACAGCGCCTTCTCCTCTGCCGACCTGTTACCGAGCGACGGCCATATCGCGGTACGCGACGTACTGCGCGATGTCCCCGTCAATCTGCTGATCGTCCCGACCCATTCTCAGGAGTCACACCCATGAGCGCAAAAGAAGAACGCATCCGTGAATTCGCCTACCAGATCTGGGAGTCCGAAGGAAAACCCAGCGGCCAGGCCAAACGCCATTGGGAAATGGCCACCAAGCTCGCCGACGCCGAGCAGACGCCCGCCAAGGCCACCACCAAGGGCATGAGCAAGCCGAAAGCTGCCTCCACCGAGCCCAAGCCTGCCGCGCCGATCAAGCCACGGGCCAGCAAGACCGCACCGGCCGCAGCCGAGAAACCGGCTGTGCTGAAACCGGCCAAGGCGCCGGCCAAAGCCAAGCCGACCACGGCAAAGCCCACCCCCAAGAAACCCAAGGCCTGACACCAGGAGCCACCCAGAATGAGTCAACCACGCTCGCGTATTACCGAAGGTCACCCCTTTCCGTTGGGGTCGACCTGGGATGGTTTGGGCGTCAACTTCGCGCTCTTCTCGGCTCACGCCACCAAGGTCGAGCTGTGCATCTTCGATCCGGACGGTCTGGAAGAGATCGAGCGCATCGAATTGCCGGAGTACAGTGACGAAATCTGGCACGGCTACCTGCCCGATGCACATCCGGGGCTGATCTACGGTTACCGGGTTTACGGCCCTTACGAGCCGGAATCCGGACACCGTTTCAACCCCAACAAACTGCTGATCGACCCCTACGCCAAGCAGTTGGTTGGCGAACTGAAGTGGTCGGAAGCGCTGTTCGGCTACGAGATCGGCCACCCCGATGGCGACCTCAGCTTCGACGAGCGTGACAGTGCGCCCTTCGTACCCAAGTGCAAGGTCGTCGACCCGGCTTACACCTGGGGCAAACACCGCAACCATCGCGTCGACTGGGACAAGACGGTGCTTTACGAAGCCCATCTGCGCGGTCTGACCATGCGTCACCCGTCGGTGGCCGAAGAAAAGCGCGGCACCTTCGCCGGGCTGATGAACGCCGACGTGATCAAGCACATCCGCAAACTGGGTGTTTCCTCGGTGGAGTTGCTACCCGTGCATGCCTTCGTCAATGACCAGCATCTGCTGGAAAAAGGCATGAACAACTATTGGGGTTACAACAGCATCGGCTTCTTCGCGCCTCATCCGCGCTACCTGGCCAGTGGGCACATCAACGAATTCAAGGAGATGGCTGCGCACCTGCACGACGCCGGCCTCGAGCTGATTCTCGACGTGGTCTACAACCACACCGCCGAAGGCAACGAACTGGGCCCAACCCTGTCCATGCGCGGCATCGACAACGCCAGCTATTACCGGTTGATGCCCGACGACAAGCGTTACTACATCAACGATTCCGGCACTGGCAACACCCTGGATCTGAGCCACCCCTGCGTGCTGCAGATGGTCACCGACTCGCTGCGCTACTGGGCCAAGGAAATGGGCGTGGACGGTTTCCGCTTCGACCTGGCGACCATTCTCGCCCGTGCCCACGACGGTTACGACGAGCGCCACAGCTTCCTGGTCGCCTGTCGCCAGGATCCGGTACTGAGCAAGGTCAAGCTGATCGCCGAGCCGTGGGACTGCGGCCCGGGTGGCTATCAGGTCGGTGGGTTCCCACCGGGCTGGGCGGAGTGGAACGACAAGTTCCGCGACAACGTACGGGGCTTTTGGAAAGGCGACGAAGGTCAGCTGGCCGAGCTCGCCAGCCGCCTGACCGCGTCCGGCGACCTCTACAACCAGCGTGGTCGACGCCCATTCACGTCGGTGAACTTCATCACCGCTCACGACGGTTTCACCCTCAATGACCTCGTGTCGTACAACGACAAGCACAACGAGGACAACGACGAGAACAATCAGGACGGCAGCAACAACAACCTGTCCTGGAATCACGGCGTCGAGGGGCCGACCGACGACGAGGAAATCAACGGTTTGCGCCAGCGCCAGATGCGCAATTTCATGGCCACCCTGCTGCTCGCCCAGGGCACGCCTATGTTGGTAGCCGGTGACGAATTCGCCCGCACCCAGCACGGCAACAACAACGCCTATTGCCAGGACAGCGAGATCGGCTGGATCGACTGGAACCTCGGTGAACAGGGTAAGCAATTGCAAGCCTTCGTCAGCCGCCTGATCAAGCTACGCATGAGCTACCCGATTCTGCGTCGCGGGCGCTTCTTCGTCGGTGCCTACAACGAAGAACTGGGGGTCAAGGACGTTACCTGGCTGGCGCCACATGGCGAAGAGATGAGCGAAGAGAACTGGCACGACCCGAACGCCCGCTGCCTGGGCATGTTGCTCGATGGCCGCGCGCAGCCGACCGGCATTCGCCGCAGCGGCGCCGATGCGACCCTGCTGTTGGTGGTCAACGCGCATCACGATGTGGTGAATTTCCACCTGCCAGAGGTTGCCCAGGGCAGCCACTGGACCTGCATGCTCGATACCAACCGAGCCGACGAGCCGGAACACGAAGTATTCCAGTTCGGCGACGAGTTCACCGTGACTCATCGCTCCCTGGTGCTCTTCGAGCTGCACAAGGAAAAGCAGGAATGAAGCCCGGCGGCGGCTCTCCCGTGGATCGCCTCGACGTTCTGCTAGACGAGCTGCCGCTTGCTGCACCGATCCAACCCGAGGCCCTCGCCCATGCGTTGCAAACGTTGTGTGGCGCGGGCCTCGACCAATTACCGCAGCCCGGCGGTGGCCATACCCTGCAACGTTGGCAGGCGTTGGCCACGGTCGCTGCACACGATCTGAGCCTGTGCAAACTTTACGAAGGGCACACGGACGCCCTGGCGATCATGCAGCACTTCGCGGCACAGACGCCGCCCAGCGACAGCACCTGGGGCATGTGGGCCGCCGAGCCGCCCCAGGCCCGCGTCGAGCTGCATGCCGAGCACAGCGATGGCAGTGTCCGTCTGCATGGGTGCAAGGCCTGGTGTTCAGGCGCCAAGGTACTCAGCCATGGGCTACTAACCGCCTGGAATGCCAATGGCGAGCAGCAACTGGTGGCCGTCGCGCTGGCCCAGCCAGGCGTCAGCGTCGGTAGTGAAGGCTGGCAGGCAATCGGCATGCAGGCCACGCAAAGCGTGGAGGTGTGCTTCAAGGATGCATACGGTTACTGCGTGGGCCCGCCCGGTGGCTACCTCCAGCGCCCGGGTTTCTGGCAGGGCGGCGCCGGTATCGCCGCCTGCTGGTATGGCTCAGCGCAATTGATCGGCGAGGCGCTGCGTAAGCACTGTGTGCGCCACGATGAACCTCACGCCCTCGCCCACCTCGGCGAGGTGGACAACGCCCTGCTCGCGGCGGCAAGCGCATTGCGCGACTGCGCCCGCTGGATCGACGCCAACCCGCAGGCGAGCGCTGAATTACCGGTGCGCCGGGTACGGGCTTCGTGCGAAAGCGCTGTCGACAACGTGATTCGCCACGTGGGCCGCGCACTGGGCGCCGCCCCGTATTGCCGTGACGGCACGCTCGCAAGGCATCTTGCCGATCTGCCGGTGTACCTGCGACAGAGCCATGCAGAACGCGACCTGGCCGATCTCGGCAAGCTCGCAGCGCAACAACGACCAGGGAGCTGGACGCTATGAAAGCCAATCCAATTCAAGGACAAGGCACCTCGCCGCAAGCGTGGAAAGCTTCACGGCATCTGGCTCAAGTGGCCGATATCGACTGCGCAGAGCTGGTACCGGAAGGGTCACGGGCGGTCATCATTTCCCCTCATCCGGATGATGAAATCCTCGGTTGCGGCGGCTTGCTGCAACTGCTGGCGCACGAGCGGCGCCACGTCCTACTGATATCGGTTACCGATGGCGGTGCCAGCCACCAGGGCTCGCGTTACTGGACGCCGCAACGGCTGAGCATCGTCCGCCCACAGGAGAGCGCCGACGCGCTGAAGCGCCTCGGTCTCCCGCTCAACCAGATGCAATGGATTCACGGTGGCTTTCCCGATACCGGCGTAGCCGCGAGGGAAAACGAGCTGCGCGATTTCCTCAAAACCTATCTGCAACCCAGCGACGTGGTGTTCACCACCTGGAGCGAGGATGGCCACAGCGACCACGAGGCCGTAGGCCGTGCTTCCCTGGCGGCAGCCCAGGAATGTGGTGCGCGAATGCACGAAATACCGGTGTGGGCCTGGCACTGGGCCACACCGGAAGATCTGCGCATCCCCTGGGATCGGGCCCGCAAGCTACAGCTGGATAAGCAGCTTCAGGCGCGCAAGCGTCATGCGATACAAGCCTTTGCCAGCCAGTTGTACAGCGATCCGGACACGGGCCACGAGCCGGTACTGTCGGCGATTACCGTGGAGCGTCTGCAGCAACCGTTCGAGGTGGTGTTCTTATGAGCGTCGCAGATAACTATTTCGAAAAGCTCTACAAGGGCAGCCAGGATCCCTGGTCATTCCGCGAGCGCTGGTACGAGCAGCGCAAGCGCAACCTGACGCTCGCCGCGCTGCCGCGCAACCACTATGGCAGCATCTTCGAGCCGGGTTGCGCCAATGGCGAACTCAGCGCGCGCCTGGCCGAGCGCTGTACTCATCTGCTGTGCAGCGACACCTCGGCAATTGCGCTGGAACTCGCTCGCAACCGCCTGGCACATCGCAGTAACGTGCGCCTGCTGCAGACCCGCCTGCCCGAACAGTGGCCGGATGAAAGTTTCGACCTGATCGTGCTCAGCGAGTTGTGTTACTACCTCGACAAGGACGATCTTGATCGTCTGATCGAACGGGCTCGAACGTCCCTAAATCAGGGCGGCAACCTGCTGGCCTGCCATTGGCGCTGGCCGATCGACGAATGCCCGCAGAACGGTGATCAGGTACACGAGCGCATCCACCAGGCGTTGGGCCTGCCACGCCTTCTGCGCCATGAAGACGCCGACATGGTGCTTGAGGTATGGGGGACTGAGCCGACATCGGTTGCACAGCGTGAGGGACTGGCCCCCACCACGGGTGAAGAGTTACCAGCATGATCGGCGTCGTCATTCCTGCCCATAACGAAGAGCGGTCACTCGACCAGTGCCTCGATGCGGTGCTGACTGCCGCCGCTCACCCCGAGTTGAAGACAGCTGTTCGCGTCCTGGTCGTGCTCGACAGCTGCACCGATGGATCAGCCAGTGTCGTCACCAATTACCCGGTCGATACTCTCACCCTTGAGGCACAGAACGTAGGCCTGGCGCGGGCTGCAGGTATCGAGTGGTTGCTGTCCCACGGCGCCACCTGGATCGCCTGCTCGGATGCCGACAGCCGCGTCGCGCCGGACTGGCTGGTGCGTCAGTTGAGCCTTAATGCCGACATGGTATGCGGCACCGTGCAGGTCGCCGAATGGGGCGACCTTAGTCTGGACGTGCAGGCGCGCTACCAAAGCGCCTACCAGGCCCGCGACGGACATCGGCATATCCACGGTGCCAATCTATCGTTCAGCGCCGCCTGCTACCGCCGCGCCGGCGGCTTCAAGGCCATCCCGGTCGATGAAGACGTGCAACTGGTAGCGGCTTTCGAACGCATCGGCGCACATATCGCCTGGAGTAGCTTGCCGCAGGTATACACCAGTGCGCGGCTGGATTGCCGCACCCGCGGCGGCTTCGGTGACTACCTCAAGTCGCTGCTGTAGTCGCGAATGGGCCCAGGCCCCCACCCCATTCGCTCAGTAAAAACCTTGAACCGCCCCCGCTTCCCCCCAGTCGGAATTTAACGATGCCTGGCACGCGTCCGGCTGCCCGGCGCGATGTTTACAGCCACCTCGACAACGACTTCAAGGTGCGCGCTCTGCGACACCGACACGTGCTTACCGAAGTACGACCTGACTGGGGCACGGCCTAACGCCCCCAGCAGGTCGCCAGGAGCTGCATGATTATGACCACCCACCAACCGGCACCGAGCGATTTAGCCACCGCGGTACATTCGCTGAAGATTCTCACGGTCAATACCCACAAGGGGTTCACCGCCCTGAATCGGCACTTCATCCTGCCGGAGCTGCGCGATGCGGTACGTACGCTGTCGGCGGACATGGTGTTCCTGCAGGAGGTGCACGGTACCCACGAGCACCACGCCAAGCGCTACGAAGACTGGCCACCGACGCCGCAGTACGAGTTTCTGGCGGACAGCATGTGGCCGCAGTTCGCCTATGGCCGCAACGCCGTCTACCCCCACGGTGACCACGGCAACGCGCTGCTGTCGAAATTTCCCATCCTGCGCCACGAGAATCTGGATATCTCCATCGGCACTCAGGAGCAGCGCGGCTTGCTGCACTCGGTGCTCGACGTGCCGGGTCACGCCGAAGTGCACGCCATCTGCGTACACCTGGGGTTGCGGGAAGTCCATCGCAAGCAGCAACTCGGCCTGCTCTGCGAGGTGCTCGACAACCTACCGAGCGATGCACCGGTGATCGTCGCAGGCGACTTCAACGACTGGCGCAAACGCGCCGATGGGCTGCTGGCCGCCAGCGGTCTGAAGGAAGCCTTCGTCAGCGAACATGGCATGCCGGCCAGGAGCTTCCCTGCGCGCTGGCCGCTGCTGTGCCTGGATCGCATCTACGTGCGTAACGCAACGACTCACAACCCGCAGGTGCTGTCGACTCGCCCCTGGTCGCACCTGTCGGATCATGCACCGTTGGCTGTGGAGATACGGCTATGAAGTACGACTGGCGTGATGGCAACCAGGTCGATTTGCTGATCAACGGCGAAGATTTCTTTCCTGCCGTGTTCGAAAGCATCCGCAACGCCCAGCGCGAGGTACTGCTGGAAACCTTCATCATCTTCGAAGACAAGGTCGGCATGGAGCTGCAGGAAGCGTTGATCGCTGCCGCACACAACGGCGCCCGCGTGGAGATCACCGTGGATGGCTACGGTACCGCCGACCTGTCGAAAGAATACGTCGCGGCCCTGGTCGCGGCCGGCGTGCGCGTGCACATGTTCGATCCGGGCAAGCGCCTGATGGGCATGCGTACCAACCTGTTCCGCCGCCTGCACCGCAAGATCGTGGTGATCGACAGCGAGCTGGCCTACATCGGCGGCATCAATTTCGGCGTCGATCACCTGATCGCGAGTGGGCCGATGGCCAAACAGGACTACGCGGTTCGTGTACGCGGCCCTATCGTTGCTGATCTGCACGCCGCCAGCGAACGCCTGCTGGAGGCACGCGACGACCGTGAAGTAGCCCTGCGCCGCAGCAATCAGCCCACCCAGCACCGGCATGCCGGCAACAGCCGGATGCTGATGGCCATCCGCGACAATGGCGACGACACCAACACTATCGAACAGCACTACCTGGACGCCGTGCGCAACGCCCAGCATCGCCTGGTGGTGGCCAACGCCTATTTCTTTCCGGGCTACCGCCTGCTGCGCGAACTGCGCAATGCAGCGCGGCGTGGGGTAAAGGTCACCCTGATTCTTCAGGGCCAGCCGGACATGCCGCTGGTGCGCCTGTGCTCGCGACTGACCTACAACTACCTGCTGCGCGACGGCGTGACCATCTACGAATACTGCCAGCGCCCGCTGCACGGCAAGGTTGCGCTGGCCGATCACGAATGGTCGACCGTGGGCTCCAGCAACCTGGACCCACTGAGCCTGTCGCTGAACCTGGAGGCCAACGTGATCGTCCGTGACCCGGCCCTCAACCGCCGCCTATACGAGCACCTGATGGAACTGGCCACCTCAAGCTGCAAATCGGTGCCGCTCAAGCGGGTGATGCGCGGTTACTGGTGGCGCGCACCGCTGATCTTCATGTGCTTCCACTTCCTGCGCCACTTTCCGGCCATCGCCGGCTGGTTCCCGGCCCACTCGCCACGGCTCAAGCTGCTGCAACCAAAAGTCGAAGCACCGCAGTGCGGCACCTTGCAGGTCGACCAGGAGAAAGTCTCGTGAGCAAGCCCGACGACAAGCAAGGCAAACCCGTCTGGCGCTGGGCCAAGCGCCTGCTCACGGTGTGCCTGTTCATCCTGGTGCCGGTGTTGCTGTTCATGCTGATCAAGAACCTCGACTGGCAGGAAGTCAGCGAGGCGCTGCGCGGCTACAGCAGCGGCATTCTGCTCGCCGCCGTTGGCGTATCGGCACTGAGCTATGCCGTCTACTCGAGCTTCGACCTGATCGGCCGCGCCTATACCGGCCACACACTACCGGCAAGGCAGATCCTGCCGCTGACCTTCGTCTGCTACGCCTTCACCCTCAACCTCAGTTCCTGGGTCGGCGGCGTCGCCCTGCGCTACCGCCTGTATTCGCGTCTGGGGCTCAAGGTGTCGACCATCACCCGCGTGCTGAGCATGAGCCTGATCACCAACTGGCTGGGCTACATTCTGCTCGCCGGCGTGGTGTTCACGTTCGGCCTGCTCAAGCTGCCGGAAGGCTGGGCCATCGGCGCCACCGGTTTACGCATCATCGGCCTGGGCCTGCTCGTTGCAGGCGTCGGCTACCTGCTGGCCTGCCAATTTTCCAAACGCCGCACCTGGAGCGTCCGCGGTCATGAGCTGACCCTGCCCGCACTGCCCATGGCCCTGCTGCAGGCCGGCCTGGGTGCGCTGAACTGGTCGCTGATGGCGCTGATCATCTACCTGTTGCTGCCAGCAGAAGCCTTCTACCCGATGATTCTCGGCATTCTGATGATCAGCAGCATCGCCGGGGTGATCACCCACATCCCTGCCGGGCTGGGGGTCATTGAGGCCGTGTTCATCGCCTTGCTGCAGCACGAAATGTCCAAGGGCAGCATCGTCGCCGCGCTGATCGGCTACCGGGCGATCTACTTCCTGCTGCCACTGGCCGTCGCCTGCGTGGTGTACCTGGTGCTGGAAAAACGCGCGAAGACGCTGCGCCAGAACGGCCAGGATGGCGCATCCGCAGAGGCCACGGGTTCAACCGCCAGCCACCAATAGCGGCCGCAGTGCCGCCACCAACGCCGGCGAGGCGCGATATAGTGGCACATGCCCGCGCAGCAATACCTGCGCGGTGCGCCGATAGGCCGCACTGCTGACCTGCAGCTTACCGTCGTGCTCACGGGCCACCACCGTGGTGGCAAGAATGCCCGCCGGGTTTTCGATGGCCACCTCGATATCGGCGAATTCGCCCGAGGGCGCGCCGAGCCTCTCGGCGACCTGCCAGGCCACCGAGCCTGGGATCAGTGCGGCGGCGGCCAGGCAGCAACCACCGGAAACCGCCATCGATGCATGCACAGCCTGCGGCGTGAAATAACGCACCGCCAAGTTACCAGTGCCTTCGGGTGGCCCAACGATACACACCTTGGGCTGGGTTTCGCTGCGCGCCAGCTCGTCCGCCGTCATCAGCTCACCATCACGGCGGCGCAGTTTCATCCGCAATCCTGCCTCGACCCACACACGGCGTAGGTCAGCCATAAAGGCCTGATCGTTTTGCAGCTCGCTGAGCGGCTCGTGGGCGGTTTTGCCGAAATCACTTGCCAGGGCGATGACCATCGGCACCGCCACATCGACACAGGACACCGCACGCCCGTCGATCTGTTCGACTGCCTGCCCGGTCGGCAGCAACTGCCCGGTCTTCGCGCCCACGGGGTCGTGCAGGAACAGATCGACCGAGGGAAACTCACCGCTGACACCGGGAATCGACGCGCTGACCAGCGCGCCTTCGGGAGTACGCCCGATGCGCCCGGTGCTGATCACTCCGGTATTGCTGTTGCGAATGCTGATATCAAGGCTTTCGCCTGCCGCTGCCGTCACCAGGCCGACGTCCAGCGCCCAGAGTGGCAGTGCGCTGGACAGGTTGCCGCAATTCACGCTCCAGTCGATGGCGGCATGATCACTGGCCAGTTGCGCCAGGGTGCTGATCAGTCGCTCGCCGTCGCTGCTCGTTTCCCAATCGACGAAAAATACTTTGTTGCTGGTCGGAGCTCCGCGGCCCAGGCCGGTAATCTGTCGATTGCCTGGCTGTGAGCCACTCAACGGCACGCCCATCAGATGGCGCAACAGCTCCTCACGCAACGCTGGATCCGCAGGCGCGAACGGCTCCCAGATCACCAGCCCGGTAGACGTCCCGCCGCGCATATGGTGCACCGGAAACTCGAGCAGGCCCTCACGCAGGCGGGGTTGGAATTCGGCAGACTGCAACATCCGCATCGACACGTCCTCGTGTTTGGGTGGGGCGGTCATGGTAGCCGCATCGGGCGGATCATGCAGAGGGCGACTTAGCCAGGTAGCCTCCAGGCACCGCGCAAGGCCTGCAGCGCCTCGCCGATAGCCTTTTCCGGCACCGCCGCGAAGCCGAGCACCAAGCCGGCGCGCTGATCCGGCGGCGTATCGCCCTCAGGTAACCACTGCACGCTGAGCGGGTTGATCTCCACTCCTACGCCAGCCGCGCGAGCGATCAACTCCTGCTCTCGCGCCGGGCTTTCGCAGCGCACGCTCAGGTGCAGACCGGCGTGCACATCGGGCAAAGGCGCACAACCCGGCAGAGACTCCGGCCAGCCCGCCAGCAGCGCATCCCGACGGGCACGCGCGGCATTGCGCATGCGGCGGATATGCCGCTGGAAATGCCCGGCTGCGATGAACTCAGCCATTACCGCCTGGGTGCCGATTTCCGAGTGGCGCATATCCAGCGCGCGACGCCGAGCGAAGGCTGCAGCCAGACGGGGTGGCAGTACCAGATAGCCGAGCCGTAGCGCCGGAAAGGCGATCTTGCAGAAGGTGCCGACGTAGAGCACACGCTGCCCACGATCCAGTGCGGCCAACGGCGCCAGCGGCGTGCCGCTGTAACGGTATTCGCCGTCGTAATCGTCCTCGATGATCCAGGCGTCGTTACGCTCGGCCCAGTCGAGCAGCGCAAGGCGCCTGGGCAGCGACAGCGTCACCCCGGTCGGATACTGGTGCGAAGGCGTGACATAGGCCAGCTTACACGGCCCTGCCCGCTCCAGCGCCGCGACATCAAGGCCGTCGGCATCGACGGCAATACCGCGCAGCTGCGCACCGGCAACACTGAAAGCATGACCCGCGGCACGGTAACCCGGATCTTCGACGGCCACCGGATCGCCCGGCCCGACCAGTAATTGCGCGCACAGGCTGATCGCCTGCTGTGCGCCGCAGGTGACGATGATCTGCGCCGGATCGCACTGCAGGCCCCGGCTGCTTCGCAGGTAGGCGGCGATTAGCTCGCGCAGTTGCGGGTCACCCGCCGGATCACCATAGCCCAGCCGTGCCGGTGACGGCCTGCGCCAGAAACGCGCTGACAGCCGCGCCCAGGTCTCGAACGGAAACAGATCGAAAGCAGGCACGCCAACCCGAAAAGCCCGCGGCGCACCGGATAACGGCGCCGGCAGATGGTGCTCGTCGAGCAGTTGCAGCGCGGCGCTGCTGGCCGCCCCCGGCGCTTCGCTGACTGGCAGCTCCGCTACTGCGGCAATGGCAGCCACATAGGTGCCATCGCCAACCCGGCCCTCCACGTAGCCTTCGGCATAGAGCTGATCCAGCGCACGGTTCACCGTATTGCGGGATACGCCCAGGCGCTCGGCCAATTGCCGGCTGGCGGGCAGTCGCGTGCCGCCAGGCAAACGGCCATCGAGCACACGTTCGCGCAGGGCCTGGTAGAGCTGTCGAGACAATCCCTTGCCGGGCTGCAGACGCAGACCGGAAAGGTCGACCGGCAAAGGAGCTGTAGATGCCATCGATTGGCCCCATGAAAGTCATTGAAAATGGATCTTACAACAGACCAATACCAGTTTTAGCATAAGCGCATCCACTGATTGGAATGCCCCATGTATGTACCTTCCGCTTTCCGCCAGAACGACCTCGCCGCCCTGCACCGGGAGATTGCCGGCTGCCGCCTGGCTACTCTGATCAGCCATGGCGAGAACGGCCTGCAAGCCAGCCACCTACCCTTGCTGCTACGCCCCGAAGAAGGCCCGTACGGCACACTGTACGGCCACTTGGCGCGGGCCAATCCGCACTGGCGGGTACTGGCCGAAGGTGGTGAAGCGCTGGTGATTTTCAACAGCGCCGATGCCTATATCAGCCCGTCCTGGTACCCGGCCAAGGCCGAGCACGGCAAGGTGGTGCCCACCTGGAATTACATCGCAGTGCATGCCTACGGCCAGGCTGCGGTTTTCGATGACGGCGAACGCCTGCTGAGCCTGCTCGACGAACTCACCGCCCGTCACGAGAACCCGCGCCCGCAACCCTGGGCACTGAACGATGCACCCCAGGAGTACATCGCCGGCATGCTGCGCGCCATCGTCGGCTTCGCGCTGCCCATCGAGCGCCTGGAAGGCAAATGGAAGCTCGGCCAGAACCGCAGCGAAGCGGATCGCCAGGGTGTGCATGACGGCCTCAGCGCCAGCATAGACCCACGCGACCGCGCCCTGGCGCAGCGTATGAATGACTAATCACCGAGGAGACCTGGATCTTGGAAATACGCGCAATCACCGCTGACGACCAGGCTGCCTGGTCGCCGCTCTGGCAAGGCTATCTACGCTTCTACGGGCAGCAGATGCCCGAAGCCACCACAGCACTGACCTGGCAACGCTTTCTCGCTGACGACGAGCCGATGCATGCGGCCCTCGCCTGGCACGAAGGGCGAGCTATCGGCCTGGTGCACTGGATCTTCCACCGCTCCTGCTGGACGACCGGCGACTACTGTTACCTGCAAGACCTGTTCGTCGACGAAAGCGTTCGCGGCAGCGGCGCCGGGCGCCATCTGATAGAACATGTCTACGCTCAGGCCAAGCTGGCCGGCGCTTCGCGGGTGCACTGGCTGACCCATGAAAGCAACACCACCGCGATGCAGCTCTACGATCACATCGCCGAGCGCTCCGGCTTCGTGCAATACCGCAAGCAGCTGTAATCAGGAACCCAGACCATGACCAACGACACCCTGCTCGACTGGAAACCCGTTTCGCCGCCACCTCGCAGCGCCATCGATGGCCACTACGTGCGCCTGGAACCTTTGCATGCAGCAGAGCATGGCGATGATCTCTGGCAGGCGTTGCAAGGTCCCGATAGCGATCCTGCCCTGTGGAATTACCTACCCTACGGCCCGTTCGCCGAGCGTGCCGGGTTCGATGCCTGGCTGCAGGAAAAGCAAAGCACCAGCGACCCGCTGTTCTTCAGCGTGATCGACAAAACCACTGGACGTGCCGTTGGGCTACTCAGTTTTCTGCGTATCACGCCGGTCGACGGCTGTATCGAAATCGGCCATATCGCTTTTGGCCGCGCCATGCAGCGCTCGCCCGCCTCCACCGAGGCGATCTGGCTGCTGATGAGTCTGGCGATGGACGACCTAGGCAATCGGCGCCTGGAGTGGAAATGCAATGCACGCAACGCCCGCTCGCTGCGCGCCGCTGAGCGTCTGGGTTTCGTTCACGAGGGGTTATTCCGTCAGCACGCCGTGATCAAGGGACAGAACCGCGATACCGCCTGGTTCTCGATCATCGACAGCGAATGGCCGCAATGCCGCGACGCCTTTGTACGCTGGTTGTCACCCGACAATTTCGATGAGCAAGGCAAGCAGCGTCAGCGCCTGGAAGAATTGCGTATCCGGTAGGTGTTGTTCGGGCGATGTGATTGCAGCCACACAGCACGAACGGCATCGTACTCACAATTCGCCGCGGGGTCGCGGCTCCTACACGGGGTCGTGAGATCACCGCAAATGCGGTAGGAGCGTCGCCCTCCGCACGATGGGGTGGTAGCCATACCGAAACAACGCGTCATGGCCACCATTCGCCGGCAAGCCGGCTCCTACAAAGAAGTCGCGTCATGGAGGAGGTTTAGAGCGGCGCGCCGAGCCAGGCGGAGATCAGCAACAGCAGCGCCATGGCCTGATTGAAGCGGGTCATGGCCTGGGCCGAGGTGAACAGTTTGGCAGCACCGCTGCCGAGCAATGCCCAGCAGCCCAGGCATGGCAAGGCGATAGCCAGGAAGATCGCCGCCAGCAAGGTCACCCGCATGGCCTGCCCGGGGCCAGGTGTGGCGAATACGCTGACCACCGCCAAAGCCATCATCCAGGTCTTGGGGTTGACCAGTTGCAGTGCCGCACCGGCAAACAGGCCAAGCCGCTGCTCGCCTGGCTGCGCATCGTCTGCGTTCAACGCGGTAGCCGGGCTGCTGAAGATGCGCCACGCCAGGTAGCTCAGCCACAACACGCCGAACCAGGCCATTGCCCATTGCAGGCGTGGGTGCTGTTGCAGCAATTCGCCGAGCCCAAGCCCGACTGCCACCACGATTGCCGCAGACCCCACACAGGCGCCGAGCACCAGCGGCAGGGTCGCCGCTACGCCGTAACGGGCGCTGCTGCCAAGCACCAGCACATTGGTCGGCCCCGGGGTGATCGACGCGACGAAAGCGAACAGCATGAAGGGCAACAACTGAGTCATGACAGGCTCCAGACAAACCGAGCGCTGATCATGAGTCGGGCAGCGTCAGGCGTCTGGAAGGTTTGAGCAGCGCCGCTGGTAATGGGCCGGGGTCATGCCGTAGGCACGCCGGAACCAGCGCCCGAGGTGACTCTGATCGGCGAAACCAAGTACCGCCGCCACCTGCACCGGCGGTTCGCCACGGGCCAGCATATGCCTCGCCCGGGCCAGGCGCAGTTGCACCAGATAGGCATGTGGCGCCAGGCCAAAAGCTGCCTTGAAGGCGCGGCTGAGGCGAAAGCGATCGACCCCACAGGCGGCGGCCAGGTCATCGAGACCAATGTCGCGAGTATGCTGATCATGCAGGAAATCCCGCGCACGCTGCGCAACCAACGGCAGGCGCGGATCCGGATCGAGGCGCCGACGCCAGTGCAGCTGTTCGGTCAGACGCGTCAGCAGGCCGTCCAGGGCGCTCTGCCTGACCATGCGCATCTCCTGGCGATGCAGCGCGGCAAAAGCCTCGCCGACCGCCGCGAGCAGGCGCGGCTCACTGGCCAAGGTGGCGCTGAAGCCGGGAAAGCAATCGGCCGGCGCCTGTTCGAACAGGCTGCGCAGCTCGCGTTCCAGCCACTGGGCATCGAGATACAGCATCGAGTAAGTGAAGCCTTCCGGCTCCGGTGCATGGCCGTCATGGAGTTCACCAGGCTCGAGTAGAAACACCTGGCCGGCCAGGCTGCTGTTCAGTTGCTTGCGGCAGTGAAACTGCTGCACGCCCTGTTCGGTGAAACCGACCAGATAAGCGTCATGCCAATGGGGATCGTAAGCATGCCCGCGAAAATGTGCGCGGATGGTCTCGATACCGGTGTCTTCGTCCTGGGCCAGGTCGACCCAACTCTGCGCGCTCATGCTTGCTCCAGCACCACGCTCTGCGGAGCTTGCATGCTAACCGACCTGTTAGACGCTTTCTGGAAGTTTTGTGCAGCCGGTTATCGGGCGCGGGCCATGCAGCGTTGATGACGGGTGTCGACACGCTCGGCGAACCAGGCGGTGGTCAGCCGGCGGGTAATCTTCGGGCTTTTCAGCACGATGCCTGGCAGCACCGCCCGCGGCAGCGACATGCCTTCTGCCTCATCAGCCAGAGCGAAGACCCGCTCATACAGGCGGCTTTCTTCGAACTCCAGGGTATCGCCCTCCTCCAGCGCCCGGCGGATCGCCCGATCGCTCATGTCCAGGCGTTTGCCAAGAGAACGCACGGCCAGTTCGGTGGAGCCAGGCTTGCTCGTGCCGTGAATGATCAGATCGCCGTCCAGCGCCAGCGGAATACCCGAGGCGATGGTGACCGCATGCTGAAAGGCCGCGTTGCGGCTGGCGTACCAGCCGGCATTGAAGTCAGCGAAACGATAAAGGGGTTTCGGGTAGCTGGCCGGATAGCCCAGCAGATGGGCGATACCGAAGTACATGCCGCCACGGCGGCTGAACACCTCGCGGCGAATCGAGCCATCGGGTGGATAGGGATAACCTTCGGCATTGGCCTGGGCGAAGGCGATGCTGACCTGCATCGGCCCACCGGTACGTACTGGATTGAGAGTGCCGAACAGCTGCCGACCGAGCGGCACCATGCCGGTAAAGTCATCGAAAATGGCGCTCAGCTGCTTCTCCGTGCGCACGCTGTTCAGGCGTTGCTGATAGGTCTTACCTGTGGGCGACTCGATATTCAGCGCGGCATTCACCACGAACCCCGGAATATGCAGGCTGGCAGCGCGACGGTCGATCTCCACCCGGGCGATCTTCGCCAGGCCAGGTACCTGCGGGTCGGCAGTGAACGTCGATTCCTGCTCCGTCACCGCCAGCACTGCGCAAATGTTCTCGGTGCTCGGCGGGATCTCCTGAGCAGCGAACGCCGCATAGATATCGGCTGCCCAGCCCTCGCGGTCTGGCGTATTTACCGGCATCAGGCGGACGATCTGTGCGCGTACCTCGGCCGGTCTTGGCGCGGGCACCTGCGGCTGACTGGAACAGCCGGCCAACAGCAGGATCAGCAGCGCACAGGGTGTACGCAGGAATGATGACTTCACCCGGACAATCCTCGGATAGCAATGACCCTGCTGAGACAACGCCAGCCCCCAGCCTATCCACGATAATTTCAGCCGATTCAATGCCTGCTACGTCCGACCAGACGCGCCTGCATCTCGGTCGCTCGATCCTGCCGACCGGACACCTGATACAAGTTGAGCAAGTCCTCGAGCGTTTCGGTGATCGCCGGGTCACGCTGATTCAGCGCTGCCTGGCGAATCTCCAGAGCCCGCAACAGCAGCGGCTCGGCCTTGGCATAATCGCCCTGCACGCCATAGAGCCCGGCCAGATTGCTCAGCGCCACGGCGACCTGTGGATGCTGCAAGCCATACAGTCGCTCGTCCATGGCCAGGGCGCGGCGCATCAATACATCGGCTTCTGGGTAACGCCCCTGACGGGCATACAGACCCGCGAGATTATTGAGGCTGAGGGACAGCTGTGGATGGTCACCGCCAAGACGCTGCTCGCGAATGGCCAGCGCGCGTCGGTAATGCGGCTCGGCTTCGACGTAGCGGCCCTGCGCTTCCATGAGCAGGCCGACGTTATTGAGCACGCCCGCCACTGCGAGATCGGATGCCCCCAGTGCTTTCTCGAAGTTGCTCAGGGCGCGACCGTAGGCCTTCTCGGCCTCGGCGTAGCGACCCTGGGATGTGTACAACAAAGCCAGATTGTTGAGACTCTCGGCCACATAGGGGCTGTCCGCGCCAAGCTTGTGCTCACGGATGTTAAGGGCGCGGAGGTAATAACCCTCGGCTTCGGCGTACTGGTCACGGGCATCGTGAACCTTGCCCAGATTGATCAGCGCCGCAGCCACGCCGAGATCATCCGCTCCCAGGGCCTTCTCACGAATGCTCAGGGCACGCTGGTAAAGCGGCAGCGCTTCGTCGAAACGCCCAAGGCTCGCATACACGCTCGCCAGCGTATCGAGTCTGTCGGCGATGACCTGTTCACCAGCGCCAGCCTTACGCTCTGCCAGGGCCAGGGCCTGACGCGCGGGCTCGATGGCCCGTTGGTACTGCCCGGCCTGAAACAGCTCCCGAACCTGGGCATCCAACAGCGCCCGGCGCTCGTCATCCCCGGCTGCGAATGCATCGACCGAAACGGTCAATAGCAGCGCCAGAAAACTCGCTCGCATCTTCTTCATCCCTGAATAAGCAGCCATCGTTGAACCGTCTCATAGGAAAAGCAGCGGAAAAAGCAGTTCGAACCGGGACACAAACGCAGCGGTCTACAAATAACCTACGGCCCGAATCAACGGACCTGCGGACACGGAGCAAGTTCCGCTCCAGGATCGGCATGAGCAAGGAGATCCACCCATGGTTACCCATTACAAGACCGACGGTCACTTGGCCTGCGGCACCCACGGCGAGAACGTCACCTCCAGCAAAGAGCTGAACCGGGTGAAGTGCCGCAACTGCCGTAACACCGAAGTCTACAAGCAGGCCCGTCGTGACACTCGCAATGCCAGCCGACGCGCTGCCCGCAAGGCCAAGAGCAATCAGCCTCGTACCGACTGGCGCTCGTCCTGGCAGCAACGCCTTACCGAGCTGCCGGGCACCCACCGCTTGCCGCGCGGCTTCGCTGGGCAGCCCTACGTCTAGGGTTCAGCGTAAGTCAGGCTGATAGCAGAAGGGGTGGATCGGTTACCGATCCACCCCTTCTGCGTTAGTGCGGTTTGATCACCAGCGTGGCGAGCGGCGGCAGATCCAGCAGCAGCGACTGTGGTTGGCCATGGCTGGCGAGCGCTTCAGTCAGCAACGCGCCCTGGCTGCCAGCATTCGAGCCTGCATAACGCTCGGCATCACTGTTGAGCAGCACATGCCAGCTGCCCTCTTTCGTCACACCGACACGATAGCCATTACGCGGCTCGGGCGTGAAGTTGTGCACCACCAGCAGCGGCGCTCCCGTTTCGTCCTGACGCAACCAGGCGAACACGCTGTTGCTGGCGTCATCACCGATCAGCCAGGCGAAGCCTTCGGCCTGGCCGTCCATGCGATGCAGCGCCGGCTCATGGCGGTACAAACCATTGAGGTCGCTGACCAGTTGCTGCACGCCCTTGTGCTCGCCATAACGCAGCAGATACCAGTCCAGTTCACGGTCGTGGTTCCACTCGCGCCACTGGCCGAACTCGCAGCCCATGAACAGCAGTTTCTTGCCCGGATGGCTCCACATGAAGCTCAGGTACAGGCGCAGGTTGGCGAACTTCTGCCAGCGATCACCGGGCATCTTGTCGAGCAGTGAGTGCTTGCCGTGCACCACTTCGTCATGGGAAATCGGCAACACGAAGTGCTCGGAAAACGCGTACAGCAGGCCGAACGTCATTTGGTGGTGATGATGCTGACGGTGCAGCGGGTCTTCGGCAATGTACTTGAGGCTGTCGTGCATCCAGCCCATGTTCCACTTGTAGGCGAAACCCAGGCCGCCCTCCTGAGTGGGACGGCTGACGCCAGGCCAGGCGGTCGACTCTTCGGCAATCACCAGGGCACCAGGTACTTCCTGGGCGACTACGTCGTTGAGGTGCCGGAGGAAATCGATGCTCTCCAGGTTCTCACGCCCGCCATGGCGGTTGGGAATCCACTCGCCTTGCTTGCGTGAGTAGTCGCGATACAGCATCGAGGCCACCGCATCCACCCGCAGACCATCGATGTGATAAGCGCGCAACCAGTGCAGCGCCGAGGCCAGCATGAAGCCATGCACTTCGGTGCGACCGAGGTTGTAGATATAGGTATCCCAATCCTGGTGGAAGCCTTCGAACGGGTGCGCATACTCATACAGCGCCGTGCCATCGAACTGGCCGAGACCGTGGGCGTCGGTAGGGAAATGCGCCGGTACCCAGTCGAGAATCACGCCGATGCCGGACTGGTGACAGGCGTCGACGAACGCGGCGAAATCCGCCGGGCTGCCATAACGCGAAGTGGGGGCGAACTGGGAAAGCAGCTGGTAGCCCCAGGAACCGCCGAACGGGTGCTCCATGATCGGCATCAGTTCGATGTGAGTGAAGCCCAGTTGCTGCACGTAGGGAATCAGTTGCTCGCCGAGCTCTTTCCAGCTCAGCACGCGGCCGTCTTCACCGCCCTCTTTGCGCCACGAGCCGGCATGCACTTCGTAGATCGACATCGGCGCCTGATAACCCTGCTGCGCCTGACGTTGCTGCATCCAGTCGCCATCGCGCCAGTCGAACTCCAGCGGCGCGGAGACCACCGAACCGGTAGCCGGTGGCAGCTCGCTGGCCAGCGCCATGGGATCCGCCTTTAGCGGCAGCAGGCCTTCGCGGCCGAGGATCTCGAATTTGTAGACTTCGCCTGGGCCGAGGCGCGGCACGAACAGCTCCCAGACTCCGCTCGGCTGGCGCAGGCGCATCGGGTGGCGACGGCCATCCCAGCCATTGAAGCTGCCGACCACCGACACTCGGCGGGCATTCGGCGCCCACACGGAGAAGCGCACGCCCTGCACGCCTTCATGGGTCGTCAGCTGGGCACCAAGGCTCTTGCCAAGTTCGCGATGGTTACCCTCGGCGAACAGATACAGATCCATTTCGCCGAGCAGTTGCCCAAAGGCATACGGGTCTTCGGTTTCCTGGACGCCGGAGCTCCAGTTGATGCGGTAGCGATAGGGCACACGCTGCTCGACACGAATGCTGAACAGCCCCGGTACGCTCGATTGCTCCAGCGAACCGAGGGTTTCACCACTGACGGCGTGGATCAGCTCGACACCCAGGGCGCCAGGCAGATAGGTACGAATCGTCAGACCGTGACCGAACTCGTGTGGGCCCAGAATCGAAAACGGGTCGCCGTGCTCACCCCTGATCAGGGACTCAATGGCGGCGCGGTCGATACCTGCCACCTGCTGATCGGTTTCTCCATAACTCATCGTTTACCGCTCCCCAAAAGATATTTGGTCAGCTCTATCAGTCCTTGTACCGGAACCTCCAGCCAATCAGGGCGATAGCGCGCTTCATACAAAATTTCGTAGGCCGCCTTCTCGATGCAGAACAGCGCCAGCGCTGCTACTTCACCTTCGCGGTCGTGCCAGGCATGGGGCAGATCCGCGGCGGCCAGGCGATAGGCTTCGTTGAACGCCGTTCTGGCCTGGCTGCGATAGAGCCCGGCGATATGCTGGCGTGCGTGCTCCGCTTCTGGCGTAACATCGGCGCTCTGGGCGCTGCGCATGGCCATAGCGGCAGCGTAGTCGAAGGAGCGCAGCATGCCGGCAACATCCTTGAGCGGGCTGTAGAACGCCCGGCGCTCATCCAGGGTGCGGGTCGGCTCGCCTTCGAAGTCGATCAGGTAGGCGTCGCCCTGCACCACCAGCACTTGGCCAAGATGCAGATCTCCGTGCACGCGCATGCGGATACCGCCCGCCGAACGCCGCGCCAGATCGTCCACCAGGGCGATGATCTGCTCGTGCCGCACAGCCAGCCAATCGGCCTGGTTGGCGGCTTCACCAGTGAGCTCCCCTCGCCCTTCGGCCACCAACATCAACGCCTCACGAACTTGGCCTGCGATGCTTTGCGACCACTCGGCCACATCGGCCTCGCTGGTTTCGTGGTAACCAAAATCCGGGTTATCGCTGGCCTGACCGAGGGCCATGTGCATTTCCCCCAGGCGCCGCCCCAGGAGCCCGGCAAAGGCGTCCAGTTCGGCCAGCGCGGTGTATTGGTTTTCCTGCGGCGAGTGACCGCCGGCCAGCTCATCGCGGATCGCCCGCTCCAGGTTGTTCTGCGTCCATTGCCAGGCATCGCCCTGATTGTTCAGGTAGCCCTGCAGGATCATCAACGTATGCGGTACGCCCTGCTCATCAACCCTGCGAACCTCACCCAGCAATGGGGCGATGTGCTCGAAGCCGGCGGCTGTCAGGTAGCCACCTATTTCCGCTTCCGGGTGGATACCGGGCAGCACACGGCGAATCAGCTTGAGTACCGCCTGCTCGGCGATGATCGCCGAGCTATTGGACTGCTCGGCGGAGATCAGTTGCACCTCGGCTTCGGCAAGATCGCCCAGGGCTTGCAGATGTGGTGTGGGCACGAACTGGATCTCGCTGCCCTGCCAACCCAATACGTTGCTTTCTCGCAGATGGCCCATCACCTGGCGGACGAAACCCTTGAGGGTAAAACCGTCGGTCAGCAGGCCAACCTGGCGGCCGCGACGCAATCGCGCCAGGGCCAGTTGCTGGGGCACGCTGCTGCCCGCCTCATGCTCACCGACGAAACCTAGCGGCAGTTGATACTGCTCACTGCTGCCCGATTCGCGGCTGACCTGCACTTCGCTGAGCACGTACAGCTCATCCGGCTCACCAAAGGGGATGGCGTAGAGCAATTCGACCTGGCGCAGATCCTCGCCCTGCCCTGAGAACCAGCGGCGTTTGGGCAGATAGGCCGGCAGCGACTCCTGCTCCAGGGTTGTGCGCGCTGGCGGCTGCAGCAGTTCGTCGAGTTCTTTCTTGATCACCAGAGTGGTCAGCTCCGGCAGGCGATCAACCGGTGGTACGTGCCAGCTGGGCATTTGCGCCTCCTCGGCGAGCAGGAACCAGTAAAAGCCATACGGCGGTAGCGTGAGCAGGTAATTGAGTTGGCCGATGGGCGGGAACGACGAGCCGCCGACCATTTCTACCGGCACCTTGCCCTCGTGAGCCGATAGATCCAGCTCCACCGCCTGAGCTGCACGTGACAAGTTGGCCACGCAGAGGATCAGTTCCGGGTTGCCCTCGAGATCGGTGGCTTCGCGCACATAGGCCAGCACCCGGCGATTGTTCGGCGTCAGCATTTTCAGCGTGCCGCGACCAAAGGCCTTGTGCTGCTTGCGGATGGTCAGCATGCGCCGCGTCCAGTTGAGCAGCGAATGAGGATCGCGAGACTGGGTTTCGACGTTGATACTCTGAAAGCCGTACAGCGGATCCATCACCGGCGGCAGCACCAGGCTGGCCGGGTCGGCACGGGAGAACCCGCCGTTGCGATCCGGCGACCATTGCATCGGGGTGCGCACGCCATCACGGTCGCCGAGGAAGATGTTGTCGCCCATACCGATCTCGTCGCCGTAGTACAGCGTCGGCGTACCAGGCATGGACAGCAGCAGACTGTTGAGCAATTCAACGCGGCGGCGGTCGCGCTCCACCAACGGTGCCAGGCGGCGACGAATACCCAGATTGATGCGCGCACGGCGGTCGGCTGCGTAGTAGTTCCACAGGTAGTCGCGTTCCTCGTCGGTGACCATTTCCAGGGTCAGCTCATCGTGGTTACGTAGGAAGATCGCCCACTGGCAATTGTCGGGAATCTCCGGCGTCTGGCGTAGAATATCGGTGATCGGGAAGCGGTCTTCCTGAGCGATGGCCATGTACATGCGCGGCATCAGCGGGAAGTGGAAGGCCATGTGGCATTCGTCGCCGGGGCCGCCATCCTGGCCACCGAAATACAGCTGGGTGTCTTCGGGCCATTGATTGGCTTCGGCGAGCAGCATGCGATCCGGGTACTTGGCGTCCAGTTCGGCACGAATTTTCTTCAGCACCCCATGGGTTTCCGGCAAGTTCTCGTTATTGGTGCCGTCGCGCTCGATCAGATACGGGATGGCATCCAGGCGCAAACCGTCGACGCCCATGTCCAGCCAGAAGCGCATCACCGCCAGCACTTCCTTGAGCACCTGCGGGTTGTCAAAATTCAGATCCGGCTGGTGCGAATAGAAGCGGTGCCAGTAGTACTGCCCGGCTTCGGCGTCCCACGTCCAGTTGGATTTCTCGGTATCGAGGAAGATGATCCGCGTGCCGTCATATTTCTGGTCGCTGTCTGACCACACGTAGAAGTCCCGAGCCTTGCTGCCGGGTTTGGCGGCACGCGCGCGCTGGAACCAGGGGTGCTGATCCGAGGTGTGGTTGATCACCAGTTCGGTAATCACCCGCAGGCCGCGCTTATGGGCTTCGCTGATGAAACGCCGCGCGTCGGCCATGGTGCCGTAGTCCGGGTGCACGTCGCGGTATTCGGAAATGTCGTAGCCATCATCGCGGCGTGGCGACGGATAGAACGGCAGTAACCACAGCGTGTTGACGCCAAGATCGGCGATGTAATCGAGCTTGGCGATCAAGCCGGCGAAATCACCGATGCCATCATTATTGGCATCGAAGAACGACTTGATGTGCACCTGATAAATGATCGCGTCCTTGTACCACTGCGGGTCGTTGAGGAACGTTCCGCGCTGGGTTTTGCGTGCCATCGGATGCCTCCTCTCAGCTCGCAACGCGGATGCGCCAGATACCAAACGGCTGGTGCCACGGCTCGATGCGCATCTGCTGCACCTTGCCGTACCACTGCCAGGTATGGCCGGTCATCAAATCCTCACCCTGGGTGGTGGCATCGTCGTCCAGGCCCAGCTCCCAGAGTGGCAACTCGAAGTGCGCTTCCTGGGCGTTGTGCGGGTCAAGGCTGATGGCCACGAGAATGAAGTTTTCTCGATCCGCGGTGCGCTTGCCGAAATACAGGATGTTGTCGTTCCAGCAGGTAAAGGCCTTGAAACCCAGGTGCGTCTGCAAGGCCGGGTTCTGGCGGCGAATGCGGTTGAGTTGAGCGATTTCAGCGACGATATTGCCCGGTGCCTGATAATCGCGAACGCGGATCTCGTACTTCTCCGAATCCAGATACTCCTCCTTGCCCGGTACCGGCAGGGACTCGCAGATCTCGAAGCCCGAATACATGCCCCACAAGCCCGAACCCATGGTCGCCAGCGCCGCACGGATAAGGAAACCGGCACGCCCGTTGTGGTGCAGAAAGTAGGGGTTGATGTCCGGCGTGTTGACGAAGAAGTTCGGCCGGTAGCAATCGCGCCAAGGCGCTTCATTGAGCTCGGTGAGATAGGTTTCCAGCTCGGCCTTGGTGTTGCGCCAGGTGAAGTAGGTATAGCTCTGGGTGAAGCCCACCTTACCGAGACGCGCCATCATCGCTGGGCGGGTAAACGCCTCGGCGAGGAACATCACCTGCGGATGGGTTTTGCGAATATCGGCGATCATCCACTCCCAGAACGGTAGCGGCTTGGTGTGCGGGTTATCCACGCGAAACTGATACACCCCCAGCTCGACCCAACCGCGCACCACGTCGCGCAGTGCCAGCCATAAATCGGGCACTGCATCCTTGGCGTAGAACTCGACATTGACGATGTCTTCGTACTTTTTCGGCGGGTTCTCCGCATGACGGATGCTGCCGTCCGGGCGCCAGCTGAACCAGCCGGGATGCTCCTGCAGCCACGGGTGATCCGGCGAGCACTGGATGGCGAAATCCAGGGCAATCTCCAGATCATGCTCACGAGCCGCTTCGACCAGGGCGATGAAATCTTCACGGGTGCCAAGCTGTGGGTGAATGGCGTCATGCCCGCCCTCATGGCTACCGATGGCGTAGGGGCTGCCAGGGTCATCCGGGCCAGCCGTGAGTGAATTGTTGCGGCCCTTGCGGTGCGCAGTGCCGATAGGATGGATCGGCGGGAAGTACAGCACATCGAAGCCCATGGCCTGGATCGCCGGAAGACGTTTGATGACATCGAGAAGGGTGCCATGGCGCTCGGGATCGTCGGTTTCCGAACGCGGGAACAGCTCGTACCAGCTGGCAAAGCGTGCCATCGGGCGCTCCACATCCAGCAGATAGATGGCGCTGCGGGTACGGTGCGGATGACCTTCGGCACGGCGTACCAGCGCCTGGGTATCCAGCGCCAGCAACAGCGCCACCCGCTCGTCGAGGCTCTGCAATTCGAGCAACTCATCGACCAGTGCCTGCAAGGTCACGCCCAGATCGCCCTCCGCGCGCTCGGCAGCCTGACGCAGTAACTGCTCGCCTTCCTGCAATTCCAGATTGATGGTCACCCCGGCACCAAACTTCTTCGACAGCTCGTAACAGTAACTGGCGTAGATGTCCCACCAGGCTTCGATGAGGAACTCCGTCTCACCGACCCGCAGTGGGGTGATCTGCGCCTGCCAGCGGTCGTTGCCTATGAATTCCAGCGGCTCACGGTGCCAATCCTCGGCACCGACGTCGCGCCACAGCACCTCGCCCGCGAGCTTATCGTGACCATCGGCGAAGATCAGCGCACTGACCGTCACCTGATCTCCGGCTATCGCCTTGACGGCGAAGCGCCCCTGCTCGATCTGCGGCTCCACCGCCTCGATGGCCAGACGCGGCAGCTCGAGCGCCTGTTCGAGCGACAAGTGGCCATGATCCAAACGGACAGGTTCTTGCAAATAAGGGGTTTGCAGATGAGCAGACGGCATCGAAACGGGCTCCTCACGCCTGACAGGCGTATAAGCTGTTGCCCATGGCATAGGCCATGGGCCGTACGCGAAAGTGCGTACCTTAATGCGAGTTTGCCGCGACGTCCGGGGGCGTTTCAGGAGCTGCTGCACATCGGCCTGCTACTTCAAAAAGGCTCTAGCGTGCGAGGTCATGAAAAGCTCCGAGGCACCGTGACCTGTCTATCTCCGAACCTGGCGACTTCGGCAAAGTTCAGAGTTTCCGAGGGGTTTCAATAGGCTGAGAAAGCGACTATCACAACGCCACCAGGGCACATCGTCAGCGAGATTCACCCACAGAGCACGAGCGGCAGCGGTGACTGACTAGAGCCGTGGAAAGTACCGATAGCGCAAGAATGCGCAGCTCTGGCTGCCAGGGAAAGGGAGGACGTCGCTACAGTGCGACGCCATCGCGGTAGATCACGCTGCCATCGATGGTGATATCGCGGATCTGGCGCAGCATGTTATCAGCAGCAGTTTCCGCTTCGTTCTCGCAGATACTGCCGGGAGCAGCCACCCAGAGCATCTGCACGGCAGCACCGGCGCACTTGGGTTGGTACTCGATCAGGCCAACGTATTGCTGGCCATCCTTCATGGCATCCGTCCAGGCAATGCATCCCTTGAAGTTTCTGAACATTCCAGACTCCACTTCTGTCTCGAGGCCTCCGGATGCGGGCCTATTTGCTAAGAGCACATACAGGCCCAAGCGTTCCAGTGGTTTCAGCGAGGGCGTCTCTCCAGCCAGGTGATGAAGTGCGGCACGGTGTTGAAGATGAACAGCACCAGCAGCGTGCCCAGCACAGCAGTCGCCTCTCGCCCCATACCGACGGTGATACCAATGGCAGCGGTCAGCCAAATGCCGGCAGCGGTGGTCAGGCCCTTCACCTCGGCCATGGAGTCACCCTTGATGATGGTGCCGGCACACAGAAAACCGATACCCGCAACCAGTCCCTGAATCACCCGGCTCATGGCATCGCTCTCGGCGCCCATCTGCGCAGGCACCAGCACAAATAGTGCAGAGCCCATGGCTACCAGCATGTGCGTACGGATACCGGCCGCCTTGCCACTGGCTTCCCGCTCCAACCCCAGCAAGCCACCCAACAGCGCAGCCAACAGCAGACGCAGGGTGACCTGGGTGAACTGCTCGGGCGTGCTCAGATCGGAAAATTCGTTGGCCAGAGTGGCCAGTACTTCGTCCCAGAAACTCAAGGTGATCGCTCCCAGCCTGCACGGATCCGTATGAACGCACTGCCACAGCCGAGGCGCTGTTGGCGCTTCGCTATCGACCTTGCCGGGGGCGATAGGTTTGGCTTTTTTGTGGGCTGACCGTTTGGCGAAAAACCTGAACGGGGGTGAACCCAGCCCAGTCTGTTTGGTTATCTGCGGCGTGACTTCAACCCCACCACGACGCTCGACGACAGGAGGTTCAAATGTCCAGTAATCATTACTTTCTCGTCAGCTACAAGCTGGGTAACCAGAAGAAATCGATCGAGGTTCAGGCCGTTGCACCAGCTCTGACGCCCGAGCAGGCACGGCACCATATTGAATCGCTGCACAGCAGTGAGCTGCCGAACGAAATCACCGACATCGACGTCAAGCCGCTGGGCGATACCGGCGATCAAGAACCTGGCCATGCTCGCCAGAGCTGAGCACGCATCATGAGCGACACGAACGTGATCGAGAAAATTGCCCTGTACGGCGCACCCGACCGGATCACCGATGCTCTGCTGGAGGCCATGGCGGGTAAAGGCCTGCAGGTCGTCGTGATCGTCGACGACCCCACCGATATTGCCGCGCGGCCGAAACTGAGCGCCAAGAGCGGCAACCCCTTCGACGCCACCAGCGTGGCGCGCAGCGTTGCCGGAGTCGATGCGGTGATCGCGGTGCTGAGCAGCCGACAACTACGTGCCGGCTGCGACGCCAACGGCTTCGTACGAACCTACGACGCCATCATCGCACTGCTGGAGGGCTTGCCTACCGCACGGGTGCAGCGTCTGCTGCTGATCGGAGACCACAGCTGGCTGGATGATGCAGCCCATCTACCGGGCGAGCAGGTGGAGCACCTGCAACACAGCCTGCACAAATCACCACTGGCCTGGACGCTGGTGGATGCGCCTGCCCATCGTCAGAGCGACGGCCTGGCTGCCGCTCGCGAGAGCGACCACACAACAATCATCACCCTGCAACATTATGCCTGCAGCGTGATAGACCAATGCCTAATGGGGACGAGCGTCAATCAACGCATCCGCGTCGACTCTCGCCCACAGGCCTAGGAGGCACAATGAGTACCGAAAGCTACATCCTGTTGATGATCTCGGGCTGGCTGTTGGTATCGGCCGCCATGCTCTGGGGCATGCTGCGCCTGGTCAATCGCTACCAGCTCGAAGCCCAGCTGGCCGAGGAATTCCCTCCTCTGCCCACCTCGCCAACCAACCAATCCTGGCGTCGCCAGCACGCACCGCGCCGTGCGCGACTGCGTGAACGCGCCTATCGGACTTATCAGCAACATCAGAACGCGCTCACCAGCTAGGTACAGGCATTGTGGGAGCCGCGCCCCCGCGGCGAATGGTGGCCATATTTCGTTTTTCGGTATGGCCGCCATCGCATCGCATCAAGGTCGACGCTCCTACCTTGAGGACCTGGCCATAACCAAGTCACGGCACCACCAGCGGCGCGGCGCATTTTTCTCCAAACAATTGCGCTTTTCCACGCAAAAGAAAACGCCCGTCTCGTTACCGATGACGGGCGCCTGTTCATTACATCTGCACCGCTCAGTCGCCGATGCCCCCGACCTTCCAGATGTCCTTGGCGTATTCGCGGATGGTGCGATCCGAAGAGAACCAGCCGGTGCGTGCAGTATTGAGCACCGCTGCCTGCCACCAGCGATCCGGGGTGCGCCACAGCATGTCGACCTTGCGCTGCGCGTCCCAGTAAGACTGAAAGTCGGCACACACCAGGAAGCGGTCGTGGGCCAGCAGGCCATCGATCAGGCCGACATAGCGACCAGGGTCGTCCGGTGAGAACACCCCAGAGCGAATCGCTTCCAGGGCGCCAGCCAGGCGCTCGGAGGCGGCCACTTCCGCGCTCATGTTCAGGTCACGACGCGAACGCGCCGCCACCTGTTGAGCAGTC
This sequence comes from Pseudomonas sp. PME37.24/006, assembly GCF_055556635.1. Taxonomy (NCBI): domain Bacteria; kingdom Pseudomonadati; phylum Pseudomonadota; class Gammaproteobacteria; order Pseudomonadales; family Pseudomonadaceae; genus Pseudomonas; species Pseudomonas sp. PME37.24/006. The sequence continues at coordinate 202,881 of NZ_JBVHNL010000003.1, forward strand.
ATGCCGAAGATGAACATGTTCTCGCGACCGATCTGCTCGGACATCTCCACGTTGGCGCCGTCCAGGGTACCGATGGTCAGCGCGCCGTTGAGGGCGAACTTCATGTTGCTGGTACCGGAGGCTTCCAGCCCTGCCGTGGAAATCTGCTCGGACAGATCGGCCGCCGGGATGATTACCTCGGCCAGGCTGACGTTGTAGTTGGGGATGAACACCACCTTGAGCAAACCGCGCAGGGTCGGATCCACGTTTATGGTACGGCTGATGTCGTTGGCCAGCTTGATGATCAGTTTGGCCTGGTGATAACTGGCCGCAGCCTTGCCGGCGAAAATCTTCACCCGCGGCGCCCAGTCGGTGGCCGGGTCGTTACGCATCGCCTGGTAGAGCGCCACGGTGTGCAGCAGGTTAAGCAGCTGACGCTTGTATTCGTGGATGCGCTTGACCTGCACATCGAAGATCGCCTGGGTATCCAGGCTGATGCCCATACGTTCGCGTATCAGCTCGGCGAGTTCGCGCTTGGCATGCTGACGCTGAGCAGCGAACTGCTTGCGAAATGAGGCCTTGGCCGCGAATGGCTCGAGCTTGCGCAGGCTGGTTTCCGGAGTGTCTAGCAACTCGTCGCCCACAGCGCCGACCAGCAGCTCGGTCAGTTGCGGGTTGGACTGGTACAGCCAGCGGCGGAAGGTAACGCCATTGGTCTTGTTGTTGATGCGATCCGGATACAGGCGATGGAAATCGCTGAATACGCTCTTGCGCATCAAGTTGGTGTGCAGCGCCGATACCCCGTTGATGCTGTGCGAGCCAAGGAATGCCAAGTTGCCCATGCGCACACGTCGGCCATGCTCTTCATCGATCAGCGAGACGGAGCGCAGCAGGTCAAAATCGTGGATATCTTTGGCCCGCAGCGAATCGATGTGATAAGCGTTGATCAGGTAGATGATCTGCATATGCCGCGGCAGCAGTCGCTCCATCAGCGACACCGGCCAGGTTTCCAGCGCTTCGGGTAACAACGTATGGTTGGTGTAAGACAGCGTGGCGACGGTGAGCTTCCAGGCCTCGGCCCACTCCAGACGATACTCATCAACGAGCAGACGCATCAGCTCGGCGACGGCAATCGCCGGATGGGTGTCGTTGAGCTGGATAGCAACGCGGTCGGGCAGCGAGTGAATGTCGAGATTGAGCTCCAGGTGCCGGGCGATCAGATCCTGCAGCGAAGCGGAAACGAAGAAGAACTCCTGACGCAGGCGTAACTCCTGGCCCGCTTCGGTGCTATCTGCCGGGTACAGCACACGGGAAATACTCTCAGCCTTGACCACATCCGCGACGGCACCGAAGTGATCGCCCGCGTTGAAGCGCTCCAGCTTGAGGTTCTCCTCGGCACGGGCGCGCCACAGACGCAGGGTATTGACGCTGGAATGGCGCCAACCGACCACCGGCGTGTCGTAGGCGATGGCACGTATCTGTTCGTTGGGCAGCCATTCGTGACGAGGCACTTCGCCAGAGCCGGCGAGGTTGGCAACGCTGCCACCGAAACCGATGCGGTAGCTCACTTCAGGGCGTTCGAACTCCCAGGGGTTACCAAAATCCAGCCAGGTTTCGGTGTGTTCCTGCTGCCAACCATCAACCACCACCTGGCGGAACAAGCCATGCTCGTAACGGATGCCATAACCGTGAGCGGCAATATTGAGCGACGCCATGCTTTCCATGAAGCAGGCGGCCAGACGGCCCAGGCCACCGTTACCCAGCGCGGCATCCGGTTCCATGTCGCGGATCTGTTCGAAATCAACGCCCAGCTGCGAAAGCGCCTCGCGGGCGGTGTCGAGCAGGCCGAGATTGCTGAGGTTGTCGACCAGCAGACGGCCGATCAGAAATTCCAGTGAGAGGTAATAGACCCGCTTCTGCTCCTGGCGGTCTACCTGTAGCGAGGCATCCTCCCAGTGATCGACCAGATGATCACGGGCCGCCAGAGCGACGGCTTCGAACCAGTCGTGGTCAAAGGCATTGCCCGGATCCTTGCCGACCGCATATCTGAGCTTGGCCAGGATCAGTTGTTTGAAAGTTTCGACGTGGTCTGTTGCTTTCGCTGCTTCCTCGGCCATCACAGGTTCACTCCCTGAATCAGTTATAGACGTGACCGTTGTGGCCTTCGTCGGCACCGCTATTGGCGGCGAACAACATGGAGTCGGCGGTTGGTGCGTTCTTCAGGCCTTCGTAGGTGATGCCGCCGGCGCGAGCCTGCAGGAAAGCTTTCTTGGCTTCCCACAGTGCTTCTTCGCGAATGCCATCGAGCAGATCATGGCCGGTCAGGGTCAAGCCATTGGCGATGGCGACTGGCGCCCCATTCCACGGGTGATGCTGGGAACACTCGATGAGATTGGCCTGACACATCAAATGAATATGGTAGCTGACGGCTTCGGCAGAGTGCTGGCCGACGTCCTGCGGGTAGAAATGATGCCCGGTTTCCAGTGACTCGATCTGCAGCAGCAGCTCACGGATCAGTTCCCAATCTCGTTTCATCGTCACTCTCCTCATGAATTTGTCAGTGGCTGTCAGGCGCATTCCAGAGCCTGGGGGCGCCTTGTCACAAAAGTACTTATCAATGAGTGCCACGCGCGCGGCAGAGTTCAACCCATAGGTGTATTTGCCGACGACCACTCATCTATCGTCATGAACTCACCCCGGTCAGCGCGTTTCACAAAATGACTGGCCGCGTGCCGGTCTCTGATTCATGACGCTCGAGGAGACTCCCATGCCAAGCGGAAGTAAAGACAAGTACACCGTAGCCCAGAAACGCAAGGCTGCTGCAATCGAAGCCACTTATGAAGAACGTGGCGTGCCCACGGACGAAGCCCGTGCTCGCGCCTGGGCGACCGTGAACAAGCAATCCGGAGGCGGCGAACGCGCCGGGGGTTCCGGACGCACGATCAGTGCTCAAGAGAAAGCCAAGGCCCGCCAGGACTCCGCCCGCCAAGCAGTAGCGACGCGCCGCGGCGAGGTGCGCCCCGACCGCCCACTGGAAAGCCAGAGCAAACAGGAATTGCTACATCTGGCGCGCGCCAGGCAGATAGCCGGCCGCTCGAGCATGCGCAAGGCTGAGCTGATCAGCGCCCTGAAGAAAGCCTCTTGATAAGCAAGCCTCTTGCAACGGAGTAGCAGCATGACCGAGCAGACCGAACACAACAACGCGATCAACCTGGCGCCTATGGAGCGGGTGATTTCCATCGCTGGCGGCGTGATGCTGATACGCAAGGGGTTGGCCGTGCGCGGAGTCATCGGCCTGGTGGACATAGCCGCGGGCGCTCTGGGCTTGTTTCGCGGCGTGACCGGCATCTGTCCGGCGAAGCGCCGCATGGCCGCCAAGGCCTCAGCAGCAACCGTGAAGCGGCTACCGGCGCCGCAAAGGTTGCTCGGTTAGCGTGCCCCCTGACGGACGTGCCGAGAGCACGTCCGCTTTGATCCGCTGTGGCTATTCAGCGATAGGAGCAGATCATCGCCAGAAACTGGTTTTCCGTGCTGGTGCCGTGGGGCGCGGCTTCGTCCCAGAGCAGCAGTTCACCATTGTAATAGGCAAAATACAGCGCGCCTTGCTGCTCGTCGCGGCTGGCGAACCCGCATACGGCGAGATCATCGCCAGCCGCGCTGGCAGCGGTGCCGAACAATGACTCGAAGCTGATGCCGCTCGGGTCGATGGCGGTGAACAGGCTGACTTTGGCTGCCTCAATGTCGGTACCGGAAGGCGTCACCATTACGCGTGTCGGGTTGATCTTGCCGGCTACAGGTACCTGAGGCACAGGCGGCTTGGTGTGGCTGCAACCCGCCAGTATCAGTGCGGCGGCGAGACCGGCCATCGAGGTTTTCATGCGCGTCACTCCCGTGAGATCTGATCAAGGCTACTCACCAGCGTCCCAGGTGCGTTGCAGAACGAAGGTCAGCGGTGCGGCATTGTATGCTGGATGCCTGCATGCTGGCCTGTGCTGGGTCATGCAATCGTCTTCGGTTTCCTGGCCCGAAGCAGCTTAATCGCGCCGAAGTTGCAGGCCCCGGCTAGTATCGGCGCGGTTGGCACGATAAATTGCGCCATCCGCCCTGCCCCTGATTCCGGAGCCTTCATGACCACCGACGACACCTGCGCCGATCTGCTGCTCGACAATCAGGTGTGCTTCGCCCTGCACTCGACCTCGCTGGCGATGACCAAGGTCTACAAGCCGCTGCTCAAGAAGCTCGCGCTGACCTACCCGCAGTACCTGGCCATGCTGGTGCTGTGGGAGCGCGACGGCATCACGGTGGGCGAAATCAGTGCCCGGCTGCTGACCGACCCGGGGTCGCTCACGCCATTGCTCAAACGCCTGGAAGCCGAGGGCCTGCTCACCCGCACCCGCAGCAGCAGCGACGAGCGCGTGGTGCACCTGCAGCTCACCGACAAGGGCCGAGCCCTGCATGATGAAGCTCGGCAGATTCCCGGCTGCATCATCAACGCCAGCGCACAGACCGCCAAACGCCTGGCCAGTCTGACCGCCGAACTCACCGCACTGCGCAAGCAGTTGCAGGAAAGTCTCTGACCCCAGCGCCTGGGTTGCCTGCCTGCGTGGCAGGTCTACACTCAGCTTCGTCTACTGGCCACGGATTCGGGCTCTAGAGCCCGATACGGTGAGCCGCAAAAAAAATCTTGCGCGCCAACTAAATCAGGAATAGAGTCCGCCTCAAGCAAATAACTTGCGCGCAAATGTTTACCACACAAATTAAAACCACGAACTGAGGACTTCCATCATGTCTATCGAAACCGTTGCCTACCGCGCCTACGCTGAAGCCACTGGCGGTCGTGAAGGCCGTGCCATTTCCTCCGACGGCGTACTCGATGTAGCACTTACTACGCCGAAAGAACTGGGTGGCGCTGGCGGCCAGGGCACCAACCCGGAACAGCTGTTCGCGGCTGGCTACTCGGCCTGCTTCCTCGGCGCGATCAAATTCGTAGGCGCCCGTGACAAGCACAAGGTTTCGCCGGACAGTTGGGTCGAAGGCATCGTCGGCATCGGTGCAGTGCCTACCGGTTTCGCCATCGAAGTAGAACTGAAGATCACCCTGCCGGGCCTGGATCGTGAAGAAGCCAAAGCGCTGATCGACAAAGCACACATCGTTTGCCCTTACTCGAACGCCACCCAGGGCAACATCGACGTGACCCTGACGCTGGTCGAGTGATCACCGCGCTAAGCACATGCTGCTAAACGACAACGCCCCGGATAATTCCGGGGCGTTGTCGTTTCAGGGCTCAGGCAGCGCGGCTCTCCAGATGCTGGATAGCCCCACTACGCCAGGCACTGTCCAGCACCTCCTGCAGCAATGGTGCACCGAAGTAACGATCCAGATCGGTAGATGACTGCCAACTGCCATGCAATTGCCAGCGCTGCCCGTCCTTCTCTAACTCGAATGCCACGCAGCCTTTCAGGCCACGTACCGGTTCCAGTAGGTCACGCAGGTAGCCGCCTAATTCCTCGCAGCGGCCAGGTGTAGCTTCAAGCACGGTGATGTGGGTCTGCATGAGCGTGTCTCTCCTCACGATATGAGTGGCGGCGCCCAGCAGTGGCGCCGACACTTTTTAGGGCACCTCTAAAAACGTAGATGGTTTTTAGAGGTGCACTTTCAGTGGATGCTTGCAGTGGGGCGCACCACCAGTTCGCTGACGTCGACGTCCGCCGGTTGCTCAATGGCGTAGGCCACGGCACGGGCGATGGCATCGGGGGTGATGGCGATCTTGCGGAACTCGCGCATGGCCTCACGGGCGCCCTCGTCGGAAATGCTCTCGGCCAGCTCGGACTCGACCACGCCGGGCGATACCAGGGTGACGCGAATATCGCCGCCCACTTCCTGGCGCAGACCATCGCTGATCGCCCGCACCGCGTACTTGGTGGCGCAGTACACCGCCGCCGTCGGCGACACGCGGTAGGCACCAATGGATGCCACATTGATGACCTGCCCGCTACGCTGCCCCTGCATGATCGGCAGCACCGCGGCGATGCCGTGCAGCACACCGCGGATATTGACGTCGATCATGCGGTTCCACTCGTCGAGCTTGAGCGCTTCGAGCATCGATAGGGGCATCACGCCAGCGTTATTGATCAGCACGTCGACGCGGCCATATTCGGCCATTGCGGCGTCCACAAAGGCTTGAACGTCGGCGGCATCGGTGACGTCCAGACGGCGGGCTATGGCCTGGCCACCGGCAGCGCCGATCTCTTCGACCAGTTGCTGCAAGCGCTCGACACGGCGTGCGCCGAGTACTACCCGAGCGCCCTTCTCTGCCAGTAAGCGAGCGCAGCCTTCGCCGATTCCGCTGCTGGCGCCAGTGATCAGTACGACTTTTTCTTGGATATTGGACATGACGAGATCCTCTGGTGAGTGCGGCTCACTGCGCCGCGATAGCTACAGAGGTTAGGGCTCAGGGTGATTTGGCGTTAGTCGATTACTGGAACATTCTTGCCCAATCCTGCAGAAAGGGAGATCAGAGTAATTACCCCGCTCCCGTGAGAGCTGGCGTGCAGCTGTGAAATTGCCTATTTCTCTCATATGCTTGCCCATTCCTGTGGACTACGCCTGCCGCGCAGGACGTCTGGGCAATTCCCGGATAATCTGCGCCCAGAATCAGGAGTGACCCCATGATGCAACCCGATCAGCTCGATGAACTGGCCGCCCGGCAACTCGAACTTGCCAATCTGATCAAGCGCAAAGCGCCCGGCGAAGGCATGCACGACACCCTTATCGAAGGCTTGAGCCTCGCCTACACGGCAGCGCCCAGCCTGCCGATGCCGACGCTCTACCGCCCGTGCCTGTGCATCATTGCCCAGGGCCGCAAGGAGATTCGTCTCGGTGCGGAGCAATACTTCTACGACCCGCTGAACTACCTGGTGGCCTCGGTGACCCTGCCGGTTACTGGCCAGGTCGTCGAAGCGACACCCGAACTGCCGTACCTGAGCCTGAAACTGGACATCGACCCGGCGATGATCAGCAGCCTGCTCGCCGAGGCGGGCCCGATTGGTCTGCCAAACCCCGGCCCCAACCGCGCGCTGTTCGTCGACCGCCTTGATCCGTCGATGCTCGATGCGGTGATCCGCCTGCTGCGCCTGCTCGACACTCCGCGCGATGCCGCCATGCTGGCGCCACTGGCGCTGCGCGAAATTTTCTATCGCCTGTTGCGCAGCCCCCAGGGTCAGCGCCTGCGCGAACTGGTCATGGCCGATAGCCAGAGCCATCGCATTGCCCGGGCGATCGAATGGATCAACCAGCATTACGACAAACCGCTGCGCATCGAGGAGCTGGCCCGCGAGGTCAACCTCAGCGCCTCGACCCTGCATCACCGCTTCAAGGCAGTCACCGCCCTGAGCCCGCTGCAGTACCAGAAGCAACTGCGCCTGCAGGAAGCTCGCCGGCTGATGTTCAGCGAAGGCCTGGAAGCGGCTTCGGCCAGTTTCCGCGTCGGCTACGAAAGCCCCTCGCAGTTCAGCCGTGAATACAGCCGCCTGTTCGGCGCGCCACCACTGCGCGACATGCACAGATTGCGCAACGCAGGCTGATCGCAGAAACGAAAAAGCGCGTCGCCGATCTGGGTCGGTGACGCGCTTTTTACATCTGCCCTAGAACCTTTGCGTAAGGGTTGCGGTAACGCTGCGCTCCTCGCCCAGATAGCAGGCCGCTGCCGAATAGCAGGATGCCACGTAGTACTCGTCGGTGAGGTTGTTGGCGGTGAGCCGCAGCGAGGTTCCACGTAGCCCGACCTGGGTCAGGTCATAGCCGACGGACGCATCGAACAGGGTGTAGGACGGCACCTCGAAGTCGTTCAGCTCGCTGCCCTTGCTCTTGCCCACGTAACGCGCACCGGCGCCAACCGTCACGCCGGCGAGCGCCCCGTCGGTGAAGCTGTAGTCCGCCCACAGCGTGGCCATCTGCTCGGGGGTCTGCGGTGGGTTATTGCCCTTGGCATCCACCACGCCCGTGCCGCTGTTGACGAAATAGGACTTGCTGTAGGAAACGTCCGCGTAGGTATAGCTGGCCATCAGCTGCAGATTGTCGATGGGCCGGAAACGCGCCTCGAGCTCGACGCCTTTGGACTCGATCCCGCCCACGCCCTTGTAGAAGCTGTCGGTGACCAGGCTGTTTTCCTTGGCGTAGAGGTTTTCCATTTCCAGATTGAAGAACGACAGGGTGTAGAGGTCGTCGGTGCCGGGCGGCTGGAACTTGATACCGGCCTCCCACTGCTCGCCCGTGGTCGGGTCGAGAATCTGCGCCCCGCTGGAGTAGTTGGACGTCGGGTTGAACGAGGTCGAATAGCTGACGTAGGGCGACACGCCATTGTCGAAGGCGTAGAGCACGCCGGCATGGCCGCTGAGCTTCTCGCCCTGGCTGTCGTTCTGGCCGTTGATCTCATCGTCGATGGACACGTCGTACCAATCCTGACGCAGGCCCAGGGACAGGTTCCAGTTGTCGATCTCGATCAAGTCCTGCACGTACAGACCTGTCTGTTTCTGCCGGCGCAGAGCGTCGGTCACCGGGGTGATGGCAGTCAGGCCATTGTTGTCGTAGACCGGATCGAACACGTCGATGGGCGTGACCGAACCTGGCGGCTGCAGTATCGAACCGTCACGCTGGTCGGCGATCTTGTTCTTCGAGTACTGATAATCCAGGCCCAGCACCACGGTGTGCAGGGCGGCGCCAGTGGCGAATTCGGCCTGCAGCATGTTGTCGACGATCCACGCATGCAGACGCTCCTGGCCGCCGCTGTAGCCACGGTACAGCTCGTTGCTGGTGTCACTCAGGTAACCCGAACCCCAGATCTGGCTGTTCGACACCCGCGCATCCACATAACGGAAATTCTGTCGGGCACTCCAGGTGTCATCGAAACGATGCTCCAGCTCATAACCGACCATCTGCTGGGTTCGGGTGAACTCCTCGACGGCCGGGTCGCCCTCGAAGAAGCTGCTGGAAATGCGCTGGCCATTGCGTTTGTGCAGCGTACCGGAGGCCGGCAGGCTGCCGTGGTAGCCGCCGTTGGGATCGTCCTGCAGGTAGACGTAGAGCGTCATGAAGATGTCTTCACTGAGATTCAGCGCCAGGCTGGGCATCAGCGCATAGCGAGTCTCGGTAACGTGATCGGCCTGGGAGTCGGCATCCTTGGCCAGCCCGACCACGCGATAGGCGATGTTCTCGTTCAACGGCCCGGTGACATCGAAACCCAGTGACTTGCGGTTGTTGTTGCCATAGGAGATATCGACCCGCCCGGCCTGGGTGAACTCGGGACGCTTGGTGCTGATGGCTGCCAGGCCACCGGGATTACTGCGGCCATAGAGCACCGAGGACGGCCCCTTGAGCACGTCGATGCGCTCGATGAAGTACGGATCGATCTGCAGGCTGCTGTAGGAGCCGGGATCGCCCATGGACTTCAGGCCATCGATGATAATGTTGTCCACCGAACCATCGTTGATCCCGCGGATCGCCAGGTAGTCGTAACGGTGCGTATTGCCATAGGGGTTGGTGAGCACGCCCGGGGTGTAGCGCATCGCATCGGCAGCGCTGGCGGCGCCCTGTTTCTCGATCTGCTCGCGGGTGACCACCGAAACGCTCTGCGAGGTTTTCAGCAGCTCCTTGCTGGTCTTGGTCGATACGCTGCTGTGGGTGGCGTTATAGCCGTCCATGCTGCCCAGCGCATTGCCGAGGGCGAAGGCACGGACGGCGGTGCTCTCCAGTTCGAGGGAGCCTGCGCTGGCTTGGCTGGCAGCCTGCAGCGAGTAACCGCCATTGCCGTCCGTGGTGGCCTGCAGGCCACTGCCCTGCAGTAAGCGGGAGAACCCCTCGTCGATGCCAAACTCGCCCTGCAGGCCGGGGCTCTGCTTGCCTTCGGTAAGGCGTGCATCCACCGACAACAGCACACCCGTCTCGGCCGCGAAACGGCTTAGTGCCGCCGACAGCGGGCCGGCGGGAATCTGGTAGCTGCGAGCGCTCTGCTGGTAGCTGTCAGCCTCGACGACCTGGGCATGGCCAAGCAGCGGCGACAATGCCGCCAGCGTCAGTGTGGCAAGGCGAATGGAGCGCCGCAGACAGGTCGGCGCGAAGCGGTGACTCGAGCACATGGGACTTCCTCATTGCAGGGGCCGCGCATGACACGCAAGGGCCGGATGCACTGAAGCCAAGCGAAACTAAAAAAGGGGAACCACTGATTGCGATTTTTTTGCGAAGGACGCGAAAACGCCGCACAGCACAAGTTCTTCAGGCCTCTAGCGGTTCGAGCGTCACCCACCATGGCAGGCGGCGATTGACGCGTATCGGCAGGCTGCCCTGCAGCGCGTCGAGAATGCGCCCGGTGTCGCCCAGCGGATAGGCGCCAACCAATCGCAGATCAGCCACCCGCGGATCGCAGGCGAGATAGCCCGGTACGTGCTCGGCCAGTTCCTCGATGAAATCGTCCAGCCGGCGGTTATCGGCCAGCAGCACGCCGCGGCTCCAGGCCTCGCGGGCGCGATCCACCGGCTCGCCCGCAGCGATGCCATCAGGGCCGATACGCGCTTGGTTGCCTGCCTGCAGAACAACCGGCGCAGCGCCATTGCCGGGCTCGATACGCACCGCGCCGGCGAACACGCTGAGCTGGGTGAAGCCATGGCCCTCACGCACGCCGAAACGGGTGCCCAGTGCCTGCAGTCGCCCGTACGCGGCCTGCACCAACAACGGACGCGAATCTTGGGCCGTCTCGATCAACACCTCGCCCTGGAACAGACGCAGCAGGCGGGCGGACGCGCTGTAGTCGATATCCACTGCGGTACGGCTGCTGAGCCACAGGTGGGTGCCATCGGCCAGACGCGTATCGCGGATCTCGCCGGTTCCGGTTCGTTCGCTGGCGACCCAGGCGCGCCATGGACGCCCCTGCCCCGCCACCGTCAGCACGCCGGCTGCGCCCAGCAGTGCGAACAGGCCAAGCACCTGGCGGCGGCTACGGCCTGTGCTGCGCAGCGCTTGGCCGGCAGCCTGGCGGCGGGTATCGGTGGGCAGTCGGGTGAACTGGCCACTGATCGCCTCGACTCGCTGCCAGGCCACCGCATGCTCGGGCCGCGCCGCCAGCCACTGCCGCCAGGCCTGCTGCTGATGGTCACTGACAGGGGGATCGGCCAGTACCGCAAACCACTCGGCGGCTTCCTGCAGGGTTCGGTGATCGGCGTTCATGGCTCAGCCCTCGGCCAGCAGCAGGCACTGCAGCATCGCCTGGGCCATGTACTTCTTCACCATGCGCTCGGAAACCTGCAGGCGCAGGGCGATGGCTGCGTAGGTCAGCCCGTCCAGTTGCGACAGCAGAAACGCCTCGCGCACCTTGCTCGGCAGGCGCAGTAGCATGGCGTCGATGGCCAGCAGGGTTTCGATGATCAGCTCGGCCGCTTCCGGCGAGGGAGCATGCTGCTCCGGCTGCAAGGCCAGGGCTTCGAGGTAGGCACGCTCGATCGCCTGGCGCCGCCAGTGATTGACCAACAGCGAATGGGCGATGGTCGACAGATAGGCCCGCGGCTCACGCAGCGCTGGCAGTTCGCGCTCTTTGCTGAGCACACGCAGGAAGGTGTCTTGCGCCAAGTCTGCCGCATTCTCCGCGCAGCCCAGCCGCCTACGCAGCCAGCCGTTCAACCAGCAGCTGTGCTCGCGATACAACTGTTGCAGGGACTGCTGAGAGGAAACAAGCGACATCGAGCACACCATGACCGCACCTGGACAAGGCATGAATGGTAATGCTTCTCAGAAGCAAATTACAGGAATTCGTGGTTTGCTGGCCGGCCGTCTGGGTTGAAAATAGCGACACCCATGGGACGATTTCCCGGGTATCGCTTCGCTCAACCCAGGCTACGGCGACATAGAGATCGTGAAGTGATATCAGATGTTGATCGGCCGGCGACCAGCCAGGGCATGGGCCAGAGTGCCGCCGTCCACCAGCTCCAGCTCGCCACCGAGCGGCATGCCGTGGGCGATGCGCGAAGCCACCAGGCCTTTGCCGGCCAGCAGCTGGGCGATGTAGTGGGCGGTCGCTTCGCCTTCCACAGTCGGGTTGGTCGCCAGAATCACTTCACTGAACTGGCCGGCCTCGATGCGCTTCAGCAACTCGGGAATACCGATGGCCTCCGGGCCCAGCCCGTCGAGCGGCGAGAGATGGCCCTTGAGCACGAAATAACGCCCGCGGAAACCGGTGTGCTCCACGGCGTATACATCCATCGGCCCTTCAACCACACAGAGCAGGCTGTCGTCCCGGCGCGGGTCGAGGCAAATCTGGCAGAGCTCGTCTTCACTGAGGCTGCGACAGGATTTGCAGTAACCGACACCATCCATGGCCTGGTTCAGCGCCTGGGCCAGCCGCACGGCGCCGTTGCGGTCGCGTTCGAGCAACTGCAGGGCCATGCGCTGGGCAGTCTTCTGGCCGACGCCGGGCAGGATGCGCAGGGAATCGATCAGTTGGCGGATCAGAGGGCTGAAGCTCATGGTGCGAGGCTCGAAGATGAAAACGGAGAGATAGGGGAAAGCGTTGTTACGGAGGCTTCACGGCGGTAGCAGTCGTTCGATTCGGTGGGCCAAAGCCCACCCTAACCTATGCGCGCGGGCCGTAGGGTGGGCTTTAGCCCACCAAAATCGACTGCTTTAGAACGGCATCTTGAAGCCGGGCGGCAGCTGCATGCCGGAGGTCATACCGGACATCTTGTCCTGGCTGTTGGCTTCGATCTTGCGCACCGCGTCGTTGACGGCAGCGGCGATCAGGTCTTCGAGGATTTCCTTGTCTTCCTGCATCAGGCTGTCGTCGAGGCTGACGCGCTTGACGTCATGACGACCCGTCATCACTACGCTGACCAGACCAGCACCGGATTGACCGGTGACCTCGGCATTGGCCAACTCTTCCTGCATCTTCTGCATTTTTTCTTGCATCTGCTGTGCCTGCTTCATCAGGCCGGCCATGCCACCTTTCATCATGATGTTGTCCTCGGTAGTCAGGGATTAACGACGGTATCGACGGGTTCAATGCTGCCCGCGCGCACGGAGGCGGCGAACTGGGAAATCATCTGTTGGATCAGCGGGTCGTTTTGGATCGAGGTCTCGGCATCACGCTGGCGATTAGCGCGCTTGAGCGCTGCTGCCTGGGCGGGTGTCTCCTGCTCAGGCTTGATCAGTTCGATACTCAGTTGCAGCTCACGGCCATGGTAGGCATTGAGCGAATCGTTCAGGCGCCGCTGCTGGGTCGCGTTGAACAGTGCACTGTGGGCAGGATCCAGGTGCAGCAACCATTTGTCACCCTCGACGGCGATCAGGCTGCAGTTGGCGGCGATGCTGCCCGTCATGCCGCTCAGCCCCAGCTTCGGGAATAACTCGAGCCAGTCTGCAGCCAGGCCGGTGGCCGGCAGTGACGCTAGCTCGGGCTCGGCTTCCGGTTGCTCGTCGGCGAGTACATCGGCGAAATCGTAATCCAGATTCTCGGCATCCATCGCCACGTAGTCGTAGTCACCGGGTGGCGGCTCGTCATCGCTGTCGGGTGGATTCAGATCGTTGCTGTCGATCACCGGCACGTCGGCCAGCTCCGGAACGGGCAGTGCCGCCTCCGGCTCGGGTTGCGCAACCTTGGCCGGCTCTTCTGCCTTCGGTTCTGGCTGGGCCTGCACGGCGGCAGGCGGCTGAGGCGCTTCGCTGACCGGTGCTACGGGCTCGACGACCTTGGCCTCGACCGGCGCCTCCTCCCACGGCGGCGTTACCACGGGCGCCGGGGCAGCAACGGCCACGGGCGCAGTTGCCGCTGGCGGGACGTGCGCTGGCTCGACAACAGGCTCTGCTGCTGGCTGCACCACTGCGGCCGGCGCAGGCTGGCTCGCGGCGACTGGAGTCTGCGGCGCAGCACTGACAACAGGGGTCGACGCAGCAGACGCTACGTCGGCCACCGGAGTTGTCTGGGGATCAGCCTTGGCCTGGCTGATCCCCAGTGGCTTTAGCGCCACCCTCGGGGCAGCGCCCTCACCCGCTGGCCTGAACGCCAACATGCGTAGCAGCACCATCTCGAAGCCGCCACGCGGATCCGGCGCCAGCGGTAGGTCGCGTCGGCCGATCAGTCCCATCTGGTAATAGAACTGCACGTCTTCGGCCGGCAGTGCCTGGGCAAGGCCCAAAACCCGGTCGCGGTCGCCCTGGCCATTGTCCACGGCATCCGGCAGGGCCTGAGCGATGGCCACGCGGTGCAGCACATTGAGCATTTCTGCCAGCACGCCACTCCAGTCCGGGCCCTGTTCGGCGAGCTGGCGCACCGCTTCGATCACACCACGGGCGTCACCTTCGATCAGCGCATGCAGCACGCCGTATACCTGCCCATGGTCGAGGGTACCGAGCATGGCGCGCACGTCAGCGGCGAGTACCTTGCCTTCACCGAAGGCGATGGCCTGGTCGGTCAGGCTCATGGCGTCGCGCATGGAACCGTCGGCCGCACGGCCGAGCAGCCACAGGGCGTCGTCTTCGAAAGGAATGTTCTCGGCACCCAGAACATGGGTGAGGTGCTCGACCACACGTTCTGGCGGCATGTTCTTCAGAGAGAACTGCAGGCAGCGCGACAGCACAGTAACCGGCAGTTTCTGCGGGTCGGTGGTGGCGAGCAGGAATTTGACGTGGGGTGGTGGTTCCTCGAGCGTCTTGAGCAAGGCGTTGAAGGAACTGGTGGAGAGCATGTGCACTTCGTCGATCAAATAGACCTTGAAGCGTCCGCGGCTCGGCGAGTACTGCACGTTATCGAGCAGCTCGCGGGTGTCTTCCACCTTGGTGCGGCTGGCGGCGTCCACTTCGATAAGGTCGACGAAACGGCCTTCATCGATCTCCCGGCACACCGAACAGGTGCCGCACGGGGTGGAGCTGATGCCGGTTTCGCAGTTCAGGCACTTGGCGATAATCCGCGCAATGGTGGTCTTGCCGACGCCCCGCGTACCCGTAAATAGGTAGGCATGATGCAGGCGCTGGCTGTCGAGTGCGTTGATCAGTGCCTTCAGCACATGGGTCTGCCCGACCATTTCGCGAAACGACCGCGGGCGCCATTTGCGTGCAAGAACCTGATAACTCATTGAAAACCGTCGCCAGAGGAAAGCAAAAGAGGACTAATGCTAGCTCAAATAGGCCTATCAGTGCGACGCCGATCGGCGGACATGAAAAAGACTGCAATCAGGGCTGGCTAAATTTTATACAGCCACGTATAGTCCGTCCCGTTCGTACCACGCTGCAAGTCATTCGGCCTTATGGCCTTCTCGATGGTTTCCTGGCAATCGGCATCCAAAGGATGCACGCACAACTGCCAAGACCCCCTCCGCTGACTGATCTGGCCGTCCCGCTCACGCGCAGACCGTCGCCAGCCTTCCGAAGTACAGACCCGCTCTAGCTTTCACCTCACTATATAGGTGGAACTTAAAAGCGCGCAGTCCGCTCCGATAATCAATCCCATTGGCCCAAGCCAGTGCCCGGAGCCCTCTCTTATGGCGCGATTATGTGCCCGTAGTATCAGGAAACACCCGAATATGAATACCAACCAACAAATCCAGACCGCTATCCATACCCTGTCCAACGCTTTCGCCCCGCTTGCCTGCCATATCCTGGCAACCCGCAAGGGCAGCTTCAGCTTCACAGTCGTGGATCACACCGGTGTCGCGCAGCACAGCCAACGCCTTTACCCCGGCCAATATTGCGACGATTCCCTGAAAGGCGTGATCGAACGCACCCGCAAGGCGCTGCGTCGCTGATCCAATCAGTGAATTTGCAAACAACGTCACTATTAAGGGAGCGAAATAGTAGCCATCGTCGAACTAAATGAATCCTAGTTACTCATAGGTATTCATACTTCAACTGGAGTTCGTCAATGGAAAATAGTAATCGACAGCTTGTCGACCAGCTATTCGCCCCCCTACGCGCCACCTTCAGTCGGCCTCGCCCGGACGGCAGCATCGTTCTCTCCCTGATCGATGAAGCCGATACCACCGCCTACAGCCGGGTGCTGCAGAAGCTGCAGCTGAACGACTCGAACGCTTTCGCCCAAAGCCTCGAAGACATCCGCCTCGAGCTCGCCGTCAGAGCCGGCAACATTCCGGCCGAAATGCGCAAGATGCTCAAGGAACAGGACAGCGTGATCAGCTACCACCACGCCTGATACGTGTCCGCAACGGAGCCCCGCAGCCCTGACAGGCGCGGGGCTTTGTCGTTTTTGGGCTTAGCCTGGCGCGAAGCGGTAATGACCGATGATGGGAAAGCGAAACAGTATGGCCTCCTCGCGGGTGCCGGCGCCGATGTTGTGCAGGATCAACGGCTCGCCCGCAGCGGACAGACGATCGGAAACGATACCGATATGAGTGAGACCGCGCCCCAGATCCCAGGTGACGATATCGCCCGAGCGATAATCGCGGGCATCCCGACTGACCTGCTGCCCCATGCCCTGGCGTTGGAACCAGGTCATCAGATTGGGCACGCGACGATGGTCGATATTGCGGTCCGGGCGGCTCAGCCCCCAGTGCTTCGGATAGGCGGAGAAATTCGCTGCCATGTCCACATGCACCGCTTGCTGCAGATCCAGGCCTTGCAGACGCAACGCGCGGATCACCACGTCGGTGCAGACACCGGTTTGCATCGGCACATCACCGCCAGGATAGTCGATGCGCCGGTAAGCAGGATCGTAGGACAGGGTTACGCCGACCTGCTCGCGGGCCCCACTCGCCAACTTTGCCGGTTCCACGGCAAGTACGTGCAGGCTCAGCAGCCAACCCAACAGCAACAATGATGATCTCAGCACTCCATGCTCTCCCTTCAAAGCCAAAACCGTTCGACGGACTCTCTTCTTTATCCGGTAATTTTTTGCGACAGTATGGCTGGGCAAGGTTGAAGCCATATTGGGATGCCCCCCCATCGCCAGATAACGTCGCCAAGCATAGATGCCGGTAGACAATGCGAACACCTGATGAGGAAACCACAATGAGCAGCCCTGACGAGCAACACGCTAATCAAGCCAGCGCACAGTCGGAAACCAGCCATGGCGCCGTGATCGACCCTCGCGGCCGGGAAATACCGATCACCGAAAGCATGATCCAGCAAGCCTGCAACGAGCTGGACGAACAGTGGTTCAAGCCCAAGGATGAAAACCCTTCCTGACCACCCAGGCTGTTAACCAGCGCTGATCACGCGCGCGCCCAGCGCCGTGATCAGCGCTTGCAGTCGCTCGTCACTGCCGAGCAGCTCGACATCTAGCCCCTCTATTTCGCGCCGCATCGGATACTGCTTGCGCAGCAGATCGAAGCCGGCCTTGCGCGCCTGCACGTCAGCGACCAGGCTGCGGCGCAGGTCGGCATCATCACGACGCGGGTCATAGACCGCTCGACACAGCGTCGCCAGTACCCAGGCAGGATCACTGCCAGCGCCGATGCTGAGGCGCGGTAGCCAGCGCTCGGGCGTCAGAGCATCCAGCGTAAATTGCGGCGAGATGCCCTGATACTCGCAGAACGCCTCATAGATCTGCGCAGTGCCACGCAGCTTGCCGTCCAGGCTGTAACCAGCGATGTGCGGCGTGGCGATATGGCACAGCGCAGCCAGGGCCGGCTCCACCAGTGGCTCGCCTTCCCAGACATCCAGCACCACGTGCAGGTCGGCCCCTTGCTGCAGATGCTCGCGCAACGCGGCGGTATCCACCACCGCACCACGACTGGCGTTGATCAGCCAGGCGCCGGGACGCAGCGCCTGCAAGCGCTGCGCATCGATCAGATGCCGGGTGGCGAACTCACCTTCGTGCTCCAGCGGCGTATGCAGGCTGATCACGTCGCACTGCTCGATGATCTGCTGCAGGTCGACGAAATCCCCACCTTCGGCACGCTCACGCGGTGGATCGCAGACCAGCACGCGCCAGCCCAGACCGCGCAACACGCGCACCAGCCGCTCGCCGACCTGGCCGGCGCCGACTACCCCATAGGTACGCTGCGTCAGGTCACTGCCCAGACGCTCGGCAAGCACCAGAAGACTGCCGAGCACGTAGTCCACCACACCGCGTGCGTTGCAGCCCGGTGCGCTGCTCCAGGCGATACCGGCCTCGGCGAAATACCCAAGATCCAGGTGATCGGTGCCGATGGTGCAGGTGCCCACGAAGCGCACTTGGCTGCCTTCCAGCAGTGCCCGGTCGACGCTGGTTACCGAGCGCACCAGCAGCAGCTCGGCATCGCCGAGGGCGACACAGTCGATGGCACGGCCGGGGAAGCGGCGAATCTCGCCGAAACCGGCGAAGAACTCATCGAGCAGGGGAATGTTTTCGTCGGCGACTATGCGCATGGGGATCTCCGCAATCAGGCAGGCATTCTAACCGGATGCACTGCCCGTTCTCTGCACGAAAAACTTTTACGCTTCGGCTGTGCTTTGCGGAAACAGCGTCCGGCGCCTTTCCTGACCGATCCGTCAACGCGTAGACTGTGCGGTTTTCCATGGATCACGGAACCCCGATGCCTGCCCTTTCCCGCCTGCAGCGCGTGCGCACCGAGTTGCGCACGCTGCTGGCCCTGGCCACCCCGATCATCATCGCGCAACTGGCGTACACCTCCATCGGCTTCGTCGATACGGTGATGTCCGGGCGTTTCAGCGCCCGCGATCTGGCTGCAGTGGCGCTGGGCAATTCGATCTGGGTGCCGGTGTTCCTGCTGATGACCGGCATTCTGCTAGCCACCACCCCCAAAGTGGCGCAACGCTTCGGCGCCGGGCAGCATGGGGAGATCGGCCCGCTGGTGCGCCAGGCATTGTGGCTGGCCCTCGTGGTGGGCTGCCTGGCCGGCACCGTGCTGTGGAACGCTGAGTTCGTGCTGCGCCTGATGAAGGTCGACCCGGATCTGATCGAGCCGGCCATGGGCTACCTGCACGGCGTGGCGTTCGGCTTTCCCTGCGTAGCACTGTTCCATGTGCTGCGCTGCTACAGCGACGGCTTGGGCCTTACCCGTCCCGCCATGGTGGTGGGCTTGTTCGGGCTACTGCTGAACATCCCCCTGAACTACGTGCTCATCTACGGCAAGCTTGGTTTGCCGCCATTGGGCAGCGTCGGCTGCGGCTGGGCCACGGCACTGGTGATGCTGTTCATGCTGCTGGGCATGATCTGGTGGATTCGCCGTGCACCGGCCTATAAAGACACCACACCGCTGCAGCGCTTCGAGCGGCCGAGCTGGCCGCTGATCAAGCGCCTGCTGGGTATCGGATTGCCGATCGGCATCTCGGTGTTCGCCGAATCGAGCATCTTCGCGGTGATTGCGCTCTTGATCGGCGGGCTAGGCGCCACGGTGGTCGCCGGGCATCAGATCGCTCTGAACTTCGCTTCGCTGGTGTTCATGATCCCCTACTCCATCGGCATGGCCGCCACGGTGCGCGTGGGCCAGGCCCTGGGCCGCGGCGAGCCGCGTGAGGCGCGCTTCGCTGCCGGGGTGAGCATGGTGACCGCATTGGCCTATGCCTGCGTGTCGGCCAGTTGCATGCTGCTGATGCGCGAGCAAATCGCGCAGATCTATACCCCAGCGCCGGAGGTGATCGCTCTGGCCGCGAGCCTGATCGTCTACGCCGCTCTGTTTCAGTTCTCCGATGCCCTGCAGGTCACCGCCGCAGGCGCACTGCGCGGCTATCAGGACACCCGGGCGACCATGATCATGACCCTGTTCGCCTACTGGGGCATCGGTTTGCCTGTGGGCTACATCCTGGGCCTGACCGACCTGTTCGGCCCAGCCAGCGGCCCAGCGGGGTTATGGGAAGGGTTGATTGTTGGCCTGACCTGCGCCGCCCTGATGCTGACCCTACGCCTGAAAAGCAGCGCCAAGCGGCGGATTTGGCTGGTCGAAGCGCCAGGGCGCGAAAGCGGCCAAGCGTGAATTGACAGCAAGAAGGCGGGAACGGACGGTGGATGCAGGGCTTTCTTTTTGTAGGAGGGGCTTTAGCCGCGAGCTCTTTACGCCTAACTAGGCAAAATCGAGGCTAAAGCCTCTCCCACAAAAGCTCTGCTCACCGTCCGCTTTCGCCTTGAACCGCTCAATCAACCTTCTTGCGAATCCAGTACAGATAAGTATCGGCGTCCTGCGCCTGCTCGACCAGTTCGTGGCCGAGAAACACGCAGAACTTGGGAATATCGCGGCGCGTCGAGGGATCGGTGGCAATGACCTTGAGCAAACCGCCAGCCGGCAGATCGCGCACCTTGTTGTGCAGCATCATCACCGGCTCCGGACAAAACAGCCCGGTGGCGTCGAGGGTGTCATCGGGGGTGGTATCAAGCATCACGGGCTCCGCAGCAATTCGAATCGTTGCTCAGTAAGGGGCAGCTTATTTGTCCAGCCGGCGCAGGTGACAGGTCACTTCCTCGCGATCGTGATACAGCTGCTTGCAGGCGATGGAGGCCTTGACCTTGCGCGCGGCCAGGCCGTCGGCAATGCGCTCGAGTAAACGGCGTACCTCGGCGTAACGCTGCTTCATCGGCAGTTTGAGGTTGACCACCGCTTCACGGCAATGCCCCTCGCCAATCCAGGTTTCCAGCAGGGCGGCACTGCGCGCGGGCTTCTCGACGATGTCGCAGACCATCCAGTCCACAGGCTGTTTAGGCTTCCAGGTGAAGCCATCGACCATCAGATGCTGCACCAGGCCTGTATCCATCAGGCTCTCGGCCATCGGGCCATTATCGATGGCCGTTACCAGCATGCCACGGCGCACCAGTTGATAGGTCCAGCCACCGGGCGCGGCACCGAGGTCGACGCCGGTCATCTCGTCCGACAGACGCTCATCCCACTGCTCGCGGGGAATAAAGGTGTGCCAGGCTTCCTCGAGCTTCAGGGTCGAGCGGCTGGGTGCTTCCCGAGGAAACTTGAGGCGCGGAATGCCCATGGGCCAGATCGCCGAGTTGTTCGCCTCGGCCATGCCAAGAAACACTTCACGGCCACTCTTGAAGGTCAGCAGCAGGCGTGGCGCCCGGGCGTTCTCCACCAACTTGCCGGCGGCCGTCAGGGCCTTGCGCAGCGGGCCTTCGAACTTCTTGCAGAAGCCGGACAACTCCTTGCCGTCGTTGGTGTCCAGCACCTCCAGCCACAGGCTGCCGAAGGCCGGCAACGGCGCCAACTGCTCGAGCAGCACGCTGATGCGATCCTTCTCGGGCAGCTCGATGAAGCGCCCCCGCGCCCACTGACGGATAAAGATCAACTGGCTGAAACGCAGCCCCTTCATCAGCCGCTCGGCGCCCTCTTCGTCACTGCAGATGAACTCCGCACAGGCGGTATTCGGCTTGGCCTTGGCATAACCAGGCACATCGAGAAGCGCCGCATGTTCGGAGATTTCCGAACACACCTCGTTCTCGAAACCGGGGCGGCAGTGCAGTAACAAAGTATTCATCAGGGCTCTCCTTGGGCCGCGCATGATAGCGAAAACTGGAACCCGCGGCGCCTGCCCCCTGTCCAGTGAACAGAATCCCGGCATTTACCGGCCCGCCGCACAGGCGTTTTCACGCCAGGCGCAAGACCGGACGACGGCTCATCGCAAGCCGTAAGGGAACCAGTGCGCAGAGTCGGAGAGAACCTCTGCCAAAACCAGAACGGCTTGTACCGTGCAAGCCACAAGGAGATGCACGATGCCTTCCATCGATAGCCTGAACTGCCGCCGCACACTGGACGTGGACGGCAAATCCTACGACTACTTCAGCCTGCCAGAGGCTGCCAAGCAGCTCGGCAACATCGACGATTTGCCGGTGTCGCTTAAGGTGCTGCTGGAAAACCTGCTGCGCTGGGAAGACGACAAGACCGTCACCCGTGACGACCTGCAGGCCATGAGTGACTGGCTGCAGAAACGCAGCTCCGAGCGCGAGATCCAGTACCGCCCAGCCCGCGTATTGATGCAGGACTTTACCGGCGTACCGGCTGTGGTAGACCTGGCCGCCATGCGCGACGCGATGGCCAAAGCCGGCGGCGATCCGCAGAAGATCAACCCGCTGTCGCCGGTTGACCTGGTCATCGACCACTCGGTGATGGTCGACAAGTTCGCCACATCGGCGGCGTTCGGCGAAAACGTCGAGATCGAAATGCAGCGCAACGGCGAGCGTTACGCGTTCCTGCGCTGGGGCCAGAGTGCCTTCGACAACTTCAGCGTGGTACCGCCAGGCACCGGCATCTGTCACCAGGTCAACCTGGAATACCTCGGCCGCACCGTGTGGACGAAGGAAGAAGACGGCACCACCTTCGCCTACCCCGACACCCTGGTCGGCACCGACTCGCACACCACCATGATCAACGGCCTTGGCGTACTCGGCTGGGGCGTGGGCGGCATCGAAGCGGAAGCGGCGATGCTCGGCCAACCGGTGTCCATGCTGATTCCCGAAGTGATCGGCTTCAAGCTGACCGGCAAGCTCAAGGAAGGCATCACCGCTACCGACCTGGTGCTGACGGTCACCCAGATGCTGCGCAAGAAAGGCGTAGTCGGCAAATTCGTCGAGTTCTACGGCGACGGCTTGGCCGAACTACCCCTGGCAGACCGCGCCACCATCGCCAACATGGCACCGGAATATGGCGCCACCTGCGGTTTCTTCCCGGTCGATGAGATCACCCTGGGCTACCTGCGCCTGTCCGGTCGCCCAGAGGAAACCGTGAAACTGGTCGAGGCCTATTCCAAGGCTCAGGGCATGTGGCGCAACGCCGGTACCGAGCCAGTGTTCACCGATAGCCTGGCGCTGGACATGGGCGAGGTGGAAGCCAGCCTGGCCGGCCCGAAACGTCCTCAGGATCGCGTCGCCCTGCCAAATGTCAGCCAGGCGTTCGATGACTTCCTCGGCCTGCAGCTCAAGCCCAGCGGCAAGGAAGAAGGCCGCCTGGAGAGCGAAGGCGGCGGCGGTGTGGCCGTCGGCAATGCCGCGCAGAACGAAATCCATTACGAGATGGACGGCAAGCGTTATCCGCTTAGCGACGGCGCCGTGGTGATCGCGGCAATCACCTCCTGCACCAACACCTCCAACCCGAGCGTGATGATGGCCGCCGGCCTCTTGGCCAAGAAGGCCGTGGAGAAAGGCCTGCAGCGCAAACCCTGGGTCAAGAGCTCACTGGCTCCAGGCTCCAAGGTAGTGACCGAGTACTTCGCCGCAGCTGGGCTGACCGAGTACCTCGACAAGCTCGGTTTCGATCTGGTCGGCTACGGTTGCACCACCTGCATCGGCAACTCGGGCCCGCTGCCCGATCCGATCGAAAAGGCCATTCAGGATCACGACCTGACCGTGGCCTCGGTGCTGTCCGGCAACCGCAACTTCGAAGGCCGCGTGCACCCGTTGGTGAAAACCAACTGGCTGGCTTCGCCACCCCTGGTAGTCGCCTACGCCCTGGCTGGCAGCGTGCGGATCAATATCGCCGAAGAGTCGCTGGGTGAAGACCGCGACGGCAACCCGGTGTACCTGCGCGATATCTGGCCGAGCCAGAAGGAAATCGCCGAAGCGGTACAGAAAGTCAGCACCGCCATGTTCCGCAAAGAATACGCCGAAGTGTTCGCCGGTGACGAGCAGTGGCAGGCCATCGCCGTGCCCGAAGCCGACACCTACACTTGGCAGAACGACTCCACCTACATCCAGCACCCGCCGTTCTTCGAGGCTATCGATCAGGCGCCACCGGCTATTACCGACATCGCCAACGCACGCATCCTCGCGCTGCTCGGCGACTCGGTGACCACCGACCATATCTCGCCTGCCGGCAACATCAAGACCGACAGCCCTGCCGGCCGCTATCTACGCGAGCAAGGCGTGGAGCCGCGTGACTTCAACTCCTACGGCTCACGCCGCGGCAACCACGAAGTGATGATGCGCGGCACCTTCGCCAATATCCGCATCCGCAACGAGATGCTCGATGGCGAAGAAGGTGGCAACACCCTGCACGTGCCCAGCGGCGAGAAGCTGGCCATCTATGACGCGTCCATGCGCTATCAAGAGGAAGGCACGCCACTGGTGGTGATTGCCGGCAAGGAATATGGCACCGGCTCGAGCCGCGACTGGGCCGCCAAGGGCACCAACCTGCTGGGTGTGAAAGCGGTGATCGCCGAAAGCTTCGAGCGCATCCACCGCTCCAACCTGGTAGGCATGGGCGTACTGCCGCTGCAGTTCACCGACGGTGCCGACCGCAAGAGCTTGGGCCTGACCGGCAAGGAAACCCTGGCCATCAAGGGCCTGGACGGCGTCGACGTACGCCCGCACATGCCGCTGACCCTGGAAATTACCGGTGAAGACGGCAAGCAGCGCAGCGTCGAACTGCTCTGCCGCATCGATACCCTCAACGAAGTGGAGTACTTCAAGGCGGGCGGCATTCTGCACTACGTGCTGCGCCAATTGATCGCTGGCTGATAGCAATAAAACGGGCGCCGCAGAGATGCGGCGCCCGTTGCTATCCGTAGCCTGGGTCGAGCGAAGCGACACCCGGGGATGCGCTCTCACAGACCCCTATCGATCTCACATCCCCGTCTTCCGCCCTCCTCGTACGCCGATGTTCCCACCCGCCTGACACCACCATTACACCAATGGACTGCCGTTATACCGGCGTCAAAATGTGATCCACCTCAAAATCCGGTTACACTCCTAGCCCTGCCGCGCGTACGCGATAAATCAAAAATCATCAGGGTAGATGCCATGCGTAACAATCAGCCGATCACCGGGAACGAGCGGACGTTTCCGGCGCAACAGCGTCTGATCTCGACGACCGACCTCAAGGGCCAGATCACCTATTGCAACGACGCCTTCGTCGAGATCAGCGGTTTCTCGCGAGACGAGCTGATCCGCGCGCCCCACAACCTGGTGCGTCACCCTGATGTGCCGCCAGCCGTGTTCGAACATATGTGGAGCACCCTGAAGGCCGGCCGACCGTGGATGGGCATCGTCAAGAACCGCTGCAAGAACGGCGACCACTACTGGGTCAACGCCTACGTGGTGCCAGTTCTCGATGACGGCAAAGTCACCGGCTACGAGTCGGTGCGCACCAAACCCACTGCCGAGCAGGTTCAACGTGCCCAGTTGCTCTACGCGCGCATCAATGCCGGCAAGGCCGCTATTCCGAGTCGCGATCGCTGGCTACCGGTGCTGCAAAACTGGCTGCCGTTCATTCTGGTCAGCCAGGTCGGTTTTCTGGTCGGTGCCTGGCTGGACAGCACCTGGGGCTTCATCGCCGCCGCCGCGCTGTCGATCCCGCTCGGCCTGCTGGGCTTGGCCTGGCAAACCCGTGGTATCAAACGCCTTCTCAAGCTGGCCGAACAAAGCACCTCCGACCCGCTGATCGCGCAAATGTACACCGACAGCCGTGGCGTCGAGGGTCGCCTGGAACTGTCCATCCTCAGCCAGGAAGCACGCCTGAAAACCTGCCTCACCCGCCTGCAGGACAGCGCCGAAAACCTCGCCAAACAAGCCACTCAGGCCGACGTACTGGCCCACAACAGTTCTGCCGGGCTGCAGCGCCAGCGTGAGGAAACCGATCAGGTCGCCACCGCCGTCAACGAAATGGCCGCCACCACCCTGGAAGTGGCCAACAACGTGGCACGTACTGCCATCGCCACCCAGGAAGCCAACCGCCTCACCCAGCAAGGCCGCACCATCGCCAGCGAAACCCGCGAAGCGATCCAGCGCCTGTCCCTTTCTGTAGGCGAAACAGGCGAAACCGTCACCCGCCTGGCCCGCGACAGCAACGAAATCGGCGGCGTGGTCGACGTGATCAAAGGCATCGCCGACCAGACCAACCTGCTGGCCCTCAATGCCGCCATCGAAGCCGCCCGCGCCGGCGAAATGGGCCGCGGCTTCGCCGTGGTGGCCGATGAAGTCCGCTCCCTGGCTCAGCGCACCGCCCAGTCCACCGGGCAGATCCACGAACTGATCGCCAAACTGCAACGCACCGCCGACGAAGCCGTGCTGACCATGGACATCGGCCGCAAACAGGCCGACGAAGGCGTCGAACGCGTACAACAAGCCGACCACGCCCTGGCCGGTATCAGCGACGCCGTCGCCAACATCGCCGAAATGGCCGAGCAGATCGCCGCCGCTGCCGAAGAACAAAGCGCTGTAGCCGACGAAATCAGCCGCAATATAACCACTATCGCGCAGCTATCCGATCAGACCGCTGGCGAGGCGCAGAGCACGGCATTGTTGAGTGAAGAACTGACCAGCACGGCGCAGGGGCAGTATTCTTTGGTGGCAAGGTTTAATCGGTAAGCAGCGTTGACGTGATGTTGCTGTGGCACTGGGCGCGCTAAAGCCACCTCTTAACAAAACGTTAGGCTATCAAATGCCATCAAAACCGCTGAATATCCCGCTATATAAAAAATGCCATACCAGCGTATGGCATATGCTCGCGTGCATTCCGCTAGCCATAGTTACTGTCAGGCCGAATACCGTCGAGAATTGGATAACTTCAATATTCTTCGTGGCTCCAGTGCTTTGGTTTGTATTCGTGGGCCCTAAATTTCTAGACGGCAGGCTCAGGCATAGCCGATATGGTTTACTTTCTTGGGTCATTTTGGCTTTGAAACTAGCATTGTTTCTCTGGACAATTAAAATTTTCGAGCCGTACATCGCTTCACTGCTGAGCGAGTGGTTAAAATCCTAAAAATTGACTCAAAGCGTTCGCTACGCTCACTGAATGGGCTAAAACCCGCCCTTAATCAAGTACTAAACTAACATGCAAAAGCACAGAGCAATAACCGAAGCCCTTGAATTAATATTTGAGGGTATTCAAAAGCTAAAAGATACCTTTCCTAATCGTGTATTCACGATAGATGGCCGTTTGGTAGGCGATATTGGAGAGGTTATTGCAGAGCTTGAGTACGACATGGCAGTCCATGAGGTCTCACAGCCACGACATGATGGCGTGGCCTCAGACGGAAAACTTGTTCAAGTCAAAGCAACCTTTAAGAACTTTCTCACCTTTAGAACCGTCCCCGACTATTACTTAGGCTTCAGGCTTCACCCCAACGGGGAGTATGAGGAAATTTTCAACGGGCCAGGTCAAATCATCTATGACCGCTACATTCATCGAAAAGGAATTGGTCTCTCACTGCTCTCATTTCCAATTAGTGAGCTGCGTAAGCTTTCAAAATCAGTACCCACTCATCAGCGCATCGCGAGGAGAAAAGGCTAACAATCGGCTCACTCCAGAAACAGTGACGGCGCCTGGAGATCCTCTTAGGTAAACCTTGCAAAGTATGTGAACAGTGTGTGATCTGCCCACTTCCCCCCTACCATTGAGGTAGTGCATTCTAAGACACAAATAAGCATTACTCTGGTAAAAGTCTTCTTTGAAAGCTCTTTTGAATCATTGATAAAAATTGTCGAGTTGATGGCTGTTTTTTTGAATTCTCGCCATATTGGAAAGGCTGGTGGGGTTCATTTTTTTGTTATGGAGTTGGCGCCGGAGCAACGAAAAACCCCTCACGTTAGATACGGCTTCGGACTACCAATAGGAGATAAGCTTGTTCCGCTATCATAACTTCACTTTTATAGCCACTGAATCAACAGCACATAACAACCAACTCAAACCGTTCGCTTCGCTCACTGGGACTAGCTAAAGCCCGCCCTTTAATCAAGCATTAGACTACAAGGAACACGCATGAAAGAGCAGTTACTCCTAGCCAAGAGGCTGTTCTTGATCGGTTCAGGCTACGCTGAAAAAGACGATCCAGTTTCAGCAGGAATTTCAATTTCACTATTTCAAGACTCAATAGAGATATTTATCGGCTCGGGCGATAAGACTGCGAAACGCCGCAGACGCAGACTGACGGCATACGTCCCCTAGCAGAGACAACTGAATCGATGTCCACTAACACCCTATCCGCCTTGTTCCAGCCCGCGCCCATCCAGTGGGGCCTGCGAGGCGATCCCTATCTGTGGCAGGAAATGAGCGAGACGCTTGCCACCCTACCGCTTCCGCCAAGCGAGGCGCAGCTGGCCGCCATCCTCGACGACACCTTCGAGCGCCTGGTTGGCCTATCGCCAGACTCGACGCAGTCGTCCGTGTTCGTTGAGCGTCACAGCCATGGCGGCATGTCGTCGGGTGGGATCAGCCTGGTTTTCTGGCGCGAGAAGGGCTTACCGTTGCTGCTGGCTCGTTACCATGCTGCCCTTACCGACAGCGATGCCGGACCGTGAAAGCAAGTAGGGTGGATCGGGGCGCGTAGCTGACGCCTTTTTCATCCACCATTGCGATCTCAAACGGTGGCCGGATAAAGCGTCAGCTACCCGCTCCGGCCCGCCGACGAATTTGCTTTTAACTGGCAATCCCCGGGCAGCTGGTAACAGCACGCGGCCCATTATGGCCAACAAAGGAATAATTGAATGACAGAAAACACCCCTGCCTACTCGGCCATGCACGCCATCCCATCGGTAGAAACCTATCGCCACCTGCGCACCGCGGCGGGGCTGAGCGCCAAGACCGTCGAAGCTGCAACCCGTGGCCTGCCCAACAGCCTGTTCGCCGTGCAGATTCTCTGTGCTGGCGAGCCGGTCGGTATGGGCCGCGTGATCGGTGATGGCGGCTCGTTCTATCAAGTGGTGGATATCGCAGTGCTGCCGGCCCATCAGGGGCGTGGCCTGGGCAAGCAGATCATGGCCGCGATCAGCGATTTCATCGCCCGCGAAGTTCCAGAATCGGCGTACGTCAGTTTGATCGCCGACGGCGAGGCGTATCGCCTCTATCAGCAGTTCGGCTTTGCACTGACTGCACCGACAAGCCAGGGCATGGCGCTTCGCAACGTAGTTTGTCGAAGGTGATAACGATGCTGACCCTCGTGCTGCTACCAGGAATGGATGGTACAGGCACCTTGTTCGAGCCATTCATAACGGCTCTCGGACAAAACGTCGCTGTTCAGGTCGTTAGCTATCCAGCCGTCGATGCGCTGGGCTATAGCGAACTGGAAGCCCATGCACGTCAATCGCTTCCAAGCAGTGGCCGCTTCATCTTGTTGGGCGAATCCTTTTCTGGCCCTGTTGCTGTAGCCATTGCGGCATCGTGACCGCCGGGTCTGGTAGGCGTCGTTCTGTGCAGCACCTTCGTTCGCAACCCACGGCCGGCATTTGGCCCGTTGCGACATCTCGCTAGCCTGTTACCCGTCAAGCTCGCGCCGTTGCCCGCTCTCAGTGCGCTGTTGCTTGGTCGTTTCTCGACGCCAGCTCTGCGAGCTGCGTTTGCAACAGCAATGTCGCAGGTGTCGGCGCAAGCATTACGCGCACGATTGCATGCAGTCCTTGATGTAGACGTCTCCATGCAGCTTGGAACTATCTACGTACCAATGCTCTATCTTCTGGCACAGCACGATCGCGTCGTTCCTGCCAAAGCGCTCAAGCATATCCAGCGTATCTCCCCCCGCTGTGCAAGTTGCCCCCATCAACGCGCCCCACTTCTTGCTGCAAGCAGCGCCTGCCGAGGCGGCTCAAGCAGTGGCGTCATTTGCTCAGGCATTGCAAACAACCCAGCGCGAGCACACTGAATAACTGGGCGTTCAATATTGGCAAGCAGGCAAACGAGGGTGTCGAACATGTGCAGCAGGCCTCCCATATCCTTCGGCATCAGCCCCGCTCTCGCCGCTACCAGACGGCCGGTGCGGCAGCATACATAGGCACTCGGGATACATTAGACTGCCCGGCAAAATCGCTCGCGCTCTCGCCACAGCCCTCTGCATCCCTTCCTCCTGGTTCAATTCAATGCCCAAGGTTCACTCGTACCTGATTCGTTATCCCTCTGCCAGTTTGCTGTTCGTGCAGTTGCTGGGCATCGTGCTCTACCCCTTCATGGAGCGGCTGTCCGAAGGCCGCGCCATCGTGGGAGCCTTCGGCATCATCGTGCTGGCGATGTCGCTGCGCATGGTGCGCAGCAGCCCGACCATCCAGTGGATTGCCTTCACTCAGGCCGCCTGCATCCTGGCGCTGACCGTGGCGGTCGAGTTCGAATACAGCTCTGTGCGGGCGACTCTGCTGGCGGCAATGGAGTCGAGTTTCTACTTCTATGCCGCTGGCAGCCTGATCGCCTACATGATGGAAGACCAGCGAGCGAGCACCGATGAGCTGTTCGCAGTCGGCGCCACCTTCACCCTGCTGGCCTGGGCATTCGCCCACGCCTTTTCCGTGTGCCAGTTGCTGAGCCCCGGCAGTTTCACCGCAGCCATCAACCCGGAAGCGGAGCGCACCTGGGTGGAACTGCTGTTCCTGAGTTTCACCACCCTGTCGGGCGTCGGCTTGGGCGATATCCTGCCGCTGAAGCCATTCGCCCGGGCGCTGGTGATGCTAGAGCAGTTCGCCGGAGTCATGTACATCGGTTTGGTCGTTACCCGCATGATCAGCCTGACGGTCAGGCCAAAACCACACTGACCGGCAAGGCGCTGGCCCATCAGTGGAAAACGCCCTACCGTCTGCCAGACTGAATGAAGCACGAGCGGGTAGCGCACCGAACGAGCTGGCAGGCAAGCCTAAAAAGCCTGCCATCCATCCGTTTCGTTGCATTACCCCGTCTGAAATCGGCAACCGAACGCTTACAATCGCGGCCGAAAAAACGCAGCCTTTTGCACCATGTGCACCGGCTGGAAGCCCCCGCGATCACCGCAGCACGCCCAACACATAAACAAGCAGGCACTCTCAGAACATGGCGCTCGATCCCTTAACCATGTTGACGATCACCATCGCCCTCGCCTTGGCAGCGGCGCTGTATCTGGCAATCGAATGGCAGACCGTGCGAGAGCCATCGCTGCTGTTCTGGAGCGCTGCTTTCGCACTGATCAGCGTGGGCTCGACGCTCGCCTTGTTGCGCGGCAGCGGCCTGTTACTGATAGGTATCTGGTTTGCCAACGGCTTGCTGATCACCGCGCACTGGCTGTTTCTGGTCGGCGTGGCACGCTTCACCGAGACGCGCCTGTCTCGGGCCTGGTGCCTGATGGTGATCGCCTGGTTCGCCATGCTGCTCCTGCCGGAAGGGCCGCAGTGGTCGAAGGTGATGTTGCTGGTCAATTCACTGTCAGTTGCGCTGACGGCGCTCTGGGCCAGCTGGCTGCTGCGCCCCCAAGGTAAATCCCTGGGTGCCGGTGCCGCGCAGCTGCGCTACGTGCTGCTTGGCCACGGCCTGTTTTATGTCGCCAAGGCCATCCCGGTGCTGGTCCCAGGCACGCTGATCGACTTGGCGGCCTTTCGTGGCGAGATCATCCAGATCTCGCTGGTTGAGGGCGTGATGGCGCTCATGCTGATCGCCCTGTCGATGACCGGCACCGTGCGTTATCGCCGTGAGAAACGCATCGAGCGACTGGCTGCCCGCGACCCGCTCACCGCTATGTACAACCGACGCGCCCTGGAAGCACGGGCGCCACGTCTGCTCAACGAGGTTTCTCCGTCTCGCCCTGGCGCGCTGCTGTTGATCGATATCGACAACTTCAAGCTGGTCAACGACCTGCACGGGCATAGTGCAGGCGACCGCTTGCTGGTGGTACTGGGCGAGATGATTCGACTGGTGCTGCCCGACGGTTCACTGGCTGCCCGACTTGGCGGTGACGAATTCGTGATTCTGCTGCGCGATGCGTCCCAGGAACGCATCGTGAGCCTGGGCGATACGTTGCGCGAGCGGTTCCATGGCGTGGCCGCGCAAACCTTCGCCACCCCAGAGGCGGTAACCCTGAGCATCGGCGCCAGCCTGTTCGATCAGCCACCCGCCAGCTTGGCGGCGTTGATCGAACAAGGTGACGTGGCGCTTTATCAATCCAAGCGCGGCGGACGTAACAGCATTCGCCTGGTCGATCGTACCTTGAACGGCAGCTCTACCTCGGCCATCTGATCAACCGGCAACAGTGGCTCAGTTCTGCACGGCCTGAACCGAACCGCCATCCACCCGCAGGTTGCTACCGTTGATGAACGAGGCCCGCTCGGAGACTAGCAAGGCAATGGCTGCCGCTACCTCCTCAGCCCGGCCACGGCGTTGCTGGAAGATGCCGGGGCGCTCCTCCTCGAGAAAGCTCGCCACCGCCTCGTCGAAGGAAACGCCCTCTTCCTCGGCCCGCTTACGCATCATGCCGTCGGTCATGTTGGTTTCGATAAAGGCCGGGGCCACGGTATTGCACAGCACGCCGTAGGCGGCTTCCTTGTAAGACAGGTTCTTCACGAAGGCGCCGAGTGCGGCCTTGGATACGTTGTAGACGGCCTCCTCCCAGTAGGGCTGAACGGCGTTCTCCGAGGTGATGCACACCAATCGCCCCCATCCCCTCTGGCGCATGGCAGGAATGGTGGCCCGAGCGACGCGCACGGCGGAAAAGAAATCGGTGGCCCAGGCCTCCTGATAGTCACTGTCGGGTAACTCCAGCGGGTCGCCCTTGGCACCTGTGACACCGGCGGCATGAACCACGATATCGATTTGCCCAAAGCGGGCTTCGCCAGCCTTGACCAGCGCATCGACCTCATCCTGGCGAGTCATGTCCGCGGCGACCCTCAGCGCGCCGCCAGGCAGATCTGCACTGGCCTTGTCCAGGGCGGCCTGATCCTTGTCGGTTAGCAGCAGGTGAACCCCTTCTTCGGCAAGCAGCTTTGCCGTGGCCAGGCCGATGCCCCCGGCAGCACCACTAATGAGCGCAACGCGCCCCTTGATTTGCAGATCCATAGAAACCTCATTGACGTGCGAAAGATGCTGGGCAGAGCCGGCCCACAGGTGATCGATGGACTCGACCCGCACGTGCAAGATTCACAGTAAATGACGACCTGCACCCGACGCCTATTGCGCCAGGGCTGTCTGGATTACCTAGCTGAACGTATCGCCGTCATCGAAGAAATCCGAGCTATCGAAGGCATCGGTGTCGATGTCGTCGGTGCCGGCGTAGGGCGAATCGTCCAAGCTGCTGGCGAAGCTGTCCTGGGCGGGCAGGTCTTCACGGATGACTTCGACGATTTCCTGAGGCTGATCGTGTTGGAACATGCTGGTCAGCAGATCCGCGACCATCACCCCGCCCGCCACGCCGGCCGCCGTCTGCAAGGCGCCGCGCATGAAGCCGCCGCCCTGAGCAGCCGCTGCACCAGCAGGCGCACTGGCAGCCGGCGCAGCCGCAGCGTTTTGCGAGAAGCGGGTTTCACCCCAGCCCGCCGGGCGCTGCGCAGGCTGTGCGGCACTATTGGGCTGGCCGCCGCCGAACAGGCCGGCGAGAAAGCCGCCATTACCTGAGCGCTGTCGTTGCTGCTCGGCGGCCTGGGCTTCCAGTTCACGCACGCGCTGATCCAGGCGTTTGATCGCCGCCTCCTGAATCAAAATCGCCTGGGCCATGTAATACGGCGCGGCTGGCTGGCGGGCCAGGTGCCCCTTGACCTGCGCTTCGGCCTCGGTATCGCGTAGTCCCCCCTGGTGCTCGGCCTCCTGCAAGCGGGAGAACAGGCCATCGATCAGGGTTTGCTCTTCGGAATTCATGGGCGCCTCGGTTGAGCGATGAAAGGTGAGACATCCTTGTACGACGTGCTGATGCGACGCCTGGCGCCGCTGAATGAGAGATAGGACTGAAAGGGAAAATTACAAGTTCCGGGCTGGCCGCAGTAAAGATGCACCGCCGATAGCGCGGACGGTTCGCAGGCATGCCGAGCTCAGACAGTTGTCGGTCATGCGTAGCTCTATCGCGGGCAACCTTTTAACCATCAGCAAGAGCCAATCCAATGGCCAACAAGCCGCTTACCCTCGTGTTGTAGACGCCTGTAAATGGAACGCATCAAGGGCGCATCCATAACGGGAAAAGGAATGGGTAATCCTTTGCTGAAGAATGGGCCGCGCAGAACGATTTCCACCCTTACCGAATAGGCAGCTCTGAAAAATGGGCAGAAATACCGCCGCGTGGCTGGGCATCAAGGCCCACGAGGTAAATGGTGTTGGAAAACGCATGAGATGCGCGGTGATGGAAGGCTGCACTCTGAACTTGAACGTGGAGCGGCTATGGAAAACCAGGATAGCTACCGCTGAGATCAATAGAGGAAGGCATCAATACAAGCTATCAGCTCACTCGTCGTCGGCCATGAAACAGTGAAAATCGACACCCAAAGCGCATTCACAAATATCCTTGAGGAGATTATTAAGCTCAAGTGAACTCATACTTTCATTCAAAGACTGACTATCCGCCCAATAGGTACTGAGTATCCACTCAGGACATCCTGAAGTTCTACGCGTATACGAGCAATTCAAGCAACCAGAAAAACTGGACAGGTGTTCAACGCCCACAGCCAACAGCGTGTCAATTCTTGCCGCATTCGCTTCAACTGCTTTGATCTTCATAGTCGTTACAGCTTCAATGGCCATAATGTCTCCCTTAGCATAAACACTGCAAAGAAAATTAAAGTATCAAGCGTGCCCCCTGCCCAACAGACTTGAAGGCGGGAAAACTAGAACAACTCAAG
The DNA here is from genome assembly GCF_055556635.1 of Pseudomonas sp. PME37.24/006. NCBI lineage: Bacteria > Pseudomonadati > Pseudomonadota > Gammaproteobacteria > Pseudomonadales > Pseudomonadaceae > Pseudomonas > Pseudomonas sp. PME37.24/006. The sequence continues at coordinate 237,265 of NZ_JBVHNL010000003.1, forward strand.
AATTTTCATCAACGTAGATTCGAAACTACTGCCTCGACGACAAGCCAGCGGCAACTGGAGTTGGACTCAGCCCGTTACACACGATCACCATCGAATTCAACATCATTTTTCGACTCAGAAGCATCTAGATGCCCTGAAACAATACTGCCGATTGCCAAGGTAAGGCCAAACGTATTCACTCCATTCAAGCTCTTAGCGAACACATCGCCTTTATGCATGGTCGCCACAGCCTTGACTATCGAAAGACCAAGCCCATGATGAGTGTCACTTCCGGCTCGCGCACCGTCGACCCTGTAAAAACGCTCGAACAGGCGCTTCAAATGCTCTTCCGCAATGGGCTCACCATAATTCGCAACAGACACCACAGCCATGTTGCCTCGCGTAGTGATGGAAACCGTTACCGTAGTGCCTGCAATGGCGTGCCTGGAACTGTTATCCAGTAAATTCGCCAATGAGCGATGGAAGAGCTGTCGATCGATGCATGCCACCCCATCGCCCTCGACTGTAACAACATTGTTCTTTTGCTGAAAAAGAGGCTCGACATACTCAACGGTTTTAAACGTTTCTTCACGCAAAGATACTTCTTTTAGTTGGGTCGCACGCACCCCGGACTGAGCGTGAGATAGAAAAAGCATGTCATTGACGATGGAGGTCATCCTTTCCAATTCTTCCAGATTCGACTCCAGCAGCTCCACCAATTCATGGGTTTCTCGCTCACGAGAGAGTGCCAACTGGGTTTCCCCTATCAGGTTGGTCAGTGGTGTTTTCAACTCGTGAGCGACATCAGCGTTAAAGCTCTCCAGTTGCATCCACGCCACTTCCTGTCGTTCAAGCACCCCATTGAAGGAAACGGCCAACTCCTTCAACTCTTCTGGGAGGACTGCCGCATCCAGACGCTGCCCATACTTCCCGGGAGCCAGACGCTGCGCTTGATCACTCAAGCTATTGACGGGGCGCATTCCAACTTTGGAAATAAAATAACCTAACAAGGCAACAAGAAGCACGCTAAACACGCTGATGAACAACAGGGCGCGAGTAAACTCACTCAACGTGCCCATATATGGCGTAGAGTCTATTGCAACAACAAACCTGAGCGCGGGTCGTTCACCATTAACTGAAATATCCGAGATCAACAGGTAAAGAGCACACGCATCTTCACTTGAGCCTGGCACTTGATTAAAGCCACTTGGCAAAGATGAAAAATCCACATCCGCAGGCGGCTGCCCGCCTATTCGATACAGCGAATCCTCACTCAATACCCAGTAACGAACTCGCCCGCCCTCGGCAGCGGACAAGTCCGTCACTTTGGTGACAACAGCTTGCCAGTCGTCAAAATTGGTACGAGCGCTTATCCATGGCTCCATGAGCGACTCCCGGAATAACAGTTCGTTATGCATTTGGCTCTCCAGCGACTGATGCAGCGCCACTCGCAAAGAAAAACCAAACACCGATGCAATTAGCACGGACGCAACTGCAAACATCAAAGCCAGGCGGCCGGACACTGATTTTTTTATCATTGAACTCACTCTATGCCGACTGGCGCTCGGGGCGTACCTCAAGAACATAACCCATACCCCGAACGGTATGGAGCAACTTCATTTCATACGGAGCATCAATCTTGCTTCTGAGTCGTTTTATTGCGACTTCGACAACATTGGCGTCGCTATCGAAATTCATATCCCAGATCTGTTCTGCAATCATCATTTTCGACAGAATCTGCCCTTGGTGCCTGGCCAAAAGACTCAACAAGGAAAACTCCTTGGCTGTCAGTTCCAGACGCTCTCCAGCTCGCGAAACTTTCCTCGACAATAAATCCAGATGAAGATCGTGGATCTGCAGCTGCGCGATGTCGGCCCCATCGCTCGGGCGTCGGCGCAACAGTGCCTGGATACGTGCGACTAGCTCTATGAGAGAAAATGGCTTTGGAAGATAGTCATCTGCACCATGCCTCAGGCCTTTTACACGCTCGTCGACAGACCCTCGTGCAGACAGCATCAAGACAGGCGTCTGTTTAGTCATACGCAGGTTTTCGAGGACGCTATAACCATCCATACCAGGAAGCATTACATCCAGAACAACTGCATCGTAGTCATATTCCAATGCAAGGTGGAGCCCTACGGTTCCCGTGGAGGCAACGTCAACGGTGAACCCCAGTTCACTAAACGCTCGATTTATGTAGGAAGAAGTTTTTTCTTCATCCTCCACAAGCAATAACCTCATATATTCCACCTGATAGCTAAAGCCAACTTTATAGTCATTCATCATACAGAACGTTTCCAACAGGCAGCTGACATCCAACTGACATTTCTGTCAGAAAACACTCTAGGCCATTCTGACGAAAATGTTATCCACCGGTCATCTGAATGACAGTCGCGCAATCATAATCTAACCAGAACGCAGATCAAACTCATGGGCAATCCTAATTAACACTTCCTGGATGGCATTAATAAGTGCGACACCGCTCGCACTAAAAACACGTAACAGAGACGAGGAGACTAACATCGATCAACGTCACCCAATCGAAAAGTTCGGCAATAACCAATCACTATGCAACAACCCTTTCACATTAGCGACTCCCAAAATCACAACCAAACAGGTGCAATATGAAAATCATCGCAATCCTTGCTACCGCTCTACTGACATCCTCATTCGTAATGGCTGCAAACGCCTCACCCGCCCTTGGCAATACAGCTACGGCTCAATACCGCTACGGCATGGATTTAGATGTAGCGAGAGTGATCTCGATTTCTGAACCCAAAGAAGCTTGCGGCCTAGTGCCCGTGACCATGCAATATGAAGACAGCCAAGGAGATCGGCATTTCTTGAGCTTTACTCAGCTCAATTCGGGCCCACGCTGCCCGGATAACTGAGGAAAAGGTACGACTATTCGATAGTTTGCAAGCGTCGAAGAATTATCACGACTCACGTATATTTAATCCTGCCGAATAAGCAGTTATCACAACAGACCACACCAGGACAGAGTAATGAAACGAGCCCTTCTATTCGCTGGCAGCCTCACGTTCATTCTGGCGGGCCACACAGTTGCGCAAGAGCGGATATTGATATCGTCAGAATGGGGTAATGCAACGGCACGTCTGGTCGATAATGATGCGACACAGGCATTGGTAGCGATGTTGCCGGTAACGATAGAGATGCGCGATCACCTTCGTCAGGAAAAGACTGGCGACTTACCGTCACCGCTACCGGAAGTAAATCGCCAGAGAGACTTCTCGACAGGCACGATCGGGCTCTGGGGACCTGATCACTTCGTCATCTATTACAGTAAGGGCCGCGTCCCCTCACCTGGCATCGTGATTCTTGGGGATATAGAAGGGGATATCTCCTTTCTGGATCGTCCGGGCCCCATTACCGTCAGGGTTGAACAGGCTGAATAGGCTTTCTTGAAACAGTAAGCAACCGCGCCTTGTCACCCAATACAAGGCGCGGTTCACAGCTCGATCATTGACTCGACAACCCGCCAAGCCCGGCTCAACACACGCCGCTACTGCGCGCGAGCCACACTCGAGTAACCATCAGCGCATCTGCAGAATGATCGGGTTGCTGCTTGCGGGGCTGGTTCGCTCTCGCAGTTCGCCGACCTCAGCCGCAGTCACTGCGCCGCCCTGGTTGCCCCAGGCGGTACGAACAAACGTCAGCACTTCTGCCATCTCGGTATCGCTCAACTGATTGCGGAACGGCGGCATGCGGTACGCATCAGGCACGCCTTGTGCGACAACCCGGTCCGAACCATTCAGAGTCACATTGATAGAGGTGGCGTTATGTTCTGACATCGAAGAGGAAGCCCCCGCCAGAGGCGGCATCCACTGCCCCTGGCCTCGCCCATCGATACCGTGGCAGGAGCTGCACTTGGCCACATAGGTGCTCGAGCCGGGTTTTGCCATGTCCGCTGCCTGGAGCGGCTGCGCCAGCAAAGGATCCCAGGCGGGGCCGTCTCTCTCGGGGTCACCGGGGAGTGATCCAAGATAGCGAGCGATGGCAGCTAGATCCTCGTCGGTCATGTATTGAGTCGAGTTATTGAATGCCTCCGTCATGGTGCCGGTGACGACGCTGTGCACGTTTCGCCCGACCTGCAGGTACTGGACGATCTCTTCTTCGCTCCAACGCCCCAGGCCCGTATTAGGGTCCCGCCGCAAACTCGGCGCGTACCAGCCATCCAGCAACGCGCCGCTCAGATACAGTGGATTGGTTTCGTCCAACCCCTTCTCGTTCATCGCTATTCCGCGAGGCGTATGGCAGCTACCGCAATGGCCTGGCCCTTGAACGATGTAGGCGCCGCGATTCCACAACTCATCCTGCCCGGGCTTGTCCTCATAGGCTCCTTCTGGCGCGAAAACAGCGTTCCACATCGCGATGGGCCATCGCATGTTGAGCGGCCAGGGAATCTTACTTTCCCGATTCTCCATACGAACAGGCCCGACCCCTTGGGTGAAGAATGCATAGAGGGCGCGAATGTCATCGTCACTGAACTTGGCGTATGACGGGTAAGGCATCGCCGGGTAGAGGCGGTGCCCGTCTGCCGCCACACCAGCGCGTATCGCGCGGTCGAACTCGGCCAGACTGTAATTGCCGATTCCAGTCTCTGGATCGGGTGTGATGTTGGTGGTGAAGATGGAGCCCAACGGGGTTGCCATTTCATAGCCCCCTGAAAACGGAGCACCATCCGGAGTGCTGTGGCAGGCAACGCAATCGCCCAGCCTGGCAACATACTCACCGCGTTGAATCAGCTCGGGAGTCGCTGCGGCCGCGCTTTGATTCGCCAACGGTGAGTAAGGCGTGCGAGTGACGAACCAGGCCAAACCCGCTGCAGCCACGATGCCGCCCACCAGGAGGGATGTAATTGTCTTTTTCAACGGTGCATTCCTTTCTCAGGCGTCGAAGCTGTAATGCGAAAAAGGCATGCTGCGAATCCGCTGCCCGGTGAGTCTGGAAACAGCATTCGCCACAGCGGGTGCGACAGCGGGCAAAGGCGGCTCACCGATGCCCCCCATCTTGGCGCCGCTTTCGACTATCCGGACGTGCACATTCGCCATCATCGCCATCGGCAAGACGCGGTAGAGGTCGTAGTTGCGAGCTACAGGCTGGCCATTCTTGTACTCCGCCTCTTCGATCAATGCCTGGGACAAACCAAGGGCGACCGCCGAATTGACCTGGGCATCGATTATTGCCGGGTTGACGATGCTGCCAGGGTCGATTGCCTGCCAGATATCGTGCACTTTGACCTGACCATTGAGAATCGAGACTTCGGCGATGACTGCCACCTCCGAGCCAAACGGCGACGCCATTGCGACACCACGCGCACGGCGAGAGCCATCCTCGGCAGTGAACGGGCCACGCTTCCAACCACCAGAATGATCAGCGACGGCAATCAGCAAGTTGGTCAACCGCTCGTTGCCCTGCAGCAGTTTCATCCGCAGGTCGTAAGGATCTTGGTTGCCGGCATCGGCTAGCTCATCCAGAAAGGCCTCGTAAACGAAGTCGTTGATGGAGTTACCTACCGACCGCCAGTAAGCGAGCGACGCCGGCGTTTTCACGTAGCGCTGGGCGATCCGGCGATTGGGTATCCGATAACTTTTTTCCGTCAGCCCCTCGACTGCCGTGGGGTCGATCTTTTCACCACGTTTGTTGGCGATACCTTCAGTCGGCCCCTCGGTGACAGTGACCGCCTCGAGCGCAACCGGCATACCCTGTTCATCAACCCCGCCCCGCATGTGCACGACGGCCATAGGTCGCAATGGATCGCGCAGGAACTCTTCCTCGCGGCTCCAGATGACTTTGACCGGGCGACCAACCGCTTTAGCCAGGGTGATTGCCTGCGGATAGGGCGATGCGTTGGGGTATATGAAATGCCGGCCAAAAAAGCCGCCCAACAACGGTGAGTGGACTTTGACGCGCGAAGCATCGAGGCCGGTCTGCTTGAGAATCTCGGCCAGAAAAAGATCGGGAGCCTGGTTGGGCAACCAGACTTCCAGACTTCCGTCGCGATCGAAACGCGCGAGCGCTGAAGGAGGTTCCATCTGAGCATGGTGGAGGTATTGGGTGTGGTAGCTTGCCTCGACAGTCTTGCGTGCACCGTCGAACGCTTTCGTCAGTTCCCCCTCCTCCTCCGCCACATCGCCCTTGTCACGATCGCTGGTGAGCTGCTCCCGGTAAGCCTGCGTAGAAAAGTCTGCTGGCATGTAACGCATCGCCGACTTGTCTTGCGGCTCCTTCCATTCGACCTGAAGCGATTCTGCCGCACGCTTGGCGTTCCACCAGCGCGGCGCTACCACCGCCACGGCACCGGGCAGTACATGCACGGAGTGGACACCCGGCATGCCCTTGACCTGCGCTTCGTTGCGTAAGCTGCCCACCTCCAGACCGAGCCGAGGCGCGTGCTGGACGGCAGCATGAAGCATGTCGTCCACACTGCAATCAATCGTGTAGATAGCCTTACCGGTCGACTTCTCGTACACGTCCAGTCGCTTGACCGGCTTACCGATCCAGCGAAAGCTTCCTGGGTCTTTGAGCTGAACCTGCTCGGGATCAGGGATGGGACGATCCAGCGCTGTTTGCGCGAGTTCGCCATAGCTCGCCGACTTCCCTGAAGCGAGGTGAATGACTCGACCTGGCTCGGTGGTGAGTTGCGTGATCGGTACGCCCCACAACTCAGATGCCGCTTGAAGCAACATTAAACGGGCCGAAGCGCCGAGCTTTCGCATGGTCGTGTAACTCGAGCGAACCGACATGCTGCCGCCGGTGAACCGCCCACCATTGTCCATCACCATGTAGTCGCCACCAGGCGGTGCCATCTCTACAAAGAAGCTCTCGGGGCTCGCATCCAGTTCTTCACCGACAATTTGCGCCAGGCCGGTGAAGATGCCCTGGCCACCTTCAGCGAACGGGCTTTTCAAATGAATGGTGTTGTCCGCCCGAATTTCCAAGAACGCCGGTACGCGTGTGCCGGGAGCAAGTGCCTTGATGCTCTGTGCTGCCCGCGCCTCTTCAATCGGAATGCCGAAGCTGATCACCAATGCGCCCGCTGTAATACCAGCAGAGGCCAGGAGAAACCTGCGCCGAGAAATATTGACCGGTTCTACAGACGCAAAAGTGCCGTCTTGACCGGTGGAGTTATCCAGCATAACCATGGCCTGTCCTTCCGTCGTATCAGTGGAAGCGCGATTGCTGCGGCTTCATAGGGGGCTCGGGGCGAGATTCAGTAGCTCGTACTGCTTAACCCCAAAAGTCGTAAACGTAAGAGAGCCTAAACTTGCCCTGAGGACAGCTCACTGATCGCCGACTTGATCGCGTTGTAGGTTCCGCAACGACAGAGGTTGGTCATCGCCGATACGATTTCTGCTTCCGTCGGATTGGGCGTGCGTTTGAGCAAAGCAGTCGCAGCCATGACCTGGCCGGACTGGCAATATCCGCACTGGGCCACCTGCTGTTTGACCCAGGCGGCAACGACTCGCTTGCCGAGTTCGTCATCTTCTACGGCTTCGATGGTGCGGATTTCCCTGCCGGCCACACCCTCAACAGGCGTTACACAGGAACGTACCAAGAACCCGTCGACCATGACGGCGCAAGCTCCACACTGGGCCAGCCCACAGCCGTACTTCGTTCCTGTAAGGCCAATATCATCGCGGATAAGCCACAGCAGCGGAGTTCCAGGCTCCGCCTCGACCTCATACTTGTTGCCGTTGACGTTAAGTTCCATGGTTCTAATCTCGGTCGGCTATATATATTTATTCTATGTATCCGTGGAGCTCGGCGACGGGCTCAATTCGGACGCACCTTCATTACTGAAACGACTAATAGCTGTATTTCCCTTACAGAATCGCCAGGTGCCGTGACAGGAAAGCGCTAAAAATACGTTTTTATATCAACAGGCATGTGATGCCAGATAGCTCATTTCACTGAGTTTCTTGCCTGATCCTATCTAGCGCTTCTTTACTCAGGAAAAGTATGGCTTTCATCAACATCTTAGTAGCGGCTGGCTACTTGGCCATCTTGCAAAGACGCTCATTAACGATGATAAAAATTGCTATCTGCAACAAATTCGTTTATGTCGCTGCCACATAGACAGTTCGACATATTGAAAGCCTCCGCTCTCTCGTCGTTCTACATCTTTTGGGATATGCGGCGGCGCCGTGAAGGCTTGAATTGATTGTTCTAGTCGATATCCATGCAACGTTGTGGTGGAACCCGGTATGAAAGCCACCTGTGCGGTACGCAAGTATTTGTTCTTGCCATAGATCGAAGATCGCGCTTCGCTCTGCATTGGCTGCTCGATTGGTAACGTTGTCGGGTGGGCGCCGAATCCTTACCTAGAACCGCTGTCGTACGCCTTAACTTCAAGTTTTCACATCATCGGGCTCACATGCACAACTCTTCATTCGCTTGCCTCCTCACGCTATGCATCTGCCTGTTCAGCCTCACCGCAGTGGCGGCAAGCAACAGAGCCGAGGCTTTTTATGGACAGGGGATGGAGGCGTTGAACCAGCTGCAACGATTGACCAACGAACAGAGCGGTAACGCCGAGCGACTCGACCGCCACCTTGATGACTTCACGACCAATATCGATCGCGCTGCGCAGCTCGGGCACCCGGCTGCGAAGCTATTTCAAGTGCAAATACGCCTGAAGAAGCAGAGCAAGGATCCCGTCGTGGCACTGGAGAACCGGCGCCAAGGCTGTGCTTCTCTGGATGCCTTGGCCAGAAAAGGTTTTGTGGCCGCGGCCGTGCTGAATGTTCAGGAGTGCGACACCGCTTACAAACGCTTCGAATTCACCAGCCCTGAACACCTGGCCGTGCTCGATGCTGTCGAGCAATCACTGCAGCACGACGATCCTGCCATGGCCTATTACCCACTGCCGATAAGAGCCAGCCAGTGCTTCGCCGTTGCCCCGGCTCAGGTCAATGCGCTGAGCCATGGGCAGTTCCGCGCAGAGGCCGAATACATCCTTGGCAATAGCCAGGCACCGGAAAGCCGCGAGGTTATCGAGCGCAACCTGAAATGGCTGGAGGCAGCTTTCCAGCACGGCTGTACCGCCTCATTGGATATGCGCCCCGTATTGCGCAAGCAATTGGCGAAATACCCGTAGCAGCATACTGACATCATCCTGCAAAATTACCGCAGCTTCGCCACGCCAGCCGATCAAAGCTGCAATCCTCGCGGCGTGCCGCTACGCTTATTCGTCATAAATGCCAGCAGGCCGTATTGATGCCCCAACCGCTCGACCACAGTGATCAGACCCGACGCATGATGCTCAAGGCCCTGCTGTGGGTAACGATGTGCTTCGGGGTACTTTTCTCGATATTCAACGCAACCCGCGGGCTCTGGCTGCTGGTAAGCCTTGAAGTGGTCTATACGCTGCTGTCGCTGTACATGCTGATGGTCGTCGAGCGTACCCGTCACTTGCGAGCATTGACCATCATCTACCTGATTCCCTTCCTGACAGTGATGATGCTCACCTTGGCCAACCCACATACATCGGTGGGTATCTTTGCCTGGATCCAGACCATCCCCATCATCCTCTACCTGCTGCTCGGCCTACGCCTGGGGCTGATCGGCTCACTAGTGTTCGTCAGCCTGGGGCTGTACCTGTATACCCTGCATTACGCCGAAAAAGACCCGATGGACAACCTGGGTTTTATGCTCGACATCGGCCTAGCGAGTCTGGCTATCACCATCTTCTCCCACACCTATGAACGAAGCAGGGTTCTCACCGAAAGGCGCCTGATCGAGCTGATCAGCACCGATAACCTCACCGGCCTGGCCAACCGTTCGAAACTCGCCGAGGTGTTCCATCGCGAGCGCCACCACGCACGCCGCAACAATACCCCGCTGGCCTTGGTGTATCTGGATATCGATCACTTCAAGCAGATCAACGACCGCTTCGGCCATGAAGCGGGCGATCAGGCACTGCGCCATTTCGCCACCGTGCTATCGCAGCGCCTGCGCGCCACCGACCTGCTCTGTCGCCTGGGTGGCGAGGAGTTTGCGGTGTTATTGCCCAATGCCAATGCCATACAGGCCGCCACGATTGCCGAAAGCCTGCGCGAGCGCCTGGCCGGTATGCCCGTGGAGCTCAAGGGCACGCCGCTGCAGATGACACTCAGCGCCGGGGTCGCCAACCTCGGGCAGGATGGCGAACGCCTGGACGAGCTGATGAGCGCAGCGGATCGGCGCACCTACGCCGCGAAACGCGCGGGACGTAATCAGGTCGTCAGCGATGAGGCGGCAGCTGCCACCTGATAACCGCCTTGGCATTGAAAATACATGCGTTTTTCGTTCTGCCAAACACCACGCCACCTCGAAAAAGCCCTCGCCAGGCCTGGCAGGTAGCTGCAGCACGGCTATGCTGAAACTCCATATCGTCCCCCGGAATCTGCCCAGGAGCATCATATGGATATCGCCAGCCTGTTCGCCGAAATACACACCCTGCCCAGCGTTCCCAAGGTCGCCCAGGATCTGATCCAGCAATTCGACAACCCCGCTACCAGCCTGGAAAGCGTGGCACGCAACATCGAGCGTGACCCGGTGATCGCCGCCAAGGTACTGCGCTTGGCCAACTCCGCACGCTTTCGCGGCTCGCGAGAGGCCAGCAGCGTGGAAGATGCTGCCATGCGCCTTGGCTTCAACACCCTGCGCACGCTGGTTCTGGCCTCGGCCATGACTGGTGCCTTCAAGGTCGACACCGGCTTCGACCTGAAAAGCTTCTGGATTCGCAGCTTTCGCGTTGCCAGCATCGCGCGCGCCCTGGCCAAGCAGCTCAAGCTGGACGCTGACGCGGCCTTCACCTGCGGCATGATGCACAACATCGGTGAACTGCTAATCCAGAGCGGCGCACCGGATTTTGCCCGCCGCCTGAACCGTCACCCGCACCGCGAAGCCGCCGCCCAGGCTGCTGAGGAAACCCTGCAACTTGGCTTTGGCTACCCGGAAGTCGGTGCCGAGCTGGCAAGGCGCTGGCAGTTGCCGGCACTCATCCAGAATGCCATCGCCTATCAGGGCAAACCCGGCCAAGCGCCGGACGGCGGTCAATATGCGCGCCTGGTGGCGCAATCCATTCATGTTGAGGAAAGCCTCGAGGCACACGGCCTGACCGACGAAGCCCGCCAGGATCTGGAAGGCCCGCTGTTCGAGGAAGTGGATCTAGCCAAACTGTTCGAAGCACTGCCGGCGGTACTGGAGGCTGACAAGGCGTTTGGCGAGTTACTCGCGTAGCCGCACGCTTGCGGGCGACGCGATGGTGGCCATCCGGCAGGGTTGCCACTGAAACCACCAATCGCCGGCAGTCCGGCGCCTACGGCTGCAGTCATTCAGCAAGGTCGGCATCAATCATCGTTGATGCACTTGCCACAAAACATGCAGATGCCGGATAAGCATCAACCATCCGTTGGCAGATGCCAGACGTATAGAAAGTGGGCTCACTACTTGGGCTTCCTGGCGCTGCAGTGGGTGCACAGCGTCAGGATGTATCGACCTTCATCTCAGCGCGAGAGCGAAAGCCTGGCCAGAACCCGCGAAGTATTGAGGGAGAACAGCAGCCGTTTTCAACTCTGGCCAGAACAAAATCGCCAACTTGAAGCGACCACAAGGTACCACCTGATTCAGTCGCGACCCGGTTTCTTGGCAGTAGCCTCATCGGCCTGGGCGAAAGCCATAATGACGTCGCGCACCACCTTGCGCTGCTGGGGCGACAGCGCAAGGAAGGCTTCGATCGCTTCTCGCTCGGGATAAAACAGTGGGTCTTCCCAACGCCCACGCTGTTCCCGCACCGCTAAAGCGGCACGTTCGCCAAAGCGCAGCGCCTGCGGTTCGATGCGTAACCACTCGGCCAGTACCTGCAACTTGTCCTGCGACGGAATGGCCTGGCCCCTGAGCCAGCGAGACACTGCCTGGAAGGTCACCGAACGGCCCCAATAACGGGAGTTGAACTCTCGTTCCAGTACAGCGGGACGATCAGGGTAACCAGCAGCGAGCATGGCGTCGCGCAGGCGCTGGGCAAATTCGGTTTTTTCATTCATGGGGCGGACGTTAATTCCGCTTCCATGCTTGATTGAACATGCGGTTGAATCTTACATGAAATTCATGGTTTCATTGCAATTACAGCAAGGCCAATCATGCACAGGGAGAGCGCCATGAGCACGCCGTTGAAGTTTCGTTTCGATGGCCGGCAGGTCATCGTCCACGCCAGTAACGATGGCCGTATTTGGTTCACGGCCGAGGCCATCTGCCAGGCGCTGGAGTTCCCCGATATTCACGCGGCCCTGCTGTATCACTGCAGGCCGGATGGCATCCTCTTCGGCAATGAGCACTCGCCTCTAGCAAGGATCGACCTGCAAAACCTTTTGCAACTGAGCCGGCACTGCAGCGCTCATCGTGCTGCGCGCTTGCAAGGCTGGCTGTGTGATGAGTTATTACCGGCACTGCTCATCCACTCTGAGATGCCCCAGCACCACCAGTTGAGCAACGCCGATCAGCGACTGCAAGCGCTCAAATGGCAGGGCAACTGGTGGTTGTCCGTCGAGGACGTGATGCAACTGTTCGGCACACACTCAGGTAACGCTCTGCCGGTGTCGCAACACGAACAGCTGTAGCGGCGCAGATTTGTTACATGCAGCACTGCTTGTACTTTTTACCGCTGCCGCAGGTGCATGGGTCGTTACGGCCAACCTTGGTTTCGTCACGGCGCACCGGCAGCAACGGCTCAAGATGCTCCTGCCAGTACGCGTAAATCGCCACAGCAGCTGGTTCGAGCGTGGCGACGGAAGCATCGTACTCGTCATCGGACATGGCATTGATCGCTTCCGAACCGCTCTCGGCGCCATGCAGAATGATCACCGCCAATGAGACTTCCAGTACCTCGGGCAAGCCATCATCGAGCCAGCCCGCCGTATTCGCACCGCGCAGGTAACCCGAGCACCACTCGGAAACGATCAGCTTCTCGCCCTTGCCATTGTCGTCGGCCAGGAAGATCGCCTCGTAATCGTCCGGCTCTTCACCGAGCATGTAAGCCGCTTCGCTCATCAACTCGATGGCCAGCTTACGGAAGGTTTCCGCCTCCTTGTCGCTCGGCCAGCGCGGCAACTTGTCGGCCCAGATGGCCGGATACCAGGTTCCCGGGTCGATCTGCCGTGGCCCCGAGACGATGCCGGCAAAAAAACCATCCAACTCGCTGGCAGACAGAATGGAATCATCGTTGCCGTACTTGAGCAGCAATTGATCGAGCTTTTCGAGCCCCTTGTTATCCATCGAAAACGCTCCCCTGCAAAAAAGGTCGCTACTGTCCCACAGATGGCGGTTGTCAAAAAGCCTTGTCAGCCGTCCGGCATATCACCCGTGCCCTCGCCGCGACAGCCCGGTACAATGCGCGCTTGACCGTGCTCAGCTCATATAAAGAAAAAACATGTCCTTGCCCAAGAACCACCTGGAACTGCTCAGCCCTGCCCGTGATGTCAGCATCGCCCGCGAGGCCATCCTGCATGGCGCCGACGCCATCTACATCGGCGGCCCGAGCTTCGGCGCGCGGCACAATGCCTGCAACGACGTCAGCGATATCGCCGGGCTCGTGGAGTTCGCCCGCCGCTATCACGCCCGGGTGTTCACCACCATCAACACCATCCTGCATGACGATGAACTGGAGCCAGCGCGCAAGCTGATCCACCAACTCTACGACGCGGGCGTGGATGCGCTGATCGTGCAGGATCTGGGCGTACTGGATCTGGACATCCCGCCGATCGAGCTGCATGCCAGCACGCAGACGGACATCCGCACCCTGGGCCGGGCCAAATTCCTCGACCAGGCCGGCTTCTCGCAGCTGGTACTGGCCCGTGAGCTGAACCTGCAGGAAATCCGCGCCATCGCCGATGAAACCGATGCCGCCATCGAATTCTTCATCCATGGCGCGCTGTGCGTGGCCTTCTCCGGCCAGTGCAACATTTCCCACGCCCAGAACGGCCGCAGCGCCAACCGTGGCGACTGCTCCCAGGCCTGCCGCCTGCCCTACACCCTGAAGGACGATCAGGGCCGCGTGGTCGCCTTCGAGAAACACCTGCTGTCGATGAAGGACAACAACCAGAGCGCCAACCTGCGCGCCCTGGTCGAGGCCGGTGTACGCTCGTTCAAGATCGAAGGCCGCTACAAGGACGTGGGCTACGTGAAGAACATCACCGCCTACTACCGCCAGCGTCTCGATGACATCCTCGAAGAGCGCCCGGATCTCGCTCGTGCCTCCAGCGGCCGCACCGCACATTTCTTCCTGCCCAACCCGGACAAGACCTTTCACCGTGGCAGCACCGACTACTTCGTCACCGACCGCAAGGTCGATATCGGCGCCTTCGATTCGCCGACCTTTACCGGGCTCTCCGTTGGCCACGTCGAGAAAGTGAACAAGCGCGACCTGATCGCCGTCACCCATGAGCCGCTGTCAAACGGTGATGGCCTTAACGTACTGGTCAAACGCGAAGTGGTGGGTTTTCGCACCAACATCGCCGAGTTGAAAGAAGAGTTCGAGGAAGACGGTGAGAAGCGCTGGCGCTACCGCGTCGAGCCCAACGAGATGCCGGCCGGCATGTTCCGCCTGCGCCCCAACCATCCGCTGAGCCGCAACCTCGATCACAACTGGCAGCAGGCGCTACAGAAGACCTCTGCCGAGCGCCGCATCGGCATCCAGTGGCAAGTCATTTTGCGCGAAGAACGCCTGACCCTGACCGCCACCAGCGAAGAAGGCCTAAGCGCCACCGCCAGCCTGGACGGCCCATTCGGTGCCGCCAACAAACCGGAGCAGGCCCTCGACGGGCTACGTGATCTGCTTACCCAACTGGGCACTACCATCTACCACGCCCAAGGCGTAGAACTGGATGCACCCCGGGCGTTCTTCGTTCCGAACTCGCAGCTCAAGAACCTGCGCCGCGAGGCCATCGAAGCACTCACCGAAGCACGCATCGCCGCCCACCCACGTGGCGGGCGCAAGGCCGAAAGCACGCCGCCCCCGGTGTACCCGGAGTCGCACCTGTCGTTCCTGGCCAACGTCTACAACCACAAAGCACGCGAGTTCTACCATCGCCACGGCGTGCAGTTGATCGACGCGGCCTACGAGGCCCACGAAGAACTGGGCGAAGTGCCGGTAATGATCACCAAACACTGCCTGCGCTTCTCCTTCAACCTGTGCCCAAAACAGGCCAAGGGTGTCACCGGCGTGAAGACCAAGGTCGCGCCGATGCAACTGGTACACGGCGATGAAGTGCTGACCCTAAAGTTCGACTGCAAGCCCTGTGAAATGCACGTGATCGGCAAGATGAAGGGCCACATCCTCGGCCTGCCGCTCGCCGGCAGTGCCGCCGCTCAGGTGGTCGGCCATATCACCCCTGAAGACCTGATGAAAACCGCACGGCAGCGCGCGCCGCACTGAGAGCGATCTAGCAAGGAATCTACGCAGGCGGGCACACCGATGAGCCCGCCTCGACTATCGACAAGGATGTTGCCGCATGACCCGCTGGCTGGATAAACCTTCGATGGACAGCGACGAACTGATCGATCAGGTGATCGAGCGTTCGCAGCGCTTTTTCAGCCAATACTCCTCGCCGGTCGCCAAGTTCTGCCCGCCATTATTCGGCTTCGCCATCTTTCTGTTCTATTTCAATAGGCACGGGTTCTACCCGACCTTCGATCTGTTTCAGTTTTCCTCACTGTTACTGGCCGCTGCCATCCTTGGCTTCGTACTCATCGGTACCTACGTGCTGCTGCTAATGGTGCCGGGTGCCTGGCTGCATTACGGATTCACCAACTCACCGGCCATCAAGGAGGACTTGCGTTATTTCCGCCCGTCCAGCGACAGGCAGAGCTACCGGTTCGTGGGCATTCTGATCGGCCTGGTCTACATAGCGCCATTCGCCGCCAGCGCGCTCAGCGTGATGTACGTGACAATCAACCACACGTCGTTATTCCAGCCGGCAATCTTTCTGATTCCAGCGCTGATGACTCTGGCCTCAGGGTTGGCGGTGCAAAAGCTACTAGAACTGCGCAGCTATAGTTTTCTGCGCTACATGTGGTCCGCTTATATTCCGGCCGTGATCGTCGCGCTCTTCAGTTTTCTGATCATTCGCGACGCAGCCACCGGTATTGACCGAATTGAGAGCGACCTGCTGCGGGCCTGCGTCGTCTACGGCACCCCGCTATTGATAAGTGCCCTCGCTGGATTCTGTGCCATCAGCTTCGTGGCCGGCTGGAGTTTCACCCTGCACTTCGCCACGTTCTTCGCACTGCTGATCGCCTTCTACAGCGGTCTGTTAACCGCGCTGCCGGACAAGACCGTCCGCAGCATCGGCCTGGGCAACTACCAGGCCGAACGAATCATCTTCGAAGATGCGTACTGCGATGCAGAAACCAGGCAGGCTCTGGCGCTCGACGAGCGCTGCTCACTGGAGAACGTGCATGTGGTCTGGCTGATGGGCGACACGCTGTCGTTCAAGACCACGGCAGAGAGCGACCGGCTGATCCAGGTACCGGCGCGCTATATCAAGACAGTTATCCAAGCACCGAGGTGACTGGCAGGAGATAGACAAACCACCTCCTGCCTACCACTCACTTCAACTGACTGGCAAAACGCTCCACCGCAGCCAGCACCTGCTTGGCGCCCTGGCGGATTTCGGCCATTACGCCCCCGGCCTGGTTGGCCAGTTCGAGCCCGGCTTCGGCCTGAGTGCGGCTGCTGGCCATATCGCGTACCGCGGCGTCCACTAGCTTCTGGTTTTCCTGCACCACGCCAACGATTTCTTCGGTAGCGCTGCTGGTGCGGCTGGCCAGTTGGCGGACTTCATCGGCAACCACGGCGAAGCCGCGACCCTGTTCCCCCGCACGCGCTGCCTCGATGGCCGCATTGAGCGCCAGCAGGTTGGTTTGCTGGGCGATGCTGCCGATGGTTTGCACCATAGTACTGATCAGGATCGACTGCTTGCCGAGTGCCTCGATGCCCTGAGATGCCGAGGTCATCTCTTCGGAAATACGCTGCATGGTCTGCACGGTATCAGTCACCACCTGGGCGCCGCGCTGGGCACTGGTATCGGTCTGCTGAGAAATTCCGTAGGCAATGCCTGCGGCCTCGTTGACCTCTTCCTCGCGGTTGACCTGATCGGTGACCAGAGTGGCGAACTTCACCACTTTGTAGAGTTTGTCCTGGGTGTCGTGTACCGGGTTGTAGGTCGCCTCCAACCAAACCACTCGACCATGACTGTCGATGCGCTTGAAGCGGCCGGCGACGAAGTCGCCACGGTTGAGTCGCTCCCAGAACTGCTTGTACTGGGGAGTATGGGTTTCCTGAGGATCGCAAAACAGGCTGTGGTGCTTGCCCTTGATGCGCTCCAGACCATAACCCATGGCCTGCAGAAACTGATCGTTGGCGGTCAGCACGTTGCCACTGAGGTCGAACTCGATCACTGCGGTGGAGCGCAGCAACGCGTTGATGAAGTCTTCGTTCTCCCGCGCACGGTTCATGGTCTCGGTAATTTCCGTACCAAAGCACTGGATGCGCCGCACTACGCCGCTCTCGTCCACCACCGGTTGCCAGCAGGCCTGAATCCATACCAGCGCGCCATCTGCGCGCAGGAAGCGATAGCGGTCACGCACCGAACCACCGGTTCGAACCGACTCGCGCAGGTTCTTGAAGCACGGCAAGGTCTTCACGTATGGCGGCACGATATCGCTCATCGGCCGGTTGCTCAGCTGCTCGACGCTGTAACCGACGAAGCGGGTGAAGTTGGCATTGCAATCGATGATTCGATACTCGGGATCGACCGTCAGCATGATCATCTCGGTCTGGATACCCTGATATAGCTGCCGGAGCAATGACAGTTCGGCATCCTTGACCTGTAATTCTTTTTTAAATCGACTACCGAACATGCTCTTTGCTCCAGAAGCAATCTTGTTGAAGGTCATCGGCCATTTAGGCGTTTTATTGAGCGAACCGTGGGAACAGCACGACGGCATGCCGACCTGCCATCAAGCATAGAAGGCAGGTGCACAGTAGGAACAATTTTCAGGGGTAAAAAAGCGCAGCCCTCGTGAGCCGGTCAGCGTGGAAGCACATTGACATCAAGCGTTGGTAAAAGTGCAACGGGAAAGACTACGCAACTAGCAATGTCTACCCCCGGCAAAACCGAGACAGGCGACACCGTGAGCCTCCCTTCTGCGCAGCACGACATCAGGCATGCCTCACAAACTCGGCCGCTGGTTCTGGCTTCATGGCTGCCCACATCATAAGATGGCGCCATCGCGGGCCAACCCCTTGTATGGCCGCACAATTTTCTCTCTGCTGATCTTCGCCGTACCGTTCAACGAGTCAGCGGATAACATCCTTGTCCAACTGACCCGCAGCAGCCTGGAAGAAGCGCAACGCCAGAAGCTGATCTGAGGCTATAAATGAGGGCCTGCGATCAATTGCTCGCGCCCCTGCTTTCGAGCAGCCTGCTAATTGGATCGACAGCACTACGCGATCAAGGACTGACGAACATGTACTACCCCAGAGAAGAACAGCGCGACTTCCTGTTCACCCTGTCCTCCCTCGCCATCTGGATGATTCCCGCCTTCGCTCTTATCGCCTTTCTGGCGCAGAGCGGCGCTACGGTTGCGATGATCAAGGTGTGGCCGGCAACAATGGAAGGTGTGGTCACCGCTATAAAGATACCGCCGTACGACGATAATGTTCGACAGTACGAGTACAGCTTCAGCAAGGCAGACGGAACACGCTTTGTAGACGTATTCGAACTACAGCGCCAACCAGGCGCATCTACCTACGTGGTTGGCCAGACCATAGAGATCATGCAATCGCGCTTGTTCCCAGACGTTCAACTCCCACGCGAGCGTTACGAGCACAGCCGCATGAACTTCCTGGTGTTCACCTCCTGTATCGCAGCGATTTTCCTGCTGCTCAGCGTGTCCATCTACGCGCTGGTCAGGCAGTGCTCCCACGCCCGCGAAGATATCCATTACTGAGCCTGCCGCTGCGCTACTCTGGGCACATCGTCGACATGGAGGATACGCATGACTTACCCACCCTATTTGCAGGCCGGTGATCGAGTCGTGCTGTTCGATGGTGTCTGCAAGCTGTGCAATGGTTGGAGCCGCTTTCTGATCCGCCATGACCGCGCTGGCAAACTCAAGCTGTGCAGCGTGCAATCCATCCAAGGCCAGGCGATCCTCGCCTGGTTCGGCATGCCGCTGGATCATTTCGACACGCTGCTCTATGTCGAGGGTGATCGGGCGCTGAAGCGCAGCGATGCGATTCTGGCGATCCTTAGACAATTGCCGGTGCCCTGGCGGTGGCTCGGGGTACTGCGCGTCATACCACGGGGCGTGCGCGACTGGGCGTACGATCCCATCGCCCGCAACCGTTATCGCCTGTTCGGCCGCCATGCGCACTGCCAGTTACCCCGTCCCGAAGACCGCGAGCGCTTCCTGCATGACTGACGCCCTGCTGGCGCGCCTGACGCTGGGCGTGATCTTTATCTACCACGGCCTGGTGCCCAAACTGCTGTTCAGGGATGCCACCGAACTGCAGTTGCTCGACGCCCATGGTATGCCTCACAGCCTGCTTCCCTTGACGGGCATTGCCGAACTGTTGCTGGGGCTGATAATCGTACTGCTGCGTCGCCAGCGCTGGCCGCTCTACGCGGCGCTGGCGGCGTTGCTGGGCCTGCTGGTGGATGTGGCTATCGTTGCGCCAGCGTTGCTGACCCAGGCGTTCAATCCGCTGACGTTGAACTTGGCAGCCATGGTGCTTTGCGTGATCGCACTGCGCGATGGATCGCGCACGTGATCTAACCTCAGTTACGCCCCTGTTCACGCAGAATGCGCGCAATCTCTGCCTGACGTCGATAGGCCGGCGCCTCCACCGCGTTAAAGTCACGACTGTAACGCGCCGCGAAGCCGGCAGTGCCCCACTCCCGGTACTGCTGCACGTGCAGCAACTCGTGGGCCCACAGCGCCACATCCAGCTCAGCCATCTGGGCATTGCGAAACACGATGATGTCGACCAGGGTCACCGCCTTGATATCGGGATTCTGCATCACGTTGCGCGCGGCGCTCAGCTCATCGAAGTCGCCTACCTTGTAGCGCACGGCGTCGAGCAATTCGGCGGCATAGAACGGCAGCAACTGGCGCCGGACTTCAGCGGGAATCGGCAAGGTACCTTCCCGCGTGGCCGACTCACGCGAGCGCAAAATCCAGCCTTCCAGCGCATTGGCCGAGATCGTTCCGGCACGCTCCTGCATCGGCCCGAGTACGCCGTTCGGGTCAGGTACGCAGATGCAGCCGCCCAGGCACACCTGGGTTTCGCCGGGCGCGCAGGCCAACACGGGGGTTACCTGGAAGACAGCCAGAAGGACGAACGCCAGACTGCGTTTGAACATGGATCGCTCTCGATTACGCAAAGAGGCGACCTTGGCGTCAGCGGCGCAGAATGTCCAGCCTCTTAGAGCCTGTTCACGATCTCCATGCAGGGCTTTATCTATTTTGATTGCGACGTGGCGAAAGCGGTCATCAGGCGCTGCTGCTTTTCTTTTGTGGGAGGGGCTTTAGCCGCGATTGTGCCTATCTAGGCGTAAAGAGCTCGCGGCTAAAGCCCCTCCCACGAGCTACGCGAACGACCGCTCTTGCCTTGTAGTTGCCCGTACGCATGCCCCGAAAGATCGTGAACAGGTTCTTAGGTGTCAGCTCAGTGAGTCGAGACCCAAAGCCTTGGCGCAAGCCTGTAGCGAGCGACGCTGGGTGTCGGCGTACAAACTCAGTTCGTCCTGCACGGTAGCGCCCAGGGCTACCTGAAAATCCACCTGATTCGAGTCGATGGCGTAATCAGCCTGAGCGCCCGCGCCCAGGTTGGACTGGAAGATCCCCGCCGCGCTGACGGGCAGAAAGTCTTCGTAAACCAGCGGTTCGAAGCGCACATGGCCAGCCTCGATCAGGGCATCAAGTTGCTGCGGGCGCTCCTCTTGCAACGCCGCGGCGATACCTGCGGGCGTGGCGAAGTAGCGGAAGTAGGCCAAGCCATCGCGGCGCATGGCCTCATGATCGTCGGGGAAGGCCTGGAAGTGTTCGGCCATCAGCGCGTCGTAGCGCCCGGCATTGGCTTCGCTCGGCGTTTCACCCAGGGCCTCGCGGGCACTGTCGAGCAGGCGGTCGTAGAGTTCGCGACCTTTCGGCGTCAGCGCCGCACCGCGCTGTTCGATCTCGCCGAAACGGGCGGTGTGGCTGCCTTGCGGGCCATCCTGGCCGACGAAGGCCACCGCCTCCTGCAGCGCCTTGAAGCTGGTCTGGCGCAGCAGGATCGGGCAGTTGCGCCGCGGCGGCCCCTCGATCACCGCTTTTGGGGTGATGCCGTGGCGCGGCATGCCGGCCTGAATCGCATCGATATCCAGAGTGCGCGGTGTCAGGTGATTGATGTGTGGCCCCTTGAACGCCACCACATCGGCGATCAGACGATGCTGATCGTGCAGTTGCCGATACTGTTCGGCACTGACCGTCGCCTGGGTGTGCCAGCGGAACGTCTCCAGCGCCTCGCCGAC
The DNA here is from genome assembly GCF_055556635.1 of Pseudomonas sp. PME37.24/006. Classification (NCBI taxonomy): domain Bacteria; kingdom Pseudomonadati; phylum Pseudomonadota; class Gammaproteobacteria; order Pseudomonadales; family Pseudomonadaceae; genus Pseudomonas; species Pseudomonas sp. PME37.24/006. The sequence goes on from NZ_JBVHNL010000003.1 coordinate 258,825, forward strand.
GAACTCGTGCGCCTCGCTAGCCAGCAGGCCGCCAGCGGTCTCGCACTGCTCGATCAGTTCGATGGCACGCGGGGTGAAGATGCGCCGCCTGGCCAGCAATTCGGCGGCCATGCCGCGCAATCCGGCATCCTCGATCAGCTCCAGACGCAGCAGCGAAGTGAACACCCGGAACGGGCTGGCCTGCAGCGACGCTTCATGGGTGGCGCGAAACGCCGTGGAATGCACCGGCACCCCTGCCGGGGCCAGGTCGTAATAGCCCACCGGCTGCATGCCCATCACCGCGAACAGCCGGCGAATGGTCGACAGTTCATCGGCGGTGCCGAGGCGAATGGCACCGTGGCGTTCCACGTCCAGCCGCTCGATCTCGCCGGTAACGCGCAGATGTTCGGCAACCTCGGGCCGGCCCTGCATGACCTGCGCGTTGGTCTGCGCCACCAGCTCAAGCAACGTGCCGTAGAGCGGCACTTCGCTCCGGTACAGATCGGACATGGCACGGGAAAACTGCGCACGGATACTGTCCGGGCTGACGAACGCGGAGGTGTTCATGGTGAGTGGTTTCTCCCTCGAATCAGAGCCAGCGGCCGGCTGCCGCCTGATCAGGATTCTGCGTAGCCCGCCGGTGCCTGGCAACCGACATCTCATCAGCTTTTCATTCCGCCAGGGAATGCTGCGCGACGATCATCGTCGCACGGCGCTTTCCACTCCGGCCTTGCCCAGTACCCACTCGACCAGCGCCCGCACTTTCGGCAACTCCAGCGACTGTTCGGCGCAGGCGATGTAGTGCGCGCCTTCGCTGACCTTCAGGTGCTGCCAGGGGATCACCAGTTTGCCTTCGGCCAGCTCGTCCTCGACCAGAAAGCGCGGCACCAGGGCGACCCCACAACCGTCCTGGGCGGCGCGAATGCACATATAGAAGGTGTCGAAACGCGGGCCGTGGTAACTGTACTCAGTGTCGATGCCCTGTTCGTCGAACCACTGGTGCCAGGCTTCAGGTCGTGACGCGCACTGCAACAACACCAGCGAAGTCAGGTCACCAGCGCTGGTGAACGCCGCAGCTGGCAGGATCGACGGCGCACAGACCGCGATCACGTCCTCGCCGAACAGCTCGGTGCATACCGCGCCGGGCCAGGTGCCATTGCCATAGAAGAACGCCACGTCGGCCTTGGCCTGGACGAGGTCGAAGGGCTCCAGCTCGTTGCGGATATCGAGATGAATGTTCGGGTGCGCCTTGGAGAACCCCTTGAGATTGGGGATCAGCCAGCGCACCCCGAAGGTGGGCTGGGTTGATACCCGCAGCACCTCGGTCTCGCCGCCGTAGGAGAGGATGTAGCGGCTGGAGATATCGACCTGAGTGAGGATCTTGTCGACCTCGGCCAGATACAGCTCGCCCGCGGGGGTTAGCTGCAGGCGCCGGCGAATGCGATGGAACAGCAGATGCTGGAGCATTTCCTCGAGTTGCGCGACCTGCTTGCTGACCGCGCTCTGGGTCAGGTGCAGCTCCTCGGCGGCACGGGTAAAGCTCATGTGTCGGGCTGCCGACTCGAAGCACTGCAGGGCGGCCATGGTGGGAAGCAGGCGTTTGGACATGAAAACTCCGAGAGCTCGGGCAGCGATGGTTCATTCTCTGGGGGAATGATGTGGTGCGTAAAGGTCGTTTGTTCGAAAAAAACATTCGGGTCGATACTGCGTGAAGTCGCTGTAAACGACGCCCCTATTCAGAGCCTGCCGACGATCGGGCACCCAGCACGCCAGATCGTCGCCAGGCTGCAACGCAGGAGAGAACGATGCTCGGTCAACTGCTCGAAAGCCTCGGTGTAGAGGCACACGCCTTCCAGAGCGGCGAACATGCCGTCTACACGCCAATCGACGGTAGCCGGCTCGCCGGCGTGACGCTGGAAAATGCCGAAGCAGTGCGCGCCAAGATCGCCACCGGCCACCAGGCATTTCTGGCCTGGCGTGACGTGCCTGCCCCTCGCCGCGGCGAGCTGGTGCGTATCTTCGGTGAGGTGCTGCGCGAGCATAAGGCTGCACTGGGCGAACTGGTGTCCATCGAGGCCGGCAAGATCACCCAGGAAGGCCTGGGTGAAGTGCAGGAGATGATCGACATCTGTGACTTCGCCGTCGGCCTGTCGCGCCAGCTGTACGGCCTGACCATCGCCTCCGAACGCCCCGGCCACCATATGCGCGAGACCTGGCACCCGCTGGGTGTGGTCGGGGTGATCAGCGCCTTCAATTTTCCGGTCGCGGTCTGGGCCTGGAACACCACCCTGGCGCTGGTAGCCGGTAATGCGGTGATCTGGAAGCCCTCGGAAAAGACCCCGCTGACCGCCCTCGCCTCCCAAGCCCTGTTCGACAAGGCGCTGAAGCGGTTCGGCGACGCGCCGCAAGGCCTGGCACAGCTGATCATCGGCGACCGTGAAGCGGGTGAGGCACTGGTCGACGATGCTCGCGTGCCGCTGATCAGCGCCACCGGCAGCACCCGCATGGGCCGCGAAGTCGGGCCGCGGGTGGCAGCGCGCTTCGGTCGCAGCATCCTCGAACTGGGCGGCAACAACGCGATGATCCTGGCGCCCAGCGCCGATCTCGACCTTGCCGTGCGCGGCATCCTGTTTAGCGCCGTCGGCACCGCAGGGCAGCGCTGCACTACGCTGCGTCGTCTGATCGCCCACCGCTCGGTCAAGGACGAAGTGGTCACCCGCCTCAAGGCGGCCTACGGCAAGGTGCGCATCGGCGATCCGCGTCAGGACAACCTGGTCGGCCCGCTGATGGACAAGCAGGCCTTCGACGCCATGCAGAGCGCCCTGGCCCGCGCCCGCGACGAAGGCGGCACGGTATTCGGCGGCGAGCGCCAGCTGCAGGAGCGCTACCCGGATGCCTATTACGTCAGCCCGGCCATCGTCGAAATGCCCGGCCAGACCGACGTCGTACGCCATGAAACCTTTGCGCCTATTCTCTACGTGCTGAGCTACGACGAGTTCGAGGATGCCCTGACGCTGAACAATGACGTGCCCCAGGGCCTGTCGTCGTGCATCTTCACCCTCGACGTACGCGAAGCCGAGCGCTTCCAGAGTGCCTCGGGCAGCGACTGCGGCATCGCCAACGTGAATATCGGCACCAGCGGTGCGGAAATCGGCGGCGCCTTCGGGGGCGAAAAAGAAACCGGCGGCGGTCGCGAATCCGGCTCCGACGCCTGGAAGGCCTATATGCGCCGGCAGACCAACACCGTCAATTACTCGCGCCAGCTACCCCTGGCCCAGGGCATCGTTTTCGACTGAGCGAGGTCGCGCCATGCGTCAATTGCAGCATGCCTGTCTGTGGGAAACGCTTACGCCGCGCGAATCATTGTCCGGGCCGCTGAATGGCGATGTGCAGGCAGATGTCTGCATCATCGGCGCCGGCATCACCGGGCTGTCGGCCGCCTTGCACCTGCTCGAACAGGGGCGCACGGTCTGCGTGCTCGACGCCCATGAAGTGGGCCACGGCGGCTCGGGGCGCAACGTCGGCCTGGTCAACGCGGGTACCTGGATCAAGCCCGATGATGTCGAGGCCACCCTGGGCCAGCGCCACGGCAGCCGCCTCAACGAGGTGCTCGGTCAGGCGCCCGCCGCGGTGTTCGCGCAGATCCAGCGCCTTGGCATCGACTGCCAGGCACGCAACGATGGCACCCTGCACATGGCGCACAACGCCGCCGGCCTGGCCGACCTCAAGGATCGCGAAGCGCAGTGGCGGCGGCGCGGTGCCGATGTCGAACTACTCACGGGAGCGGCCTGTGCCGACTACTGCGGCACCGACAAGATCACCGGCGCGCTGCTTGACCGCCGCGCCGGCACCATCAACCCAATGGCCTACACCATGGGCCTGGCCCGCGCCGTCATGCGTCTCGGTGGGCGCATCCACCAACACTCCCTGGTAAAAGCGCTGACCCGTTCTGGTGATGCCTGGCAGGTACGCAGCGGCCAGGGCGCGGTGAACGCGCAGAAGGTGATCATCTCCACAGGCGCTTACACCGAGGGCGAATGGACGGAGCTGCAGCGTCACTATTTCCGCGGCTATTACTACCAGGTCGCCTCGGTGCCACTGCAGGGCGCTGCGGCCGATCAGGTACTGCGCCACGGCCAGGGTTCCTGGGACACGCGTACAGTGCTCAGCAGCATCCGCCGCGACGCCGATGGCCGCCTGTTGCTGGGCAGCATGGGGCGCGCCAACAACAAGCCGGACTGGTTCATCCGCGGCTGGGCCGACCGCATCCAGCAGCACTACTTCCCGGCGCTGGGCAAGGTCGAATGGCAGCTGCACTGGACGGGCTGCATCGACTTCACCCCCGATCACCTGATGCGTCTTTTCGAGCCTGCGCCCGGGCTGGTCGCGGTCACAGGCTACAACGGCCGTGGCAACACCACCGGTACGGTGGTCGGCAAAGCCCTGGCGCAATTCCTGTTGAGCGACGACAGCGCAGCGCTGCCCATTCCCTTCTCACCCATGCAGGCACTGCGCGGCGCAGAGCTGCGCAGCAGCATGTACGAGACCGGCTTCTCGCTGTATCACGCCGGCCAGTGCCTGCGGGTCATTCTGTGAGCCACCTCGAAGCAGCGCTCCAATAGGGTCGCATTGCTCCCCTGCACGAGGTGGGCACACGCTGCAGGCCTGAGGCCCAATCGCCGGCAAGCCAGCTCCTACGCACTGGCGGTAACCCAGATCCTGTAGGAGCCGGCTTGCCGGCGATGGGTGGCTGGGCGTCAATCCGCCAGGCTGGCTGACGCCGGACTGAGCATCTCGATCTCGCGAATCTCGAAATCCCGGCGCAGGTACTCCATGCGCCGCTCATGGAAGTCGCGCATGTGCGGCAAGGCGCTGTGCACCGCTAGGTGCTCGCGGGACTGCCAGACCTCGAAGAAGATGAACAGCGTAGGATCCTGCGCATCGCGCAGCATGTGGTACTCGATGCAGCCGGGCTCGGCGCGACTTGGCTCGACATGGGCGCGGAACAACTGCTCGAAGGCCTCGGCCCGTTCCGGGCGGGTATGGGCGTGAAGGATGAAGCCGTACATGGGAATCTCCGTGGTGAATGCCATTTGCACCCTACAACAGCAAATAGCGGGAGATTCATGCTTTTCAGTCAATGGTGATTTGCCCATGCAGGCATTTTTCCCCTGCACGGGAGCCCGTAACCTGGCGCCATTCAATCAGTTACGGGTAACCCAGCATGAAGAAGATTCTGCTCCTCAATGGCGGCAAGCAGTTCGCCCATTCCGATGGTCGACTCAACCGCACCCTGCATGAAACCGCCGCAGCGTTTCTCGACGGGGCCGGCGTCGAGTTCAAGACCACCGAGATCGACGGGGGTTATGACGTCGCCGAAGAGGTGCAGAAATTCCTCTGGGCCAACGTGGTGATCTACCAGATGCCAGGTTGGTGGATGGGCGCGCCGTGGATCGTCAAGAAATACATCGACGAAGTGTTCACCGAAGGCCACGGCAGCCTGTACGCCAGCGATGGTCGCACCCGCTCCGATGCCTCGCAGAAGTACGGCAGCGGCGGCCTGATCCACGGCAAACAGTACATGCTCTCGCTCACCTGGAACGCCCCGCAGCAGGCCTTCGACGACCCCAGCGACTTCTTCGAAGGCAAGGGCGTGGATGCCGTCTACTTCCCGTTCCACAAGTCTCAGCAGTTCCTCGGCATGAGCGCCCTGCCGACCTTCCTCTGCGTGGACGTGATGAAGCGCCCCGACGTCGAGCGCGACGTGAGCCTTTACCGGGAACATCTGGCGCGGATCGTTCAGGTAGACGCCTGAAAACGACCCAGGCTTAAAAGCTGCTGCGCCGCTCAGAGCAATTGCGGCTTGAGCGGCCTGGAAAAGTGATAGGTGGTCACGCAGCACAGTAGCAAACCGCCAATACCGAGCATACCGCCGACGATGCCCACATTGGCCACGCCCAGTTGGCTGCTCACCACGCTGCCGAGCAAGGCACCGCCGCCGATGCCGATATTGAAGATGCCGGAAAACAGCGCCATGGCCACATCGGTGGCGTCCGAGGCCAGGTTCAGCACCTTGGCCTGCAGCGCCAGACCGAAGCACATCATGGCGATGCCCCAGACCACGCTCAGCGTCGCCAGGTAAGCATGTTCGCGAGCCACTGGCAGCAGGAACAGCATGCACAGGCTCAGCACGCTGATCGCCGCGATCACGAAACCGCGCGGGTATCGTGCGCTGTAGCGGCTGAACAGGATGGAACCGATGATGCCGGCACAGCCGAACAGCAGTAGCAGTACGGTGATCATGTCTCCAGCGATACCCGCCACTTCCAGCGCGAACGGCTCGATGTAGGTATACGCGGTGAAGTGGGCGGTAATCACCAGCGCGGTGAGCACGTACACGGTGACCAGCGCCGGGCGCTTGAACAGCACCGGCAGGCTGCGCAGCGAGCCGGAGTTCTGGCTTGGGAGCAGCGGCAGGTTCTTCATCAGGCACAGCACCACCATGCCCGCCACCACGGCGATCACGGTAAAGGTGGTACGCCAGCCCAGCACCTCGCCGATAACGCGGCCCAGAGGAATGCCCAGCACCATGGCCAGGGCGCTGCCGGTCGCCAGCAAACCGAGGGCTTGCGCCTGCTTGCCTTCAGGTGCCACGCGGATCGCCAGGGACGCGGTAATCGCCCAGAACAGCGCATGGGCCAGGGCGATGCCGATACGGCTGACCATCAGCACGCTGAAGCTCCAGGCGATCCCCGACAGCACGTGGCTGGCGATGAACAGCATGAACACGAAAGCCAACAGCTTGCGCCGCTCGATATTGCGGGTCAGCAGCATCAGCGGCAGCGACGCCAGCGCCACCACCCAGGCATAGATGGTCAGCATCAGGCCGACGCTCGCGGTGGTCATGTCAAAGCTGTGGCCGATCTGGCTCAGCAAGCCCACCGGCACGAATTCGGTGGTGTTGAAAATGAAGGCGCCCAGCGCCAGTGCAATCACGCTCAGCCAGCTACCGCTGTGCGCCTGCTCGGGTGTGTTCATTCGGGTGATATCCGCCCTTGGGGAACGCTGGCTACAACGGCCTTTCGCCCGCAGCCTGGAGGGCAGCGAACGGCTGTAGGAAGCGAACGAAAAAATAGAGCCCCATACACGACGAACACGCACACGGCAGCTCGCGCTCCCGGGGCGATGAACGCGGGGAGTGGCGGATGCGAGAGCGGAAAATTATAGGTATAGGGATGGCCTGCGGCGGCGATTCTACGCTCGGCCAGGCACGTCGACAATATGGTCGCGAAGGCGTTGTAACGCCGGGCGATAGCCGGTCTGCAGAAAGAACACTTCTTGCTTAAATAACCTTATCTCGCGACATGCACCCTACGTTTCATGCGCCCTCACGGCCATACGCCGCGATCACCCATTCTTGATTCCTTTGCGAATCCAAGCCGCGAAGATCCGACCCACTTGCCCCGCGGCTCAATGGCCGGCGGCGTCCTGCGTAAGAAATGCCGCTACGGCATCGGCGGCCGACTCCAAATGCTGCTCATGACTATAACCAGAGGCCTTCAATGGTTTGAGGTCGTGATCGCCGGCGGTCAGCCAGAACAGCTCGATGGCTCGTGACAACTGATAGCTCGCCACGGTATGGCGGTCGCCCATGGCGTCGCGTTCGCCCTGGACGATCAGGGTTGGGGTTTTCAGGTCGGCCAGGTGGGCGGTGCGGGGTTTGTCGGCCTTGCCGATGGCGTGGAAGGGATAGCCCAGACAGATCAGCCGATCCGCGCCCAGCTCGTCGGCCAGCAGGCTGGCCATGCGACCGCCCATGGACTTGCCGCCGATGGCCAGCGGCCCGGTGACCTGTTGTCGCACGGCAGCATGTACCTCACGCCAGCGCTCGAGCAGTTTGGCCTGGGGATTGGGTGGGCGTTTCTTGCCGTCCTGCCGGCGCGCGGCCATGTAGTCGAACTCGAAACGCACCACCGTCAGCCCACGGGCCGCCAGTTTCTCTGCCATCAGGTTCATGAAATCGCTGTCCATCGGCGCGCCGGCGCCATGGGCGAGGATGAGTGTGCCCAGGCTGTCGCCCGCAGGCCGATCCCACATCAGCTCTGTCGCTGGACTTCCCTGTGCCTGTTGACCGGCGTCAATACCGCTCTGCTGCCCTTCTCGCATGCTTGCCTCGCTCATAAAAAGCCCTCTGTTACCGTGCGGTCATTCCGATCCGCGTGGGGGCTGCAGATGATCTGCCCATAACCGTGGATGGAAACCCAGACATGAACACAACAACCAGTTCCGCCTATAACTACAAGGTGGTTCGCCAATTCGCCATCATGACGGTGGTGTGGGGCATCGTCGGGATGGGGCTCGGCGTGCTTATCGCAGCACAGCTCGCCTGGCCGTGGCTCAACTTCGACCTGCCCTGGACGAGCTTCGGCCGTTTGCGCCCGCTGCACACCAACGCGGTGATCTTCGCCTTCGGCGGCTGTGCCCTGTTCGCCACCAGTTACTATGCCGTACAGCGCACCTCCCAGGCCACGCTGTTCGCGCCCAAGCTGGCGGCCTTCACGTTCTGGGGCTGGCAACTGGTGATCCTGCTGGCGGCCATCACCCTGCCGCTGGGCTACACCAGTTCCAAGGAATACGCCGAGCTGGAATGGCCGATCGACATCCTGATCACCATCGTCTGGGTCAGCTACGCGATCGTGTTCTTCGGCACCATCATCAAACGCAACGTCAGCCATATCTACGTCGGCAACTGGTTCTTCGGCGGGTTCATCCTCACCGTGGCGCTGCTGCACGTGGTCAACAACCTGGAAGTGCCGGTCACGCTGACCAAATCCTATTCGCTGTATGCCGGTGCCACCGACGCGATGATCCAGTGGTGGTACGGCCACAATGCGGTGGGTTTCTTCCTGACTGCCGGCTTCCTGGGGATGATGTACTACTTCGTGCCCAAGCAGGCCGGGCGCCCGGTGTACTCGTATCGCCTGTCGATCGTGCACTTCTGGGCGCTGATCACCCTGTACATCTGGGCCGGCCCGCACCACCTGCACTACACCGCGCTGCCGGACTGGGCGCAGTCGCTTGGCATGGTGATGTCGCTGGTGCTGCTGGCGCCGAGTTGGGGCGGCATGATCAACGGAATGATGACCCTGTCGGGCGCCTGGCATAAGTTGCGCACGGATCCGATCCTGCGTTTTCTGGTGGTGTCCCTGGCGTTCTACGGCATGTCGACCTTCGAGGGGCCGATGATGGCCATCAAGACCGTCAACGCCCTGTCCCACTACACCGACTGGACCATCGGCCACGTGCATGCCGGCGCCCTCGGCTGGGTCGCCATGGTCTCCATCGGCTCGCTGTACCACATGATTCCCAAGGTGTTCGGCCGTGAGCAGATGCACAGCATCGGCCTGATCAACGCGCACTTCTGGCTCGCCACCATCGGCACCGTGCTGTACATCGCCTCGATGTGGGTCAACGGCATCGCCCAGGGCCTGATGTGGCGTGCAGTGAACAGCGACGGCACGCTCACCTACTCCTTCGTCGAGGCACTGGAGGCCAGCCACCCCGGCTTCGTGGTGCGGGTGATCGGCGGCGCGATCTTCTTCGCCGGCATGCTGCTGATGGCCTGGAACACCTGGCAGACCGTGCGCGCCAGCAAGCCGGAAGAGCTGGAAGCGGCCGCGCAGTTCTCGGTACAGGGAGCCCACTGATGAAACACGAAATCATCGAAAAGAACGTCGGCCTGATGGCCCTGCTGATGGTGTTCGCCGTGAGCATCGGCGGGCTGACGCAGATCGTCCCGCTGTTCTTCCAGGATGTGGTCAACGAGCCGGTCGCCGGCATGAAGCCCTACACCGCGCTGCAGCTCGAAGGCCGCGACGTGTACATCAAGGAAGGCTGCGTGGGTTGCCACTCGCAGATGATCCGCCCGTTCCGCGCCGAAACCGAGCGCTACGGCCACTACTCGGTAGCCGGTGAAAGCGTGTGGGATCACCCCTTCCTGTGGGGCTCGAAACGCACCGGGCCGGATCTGGCGCGCGTCGGCGGCCGCTACTCGGATGAGTGGCACCGCGCGCACCTCTACAACCCGCGCAACGTGGTACCGGAGTCGAAGATGCCTTCCTACCCGTGGCTGGTCGAGAACGTGCTGGACGGCAAGGACACGCCCACCAAGATCAAAGCCATGCGCTTTCTCGGCGTGCCCTACACGGACGAAGACATCGCCGGCGCAACCGCTGCGGTGAAGGGCAAGACCGAGATGGACGCCCTCGTCGCCTACCTGCAAGTGCTTGGCACTGCCTTGAAAAACAAGAGGTGACCCGTGCTTTTCGACTTTATCGACATCGGTTTACTGCGTGGCATCGGCACAGCACTGGTTTTCATCGCGTTCACCTGCGTAACGCTCTGGGCATATAGCGGCAAACGCGCCAAGGCCTTCGACGATGCGGCCAACCTGCCCTTCGCCGATGAACCCAACAAAGCGGCATCGAGGAATGACACCCCATGACTACCTTCTGGAGCTGGTACATCACGCTGCTAACCGTTGGCAGCCTGGTCGCGTTGTTCTGGCTGCTGTTCGCCACTCGTAAAGGCGAGCGCAAAAACACCACCGATCAGACCATGGGTCATTCCTTCGACGGCATCGAGGAATACGACAATCCCCTACCGCGCTGGTGGTTCATGCTGTTTCTCGGCACGCTGATCTTCGCAGCCGGCTACCTGGCGCTGTATCCCGGCCTAGGCAACTTCAAGGGCCTGCTGCCAGGCTATGAAGACGGCTGGACGCAAGTCGCCCAGTGGGAGCGCGAAGTGGCCAAGGCCGATGCTCAATACGGGCCGATCTTCGCCAAGTACTCGGCCATGCCGCTGGAGCAGGTGGCGCAGGACGAACAGGCACTGAAGATGGGCGGTCGGCTGTTCGCCACCTATTGCTCGATCTGCCATGGCTCGGATGCCAAGGGCGCGGTGGGCTTTCCCAACCTGACGGATCAGCACTGGCGCTGGGGCGGCGATGCCGAAACCATCAAGACCACCATCCTCAACGGGCGCATCGGCACAATGCCGGCCTGGGGCGAAGTGCTCGGTGACGACGGCGTGCGCAACGTGGCGGCTTATGTGCGCAATGGCATGGCCAAGCTGCCATTGCCGGAAGGCAGCAATGCCGATCTGGACAAGGGCAAGCAACTGTACGACAGCACCTGCGTGGCCTGCCATGGCCCGACTGGCAGCGGTATGGCCTTGCTTGGCGCACCAGACCTGACGCACCCGGGTGGCTGGATCTACGGCTCCAGCCTGGCGCAGCTGCAGCAGACCATCCGCTACGGCCGCAATGGTCAGATGCCGGCCCAGGAGCAGTATCTGGGTAACGACAAGGTGCATCTGCTGGCGGCCTACGTGCTGAGCCTGAGCCGCAAACCGCAAACCGCAACCAGGCGAATAATGCGCACTTGTAGGAACGGCTTTAGCCGCGAGCTCTTTTGTGTCTGGTCGGGCGATAAAGCTCGCGGCTAAAGCCGCTCCTACGAGATCACTCCCGCAGGTCGCCATCTATCAGCTACCGTTGCTTTACCTACTCAGGAGGCAACGGAATGCCCCACTCAGTCAGTTTGCGCAAAGGCCGAATCTCTCTAACCAACCAGATCTACCTGCTCACGGCCACTGTCGAAAATCGCCAGGCGATCTTTGCCGACCTGGCGCCCGCTCGTCTCCTCATTCGCGAGTTGCATCATGCCCAGGCATCAGGACTGGCTGAGTCGCTCGCCTGGGTAGTCATGCCAGATCACCTGCACTGGCTGGTATCCCTGCAACAAGGCTCGCTCAGCGAATTGATGCATCGCGTCAAAGGACGCAGCGCCTTGCAGGTGAATAGTCGGCTCGGCCGCCAAGGCAAACTCTGGCAGGAGGGTTTCCATGACAGAGCGCTACGCCGTGAGGAGGACATACTGCCAACTGCACGATACATCGTTGCCAATCCTCTACGTGCGGGCCTGGTAAAACATATCGGCGATTACCCTTTTTGGGATGCAGTGTGGCTCTGAAAATCTGCTCAATATTTTCGGCCCGACTCCAGCAACTTTAACTATCGCAACCGTGGGAGGGGCTTTAGCCCCGAGCTCTTTGTACTAAATAAAGCTCGGGGCTAAAGCCCCTCCCACAAGATACAGGCCCCCACGGTAACCCCCTTCCGCCCGACAGGCCCGCCTGCACTGGCCGCGCCTCCTCTCGAAACACAGCAAAGCTCACTACAGAGCGCTTTCCGCATATTTCCGACGCATTGCACCGCCCCTGCCGGTCGGGGATACTCGCGCCGCCCAAAATATCTATCGCCCCATCCGCAGCACCCAGCCCAGCGTGGAACCCAGCATGAGCCCAGCAAGCAGTCCGGCTGCCTACAACTACAAGGTCGTCCGCCAGTTCGCGGTGATGACGGTGGTCTGGGGCGTGGTCGGCATGGCGCTGGGCGTGTTCATCGCAGCGCAGCTGGTGTGGCCGCAGTTGAACCTGGGCATGGAGTGGACGAGCTTCGGCCGCCTGCGCCCGCTGCACACCAATTCGGTGATCTTCGCCTTTGGCGGCAGCGCGCTGTTCGCCACCAGCTATTACGTGGTGCAGCGCACCTGCCAGGTCCGGCTAATGTCCGACCGCCTGGCGGCCTTCACTTTCTGGGGCTGGCAGGCGGTGATCGTCGCGGCGGTGATCAGCCTGCCGATGGGCTACACCAGCAGCAAGGAATACGCCGAGCTGGAATGGCCGATCGATATCCTTCTGGGCATCGTCTGGCTGGCCTACGTGGTGGTGTTCTTCGGCACCATCGCCAGGCGCAGGACGCGCCACATCTATGTCGCCAACTGGTTTTACGGGGCCTTCATCCTGGTCACCCTGATGCTGCACGTGGTCAACAGCGCAGCGGTGCCGGTCAGCCTGTTCAAGTCGTACTCGGCGTATGCCGGCGCCACCGATGCGATGATCCAGTGGTGGTATGGGCACAACGCCGTGGGCTTCTTCCTCACCACCGGTTTTCTGGGGATGATGTATTACTTCGTGCCGAAGCAGGCGGCGCGACCGATCTACTCCTATCGCCTGTCCATCGTGCACTTCTGGGCACTGATCACCCTGTACATCTGGGCCGGCCCGCACCATCTGCACTACACCGCCTTGCCAGACTGGGCGCAGAGCCTGGGCATGGTGATGTCGATCATCCTGCTGGCACCGAGCTGGGGCGGCATGATCAACGGCATGATGACCCTCTCCGGTGCCTGGCATAAGTTGCGCACCGATCCGATCCTGCGCTTTCTGGTGGTGTCCCTGGCGTTCTATGGCATGTCGACCTTCGAAGGCCCGATGATGGCCATCAAGACGGTCAACGCTCTGTCCCACTACACCGACTGGACCATCGGCCACGTTCATGCCGGGGCGCTCGGCTGGGTAGCGATGATCACCATCGGCTCGCTCTATCACCTGATTCCCAGAGTGTTCGGCCGCGAGCAGATGCACAGCCTGGCGGCGATCCACGTGCACTTCTGGCTGGCCACCGTCGGCACCGTGCTGTACATCGTCGCGATGTGGGTCAACGGCATCACCCAGGGCCTGATGTGGCGTGCGGTTAACGAAGACGGCACGCTCACCTACTCCTTCATCGAGTCCCTGGACGCCAGCCATAACGGCTACGTGGTGCGCATGATCGGCGGCGCGATCTTCTTCAGCGGCATGCTGCTGATGGCCTGGAACACCTGGCGCACCATCGGCGCCGCCCAGCCGGCGCAGTACGATGCCGCCGCACGGATTCCCGTTGCCCAGTCAGGGAGTGCCAACGGATGAAACACGACCTGATCGAAAAGAACCTTGGCCTGATGACCCTGCTGATGGTCATTGCCGTGAGCATCGGCGGCCTGACGCAGATCGTCCCGCTGTTCTTCCAGGATGTCGTCAACGAACCCGTCGCTGGCATGAAGCCCTACACCGCGCTGCAACTCGAAGGCCGCGACGTGTACATCAAGGAAGGTTGCGTCGGCTGCCATTCGCAGATGATTCGTCCGTTCCGCGCCGAGACCGAACGCTACGGCCACTATTCGGTAGCCGGTGAAAGCGTCTGGGATCATCCCTTCCTGTGGGGCTCCAAGCGCACCGGGCCGGATCTGGCACGAGTGGGCGGCCGTTACCCAGACGACTGGCACCGCGTGCACCTGCTCAACCCGCGCGACCTGGTACCGCAATCGAAGATGCCGGCCTACCCCTGGCTCGCCGAGAAGAAGTTGGATGGCGCACTGACCGCCGAGAAGATGAAGGTCATGCGCGACTTCGGCATTCCCTACAGCGATCAGGACATCGCCAAGGCCGGGGAAGCGGTCGAGGGGCGCAGCGAGCTGGATGCGCTGGTCGCTTATCTGCAGGTGCTCGGCACCGCCATTCAGAACAAGCGGTGAGCCCATGCCAGCCTTCCTGACCGACATCGGCACTATCCGCGGCATCGGCACCGCCGTGGTGTTCATCGCTTTCGTCGCCGTGGTGCTGTGGGCCTACAGCAACAAGCGCAAATCCAGCTTCGACGAGGCAGCCAACCTGCCCTTCGCCGATGAGCCGGAGGCCCGCAAGGACAACGACGATGGTGCTGGGAGCGACAGGCCATGAGCACCTTCTGGGGCTTCTACGTGGCCCTGCTCACCCTCGGCACGCTGCTGGCGGTGACCTGGCTTATCTTCGCCACGCGCAAGGGCCAGCGCCCTGACAACACCGACCAGACCGTCGGCCACAGCTTCGATGGCATCGAGGAATACGACAACCCGCTGCCACGCTGGTGGTTCCTGTTGTTCGTCGGAACCTTGATCTTCGCCTTTGGCTACCTGCTGCTCTACCCCGGCCTTGGCAACTTCAGAGGGCTGCTGCCGGGCTATGACGACGGCTGGACGCAAGTCGCCCAATGGGAGCGCGAGATGGCCGTCGCCGATGCCCGTTACGGCCCGCTGTTCGCCACGTACGCCGCCATGCCCATCGCCGATGTGGCCAAGGACGAGCGGGCGCTGAAAATAGGCGGTCGCCTGTTCGCCAACCATTGCTCGGTGTGCCACGGCTCCGATGCCAAGGGCGCCTTCGGTTTTCCTAACCTGACCGACGATGACTGGCTGTACGGCGGCGACCCGGAGACCATCAAGACCTCCATCATGCAGGGCCGCCAGGGCGTGATGCCGGGCTGGCAGGAGGTGCTGGGCGATGACGGCGTGCGTGATGTCACCGCTTACACGCGCAGCCTCTCCGGCCTGGAGAACCCGGCGGATATCGCCGTGGATATGGACAACGGCAAACAGCTTTACGCCAGCAGCTGCGCCATGTGCCACGGTCCCGACGGCAAGGGCATGCAGGTGCTTGGCGCGCCCAACCTGACCGACAAGGCCTGGCTGTACGGCTCCAGCTTCGCTCGGGTGCAGCAGACCATCCGCTACGGTCGAAGCGGCCAGATGCCGGCGCAAGAGGACTTTCTCGGCAACGACAAGGTGCACCTGCTGGCCGCCTACGTGTACAGCCTGTCGCAGCGTGACAAAGAGCCCGCGGCGGAGCGAAATCAGGAGAAAGATTGAGCGCACTGATCTGGGTCAGGGCGGGGTTTCGATGCTGCGCCTAGGATGGTCACGCCTGATCCCTGCGACGGGTAGCCGCAAGCCCTGCGAGGGCTGGAGGCGTACCATCGGCGCAGCGAACGATTGCGACCGGCAAGTATCGGTCGCGACATGCCCGACCAACCGTTGTGGTAGCCCTCGATGAGCCAACAGATCCCCGTCAAGAACGTCACGCCCGCTGCCACCGGCGAGACCATTGACCTCTATGCCAGTCGCGAGAAAATCCACACCCGCGCCTTCAGTGGTTTCTACCGCAACCTGCGACGGGCCGGCGGCGCGCTGCTGTTCATCCTCTACTTCGGCACCGTGTGGCTGAACTGGAACGGCCACCAGGCAGTGTGGTGGAACCTGCCGGAACGCAAGTTTCACATCTTCGGCGCCACCTACTGGCCCCAGGATTTCGTGCTGCTCTCGGCACTGTTGATCATCGCTGCCTTCGGGCTGTTCTTCATCACCGTCTTTGCCGGCCGCGTGTGGTGCGGCTACACCTGCCCGCAGAGCGTGTTCACGTGGATTTTCATGTGGGCGGAAAAGGT
The DNA here is from genome assembly GCF_055556635.1 of Pseudomonas sp. PME37.24/006. NCBI lineage: Bacteria > Pseudomonadati > Pseudomonadota > Gammaproteobacteria > Pseudomonadales > Pseudomonadaceae > Pseudomonas > Pseudomonas sp. PME37.24/006. Next base: position 274,948 of record NZ_JBVHNL010000003.1, read on the forward strand.
CACCGAGGGCGACCGCAACCAGCGCATGAAGCTCGAAAAAGCGCCCATGAGCACCGCCAAGTTTCTGCGCCGCTTCGCCAAACATGGCATCTGGCTGGGCGTTTCGCTGATCACCGCAGTGACCTTCGTCGGCTACTTCTCGCCGATCCGCGAGCTGCTCGGCGAACTGATCACCTTCGAGGCCGGAGGCTGGGCGCTGTTCTGGATCGGCTTCTTCACCCTCGCGACCTACGGCAACGCCGGCTGGCTGCGCGAGCAGGTGTGCATTCACATGTGTCCTTACGCGCGCTTCCAGAGCGTGATGTTCGACCAGGACACCCTGATCGTTTCCTACGACCCGCGTCGTGGCGAAGCCCGCGGCGCGCGCAAGAAGAGCGCCGATTACAAAACCCAGGGCCTGGGTGACTGCATCGACTGCACCCTGTGCGTGCAGGTCTGCCCGACCGGTATCGACATCCGTGATGGCCTGCAGATCGAATGCATCGGCTGCGCGGCATGCATCGACGCCTGCGACAGCATCATGGACAAGATGAACTACCCGCGCGGGCTGATCAGCTACACCACCGAGCACAACCTTTCCGGGCAGCAGACCCAGCTGCTGCGCCCACGCCTGATCGGCTATGCGGTGGCGTTGCTGGCCATGTTCGCGGTGTTCGGCTGGGCGCTGAACAACCGCTCGCTGGTGGAGCTGGACGTGCTCAAGGATCGGGTACTTTATCGGGAGAACGAGCAGGGCCGAGTCGAGAACGTCTATACCCTGAAGATCATGAACAAGGCACAACAGGACGTCGTCTACCGCATCGAGGCCGATGGCCTGGATGGCCTGGTTTACGAAGGCCGCCGCGAAGTCCGCGCGCTGGCCGGCGAAGTGCTGGCGATCCCGGTGGAGCTGTCCATCGATGCCGAAAAATTGCCATCCAGCACCAACGAGATCACCTTCCGCATCCGCGCCACCGATGACGAGAGCATCCACAACGACGCCAGCAGCCGGTTTATCGGGCCGAGCGTGAGATAGCTGAACGGCAGGCTCGCGTAGGGTGGACAGCGCTCTTTTGTCCACCATCTCGATTGCAAGGCCATCGCCGGTTGAGGCTTGTGGCTCACGAATACAAGGAACCAGAGCACCATGAACGAAGATACTCAACCCGCCCCCTGGTACAAGCAGTTCTGGCCGTGGTTCCTGATCGCCCTGCTCGGCTACTCGGTGATCCAGGGGCTGACCCTGCTGACCGTGGCCACACGCAACCCGCCGGGGCTGATCTCCGACGATTACTACGACGTCGGCAAGGGCATCAACCAGTCGCTGGAGCGCGAGAACCTGGCCGTGCGCCTGCAACTGCGCGCCACCGTCGACCTCGACGATCAGCGCGGCATTGCCGAGCTGCACCTGCAGGGCAGCAGCGCGCCGGCGCAACTGGTGCTCAACCTGGTATCGCCCACCCAGCCCGAGCGCGATCGCCGGGTGGTGTTGCAGCATCAAGGTGAAGGCCTGTATCGCGGCAACTTGCAGGACAGCGTACAGGGCCGGCGCTTCGTCGAGCTGATCGGCCAGGAAGGCGGCCAGGACTGGCGCCTGTTCGAGGAAGAAACCTTAGAGCCTGGTCAGAGCATCCAGCTCGGGGATGAAGCCTGATCGACACCCCAGCCCTCGGGACTGCTCAGGCCGTCCCCACGCCCTGCTACCACTGTGCTCTGCCTGTGCCCACGGGCACGCACTTCCAGGCCGTGGTATTGGGGCAATCCCGCGAAATGTGCTGCCCCGGTTGCCAGGCGGTGGCCGAAACCATCGTGCTGAATGGCCTTGAGCATTACTACAGCCACCGCAGCGAGACCGCCAATAATCCTCGGCATTTGCCCCTGGTACTGCCGGACGAGCTGGCACTGTACGACCGCAGCGACGTGCAGCAGCCCTTCGTCGAACATCAGGGCGAGCTGAGCGAAACCAGCCTGCTCATCGAAGGCATCAGTTGCGCGGCCTGTGGCTGGCTGATCGAGAAACACCTGCACGGCCTGACGGGCGTAGCCGAAGCCAACCTCAACCTGTCCAACCATCGCCTGCTGGTGCGCTGGGACGCGAGCACCCTGCCGCTCAGCGAACTGCTCGGCGCGATCCGCCGTATCGGCTATGCCGCCCATCCCTGGCAGGCTGATGCCGCTGCCGAGCAGTTGACCCGGGAGAACCGCCGCGCCATGCGCGAGCTGGGGGTGGCCGGGCTGCTGTGGATGCAGGTGATGATGGCGAGCATGGCCACCTGGCCGGAATTCAATGTCGACCTGAGCCCGGAGCTGGACTGCATCCTGCGCTGGGTCAGCCTGTTTCTCACCACGCCCATCGTCTTCTATTGCTGCGGCCAGTTCTTCCGTGGCGCCCTGCGTGACCTGCGCACCCGCCACCTGAGCATGGACGTCTCGGTTTCGCTGGCCATCGGCGGCGCTTATGCCGCGGGCATCTGGTCCACCGTCACGGGTCATGGCGAGCTGTATTTCGACGCGGTGGGCATGTTCGCCCTGTTCCTGCTCAGCGGCCGCTACCTGGAACATCGCGCTCGGGAACGCACTGCAGCGGCGACCGCGCAGCTGGCCAAGTTGCTGCCGGCCTCCTGCCTGCGCCTGGATGAATGCGGCCAGAGCCAGCGCATCCTGCTCAGTGAGCTGCGCGTCGGTGACCGGGTACAGGTACCACCCGGCGCCTTGCTGCCTGCGGACGGCCGGGTACTGGAAGGCCACTCCAGCGTCGACGAATCCCTGCTCACCGGCGAATACCTGCCGCACCCCCGCACGGTCGGTGATGGCGTAACGGCCGGCACGCTCAACGTCGAAGGCCCGCTGACCGTCGAGGTGCAGGCACTGGGCGACGCCTCCCGGCTGTCGGCCATCGTGCGCCTGCTGGAGCGCGCCCAGAGCGAAAAACCGCGCCTGGCGGAAATAGCCGACCGGGTCGCCCAGTGGTTCCTGTTGATCGTTCTGGTGGTGGCCGCTGTCGTCGGTCTGGTCTGGTGGCAGCTCGATCCGTCGCGCGCTTTCTGGGTTGTGCTCGCCCTACTGGTCGCCACTTGCCCCTGCGCCCTCGCCCTGGCCACGCCAACCGCCCTGACCACCGCCACCGGCACCCTGCACAAACAGGGCATGTTGCTGACTCGCGGTCACGTACTCGAAGGCCTGGAGCAGATCGACACGCTGATCGTCGACAAGACCGGCACCCTCACCGAAGGCCGCCTCACCCTGCGCGCCGTGCACCCGCTGGGCAGCCTGGATGGCGATGCCTGCCTGGCCCTCGGCGCCGCCCTGGAAAGTCAGTCCGAGCACCCCATCGCCCGTGCCTTTGGCCAGGCCACAACGCCTGTCGACGCGCTGCAGAGTTTTCCCGGCCTGGGCTTGCAGGGCACTGTGGGTGGCCGCCGGCTGCGTATTGGTCAGGCCGCATTCGTCAGCACCCTCGGCGCCAGCCCAGCACCCGATATTCCGGGGGATCAGGGCCAGTGGCTGCTGCTCGGTGATGAACAGGGCCCACTGGCCTGGTTCGTCCTCGATGATCGCCTGCGTGACGACGCCCCTGCGCTGATCAAGGCAGCCCGTGCTCGTAACTGGCAGATTCTTCTGCTAAGCGGCGACAGTTCGCCCATGGTCGGCGAAGTGGCCACTGAACTGGGTATCGAGCAAGCACAGGGTGGTCTGACACCGGATGCCAAGCTGGCCATCCTCCGCGACCTGCAAGCACAAGGGCGGCGCGTGCTGATGCTTGGCGATGGCGTCAATGACGTCCCGGTACTCGCCGGAGCCGATATCAGCGTGGCCATGGGCTCGGCCTCCGACCTGGCGAAGACCAGCGCGGATGCGGTGCTGCTGTCCAATCGCCTGGGCAGCCTGGTCGACGCCCTGCGCCTGGCTCGCCGCACCCGCACCATCATCATCGAGAACCTGGCCTGGGCCGGGCTGTACAATGGCCTGGTGCTGCCCTTCGCGGCCCTCGGTTGGATCACCCCGATCTGGGCCGCGCTGGGCATGTCGTTCAGCTCATTGCTGGTGGTGCTCAATGCGCTGCGCCTGGGGAAATCATCATGACCGCGTTGTACATCCTGATTCCCGTTGCCCTGCTGCTGGTCGCCTTTGCCGTGTGGCTGTTCTTCTGGGCGGTCGACAGCGGCCAGTACGACGACCTCGACAGCCCGGCCCACCGCATCCTCTTCGACGACGATGACCCGCGCCACAAAGCGGCGGTGAAGCAGGCATGCGAGCCAGACCAGAAACCCCATGACTGACCTGCTGCCGCACTTGCTGTCCGCGCTGATTCTCGGGCTGCTTGGCGGCGGCCACTGCCTGGGCATGTGCGGCGGGCTGATGAGCGCCCTGACCCTGGCCATTCCTCCTGAGCAGCGTGATCAGCGCTTGCGCCTGCTACTGGCCTATAACGTCGGTCGCATTCTCAGTTACGCCGTCGCAGGACTATTGCTCGGCCTGGCGGGTTGGGCACTGGCCAGCGGCCCGCTGGCGGTCGTACTGCGAAGCATCGCCGGGCTGCTGCTGATCGTCATGGGGCTCTACCTGGCCGGCTGGTGGAGCGGCCTGACGCGCATCGAAGCGCTGGGCCGCGGCCTGTGGCGACATCTGCAGCCGCTTGCCCGCCGGTTCATGCCGATCACCAGCCCGTCCCGTGCGCTGGTACTCGGCGGCCTGTGGGGCTGGCTGCCCTGCGGGCTGGTCTACAGCACCCTGCTGTGGGCGGCCAGCCAGGGCAACGCCCTGCACAGCGCCGCCTTGATGCTGGCATTCGGCATCGGCACCTTGCCAGTGTTGCTGGCCACCGGCCTGGCAGCCGAGCGCATGGGCCGCCTGCTGCGCCAGCGTGGCGTGCGCATGGCCGGCGGCCTGCTGGTGATGCTGTTCGGCCTGTGGACACTGCCCGGCCCGCACCAGCATTGGCTGATGGGGCACTAAGGCAACAGACCCAATCTGCTGACGCGCCAGCGGTCGCGCTACTGCTGCGCCCCCATGACTCAGATCAAAAAGCCCCGCCCAGGCGCGCCCTAGACTGCCGAGCACTCAACGCTAAAGCGGAACTCGCCATGCTCGACGCCATCCAGTGGGATTCCGGCCTGATCCGCCGATACGATCAAGCCGGCCCGCGCTACACCTCGTACCCGACCGCCGTGCAATTTCATGACGGCATAGGCTCATTCGATCTGCTCCACGCCCTGCGCGAAAGCCGTCGTGCCCTGCGCCCGCTGTCGCTGTACCTGCACCTGCCGTTCTGCGCCAACATCTGCTACTACTGCGCCTGCAACAAGGTCATCACCAAGGATCGCGGCCGCACCCAGCCTTATCTGCAAGCGCTGGAACTGGAGATGACGCTGATCGGTCATCACATCGACAAGCGCCAGCACATTGAACAGCTGCACCTGGGCGGCGGTACCCCGACCTTTCTCAGCCATGACGAACTGCGCCGGCTGATGACGCAATTGCGCGAGCACTTCACCCTGCTCGACGACGACTCCGGCGACTACAGCATCGAGATCGATCCTCGCGAAGCGGACTGGTCGACCATGGGCCTGCTGCGTGAACTGGGCTTCAATCGCGTCAGCCTCGGCGTGCAGGATCTCGACCCCAACGTGCAGCGCGCGATCAATCGTCTGCAGAGCCTGGAAGAAACCCGCGCCATCATCGAGGCCGCGCGCACCCTGCAGTTTCGCTCGGTGAACATCGACCTCATCTACGGCCTGCCGCAACAAACCCCGGAGAATTTCGCCCATACCGTGCAACAGGTGATCGCCCTGCAACCGGATCGCCTGTCACTGTTCAACTACGCCCACTTGCCGGAGCGCTTCATGCCGCAGCGACGCATCGACAGCAACCAGTTGCCCTGTGCAGCGAACAAGCTGGCCATGCTGCAGGGCAGCATCGAACAATTGGCGAGCGCCGGTTATCGCTATATCGGCATGGATCACTTCGCCCTGCCCGACGACGAACTGGCCAGCGCTCAGGAAGACGGCAGCCTGCAACGTAATTTCCAAGGCTACACCACCCATGGTCATTGCGACCTGATCGGCCTCGGCGTCTCGTCGATCAGCCAGATCGGCGATTTGTACTGCCAGAACAGCGCCGACTTGGCGGTTTATCAACGCAGTTTGAATAACCAGCAACTGGCAACCCAGCGCGGCCTGCTATGCAATGACGACGACCGCTTGCGACGCGCCGTAATCCAGCAGTTGATCTGCCACTTCCAGCTGGACTTCACAGAAATAGAACGGCGCTTCGCGGTGAACTTCCGCAGCTACTTCGCCGACGCCTGGCCGGCCCTGCAGCAGATAAACCGCGATGGCCTGATCGAATTGCAAGATGGCAGCATCGAGGTACTGCCGGCGGGACGATTGCTGGTGCGCTCGCTGTGCATGCTGTTCGATCGCTACCTGAGCGAGCAGAACCTGCAGCGCTTCTCGCGGGTGATCTGAACCGCGCCGCGCAGATGCCTGGCTCACCCGTTCAGCAGCGAACCAACGGTGGCGCTCTGTTCGGTGGTGAGTTTCTGATCCCTCATCACCCTGGCCAGCTCGGCAGTGGCGGTGGTTAGCGCGCCGCTGATCGAACCGACTTCGGTCTGCAGGGCCTGGGCACTCGCCTGCCTGGTTTCGTCGTCCATATCGCTCTGGGCCATGATCGCCTGCAACTCGGCCATCTTCTGGGCAAGCTGCGCCTTCAGCTCGCGGATCATCTTGAGCAACTGCTTGACGTTGTCGGGCAGGCCGCTCTCGTCGATATCACTGTTCTTATCGCTGGACTTCGATTTCATCAGGCCTTCGGCCGACAGAGTGACCTTTACGCCTGGCTCAGCACTGGCTCCGGCAGTTGGCGTCGCAGTCGAGGCTTCCTCGGTCGTTTCGGCAGGCGCCGCTGTGGCAGTTGCGGCCGAACTGGTCGGCACGAAACTGCGCTCGACCGAAACGGGACTATCCACACGCATCACAAAGCTCCAGTTCATCAAATCATTCGTTCAAGGCTATCGGCACGGGGGAGCGACACTTGAGCGCGCCTCATTGTCTGGCCGCGCACTCCTCTGGTGCGGTACCCTTACGACTTCTGTGTCTATACCTCAGGGATAAGGGCGATGTCCGAAAGCATCAAGCTGCGTACAACTCATCAGGCACACTGCAAGGATTGCAGCCTATCCAGCCTCTGCCTGCCCCTCTCGCTGGATCTCGAGGACATGGATGCGCTCGACGATATCGTCAAGCGCGGCCGCCCCATGAAAAAGGGCGAATTCCTGTTCCGCCAGGGCGACACCTTCAACTCGGTTTTCGCCGTACGTTCCGGCGCGCTGAAAACCTTCAGCATCAGCGATGCGGGCGAAGAGCAGATCACCGGCTTCCACCTGCCCAGCGAACTGGTCGGCCTCTCCGGCATGGATACCGAGGCATACCCGGTATCTGCGCAGGCACTGGAAACCACCTCGGTCTGCGAGATTCCCTTCGAGCGCCTCGATGAGCTGTCGGTAAGCCTGCCGCAGTTGCGCCGCCAGTTGATGCGCATCATGAGCCGCGAGATTCGCGACGATCAGCAGATGATGCTGCTGCTCTCGAAGAAAACCGCCGACGAGCGCATCGCCACCTTCCTGGTCAACCTGTCGGCGCGCTTCCGTGCCCGCGGCTTCTCCGCCAACCAGTTCCGCCTGGCGATGTCGCGCAACGAAATCGGCAATCACCTGGGTCTGGCGGTAGAAACCGTGTCACGGGTGTTCACCCGTTTCCAGCAGAGCAAACTGCTCGAGGCTGAAGGCAAGGAAGTGCATATTCTCGACCCAATCGAGCTGTGCGCCCTGGCGGGTGGTAACCTTAATAGCTGATAGGGCCTCAAGAACCAGCTCATGATCTGCTGCGCGTCGGCCCTGCTGCGTTAAAAACAAGCTCGGAATGCTCATTTACAGCTCGTAAACTCGCGTGCGAGCCCAGTCCGCTTCCTCGCTTGTTTTTGCCTTGCATGGCTCTAGCTCGCAAAATCATGAACAGGTTCCAAGGCTCAATTTGACCGTTACAAGGATTACCGATGATTTTCGACGAATTCAGTATCAAGACCCTCATCCGCCCGGTTAACGATTTCCCGAAACCGGGCGTGGTGTTTCGCGACATCACGCCGCTGTTCCAATCGCCGCGCGCCCTGCGCATGGTGATCGATAGCCTGATCCAGCGTTATGTCGAGGCTGACTTCAGCCACGTTGGCGCCATGGATGCCCGCGGTTTTCTGATCGGTTCGATCATCGCCTATGAGCTGAACAAGCCGCTGGTGCTGTTCCGCAAGCAGGGCAAACTGCCGGCGGACGTGCTCAGCCAGGGCTACCAGACCGAGTACGGCGAGGCCTTCCTGGAAGTGCACGCCGACAGCCTGTGTGAAGGCGACAATATATTGATCGTCGACGACCTGATCGCCACTGGCGGCACCCTGCTCGCCGCAGTGCAACTGGTAAAACGCATGGGTGCCAGCCTCCATGAAGCCGCTGCGATCATCGACCTGCCGGAGCTCGGCGGCTCGCGCAAACTGCAGGACATGGGCATCCCCACGTTTACGCTGACAGCCTTCGCCCTCGACGAGCGTTGATATCTGCGAAGTGATCGCCCAATAAAAAGCCCCGGCACTTGGCCGGGGCTTTTTATTGCGTCTCAGGCAATCAGCGCAGTGCCGGGCCCTGGAAGCCCATCCACATCGCCAGTTGCTCGGCGACGCTGGCACCCAGTTTCTTGGTAAAGCGATCCAGCGGGCTTTCCTGCACTGTGAAGTCCACCAGCTCTTGCTGACCAATCACTTCGCGCGCCACGTAGCTGGTATTACCCAGGGCATCGATCAGGCCCAGGCTCAGCGCCTGCTCACCGGACCAGATCAGGCCAGAAAACAACTCTGGGTGCTCGGCATCCTTGAGGCGATCGCCACGGCCTTTTTTCACGCTGTCGATAAACTGCTTATGGGTGGTTTCCAGCACGGTCTTCCAGAACGCAGCCTCTTCAGGCTTCTGCGGCTGGAACGGGTCAAGAAACGCCTTGTGCTCGCCCGAGGTATAAACGCGGCGGTCGACACCCAGCTTGTCCATCAAACCGGTGAAACCGAAGCTGGCCGCAGTGACGCCGATAGAGCCCACCAGACTGGCCTTGTCAGCGTAGATCTGGTCGGCGGCACTGGCGATGTAATAAGCGCCCGAAGCCCCCAGATCAGAAATCACCGCATACACCTTGGTGTCCGGATACTCGCCACGCAAACGACGGATCTCATCATAGATATAACCCGACTGTACCGGGCTGCCGCCTGGGCTATTGATGCGCAGGATCACACCCTTGGTGTAGGGATCTTTGAACGCTGCACGCAGGCTGCCAACGATGTTGTCGGCGCTGGCCGCCTCCTTATCCGCAATCATGCCGCGAACTTCAATCACCGCTGTATGCGGTGTGCTACTGGAGCCGCCCTGCAAGTTGAGCAGCGGCGAGAACAGCGCCAGTGCACCGAACAGATAAATGAAGGTCAGCAACTTGAAGAAAATCCCCCAGCGCCGCGAACGTCGCTGTTCATGCACGCTGGCCAGCAGCGTCTTCTCGAGAAGCTTCCAGCTCTTCGGATCACTCTCGGAGACCACCGGCGTCTTTCTATCACCCCACATGTTCAATCTCCTCGGTTAGGGGCTCGGCTACCGTCTGGTTCAGCCAGGCACTCAATTCCATGAAATGGTTGATCGACAACTTCGGCTCGTAGGCACTCAACGTCGTCAGCGTCTGCGCTCCGTAACCGACCGCCACCGAATCCATAGCCGCGCGTTGCGCCATCAACAGATCGAACGAGGCATCACCGACCATCAGCGCCTGGCTGGCAGGAACCCCACAGTGCTCGAGGATCTCGTGGAGCATTTTGGGATCGGGCTTGCTTGCCGTTTCATCGGCGCACCGCGTGATATCGAAATAGTCCTGCCAACCCAACGCATCGAGAATCCGTTGCAGGCCGCGGCGGCTCTTGCCGGTGGCAACAGCCAACTGATAGCCCTGCTCACGAAAGCTCGCCAGGCTCTGCTCGACGCCCGGGAAAAACCCCGACGGTATCCGATCTATGGCTAGGTAACAGTCGCTGTACGCAGTATGGAAGCGTTCGACGTGCTCGGCTGTGGTGAGTTCCGGATAAAGCGTCCTGATCGCCTCAGGCATCGCCAGGCCAATAATGCCCTTGACCGCCTCGTCGCTGCGCCGCGGCATGCCGCGCTGGTCGGCAGCCTGGTGCATGGCCATGACAATGCGGCCAATGGAGTCGACCAGCGTGCCGTCCCAGTCGAAAATCAGCAGCTTGTAGTCACGCACTGAGTCGCTCCACGGTACGCGCCCAGATATCGTCAACCGGCGCTTCGAGCTTCAGCACGCCACCGTCGGGCAACGGAATGTTCAGCTCGTAGGCATGCAGGAACAGGCGCTTGCCGCCCAACTCGCGGATCTCGCGGGTGAAGTCATCATCGCCGTACTTGCTGTCACCGGCGATGCAATGCCCGCCGTACTGGGCATGCACGCGAATCTGGTGGGTACGGCCCGTCACCGGCTTGGCTTCGACCAGGGTGGCGAACTCGCCGAAACGGCGCAGCACACGGAAGATCGTCAGCGCTTCCTTACCCTCCGGATTGACCTCGACCATGCGCTCGCCGGAACGCAGATTGCTCTTGAGCAGCGGCGCATTGATCTGCTTCTTGGCCGTCGCCCAGTGGCCACGCACCAACGCCATATAACGCTTGTCGACGCCATCGCCACGCAATTGCTCGTGCAGGTGACGCAGCATGCTGCGCTTCTTGGCGATCATCAACAGCCCGGAGGTATCACGATCGAGACGGTGTACCAGCTCCAGATCCTTGGTATCCGGACGCAACTGGCGAAACGCCTCGATCACCCCGTAGTTGAGGCCGCTGCCGCCATGCACGGCGATGCCGGCCGGCTTGTTCAGCACGATCAGCGCCTTGTCCTCATAAACGATGGCCGCTTCCAGGCGCTGCAGCAGCCCCTGAGCCAGCGGCTCGGGCTCGTCGCGCTCGGCCAGGCGCAGCGGCGGAACACGCACGATATCGCCAGGCTGCAGCTTGTATTCGGGCTTGATCCGCCCTTTGTTAACCCGCACCTCACCCTTGCGCAGGATGCGGTAGATCAAGGTCTTGGGCACGCCCTTGAGCTGGGTACGTAGGAAGTTGTCGATGCGCTGACCCGCGAGTTCAGGCGCGACCTCAATCAGCTGAACGCCGGAGGTTGGAGTAGTGGGTGTCGTCATGGCCGCGATCATACAATTTTTATGCAATTGAAGCACTTAATCATTGCTGCTATAGTCGCGAATGCCGCCAAAAGCGGCCTGATTCGCGGAAGTTGCCAAATCGCCATCGTGAATCAAGCAACCCTTTCAGGACGTAAGGCCGTCCGACGGGATTCTCAGAGAGCAATAGGCCACCAAGGCTGCTCGAGAAACTCGGAAATAAGGCCTGACACACAGATGCGCGACCTGCCCATATGGACGGTTGCGGTAATGCCAACCCGCTGCGGATTTTTCGCGAGCGGCACCCGATTTTCAGCGATACGTGTAGGGTGGAGATGCACAACGGTCGGCCTGCGTAGCAAACAGCTTTATCCAAGACGCTTTATCTCGTCCGCTACCGACCCTTGATTCCTCCTCCTGACTGAGAACGTGTATACGGTCTCGCGAGCTAGCGCCATGCAAGGCAATAAAAGGCTAGGAAGCAGAATTTACTGGTGTAAATGAACCTTCCAAGTCAGCTTTTAATGCAGCAAGGCGCGATGCGCAGCAGATCGTTAGCAGGTTCTGAGTGCTTTCTGTAAAAACAGCAAGCAGGAGACGTCCGTCGCGGCCCAGCACAACTGGCTGCTGCCGCTCGACAATGAAACGATTTACGCCCGTTTCTGACGCGCCTGACACCGACCCTGATCGTCGTGTGTGCCTAACGCGGCTTCCAGCAGCACCGGAAACCATTGGTACCACATGAAAAGAATGCTGATTAACGCAACTCAACCCGAAGAGTTGCGTGTAGCGCTGGTAGATGGCCAGCGCCTGTACGACCTGGACATCGAGTCCGGCGCCCGCGTACAGAAGAAATCCAACATCTACAAAGGGCGTATTACCCGTGTAGAACCCAGCCTCGAAGCCGCCTTCGTCGACTTCGGCTCCGACCGCCACGGTTTTCTCCCGCTTAAAGAAATCTCCCGCGAATACTTCAGCAAGGCCCCCGAAGGCCGCGTCAACATCAAGGACGTGCTCAAGGAAGGCCAGGAAGTCATCGTTCAGGTCGAGAAAGAAGAACGTGGCAACAAGGGCGCAGCCCTGACCACTTTCATCAGCCTCGCCGGCCGCTACCTGGTGCTGATGCCCAATAACCCGCGTGCCGGTGGTATCAGCCGCCGCATCGAAGGTGAAGAGCGCAACGAACTGCGCGAAGCCCTCAACGGCCTAGACATTCCCAACGACATGGGTCTGATAGTGCGCACTGCCGGCATGGGTCGCTCCAGCGAAGAAATGCAGTGGGATCTCGATTATCTGTTGCAGCTGTGGACCGCCATCAAAGAAGCGTCCCTGGATCGCCCTGCCCCATTCCTGATCTATCAGGAAAGCAACGTCATCATCCGCGCCATCCGCGACTACCTGCGCCAGGACATTGGCGAAGTACTGGTCGACAGCGTCGAAGCCCAGGAAGAAGCCCTGACCTTCATTCGCCAGGTGATGCCGCAGTACGCCAGCAAGATCAAGCTGTACGAAGACAGCGTGCCGCTGTTCAACCGCTTCCAGATCGAAAGCCAGATCGAAACCGCCTTCCAGCGTGAAGTGAAGCTGCCGTCCGGTGGTTCGATCTACATCGACCCGACCGAAGCCCTGGTGTCCATCGACATCAACTCGGCGCGCGCCACCAAAGGCAGCGACATCGAAGAAACGGCCCTGCAGACCAACCTGGAAGCAGCCGAAGAAATCGCCCGTCAGTTGCGCCTGCGCGACATCGGCGGCCTGATCGTCATCGACTTCATCGACATGACGCCGGCCAAGAACCAGCGCGCAGTCGAAGAAAAAGTGCGTGAAGCTCTGGAAGCCGACCGCGCGCGCATTCAGGTAGGGCGCATCTCGCGCTTCGGCCTGCTGGAAATGTCCCGTCAGCGTCTGCGCCCATCGCTGGGCGAAAGCAGCGGCATCGTCTGCCCGCGCTGCAACGGTCAAGGCATCATCCGTGACGTCGAATCCTTGTCGCTGGCGATTCTGCGCCTGATCGAAGAAGAAGCCCTGAAAGACCGTACCGCCGAGGTTCGTGCCCAGGTACCAATCCCGGTCGCCGCTTTCCTGCTCAACGAGAAGCGCAACTCGATCACCAAGATCGAACTGCGTACCCGTGCGCGCATCGTCATTCTGCCGAACGATCACCTGGAAACGCCGCACTTCGAAGTGCAGCGCATCCGTGACGACAGCCCGGAAGCCCAGAGCACCCAGACCAGCTACGAAATGGCCACGGTCGAAGTCGAGGAAGAAAAGCCGGCAGCCGCGACCCGCACCCTGGTTCGCCAGGAAGCCGCGCTCAAAGCCGCCCCGCAACGCAGCGCGCCTGCGCCAGAAGTTACCGCAGCTGCACCTGCAGCGCCTGTTGCCGCCACCGCGCAAACCGGTTTGTTCAAAGGCTTGGTGAAGTCCCTGGTGGGCCTGTTCGCCGGTGCCGAAGAGCAGAAACCGACCGTGGTCGAAAAGAAGCCAGGCGAGCGTCAGCCGCGTGGCGACGAGCGTCGCAACGGTCGCCAGCAGAATCGTAGCCGTGGCAACCGCCGCGACGAAGAGCGCAAGCCGCGTGAAGAACGTGCCCCACGTGAAGATCGCGCAGCGCGCGAGGAACGTGCGCCTCGTGAAGAGCGTGCACCGCGTGAAGAACGTCAGCCTCGCGCCCCACGTGAAGATCGCCTGCCGCGTGAGAACGTGGAAGTTCGCGAGCCTCAGGAAGTGCGTCAATCCCGTCCGCCGCGCGAACCGCGTGAAGGTCAGGAAAACCGCCGTGAGCGTCGTCCGCGCGAAGAGCGTCAGCCGCGCGAACTGCGCGCCCCGCTGGATGCCGAGCCGCAGAACGAAACCGCAGCCGTAGCCGGTGAAGAAGCTCGCGCCGAACGCCCGCAACGTGAGCCGCGTCAGCCACGTCAACCTCGCGAGGAGCGTCAACCACGCGCCGAGCAGGCTCAGGCAGACGCCGCTGAAGACGAAGTGCTGAACAACGACGAGCAGCAAGACGACGATCAGGAAGGTAACGAAGGCGGTGACCGCCCACGTCGCCGTTCCCGTGGCCAGCGTCGCCGCAGCAATCGTCGCGAGCGTCAGCGTGATGCCGATGGCAACCCAATCGAAGGCAGCGACGACAACTCGGAAGAGCCGGTAGACAACGGCAGCATCGCTGCCGCCGCCACCGTGGCCGCGGTTATCGCCGAAACCGAGCAGCCGGCTGCACAACAGCCGGTCGCTCAGGAAGCAGCCACCGCTACCGAAACCGCAGCACCTGCCGCCGTTCAGGACGTACAGCCAGCGGTCGAGATCGAGCAGCGCGTACAAGTTGCTGCCGTTGTGGTCGAAGACGCTCCAGCGCCAGTCGAAGTGCAGGCAGAAACAGTTGCCGAGCGCGCCGATGCAGTGATCGAGCCCCTGCCTGAAATCGAACGCCCACGTGCTTCGGCACCGAACTTCGAAGCAGTACAGCAGGAAGCTCTGGTCGCGGCCGAGCCAGTTAGCGAAGCGGTCGCCGTCGAAGCACCTGTTGCCGAAACGCCAGTGATCGAAGCACCGGCCATCGAAGCGCCAGTCGCCGAGACCACCTTCACCGCCGCCCCCGAGGCTACTCCGGTCGTCGAAAAAGCTGCAGCTGAAGCGCCTGTGGTCGAAGAGCAGGCCGCACCGGTTGCAAGCAACGGCCGCGCGCCGAACGACCCGCGTGAAGTACGTCGCCGCAAGCGTGAAGAAGAGCGCCTGGCTCGCGAAGCTGAAGAGGCCGCCAAGGCCGCTCCAGCCGTAGCGGTCGTTGAAGCCGAAGCCGCTGCTCCGGCAGCCGAGAGCGAAGCCGTCGTCGACACTCAACCGGCCAGCGAGCCAGTCGAGCAAACCGACGTCATCGTCACTCCGGTCGACGACAGTGCTCAGCACGATCAGGATGCGCCCAAGCCGCAAGCCTGATAGGTAACGCGCAACAGAAAAAGGGATGCTTCGGCATCCCTTTTTCTTGCCTGCGATTCTTGGAGACCCATCGCGAGCGACTGCAAAGCGCGCGCCCAGCATTTTTGCATGCGCTATCAGTTGCCCCGGGTATCGCTCTGCTCAACCGCGGGCTACGGGAGCATGCACCAGGTAGCCCCCCGGTTGAAGCACAGCGATACCCGGGAACGAAGGAATAGGGAGAGATTAGGACTGCTAGCCCCGCCAATCCGGCGAGGCTACGCAGAGGATCAGAGCACGTTCGGCTCGATTTCCAGGCTCACGCCAAAACGCTCGGCGATATCCGCCTGAATGCGCTGCGCCAGCGCGAGCAGTTGCTGCCCACTGGCTTGACCGTAGTTGACCAGCACCAGCGCCTGCAGACGATGCACGCCGGCATCGCCATCGCGAAAGCCCTTCCAGCCAGCCTTTTCGATCAGCCAGCCTGCTGCCAGCTTCACCTGGCCGTCGGCCTGAGGATAGGCCACCAGATCCGCATGACTCAGCTGCAGACGCTGCGCCAACTCGGCCGGCACCAGCGGGTTCTTGAAGAAGCTGCCGGCGTTGCCGAGTACTGCTGGATCCGGCAGCTTCTCGCTGCGAATGGCGCAGATGGCGCGACTGACGTCGCTGGCGCTCGGCGCCTCGATGCCCTGCTCTGCCAGGCGCTGACGCACCGGGCCGTAATCGAGATGCAGCGGCGCATTGCAGCTCAGTGCGAAACGCACGCGCAGGATGATCCAGCGCCCACTTTCACGCTTGAACAGGCTGTCACGATAAGCGAAGGCGCAAGCGTGCAGATCAAATTCGTGGATTTTGCCACTGTGGCGATCCAGAGCCGTCAGACCAAGAAAGCAATCCTTCAACTCGACGCCATAAGCACCGATGTTCTGTACTGGCGAGGCGCCGACCGTACCGGGAATCAGGCTGAGATTTTCCAGGCCGGCAAAACCTTGCAGCAGGGTCCATTGCACGAAATCATGCCAGGGCTCGCCCGCCTCCACCTCAATCTCCACCCGCTGACCGTCGTCGGCCAGTAGACGAATACCGCGGCTGGCCATGCGCAGCACCAGCGCATCGACGTCGGCGGTCAGCAGCAGGTTGCTACCGCCTCCCAGCACCAGCAACGGCACATGCCGCTCGCGCGCAGCGTCGAGCGCCTGGCGCACCTGATCATCATCTTCCGCCTCGGCAAAGTAGCGTGCAGCCACATCCACGCCGAAGGTGTTGTAGGCCTTGAGCGACACACCAGAGCGTACCAGCAGGCTCATAGGCGACCCTTGAGCTCGGTCAGCAATGCATCGCTGGCCTGCTCGAGCAGATCAAGCACCTGCTCGAAGCCTTCGCTACCGCCGTAATAAGGATCAGGCACTTCATCCACAGCCAGCTCGTAGCGGCGCAGGTACAAGTCCAGTTCTCCCCGCGCCTGAGCAGGACGCATACGCTGCAGATCGCGCAGGTTGGCAGCATCCATGGCCAGCACCAGATCGAAGCGCGAGAAGTCGTCAGCAGAAACCTGACGACCGCGCAGGCCGGACAGATCGTAGCCGCGCCGGCTGGCCGCCTCTTGGGTGCGCGGATCCGGGGCCTTGCCCACATGCCAATCGCCAGTCCCGGCGGAGTCGACTTCGATGCGCTCAGCCAGCCCCGCCTGCAGCAGACGCTGGCGTAGCACCGCTTCGGCAGTAGGTGAACGGCAGATATTGCCCAGGCAAACAAACAGAACGCGCATCAGGCACCCAGCAGCCGGCGCACACGGTCGAGGTCTTCCTGGGTGTCGACGCCAGCAGGCGGCGCCTCCAGCGCATCAGCGACATGGATACGCACGCCGTGCCAGAGCGCACGCAACTGCTCCAGACACTCGGTGTTTTCCAGCCAGCAAGGGCCCCAGGCGACGAAGTCCTGCAGGAAGCCGGCTCGGTAGGCGTAGATGCCTATATGCCGGCGATAGGGAACGTTGGCAGGCAAGGTATCGCGATCGGCCGCGAACGCATCACGTGCCCACGGCAGCGGCGCGCGGCTGAAGGTCAGCGCCAGGCCATTGAGATCGCTGGCGACCTTGACCACATTGGGGTTGAAGAGCGCGGCAACATCATCGATCGGCTCCGCCAGAGTAGCGATGGCGGCTTGAGGGTTGGTGGCCAGATTGGCTGCCACCTGATCGATGATCGCAGGTGGCACCAGTGGCTCGTCACCCTGTACGTTGACCACGATGGCATCAGCAGCCAGCCCCAACGCAGCCGCCACTTCGGCAAGCCGGTCGGTGCCGGAGTTGTGATCGACGCGAGTGAGCAGCACCTGGGCACCGAACCTCTGGCAAGCCTCGACGATGCGCACATCATCGGTGGCCACCACGACCTGGGTTGCGCTGCTTTTGCAGGCCTGTTCCCAGACATGCTGGATCATCGGTTTGCCGGCGATATCCTGCAGCGGTTTGCCTGGCAGGCGTGTGGACGCGTAACGCGCCGGGATCACCACGGTAAAGGCGTTGCTCATCTTACTTGTCCAGGCGTTCGTCGTCGTTGAGGGTGCGGGCTTCGCTTTCCAGCATGACCGGAATGCCATCGCGGATAGGATAGGCCAGACCGGCACCTTTACTGATCAGTTCGGTCTTGTCCTGGCTGAGCTTGAGCGGGCCCTTGGTGATCGGGCAGGCCAGGATATCGAGCAGTTTCGGGTCCATGGGAAATCCTTGAGAACAAGAGGAGTGAGCGCGTGACGCGGTTACTGCCGCTCGCCGAGCAGACGATCCAACCGGGCATAGAACCACGTGCGGAAAGCTGGCGAAGGCTGAGCATCGACAGCCAGGTACCACCAATCGTCAGCCGCGAAGGCCCGGCATTTCACCGCGTCTTTCTCCGTCATCACCAACGGCAGCGCCGGCGAGAAATTCAGCAGCTCGGCGCTGTAGGCAGCATGGTCGGCGAAAGCATGCGCGACAGGCCGCCAGTGTAGCGCCTCGAGGGTTGTGAAGAAACGCTGCGGATTACCGATACCAGCCACCGCATGTACGGTCTGACCGGGCGGGAAGTGATCGAGCGGACGGCGCTCGCCGCTGCGCAGGTTGATCACGGCGCTGGGCACCAGGGTAAAGGCATAACCACCCTGAGGATCGCTCGGCGCACCGTTGTAGAGACAGGCATCCACGCTTTGCAGTCGCTCAGCGGGCTCGCGTAGCGGCCCGGCAGGCAGGCAGCGACCATTGCCCAGGCCGCGCACGGCGTCGATCAACACCAGTTCCAGATCACGGGCCAGACGATAGTGCTGCAAGCCATCATCACTGAGTAGCAGATCCAGCGACTCCTCGGCCAGCAAGGCGCGAGCGGCGCGAGCGCGATCCGGGTCGATCATCAGCGGCACGCCACTGCGCTGCACGATCAGCAGCGGCTCGTCACCAGCCTGCTCGGCAGTGTGCTCGGCCCTGACCCGCCAGGGCAGGCTCGGCGGCTTGGCGCCATAGCCACGACTGATCACGCCAACGCGCAGGCCGCGAGCCTGGCACTGCTCGACCAGCCAGAGAATCAGCGGTGTCTTGCCGGTACCGCCGACGGTGATGTTGCCCACCACGATCAACGGCACGGGTGGGCGATAAATCTCGCCCACGCCAGCGAGAAAGCGCGCGCGCTTGCGCTGCACCACACCACGGTACAAAGCCTCCAGCGGACGCAACAGCGCCAACGCTGGATGCCCTTCATACCAGGCCTGCACCAGACGGTCGGAAAAGCTCGGCATCAGGGCGCTGCCTGAGTCTCGACCGTGGTGATGCGCAGGTGCGCGAAGCCCAGCTTGCCGGCGGCATCCATGGCGGTGACCACTGACTGGTGGCTGGTCTTGGCGTCGGCACTGATGGTCAACGGCAGGCTGTTGTCACCGCCGGACTCCTTCTGCAGGGCCGCCATCAGGTTATCCAGATCATTCTTGATCAGGGCCTGACCGTTGAGCGAGAAGCCGCCCTCTGCCGATATCACCACTTCCAGCTGCTTCAGTTCGCTCTGCTCGGGCGGCGTGCCGCTGGCAGCCTCGGGCAGATCGACCTGCATACGGGTTTCACGCGTGAAAGTAGTGGTCACCACGAAGAACAGCAGCAGGATGAACACCACGTCGATCAGCGAGGCGAGATTGATCTCGACCTGCTCACGCCGTCTACGTCTGAACTTCACGCCTTCTTGCTCCCCTTGGCCGGCTTGGGCTCCTCGGCCAGGTCGACATCGCGCTCGCCCTGCACCATCTCCACCAGCTTGATCGCTTCCTGCTCCATGCCGACGACCAGTTCATCGACGCGGCGCTGCAGAAAACGGTGGAAGAACAGTGCCGGAATCGCCACGATCAGCCCCGACGCGGTGGTGATTAGCGCTTTGGATATACCGCCTGCAAGCAAAGCTGGATTGGCTGTGCTGCCGCCCATGAAGGAGCCGAATATGTCGATCATGGCAATCACCGTACCGAGCAAACCGAGCAATGGGGTAATGCCAGCAATCGTGCCCAGGGCATTCAGGTAGCGCTCCATCTCGTGCACCACGCGGGCTGCGGCTTCTTCAATGCACTCTTTCATCACCTCACGGCCGTGCTTGGAGTTGGCCAAACCAGCGGCAAGGATTTCGCCCAGTGGCGAATGCGTGCGCAGCTCCTTGAGCTTCTGATTATTAAGCTGCTTGTCCTTGATCCAGCGCCATACCTGCCCCAGCAGGTTAGGCGGTGTAACGCGACTGACGCGCAGCGTCCACAGCCGCTCGGCGATAATGCCAAGGGCAGCGATTGAACACAGAATGATTGGCAGCATCACCCAGCCGCCAGCTATAACCAGTTCCCACACGGTGGCAAATCCCCTTCGCAAAAGTGGCGCCACTCTAGCATAGGGGCGTGATGTCGCCGACGGCTGCGGTTCTCATTTTTCCCGCCAGAAACGCGGTATTTCACGTAACGCATGCGGTTCGCCAAATGAACCGAGATCGATCCGCAGTGCGCCGCTCTCGACGCTGTCGTGCGCCTTGGCATCAAACGTCACATAACGCGAGACGACTGTTGGATGAGGATGGCCATAAGCATTGTGCCGGCCACGGGAATACAGCACCGCCTCAGGCCTGACCGCCTTGAGCAATGCCCAGGATGACGAGCTGCGACTGCCATGGTGCGGCGCCAGCAACCACTGGGCCTGGAGATCGCGCCCTGTATCGATAAGCGCTCGCTCGGCACGCCCATCAATATCGCCGGTCAGCAATATGCGTTCCCCCGCGGCCTCGATCATCAGCACACAGGATGACTGGTTGCTGTCAGTGGCATCCGCCCAGCGCCAGGTGCTGAAGTGCACGCCGTCCCATGTCCAGCTTTCCTCCCGGCAAGACTCCGCCTGCAGTACAGCCGGCAACACCGACGCCTCGCCACTGACAATCCGACTGACAGGTATGCCTCGGGCCACTGCTTCAGCGCCGCCAGAGTGATCGTTATCGGAGTGGCTGAGCAGCAGCATGTCCAGTGCACGCACATCCAGCGCCCTGAGCGACGGCAGCACCACGCGCTCGCCCATATCGAAATCACCAAAACTGGGGCCGGCGTCGTAGAGCAAAGCGTGCTCGCGGGTCAGTATCAGCATCGACAAGCCCTGCCCAACATCCAGCATCCATACCTCAGCACGCTGTTCAGCTGGCCGTTGCACCGGCGTGAACAGCAGGGGCAACAGCAGCACCAAACCCAGCCCGCGCAGCGGTACCCCGCCGGGCAGGAGGAGCAGCAAGGCACCCAACGCCACCAACAGCCAGGCCCAGAACGGCAAGGCGCTGGGTAACCAGGCCGGCAGCCAATCGGCCATCAGTGCCAACAGCCGAAACAGCCATTCCAGGGCAAAGCTCGCCCACCACAGCAGGGCCTCACCCAGCCAGGGCACGGGGAGCAGCAAGGTGCCGAGCAATGCGGGCGGCACCACCGCGAAACCGACCCAGGGCACGGCGATCAGATTGGCCAGCGGGCTGCTGGCGCTGATGGGTAGCCCGAGGGCCAGCAGCATCGGCAGCAACCCCACGGTCATCGCCCATTGCGCGCGCCCCAGGGTACGCCACCAAGCCCAGGCCCCGAGGCGCGCAGCAAAGATCAGGATAAGTAGCCCCACGGCGCCAAACGAAAGCCAGAAGCCCGGCTGCAACACCGCCAGCGGCTCGAACAACAGCACCGCGACCAACGCTACCAGCAATGGCAAGGTGATGCCCAAGTGGCGAAAACGCCAACGCCACAACAGCACCAGACCAATCATGGCGCAAGCACGCTGCACCGGCACGTCGAAACCGGCCAGCAGGCTGTACCCCAGCGCCGAAGAAAAAGCCAATAAGCAGGCCGCCGGCAGCCAGGGCAAGAACCGCGGCCACCAGCCCAACCGCGCCAGCCAGAACACCAGGCCGTAGAACATGCCGGCCACCAACGTCACGTGCTGGCCGGATATCACCAGCAGGTGCACGGTGCCAGTACTTTGCAGAACGCGCCAATCGTCCACCGACAAGCCAGAACTATCGCCAAGAACCAGGGCCGCCAACCCACCTGCACGACCATGAGGATCCTCGGCGAGCATCCGCTGACGCACACGATCTCGCCAAGCGCTGCTACCGCCCGCCTCGCTCAAGCGCTGTCCGGATTTTATGGTGCCGACAGCACCGATGCGCTGCGCCAGCAACCAGGCCTCGTAATCGAAGGACTGCGGATTGACCAGGCCGTGCGGACGTTTGAGGTTGACCGCCAGCCGCCAGGTTTCGCCCGCTCGAATCTGCGGCCCGCCATACCAGGACAGGCGCAACAGCTGCGGTAGCTCGGCGCGACGCGATTTCGGTTGCTGTAGATGAAAGCGCACCACATCCTCGCGCACATCCGGCAAATCCACCACCCTGCCCTCCAGCCACAAGGTGCGGCCATCGAGTGCGGGGTCGAGGCGATCATCCAGCGTCCACTGCGCAGAGGTGCATGCCCAACTGAAGCCCAACAGAAACAGCCCGATGGGGTAGGTGCGAAAAGGCAACAGCGCCAAACCTGTCAGGCCCGACATCAGCAATATAAAGCTTGACGGTAATTGCGGTACGAAGCGCAGCAGCAACAACCCCGCCACCAATGCCAGCAACCCAGTACGCAGGTTGCCTGATCGAGTCCCTTCCATGGACACCCTTCTGATCCAGAAATGAAAAGGCCGCTAATCAATAGCGGCCTTTTCGAGACTAGCACCTCATTCGTAACGCAGCGCCTCGGCCGGCTGCGTACGCGACGCACGCCAGGACGGATATAGCGTGGCGAGGAAGCTGAGGATAAGCGCCGCACTGCAGATCAGCACCACGTCACCGACCTGCAACTCGGACGGCAGAGTGCTGATGAAGTAAACATCAGAGCTGAACACATGCTGGCCACTGATACGCTCCAGCCAACCCACCAGTTCACTGACATTGAGCGCCGCCAGCACACCAAGCACACCGCCGATCAGCGTACCGATCACCCCGATCACAGTGCCCTGCACCATGAAGATACCCATGATCTGCCGTGGCGTAGCGCCCAAGGTTCGCAGGATAGCGATATCCGCACCTTTGTCGGCAACCACCATGATCAGTGTGGCGATAATGTTGAACGCGGCCACCGCAACGATCAGCAGCAGTAACAGGCCGATCATGGTTTTCTCCATCTTCATGGCGCTGAACAGGCTGCCCTGAGTCTGTGTCCAGTCACTGGCGTGGTAACCCTCGCCCAGTTGTGCGGCAATCGCACTGGCGACCTGTGGTGACTGATAGAGATCCTTCAACTTGAGGCGGATACTCTGTACCGAGCCCGGTTCCAGACGCTGGATCTGCGCAGCATCGGC
This sequence comes from Pseudomonas sp. PME37.24/006, assembly GCF_055556635.1. Classification (NCBI taxonomy): domain Bacteria; kingdom Pseudomonadati; phylum Pseudomonadota; class Gammaproteobacteria; order Pseudomonadales; family Pseudomonadaceae; genus Pseudomonas; species Pseudomonas sp. PME37.24/006. The sequence goes on from NZ_JBVHNL010000003.1 coordinate 297,968, forward strand.
GACGTTGATCAGAGCCAGAGAGCTGTCCAGATCGGCGCCCACCTTGAACACCCCAACCACGTTCAAGCGCTGCATGCGGGGTGTGATGCCACCGGGCACCGAGCTGATTTCCGGCACGATCAGCGCCAGGCGATCACCGACCTGAAGCTGGAAGCGGCGGGCGGTGATCTCACCGATGATCACCCCGTACTCGCCTTCGCGCAGATCGCTCAAGCGACCCTGCACCATGTGATCGCCGATGATCGAGACCTTCGGCTCCAACTCGGGGTCAATGCCGTGCAGTTGAATCGGCTGCATCACGCCACGGTAGGAAAGCATGCCTTCCAGCTCGGCGAACGGCACGGCCGCTTCCACCTGGGGATTTTCCAGGGCGGCCTTGGCCGGCGCCTGCCAGTCGGCCAGAGCCGGCGAACCGACGATGGTCGCGTGGGGCACCATACCAAGAATGCGCGAGCTCATTTCACGGTGAAAACCATTCATCACCGAGAGCACCACGATCATCGCCAGCACGCCCAGGGCGAGGCCGATCATCGAGGTCAGGGAAATGAACGAAATGAAGTGGTTGCGGCGCTTGGCACGGGTGTAACGCAGACCGATGAAGACACTCAGCGGGCGAAACATCAGGCGTGCACCAGCTTGCCGTCTTCCAGGCTCAGCACCCGATCCATCTGCCGCGCCAGTTGCAGGTCGTGAGTCACCACCAGAAAGGCGGTCTGCGACTGCGTGCTGAGTTCGCGCATCAGATCCTGAATGCCTTGAGCGGTGTGGTTATCCAGGTTGCCGGTTGGCTCATCGAGCAGCACCAGGCCGGGTCGATTGACCAGCGCCCGGGCAATCGCCACGCGCTGACGCTCACCGCCAGACAGCTCGGCAGGCTTGTGGCTCAGGCGATGGCCCAAACCGACGCGTTCGAGCAACTCGGTGGCCCGCTGACGCGACTCGCTGATCGAGGTCTTGCCGATCAGCAGCGGCATACACACGTTCTCCAGCGCGGTGAACTCGGCGAGCAGGTGATGGAACTGGTAGACGAAACCCAACGCGCGGTTACGCAACAGGCCACGCTGTTTCTCGTTGAGTGCCGAGAGTTCTTCACCAGCCAGCCAGACGCTGCCACTGCTGGGCGTATCCAAGCCGCCGAGCATATTGAGCAGCGTGCTCTTGCCCGAGCCGGAACTACCGACGATGGCCACCCGCTCACCTGGCAAAAGCTCCAGCTGCAGGTCGTCGAGAACCACCACCGCCTGCGGGCCTTCTTCGTAGCGCTTGCCTAGGTTGCGACAGCTGAGCACGGCGTTCGCCTGCGCCTGCACGACCGGATCACTCATAACGTAATGCCTCCGCGGGCTGGGTGCGCGCCGCGCGCCAGGCCGGATAAAGAGTAGCGAGGAAACTCAGAACCAATGCCGCACCACAGACCTGCACCACGTCGGCGAGCATCAGCTGCGACGGCAGGTAGTCGATGAAGTACACATCGGCATTGAGAAACTTGAAACCGAGCAGGCGCTCGACGCCTGCGATGATCGAGCTGATGTTGAGTGCGGCAAGAATGCCCAGCACTGCGCCGATCAAGGTGCCGATCACGCCAATCACCGTACCCTGCACCATGAACGTTGCCATGATTTGCATGGGCGTGGCGCCAAGGGTACGCAGGATGGCGATATCGCCTTTCTTGTCGGTCACCACCATCACCAGGGTGGAGATGATGTTGAAGGCCGCCACGGCGACAATCAGCAGCAGCAACAGGCCGATCATGGCTTTTTCCATGCGGATGGCCTGATACAAATTGCCGTGGGTGCGTGTCCAGTCGCGAGCCAGGTAATCCTGCTCACCGAAGCTTTGCGCCAGTTGCCAGGCAGTGCGCGGTGCCTGAAACAGGTCAGCGAACTTGAGGCGGATGCCCTGTACCTGATCGACCTGATGACGCTGCAGACGGGCCAGGTCCTGGATATGGGTCATGGCCACGAAACCGTCGATTTCACCCGCACCGACATGAAAGATGCCGACCACGGTGAAGCGCTTGAGGCGCGGGAACATGCCGCCTGGGGTCACGGTAACTTCCGGCGCCACGAAGGTCACCTTGTCGCCCAGCCCGACACCGAGTTTCTCGGCAGCCTTGTCGCCGATGACGATGCCGAAGGTGCCTGGTTGCAGATCCTCCAGCCGACCCTCGCGGAAGAAGTCACCGATAATCGACACCTTGGGCTCCTCGACGGGATCCACGGCGTTGATCAGCACCTTCTGTACCTTGCCATCGTTGGTCAGCAGGCCTTGCATCTGGCTGAACGGCGCCACGGCAAGAACTTGAGGGTTCTGCAACGCCCGGTCGGCGAGGCGGCGCCAATCACTGATCGGCTTGGAGCTCTCGACCGTGGCGTGGGGCACCATCCCCAAGACGCGGGTGCGCATTTCATGGTCGAAGCCGTTCATTACCGACAGCACCAGGATCATCACCAGCACACCAAGTGCCAGCCCGATCATTGAGGTCAGGGAAATGAACGAAACGAAGTGGTTGCGACGCTTGGCCCGCGTGTAGCGCGTACCGAGAAAAACGGACAGGGGTCTGAACATGTGGGGCGCTTGTTCGAGGGAAAGAGGAACGTCCTTGTGGCGGGGCCTGGCGAGCGGCCTTACACTCTGACCACCACCGCTGCCATGGGTTCGCCATGTCGACTCAAGACGAAAATGATCGCCGCGAATACTACCGTATCGAGGACACGATCGCACTGGATTTCACCCCACTGGCGGGTGCCGAAGCCCTCGCCAGTGACGAGCTTCACGACGCCTCTCCGCTGTTCAACCTGCTCAGCGAACTGCATCTGATGGACTTCGAGTCCCAGCACTTGCTGCGTAACATCAGCGAACGCGACCGTACCCTGGCCAACTACCTCAAGGTGGTCAACAAACGCATCGACCTGCTCGGGCAGGCCATGGCCCAAAGTCTGCTGCGCGACATCGGCCCACCGAAGCGGGTCACACTGTCGGAGGGCGGCATCAGTTTCTTCAATGCCCAGCCGGTGTCGGTCGATAGCCATCTGGCAATGAAGATGGTGCTGATGCCCCAGGCACTGGGCCTGCTGCTGCGCGCCAAGGTGCTGCATTGCCAGGGGCACGAAGGGCAGTTCGAAATCGGCGCCGAATTCGAAGCGCTGACTGACGCACAGCGCCAACTGCTCGCCCGACATATCCTGCAACGCCAGGCGCAGGAGCGCCGCCAGGCTCGTGAGGATTCCGTATGACTGCACGTCGATTTATTTTGTCACTGGCTTTGTTGCTGCCGCTGACAACCCATGCCGACACCCTGACCATCCCCATCGGCCAACAGGGCGCCGACCTTACCGATCTGCCACAGCTCGGCCAGTCCAAACGCTCGGTACTGGAGCGTTTCGGCCTGGCTGACGAAGAACATCCCGCCGTCGGCAAGCCGCCGATCACCCGCTGGGACTATCGTGAATTCAGCGTCTATTTCGAATACGACCATGTGATCAACAGCGTGCGCCACCAACAGCCGCGCGCCACACGAACCGAGTAAGGAGCAACTGTGACCCTGATCTACGGCCACCGCGGCGCCAAGGGCGAAGCCCCGGAAAATACCCTGACCAGCTTTCAGCAGTGCCTAGAACACGGCGTACGCCGCTGCGAGCTGGATCTGCACCTGTCGCGCGACGGCGAACTGATGGTCATCCATGACCCGACGCTCAAGCGCACCACCGGCCAGCGCGGCAAGGTGGTCGAGCACGAAGCCGCCGACCTGGTTCACTACGACGCCCGTCACGGTGGCCCGGGCTGGCGCCACCCCTGCCCTATTCCGCGCCTGAGCGAACTGTTCGAGCAGTGCGATTTCGAGCACTGGCAACTGGAGGTCAAGAGCGCCTCCAAGGTACGCGCCGCACGCACGGTGGAAGCCATCGCACTGCTCAGCCGACGTTTTGGCCTGGGCGACAAGATCACCATCACCTCCAGTTCTCGTGAGGTACTGAGCGCCGCCCAGCGCCTGACACCCCACCTGGCCCGTGGCCTGGTCGCCGAATACGCCTGGCTCGACCCGATCAAGGTAGCCCGCAATTACGGCTGCGACCTGCTGGCCCTGAACTGGACACTGTGCACCCCCGAGCGCCTGCTCAAGGCACAGAAGGCCGGCTTGCACGTGTCGGTTTGGACCGTCAACGAACCCGCCCTGATGCGCCGCCTCGCCGACTTCGGCGTGGACAGCATCATCACCGACTTCCCCGGTATCGCAGTGAGCACACTGCGCGGCTAGGCAGACGAACATCAATGATGGGTATCGTCGTTGCGCTCCCCCACCTCCGCTCATCCCATCCTACGGAGACAGAGCCTACACCTCAGTAGGATGGGTCGAGCGAAGCGATACCCATCAAACGATGTCAGCATTGCCTCACTCGATCAGTGCAAACCAGCACGGGCAGTCGATAGATAGGCAAGCGAAGGAAAACCGCCCATAAAAAAACCGATCCACAAGGGATCGGCTTTCTGGCCTGCTTAGAAGCTCTCGCGGTTTGGCCAGCGCCAGTCGCGGGAGTCGGCGAAAGGATCCCCGACCGGCTCAGGCCACCGGCCGGAGCCGCTCAAAAAAGCCGGTTGAGACCATCGAACGCCGCTACGCGATAAGCTTCGGCCATGGTCGGATAGTTGAAGGTGGTGTTGACGAAATACTTCAGCGTATTCGCCTCGCCCTTCTGGTTCATGATCGCCTGACCGATGTGCACGATCTCCGAAGCCTGGTAGCCGAAGCAGTGCACACCAAGCACTTCCAGGGTTTCGCGGTGGAAGAGGATCTTCAGCATGCCCACCGGCTCGTGGGAAATCTGCGCACGCGCCATGCTCTTGAAGAACGCCTTGCCAACTTCGTACGGAACCTTCGCCTTGGTCAGCTCGTGCTCGTTCTTGCCGATCGAGCTGATCTCGGGAATGGTGTAGATGCCGGTAGGAATGTCATCGACGACCCGCCAGCTACCGTTATCGACGATGCTGCCAGCCGCTGAGCGCCCCTGGTCTGCAGCGGCACTGGCCAGGCTCGGCCAGCCAATCACGTCACCGGCAGCATAGATATTGTCGACTTCGGTACGGTAGTGCTCGTCGACCTGAACCTGACCACGGCTATTGACGTTGATGCCTATATTTTCCAGGCCCAGCTTGTCGGTGTTGCCGGTACGCCCGTTACACCACAGCAACGCATCGGCCTTGAGCTTCTTGCCGGATTTGAGGTGCAGGATCACCCCGTTATCCAGCCCTTCGATGCGCTCGTACTCTTCGTTATGACGAATCAGCACATTGTTGGTACGCAGGTGGTAGCTCAGCGCATCGGAGATTTCCGAATCAAGGAAGCTCAGCAGTTGATCACGGTTGTCGATCAAGTCAACCAACACGCCCAGACCACTGAAGATCGATGCGTACTCACAGCCGATCACACCGGCCCCATAGATGATCAAGCGTCGCGGGGTGTGGCTGAGGGTGAGGATGGTGTCGCTGTCGTAGACGCGCGGGTGATTGAAATCAACATCCACCGGGCGATAGGGACGCGAACCGGTGGCGATGATCACCTGTTTGGCCGACAGGGTTTCCACTACACCGTTGGGGCAGACCACTTCAATGGTCTGATCGTCGGCAAAGCTGCCAGTACCGAAAAAAACATCGATCCGGTTGCGGGCGTAATAGCTGGTACGCGAAGTAACCTGCTTGCCGATTACCCCCTCGGCGCTCTTCAATACATCAGGAAAGGAGAACCAGCGTGGCTCGCCGATCTGACGGAACATGGGGTTGGTATTGAACTGCATGATCTGCCGCACCGAATGGCGCAGCGCTTTGGACGGGATAGTACCGAGGTGGGTGCAGTTACCGCCGACTTCGCGACGGTCATCGACCACCGCCACCTTGCGCCCAGCCTTAGCCGCATTCATCGCGGCTCCCTCTCCTGCCGGGCCGGAACCCAATACCACTACATCGTAGTTGTAGACCGCCATGTTCACTCCTCAAATCGCACCGGAACGCTTATCGAACGTTCTCGGCAGAACCACGCCTAACAGCCTGGTACGTAACATCTCGCAACGCCGCCTAGCCTAACGCTCAACACGGTGATTGGCGATCAGCGCTTGCTCGCATCGTACGTCTGTACCGTTGCGCCCGCTCCGTTGCCTGCTTCGCTGGTGACCTCGTCACACTTCTGTCGGTCACCGCCACAGATCGAACATTCCTTCTCGATCCCCAGGTTGGCAATGCCACCGCAGGAACCGGCAATGGGCTTGCGGCCCATTATCACGCCTACGGCCATCATGCCGACGACCAGTACCATGACTAAAAATACAACCACAAAGGTCATTGCTCTTCTCCCGCAGCGAATAGCTGCTCGAATGCGCTGGTTCCGTGAGAGACGAAACCGTCGCCCTTACGTACGACGAAAAATGCCGCAATTGCGTTGCGCTCAGCGAAAGCCTCACCGGCTTCCGGCCCGAGCACCATGAGTAGAGTAGACAAGCCATCAGCGCGTAAGGTCGATGGATCTGCCACGGTCACCGCTGCCAAGCGGTGGTTCACCGGCTTGCCGGTCACCGGATCGAGGGTGTGCGAGTAACGCTGACCATCCTCTTCGAAATAGTTGCGATAGTCTCCCGAGGTCGAGATGCCATAGCCATCGAGCAACAGGATGCGCTGGGCAACACGCTGATCGTCTCGTGGCGCCTCGAGCCCGATACGCCAGTGGCTACCATCGGGCTTTCGCCCTGCAGCCTTGAGCTCCCCTGTCGCCTCCACCAGATAGCTACTTACGCCCATCTCACCAAGCCTGGCAATGATCCGGTCAACTGCGTACCCGGCGGCGATGCTGTTGAAGTCAACCTCGACATCGACATCCTTGCACAACAGACTGCCATCGATACGCAGATGCTGCTGGCCGACACGCTGGCGCGCCGCATCCAACTTCTGCGCATCCGGCACGGCTTCGCCCTGTCCCTTCGGGCCGAATCCCCACAGATCAAGCAACGGTTCCAACGTCAGATCGAAGGCGCCGCCACTTTCTTCATGCAGGCGATTACCGGCCGCAATCAACGTCAGAACGCCCTCGGGCATCTCCTGGCAGCTGCCACCCGGTGCGCGGTTGAATTGCTCGATCAGAGAATCGGCACGGTAGGTGGACATCTGCAGGTCAATCTCGGCAAGAATCGCCTCGGTGGCGGCCTTGATCTCGCTCTGCGGAGCGACACCCTCGCTGCTCACGTATTTGACCGAGTAGGTGCTGCCCATGGTCGGGCCACCAAACTCTTCAACCCGATCAGAAGGAAGACAGCCCGTTAAGGCTGCCGCCAGGGCGACAGCGATAACGGGCCGAAATACCGCTAATCCCACCTCAACCGCCAAAGTCGTCGAGGAGAATATTTTCCTGCTCCACGCCAAGCTCGGTCAGCATCTTGATAACCGCAGCGTTCATCATGGGCGGACCGCACATGTAGAACTCACAATCTTCCGGCGCCGGGTGATCCTTCAGGTAGTTCTCGTAGAGCACGTTGTGAATGAAGCCCTTGAGGCCTGTCCAGTTGTCTTCAGGCTGTGGATCAGACAGCGCCAAGTGCCACTGGAAGTTGGGATTCTCCGCCTGCAACTGGTCGTACTCTTCGTTGTAGAAGGCCTCACGCATGGAGCGTGCGCCATACCAGAAGCTGATCTTGCGCGTGGACTTCAAGCGCTTGAGCTGATCGAAGATATGCGAGCGCATCGGCGCCATACCGGCACCACCACCGACGAAGATCATCTCGGCATCGGTATCTTTGGCGAAAAACTCTCCGAATGGCCCATAAACCGTCACCTTGTCACCCGGTTTGAGGCCAAACACCCAGGACGACATCTGGCCTGGTGGCAAATCGTCCTTGCCTGGAGGTGGCGAAGCGATACGGATATTGAACTTAACGAGGCCGACTTCTTCGGGATAGTTGGCCATGGAGTAGGCGCGAATCACGGTCTCGTCGACCTTGGACACGTACTTCCACTGGTTGAACTTGTCCCAGTCGCCGCGATACTCCTCCTGAATGTCGAAGTCCTTGTAGCTGACCACGTGCGGCGGGCATTCCAGCTGCACGTAACCCCCGGCGCGGAAGTCGACGTTCTCGCCCTCGGGCAACTTGAGGGTGAGCTCCTTGATGAAGGTAGCCACGTTGGGATTGGACTCGACCGTACATTCCCATTTCTTCACGCCGAAGACTTCTTCCGGCACTTCGATCTTCATGTCCTGCTTGACCGCGGTCTGGCAGGACAGACGCCAACCCTCACGGGCCTCACGCTTGTTGAAGTGCGACTCCTCGGTGGAGAGCATCTCGCCACCACCGCTTTCGACGATGCACTTGCACTGAGCGCAGGTGCCGCCGCCGCCACAGGCCGAAGACAGGAAAATATTGTTCGAGGCCAGCGTCTGCAGCAATTTGCCGCCAGCCGGTACCACGATGGTTTTTTCACCATTGATCTCGATGCTCACATCGCCGCTGGAAACCAGCTTGGCGCGCGCCACGAGAATGATCAGCACCAGCGCCAGGACAATAGCGGTGAACATGCCGATCGCGAGGAAAATTTCGTAATTCATCTGTTCATCCTTTCCTTACAACTGCACGCCGGAGAAGGACATGAAGCCAAGCGACATCAGACCGATGGTGATGAAGGTGATACCCAGCCCTTGCAGGCCGGCAGGTACATCGCTGTACTTGAGCTTCTCGCGGATACCCGCCAAAGCAGCAATCGCCAACGCCCAGGAAAGACCGGAGCCAAAGCCGTAGACCGTACTTTCCGCCAGGTTGTAATCACGCTCCACCATGAACAGGGTGCCACCCATGATGGCGCAGTTCACCGTGATCAGCGGCAGGAACACGCCCAACGCGTTGTAAAGCGCAGGTACGTACTTATCCAGCAGCATTTCCAGGATTTGTACGATTGCCGCAATAACACCGATGTAGCTGAGCAGCCCCAGAAAGCTCAGATCGACATCCGGAAGGCCAGCCCAGGCCAGCGCGCCGTCCTTGAGCAGGTAGGTATAAATCAGGTTGTTCGCCGGTACGGTGATGACCTGCACCACGATCACGGCAATGCCAAGACCGATCGCGGTCTCAACTTTCTTCGAAATGGCAATGAAGGTACACATGCCGAGGAAGAAGGCCAACGCCATGTTCTCGACGAATATGGCCTTCGCCAGCAGGCTGAGATAGTGCTCCATCAGTAGGCCTCCTTATTCGAAACCTGAGGCGCCATTTTGAAGCTGTTCTTCTCGACCTGATCGGTTTTCCACGAACGAATAGCCCAGATGAACAGGCCAATCAGGAAGAACGCCGAGGGCGGCAGCAAGAGCATACCGTTGGGCAGGTACCAGCCGCCGTCGTTGACCACTGGAATGATGGTGTAACCCATCAGTTTGCCCGCGCCGAACAGCTCACGGATGATCCCCAGTGCCACCAGCATGGCGCTGTAGCCAAGGCCATTGCCGATGCCATCGAAAAACGACAGCACGGGCGGGTTCTGCATGGCGAAGGCTTCAGCACGCCCCATCACGATGCAGTTGGTGATGATCAGACCAACGAATACCGACAACTGCTTGGAGAGGCTGTACGCGTATGCCTTGAGTACCTGATCCACGACAATCACCAGCGAGGCGATGATCACCATCTGCACGATCATACGAATCGAGCTGGGGATCTGGCTGCGGATCATCGAGATGAACAGGTTGGAGAAGCCGGTCACCAAGGTCAGTGCGATCGACATGACGAGCGCGGTTTTCAGGTTCGAGGTAACCGCCAGGGCCGAACAGATACCGAGAATCTGCAAGCCGATAGGGTTATTGTTGAAGACCGGATTGAGCAGGACTTCCTTAATGCTTGGCTGGGACATGATCAAACCTCCCCTTTCTGCAGGTTAGCGAGGAATTGGGCAAAGCCCTTCTCGCCAAGCCAGAAGTGCAACAGATTATTCACGCCGTTACTGGTCAACGTCGCCCCCGCCAGGCCATCGACCTGGTGATCGGCACGCGGACTCTGTGCATCGACATTACCCTTGATGATCTGAATGGCCAGCTCGCCCTTATCGTTGTACAGGGTCTTGCCCAGCCACAGACTCTTCCAGCGAGGGTTATCCACTTCACCACCAAGCCCTGGGGTCTCGGCGTGCTGGTAAAAGCCGAAGCCGGCGATGGTGTTCAGATCGGCCTTGAGCGCCAGAAAACCGTGCAGGGTAGACCACAGGCCATAACCACGCACAGGCAGGATGACGGTCTCCATCTTGCCATCCTGCTCCACCAGATACACCGTGGTGAAGCGCTCACGACGCTTGATGGAGGCGATATCCTCGGCACCGCTAAGCTGCTCGGACAGTTTAGGATCCTTGGACGCAGCAAGCGGATCAAAGGTCAGCGGATCCTGAGCGTCGCTGAATGTTCCGCTATCCAGGTCAACCACACGGGCACTGATACGGCCGTCGAACAGTTCTTTCACCTCGGCGGCGCTCATGCTCGCATCGCCCAGCCCGGCGATCGCCAGAATGCTGCGCTGCTTGTCGAGCAGGCGATTCTCGATTTGCGTCGGTTTGAGGGCAATAGCCGCACCCGCGACGAAAATCGAACACACCAGACACACCGCCAGGGCGACGATCAGCGTCCGGCTAGTGGATTCTTTTTGACTAGACATTGCGCGCCAGCCTCCGCTTGATGTTGGCCTGAACGACATAGTGGTCAATCAGGGGGGCGAACAGGTTGGCAAACAGAATCGCCAGCATCATGCCTTCAGGGAAAGCCGGGTTGACCACACGGATCAACACCACCATCACCCCGATCAAGGCACCGAAAATCCACTTGCCGGTATTGGTCATGGACGCCGAAACCGGGTCGGTCGCCATGAAAATCATGCCAAAGGCAAAACCACCTACCACCAAGTGCCAGTACCACGGCATGGCGAACATCGGGTTGGTATCGGAGCCAATGGTGTTGAATAGCAAGCTCAGCCCAATCATGCCGATCATCACCCCGGCAACAATGCGCCAGGAGGCGATCTTGGTCAGCAGCAGCACCGCACCGCCGATGAAGATGGCCAGCGTGCTGGTTTCACCCAGCGAGCCTTGCATGGTACCGATGAAGGCGTCCATCCAGGTCACGCCGCCATTGATGATGTGTTCCACACCACCCGTGGCCGCCATACTCAGCGAGGTCGCGCCAGCAAAGCCGTCGACAGCAGTCCACACTGCATCACCAGACATCTGCGCCGGGTAGGCGAAGAACAGGAAGGCACGCCCCGTCAACGCCGGGTTGAGGAAGTTCTTGCCCGTGCCGCCAAATACTTCCTTGCCAATCACCACGCCGAAGCTGATCCCAAGCGCAACCTGCCAGAGCGGGATGCTCGGCGGAAGAATCAGGGCAAACAGAATCGAGGTGACGAAGAAGCCTTCGTTGACCTCATGACGACGGATTGAAGCGAACAACACTTCCCAGAAACCGCCGACGATGAAGGTCACCGCATAAACCGGCAGAAAGTAGGCAGCGCCCTGAATAAAGTTGTCCCACAGGCTGTTCGGGTCAAAACCCGCCAATGAGCCAATCAACGCAAACCGCCAGCTTTCCTGACTGGCCAGCAGATCGGGGTTTTGCGCGAAGATCAGGTTGGCCTGATAGCCAGTGTTCCACATGCCAAAGAACATCGCCGGGAAGGTACAGACCCATACGGTGATCATCATGCGCTTGAGGTCGATGCCATCACGCACGTGGGCGGTGGTTTTGGTCACGCTGCCCGGGCGGTAGAAAAATGTATCGGCCGCTTCGTAAAGCGCGTACCACTTCTCGTACTTGCCGCCCTTCTCGAAGTTGTGCTCGATCTTGTCGAGGAATGCACGAATACCCACGGGTTAACCCTCCTTTTCTATACGGCTGAGGTTGTCCCGCAGGATCGGACCATATTCATATTTACCAGCGCACACATAGGTGCACAGCGCCAGGTCTTCTTCGTCAAGTTCGAGGCAGCCCAGTTGCTGAGCCAGCTCGGTATCGCCGACGATCAGGTAACGCAACAGCTGGGTAGGCAGGATATCCAGCGGCATCACCGCCTCGTAGTTGCCCACCGGCACCATGGCCCTGGGGCTGCCGTTGGTGGTGGTGGAAAACGCAAAACGTTTGGCGCTCTGCAGCTTGGAAACGAAAATATTTAGCACCGAGTGCTTGTTAACGCCGGCACGCAGGTAATGCATGACTTCACGGTCATTGCCTTCCTTGAGGCAAGACACCTGCAGGTGATAGCGCCCCAGGTAAGCGCAGGCACCACGCGATGTACGCCCGCCAAGTAGCGACCCGGAAACCACACGATTGTCGCCAGGGACAAGTTCACCAGCGGTCAATTCGTTGAGGTTGGCACCCAGGCGCGTACGCAGCAGACGCGGCCGCTCGACCACCGGCCCGGCCAGCGAGACGACACGCTCGACCCACAACTGGCCGGTAGTAAACAGTTTGCCAACCGCAATCACGTCCTGATAATTGATCGTCCAAACGCTTTTCTTGACGCTGACCGGATCGAGGAAGTGGATGTGCGTACCAGGCAAACCAGCAGGATGGGGGCCGGAGAATGACTCCGTCTGTACGTTATGCAACTGCTCGCCGGGCAGGCTCACGCCTTCGGCCTTACAGAGAAACACTCGACTCAAGCAGCTCAGCACCTTGAGACCGTTGGCGAAGTCAGCAGCATGCTCAGCAATAATAAGTGTGGGGTCGGCAGCCAGCGGATGAGTATCGATAGCGCTGACGAAGATCGAGCTGGCGATCGCATCGACAGCTGGCACCTTGCTGAAGGGACGAGTACGCAATGCTGTCCACAGGCCGGACTGCAGCAAGTTCTCGCGCACCAGAGCAGCATCCAGACTATCCAGCTGACCCTCGGCGTACTGAGCAAAGGTTTCATGCTCATCGCCCTCGAGGTCGATGACCACCGATTGCAGCACGCGCCGCTCCCCACGATGGATGGCGCTGATCACACCGGCGCCTGGCGCCGTGTAGTGCACACCCTCAGACTTTTTGTCTGAAAAGAGAATCTGGCCCAGCTTGACCCGATCACCCACCTGAACCGCCATGGTGGGCTTCATATCATGGTAATCGAAGCCTATGACTGCGACGCTGCGCACGGGTCTAGAAGCCTCGATCTGCTGAGCCGGCGCGCCTGTGATGGGCAAGTCGAGCCCATGTTTTATTTTGATCATAGGTTTGCCTAACCACTGTTTTTAAGCTTTTTTTAGAATGCGCCCGAGACCTGAAAACCAAATGGTCAGCACACCCCCATAGCGTTTATGGGTGTGCGCTGATGTCGAACGCGGGTAAGAAATCGCCGTGATTATAAAGTTGTGCGACAACTAGACGCTAGCCAAGCGCTTGCTTTTTTAGCGCTCAGTTACAGGACGCAACAGAATGACCGCGAATATAGATGCCTGCGCAAGCGATGTCGTCAGGTGCTAAGACGTGCATTGGCCTCCCGAATGGAGGGAGCTAATGCCCTCCAGCGACTGCGCTCTTGCGCATACTCATAAGAAACGCGCCCTAGAAGAGAAATCGAGGGCAAAAAAACGGGAGCCGAAGCTCCCATTTTTCACGCCATGATCCTACTCAGCGCGGGAATGCCGGCGGGTTGACCCCAGCCATGTCTTCCATCACGCGTACAACCTGGCAGCTGTAGCCAAACTCGTTGTCGTACCAGACATACAGGACAACACGGTTGTCGTTGGCGATAGTGGCTTCGGCGTCGACCACACCGGCATGGCGCGAGCCGACGAAGTCGGTGGACACCACTTCCTGAGAGCTGACGAAATCGATCTGCTTCTGCAGGTCGGAGTGCATGGCCATCTGGCGCAGGTACTCGTTGATTTCTTCGCGGCTGCAGGCCTTCTCAAGGTTCAGGTTGAGAATCGCCATGGACACGTTCGGCGTCGGAACGCGGATCGCATTGCCAGTCAGCTTGCCCTTGAGAACCGGCAGCGCCTTGGCAGCAGCGGTAGCCGCACCGGTTTCGGTGATGACCATGTTCAGCGCGGCACTACGACCACGACGGCTACCTTTATGGAAGTTGTCGATCAGGTTCTGGTCGTTGGTGTACGAGTGAACGGTTTCGACGTGGCCATTGACGATGCCGTACTTGTCGTTGACTGCCTTGAGCACCGGCACGATGGCGTTGGTGGTGCAGGAGGCGGCCGAGACGATCTTGTCCTCAGCGGTGATCTCGCTGTGGTTGATGCCATGCACGATGTTCTTCAGGGCACCCTTGCCCGGAGCGGTCAGCACGACGCGGTCGATACCCGGGCACTTGAGGTGCTGCCCCAGGCCCTCGGCATCACGCCATACGCCGGTATTGTCGACCAGCAGCGCATCCTTGATGCCGTACTGGGTGTAGTCGATGGCCGACGGATCCTTGGCGTAGATCACCTGGATCAGATTGCCATTGGCGGTCAGGGTGCTGTTTTCTTCGTCGATGGTGATAGTGCCATCGAACTTGCCATGCACCGAGTCGCGACGCAGCAGGCTGGCGCGCTTGACCAGGTCATTCTCGGCACCTTTGCGCACGACGATGGCGCGCAGACGCAGGCCGTCGCCCCCACCGGTGTGCTCGATCAGGATGCGTGCCAGCAGACGGCCGATACGACCGAAGCCATAAAGGACGACGTCGGTGCCTTTGCGCGGCGAAGCGTTCTGCTGGTTGGCCACGTCGGCGAGTTCGTCTTTGACGAACTGCTCGATGCTACGGCCCTGGCCTTCGGCCTTGAACTTGCCGACCATCTTGCCCAGGTCGACGGAGGCTGCACCCAGCTTGAGCTCGCTCATCACTTTGAGCACGGCGTAGGAATCGTGAACGGCCAAGCCGTTTTCGTCAGCCTGACGGTGACGTGCGAAGCGATGCGCCTTGAGGATCTCGATGACCGAACGGTTGATCAGGCTGCGGCCGTGGATCGACAGCACCACATTGTTGTTGCGGTACAGCTGACCAATCAGCGGAATCATCGCCTCGGCGAGGGCTTCACGGTCAATCCATTCACCAAGACACTGGTCGGGCTTCTGAGTCACGGCAATACCTTCCACATGTAGGGGCTGAAAAAAGGGGCTACATTATGACGACACACACATGGGTCGGCAATCTGCAGCGGTCGAAACACTGACAGCCATCCTCGCGGATAGTTACAATCGGGGGCCAAATCGTTACCAATCGCGAGCCACCTGTGCCTGTACTGCGTCTGCCGTCCTTGCCGGCCACCGCCGGTAAACAACACTGGGGCAACCTGCCCGGTGCCGCGCTGAGCCTGGCCATTGCCGAAGCGGCCAGCGCTGCGAAGCGCTTCACCCTGCTGCTCACTGCCGATAGCCAGAGCGCCGAGCGCCTGGAGCAGGAACTGAGCTTCTTCGCGCCAGAATTGCCGGTGCTGCATTTCCCCGACTGGGAAACCCTGCCCTACGACCTGTTCTCGCCGCATCAGGACATCATTTCCCAGCGCATTTCGGCGCTGTATCGCCTGCCCGAGCTCAAGCACGGCGTACTGGTCGTGCCCGTCACCACGGCGCTGCATCGCCTGGCACCGACCCGCTTTCTGCTGGGTAGCAGCCTGGTGCTGGATGTTGGTCAACGCATCGACGTCAACGACATGCGTACGCGTCTGGAGGCCTCTGGATATCGCTGCGTCGACACCGTTTATGAGCATGGCGAATTCGCCGTACGCGGCGCGCTGATCGATCTGTTTCCGATGGGTAGCAAGCAGCCGTTTCGCATCGACCTGTTCGATGACGAGATCGAGACTCTGCGCACCTTTGATCCAGAGACCCAGCGCTCGATAGACAAGGTCGAGTCGATCAAGCTGCTGCCGGCACGCGAATTCCCCCTCGAGAAGAAGGCCGTCACCGATTTTCGCGGGCGCTTCCGCGAGCGCTTCGACGTCGACTTCCGTCGCTGCCCGATCTATCAGGATCTCTCCACCGGCATCACTCCGGCCGGTATCGAGTACTACCTGCCGCTGTTCTTCGAGGAAACCGCCACCCTCTTCGACTACCTGCCCCAGGACACCCAGGTATTCTCGCTGCCCGGCATCGAAAAGGCCGCCGAACAGTTCTGGAGGGACGCGCGCAACCGCTACGACGAACGCCGCGTCGACCCCGAGCGTCCGCTGCTGCCGCCGGCCGATATCTTCTTGCCGGTCGAAGACTGCTTCGCGCGCCTGAAGGACTGGCCGCGCGTCGTAGTCAGCGCCGACGACATCGAGCCGGGCGTAGGCCGCACGCGCTTCGACGCCAGCGCCCTGCCCGACCTGGCGATCCAGGCCAAGAGCAGCGAGCCACTGGCAGCACTGCGTCGTTTCATCGAGGAATACCCGGGCCGCGTGCTGTTCTGCGCCGAATCCGCCGGGCGCCGCGAAGTGCTACTGGAGCTGCTCGCGCGCCTCAAGCTCAAGCCCAAGGAAGTCGATGGCTGGCCGCAGTTCTGTGCGAGCAAGGAACGCCTAGGCATCACCATTGCGCCGCTGGATGAAGGCCTGCAGCTCGAAAACCTTGCACTGATTGCGGAAAGCCCGCTGTTTGGCCAACGCGTCATGCAGCGTCGGCGTCGGGAAAAGACCCGCGATGGCGGCGACAACGTCATCAAGAACCTCACCGAGCTGCGCGAAGGCGCGCCGGTGGTGCATATCGATCACGGCGTCGGTCGTTACCTGGGCCTGGTGACCATGGAATTCGACGGCCAAGCCGCCGAGTTCCTTACCCTGATGTATGCCGAGGAAGCCAAGCTCTACGTACCGGTCGCCAGCCTGCACCTGATTGCCCGCTACACCGGCAGCGACGATGCGCTCGCCCCGCTGCATCGCCTCGGCTCGGAAGTCTGGCAGAAGGCCAAGCGCAAGGCGGCCGAACAGGTACGCGACGTCGCCGCCGAGTTGCTCGACATCTACGCCCGCCGCGCCGCCCGTGAAGGCTACGCGTTCAATGACCCCAAGGCCGACTACGACACCTTCAGCGCCGGTTTCCCGTTCGAAGAAACCCCGGATCAGCAGAGTGCCATCGAGGCCGTGCGTGACGACATGCTCGCACCCAAGCCGATGGATCGCCTGGTCTGCGGCGACGTCGGCTTCGGCAAGACCGAGGTGGCCATGCGCGCCGCCTTTATCGCCGTACATGGCGGTCGCCAGGTCGCCATCCTGGTGCCCACCACCCTGCTTGCCCAGCAGCACTACAACAGCTTCCGCGACCGTTTCGCCGACTGGCCAGTAACGGTCGAGGTGATGAGCCGCTTCAAAAGCGCCAAGGAAATCAACGCCGCGGTGCAGCAACTGGCCGAAGGCAAGATCGACATTGTTATCGGCACCCACAAGCTGCTGCAAGACGACGTCAAGATCAAGAACCTGGGCCTGGTGATCATCGACGAAGAGCACCGCTTCGGCGTGCGCCAGAAGGAAGTGCTCAAGGCGCTCCGCAGTGAGGTAGATATCCTCACCCTCACTGCCACCCCCATTCCGCGCACCCTGAATATGGCCGTGTCGGGCATGCGTGACTTGTCGATCATCGCGACACCGCCAGCTCGCCGCCTCTCGGTGCGTACCTTCGTCATGGAACAGAACAACCCGACGATCAAGGAAGCGCTGCTGCGTGAGCTACTGCGTGGCGGCCAGGTGTACTACCTGCACAACGACGTGAAGAGCATCGAAAAGTGCGCAGCCGAGCTGGCCGCACTGGTGCCCGAAGCGCGCATCGGCATCGGCCACGGGCAGATGCACGAGCGCGAGCTGGAACAGGTGATGGGCGACTTCTACCACAAGCGCTTCAACGTACTGATCGCCTCGACCATCATCGAGACCGGCATCGACGTGCCCAGCGCCAACACCATCATCATCGAGCGTGCCGACAAGTTCGGCCTGGCTCAGTTGCACCAGTTACGCGGTCGCGTCGGGCGCAGCCACCACCAGGCCTACGCCTACCTGCTGACGCCGCCGCGCAAGCAGATGACCGACGACGCGCAGAAACGCCTGGAAGCCATCGCCAATGCCCAGGATCTCGGTGCTGGCTTCGTCCTCGCCACCCACGACCTGGAAATCCGTGGTGCGGGCGAACTGCTCGGCGACGGCCAGAGCGGGCAGATCCAGGCAGTTGGCTTCACCCTGTACATGGAAATGCTCGAACGAGCAGTGAAATCGATCCGCAAGGGCGAGCAGCCGAACCTCGACCAACCGCTGGGCGGTGGGCCGGAAATCAACCTGCGTGTACCGGCGCTGATTCCCGAGGATTACCTACCGGACGTCCATGCCCGCCTGATCCTCTATAAGCGCATCGCCAACGCCATCGACGAAGACGGCCTGAAAGAGCTGCAGGTGGAAATGATCGACCGCTTCGGGCTGCTGCCGGAGCCAGCCAAACACCTGGTACGCCTGACCCTGCTCAAGCTGCAGGCTGAGCGGCTGGGTATCAAGAAGATCGATGCAGGGCCGCAAGGTGGGCGCATCGAGTTCGCGGCGGAAACACCGGTCGATCCACTGACGCTGATCAAGTTGATCCAGAGCGCGCCGAACCGCTACAAGTTCGAAGGCGCCACGCTGTTCCGCTTCTCCATACCGATGGAGCGTGCGGAAGAGCGTTTCAACACGCTAGAGGCGTTACTGGAACGCCTGCTGGCTACGGTGAAAAGCTGAAAAAACAGGGCCGCATAAGCGGCCCTGTTTTTTTATAGCCTGGGGTGAGCGAAGCGATAGCCAGGAAGCTTTCGCAGCTACTTACTCGACCAACTGCGCGGCGCGCAAAGCCGACAGTGCCTGCGCCCAGCGCGGCTCCTGGCGATAGTCGATGCAGGGGAACGCCCGGCGACGCATGCGCGCCAAGCCCTTGGGCGCTATCACGCCGAGGCGCTGAGCCGCCGAGAGCGCAAGCTCTGCAGCTGCCCGGTCGTTGCATACCAGCCCCATATCGCAACCCGCCGTAAAGGCAGCCTCGATGCGGCTGGCTGCATCGCCAACCACATGGGCGCCGGCCATCGACAGGTCATCGCTGAAAATGACGCCCTCGAAACCCAGCTCCCCCCGCAGGATGTCCTGCAACCAACGGCGCGAGAAACCAGCCGGCTGACTGTCCACCTGAGGGTAGATGACATGGGCCGGCATTACCGCCGCAAGATCACGACTCAAGGCCGCGAACGGCCGTAGGTCGTTCTGACGGATTTCTTCCAGGCTGCGCTCATCGGTTGGAATGGCCACATGGGAATCGGCCTCGGCCCAGCCATGCCCGGGGAAATGCTTGCCGGTCGCCGCCATGCCCGCCTCCGCCATGCCGCGAATGAACGCGCCCGCCAACTGGGTGGCACGCTCGGAGTCACCCTCGAAGGCACGGTGGCCGACCACCGCACTGCGCTGATGATCAAGATCCAGCACCGGCGCGAAACTCAGATCCAGGCCCACCGCCAGGACTTCGGTCGCCATCAACCAGCCGCACTGCCGCGCCAGGCTCTCGGCATCGGCGCAGCCTGCAATGGCGCGCATCGCCGGCAGACGCACAAAGCCTTCACGCAGCCGCTGTACGCGGCCGCCCTCCTGATCCACAGCGAGCAGCAGATCCGGGCGCACGGCACGAATGGCCTGTGACAGCTCACGCACCTGACGTGGATTCTCGATATTGCGGGCGAAGATAATCAGGCCGCCGACTTCGGGCTGGCGCAGCAACTGCCGGTCTTCGGCAGTCAGCCAGGTGCCGGCGATATCCACCATCAGGGAGCCATACAAGGGGGTACTCACAACAGGTAATCCTTAATTGAGTGGCCGCACCGCTCAGCTGGAGCGAGGCGCTTCATCGATCAGCGCCACGCATCGAGCGAGCACTGGGGAAAAGATTTTGCAGCAGATATGAAACTCGGCCTGCGCACAGCCATGGGACAGTGCCCCATGAACAGGTTCCGCATTCGGCACGCAGACAGGCGCAGCAAAGCGAATGCTCGCGCCCAAGCGCAATGAATATCTGGCGATTCGGTGAGGAGATCACCCAAGCTCTGGCTATGCCGAAACCAGCTGCTGATATAGGCGGTAGCTTAGGGGCAGCGACGAGCAGCCCGCAAGCCGGACAAGACGGTCAGGCCTTGATGATGGCTGGGCCTTTACTGCGAGGAATAAGCTGAGCAGTCGCCAGCCGCTGGTCGGTCACTCCGCTTTCAGAGCGCATACCGGCGGCCAGGAACGGCACCATCAGGCGCATGACCTGCTCGATCGAGGTATCCACGCCGAAGTCGCTCTCGGCCATGGCCCGCAGGGCCTTGATGCCAGACATGCTGAACGCCGCGGCGCCGAGCATGAAATGCACGCGCCAGAACAGCTCCAGCGGAGGAATGCCGGGCGCCGCTTCATGCACCAGATGCATGTAGCGCCGGAACACCTTGCCGTAGACCTCTTCGAGGTATTTGCGCAGGTGCCCCTGACTCTGACTGAAGGCCAGGCCGAGCAAGCGCATGAAGATGGACAGGTCATTACCACTGCGCGGTTTCACCGCCAGGGTCTGCTCGACCAACAGTTCGAGCAACTCCTCGAGGCTGAAGGTCACCCCTGGCTTGCTCTGGCGCTTGTCGAGCTCACGCTCGAGGCTCGCGCAGAACGGCCCGAGAAAACGCGAGAAGACCGCCTGAATCAGGGCCTTCTTGGAACCGAAGTGGTAGTTGACGGCGGCCAGGTTGACCCCAGCCTTGCTGGTAATCAGGCGCAACGACGTTTCGGCGAACCCCTTCTCCGCGAACAACTGCTCCGCAGCATCCAGAATGCGTTCAACGGTTTCCGATTGCGCCATGACATCCATCCGACAAACAAGTGTTTGAAACATACGTTTCAGCGCGCACGCCTGTCAAGTCGCGCAGACCGTATTCTGGATGCTCAGTCATCATTTGGCGATAGCGTCGCGGGCAATCCCGGCCGGGTTTCGAAAATGGCCTGCTGAGCATAGCCCGTTACGCCGCCTGGCGGATAACACAGGCGCGACGCACATCAATGGATTGCCAAGCGACGCTTACTGTATATAATCCCAGTCACTGTATAAAAAGACAGAGCCGCCCACATGATCAAGCTGACGCCCCGCCAAGCCGAAATCCTCGCCTTCATCAAGCAGTGCCTGGAAGACAACGGCTACCCGCCGACTCGTGCAGAGATCGCCCAGGCGCTCGGCTTCAAGTCACCGAATGCCGCCGAGGAACACCTCAAGGCCCTGGCCCGCAAAGGTGCGATCGAGATGACCCCGGGCGCTTCCCGCGGCATCCGCATCCCGGGTTTCGAGCCCAATCAGGCCGAGGAAGAAGGCCTGCCGGTGATCGGCCGAGTGGCTGCAGGCGCACCCATTCTGGCTCAACAACATATAGAGGAAGCCTGCCGGATCAACCCGGACTTCTTCCGCCCGAGGGCCGACTACCTGCTGCGGGTACGCGGCATGAGCATGAAGGACATCGGCATCGTCGACGGCGATCTGCTTGCCGTCCACACCACCAGCGAAGCACGCAACGGCCAGGTAGTGGTCGCGCGTATCGATGATGAAGTGACGGTCAAGCGATTCAAACGTGAAGGCAATACCGTCTGGTTGCTGGCTGAAAACCCAGAATTCGCCCCGATCGAAGTGAACCTGGAAGAACAGGAGCTGATCATCGAAGGCTTGAGTGTCGGCGTCATACGCCGCTAATTGGAGGCTTTATGCAGTTCCCTCAGTCGCTGAGCCGTACCCAACTTCCGCTGTTCGATGCCTTTCTGGCATCGACCATTGCGGTGGCCGAACCCGAACCAGTAGCACTGGAAACCACGTTCAGCGAAGTATCGCTGAGAGGTGCTGCGGGTAACTGCCTGACGCTGTTGGCGCCCATGCTGCGGGAACTGAGCGAGAAGGATGACGAACGCTGGTTGACCCTGATCGCCCCACCGGCCAGCCTGACCCAGAGCTGGCTGCGCGATGCGGGCCTGAACCGTGAGCGGATTCTGCTACTGCACCCTCGCAACAGCCAGAGCGCCCTGCAGCTGGCTCAGGAAGCCTTGAAACTTGGCCGTAGCCATACGGTGGTCAGCTGGCTGCATCCCCTGCCCCAGCATGCGCGCCAGCAACTGGAAGCAGCAGCGCACCTCGGCCAGGCGCAAAGCCTGAACATCAGCCTGGGCTGACCCACGATTTACAGAGAAATGCTCGAAGTTGGAGTGTCACTTTTCTGCCTGACCGCCCGTGGAGGGCGCGGGTAGAAAGCCGGATCAGTGCAGGACGCGGGGCTGGTCTTCATGCTCAAAATCGCCTTCGGCCATTCTGCCGGCCATTTGCACGCCGACATTGAGCATCGCTTTGGCGACTTCCACATGCTGGCCCTGGAGAAAGGCCTTGGCATCTTCGGAGAAGTCCAACACCACCAGTGCTTCCTCATCATCGGCTCGACGCAGGGCAATACGCCCATCGGGCAGTTCGACGATTTCAAGGAAGGAAGTAGGCATAACTCGGATTCTCCACGAAAGGCCGCGCATTGTAGCAGCCGCTCCATTCAATCGCTTGGCGAAAAACCGCTAAGCGCTGAACGGACTTTTCAATAGTCGGTGCCCAGCACGGTCACCACTCGCTGAGGCCGACGCGAAAACGCTGTGCCAGTGCTTTCAGCTCCTGACGCCAGCCCTCCAATGTTTCCCGGTCAAGTGGAGGCTGTGCCTCATCGACACTTACCGCCTTGATCAGCGAGGTAGCGCCAGGATCGGCCTTAGCCTCGCGCGGGGCGCGCGGAGGCCGGAATAGCTCGGCATGAGCAGCCAATAATTGCCCAAGCCAGGTGTGCCCATTTTCGGCCAACTCAACCAGTTCGGCCAACTCGGGGCTGGGTGAAGAAGCCAGGCTCTGTCGATCCAGCAATACCTCGGCACGCGCGGCACTGCTGTTCGGCAAGCGATAGAAACCTGCGATTTCATGGCACAGCCCAAGTAACGCACCGTACAAATGAAACAGGGTCGCTTCACGTTCGGCCTGCACCAACGCCTGGGCATTCATCGCCCGGCCTTCTTCGGCCTTGCGCCAGGAGTCCAGAGAAAGCCCGGCGTAGAAAATCTTTTGGTTCGTGCGGGTATACAGTTCGCCAGCCATATCCACTCTCCCGATCGCCATGGGCACACTCCAGCGAAGCATGCCCAAGGCAGATCAACGCTTGTCTTCAACCTTCCATTTGCCACCGTCGTAGAACGCTTTCCAACCGGTGGGTTTACCGTCCACTTCGGTCTGCACGTACTGCTCCTTGGTCTTGCGGCTGTAACGGATGACTGCCGCGCGACCTTCTGGATCTTTCGCTGGAGCGCTCATCAGGAAGTGATACTTCGGATCGATCTCGTCTTTATGCGGGACGATCTCAAGTACCAGTGGCGCACGGGTTTCGCGGTTTTTCGGAAACTGGCTGGCAGCCAGGAACAGCCCTGAGGCGCCATCACGCAGCACGTAGGTGTCATCGACCTTCTCACACTTGAGCTCCGGCATCTTCACCGCATCCATCTTGGGTGGCGCGGGCTCGCCACTACGCAGCAGCTTGCGGGTGTTCTTGCACTCGCTGTTGGTGCAACCAAAGAACTTGCCGAAGCGCCCGGTCTTGAGCTGCATCTGACTGCCGCACTTGTCGCACTCCAGGCTCGGCCCTTCGTAGCCTTTGATGCGGAACTGGCCCTGCTCGATCTCATAACCGGCGCAGTCCGGGTTGTTGCCGCAAATATGCAGTTTGCGCGTTTCGTCCAGCAGGTAGGCATCCATGGCCGTCGCACAGATCGGGCAGCGGTGCTTGCCGAGCAATACGCGGGATTCGGACTCACCCTCGTCATCCGCAGCGATCTCGTCACCGGGCACCAGGTTGACCGTGGCCTTGCAGCGTTCCTTCGGCGGCAGGGCATAGCCCGAGCAGCCAAGGAAAACGCCGGTGGAGGCGGTACGAATCATCATGTGCCGGCCGCAATCGCGGCAGGGAATATCGGTCGGCGTTGGCGTGTTGGCGCGCATGCCATTGTCGCCGTCGGCGGCCACCTCGAGCTTCTTCTTGAAGTCGCCGTAGAACTCGTCGAGCAGGTGTTTCCACTCGCGCTCGCCCTGGGCCACGTCATCGAGGTTCTCTTCCATGCCGGCGGTGAAGCCGTAGTCCATCAGATCGGAGAAGCTCTCGGAAAGACGCTCGGTGACGATGTCGCCCATTTTTTCCGAATAGAAGCGGCGGTTATGCAGCGCCACGTAGCCACGATCCTGAATGGTGGAAATGATCGCTGCGTAGGTGGATGGACGACCAATCCCCCGCTTTTCCATTTCCTTGACCAGGCTGGCTTCCGAATAGCGCGCCGTGGGCTTGGTGAAGTGCTGGCTAGGGTCAAGCTTGATCAGTTTGAGCACTTCACCCTGTTTCATTTCCGGCAGCACGGCGTCATCACCAGGCTTGCTCAGTTGTGGCAATGCACGGGTGTAACCGTCGAACTTGAGAATACGCCCCTTGGCACGCAGTTCGAACTGCGCAGCCGTAACGGTCACGGTAGTCGACAGGTATTCGGCCGGCGGCATCTGGCAGGCGACGAATTGGCGCCAGATCAGCTCGTAGAGGCGTTCGGCGTCACGCTCCATCCCGGACAGCTGGGTCGGGCGCACGTTGACGTCAGAAGGACGAATCGCTTCGTGCGCCTCCTGAGCGCCTTCCTTGCTGGAGTAGATGTTGGCCTTCTCCGGCAGGTATTGCTTACCGTACTCGGTGTCGATGAAACCACGCACCATCTCGACGGCATCAGCCGAGAGATTGGTGGAGTCGGTACGCATATAGGTGATGTAACCAGCCTCGTAGAGACGCTGGGCCATCATCATGGTCTTCTTCACACCGAAGCCCAGCCGGGTGCTGCCCGCCTGCTGCAGTGTCGAGGTAATGAACGGCGCCGAGGGTTTGCTGCTGGTCGGCTTGTCCTCGCGCTTGGCGATGCTGTAGCTCGACGCCTTGAGGGTCGCCAGCGCGGCCATGGCCTGCGCTTCGTTCAGCGGCTTGAAGGCAGCGCCATTCTCGCGGGCTACTTCAAAGCGCACGTTGGCGTCTTTGGCGGTGCCCAGATCGGCGTGCACCTCCCAGTACTCTTCAGGTACGAACGCTCGGATTTCCTTTTCGCGCTCGACCACCAGCTTCACCGCAACGGACTGCACACGTCCGGCAGACAGCCCGCGAGCGATCTTCGACCACAGCAGCGGCGAGACCATGTAGCCCACCACGCGATCAAGAAAACGCCGCGCCTGCTGGGCATTGACCCGGTTGATATCCAGTTCACCCGGAGCAGAAAACGCCTCTTGAATGGCCTTTTTGGTAATTTCGTTGAACACCACGCGCTTGTAGCGGCTGTCGTCACCACCGATAGACTCGCGCAGATGCCAGGCGATGGCCTCCCCCTCTCTATCCAAGTCGGTCGCGAGATAGATGGTGTCAGCATCTTTGGCTAGGCGGCGCAGTTCCTCGACCACCTTCTCCTTGCCCGGCAGGATTTCGTACTTGGCTTTCCAACCCTGCTCGGGATCGACGCCCATGCGGTTGAATAGCTGACGCTTGGCCTTTTCCTTGGGTGACAGGGCCGGCACCTCACCCACGGCAGCCTTGCCGCGTTTGACAGGCTCCTTGGCTGCCGCCCCGCCACTGGTGGGGAGGTCGCGGATGTGGCCGATGCTCGACTTCACCACGTACTGGCTGCCCAGGTACTTGTTGATGGTCTTGGCCTTGGCCGGGGATTCCACGATGACCAGCGATTTACCCATGGATTGGAAAATTCCTGAAATTCGATAATTGAAAGGCGAGTAAGCGCCTGAAAAACTGTTGGGCGTATCGGCTCGACGCATGCTGCATCGACGATGAAAGCGCCCGCTCGACAGAGCGAACGCCGAAAAACGTGGTGCTGCCGCTTGTATCACATCAGCCGGATCGTTATCCAACCGACTAAAAGTGCCCTGCGACCTGCTTTGGCCCCGCTATATATAGTGGCGGTCAAGCCAAGGTCAAGGACAAGTGTTTCCTGAAGCCATCTCAAGGACGCCTTAGAACACTTGCTTCTGCCTCGACAAAAGCAAAGCGCGGAACCCGCTTGCCGTCCAATGCCACGTCGCTGCAAAACATCGCCAGCGGCCGCACCCAGAGACCGTATTCGCCGTACAACGCCTGATACACGACGACTTCTTCTTCCGTCTCAGAATGCCTGGCCAAACCCAGCACGCGGTACTCGGGGCCTTTGTAGTGACGGTAGAGACCGGGCTGCAGCGACATCATTCAATTTCCTGAAAATATTTTTCGTTCGATAAAAACGCTCGGACGGCATTTCGTGCCGCGCGCCGAACCGGTACGGCCTGCATCAACGACGCAGTGCCAAAAAACAAAAACCGGGGCAGAAGCCCCGGTTGTGCAACCACCTAAACGTCAGATGCGTTCGAACACCGTGGTGATCCCCTGGCCCAGGCCGACGCACATGGTCGCCACGCCGAAGGTACCGTTGTTCTGCTTCATCACGTTCAGCAGGGTACCGGAGATACGCGCCCCGGAACAACCGAACGGGTGACCCAGAGCGATGGCGCCGCCATGCAGGTTGACCTTCTCTTCCATCTTGTCGAGCAGTTTGAGATCCTTCAGCACAGGCAGGGCCTGGGCAGCGAAGGCTTCGTTGAGCTCGACGAAATCGATGTCGTCGATGGTCAGGCCGGCACGCTTGAGCGCTTTCTGAGTCGACGGCACCGGACCGTAGCCCATGATCGCCGGATCCACACCGGCCACGGCCATGGCGCGAACCACTGCCATTGGCTGGATGCCGAGATCCTGAGCGCGCTGAGCGGACATCACGATCATGCAGGAAGCGCCATCGGTGATCTGCGAGGAGGTACCCGCCGTGACGGTGCCGCCCTTGGGATTGAACGCCGGTTTGAGGTTGGCAAGGCTTTCCAGGGTGGTTTCGGGACGAATGGTTTCGTCGTAATCGAACACCTTGAGGAAGCCGCTTTCGTCGTAACCCTGCAGCGGGATGATCTCGTCCTTGAACTTGCCTTCGACGGTGGCCTTATGGGCCAGCTGGTGCGAACGCACGCCGAACTTGTCCTGGGCCTCACGGGTGATGCCGTGCATCTTGCCGAGCATTTCGGCGGTCAGGCCCATCATGCCGGAGGCCTTGGCCGCGTACAGCGACAGGTGCGGGTTCGGGTCGACGCCGTGCATCATGCCGACGTGGCCCATGTGCTCAACGCCGCCGACCACGAATACATCGCCGTTACCGGTCTGGATCGCCTGCACGGCAGTGTGCAGCGCGCTCATCGACGAGCCGCACAGGCGGCTGACGGTCTGCCCGGCACTGGTGTGCGGGATCTGGGTCATCAGCGACGCCATACGCGCGATGTTCCAGCCCTGCTCCAGGGTCTGGTTGACGCAACCCCAGATGACGTCTTCGACTTCCTTGGGGTCGACCTTGTCGTTGCGCTCCAGCAGTTTGCTGATCAGCTGCGCCGACAGGGTCTCGGCACGGGTATTACGGTGCATGCCGCCCTTGGAACGCCCCATCGGGGTACGGCCGAAGTCGACGATGACTGCATCTCTTGGATTCAGGCTCATAAATTCACTCTCGCTCCAATCGTTGCGCGATTAACCAAAGAAGGTCTGGCCGTTTTTGGCCATTTCACGCAGTTTCTCGGTCGGCTGATACAGCGCGCCCAGATCGGCGTACTTGTCGGCCAGGGCCACGAACTCGGCCACCCCGACACTGTCGATGTAGCGCAGCGCGCCACCGCGGAACGGTGGGAAACCGATGCCGTAGATCAGGCCCATGTCGGCCTCGGCGGCCGTTTCGACGATACCGTCTTCCAGGCAGCGCACGGTTTCCATGCACAGCGGGATCATCATGGTGTTGATGATGTCCTCGTCGCTCAGCTCACGCTGTTCGACCACGATCGACTTGAGCAGCTCGTAAGCCTCGGGGTCGGTGACCTTTTTCGGCTTGCCGCGCTTGTCAGTCTCGTAGGCGTAGAAGCCCTTGCCGTTCTTCTGGCCCAGGCGGTTGGCTTCGTACATCACGTCGACCGCGGTGCGGCCTTCTACCGCCATGCGATCCGGGAAGCCTTCGGCCATCACGTCACGGCCGTGATGGCCGGTGTCGATGCCGACCACGTCGGACAGGTAGGCCGGGCCCATGGGCCAGCCGAACTTCTCCATGACCTTGTCGATGCGCGCGAAGTCGATGCCGAAGCTGAGCAGCTTGGAGAAGCCGCCGAAGTACGGAAACAGCACGCGGTTGACCAGGAAACCCGGGCAGTCGTTGACCACGATCGGGTTCTTGCCCATCTTCTTGGCATACGCCACGGTGGTGGCAACCGCCTTCTCGCTGGACTTCTCACCGCGGATGACTTCGACCAGAGGCATCATGTGCACCGGGTTGAAGAAGTGCATGCCGACGAAGTTTTCCGGGCGTTTGAGGGCCTTGGCCAGCAGACTGATGGAAATGGTCGAGGTGTTGGACGCCAGAATGGTGTCATCCTTGACAGCAGCCTCCACCTCGGCCAGCACGGCCTGCTTGACCTTGGGGTTCTCGACCACGGCTTCGACGACGATGTCGACATGGCCAAAGTCGCCATAGGACATGGTCGGGCGAATGGCGCTCAGCGATTCGGCCATCTGCGCGGTGGTCATGCGACCTTTCTCGACGCGCTTGCCGAGCAGCTTGGAGGCCTCGTTCAAGCCCATCTGGATACCCTCTTCGCGGATATCCTTCATCAGGATCGGCGTGCCTTTGGACGCCGACTGGTAGGCGATACCGCCACCCATGATGCCGGCACCCAGCACAGCGGCCAGTTTCACGTCCTGAGCGATGGCATCGAAGCCCTTGGCTTTCTTCTTCAGCTCCTGATCGTTGAGGAACAGGCCGATCAGGCTTTCCGCGACCGAGGTCTTGGCCAACTTGGCGAAACCGGCGGCTTCGACTTCCAGTGCCTTGTCACGGCCGAAGTTGGCGGCTTTCTGAATGGTCTTGATGGCTTCGACCGGCGCCGGGTAGTTCGGGCCGGCCTGGCCTGCGACGAAACCCTTGGCGGTTTCGAAAGCCATCATCTGCTCGATGGCGTTGAGCTTGAGCTTTTCCAGCTTGGGCTGACGCTTGGCCTTGTAATCCAGTTCGCCGGAAATGGCGCGCTTGATCAGATCCAGGGCACCGGCCTGCAGCTTGTCAGCGCTGACCACGGCGTCCACCGCACCGACCTTGAGGGCTTCATCGGCACGATTTTCCTTGCCGGAGGCGATCCACTCGACGGCGTTGTCGGTACCGATCAGGCGAGGTAGGCGCACGGTGCCGCCGAAGCCCGGATAGATACCCAGCTTGACCTCGGGCAGACCGATCTTGGCGCCTTCGGCCATGATCCGGTAGTCGGCAGCCAGACACATTTCCAGACCGCCACCGAGGGCGATGCCGTTGATGGCGACGACAGTGGGCACTTCCAGATCTTCGAAATCACTGAAGATCCTGTTGGCTTCCAGGTTACCGGAGATCAGTTGCTCTTCCGGCAGCTTGAAGTTGTCGACGAACTCGGTGATGTCGGCACCGACGATGAACACGTCCTTGCCGCTGCTGACGATCACGCCTTTGATCGAGGCATCAGCCTTGATCGCGTCGACGGACTGACGGAGCTCGCTCAGGGTCAGACGATTGAACTTGTTGACGGACTCACCCTTGAGATCGAACTTGAGTTCGACGATGCCGCTTTCAAGAGCCTTAACCGTGATGGCTTTACCTTCGTAAATCATCAACTGATCTCCACGCTTAGGGAATCTGAACAGTACACACCGGAGTCAATCCACAGACTCACGCCACAAGACACCGTAGACGAAATTCCGCTACCCACCGATGCGATATTCGGACTGGATTGGGCACTGCCGAAGCGGCAAACGCTCAATTCATACGCCCGTTTGATTTGGGTGAGCACACATTCACGGAAAAGCCGGTAATTGTCAATTGGCGTTCTGTAGCCACTTGCAGCGCGCACTACCAATCCACAGTGATTGATAAAGCCTGCAGCGAAAAGCAGATCAAT
This sequence comes from Pseudomonas sp. PME37.24/006, assembly GCF_055556635.1. Taxonomy (NCBI): domain Bacteria; kingdom Pseudomonadati; phylum Pseudomonadota; class Gammaproteobacteria; order Pseudomonadales; family Pseudomonadaceae; genus Pseudomonas; species Pseudomonas sp. PME37.24/006. The sequence continues at coordinate 328,002 of NZ_JBVHNL010000003.1, forward strand.
GGCGTCGATAACGCGCCATTCGGCAGGCATGCGTCCACCTGGACTTAGCGCTAGCCAAAATTCGAGACCAGGGGTAGAGTCGCGCGATTCGGCTGCCACCGAATGACTAAAACAACAATAACGATGTGTCTTCACCGAGGTTCCAGCATGCCTGCACGCCTGCGCGCCATCCTTCTACACGCCCTGCTCTTCACCCTGCTGCTGCCTGGTTTCAGCGCTGCCGCGGAAACCTCGCCCTACCTGCAACATCTTCTGCGCCTGCACCTGGCTGCGCAGAAAAGTCTGGGCGACTTCTACATGTACAACAGTATGGAAGGCGATCAGCGCTACGCACGGATGATCGATGAGTCTCGCCAGGAAGCCAGCAGACAGATTTTGAAACTGTCAGGCATGCCTGACATCGGCGCGGCTCGCCTACAAACTCGCCTGCAGGAGGAGTGGCAAGCCTATGATCGAGATCTGACGGCACTGATGAGCGCGCTGGGGAAGCAGGGCTACACAGATTTGCAGCCGGTCGCCGACATGGCTGCACGCAACCGCCAGGTATTGGCGACCAGCGAAGCCCTGTACGACGCATTGCAACGCGCGGACGCACGCGCGATATCCGAGCAGACCGCCAGCACCCGGCAGCTCAGCCTGCTGATGCAAAGCATCGCCGTGAGCTACGCCGCACGCAGTGCATCGGTAGGCGCCAGCTTTTCCGGGGATAGCAGCGAGCGCCCCATTGAAGATCAGGTAGCAGACTTTTCCAAGCGCCTGGATGCGCTGCGCAGCCTGCCGGGCAACAGCGCGCAGATCAATACGGCACTGGACGCTGTAGCGACCAAATGGCGCTACATCGAGAAGTCGCTGCGCAACTACAACGAAAAAAGCGTGCCGTTCCTGGTCAACAAGTACTCGGACAGTATTATTCGTGGGCTAATGGAGGTCACCGACCTCTATTCGAAGCCAGCCTAGGCGAGCAGCCAGTCATGACAGCTGATAACACGCTGACCACGGCGCGAGATTGCTCAGGCACGCGCCTTGAGAAAGCTCGCAATAGCCTGCAACGATTCTGGGCGGGCACGCTCTCCCCAGCACAGAGCGATCATCTGCGCAGTGGCTTCGGCCTTGTAGACGTCTCCAGGCAAGCTGCCAAGCTGCTCGACGAGCGGCATATCCGCACAGGGCTCCTGCCATTTGTTCAGCCATATGCCTGGCTCTCGCTGCCAGTAGCACCAACTGTCCTGCCGCCCGCGGGGTCGCGGATGGTGGTATTGCGGGCAGGGGCTCGGCGCCGTATTAGCCATCCAATACGGCCACTCCTCGCGGGCCAGCTGCATGGCCAAACCCATACGCCGCGCCTCCATGCGAACGTCCATCTGGCCACGCTGACGCCGCGATGGCACCAGCCAGACCAGGGGACTAAGTGCGACTACCAGTAGTGCGACAACGATCCATCCCGTCATAATTTCTATCTCCACTGCGCAACCTGTGGTAAATGCTCAAACCAGCCATACTTGAAATCATTGGTCACCCTGAAAGGAGACAATCTCATGCCCTACCAGCACATTCTGGTCGCCGTCGATCTGACCGAGGAGTGCGACCCGGTAATGAAGCGCGCCCAGGCTCTAGCCAGCAGCACCCAGGCAAAACTGTCCGTGGTGCATATCGTCGAACCCATGGCCATGGCTTTTGGCGGCGACGTACCGATGGATCTGTCGATGCTGCAACAACAGCAGTTCGAGCAGGCCAAGGAGCGCCTCGACGCCTTCGCCCTCAAGCACCCTCAGCTCACCGCGGAAAACCGCCACCTGGCTTACGGCCAGCCACGCCAGGAAATTCATCGCCTCGCTTCTGAGCAGCACTGCGATCTGATCATCGTCGGCAGCCACGGCCGTCACGGCCTGGCCTTGCTGCTCGGCTCGACCGCCAATGACGTGCTGCACGGCGCGCCCTGCGACGTGCTGGCCGTCAGCCTGAAGAAGCCATCGGCCTGATCGCCCCGCAATGAACAGCGCCGGGCAAAGCCCGGCGCTGTAGCATCAGCCAGCAGATAGTGTCCGAAGGCTGATCAGCCTTCCAGTTCAGCCCAGCGCTCGACCAGACGCTCCAGCTCTTCCTGCTGTGCCTGCAACTGCGCCAGCACCGCCGCGGTGTGCTCACCGGACTGCTGGTAGAACGCAGGAGCGGCGATCTGCGCTTCCAGCTCGGCGATCTTCTGCTCTGCGGCATCGATCTGCTCGGGCATGGCGTCCAGCTCACGCTGATGCTTGTAGCTGAGTTTCTTCTTCGCCGCCGGTGCGCTTTCTACCGGCTCGGCAACGGGCACAGAGACGGGGGCTTCGACGACCGCGGAGCCCAGCTCGGCCTTACCCGACTTGGTCTCACCAACGCCCAGCAGGCGTGGCGAACCACCCTGACGCAGCCAGTCCTGATAACCACCAACGTACTCGCGCACCTTGCCCTCGCCTTCGAAGACCAGGGTGCTGGTGACCACGTTGTCGAGGAATGCCCGGTCGTGGCTGACCATCAGTACCGTGCCCTTGAACGTCAGCAGCACTTCCTCGAGCAACTCGAGGGTTTCCACATCGAGGTCGTTGGTTGGCTCATCGAGCACCAGCAGGTTGGCCGGTTTGCTGAACAGCTTGGCCAGCAGCAGACGCGCACGCTCGCCTCCCGACAGCGCCTTGACCGGGGTACGGGCACGCTGCGGACTGAACAGGAAATCGCCGAGGTAGCTGAGCACGTGTCGGTTCTGCCCGTCGATCTCGATGAAGTCACGACCTTCGGCGACGTTGTCGATGACGGTCTTTTCCAGATCCAGCTGATGGCGCAATTGATCGAAGTAGGCGACATCGATCTTGGTGCCCTCTTCCACCTTGCCGCTGGTCGGTTGCAGACCGCTGAGCATCAGCTTCAACAGAGTGGTCTTACCGGTGCCGTTGGCGCCCAGCAGGCCGATACGGTCGCCGCGCTGCAGCACCATGGAGAAATCGCGAATCAGGAACGGGCCGCCTGGGTGGGCGAAGCTGACGTTCTCGAGCACCATCACCTGCTTGCCGGATTTCTCCGCAGTGTCGAGCTGAATGTTGGCCTTGCCGGTGCGCTCGCGGCGCTCGCTGCGCTCCACGCGCAACGCCTTGAGGGCACGCACACGACCTTCGTTACGGGTACGACGGGCCTTGATGCCCTGGCGGATCCACACTTCTTCCTGGGCCAGGCGCTTGTCGAACAGCGCGTTGGCGGTTTCCTCGGCGGCCAGCGCGGCCTCCTTGTGCACCAGGAAGCTGGCGTAATCGCCATTCCAGTCGATCAGGCCGCCGCGATCCAGCTCGAGAATGCGCGTGGCCAGATTCTGCAGGAAGGAACGGTCGTGGGTGATGAACAGCACGGCGCCCTGGAAATCCTTGAGGGCTTCTTCCAGCCAAGCGATCGCGCCGATGTCCAGGTGGTTGGTTGGCTCGTCGAGCAGCAGCAGATCAGGCTCGCTGACCAACGCCTGGGCCAGCAGCACACGGCGGCGCCAGCCACCGGACAACTGGGCCAGGGTCTTGTCGGCAGGCAACTGCAGACGGCTCAGAGTGCTGTCGACCAGTTGCTGCAGGCGCCAGCCATCACGGGCCTCAAGATCCTGCTGAACGTGCATCAATTTGTTCAGATCTTCTTCGGTGACACAGTTCTGCGCCAAGTGATGGTACTGGGCGAGTAACTCGCCAACGCCATCCAGGCCCTGAGCAACCACATCGAACACGGTGCGCTCATCGGCGACCGGCAGCTCTTGTGGCAGCTCGCCGATTTTCAGCCCCGGCGCGCGCCAGACGGCACCGTCATCGGGCTTCTGATCGCCCTTGACCAGCTTGAGCATGCTGGACTTGCCGGTACCATTGCGGCCAATGATGCACACCCGCTCGCCGCGGGCGATCTGCCAAGACACCTTGTCCAGCAGCGGCATGGCGCCAAAGGCCAGGGAAACATCGGTGAACTTGAGCAGGGTCATGGGTTGCCTCGACAATACGCTGGGGTGGTGGCGAAAAGAGTGTGCGAACGCAGCCAATGGGTTCACCACGTGGCCGACCACCACGAAACTGATCTGGCCGGCGCATGCGCCAGCCAAAAACCGGGCGCGTATTCTAACCGAGAAGGCCCTCGGCGTCTGTCAGGCCTTACGCACCGGCTGTCGATGTGACATAAACAGACATGCGCCAGACTGCTGCGGCCCTTTCGCGCCAAGCGGGCAAAAGGCTAAGCTAACGCCCATTGCCTTTAACTGCGCCCGCAACTGCCAATACGGCCTGCTGCCGCCCAAAGGGCGCATCGAGCGACCGGCATCAGCCAGATCGCATCCGCTCACGAGATGATCCCCCCGGAAGTACCATGCGCTGTCGTTTGCCCAGTCTGTTGAGCTGCCTGATTCTTTGCGCCACCACGGCAACCCTGAGCCAGGCAGCGAGCCTGACCCAGCAACGCCAGTATTACGATGAGGCCAAGGCCGCTCTTGCCAAGGGCGACAAGGGGCCTTATCAGCGCTACGCCAGCGCCCTGAGCGACTACCCGCTGACGCCTTATCTGGCGTATGACGAACTCACCGCACGCCTGAAATCAGCTAGCAATAACGAAATCGAAGCCTTCCTCGCAGCCCATGGTGACCTGCCCCAGGCCAGTTGGATGAAACTGCGCTGGCTGCGCTGGCTGGCCGAGCGTGGCGAATGGCAAACCTTCGCCAAGTACTATGATCCGGGCCTCAACTTTACCGAGCTCGACTGCCTCAATGGCCAGCGCCAGCTCAACCAAGGCCAGACTGCCGAAGGCTATGCCAGCGCCGAGAAGCTGTGGCTGGCTGGCAAGTCGCAGCCCGAAGCCTGTGATCGTCTATTCGACCGCTGGGCAGCCGAAGGTCAGTTGACCGAACAACGCCGCTGGCAACGTACCAAGCTGGCTGCCGAAGCGCGCAACTACAGCCTGGCCACCTTCCTGAGCAAAGATCTGCCGACACTCAGCAACCATGGCAAGCTGCTCGTGGAAGTTGGCCAGAAACCGCAGATTCTCACCCAGACCGCACGATTCACGCCGGCCGACGACGCCATGGGCGACGTGGTCAGCCTCGGCCTGCGCCGACTCGCACGCCAGGATCCGGAACAGGCCTTGAGCCTGCTCGAAGGCTATTCCCAGCGCATGCACTTCTCCGATCAGGAGAAGGTTGCCATCGCCAACGAGATCGGCCTGACCCTGGCACGCCGCTTTGACCCGCGCGCCCTTGACGTGATGGCCAAGTACGATCCCAACCTGCGTGACGACACCGTCAGCGAATGGCGCGCTCGCCTGCTGCTGCGCCTGGGCCGCTGGGACGAAGCCTACAAGCTGATCAGCCGCATGCCCGACTCCCTTGCCAGCACCAACCGCTGGCGCTACTGGCAGGCTCGCACGCTGCAACTGGCACAACCCAACAGCAAGGCCGCTCAGCCGCTGTTCCACAGCCTGGCCAAAGAGCGCGACTTCTACGGTTTCATGGCTGCCGATCAGGTCAAGGAACCTTATCACCTGAAAAACGCGCCACTGCCGCTCAGCGCCGCGGTGATCAAAAAGGTACGCAACGCCCCTGGCATCCGTCGCGCCATGGAGTTCCATGACCGTGGCCAGATCGTCGATGGCCGCCGCGAGTGGTACCACGCCAGCCGGCACTTCGACCGCGACGAACTGGTGGCCCAGGCACGCCTGGCCTACGACATGGAATGGTATTTCCCGGCCATCCGTACCATCAGCCAGGCCAAGTACTGGGACGACCTCGACGTTCGCTTCCCGATGGCCTATCGCGAATCGCTGACAACTGAAGCGAAAAAGCGCGGCCTGCACTCCAGCTGGGTGTTCGCCATCACCCGCCAGGAAAGCGGCTTCATGGCCGACGCCAAGTCTCACGCCGGCGCCATGGGCCTGATGCAGGTCATGCCCGCTACCGCCAAGGAGACCGCACGCAAGTTCGGTATTCCACTGAGCAATCCAAACAACACATTGCTGCCCAGCATCAACATTCAGCTGGGCGCCGCTTACATGAGCCAGATTTACGGCCAGTTCAATGGTAACCGGGTGCTCGCCTCGGCCGCTTACAACGCTGGCCCCGGCCGCGTTCGCCAGTGGCTGCGCGGTGCCAACCACCTGTCGTATGACGTGTGGGTCGAGAACATCCCGTTCAATGAAACCCGCCAATACGTGCAGAACGTGCTGTCCTACGCGGTGATCTACGGCGACAAGCTCAACGCCCCGCAGCCGCTGGTGGGCTGGCACGAGCGCTATTTCGACCAATAGGGCAGCGGCAAGAAAGAGTGCGCATCGCTCCCGCCCCCGTAGCCTGGGTTGAGCGAAGCGATACCCAGGGCAACTTTCCCAGGTGTCGCTGCGCTCGACCCGAGCTACATCAGGATGATTGGCTAACCATCAACCTACTCCAGCACCTCGACCGGCATCCCAACCTGCAATTCACCACTACCGTGGTTGATCAGGTTCTGCCCGAAAAGAATCTCGCCTTCGCGTTGGCGGTAGCTGCGCAAGGTGGTCAGCGGTTCGCGATCGGCGCTGCGCTCGCCGGTCTGCGGATCGATGGTGGTGATGATGCAACGTGAGCAAGCCTTGGCAACCGTGAACTCGACATCGCCGATGCGAATACGCTTCCAGCTATCCTCGGCATAGGGCTCACTGCCCTGTACCACCAGATTTGGACGAAAGCGCAGCATTTCCAGTGGACGACCAACCCGAGCCACCAGGTCGTCGAGTGAAGCCTGGCCGATCAACAGCAGCGGAAAGCCGTCGGCGAACCCGACCTTCTCATCCCCTGTCACGTTGCCCTCGATATAGCGCGCACGCTCTGCGGGTACATGTACCAACCGACAGGGCTTGCCGATGAATTCGCTGACCCAGGCCGCCGCCTCGTCGCCAGCGTCCGGCACGCGCATGCTGTCGCGCCAGATGATCACTCCACGCAATGCCTCGTCGGGATCCGGCAGCGCCACGTCGAGAGAAGGCCTGTCCGGCGCCTCGAGGGTCAGGCCGCCGGCCTGATTCCAGCGCGCCGTCAGGCGGCTCATCTGCGGAAAGGTACGCTGGGTCAGGAAGCGACCATTGTCCTCGCTCGCCAGCATCCAGCGGCGATCACCGGCCACGCCCAGACCGTCGAGCTGCAGACTGGGCAACGACTCGCCGATAGCGGACTTGAGAGGAAAACGGTAAAGCGAGGAAAGGTGCATGGCCCGGCGTCCTGACTAGAGCTAAACGGCGGTTATACGCAAACCGCCGCCGCGGCTCAAGCCAGGCGTGTAGCGCTGAGCGGTTACTGCTCGTCGAGCGCCAGGCGCTCGCGAATCACGTCGACCAGCTTGTCGGGCTGAAATTTGGAGAGGAAGTTGTCGCAGCCTACTTTCTTCACCATGGCATCGTTGAAGCTGCCGGACAGCGATGTGTGCAAAACCACGTAGAGATCACGCAGACGCTGATCCTGTCGAATTTCGGTGGTCAGGCGATAGCCGTCCATTTCCGGCATTTCGGCATCGGTGAAGATCATCAGCAGCTTGTCGGTCATTACCTGGCCGGTGTCCGCCCAGGCCTTGAGCATGTTCAGCGCCTTCAGGCCATCGGTGGCCACATGCATCTTGATCCCCAGCTGCGACAGGGTATCGCGCAGCTGCGACAGAGCCACGCTGGAGTCGTCGACCAGCAGCACTTCGCGGCCGCGGGCCTTTTCCAGCAGTGGATCGGCCAGGCGGTCGCTGGAAATACGGGTGTCGTACGGCACGATCTCGGCCAGCACTTTCTCCACGTCGATGATCTCCACCAACTGGTCGTCGACCTTGGTGATTGCCGTCAGATAGTGGTGGCGCCCTGCTCCGCCAGGCGGTGGCAGGATGGATTCCCAGTTGAGGTTGAGAATGCGGTCGACGCCGCCGACCAGGAACGCCTGAATCGAGCGGTTGTATTCAGTGACGATGATGGTGCTGCGCTCATCAGGCACGATTGGCCGCATGCCGATGGCCTGGGACAGGTCGATCACTGGCAGGGTCTGCCCACGCAGGTGAATGACCCCACAGACGAAGCGGTGCCGATGCGGCATCAGCGTCAGCTTGGGCATCTGCAGGACTTCCTGCACCTTGAATACGTTGATCGCGAACAACTGCCGGCCAGCCAGGCGGAACATCAGAATTTCCAGGCGGTTCTCACCTACCAACTGTGTCCGTTGATCAACGGTGTCGAGAATACCGGCCATTATTCGCTCCTGTGAGGCGTGATGTTCATGTCAAGCTATCGGCCAGGCGTTGCATTACTGAAGGCGGCATGGCGCAACGCCATCTTGCACCAGCGGCTGATGGGAAACCAGCATCGCTATATCTAGTCGTGCAGTAAAGGAGACTGCTGTGGAAGATGCACACGCAGCGCCTGTGGCCGCGCGGAAAAACGCATGCTGTGCCCCTCACGTGGCTCACCATCGAGGTTCAGATCGAGCCCCTCCGGCGCTTCGATTTCCAGCCAGGGCAATCGAGCGCTGACGGACACACCCTCGATTCCTTTCAATCCACCCGAGAACAGCGTCCCCAGCGTGCCAACTACATCGGACGCCGCCGGAACGATACACACATCCAGCAAGCCGTCGTTGACTCGCGCGTGGGGGCACAGCACATGCCCGCCACCCGCCTGCCGACCGTTACCGATACCCAGGGCGAGAAACTCACCTTCCCACTCGAAGTCCGGCCCCTTGAAGCGACCAAAGGCCGAGCGCACTTCGGCAAAACGGGTCAGGCCGGTAAGCATGTAGGCGGCACCGCCCAGCACGCGTTTGAGATCTTCGGAGGTATTGGCAGTGACGTTGGAGCCAAAACCGCCCGTCGCCATATTAAGGAACAGCTGGCCGTCGACCTCACCCAGGTCGATCGGCTGCGCCGGTGTATCGAGCAGCGCCAAAGCATCGGTAGGCACGACCGGAATACCGGCAGCGACAGCGAAGTCATTGGCGGTCCCCAGGGGCAACAGCGCCAAACTTGCATCCGTATTGGCCTTGGCCATCGCTTCGGCAATATCTCGCAGAGTGCCGTCACCGCCGCCGGCGATCAGCGTCTGATAACCCGCCTGCAAGGCTTCTGTGACCAGACGCTGGGCGTCACCCGCTTCCCACGTCAGGCGCACGGCCAGATCCCAGCCGCGCTCGCGTTGGGTCTTGACCGCCGTGCGCACCTCTTCGTTGAGGGACTGCTTACCATGAAGGATCAACAGCGCTTTACGCTCTTGCATAACGGCTCCGAAAACGGGATTGAAAACGACTGCCTATGCAGACAACGCGCAGGAGAAATAATCACACCGTCCATCTCCTGCTCGCCGACTATCGACTCTACACCTCAGCCGAGTAATTCACTCATTGGAATGAAGTGCAGGCTGTCGCCTTCTTTCAGGGTGGTGCCTTCCAGCACTTGCGCCAGCCCTTCGGCCCAGGCGGCACTGCGAAGCACGCCGGAACTCTGATTGGAGTAAGGCACGACTCGCCCGTTTTCAAGCCGCGCCCGCAGGAACTCGCGGCGCTTGCCGGGTTTTGCCCAGACGAAGCCCGCCGGCACCGCGAAGCCCAGGGGCTCGACCTTCTGTACGCCCAGGCGGCGCAGCAGATAAGGCCGTGCCAGCAGGCCGAAGGTCACCAAGGTGGACGCCGGATTACCGGGCAAGCCAATCACCGGGCGCCCCCGGAACTCGCCGACGGTGAGCGGCTTGCCGGGCTTGATCGCCAGCTTCCACAGAGCCAACTCGCCGGCCTCGCGCAAGGCAATGCCGAGAAAGTCCGCCTCGCCCACCGACACGCCGCCAGTGGAAAGAATCAGGTCGACATCCTGCAGGGCGCCGAGGGCCTCGCGGGTACGCTCGAGATCATCGACCAGAATGCCGGCATCGATAACCTCGCACCCCAAGCGCTGCAGCCAGGCGACCAGCAGGTAGCGGTTGCTGTTGTAGATCTGCCCGGCGCCCAGCGGCTGACCCGGCTCGACCAGTTCATCGCCAGTGGACAACACCGCCACCCGGGGTTTGCGACGCACCGACAACTGCGCCAGACCAATCGAAGCTGCCAGCCCCAGCTCTACCGGCCCCAGCCGCGTACCAGCGCTGAGCAGGGTTTCACCCTTGCGGTTCTCCTGCCCTTGGGGGCGGATGTTCTGGGCGACTTTCATGGCCTGATCGAAATGCACGCGACCGTCATCGCCGAGGCTGACGTTTTCCTGCATCTCCACCGTATCGGCGCCAAGCGGAACCGGCGCGCCAGTGAAGATCCGTGCACAAGTACCAGGCTCCAGCGCCTCGGGCGCGGTGCCAGCAAAGATGCGCTGGCTGACCGGCAGCGGCTCGCCCTGCCAGTCGGCCAGGCGCAGCGCGTAGCCGTCCATGGCACTGTTCGGCCATGGTGGCAGATCCAGGCCGGCGATCAGCGGCTCGGCCAGCACGCGGCCATCGGCCTGAGCCAAGTCGACCAACTCATGGCCTTCGATAGGGGTAGCGTCAGCCAGCGCCAGCAAGCGCTCCAGCGCCTGCTCCACCGGCATCAGCGGCGAATGCTGCTCGCTCATCCGCGGCTCTCGCAGGGAGCGGCGAGCTTGAGGTGCGGCACGAAATTGCAGGGGCGATGACGGGCGTCGAGCTGCTCGGCCAGGATGCCGTCCCAGCCGGTGCGGCAGGCATTGGTCGAACCAGGTAGGCAGCAGACCAGCGTACCGTTGGCGAGGCCGGCCAGCGCCCGGGACTGAATGGTCGAAGTACCGATATCGGTGGTGGATATCTGCCGGAACAGCTCGCCGAAACCATCGACCTGCTTGTCCAGCAGGCAGGCCACTGCTTCCGGTGTACTGTCACGTCCGGTGAAGCCGGTGCCGCCGGTGATCAGCACCACCTGCACCACGTCTTCGGCGATCCAGGTGGCGACCTGAGCGCGAATTTTGTAGAGATCGTCTTTCAGCAACACGCGCTCGGCGAGGCGATGGCCGGCCGCTTTCAAGCGGTCAACGAACAGTTGTCCGGAGGTGTCGGTTTCCAGCGTGCGGGTATCGCTGACGGTCAGAACGGCGATATTCAAGGGCACGAATGGCGCATCGGCCTTGTGGCTCATGGCAGGCTTCCAGTTGTCGTGAACAATGGCCGGTGTTATACCACAGCGCCACCGCCGGAGACCCTGCCATGCCTACTTCAGCCCCGCCCCAAAGCCTCTCGGTGGTACTGCTCGCAGGCGGGCGCGGCCAGCGTATGGGCGGCCGCGACAAGGGCCTGGTGCACTGGCAGGAGCGGCCAATGATCGCATGGCTGCACGACCAGGTTCGGCCACTGACCGACGACCTGATCATCTCCTGCAACCGTAATCACGAAGCCTACGCGCCCTACGCCGACCACCTCGTCGGCGATGACAGCGCGGACTATCCGGGTCCGCTGGCCGGTATTCGTGCAGCCCTGCAGATCGCCCGCCACCCTCTCCTGCTGGTGCTGCCCTGTGACGCACCCAGAGTCGACCGCACGCTGCTCGACGAACTCCTCGCGCTGGCCGGCGACCGACCGGTCATGGCCAAGCGCGACGGCCATTGGGAACCGCTGTTCGCGGTCATCCCCCGCAGCCTGCTGCCCTCCCTGGAGCAGGCCTGGCAGGCCGGTCAGCGCAGCACCCAGCGCTGGCTGAGGGATCATCACCCGGTGGCGCTAACCTGCGTGCCAGACGATCCGCGCCTGAGCAACGTCAATTCACCGCAGCTCATTGAGTAGAACGGACTTGCAGTGCAGGCCAGCCAAGCAGTAAATACAGTGGAACTTGGGCTCGAAGCGCCCGTCTTAGCCCAAGTAATCATTCAGCTTCGATTTTAAGGAGACATGTCATGAAGCAACGGACTACCGCTGCATTTCTACTCGCGTTCGGCCTGGTTACCCTGGTCGGTTGTTCCACGCCTTCGGTCATCACCCTGAACGATGGCAGGGAAATCCAGACCGTAGATCGCCCTGATTTCGACGACGACACTGGCTTCTACGAGTTCGAACAACTGGATGGCAAGCGCACCAAGGTCAACAAAGACCAAGTTCGTACCGTCAAAGAGCTGTAAGCACCTTTGACCCATCGTGGGCGTAAGCACCAAGCGCTGCGCCCCGATTTAAAATTTTTGCTAAGCCCTTGTGCTGTAAAACTTTTTCAGTACAATTCGGCGCATTCGGAGTGTAGCGCAGCTTGGTAGCGCGTCTCGTTCGGGACGAGAAGGTCGCAGGTTCGAATCCTGCCTCTCCGACCACTTCCCTGTTTCAGCTTGCATCAGCATGTCTCGAAACCTCAGCAAAGCCGGCCCCTGTGGCCGGCTTTGTTGTTTCAGCCCTACTCATCTTGTATCAGGCTATACCGCTCGAATTGGTATGCCGATTGGTATGCCGTTATCATGGCGCCCTAACTTCGAACATGGGCATACCAAAACACCATGAAACGCGCTGATATCAAGCGTCGGCCGATGGCTGACTCTACCCTCGCCGGCCTAGATCCAGAGGACAAAACTTACCGCGAACATGACGGCCAGAGCCTGTACTTCCGGGTGAAACCTTCCGGCCAGAAATTCTGGGAGCTCCGGTACAGTAAGCCAGGCAGCAAAGCGCGCTCGTGGCTTGGCCTCGGATCTTACCCCATCGTGTCTGGCTCAAAAGCCCGCGAAAAGGCCCAGGAAGCACGCACACTACTTGCCCAGGGCATTGACCCATCGACGCAGCGCAAAGCCGAAGCTGCGGTAGAGAAAGCCAAATCCGAAAATACGCTCGAGCAACTGGCCCGTGAGTGGTATGCCGTTCGCGTACACGCCTGGGGCAACGGCTACGCCAAGCGAGTGATGGGCGCCCTTGAACTGCATGTGTTTCCCAAAATGGGGAAGCGCTCCTACCTCGATATCACGTCCATGGAATGGATGGAGCTTTTCCGCGGGATGGAGAAGAAAGGCATCATCGAACAGATGGGCAACGTCCGGCGCTACTGCAAAGAAATCTATGACTTGGCCAGGGTGACAGGGCGCGCTGTGAATAACCCGGTCGACGGGCTCGAAAAGTTTCTGCAGAAGAAGAAGTCCGAAAACTACGCGCACGTTGATCAGGTCGAACTTCCAAAGCTGCTGCAGGCAGTAAGCAGTTACAACAATCGAGTCGTTCGCATTGGCCTACGTCTGCTCATCATCAACGGCCTGCGCCCCAGTGAGGTGCGAGAGGCGATGTGGTCTGAGTTCGACATGGACAAGGCGACCTGGGAGATCCCGGCCGAGCGGATGAAGAAAAGGCGGGAGCACATCGTGCCGCTCTCGACTCAATCCCTCAACCTGCTAAAGGAGCTGCAGCTCTATTCTGGCGGGTACGATCGTCTGTTCCCTGGGCGGAATGATCGAACCAAACCGTTGAGCGACATGGTATTCAACATGGCGCTTCGCCGGATGGGGTACCAGGGCGAGCAGACCGGCCACGGCTTTCGCCATATCGCCAGTACCCTCCTCAACGAGAACGGCTTCGACGAGAACCACATCGAAGCGCAGCTATCCCACGCCAAGGCAGGCGTCGCCGGCGTCTACAACAAGGCGAAGTACCTGGAACAGCGCCGCACGATGATGCAATGGTATGCCGACCACCTCGACGCGCTAGAGCGTGGCAACGTCGTCAGCATTCCCAAGAGGGCCTGAAAAGGCCCTTCCCCGAAAACCACCCGTGCTCGAAACTGACCAGACATTATCGGGAGACATCCCCATGCTTCAAGTCTGGATCGGCGGCATCCTTCTCGTGCTCGGCATGGTCTCCTTGCTGGCGAACCCCATTGTCGGCGGGATCCTGATCGCCATCGGCTACACGCTTTACAAAAACACCGACCGCGCCACACGCGCTGCAGCGGAATCCACGTTCTGGGGATTCGCGCTGCTTTGCGGCGTCGTCGTTGGTATCGCCGCCATACTCGGCGCCTTCTAGAAGTCACCTCCCGCCAGATTCACGATCCGTTCAGCCACGCCATTGGCCCGCACCTGTAAGGTGTCCAGCCGCTGCCGCTTCTGATCTGGCGTCATGGCGGTGTCCCGGTACACGGCATCCATCTGGTTTCGGATATTCCCCAGTTGCTTACGTGCCAGCCCCAGCGCAGGACGGTGACGCAGCTTCTCGCGGCTCTTGGCCATCAACTGCTCTGCAGCGTCCAGCCGCCCTTCCTCACGGTATGACTTGATGGTTCGGTTGAGCTGATCAGTCTCACGCATCATGTCGTAGAACTCGGACTGATACTTTGTCGAGCGCGGAGCATCCCCCTGGTAGATGACTTTCAGGATCGGGATGTCTCCAGCACGGCTGGCAGGCCGATCAGCATCGTCGAACACGCTCGTCACGAGGCTTGATGCATCCAGCACGTACTGGCCCAAAGTGCCGGTGTAGGCGGCGATAAGATGGTCGACCTGCTTTGGCGATAGCCCCGCAATTGGCCCAGTCACCTGCCCAACCAGTCGGCCGATCGTACTGGTGCGCTCGTCATAGCGCGCCTCGGGCAGCTTGCCTTCGTCGCTCATATCCTCGATTGGCGAATCACGGAAGAAGTTGCGGTTGGCCTGCAGCTCGCGGATCGGCTGGTAGAACTGCGGTACCGGGTTGAAAGCCAGCGTCTCGAACACCCCACGCGAAACCGCCTTAGCCAAGTCGCCGCCATCCTGGCTGCCGGTCATTGCGTGCAAGATGCGTTCGGGCACGGTACCGAACACCAGGCCCAGCTCGAACGGTTTCGGGATGCGGAAATGCTCATCGCCCAGGAAGATGTGCCAGTGCATGTCCTTGTCCCAGTCCATCAGGGCTTTATAGCGCTCGTCATCGTCGTTCAGCCCCGCCAGCATCAGCGAGAACAGAGCGATGTAACCTCCCTTCATGGCCACCTCTTTGGCCAACAGGGTCTTGTCACCCTTCACGGCACGCCCCAGCTTGTACAAGCCCTGCAGGCGGGCATTGAGGAACGGCACCACATCGGTGAACCACTGCGCCGCCGCAAAGTTGCCGCGCAGGCTGTAATCCATCAGATCCTTGGCCTCATAGGAAGCTTGGCGACGCGATTTGCCCGCGTCGATCGCGGCCTTGTATGTGCTCAGTCGGTTGGCGTTCTCCACCTTGTCGCCGAGTTCGCGATACTTCTGCCAGCCCTGGCCAAGCATCGCGGCCGCTTTCGCGGGCGTATTCACCAGGCTGCCCATGTAGGCATCCTGCTGCGGGCGAGTGAATCCCTTCTTCTCCAATGCCCTGCGGATGATCTGGGCCGAAGCCTCTGGGTCGGTACCGTGCACATACCCACCCTGGAAACTGCCGCCGGCGAACATCAGGTCGCGGTAGTCCTGATCCTCACGCAACGCGTCGCGCATGCCCTTGATCGAGTCCTTGCCCAGCGTGAAGCCATCCTTGTTGATGACCCAGGCATGAGCCGCGTCGCGAATGAAGTTGCGCAGGATGAAGTCTGGCGACGCTGTAACACCGGTCGTGAGAATCCGCTTGAAGGCTCGGCCGATCTTGGTGATCGGGTCATTGAAGACGCTGCCTTCCATGAACTTCAGGCCGCGCAGCAGGCTTTCGTCATTGACCCGGTAATACTCGCTCTTGCCGGCGCGCTGCACCCGGATGATGTCCGGATCGGTTGGCGCCACCCGCGTCCACAGCTTCTCGAAGCCTTCGTTCTCAGGCTTCATCAACTGATTCACCACCTTGATGGGGTTGGAACCGGCCGGCAGGTCTAGCAGGTCGGCGGCCAGCGCCAAGGCTTTACGATCCTTCCGGATCTGCTGGGCAATCTGATCACGGGAAATCAGCACCTCCTGCCAGCGCGGGCTCTCATCAGTCAGAAACTCGCTGCCCTGCAGGTTACCCACCACCTCGAGCAAAGCCTTGTTCTTCATCGACGCATCGATACGCTTCGTCCAGCCCGACAACATGTTGGCCAGCAGGTCGTTGGTCGGCAGGTCGCCGCCCTTCAGCGCCTTGATTGCAGCCGTCTGATGCGACAGCCCTCGTTTGCTGCGCGGTGCGGTAAAGATGCCCTCGCTTTCATCCTGGCGGTAAAACGGCACGTAATAGTCGGTGAGCCACTTCGCGCGGGCGTCTTGATCGATCAACCCGGCTTCCTGCGCCAGATCCAGAACAGCCTCGTTCACCTGGGCATACTCGCGGTAGGTCTTTTCGAACAACGCCTCCTTGCCCTGCCCCATGGCCACCAGCTCGGCAATTTCTGCATCGGTCAGGTTGTTTTCGCGCCCCTGTGCTTTCAGCAACTGGGCACGCTTACCGCCCAGCCACGCCAGCCATGGGGTCAGATTGTCCGGGCCGAGGTCACCCAGGATATCCAGCACGCCGCGGGTGTCCGCTTTACCCGACACGATCCCGTCGCGCCATTCAGGCGCAGCATAGTGCAGCACCCCATGCATCACGTCGGCGATGCCGCTGGCCATACGCGCAGAAACGTACCCCTGCTGGTTTACATCGTTGACGCCCACAGCCTCTTCCGCACGACGTATGCCGGCCAGACCGTCGAACACGCCCTCCTCCGAGCGCACCGACCATTCACGCATCCTGGTCTGCAGGCCGCCGAGCGTCATGTTGCGCACCTGGTCGAGCAGGCTATGCGCATCGACCTTGGCCAAGCCCAGCTTGCGCAGTGCTTCGGTATCGCGCTGGCTGGCCCGCGAGTAACGGATATCCGAATCGCTCGGATCGAAACTGCCAACGTTGGCGGTGGCGCTCTTCACCTGCTCGGAACGGAACGCAACGTAGGAATCGCCCGATCCTTCATCGACCCCATTATTCGGATATACCAAACCATCATACCCCTTCGCCTCCAGCGCAATAACCAGCTCGGCATGGGTCGCATCACTGCGCAGCGGGATGCCAGCAGCCCGAAGCACATTGGTAAAGGCCTCATCTATTCCACCGAAATAGCCCGTATCAGTAATGCGCAGCGGGTTCTTTATCGAAAGGTATACAGGCAACACAGAGCCGCCCTCGGCATTCTTGTTCCTTATTCTCCCCTCCGCCTGCGCCTTGCTGCCGAAGTGAAACCCAAACTCGCTGAATCGCTGCTGTTTGAATTCGTTAAAATCCATGCTTGTCCCGTGATACACAACCAGCGGCTCACCATTACCGTCCGTCACCTTGGACACAGTATCCGGGTTGACTCTTTCGAGCGCCCGGCGTGAGAATGACGACGTCTCGGCAGAATCTGTTGAGGCCGAAACCTCAGTACTGGCCGATGTGGCGCGTTCCCCAGCAATGGGGGTATCCCTCGGAGATCCTACTGGGGTTTCTTTTTGCCCGGAGTTTTGTTGATCCTCAGCAAACACGGCATTGTAGAAGTGCAGCTTCCCGTCCTTCATCCGCTGGACGGTGAACACCGCAACCAGCTCGCTGCCATCGAGACTGACCTTAGCAAGCAGCCGCTCGTAGGACTGAACGTTTGGTTCTGCAGCAGGTTCGCGAGGCGCCCTTGACGAGGCATGCACCGCGCTCTGAAACGCAGTGCGGATATCGGCAGCCATCAGCAGCTTGGCTGGGTCAGCGCTTTCGCTGATGAACTTGTTCACCCCCTTGTTCCTGCTCAGCAGCACCTCGCCCAGGTCGTTGTTGACCAGCGGCTGTCCGCTCTTGACGATATCGCTGAGCGCTTCCCGGGCGCGCTTACGCAGCTCGCTGATACTCAAATTGCGCCAGCTCGCAGGAATCTGCAGCTTGATTGCCGCCATCGAACCCAGCCGCTCACCGACGGCCAGCCCTTGCCAGTTGCCGAACCAGTTCTTGAAGTTACTGCCACGCGCCTGGTGCCACTGCCGCTGGTTGAGCTGCGAAGGCTTGCCGTTCTGCGCCAACAGCCGGCCCTGTTGGTCGGTAATCTCCAGGCCCTGTGCCGATCGCCCATCACGCGAGAACGCAACCCGGGCACCAGGTCGACGGCGGCCGTTCTCGATGTACGCTCGAGCATTGCCCAGCAACCCCTGAATGTCGCCCTCCGTCCAGTTGAGCCCCATGCCGATAGAGCGGAGCGTATTGCGCATCGCGGTGACCAGGCGAGACCAGAACGGCTGCTGCTGGATAGTGCCAGCGCCGGCCATGTCGGCCAGCACCTCCTCCGTTGCGACCGCAGGCGTATAGCCGAAGCGCTGCACCAGGGCATCGGCCTGGCTTTTGATATCGGCATTACTGCCATAGATGCTCATCAACAACGGGCTCAGCCGATGGCCATAAGCACCCTGCAGGCCGGCGTGACCCAGAACCTCATGCTGCAACACGAACGCGGCATGTCGGGCGCCGGTGAGGTTGTCCGCCACCAGGTACACCTTCCCGTTGGCAAATATGCCCTCGACATCGAACGCACCGTCGCGCTCTACGCGCTGACGTTGCCTGGTTGGCAGATCCTTGATCGACTGCACCACCGCCACTTCGGGCGCATTCCGCCAGTCGCGGGACATCTGCTTGATCGCCATACGCAGTTGGCCGGCGCGTGAGCCTTTTGCCTTCGTCGGCGCCATCCGGTAGCTGCTGCGGGAATAGCTCTGGCCGAACTCCTGCCGAAGCGCTTCCCAAGCCTGGCGGTTCAGACTTTCCGGGCTATCGCTGTTCAGGGCGTTGAACTGTTCGAAGGTGATGCTGGCTGATGCGCGATCGACATCGGCCTCATATTGATCCTGCAGGCGCTGTAATGCCTGGTCGTAGCCTGGCGATCCTTTCTTGAGCCCCACCGCCTTTGCCCGCTGGTCGATGTAACGCCGCCGCGGCGTGGACAGAATTGCCGGCAACTGTCCTGCGTCACTCGCGGCCGATGTCGCACCATCCGCCTGTGTGGCACTGGGGAACTCGGCGATAGCGGTCAGCAGATCCTGAATCGTTGAATCGAGGCGTATTACCTTCACGTCCTCCCCGGCCTCGCGCTTGGCCAGCCACTGGTGGTGACCATCAAGCACATGCCCGTCACGGGAAACCAGAATGGAGCGATCGCCGCCGGCGAACTTCTTCGCAGCAGCAACCTTCTTCGGCGAGAACTCAGCCTGAGTAGGCTTCAAATCAGCAGCAGCGATAGTTTCCTCTGCATGGCTGATGCCCCTGGCGTTCAGGAAGTTGACCATGGCCCCGCGGTGTTCAGCCTTGATCTGCGGCATATCTGCCCGAGGCACGCCACGGCTGCCAGAATCGTCGCTAAACGCCGTCCAGTCCTTGCCGATCTTCTTGCCGGTGATACTCTTCGGCGCACTCAGTGCACGCTGTCCGTCGGCCCCCTCAGCTGTAGCAGAAACATCAGCTCGATCTTGTCCTGCTGCCGGCCTGGCAGGCGCTGGCCGCTCAGCCACCACTGGCACTCGCGCCACGTTATCAGCCGGAGCTGGTGCAGCAGGTGGATTGCTTGCCACTCGCTCATCAGCAGCCCTTGGCCCACGATCAACATTCTTCACCTCTTGCTTGCGCTGCACGCGCCATTCACGGTTACCGCTTTTCACCACTTCAAAAGCGCCTGGTACCGGCAAACCAAGCAGCGCCTTATTGGCACCTGGAACGCTTTTGAAAACCTGGCCGATGGCCGCCCTTTCCGCCAGTGCACCACGAAGTGCACGACCAGCCTGAATTCGCGTTGAGCCAGTTACTTGAGCAAGATCAGCCGCTTCTGCGTTGGGATTGGCACGAGCACGCTCGATCAATTGGTCGAAGCTCGGCCGCTGTCTGTTGCTGGCTTGCTGATCCATTCCCGGGCCGCCCGGCGCCGGCCGCTCCGAGGCTGGTGCCACAAATGGCGCGGTAGCCCCACGTTGGGCGTTGCCATCGCTATCCACCACCATGGAGCTGGGCGCTGGCAGGCCAAGCGGCTCAGCACGCGGCGTGACCTGCACCTGCTCCAAGCCTTGCGGGCCGGTATCCATCTCGACAGTTGGTAGCGGTGGGCGCTGCTCAACCTCTTCTAACTGCCGAGGCCCGGTGTCGAACTCAACATCGGCGACAGGCAGCCGATCAGCAGCGCTGAACTCTTCCACCTGTGGCATCAGTTGGTTCAGGCCACGCGAATCTAGCGGATCAAAGCCCTCAGCCTCGGCCCTGGCAACATGCTGCTTGGCCGCCGCCAGCGCTTCGGCCTCTGGCACCTCTGCCGTAGTCTGCAGGTCTTGGTCGTAGCGGAAATAGCGCAGCTTCCCAGCCTCATCCACCTCAGTGTTGAACAACTGCTGCGCGACGGAGGTATTCAGATCGGCCAGGTCTCGCTCCCTGATCCGACCACCAGGTGCAGGAGCTGGAGCACCGGCACGCAACGTGGCGCGGGTTGCATCCGCAATTGGGCTTTGCGTACCTGACGGGGAACCATCTACCGCAGCGGCAGCCACTGCCGATATCGGCCCAGCAGCGGGGTCGATCCCCATCTGCTCTGATGGCTTGCGCGTTCGCGCCATGTTCCAGCCGGTTTCTGCCGTGCTCTGCCCAAGCGACAGCAGGCTCTCCAGCACAGCATCAGGAATACTGCCTTCGCCGGTAGCTGCCAATTCACCCAAGTACTCGCCAACGCCTTCGCCGACTGTTTCCATTCCCAGCAGTGCGCCACCAGTTGCCATGCGGCGACCCAGGCTTTCTGTGGCCTTTCGTGCGTTGCCCTGAGCCACCTGCACCGCTGCGGCAATCTGCGGATTGGCGCGCGCCGCCAGCACTGCAGTCTCATTGGCTACATCGACGCCGTTATCCACCAGCACCTTACGCGTCGCCGCTTCCAGGGCGGTGCTGCTGGTGCGCTGCAGTGTGCTCGCCACCTTGCCACCGACGCCGAGAGTAAGAGCATCGACACCGGTGATAACGCCACCTTTGATAGCGCCCTCTCGTCGAGCCTGAGCAAGCTCGTCCTGGGTCACCACGCCATCGTCCGCGGCCGCCATGGCCTTCTGGCCAGTTTCGAGCGCGGCGTTGCCGAGGAACATACCTGCCAGACCGCCCAACACGCCGCCGGCCGCAGCACCAGCAGCAGTACCCACGACAGGAACAGCGGAACCGATACCGGCGCCGATCGCCGCGCCGCCTTTAAGGCCCGCGTAACCACCACCAAGCGCAACCGCAGCGTTCGGCAACTGCTCGAGCACGGCAAGCCCGGCCCCAGCAGGGTTATCGACGATCGCGCCAATACCCTGGCCAATTGTTGGTAGCAGATCTGGGTCATCACCAAGAGCGGCGGTGCGCTCGGCATAGTCGGAGTGGAATTTCTCAAGACGGGGATCACGCGGGGCCTGTTGTTGAACTGTGGCTCGATCTGCAACACCTTGCGTGTCCCCCGTATAGGCGTCGACGGTGGAGGCGATAGCACGGCCGGTGGATTTGGCGCCCTCGGTGACAGTATCGATTATGCCGCTGGCCTTGGGCTTGGCTGGCTGCAAGCTGAATTCGTCAAGCAAATCACTGCCACCTGACGCGCCTCGCGCACCACCTATACCGAATTCGTCAAGTAAATCAGCCATGCATCCCCCAAACGGCCGCACCCCGCGGCATCACTCAGGTGACGCTATGTCACTGACCTGTATCGGCAAGACGAGAATCTCAGCTCAAATCAAAGAGTCAGCATTATTCAAATACCATCCTAGTCATACCATCCGGCCATCATGTTAAATTTACAGAAGCTGCTAAAGCTGGCCCTCGAACACGCCATTTACGAACTAAGGACGATGTATGACTACAGCTAAAACTGAGAATGAAAACCTGGAACTTGGGCGTGGCTTAGTCAGGCATTTCTTGTGGATTGCAGCCTTCGCCTGCCTGCTTGTAGTGGGGTTTGTTCTGAAATTCGGGTACATATCAGCGATCGGCGCCGGCTTGACGTTTGCTGGCCTGTTGCTGCCGGCATGGCAGCTCTCTACGAAAGCCAGCGTGCATGGTGGCAAATATAGAGAGCTCGACGCTGCCACCAGGCAAAGCCTTTGGGTTAGCGCCCTGGGCATAGTCTTCACCGCAGCCGGATATGCACTGACCCTGAAAAGCGCATTTCAATAAGGGGCACATATGTCTAACTCGGCTAAGCGCAGCCTGCTTCTGCTAAGCCTTCTTGCCTTATCCAATGGAGCACTGGCGGCGAATTACGCCACATGCCTGCTGGATGAGCTGCCCGGCATCCAGAATGACAGCGCAGCGGCGGCAGCCGTGCGCCACTGCACCGATCAGTACCCCGCAAGATGGAGTACTGTCAGTAAAGGTGAGGGCCGTGGCTTCTGGGGATACGACTCTGGCGCCGAGTGCGCTGTCCGGGAAGCTAGTGACACGCGGAGCCGTGAGGCTGCAGCGATCATTCGCAATGCATGTAACCATCTGTACGACAAGCCGAAAGACCTCATCGACGAATTCGGCCTCTCAGTCCCAGAAAGCCATTAACCGCTGACTGTGACGCCGGCGCCTTGCAAGAGTTGAATTAGCTGCTCCCTGCTCATACCTCGAGCCTTTGCAGTCGAATCGACTTCTGCGCTTGTTACTGTCCGCCTGGCAACTGGCGGCTGGGTCGTGGACACTGGCTGACCAGTTGTCACATCGATTACTTGGCGTCCAAGGATCGGCTTATTGGTGTCATCCATGCCCATGATGATGTCCTGAGCCACATACCGATCTTTCGCCGGCGTTGACAGCGCTGCATAGGACTGACGCGCAGTCTCCCGCTCACCGGCTGCCAGGCGAGGGTCGGCGATCTGACTCCGCAGCCCCTGCAAGCGCTGCTGATCCTGAGCCGCCACGTCGCCCTGCTCGATCTCTTGCCCCAGGCGCACACGCTGCAACTGACTGGTCATCCGCTCATCAAGACCAGAAAGAATGCCTTGCTGGGCCTGCGCTCTGCGCTGCTCGGTTTCGGCCTGGCGCGAATCACGGCGATCATTGAGCATGTCGGTCAGGCTTGGAGCCCGGGAACTGTCACGCACGACAGTCACACGCCCACCGCCTTCGCCAATTTGCCCGCGACGATTCTCGCGGATCATTTCCCTGCGGATCTGGTTTGCCTGATCAAAGCTCTGAATTGCCCTGGCTGCGTCACCTGGCTCACCAACGGAAAGGCCACCGCCAATCCCATCACCGATACGCCCCATTCCGCCAGCGGGCATTGCTCGAGCACCAGAAACAGCGCTGGCCTCGTTGGTGAACTCAGAAACGCCATTTGCTCCCGCGCGCATTGCGATGCCATTGCCAGCCTGGGTGTACCCATTACCAGCGTCGATATCGCCAATGGCAGGCACTTGCTGGCTCGTCGCTGGACGGCTCGCAGCGTCGCGCGCCATGCTCTGGATTCGCTGGGGGGTAATGCTGCCCGCAGCGCCTGGCGCTTGCGCAGATGCCAGAGCCGGCATGCCCTGACCAATGGATGGGCTTTCCAAAGTCGATGGAGCTGCAGCACGAGTGCCTGTCGCATCACGCAGAGCAGTCTTCGTACTGTCGAGCAGGCTTCGGTTGGCCCCAGCAAACGCTGCCGCACCATCTGCCGTTTGCTGGGCGAGCGCAGCGGTACGCCCGTAACCTGGCCGCGGTACCGGCTCACCACCAATGGCCATGCGGCCAATGTTGGCGATGTCCGTCCCAATATTACCAAGGCCATCACGCACTGCCGCCACTGGCAACGAGAGCGCGCCAGTGGTCATCCGGCCAATGCCGGCGCTGTCTTGCTGAAGAGCAGGTTTGCGGCGTTGCTGCTGCTCATCCTGATCAATCTGGCCGATCAGCGGGGTTTGATTAGTGGTAGCCATGCTGCGTCCTCTTTCGAATACTCACGACCCTATGTCACTGCCGAGGGTTAGCAAACCCGCGGCAGTGCGACTGCCTGGCTAGGCCGTTCCGCTGTAAATATCAGCTTGCAGACTGGACTGAGCGTTTGCCGCTGCGCCAGAGATGTCACCGATAGCTCGGGCAGCCTGCGCAAGTGAGCTGTTCTGTGCTGCGCGCACTTCGCCCTCTTGTTGGCCTGCCCTGCTACGCTGAACATCTGCCTCCAATCGGCCCTGTGCCGCACGCAGGCGAAGCTCCTCGAAACCAAGCTCAACGTTGTAGTAGGACGACAGGGCTGAGCTCAACGATGCATAGGCCTGAGCCTTGGTTCTGGCCACCTCGACATCACGGTTCATCAGCTCAATCCATCGGCCGTAAAAGGTCGAGATTTCCCCCATGATTCCTCGCTTGAGTACGATGGCCTGTTCCTCAGCGAACTTGAGCAGATCCAGTTTGATCTCAGCGTTACGCACGTTCTGCTGACGATTGACGTCGGCGATCGCGTCAGTGGCGCGAATCTCGCTCGCATTCAGCGATGCGATGAGCGCACCAGGTGGCAAATCAAAACCACGCTCCGAGTACTCCGCGCGCAGTGTGGCCTGTTCGGTGCCAGCAGCCCTGTATGCGCGATCCCTGCCTTCGTGCCATACAGAATCGAAGTGTTCCTTACTGAGCCCCAACGGTGACGCGCCGGAGATAATGCCTGCCAGCCACTCTTCCGGCGTGGACTGCAAGCTGGCGGACAGTTCGGGGAAGAATTTGGCCAGCCACTTATCAACCTCGGCATCGAGAAACCGGATCGACGCAGGCGAGGTGTCGCTGGGCAGAAGTTCGCCAAACGATGGCGGCGGCTGCAGGTTCGGTTTGCTCGGCGAGTATGCAAACGAAATGGCTGTCGACCCTGCCGAGTACGAGCCAATACGATTCGCCAATCCGACTGCTGTTTTGAGTGCAGACGTGGCGTGGCTCTGCAGGAATTCGATCGACTTATCTATGTCGGATGCCATGGTTACCTCACGGAATTTCGGCGGCGAGCTTCAGGCCGGCCCAGAACGCTGACGCAGGGGTAACCTGCAAGGTGCCCTCACGGAAGAGTTCGGTTGACCAGTTTCCTTCGCCGTCCAGGGTGACGGGATAGTTGGATAAAACGCGGGGCGCACCGAATACAGCCGTGTATTGACCTGTAGCGGCGGACGTAACCTCGATGCGTTGCACCGAGTAGGTGATGGTCGGCCCGTCTGCATCCTGCAGCAGCGCCTCCATAACAGCCCGGCCTCCACCGATCGCGACGGTCGATTTGCGCACGCCGCTCTGGGAGTCCAGCCAGCTTTCAAAGTGGCCCTCGAACACCCCTGAAAACGCGATGAGGTCGCCACACTTCACCACCTCGCCGAACTCCTCGCACTGGCGGGCAATCTCCAGCGCGTAGTACATCCCGAGCGCGTAGGTACCTGGCCCGTCCATAATCTCTTCGGGGAAAGGCGCCAGGCTCAGTTCCTTCGCGGACGTGGCACCGACACTCAGCGGCGTTGTGACGTACAGTCGAAGAACGTCATACGCGTCGAAGTCGAAAAACAGCGCCCGCTCGTGGCCATCAGCGAACCGCAGCGTGGTTTGAAAGGACGGATTAAGCCCCCAGAATGCGCAGTCCCTTAAAGCCTCAGTTGGTTCGCTGCCGGAAGTGTCCACGAGCAACGCGTTCTGCTCGCCCGAGATACCAACGAGGAGCCCAGACCCCCAGACAAGCTCATCGACGGTGGGGTTTATCCCGTCACGCACAGTGCCGAGGATAGTCGCCGGCGCCGGCGCTTCGCTGTAGTTGGCGGACACCGAGCAGCGACTGTACCGACCAACCACCGCAGCTCCCACCTCTGGTGTCCAGGCTTCACGACGCAGCACCGAGCGACTACCGGCGTAAAAAACAGGCCCCCAGCCTGGAGCCGTAGTCACCTTTCGGTAGTTGCCAGAGTCGACGACAGCATCCACATCGGTGTTGTACCGCGCCCATTTACAAACATCGTCCTCGCCGGACGGCTCGTAGGTGAAGTCGATGATCATACTCAGTTCCCTAGGCTCAGTGGCCTCTCGGTGCTATGCCAACGCAGCTTGTTGCCGATGTAGAAGGCACCAGCCTGCGCGCCGCTGTCGGTGATGTACTCGTCCCAGGTCTCGCCACTATCTCGTGAGATGTACACCCGGCCGTTGGCACCAGCGTTGTTCGTGACGTGATCCACCACCGTGGCCAGCAGCACTGCGCTGCGGTTACCCATGGGCGCCTGCACAACGCTGATCATGCATTTTGTGTATGCCCTCACTCGGTTGGCGATCACGCCCAGGAGTTCTGCCTGGCCCGTGGCCAGGTCGATGCGCAGGCAGTGGATCGCATGCGAGGCCTGGCTGACTCGGTCAGAACCTGTAACCGGATACGGCGTCGCGATAGCGGCCGTCACAGCAAAGCCGTCGCCCAGGATCTGCAGTTCGCTGAATGGCTCGATTTTCGCTGAGCCTGCGGTTCGCCCAGGGAAGACTGCTGTGCCGCTGTCGATAACGAAGGGGTCGCCTGGCTGCAGATCCATGCTTGGCGCGAACAGAGGTGCCGCGGCTACGGACAAAGGCATGCGCACCGGAGCACCACCGCTGGTGACGTACAACACGAATCGCCCGCCAATACCCCGGTTTTGCCCTGGTGTGCTGGCTGCGCGTCGACGGTATTCATGCTCCCATACCAAGCACACTGCGGTGAACGATTCGCCTTGCCCCAAATCTCGGCGCAGATGGCAGGCGCCGACGATCCAGGGCTGGATGAAGCTGGCTGGCGTCGAGGTCGGAATTGGAGAGCCACCATCGCCGTAGTCCCAGTCGGCCAACAGCGTAGCGCTGCTGCCGCCGACGATGGTGGTCACCAGCGAATAGGCAGGGCCGATCAGATCGGTATCCGGCGAACTCTCGTCACGCGGGTTCTCGTCGCGCCGAGTGCGGTACACGCTGAACACTGCGAAACCATTGCCCGCCCTGGCCGGATGCGGCACAAGAAACTCACCATAGTTCGGCAGATCTGGCTTGTCGTAGCCGTCCCATGTCGGGAGCAGCTCCGGCAGCGGCCGAAGTTCGGCGATTGGCAGATCAGCCGGCAGCACGACCTGGAGCGATTGGATGGCCGCACGCGCCGGCGGGTTCTCTGGGTTGTAATCCGCCCTGTCGTATCGACCAACCGCCACCACCAGCCCTTGCTCACCGTTGCGGTCGTAGTAGCGCGGCCGATAGGTCGTGCCCGGTTCACTCGCGTACCAAGTACCCTGGTACTGCCGGAACACTCGAGCCGCCACACAGAACAGATCAACGCCCTCTGCAGCGCCGCTCTGAGCCACAGCATGCGAGAAACCGGGCTGCGTTATACCTGGGCCTACGCGATTCCGGTAGGCATCACCGGTGCTGTACTCGGTGTATTGCACCAGTCGGCGAGTGTGCAGGCGCCAGCCGCCAGGCAGCATGCTCTCCGTTACCCAGAAACCATTTTGCGCCAAGTAGTCGCGCGGGATATCGCCGATCACCACCTCGGTGTCAGTAAACGACACTCCAACGGCCGAGACTGCCGGCGCGATCGCGCCACCCCCCACCGCTGCCGGCGTTACTTCCGTGAAGTACGTTCGATCATCCAGAGGATCGAAATTCGTTGCCGAGGCCAGCGCCAGCGTCGAACACTGAAGGTAAGCACCTGAAAGCAGCGCCCGGTCTTGCAGAGTCGGTGCCAGGTTGATGAGCGAGTAGAGAAACCCATCTTCCGGCGGCCCGCTGAAAGGCAGCAGCATATAGGCCGGCACGCGGTCGCCATCCATCTTGGCCTGATGCCGCTGGCCACCCTCCTCGATCAGATCCTTCGGCGCGAGCTCAACCCGTGCGCCGACGCCAACGGCTTGTTGGTTGTTTCCCCCGATCGGCGTGCCAAGGTTGTTCACACCAGCCAGATAGATGAATCCAGGCGGGTCTATCACTTGTGCGCTGTAAAGCCGCTTATAGCGCTTGGCCTGGAGCACGAACCCGTCGACGACCTGGTACTTACTCGCCGCAGCACCGATGGTCGATAGCTTGGTCGCCAATGTCCGCGCCAGCTTGGTCGCCCATACGCCAAGCGGCGAGGCGCAACGCACCGTTACGCGCGGATTCATCGTTTTGTTGACCTCAGTCGGCGCTGGCTCGCACCGACCTCTACCTCGATATTGTCCAGATCGGCGTAGGTGGCATCGGTAATTTCCAGTCGCAGTCGCCAATGCCGTGCGGTCACGCCCTTGGCAACTGGTGCACGCAGTTCATCACCAGCGCCAACAGCCCGGTACCGACGTTCAATCCCATCAGCACCGGTCAGGCGAACGTACACCTCCCCATCGGTGGTAACACCGGTATACACACTGCCGATCCGCTTCGCCTGGGCGGTACCGTAGTCACTTGCTCCGAAGTCGATAGCTGCGTGCAGCGTCTCCCCGTCGTCGGTGTCACCGCGCAAGCAGTACAGCCCGTCAGGCCGAATGGCGTAGGTCTCACCACCAGCGGTTGCGAACTGGGTAAAGCCGAAGTTCTGGTACGTGCTCAGTGCGCCGGTAACAACGTTGACGGCGTACTGCAGTGCCTCGCGCTTCGCCGTGCTTGCAGAGCTATTGATAGCGACCCGCTCCATGGCCAGCAGACGTATCACACCACCAAGCGTCGACTGATCACCAATGCCGATGTAGTCATACGCCTCCATGCTGACCAGCAAAACCAGGTCGACGGTGTCGGTCAGGTTGATATGGTCGTAGGCGAGGAACAGCACCACGTCGTCTAGGCGGCCAAAGTCGGCAGCGAAGATCTTGTCACCCCCATCCACCACTCCAGGCGGAAGGTAGGAAACCCATACGGTCATTCGTGCCTGAGCCTGCCAGCCACTGTCGATCCCGCAGAAGGCGACATTCGAAACGTAGCCTGCCGGCGCAGGCGCATCCCCAGTAATCCCCCCCACCACACCGACCATGCTTCGAATGGCCATCTGTGGCGCTGCTGCATAGCCCAGGATGCCGTTCTCTTTAGCCTCCGGCGAACCGGATCGGGCACTGAACAACGGAACAGGCCCTTTCGCGCTGATACCGCAGAACCTGCGTGCCCCAACGAAGCCAACCAACGCAGGTGCATTGCGTGCGATGCCGGTGCGCATCCTGCTGGTGATCTCGATCAGTGGTACGGGAGCGCGCCCTTCCATGTAGCAGTATGGGGCGGTGGAGACATTGCCGACCCAGCCCGGGGCTCTGCCCTCGATGCCCGTCGGGAACTGGCCTATCTCTGGCTCGTCGACATAGTCGGCCATGCCATACAACGTCACATCAGCGAATACGGTACCGAACAGAGGTGTTGCGAAGGTGTGGAACGGCTCGCCATCAATGAAAGTCCTGATCACCCCATTGCTGCGCTCGAAGCGCACCAGCGCACCCGGCACCAGGTCAACAGCCTCTGCAAGGTTGACTCCATGGCGGATCGGCGCCATGCCTGCCTTCCTGAACACAATCCCATGCGACACCTGGCCATAGGTGTGCTCATAGGAACCATCTGAAAGCCCGATGACAATGCCGGCCGGCGACTGCGGAATGCGGCACTGAAAGAAGCCTTCCTGTGGCAACGGCCTGGAACTACGCCCGCCTGCATTCCAGCCGATGCTTGCATACGCATCAGTACGCGCCGGTACAGCAGCGCGCCCCGGTACGGCGTCGTAACAGGTGATCTGGTTCTGGTAGATAGGGAGCGAACCCGATCCCCCGCCGACAGAGCCGCCTGAGCCTGAACCTATGTAACTGACGTTGCCATTGGCATCGAGGTATGGAACCCCGGAGCGCCGCCTGCTCGATGAAGCCAAACCGCCCGCACCAGAGCCAGCGACTGGCTTCATGCCCACCAGCACGGTTTCCGTGACGCAATATGCCGGTACAGCCGGGATAGCCGGCACTTCCGGTATAGAAACGAGCACGGGCTCCTTCTGCAGGCGGTTCATACTGCTTAGAACTCCGGCAGCGTGATGTTGCAGTAGTCGATCAGGTGCGGCGCACCAGCGACGAGCGAAGTGCTGCTCATCGGCATGTCAGCGCCAGCCAGACCGCAGGTGCCCTGGATGCGCACGTCAGTAGTGGACTGGCTACCACCGTCCGACGATTTGACGAAGCGGAAGAACGTGGCGTCGCCCGAGCTTGCGATGTTGCTTTCCCAGACTTCGCTCAGCGACTTCACGAGCACCGCATTCGGCGCAGCGCCTTCAAAGGTCAGCCCGGCGCCGCTGGTTTGCACCTTCACGTCGACGAGCAACACGTTGGAGCCAGATAGGGCGGCGTCGACAGATGCAGGTACCGGGCCGCTATAGATGCGGATCGAACCACCATCAAGCAAGGATTTGAGCGAACCGGTGACGGCCATGCCAGTGCGCAGGCCGGTAGAGAACTTGAGAGCCATGATGATTCCTCAGATGACGTTGGTAGGCACGTAGGTAATGCCCGCGATCAGTTGGCCCTTCTGGCCAGCGGTAACCTGCCGCGGAGAGGGGAAACGGACGCAGGACAGCAGCAGCCCTGAATTTCCGCCCTTGGTCGGATCGGAAACCATCAGAGAGCCGTACAGGGTCGCGTCACTTGTGAAGTTGAACTCGGCCATGTTGGTGGCGTTGTCCTGGGTTCCCACGCCATCGAACTCGCGCCGCCACTCTGGGCGGGTGGCTTCCGAATAGCCGACGAACTCCTGCAGGTTCGACGGAATGTCGGTTGCCTTCAGTCCCGAGCTGGGAATGACGTTGCCGCGCCAGAGCGCGCAGTAGAACGCGGAGATGGGCGCAGCATCGCCGAATGGCGACTGCAACAGAAACGCCAGGCCATCAACCGGAATCAAGTTGTCCGCCTCGAAATCGTCCGCGACGCTTCCATCAGCATTGAGCAGGCGGAATCGGTAGCGGAAACCACCGACGTTCATGTATTCGGACATTCGATGATCTCCAGGTCTGCAAAGTCGCGCGCTTGCAGGCGGTTGCCTTGCACTTCTCCGCGCATGCTGGTGACAACCAATTGGTTGCCGTTGTGGTCGAGCACGCCGGCAGCGCCGACAGTGCCGGTATCAGGGGCGTAGTTGGGGCGATTGGGGAGCGAGACAGATCCGTCGCTCCCGCCTATGGCTTGGCCATATTTGGTGAACCAGGCGATTCGGCCGTCAGGAAGGTCTACGGCACTACCGGGTGCGGCGCCTATGTCGAGCACCCGCCGCTGCAACATGCCGGCTGTACCCAGACCGGTAATGAAGAACGTTGCATCCGCTGTGGCGACATACAGCCCGGTACCGACCGAGGCATGCATGGCCACCTCTGAGCCGAACTGAAGAAAACCCTTCGACGGGTTGTGCAGGTGAGGCCACATCGGCTCGGTGTGGAACAGGTAGCGGCCTCGCGAACCGACGATGACGGCGTTATGCGCAGCCAGCCGATCGCAATACGGCAGCGGCTCGAGCTCGGAAGTCATGAGACGCTGCGTGTCATCAGCGATGTAGGTCATTCTCAGCGCGCCGGCCAGCGGCTCACCTTGGTAATACAGGGTCTGACCATCGGCCACGCTGCAGTAGACACGGCATGAGCGGGCATCCCCGCACACGACGCGTAGCTCTTGGCTACCGTCCAAGCGCACCACGTACGGTAGAACGCCAGATTCCACGCCTCCCTCTATTGCAGTGGCAGCCACCTTGTAAAGGCCGGCTGGCAGTTGCCCGGGAACCAGCTGAAGATCGAACGCCGGCGCCGGAACGGCCCAAGGGCTCACAGCGTTGCCGTCGAACCGCAAACTGTTATGCAGGCTGTTCAGGTAGAGCGTGTCGCCCAGGTAGGCAGCAGCAATCGGCCCGTTAGGCTCGATCGTGGCCAGCAGCTCAGCGCTGTCAGTCGCCGGGTCATATGCCAGTACCTGGGCACCATCAACCAGAACCAGCAGGTCGCCAGCGGCAAACAACCCACGCATATTGGCAACGGCCTCAACCGCCCGCTCGAACCCAACGCGAAGCTCCAGCTTCCCGCCGACGGTGGCGTCCATGTTCACCGCCTCAACGACGGCGCCATCTGGTAGACGCTCTGGCTTGGCGACGTTGTTCGCGCCACTGGCCCAGCTATCAGTACGGAGCATGTCCATGCGTCACCCTCCGTACCTGATCTTCCGAGCACCACCGCGACGAAGCAGGGCTTCCTCGTAGATCCGCTGGCACTCGTAGTTAAATTCGGCCAGGTAACGGTCGGCCTTAGCGCCATCAAAGGTCTCAGCGTCCTGGACGTTGTAAGCGCGATGTTTGATGAACAACAGGAGATACTCGCGATGCGTTGGCGCAACATCAGGGACACGCGAGTCCTTCTGCACGTCCTTGATGGGGCGCCGTACAACCTGTAGCACCACCTTGCCGCCTTCACGGGGAGCCGGCACCAGCGTCATTTTCCCGGCAGCCGAGTTGGCCAGAATCACGGCTGGCCTCCCGGTTTTTGGGAGGCTGGAGCGGCGAATCTCGGCAGGAGAACGCACGTCGATTGGCCAACAGCGTTCACCCAGAACCAACTCGGAGTCGACGATATCGATCACATACTGCGGGTAATCGACAACGTCTTCCCCGGCGCCGAAGAGGATCTCGACGCCATCGTCGAAGATGCTCTTGGTCTTCTCGGCAAAAGCCGCCAGCGCCCCATTCGTGAAGCGCAGCAGTTGGCTGTCGCTCCAGAAATAGGGATCAACCATGTCCTTCTCGTCTTCACGAAAGGCCTTGATCAAGTCGCTGACGGCTTCGTACACGATCAGACCTCTTCTTCTTCTTCGGTCTCTTCTTCTTCAGCGCTCAGGCTGTCCACGTACTTCGCCCAAGCGCCTTCGAGTTGCACTTTGGTGACGTTGAATCCAGTCTGTTTCTTGACGGCTGCGAGCTTGGCCACGCCCTGAGCATCAAGCTCCTCGGCGACCTGACGCTCCATAATCGCGGCAATGGCCGCGACGATCAGTGCATCCTTGCTCTGGTCGCTGCTGGCATCACCACCGATATCGTCGATGCCAACAACACCACAGCCCTCGCCAATAGCCACCTTGCGGAATCGCTCAGGGATCACGGTTCCCTTCTTGCCGTCGGCAGGATCTACGCCATAGACAACGCAGGAATGGCCGCCAGCGGTGAGAGCCATGTGCAGCTCGGTCTTGCCTTTCGGCGGCAGAAAACGTGGTTCAGTCATGATTTGCCCCTCGTGAGGTACGGAATAGAGGCCGGGTCTCCCCGGCCTGATGAATCAGCCTTGGGTGGACTCGGTACGCTTCTGGACGATGTACTCGACCAGCAGCCGGCACTTACCTGCAGTGGCGGCAGCACCGGCCGACGCGTAGGTCACAGTCAGGTTGCCCTGCACTGGCATTGCGTAGCCGGTCAGATCGAGCGGAACCAAGTCCAGCGCTTTCACATCAGCAGGCGCCACGGTGTAACGATCGTCGTCTGCAGCATCACCAACTTTCAGGGTTGCGGTGGTGGCCGCATTGAAGCCGGTGAGTGGCTGAATAAAGCCACCGGTAACGATCGCGCCACCTGGCAGCTCGATCGCTGCCTGTACTGCGCCGTTGCTGAAGTCGCTGAAGTTGATGTCGACAAAGGCCACCAGCGGCGCCTGGCGCGACGCGTTCTTCGTGATACTCATGATTACTTCCTCTGTTGCTGGCCGAGATCCCCGGCCAGCTCTGCCAGAAACCCCGGGATCAACCCAGGAAGTGATCGATCGCGAGCACGCCGAAGTCTTCGACCGACTCGTCGTAGATCGAATAGAACTTCGGCTTCAGCAGACCGAACATCTTGTCGACGCTGATGCCCACCTTGGAGTCGTAGTCGAACTTCTTCTCGACCCACTCCGGCACGCCCAGGTCGGCCATGCCCAGCGCTTGCGCACCGCAAAGCAGCGAACGGGTACCGTCGATGTTGCCGCCGGCGCCCCACTTGCTACCGGCCGCAGCGCCAGTGGTGCTGTAAACCAGGCGATGCTCGTGGATCACCGCGCCGTCAATAGTCACAGTGCCACCAGTGAACCATGGCGAGTTTTTGCCATCCTTCTGCGCCAGAGCCACCACAGCACGCTGGTAGTCCGCATCCTTCTTCAACTGAGCCAGGGTGCCCGGCTTGACCAGGAGCACGTAGTACTCCTTGCCGGAAGCCATCAGCGGCTTGACGTAGTGATCCTTCGCGTAGGCGATCGCATCCACGATCATCTTGTAGCTGGCAGTGAAGCCGCTTGCGATCGACGCGGTGTTGCTGGTGACGAGGTTGGTGCCGTTCCACATCAGGTGACGCTTGGACGAGGGGGCAGACACGTCGGCGGCAAATGACAACGATGGGAACGGCGACCCAACACGGGGCTTCCCGTTGTTGTGGAAGGCATAGGAAATGCCCGACAACGTCAGGAAGACGAGCTGGTCGATACGGTTCGCCAGCCAGTAGGCCAAGCGGTCGCGAGCCTGCTCACGGAAGTTGATGACGGTCTTCTGATCCGCCATCTTGCCCTTGTTGCGCACCTGGTGAGAGATCAGGTCAATCGAGAGCTCGACTTCGAAGTTTTGCATCTCCTCTTCGTTGCCTTCGCGCTCGTTGTCACCGATCACACCGTCCTCGATCAGGTCAGCGACAAGCTGCATCAGCACCTTCTCGCCCTTCTCGGTCTTGGTCAGTTCGGTGATGCGCTGAATCATTGCACCCGGGCCGGTGCCCAGGAATTTCTTGCAGAACATCTGATCGCGGGCGGCGCTCCATACATCGCGCGACCAGACGATCTTCTGCTTGCTGTTCAAGCGAGCAAAGTTGGTAACAGCCATAGCTGCTCTCCTCATCGATTACTGTCGTCGTGTTTGGGTTGTGTCGCCTACCCGAGCGAAGACAGGCTTTTGGGGAGAGCCAGGAACTCTGGTGTGCAGCTTTACGCCCTGCAGGCGATGACACCGTGTCTCGGTGAGCGAGCAGCCATGCTGCGGGAGAATTGCCCCTGGCCTTGCAGCTCAGGGGCACCCTTCCACTCCTTGAACCATCCCTGGCCCTGTTGCCTGTTTATGTCACTGGAAAGGCGAGTCAATCCTTCTCGCTGACAAAATCGCCGCGCGCCTTGCGCTTCTCTGCCTCGGGGAGCGCCTCAAACTCATCCTCGCTGAGCCTGGCGTAATCGATATCCTTGCCACGCTCACCGACGCCTGGCATCACCGGCGGAATCTGACGCTCGCGCTTGAGGTTGCGCTCCACCTGCCCAGGCTTGAGGTTCGCCTTGTCTTTGGGCTTCTCCGGATCTGCCGCTTCCTCTTTCGGCGCATAGCGCGGTGCTACCTTCTCGACCGCCATGGCCACGGCCTTCGATGGGGAGTGACCCTGCTTGAGGTAAAAGTCTCGACGAGCAATGACGTCCTCGATCGCGTCCTGGTTTGCATCCTCGGCCGCGTTGTTCAAGAACGGATACTTTGCCAGAGCGTCACCCAGCACCTTGCCCAGACGCTCCTGCTCGGCCTCAGCATCGCGACGCTGCAACTGCTGCTCAGCAGCCTTCACGGCACCATCTGTCGAACTGGTTTCGTACTGCTTGCGTTCTTCGCCGCGGATTTCGCCCCGGATCTGGCGAGCCTTGTCCTTGTCGCCCTCCAACACGGCGTCCATGTAACGATCTTCCGCCGCATCGAAATCGTAGGGCTTGGCCTCTTCCTTCGCAGGTGGCGCGGCATCATCGGCACCTTTACCGCCCTTGGCCCGCGCCAGCTCTTCCTCCAGACGCAAGCGCTCGGCGCGCTGAGTCTTCAGCTCCTCGTTCACCTCATGAAAGCGAGCATGCGGCACCATCCTGGCCTTACCGCCTTCGCCGGCCAGTTCCGCCAACGCATCTGGATCTAGATCATCCTCAGGATCTGCTGGGTCTGCTGGGTCTGCCGGATCCGAGGGCTCATCGTCGCCATCATCGGGATCGTCCTCAGCTTCACGCAATGTAGGGTCGACGTCATCGCCACGATCACTACCATCGTCAGGATCGTCAGGATCGCCTTGCGGCTCGTCGTCAGGATCGTCCTCCTCCTCTTCTTCCTCTTCCTCAACACCTGGGTACAGCAGTTCGGGATCAGAGTCTTCTGAGCAGTCGACCATGGCATTTACACCGCGCGAATGGCGGATGGCCAAGGCAAGGTCGGACGATACAAATTTGTGATTCAGGTTCATGGGTGCCCCCTTTGGTGCTTGTGATTACTTAGCTGCGATCTGCTTGATGTCGGCCATCTTCTGCTTGGCCATTTCCCGCACCGCCGCCATGCGCTTCGGGTCTTTCTCGATTTCCTTGGCGCGCAGCAGAGTTCTCATGTCGTCCTCTGCCTGCCACTTCTTGTCTTCGCTAATTGCGGCGCCTTTCATGCTGGTGCTCCCTCGATGCGACTGGTCTCGATGCCCGCCATCAGCCCCACGCCTGGATTGGCAGGAGTCAGCGGATTGGTGTTGGTAGGAATGTCGGCTGCTATCCCGCCCACCTGGTCAGGTGATGGCACGATCGGCGGAAGATCCTGATCCTGTTGGCCAGCAGATCGCAGCAGAGCGTCTGCAAGGCCTGCAGTGATTGGATTGGTGGCGATGGTGGCTGCCGTCTGGATTGCGCTGTACTGCGCCTCGACTGCACGATTGACGGTTTCCTGCTCAGCCTTCTTGGTCTGAGCGTCAGCCAGCCTGGCTCTTGCTTCGTTGAGCGGGTCAGGCGGCGCTGCAGCCTGCTGCTCCATCGACTCGATGATGTCCTGCTTATCCGTGACGTTGCTGTGCTTGAGCACATAGTGATCAGGGATGTTCACGCCCTTCTCGCGCATCTCCATGAGCTGCATGAACTGGCTGTTTTCGAATGTCACCTGCATCGGCTGCTCGGAAACCACCACATCGTATTCACCGATGGTCAAGTCATTGAGCACGCCACCGCCATCGGACGGGTAGTTGACGTACAGATCCTCGGTAACTGGCCGACCCCGACTGTCCTGCTCGGTGATCTTCATGATCCGCGGCTCGTCGTAGAACGTCTGGATAAGCTCCAGAATCCGGGTTGCCACCATGTTTCGCGTCTTGGCCAGGTTGTCCAAGGGAACAGCGAGCCCCTGCTGAGCAGCGAACTGGCGAGACTGGATAGCGATACCGCTGATCTCTTTCCCCATATTCCCGGTCATCGCGTCATTGATGCCGGTGGTTTCGTCGATCAACTGCCCTGATCGCTCGATGATCCGGTCAATACCAGTCGGTATTGAGTTCGGCGTGATCTTCTGCGGACGCTTGTCGAGAGCCGTATCGCCCTTCAGCACGACAGAGAGACCGGTTTCAGCGCCACGACTGGCCATTTCGTCATCGCTCATATTGGCGATGGTGTTGGCCCACCACATCCATCCGCTGTTTGCGGTGGTGTTGATGGTGTGCAGGAACTGGCTCATCGACTTATTCATGAGCTGCTGAGGGCCGATGGCGTCATCGACCAGGCCGGTGGTCTTGCCGCGGCGGAAGAACGGGAAGAACGGCACCACGGTGAAGTGCTTGAACGGGCTCCACTCGTCATGCAGCGTAGTGTTATAGGTGGTGATGACCCAGCGCACACGCTTCACCCGGCGAGTGGCGGGAAAAGCGCCCACGACTTCAGCGATCTGCTCGTCGGTCATGCCTTCTGTGGTGCGAATATCACCGGTGAGAGTGATGAGCACCTTGGCTTTTTCCGTCTTCCAGAACTGACGCTCAATCACTCGGACGCGCTTGCTGCCATCCTGCAGGGTCGCTGACCCCAAGTATCCCGTGACCCCGGTGTCTTCATTGCCAAACTTGTTGCGCTCTTCATCAGCCTCATCGTCGCCGAAGTCCTGATCGTCTTCGTGCTCATTTTCGACCTTGGAGCGCGCCTCCTCCCCATACAGATCCTCGATCTCATCCAGGGTCAGCCAACGGGTGATGATCACGTCGCCCCATTTGTCCGGGTCGTAACTCTTGGCATCTGGGTCAGGGATAACATCCAGGGGATCAAGGTCGGTGACAGTAATCTCGCCCAGAATCGAATCCTGATAGCTGATGCGGATATCGAAATAGCCCCGCTGCTGGATCATCCCATCGCCGAACACCTGGGTTTCAATCCAGTGCAGGCCGGTGTTGTCGCTGACCTGCTTGGCGACCTTGCTCAGCACCTTGGCCAAGTCCTCGTCGGCGCCGTTGCCGCGGGGCTGAAACGCAATGTCCATGCGGTTCTGGATCTGGTACCCGATCGCAGTGTTCAGCTTCGGCTTGATCTGGTTGAACTCCAGAGCTGGCCGACCTTCTGCCTCAAGCGCCTCGCGGTCGTCAGGGTTCCACTGCCGGCCACCGCCCAGGTAGAAGTTCTCGCACTCGCGCGCCTTCCTGCAGTAGCTCTGGTGGCCACGCATGCGGCCGTACTCATAGCGCTGCCAGTTGCTGTTCGCCTGTTCTTCTCGGGCCATTCGTTAAGCACTCATCGCTGATTTGCGGCCTTTGCCAGCGATAAGCCGGCGTTTCCATTCCGGCATCTCTATGTCACTGGAGGCGATTGGCAATGCAAACGTGAGCGCAAGGGCGTCGCCAGCATCGGGCGATTTGCCAAGTTCCTTTTTGATGTTTTCTTTCGAGTCGAGCTTGATCTGACCGTTTGAGCTGTGTCGGTACCCTGGAGCAGTAAGGTCAGCATGCAGACTGTCATCGTCTGGCAAGCATGGAGTGATCATGTCGGCGATCCACTCAGCCATCTCGCCCCACATCTCACTGCGCTTGTTGAAATACTTGCGCTCGTCGGTGGCCTTGCTGCCGAAGTTCACTGCGGTCACCCGGTCGCCATACCCCAGCTCTACCAGGCGATCGTAGATGCCGGCCCCCAGCCCGCCGATGTCGATGAACACCATTCGAATGGTCTTGTCATCCTCGAGCATCCGCACGATCTTGCCGACCACCGCCATGGTGTCGAGACCGTTGACCTTATCCAGCCCCCAGGACTTGCGGCCTTGGCGATGAATGATGGCAGTGTCATCGTCACCAAACCGCGCAGGATCGACGCCAACGACATGGGCGCCGATCGCCTTGATGTGATTAGGGTTGATCTTCCTGGCCCTTGATACCGCCATGGTGTTGACCAGCGCCTTATGGCCTACGCGCTGGAACGCCATATCCGGCGTGGCCGGGTATTCCTGGTCGAACCAGGCGAAGTCGCCGTCGAAGTCGGTATTCGTCTTCGCCTGCCGCCAGGCCATCTGCCCTTCGTCGAGATCGAACGTCTCCTGATATTCCACTTCCTCGCTGGATAGCTCGAAATCGTCAGGCACATCACGCCGATATTCGCTCTGGATGAACCATGGAATGAAAACGGCCAGATAGTCGCTCTTTCCCGCAACGGCTTTCGTCCACATGCCGTGGAACAGGTTGGCCAGGCCGTTTGCAGTGGACTCGAGAATGGCTTCGCTGCCCTCCATCAGGGGCACCGTCTGCCCCAGGCCCGCCATGATGTGCTGGGCGTTCGGCCAGAACGCCACCTCGGATCCATGCAGAAACTGGATGGTGTCGGAGCGCCCGGCGTTTTTGCTGCCTGCAGTGGCTACCTTGTAGCCGCTGCGCAGCTTGGCGAAGCTCAGTTCGGTGCCGCTGTTGCTCTTCGCCGCGGGCCGCAGCGTGTCGTCACTCAGCTCAAAGTATGTCTTTGCAATGCCGAACAGGTTCTGCGTTGCAGCATCAAGGTGAGTGATGATCATGGTGCGCTTGCCGAAGCGCATGCTGGTTCGCTTGTAGAACCGCGCAGCCACATAGGTGCTGACACCCTGCTGCCGGCCCTTGAGCACGATCACCCGCACCCAGCCTTTCGCAGCCAGTTGCTCCTCAACCCGCTTGTGCAGAAGGCGCTGAGCGTCATTCCACTCGAATGGCAGAATGTTCCCGCGCTTGTCGCGGATCTTTAGGTTCTTGGCGCAGTAGAGCTCATCGTCCTGATAGAGCCTGGCCAGCAATTGGTCTGCGGATGACATGAGAGCCCTCGGTCATGAGAGCTGCAGGCAATGTCACTGGGAGTAGGCAGGCAAGCTGGTTTGCCACAGACCGACGGCTTAAATTACAGTCACCCCTCCTCCATATCTTCAGGGAATAGATGAAATGCCGGATCTATCGTCGTTTAACCTCGCTGTAAGTCAACGCCAGGATCGCCTTCTCGAAAGAACCCAGTCCCGTAGGGCCAAGGCCGGAAAATTCCAAAGGGATATTGCCAACCTTTACGGACTAATAAACAGCAGCATCGGTAATGCATATGACGTTTCGTTGGATAAAGTCGAGTCAGCGTTTATTTATGACAACCTAACTGTTAGTACTCATGATCTACACGTAAAGATCTATGACGTCACCATCAAATTCGAACCTTACGTAACAAACGAAACTCTTGAAGTCAAAGCAACCAACTTCTCGCACATTCACTCAGAGCTGACCCTTCGCCAAGATCAAGGTGAATGGCAGATATTCATAGGCGCACGCTTAGACGTGCAACTTACACCCGACCAAATCCGGTCGAACATTATTTACGTTCTTACTAATACCGACATCACTCTCAGTCCAGAGTGATGAAGCCGGGCTACATCCGCTGTTGCAGACAATCTACACATCACCTCTGCAAAGGTTCAATTTCATAACCCCCAGCAGGCTTCGTTGGCCTGCTGCTCTTTGAATATATAGCTACCTAACCACGAACGGTAATAACCTCTTCCCATCTTGTCGTGTAACACAGGCTCTTCATCTCCCGCTTCATACCCCACCAGGGGTCGACCGGCACCCGGCCCATCCGCACGGTGCCGCGCCCTTCCCGCTTATTGATCGCGTCCACCGCCGCCATCAGCTTGTCACTGCCCGCCCGAGCCGCCGGCGCAAACAGATCCGCCGTCACCTCGCCGCGCTGGCTCAGGTCAGTCAGCAGGATCGAGCACTTGGAGTACTTGAAGCCCGGTCGGTAGATCGCGTTCAGGGCGCGCAGCGCAGGCGCCAGGATGTCCCGCGTGTCATCGGTGGGCATAGGTAGCGCAACGCTCTGCGCGTTCGAATAGCGCGGCTGGTGGGGGTTGTGCACCTGCGTCTGCAGGCCCACCTGAATCGCGCCGCACAGGCTCTGCTGGGTGCGCAGCTTCTCGGCAGCCCGCGTCACGTAAGTGGCCAGCGCTTCGCGTATCGGCGCCAGGTGTTCCAGTTTCTCGCCAAACATCTTGCTCGAGCATATGGCCTGTTTCGGCGGTGGGCCGTCGTTGAAGTCAAGGCAACTCACCCCGCGCAGCTCGCGCGCGGTGCGCTCCAGTGTCACCCCGAACGTTTTGCGCAGCGTGCCGATATCGAACTGCGCCAAATCCCAGGCGGTTTTGATGCCCAGCACCATGAGCTGTGGCGCAATGCGCCGGCCAATGCCCCACACCTCGTCCACCGGCGCAATGCGCAACAGCTTTTCCTGCCGCGCCGGGTCGGTCAGGTCGACTACCCCGCCAGTGCCTGGCCACTTCTTCGCCGCCCAGTTGGCCAGCTTGGCCAACGTCTTCGTAGTGCTGATGCCCACCCCCACCGGCATGCCGATATCGGCCAGCAACCGCGCCCGCACCTGGCGACCGAGGCCGTCCACGTCGGCCACGCCGGTCATGTCCGCGAAGCACTCGTCCACGCTGTACACCTCGATGCCCGGCACCATGTCGCGGATGGTGCGCATCACCCGGTTACTGATGTCCGCGTACAGCGTGTAATTGCTCGATCGCACCGCAACGCCGGCGGCGCGCAGCTCTTTGCGCACCTGGTAGTAAGGCACGCCCATGGCAAAGCCCAACGCCTTCACCTCGCTGGTGCGCGCGATGATGCAGCCGTCGTTATTCGAGAGCACCACCACCGGTACCCGCTTCAGCTCAGGCTGGCAGATCCGCTCGCAGCTGCAGTAAAAGCTGTTGCAGTCGATCAGGGCGAAAACCAGCTGCGGTTTCATCCCACGTTCCCGTTGATCCACGTCACGATGCCGAACAGCTCAACAGCCTCATCACACTCAATGTCGATATCTGGCGTAAGGCAGTCGGGCGCGCGCAGCACAAGCCGGTCATCGTCGTTACGCATGATCAACCGCATGCGGTACCCAGCCCCGTCGCCGAGATCCACCACAGCCAACCGCGCCCGAAATTTCGGGTCGGTACCAAGAGTCAGCGGGTAGCCGCGGTGAACCACCACCAGATCGCCCGGGTACAGACCAAACCCGATCAAGCTGTCATCCCGCACCTTCATCGGCCAAATGTGCGGCGCCCCAATGCCCATCAGGGCATCCAGCGAGAGGGCTTCTTCCTTCTCATCCTCGGCGGGTGACTGAAAGCCCGTAATGCGCAGCTCCTGCACTTCGGGCAGCACATGGGCAAGCCGGTTGAGCCGGCCAAGAATGGAGAGTGACATGGTACAAATCTCGAATTACTGTATACACATACAGTAATCGAGGTGTCACACCATGGCAAAAGGCAACTCACGAACGGCATATGTTGCCAGGGCCCTCCCCAGCCCTGCATGCCCATGATCCGCGGCCTTCCACCATGAATGGTCTCGGCATTTCCCGATCAGTGGTAGTGAATGGAGCGATAGGCGACCCCGTAGCCTTTGGCACATTGCCATCTACGCGAGGCTAGTCTAAATTTGCCGCCATCAAACACCATCAGGGACGAGATGCCTCAATGCAGCCTATTGTAGATACTGTAGTCTATGTTATCCCTCCAACTGGGAACTGGCTTACAGATGCCGCCGGCATTTTCTCAGCGATCACCGCAGCAGTCGCAGTTATCTACACTCATATTCAAGTAAAGAAGCAGAACAAACTCAACTCCTTGCTGGTCACACCTCATCTTACAATTGCCTTCACAACAGATACTGATGACGACACATTTGCTGTCGAGATAGTTAACAACGGCATTGGCCCTGCTGTAGTTAAGAAGATTGAGTTCTACGCTGATAACGAGCTTATACAAAAGCCTGTAAAAGATGCTCTGGTAATAGCCACTGATAGGGTATTACCTTGGGCAGATGGCAAGCGCTACTACGGAATGTTTTCAGTCGGCACATTTCTACCAGTGGGCAACATAACCCGGGTATTAAAATGCATATCGAATGATCATGATGTTGTACAAAGTCGCAATTCTTTCGCCAGACGAATAAATATCCAAATTGAATATGAGGATATTTTTGGCACGCCATTCATCTTTGTCTCCCAAGAAAAAATGAGGGAAAGCGAGACCTAATGAACTCGGACACCGGCTGTGCAGGTCACGATATGGCGATATAGTTCGTGCTATCGGCAATTAGCAAACTAGAGACGCCCTGCCATACCAGGCTGGTTCTCCCGGCACTCGTACTGAACTGTGCGGCAGCCTTCGTCAGCGTCCCTGAAGTCGTATTGCCAGAGGTATCGTGTGTTTCGACGAACAGACTCGTGAACGGTATAGCCGCCTTAGAAGCATAAACCCCCGTCAACTCAAGACGAATGGCCCGCTGCCCACTCGCTTCATCGGTGAAAGCTGTTAGAACATAGAACATCCCGAGCGCATTGAGCACGTTCGATAAGGCGTCGATGTTTGCGTTAGGCGGGCTAATGCTGCCGTAAGGCCCCAGCCCAGCGCCGGCCGCAGACGGGTGTCCGAACCTACTGCCCTCCATCTTGAGCGTTATCTTGTATTTCCCGGAAGAAAAGCCAGCAACCACACCAGGTATCACAACGGCAGAACCGGAGCAGCGGCTGATCCAGAAGGCGCAACTGCCTGTGCGACTACTGCAAGCTTGCCCTCTGCGGTTTCAGTGCGCTGCTGCAACTCCAGGATCTGCGCTTCGGCTTCTGCCAGCTTCTGTTCGGCCTCGATCGCGCGCTGGGTTTGTTCGCCGGCCAAGCGCTCGCCTTCGTCAGCGCGGGCGCGTTGGTCAGCGAATTCCTGCAGCCGAGCCTCATGATCGGTCGCAGCTTGATGTGAGCCGGCGATGATGTCGGCTGCCACTGGCCCGAACAGATCGGCCAGCGCTGATGGAATGGGCTCGCCAACGCCTACCACCGGCATCGGCTCGCTGATGCGCAGCTCTTGGTAAAACTCGCCATCACTCATCAGGTCGACGGCCTCACGGTAGCGCAGCGTGTAGCCGGCAGCAGTTTGGAAGTCGAGGATGATCTGGCGCACGCGCCGTTCTTCGGTCAAAGCCATGATGTTCTCCAAAGGTTAGGCGGCCACGGTCTGGCCGATCAGATCCCACTCGTTCGTGGCGACCTTCTTGAGGGTGGCGGTCATGTTCTGCGTCATCACCAGAGTCCCGCCGGCTGGCGGGTTGATCACCACCCCTGATGCGGCGACGATGGTGAGGTTTGCATTGGCGGCGCGACGCACGGTGAGTTCAGCACCAACAGGGATTGCTTGAGCGCTATTAGCCGGGACAGTGAGAGTCAGTGCAGACGCCCCCGTAAAGCGCATGTAGAGGGCGCCATTAGAAAACCAACTCGTCAGGATGGTCTGCGACGAACCGGCAGCGGACAGTCCCGTACCGATGGCAGACGCGAAAATCGCCGCCTGCATCTGCGCAGTGGTTGAATAATCAGCAGGGTTGAAGTTGCCCGTGTGAAGCAGCTCGACCGGAGC
Source organism: Pseudomonas sp. PME37.24/006 (assembly GCF_055556635.1). NCBI lineage: Bacteria > Pseudomonadati > Pseudomonadota > Gammaproteobacteria > Pseudomonadales > Pseudomonadaceae > Pseudomonas > Pseudomonas sp. PME37.24/006. Next base: position 372,410 of record NZ_JBVHNL010000003.1, read on the forward strand.
CAATGGCGCGCCGCCGAGCGCGGCCCGGGCAAACACGCTGACACTCGTCACACCTACAGTCTTAAAGAAAATCTGAGCCCATCGACTTGCGGCCGGATAAGTTACGTGGATGCCGGCGCCGGGATTGCCGAAAGGGTTTTCCGAGGTGGATAGGTTGTTATCGAAGAACTCGTTGCCCCGATCGAGGTTAATCTGGGCCAGCGATCGCCGAGGTATTGGGTAGCCGCCGACTCCATACGGGCCGATGTTCCCGAGCTGAGTAAGTACGGAATTGACGGATGTATCCGTTGTGGTTGCCTGTAGCTTGAGGTTCTGGTCAGTCCAATGTACGGAGTGCGCGCCGGCGATCGCACCAGAAGAAACGATGCCTGTTCGCGTCGCCATCGCTAACGTGCCGTTGGTGCTATAAAACGTCTGAGCGATGTAGTTAGCTCGCTCCACCACCTGCACCAACACGCGACTGGTGAAGCCTGCTGGAAAGTTCGTCAGTCCAGAAGCCGGCGAAAGATATAGCCCCTCGGTGACATAGAGGTTTGCGTTCGTCTCCGTCGAGATAATCGGCAGGCCGTACCCCAAGTTGCCGATCGTCTGCGCCCGCCCTAGCGTTCTGTCTGTAGTGCCGATAGCAGCAGCCAGCGCAGCAGCCGTACCAGCATCCGAAATCGTCGCCAGGGGCTGCGTGCCAGTGTGGTTCGCCCGGTTGAGCAGCGTGGCGTCCGGGCTGTTCGCCGTGGCGCCGCTTTGCACACCGTTGAGCTTGGTCTTGTCGCCAGCAGGCATCAGCCCTGGTTCAGTGGTGGTGGCAACCGGCAGGTCGAGCGTGTCACCTGCAGGTAGCTGTAAGTCGCGCCCGCCGACGCGGACAAGTGGACGGCGGGCAGCCATCAGAGGATTACCGGGTCGTTATCGTTTGTGATCAGCTCAGTTGCAGACTTGGAGGTGCCAAGCAACTGACTGATCTTGGTGCCGGTCTGATTCGCCGGCAGCGTCTCGTCGAGTGGAACATTGATCACGCCGCCTGCAGTACCGAGCCAGTAGTCGACACCTGGGGTAAGCCCGGTCAACGCTGAGTTGACCGAATCCATAGGGTAGACAGTGGCCTGTGCGGCGCTCGCAACTGCGACGAGCACGAAGCCATCGGCGCGCCGGTTGTTACTGTTGTCGGCCTTGCGCACGTTCAGAGCGCCACCCACGGCGTGGAAGTTGACGAAGTTGCCTGCGGCCAGGGCCTCGCTCGACGTGATGACCTGAGTGTTTGCGCCGATGCCTACAGGCATCACCGTCTGGTCAAGGCGTCCGCTGTCATCCAGCGCGACAATCCGGCCAGCCATGGCCGCGCCAGTACTGGTGACTGCAGCAGCAACCATCTTGGGGAAGCCAGCGACGAGCTTGTAAAAACGTTCTGCAGCCATTTGCTACTCCTCTGCCAGTTGTACCGGCTGATGCATGTTGATGATGATGCGATGGGATGAAACAGCGCTGCCGACGTAGACGAGAAAGCCGTCCTCTGGGGCTGCCTGAGTGAGGGTGCCCGCCGGGCCAAGCCAGACAGGCCCTGGTTGCCAGCTCCAAGAAAGATCATCCATCGGCCCAGAGAGCCGTAGATCGACCACTTCGCCGGCCTCGCCTGCAGTCGAGGTGATGCCCACAGCTTGCTGAATGTGTTCGGCATCGTCCGGGTCGAGGTAGCGCACAACGCCGCCCCACTCGTAAACCACTCGCAGGGCGCTTAGCTGCTCGCCAGCGACACGCTGTACCGCTGAACCTCCTGCAGGCCCTGGCTCACCCTGGGCGCCTCGCGTGCCACGCAGACCGGCAGAGACAACCGCAGGGGTGCGGCCAGCCCTGACTGCTGCCACGCTCTGCTGCCGCTGCTGCACAGCAACGGCAGATCTACCGGCCTGATTACGAACAGCGATGACTGTCACACCGTCACCTCGCCGGTTACTTCCACAGTGCTGATGGATGCGACCTTGTACACGCGGCCATCCGGGGCGATCGCTTCCGCATCGTAGAAGCCGCGGTTCCACTCAAGAGCGCCCGCCTTGGCCGCATCGATGGTGAGCACGAACTGGCTCAGCACCTGGTCGACGATCACCAGCCCGTCAGGATCCTCGGTCGGGTCGCTGTGCCAACTGAACAGCAGGTTGCCGCCCACGCGATCGCGCACCTGGGCACGGAAGTGCCACCCAGCCAGATCCATCGGCGCACGCAGGATCAGCAAACCGGTACCCGAGAACGGCCGCCAGCAATGCGCATTCACGTCGTTCAGCTCGATCGTGTCAGCATCGACCACTCGGGCGAACTGGGTATTGTCTTCTGGCGTGTTGAGCTCGACAGGCTGCTTCACGCACTCAATGCGCACCGGCCAGCCTTCTGGCACCTGGTGGCCAACCACCGTCAGCCGCGCCGGCGCCGTGCTCGGCATGCCCGTAATAGGCAGGTACCGCAGATCCTCGTCGGCATACATGATGCCGAACTCGAAGGTCTCGCCTCGGACGATGGTCAGGGGGATTTCAGGCGCCATTCCGTTCTCCACAGCATCTGCCAAAGGCAGTGAATGACGGCTACGCTATGTCACTGGAGCGGCCACGCAATAACGCAGTACCGCCTGCTGGCTACCTGGTAAAACAGAGGGACTGATGCGAAAGGACTTGGTCGAGCGCGCTGCAGCGCGCATGCAAAGCATGGTAGAGGGTGCCGTCTACCCTGTAATCCTGCACAACGACTGCGAAAGCATTCCGTACTACGGTGTTGGAACAGCCTTCCTAATTGAGCATGACGGCCATCTGTACGCTATCTCCGCGCAGCACGTATTGGATAACCAGAACGCGAGCTGCTCAGATCTGCGCCTGCTGCTCAAGGACAATGAGCACTTCATGCTATTCGACATGGAGGCTGTGTTTAATCCCGAATACGAACCGCATTTCGATCTGCTGATTAGGAGGGTCACTAACCTGCAGCATAAGCTCCTGACAGCAACAGGCGCTTACTGGGTTCACACGTCTTCCACAATCGTAGAGGACGGTTTCCACGAGGTCAGTGCGTTCTGGATATTCGGATATCCGGAGCACGGCCGCGGCTATGACTATGATCGGAAGGCCTTTGCGGCGTCGCTTGAAGTGTTCGGCGGAAGCTACGCCCCGCCAGAGGTAGTTGGACTGGGAACCATGAGGCTTTTCACGGATGGGCCAGACTCCTTTCGAGGAATGAGCGGTTCACTAGTACTGGCCGATCTGGACGACATGATGCGCTTCGCCGGTATGGTCACCATGGCGTCAGAGAGGTCAGGCATCGTGAACTTCATCCCCGCATCAGTGATAGTCCATTACCTGAACCGCCTCAACGAGATGGCTGAAAACGGTCAGTACGTCAAGCCCAGAACGGGATGATCATCCGCTACTATTGCTGATCCCCCTTGCCAAAAGGACTTGTGATATGAAGACCACTGTTAAGTCGGGCGACCTACCCCGGTATCTGCGCGAACTTGGACGGGCGACGCTGCTCGCCGTTGCCATATCGATGTCTGCTGGCGAGGTGACCACGAACATCACATCGAGCTACCGGCTCGCCGAGGCTGTCCAGCAGCACCCCGAGTTCTTCGGCGACGGCCCCTACGTCGTGGAGTACACAGCCAGCGACGATGATGCAGAGCAGCCTGAGGTGGAAAATCAGCAGTTTGTTTACGCCATGACGCTCCAGGCCACCCTTGCACGTAGTGGCCGGCTAATCGGCGGCCTGGACAGCTTGAAGGCTTCACTCAGCGAGTATGAGCATATCGTCAAGGTCACCGACCATCCGGACTACTCTGTCGGCTTCATCCTGATTTCGCTGCCAACGGATCCACTCGAGGTTGCCGACCTTCAAAACCTTCTGGCTGAGAACTCCGTCATCTACTTCTTCCCTGATGGTTCGAACACGTTCAACACCACCAACTTCCGCACTGGCAACGGAATTTATAAGGCCTAGCCATCCCCCATCAAACGCCGCAGCCGCTCCTCGTACGGCTCCTCGTGCTCCTGCTCGTCCAGGTTGAATGCCTGACGCTCGAGCGGGATGAAGTTCTTCAGCGCAGTCGACAGGTCACGAATCACGCCAGCATGCGTGGGTAGGCTGATCGCTTTCATCAGCCTGTTCCGACGCTGGCCGTTGTCGTCTTCCTTGGTCTCCTCCTCGATGAACTCTTCCAGATCATCCCTGGCGCGCGCCGCCTGTTCCAACTGAGCGAACAGCATCGACACCAGGCCATGCCCTTTGGCGATGTCCCGACGGTGCCGATTGATCACCTGCAGGTTCGTCTGCACGGCAACCTCGATGTCTTCCTGCGTAGGAGTGTTTCCACCGGAGGAAACCGTGTTTCCATTTAGTGTTTCCTTCTTGGCCTTCTCCCTGCGCGGCTCAGTCAGCAATGCAGCTCTGGTGCGCTCCCTCACCTCCTGGCTTGAGTCCTGTACCCACTCCCTGGACTTGGCCTTCTTGGAGATAGCACCCGGCGTGGTGCCATGCTTGGTCGCCAGCGCACGCAACGACAGCTGACCCAGCCTGTAGTCACGCTCGATGGCTTCCCAGTCGATTGCCTTACGCTCGGACATCGTCACCACCCGTCACAGTGACAGCAGCGTGACGCGTCACACCGTCACCTACCTTCACTGCATCAGGCTGCACGGCCTTCAGTGCTGCACGGCGCAACTGCTGCACGGTCTGGCTGTTCGCCTTGATGTGCTCGGCCATCTGCTCGGCAGCACCAGTGATCACATCCCCCAGCGCTTCGAATGGCACGGTGATGTGCCCGTCGTTCACACTGACCTGCTCTTCCCGCCCCTCGAACTGGACAGTGATCTGGATACGCCAGCGCTGGCCACCAGGCTTGCGCACACCGAATGGGCGAGCGATGTACAGGCGATACGTGCCATGACGCGGCACCTCGTGCTCCACGAACAGCCGCCGCGGCCCCTCGTTGAACACCTCGGCCACACTCAGCCCCTGGATCTGATCAGCGGCCTCTTGGGCAGCTTCTAGCAGTGGTTTGGCGTCCATTACGCGCTCCTACGTGAAATGTGAGTGACCGAGTCGGCCTGACGCCTTGCCGCTTCACGCAGCGCCGCGCGCCGTGAGCGCCACACATCCGTTACGGTACTGGCGTAGCGGGCGATCTTCGGGTGCATGCGGTACGGGTGCGCCTCGTTTGGCTGGGGCTGCGGCTCGCGCTTACTGGCGATCAAGTACTCGCTCACCTCGAACCGGCAGGCGCCGGCGTGATCGAGCAGGGTTCGAGTGACAATGAAAATGGTGCGGCCGGCGCGGAGTTCGTCGGCACGGTAGGTCTGGCGTCGCATGGTCTGCCCCCATGGATGATGTGGATGGTTCTGGGCTCAGTGGCCCGCTTTCTTGATTGCTTCGATCAGGCCCTTCTTGCCAGCCTGGCACTCCCGGTACATGCCGGCCGCGTCGATATCGGCCAACACCAGGTCACCCATTGGCGCCGTGCCGTCATCGGCCACCGGTACCGGCAGCAGATCCGGGCACTCCTGCATCAACCCCCGGTCGATATCCGCGCGCTTCGTTGATGAGCTGCATCCCAGCAGCAGGCACACGACACTCGCGATAAACAACATCGGTAAACGTTTCATGGACGGCCTTCTGGTAGATGGTCTTGTTCTCGATGCGGATTCCCGCGATCGCCTTACTGGTCGCGTCGGTCACCTCGGCGATCAGGCCGCGCCGGTCGTCGGCAAGCTTCATTTCGGCGACTGCCGCGCTATCGGCCTGCCAGTCGCGGATCTGCCAGCCACTGGCCGTACAGACGACAGCCAGGACGCCATAGGCAGCCAGGCGGAAACCATCAACGGTCATTGCGCCCCCACACACGCCGAATGGCGCTCAAGCTGGCGAGCCCACACACCCCAGCAGCGCGTGTTCGGCTTGCCGGCGATCATGGTGGAACAGTCGTAGCCTGCGGCTTTGCGCCAGGCCAGAAGGGCATCACACGCGGCCGCATAGTTTCCGGCCAGCAGGTGGCGCCGCATCGAGGACTTAAGCCAGTTGCCTATGCCGTACTGCCCAACGAAGTCGAGATACAGGTCGTACTCTTCCTGATAGAGCTTCACGCCTGGCAGCGAGGCCCGAAACCTTGCCTCGTCCTTGCTGAACAAGTTGCGAGCAAGCTGCTCAGCACGCTGCGGCGTGATCGTGTCACCCATGCGCACTGGCGTGCCGTCTTCATAGCGCGTCGAGCCATGGCCAATAGTCGGCACATCACCCTTCGTGGGGATCACCGCGGTATCGGTGAAGCCCTCGGAAATGACCCAGGTTCCGAAACCTGCGCTACTCAATACAAGCGCGGCGACTGTCGTACGGAAGCGCTTCACTGCTGCCCACCGTCGGCCTGCGCCGCCTCTTCCTGCAGCTCCTGCCTAGCCCGATAGATGAACTGGTTCTCCAGCTCGTGCCGGTGCTTCTCCAGCTCATAGCGCTTTCTGGTGTAGTAAGCGTTGGTTGCATAGGTGAGAACCGCCGTGACGATACCGACGATGATTCCCCACTCAGTCAAGGTCAGCCCCGTGAACACCGAGAGCATTGCCCCTGCATAGCTGAACCAGCTCATCAACTTGTCGCTCATGTCCCAGCCCATAGATGGCGTATCGAATGAGCGAGACGCTATGTCACTGAGAGCGCTCGGCAAGGGTTGCAGGTTGCTTCTGGTGACATACCGTCGGGGCCTACCACCAACCATTGAGGGCAGATCCATGGGGCAAATGAATTTCAACATCGACCACGTCAGCGACGATCAGTACTTCGCGGTAACTGAAGCGCTCGCGGTATCCGGTGCAGTGATGGAAGAGAAAGGCGCAGAGACGTTGCTGATCATCTCTATGAGCGCTGAAGGCGGGAACGACGCCATCCTGGCTGGCAGCCTGAACGAAGGCTCGCTGGAAAAACTGGAAGAGCTGCTGCAGCAACTGAAGGAACGCGCCCTGGAAGAAAAGCCCGAAGACGCGCTGGTACTGCACCTCGAAGAGCAGGCCAGCTAGGCCTCACTCAGCACCCACAGGGACTTCTTCACCTCATCCGGTGTTGCCGGTGCAACCGGCATCGCCGCTGTAGCTGATGCGCCAAACTCCTCTTCCAGCAAACGCTGGATCTTCTGCATTACCGCTGCCTTAACCCCATCTGACACGCCAGTGACAACCACATGCGCGATAGCCGGGATACTGATTTCCAGAGTTGCCATCTGAATTGCTCCGTTGATAGTGATTTTCTTCCGCTCCGGAATCGGCGCGGCATTTGGATTGTTGAAAGGCGTCCTGCGTAGGTAAGGCTGAAAAGCCTCGCTCCATGAATCTCCGCGGTACCGGCGCTGCCGAACCGTGTCCCACGCAATACCGAGGCGATCCGCCCAGTCACGCGCAGGCATCACCATCGAAACCTTCACCAGCCGCCCGCCAAGCTGCAGGCGCACTGGCAGATCAGCAGCACACAGAACCTCGTCGCGCATGGCAGCCCCCATTTAACGGATCAGCCCCTGCTCACGCAGGATCCGGTACTGCTCGGCCAACCAGGCCTGAAAGTGTGGGTCGGTCATGCTCGACCCTTCTGCAACTCACGCAGCAGCGCCCGGTAGTGGGTCTTGATCTGCTGCAGGTCGTCGATCGTGTAGCGCTTCGGCTCGTGCGGGCCTTCAAGCCATGCAACTGCCTCGGTGCCGATCTTCTTCACCAGTCGGATGCGGTACTCGACGATGTTCCCGGAGCGGCCCATGTTGCAGTTCCGGTTGCACTGCCTGTGCACGTTCAGGGGCTCGAAACGCAGCTCTGGGCACGCGCCGACCGTGCGGTAGTGCCCGGCGCAGTACTGGACATCGGTGGTCGTGTCGCAGGAGATGCACGGCTGCCCTGCGTCTCGCTCGCGGATCCATGCGTTGAAAGCGTCCTGCGCTTCCTGCATGTACTCGGCGCGGGGCTTCACCTTCAGCTTTTGGGCTTTGACCTCGCGCCGCTCAAGCTGAGCAATGGCCACGCGCGCCTTCTCCCGGTTCTCCGGTTGCTTGGCCACGGCCAGGCCGCACTGCCAGGTGCAGACCTTCTGCCCGATCGCCCCCGGCACCGGCGTGAACTTCTGGCCGCATGCCGGGTTGGCGCAGGTCTTCTGCCGCGGCGTGCGTTGGGCAATGCCGCTGGCCTTGGCCTTGATCGGCGCCTTGCGTTTCAGTTCGGTGCGTTTCACTGAGCCCGCTCCCCAGGCATCAAGCCGGTCATCTGCTCGATCGCTTCCTCGGTGAGGTTCGGCCAGTACTTCTCGATCAGGTGCTGGCAGATACCCCGCCAGAACTCCTTGAAGCGCTCTTCGGTCATGTAGTCGAAGGCGATCGACTCAGGGATCAGGCGCATTACCCGGCCCAGGTCGGGAATGTCGAACGCTTCGTACGTGCAGCACACGCTGGCGTCGAGCTGCAGCTTCTTGATGGTGGTGTGGGCGTCTAGGCCGTGGAATTTCTCCACTTGCTCGCTCACCATGCGGCCCAGGGCGTGCACCAGGCGGTGGAACTTCACATTACGGCTCTGCTTGATCTCGCAACGCACCTGGTCGCCAATGCGGTATTCCCGCTCGCGGCACAGGAACTGGTCGATGCTGCTGTCGGCGCACAGGCCCATGCGCACTTCGCCCGTCTGCTCGTCGATCACCTTCCGCCAGACCATGTAGATCGGTCGTACGGCGCGCTTCTTGGCCGCCGTCTTGGCTGTTGTAGCTGTCGCTGTGCTGGCCATCACTCCTCACCCCCACGACTACGTACTTTCTTCAAAAGCTGCAGGCGAGCTTCCTCGCCGGAGATTTTGTCCAGGCCCTGCGCCCGCATCAGGTGCTGCACGGCCTGCTCGCCACGGCGATCGGCCTGCTCTGGCGTCAGTTGCCCGCTCTGGTCTTCGATCCCCTGGCGTGGCTCCTCGAGCGGCAACCCCATCGAGAGCCGCCGGCGGATCTGGAAATACGCATGGTCGAAGCGCTTGCGCAGCGTCTCTTCGGGAATGGCGCTGCACCGCAGGTTGAACCACCCAACGGACGATCCAGCTAGCCGAACCGCCTCGTGACTCCACTGGTGACGGCCTGGGTTCGCGCAGTTGCGCTGTACCTCAAACCAAGCGGAATCGTCGTGAGGAAAGCCCAAATCCAAAGCAGTTGGCACGCACAACTTCACGAACTTGCCGATGCTGGGCGCAAAGTCGGTATCCAGTTGTCGGCAGGCCTCGATGCCGTAGCGCAGTTGCTCTACGGTGCTCACACCCGCCCGCATGAACCCCTTCACCCACGTGCGCTTGGCACGGTTCTCGGCTACGTCGTTCGGCCAGGCCTGCTTCCAGGCAGGGAAGATCGCCTTCAGCTCATCGAACAGCATGTTCACGATGCGGGCCGTCTCGTCCGTTGCCACCTTGGCGCGAGGATCATCCACCTGTTCGGCAGGCAGGTTCGGCAGCACCTTCAGCAACTCGGCAGCGCGCTTCATATCCCGTCCTCCACGTGAATCCAGCTCGTGTCGCTGCTGTCGCCTTTCGCCGCTTGCTTGGCCAGGCCCCGCCGCTCCAGATCGTCCTGCGCCTTCTGCATCCAGTTGCGCCAGGTAGCCGGCCAGTCAGCCTTCACGCCGCCCTGGCCAGTCCAGTAATCGATGAACCGCTCGGTTTCACGGTCGAGCGTCACTGCCGGCGCCTTGTTGGCAGCCCAGGCCAGCATCTCGGGAGACATCAGGAATGGCAGTGGCAGGGCACGCTTGGGCTTGGCCCGATCCGATTTCATGGCAGGCGCAACTGCCTTGGTCTTCGGCTGCGGCTTGCGCCTGGGCTTTGCGGGCGCCTCTCCCCCAGCAGGGGGGCTAGGGGGGTTATTACTATCTGTATCTGTATCTGTATTCGTTGGGATCTCGTTGGACGGCTTAGCATCGGTCGTTGAACGGTCGTTGCCCTTCCGTTGGCCGCCCGTTGCGTTTCTGTTCTTTCTGGCCTCTGCCGATGCCCTTCCAGCAGCACTACGCTGGTCTTGCGAAGCGCGCACACAAGCAAGATCGTCCTCGACCCGGTCATGCACCCACTCCGTCCCGTTGTCCTTGAAAAACTCGTTCAACGAACATTCAACGGCCGTCCAACGGTCGTTGCTCAGCCGTGCAATGCGAGACAGACGAGCCTTCGGAATTGGCTTGCCGGTCTGCCAGTAATTGAACAGCAGTAGCAGGTAGGCGCCATGCTCCTCAGTGGACAGGTGCATGGTGTCCGCCAAGTAATCTGCGATGTACAACTGCATGTACGGAAGCGCAGCCATCAGCGAACCTCAGCTGTCAGTGCTCTGCCCACTACCTGGACGAGCAACTGCTCAGGCGTCAGCCCAGCCGCGCGCGCAGCAGCTTCTAGCCGCGTTCGCTCGCCCGTTGTCATCTCGCCGATCGCCTGGGCTACCAGGTCACGACCAGCGTTTGGTGTTGTACTGCTCAACAGGGCCTCCCGCGGGCCTTCAGGCCGCATTGGTAATTGCCTTAAGCTCTTCTTCATCGAGCCAACGCTCGACAATCTCCCGGATCAGCACCGCGCGGCGTTTCCGCTTCTTGCGGCACTGCTCCAGGATCCGGTCGAGGGTTTCATCGTCGAATCGGGCTTTGATTTCGTTCTCTTTCACTGGGGGAAACATGCATCGCTCCTCATGCCACCGCTTTCGGGGCAGGTTCCATAAACCGTTCTGGGTAAAGGATCTGGAGTTCTGTCAGTTCACCGCCGAATGCCAGGCAGAGTTTTTCCGCAATGGAGGGCGACGCCTTCTGCTTATCCCGCTCAATGCGGGAGATGTTCGCGGCATCAAGCGAGCAGTCATGCTCGGCCAGACGGGTCGCCACATCGCTGAGGCGCCAGCCGCGGTTCAATCTGGCTTTTTTCAAGGGAGTCATAGCGAGTCTCGCTCAGTTGATCTCCCGATAAGTGTGCGTCGGACGCAATACCAATGCAAGAAAAATGGCGCTGCACGCTTTGCGTCCGCCGCAATCCACTGAAAAAATGCGCATATGAACTTCGGACAGACCATCAGAAATGCGCGGAAGGCCAAGGGCTGGACGCTTCAACAGCTCGTCGATGAACTCTCCCGCCGTGGAGTGGAATTCGATGCGAGCAATCTTTCACGCGTTGAACGCGGCACGCAGGCGATGAACTCCACCCCCCTGGCGGCCGCATTCGACGCATTGGGTATCAACATAAGCACCACTGAGCCTCCCAATGTTGAGGATGGCCCACGCATCAGGGGCATGGTTCCCCTGATCTCATGGGTGCAAGCAGGATGCTGGAATGAAGTGGTCGACGTTTATTCAGTAGGTGACGCCGAGGAATGGATACCCTGCCCTGTGGCCCACGGGCCAAGGACTTACGTTCTCAGGGTTCGCGGCGAATCTATGAACAACCCGCATGGGCGACCGTCCTTCCGTGATGGCGACTTCATCTTTGTAGATCCTGATCGGCCTGCGATTAACAAGTCGCTGATCATTGCAAAATTGGATGACGATCAAGAAGCCACCTTCAAGCAACTCGTCATCGAAGGCGCCAAGCAGTACTTAAAAGCGCTCAACCCCGCATGGCCTGAGCCCATCATCCAGATTCATGGAGACGCTTCGATTTCTGGCGTTGTTATCTCCAAACTGGAGAAGCTGGTGTAGATCCAAACCGATAAAACAAACCCGCCATTGGCGGGTTTTTTTTGGCCTGCGGAAAAATGCGCTTGACGCCATTGGCGTGGGACGTCTAATTTATGGCGTACCACGCAAACAGCGAGCGCAGTTATGTACCTCAGCCAAAGCATCATCGACTCAGCAAAGAAGCAACCCTCAGCCATCCTGAGCGAGCTGGATCGTCAACAGCAGCGCGTCCGTTCGCTGGATGCCTTGAAGCTGATTGTCGTGAACGAGCTCCAGCAAGGCGACCCAGCCCTGTGCAGCGCTTTCGCCGATTTCTGCTCCGCCAGCCTGGACAGTGACACCACTGTCGCTCTGTGCCTTTCCCGAATTCACCGCGACAACAGCCTGCAGGGTGAAGCCCTGAAGTGGCTGCGCCAGCACGTCGACAAGTGCCAAGAGCTGTTCGTGGCAGAAGAAGTCGAGCGCCGCATCGCTGCAGCCCTGTTGCAGGAGCTGCCCCAGTGAACACTCACAACGAATGGCGCACTCGCCTGGATCCTCGCGACCCGGACTACCTCGACCCGCTCAGCACTGAAGAGCAGGAAGAAGAAGCGGAAGCCGAGCTGTACGCCGGCGAAGGCGGCCAACTGTATCGCCAGTGGGATTTCGACCATGTCTGAGACTTCCCGCCGTCTCATCCGCCGCGCGATCGCCGACCTGGCGCGCAGCCAATGCGCCAGCGTCCAGCACCGCGCCATCAACTTCGCCTATGCCACCGGAATGATCGAGCTGGCGTATGCCGAAAACTTGATCACCGATGCCGAGCACGACGATTTTCGCCGTCAGGCAGACATCGCAGACAACCAGGAGGCTCGCCGTGCTTAAGCCATTCACCGGCCAGCAGTTCGCCCAGGCAATGGCCCTGGCGATCGCGGCAGGGCTCACCAGCCCTGCACAGATCAAACGCACCGTGCGCCGCCGTGGCACCTGGTTCATCACCTGCGAGGTGCCGGCATGACCCAGTACCAGCGCATCCGCCGCCTAGTGCTCTGGCGCAGCTTCGCCGCAGCACTCGCCCTTTTCATCGGTTTCATTATCGCGCTCGGCCTGGCCGATCGCATCGCCAATTGGTGACCCACATGTCCACAGCCACACCAGCCAACACGCTTATCCGCCTGCCGGAAGTGCTGGAAATGACCGGTCTCTCCCGCGCGACGATCTATCGCCGCATGGCCACCGGCAACTTCCCCAAGTCCGTCGATATCGGCGGCTCCGACGCGCGCAGCGCACCTGTTGCCTGGCCCCTCGATGAGGTGCAGGGCTGGATCGAACAACGCAAGAACGCCCGCACCAGCGCTACTGCTGCGGCATAGGAGAGCCACCATGGCACAGGAAAAATCAAACCCGCATATGCAGCTGTGGGACTCGGTGAAAACCACCGACAAGAAGTACACCAAGACCCTGCAGCTGGACGGCCGCCCCGTCACCAGCATCAACGGCATGTACATCGTGCAGCGTGCTACCGAGGCATTCGGCCCAGTCGGCAAAGGCTGGGGCTACGACATTCTGGTCGATCGCTTCGATCAGGGCGCCCCCATCACCGGCAAGGACGGCGTCCTGCTTGGTTACGAGCAGGTGCACACCATCCAGATCAAGCTCTGGTACGTCCGTGGTGGCAAACGCAACCACGTGACCCACTACGGTCACACCCCGTTCGTTCGCAAGAGCCAGTTCGGCCCATACACCGACTTCGACGCGCCGAAGAAAAGCCTCACTGACGCCATCAAGAAATCCCTGAGTCTCGTTGGCTTCAGCGCTGACGTGCACATGGGCATGTTCGAAGACGAGGTTTACCTGCAAGGCCTGGAGCTGAAACAGCGACTGGATGAAGCCGGCGAAAGCGGCGCGGCGGACGTCATGAACGAGGCCAAGGCTGAGTTTCGTAACTGGGTAGACAACCAGGTCGCCGTCTTGGCCAAGGCCAACAACCAGCGCGCACTGGATTCCCTGCGCAAACAAATCTGCGAGAAGGCCCGCGAAAAGGCTGCGGTCGTGAACTACGACCCAGTCGACGTCGAGCGCCGCATCAATGAAGCGGCAGAAGAACGCATGGAATTCCTCAACGAGAAGTACCCCACCGCACGTCTTAACCGGGAGTAACCGCAATGACCACCATGAACGATGTGAGCCTCGATAACGGCACCGTGAACATTGCCGTTTTCAACAAAACCGATGCGGCCCTGGCCGCATTGCGTGAAAAGTATCTGGTAGTTCCAGATGCCGACACTGACGAGGGCTATGCCTTCGTGAAGGATGGCCTCAAAGAACTCACCAGCCTGCGCACTGGCCTGGAAACCGTCCGCAAAGAGGTAAAGGCGCCCTATCTGCAAGCCGGAAAGATCATCGACTCCGAGGCGCAGCGCATCACTGCTGCTCTGGTTGCCCTCGAAGACCCGATGAAGGCGGCCAAAAAAGAGGTCGACGACCGCAAAGAGCGCGAGCGTCAGGAGCGTATTGCCCGTCTGCAGGTGAAGGTCGACGCCATCAAGGCCATGCCTGGCCAAGTGCGCGGCAAGTCGAGCCAGGAAATCGCCGACATGCTCGACCGTGTTGGTGAAATTGATGCGATGCACGACTTCTACGACCTCACCAGGGACGCAGTGGCAGCCAAAGACGTCGCAATGTCCGAGCTGACCCAAATGCTGGGCGAACGCCTCGAATTCGAAGTCGCCGAGGATGCACGCCTCAAGGCCGAAGCTGAGCGCGCTGAACTGCAACGCCAGCTTGCGGAACAGCAAGCAGAGAACGACCGCAAGCTGGCCGAACAGCAGGCGGAAATGCAACGCCAGCAGGAAGCGATGCAGCTTCAGCAGCAGGAAATGCAGCGCCAGCAAGATGAAGTGCGCCAGCAGCGTGAAGCCCTGGAACGTGATCGTGCCGCTCTGCTGCCTGCGCCTGCCGCTGAGCAAGCTCCGGTAGCACCGGCCGCCGAGACCGTCGCACCAGTTGCTGCCGAAGCGGCACCGACTACCACCAAAGCTCCGGCCAAAGACAACCGCCAGTGGCGCGCTGTGGTCACCGATAAATCCGCCCTGATCGCAGCGATCGCCGCCGGCTACGGCACCGAAGACCTGCTGATCATCGACCAGGCCGCACTCGACAGCCTGGCCAACGACAAGCGCACCGCCCTGGAACTGCCTGGCGTAACTGCCCAGCCGATCCCCGCCTCCCGCGCAGCCTAACCAACCCTGAATTACCCACCGCGCCGGCCTTCCGGCGTGGGTTGGGGTTCCTACACCCTGGAGTCACCGAAATGAGCAATCTGACCAACGTTTTCGACTTCGAAACCAATGGCATGCCTGACTGGAAACAGCCTAGCGAAGCCGGCCACCAGCCCCATATCGTCGAGGTCGCCGCCCTGCTGTGCGACGCGGCCGGCAACATCATCGACCGCTACCAGGCGATCGTCCGCCCGAACGGCTGGGAAATCGGCGCCGACATGGTTGCCATCCATGGCATCACCATGGAGCAGGCCATGGACGAAGGCATCCCGGAAGCCGAAGCCCTAGAAGGCTTCCTGGCCATCCACGCCCGCGCCAGCATTCGCGCCGCCCACAACGCCACTTTCGATGATCGCATCGCCCGCATTGCGATTTCCCGTTACCACAGCAAAGACCTGGCCGACTCCTTCAAGGATTCCACCGAGAAGTTCTGCACCTGCAACAACTCCCGCGCGCAAGTCGGCCTGGGCAAGCTGCCGACCCTGGCCGAGGCCTACAAATACTTCACCGGCCAAGACCTGGCGGAAGCCCACCGCGCAATGCCCGATGCCCTCGCCTGCGCCCGCATCTACTTCGCCCTGCAGGGCGTTTCGATGCCCGCTGCGGCCTAAGGGAGTTTCGCCATGATCGATGCGCGCGCATACAGCCGAGCCCCAATTGTCCCGCCGGCACCCCTGCCAGCCGTGAGCCGACGCCGGCTGCTCCGCATCCCGGACGCTTTTCCGATTCCGACCCGGTGCAACTGCTGCCAGAGCGCGCGCATTGATCTGGTCGAGAACTCCGAAATCTACAACGGCACCAGCTACGGCGAGTGGCCCTACGCCTACCTGTGCCGCAACTGCTTTGCCTACATCGGCCTGCATCAAGGTACCGACCTGCCGCTCGGCACCCTTGCGGACAAACCACTGCGCCAGGCGCGCACCCGCAGCAAACAGCCCTTCGAGCGCATCTGGCGCGACGGGCTGATGTCGCGCAAGGCCGCTTACGCCTGGCTCGCCTACCAGCTCGACCTGCAGCCCAGCGACTGCCACTTCGGCCTGTTCGACATACCGCGCTGCTTTGAAGCCAGGCGGATCTGCGAGCAGTACCTGAACACCACTTCCACTATTTGACGGATACCAGCCATGCACCACCTAACAACACTCAACCTGCCGACCCTGTCATCCAAGGAAGCCGATCGCCAACGGCTGGCAGTAATGCTGGCTGAAGCAAGGGCCGGGGCCGTGCAGGTCATCGAATCTCCTATCGAACAGCGCCCTGTCAGCAACCTCCAGTGGACGGCCTCAAGCATGACCGTCATCACCGCCGCGCGCCGTGAAGAGCAATCGCAAAAGGCTGCCCGCAAGGGTGGCCGCCCATTCGGCACCACTTCCGATGACACAGCGCTGATCGAGCGCGCGAAAGCCATGGCCTTCATTGGCCTGTCCCGCTACGCCGCGTCGCGCCAACTCAAGATCGGCTGCGACCGTCTCGACCGCATCTGCCGCAAGCACGACATCTCTTTTACCACCCGCCCTAACGCTGCCTGAGGATCATCACCATGTGGTTTCGCAATCTCCTGATTTACCGCCTCACCCAAGCCGTCGAATTTACAACGGAAGCCCTGGAGCAGGCACTGCGCCAGAAGCCCGCGCGCCCTTGCGGCAGCCAAGAACTCGCCACCTATGGTTTCGTCGCCCCGCTGGGCAAGGGCGAAGACGCGCCGCTGGTTCATCACAGTCAGGGCTTCTACCTGATCGCTGCCCGCAAGGAAGAACGCCTGCTGCCCGGCAGCGTGGTCACCGAAGCAGTGCGCGAGAAGGTCGAGGAAATCGAAGCCGACCAGAACCGCAAGGTCTTCAAAAAGGAACGCGACCAGGTTAAGGACGAGATCGTCCAGGCCTTCCTTCCCCGCGCTTTCACCCGCAAGAAGGCAACCTTCGCTGCGATCCTGCCGGCCGAAGGCCTGGTGCTGGTTAACTCCAGCAGCCCCAAGGCAGCCGAGGATCTGCTATCGACTCTGCGTGAAACGATCGGCAGCCTGCCGGTGCGCCCCATCACCGTGAAGATCGCGCCGACAGCCACCCTCACCGACTGGCTGAAGACACAGCAGGCAGCGCCCGACTTCCACCTGCTCGACCAAGCCTTCCTGCGCGATACCCACGAAGACGGCGGCTCAATCGCAGCCAAGCACCAGGATCTGACCAGCGAAGAGATCCAGGTGCACCTCAACGCCGGTAAGCAGGTCACCCAGCTATCGCTGGCCTGGCAGGACAAGTTGTCCTTCGTCATCGATGACGGCATGGCCATCAGCCGCCTGCGCTTTGAAGACCTGTTGCAGGAGCAAGCCAGCCAGGACGGTGGCGACGATTCCGCCAGCCAGTTCGACGCCTCCTTCGTCCTGATGATGCTCACCTTCCGCGAATTCCTGCCGGCGCTGCTCGAAGCGCTGGGCGGCGAAGACATCCCTACCGGTATCTGAGGAGACAGCCATGCCTATTCGTCACGCAATCATCCACTGCATCGACAAGAAACCTGACGGCAGCCCTTCCGTGCTGCACACGGCTGATGCGGAGCTGCCAGCATCCGAGTCCGCAGAGAACCTGCTGGCCGACCTGAACGAAAGCTACAACGCCAAGCAGGGCAAGGCCTGGGGTTTCTTTCACGAGGAATCCGGCGCCTACCCGCTCAGCGGCTGGTTGACCAAGTATCTCGACAAGATCCAGGACTTCACCGGTTTCACCTGGCAAGCGGTCGAGCACCTGCAAAAGCTGATGGAGGAATCCAATCTCTCCACCGGCGGGCATGTTTTCTTCGCCCACTACCAACAGGGCATGACCGAATACCTGACCATCGCCCTGCTGCACCATAGCGAAGGCGTGGCGGTATCCGAAAGCTTGGATGTTGCGCCAGCCCAGCACCTCGACCTGAATCAATTGCACCTCGCTGCTCGCATCAACATCAGCGAGTGGCAGAACAACAAGGCGTCCCGCCAGTACATCTCGTTTATCAAGGGAAAGAACGGCCGCCGCATCAACGACTATTTCCGCGACTTCATCGGTTGCCAGGAAGGCATCGACGCACCGAGCGAAACCCGCACTCTGCTCAAAGCATTCAGTGACTTCGTGGAAAGCGAGGATCTGGCCGACGAGCAGGCTCAAGTCAAAACCGACACTCTGGTGGCCTACGCCAGCGCCCAGGCCAAGCTGGGTGAGCCGATCAGCTTGGAAGAGCTGGCCGCCCTGGTCGACGAGGATCGCCCGCAGGCCTTCTACGACTTCATCCGCAACAAGGATTACGGCATGTCCCCGGAATTCCCGGCGGACAAACGCACCATCAACCAATTCCGCCGCTTCACCGGCCGCGCCGAAGGCCTGTCGATAAGCTTCGACGCCAGCATGCTGGGCAGCAAGATCCAGTACGACACCGCCGCCGGCAGCCTGACCATCCGCCAGGTACCGCAGCAACTCGCTGACCAGCTCAAGCGCGCCGAACAGAAACAGGCCACTGAGCAAGGCCGTGCGGCCGGCGAAGCCGCCCCTGAAGGCGATGATCCCCTGTACACCGAAGCCGTCGCCTTCGTGCGCGAGACCCTGCGCTGCAGCATCTCTTCCGTTCAACGCAAACTCCAGATTGGCTACAACCGCGCAGCCCGCCTGGTCGAGACCATGGAAATTGCCGGTGTCGTCACCGCGATGAACACCAACGGCCAGCGCGAGGTTATCCGCCATGGGTAACGCTCGCACCGCTGACAAGTTCGTGATTCGCCTGCCTGACGGCATGCGCAGCAAAGTCGATGACGTGGCCGGCACCAACCACATCAGCATGAACACCTTCATCGTCCAGGCGATCGAGGAGAAGCTGGCCCGCGGCGCGCGCCAGGAGCTGCTGCTGGATGCGCTGGCGAGTGCAGTTAATGGCCCCGCATCGATCGCACATGCAGCTCCGCGCCTGATCGGCTGGCGTACCGCCAATTACCTGGAGGAGACGAACGACCCAGAGGTCGCACGTAACTGGGATGGCAACGTCGAGCTTCTGCCGATATTTGAAGGCGACGCGATCACCAAGCTGCCATGCCTTCCTGTGGAGACCTCGGCATGAGCAATCGCGAAGGAAGCCCCAACTGGCACTGGGATCAGCTCGGCTACAGCATTGAGCGCGAACCTACCCAAGCTGGGCACCGCCGCACCATCAAAAGGCCCGACGGGAGCGTAGTTGCGGTTGAGCCTCACGAAGGCGAGCAGCGCCATGATGCTGAGATCCGTGTTGCTCTAGCGGAACGATTCCCTCACGGGGCAGCGGAATGCAAATCTGCGCAGCTGGACATCTTCACCGCATCTGGTGCTGCTAAGCAGCAGGATGGTGCTGCATGACTGCGCAGATCGATATCTTCGCCGCCGGCGCAGAGCGCCTGCAGATGACGGACAGCATCGACCTGACGATCCAGTCGCTCCAGGCCTACGGTGCGGATCATCCGCATTGGGGGATTGCCTGGTCGGGCGGCAAGGACAGCAGTGCAACGCTGACGCTGATCATCTGGCTGATCGACTCCGGCCGTATACCGGCCCCTAAGTCGATGACCGTGTTCTATGCCGACACTCGCCAGGAACTGCCGCCGCTGGCGATCGCTGCGAAACAGATCATGGACGAGCTGGAGGAGCGCGGCGTGCGGGTCGAGGTTGTCTGCGCGCCCATGGACAAGCGGTTCATGGTCTACATCCTGGGTCGCGGCGTTCCCCCGCCGAATAACAACACGCTGCGCTGGTGCACCCGTCAGATCAAGATCGACCCGATGCAGGCGGCGCTCGAGCAGCGGCTGGCCGAGCTTGATGGCAACGTCCTGATGATCACTGGCGTGCGCCAGGGCGAAAGCGCGATCCGTGATAAGCGCATCGAGATGTCGTGCGGTAAAGATGGAGCGGAGTGTGGCCAGGGCTGGTACCAGAAAGTACTTCCCGAAGCCAAAGGCCTGAAAGGTCGCTTAGCCACACTGGCGCCGGTTCTGCACTGGCGCGTCTGCCACGTATGGGAGTGGTTGAAGCACTGGGCGCCTCAGGTCGAGTTCGGCGACTGGTCGACTGCCACGATCGCGGATGCGTACGGCGGCGATGAGGCTGAAGAGATAAACGCGCGCACCGGCTGCACTGGCTGCCCGCTCGCCAGCGAAGACAAAGCGCTGGACACCATCCTGCTGAACCCAGCCTGGGCGTATCTCGCCCCACTCAAAGGCATCAAGAAGCTCTGGCGCGAGCTGCGTGAACCCCAGCACCGTCTACGCAAGGCTGGCTTCGAGTACTTGAAGGACGGTAGCGCCGCGGCCAATCCCCAGCGCATGGGGCCGCTGACCTTCGAAGCCCGCCTGATGGGTCTCGATCGAATCCTTGGCATTCAGTCCGAAGTGAACGCTGCTGCCGATCGCTTTGGCCGCCCACGCGTCGACCTGATCAACGCCGAGGAAGAGGCCCGGATCCGCGAGCTGATCGCCGCCGGCACCTGGCCTCAGGGCTGGGATGGGGACGAGCCAACCGCCGACACACCAATGGATCAAATCAACGCTGACGGCTCGGTTCAGCCGCTGCTGTTCGTCTGAGGAACGCCACATGAGCTCTTTAAAGAAACCAGCCCCGCTGGAGTTCCGCACTCAATACGGCCTTGCCTTTGACGACATGGCCAGCGAAATCAACGTCGACCTGTTCGCAGGTGGTGGCGGCGCCAGCACCGGCATCGAAATGGGCCTTGGCCGTCCAGTGCACATCGCGATCAACCACAACCCGGCAGCAATCAGCATGCACGAGGCAAACCACCCCGGCGCCCTGCACCTGCAGACCGACGTGTGGGAGGTCGACCCGGTGGAAGTACTCGCCGGCCGCCATATCGGCTGGTTCCACGCCTCGCCTGACTGCACGCACCACAGCCAGGCCGCTGGTGGGCAGCCGCGTCGCAAGGAGATTCGCGACCTCTCCTGGGTCGTGATGAAGTGGGCCGGCATCGCCCAGCCCCGCATCATCAGCCTGGAGAACGTAAAGCAGATCCGCCAGTGGGGGCCGCTGATCGCTAAGCGCTGCAAGAAGACCGGCCGCGTGGTGACGCTCGAGCAGGTGAAGTGCGCGACCAGCAACAAGATGGTCAACCGCGTGGCTGAGCCCGGCGAACAAGTGGCGCGCCACAATCAGTTTCTGGTACCCGACCCGAAGCGCAAGGGCCGCACCTGGCTCCGCTTCCTGGCCAGCCTTGAGGGCCTGGGCTATGTCGTTGAGCACCAGATCCTCCGCGCGTGCGATTACGGCGCGCCGACCAGCCGGGAGCGCCTGTTCCTGGTAGCCCGTCGCGACGGTGAGTCGATCGTCTGGCCGACGCCAACCCATGCGGCCAAGCCAGCCAAAGGCCAGTTGCCCTACCGTACCGCCGCCGAGTGCATCGACTGGAGCGTGCCGAGCAAGAGCATCTTCGGGCGCAAGAAAGACCTGGCCGAAGCGACCTTGCGCCGCGTGGCCAAGGGTATTCATCGCGAAGTACTCGGCAAGGCAAAGCCCTTCATCGTCCCGGTCACGCACCAGGGCGCCGATCGCCTGCACAGCGTCGACGATCCTTTCCGCACCATCACCGCGGCCAACCGCGGCGAGCTGGCCGTCTGCTCGCCGCACCTGGTGAAGTTTCGCTTCGACCACAGCGGCGAGCCGCTTGATCAGCCGTTGCCAACCATCACCTCCGGCGGCAACTGCAAGCGTCCTGCAGGCGCGGCCCATGCAATGGGCGTGGCCGGCGCATCACTGATACAGGTTGGCTATGGCGAGCGGCCCGGACAAGATCCTCGCGTGCCGGGGCTGGATAAGCCTGTCGGTACCGTGGTGGCCGGCGGTGTGAAGCATGCATTGGCAAGCGCCGTACTCGTCGGCGCCGGTGGCCCTGAGTACGGCGGCAAGCCTGTTGGCGTGGAGCATCCAATCGGCAGCTTGCTGGCTCAAAACCACCGGGCGCTAGCCACCGCCTTTCTTGCCCAGGCCAACGGCGGGTTCAACACCACGCACTCGAAGCCGTCGACCGATCCGATGACCACCATCACCAACAAGGGCAGCCAGCAGCAGTTGGTCACCGCCAACCTGGTGCACCTGCGTGGTAACTGCGACGCGCGCGACGTTGAAGATCCGCTGCACACCATCAGCGCCGGCGGCCAGCACCACGCCGCGGCCACGGCATTTCTGTCCCGCCAGTTCGGCGCCAGCATAGGCCAGGCCCTGGACGAACCCGCGCCGACCATCACCGCGGGCGGTGGCGGCAAGTCCGCGCTGGTCGAGCTGCAGCTATCGCCTGACGACGAGGAAGGCGCGCTGCGCTGTGCGGCTTTCCTGATCAAGTATCACGGCATCGGCGAGAACATCGTCGGCATGGGCGACACGGTGAGCACCATCACCACCAAGGATCGACTGGCACTGGTCACCGTCTGGATCGGCGGCGACCCGTACGTGATCGTCGATATCCACCTGCGCATGCTCAAGCCGCACGAGTTGTACGCCGCCCAAGGCTTCCCGCCGAACTACATCATCACCCATGGCCACGACGGTCGGTCGTTCAACATCAGCGAGCAGGTGCACATGTGCGGGAACAGCGTCAGCCCACCGCCGATGGCCGCGATCGCCCGGGCGAACAATCCGTGGGGTGAAAGCCATCCACGTTTGGTGGCGGCATGAGCTGGTACACCACGAGCTGGCAGCACATGCACCAGGTGCGTGAGCAGGCGATGGCCGAGGGCAAGTTCGCCCACGGCATCGCCCTGGCGATCGACGAGTCGTACCCCTTCAGCGAGCGGTCGGGCTGGGCCTACAAGGCCTGGCTCGACGCCCGGCGCGAATTCTTCCGCCTACACAACCTGCCTCTGCCCAGGGCGAAAGCCCCGGGGCCGAACCTGCTGACAGAGCCGCAACCATGATCAGAATCAAGAACTGGCACATATGGATTGAAGGCTGGCACATCTCATCCTTTGAAGACAGCCAAAAAACCGGTTGCAGCGCCTATCAAACCCAAAACGCCTGTAACCCAAAACGCGTAGGCATCACGTCTTTGCTTCTCCTCCTCACGGACTGCAGCTCTGACTATCGCAATGCCCTCTGGATGGAGATACCAAGGCTGGGTCTTGTCATTATCCCAATCAACACGGCCGTGAGTTTCTTTGCTCCAGCTCGGCAGCTCGATTGCGAAATTCTCGGCCTTGCTGACCCAGTAGGTGGTGAGCACTGTCTGACGCCATTCATAGACCTCGTCCTGCCAACGCACATAAGCCTCAACATCACTATTCGTATCGAGGATGTGCTTGTTGAGCTTCAGCTCCTCCAGTCTCACTTTCCTCAAATCCCAGCGGAGCCTCAAATAGCGCGGCAGCCACATCAGCATCTACTCCCTCTTTTGGATCACGCGACGCTACGCGAGCCCGCGCCGGAAAACCAGCTGCTACGAGCTATCAATCAGGTTACGTACTGCCGCCACACCGGCCGGCGAATCGGCGTGTGTGCATGCCGGTACTGCCTGCCAACATCTCAGGAGCATCGTGATGAAAGCTCACACCCTCGATCAGACAATTCTCGAATTGGCCCGCTGCCTGCGCGCCGCCCGGGCGTTGCGCGCAGCACGGAAGAAGTCGACCAGCAAGCGAACGCCGGTGGAAGCCGGCGCCCTGCAGCGCTGCACCATGGATTTGACGCGAAAGCTGGCCGACCTCAGGCAGAACCGCTGAAACGCAACGGCTCCGCACTCCAATCGCTGTCAGGTAGCCAGCACGATCAGCATGAGGTTGTCGGTCATTCGCGGGAACCGCGCGCGGATTTCTGCGGGTGTCTCGATGGCGAAGAAGATTCGGTATCCGGAGTAGTCGGCGTAGGGCTCAGCGTGGGTAACCCAAGCTGCCACCTCGCTGACATTGAGCCCGATGTCTCGGGCGATCTTCTCGTGGGTGATTTCGCCACTGATCTGGGCGAATGCAGGGGCAATAGCGGCGGTAGCGGCCATGTCGAGTTCCTTCTCGTTGTTGATCCTTCTCGCAGTGTAGCCAGCGAGCTAGAGCGCGCAAATTCAACTTCTCACAAATTGCTACAGGCCCGCCGGCATTCCTTGCCAGACGCGCCCGCGTGCCTGCAGCACTTCCAGTATCCCACACCCAACACTGCCGCCCATGCGGCGAGGTGACCTATGAACCATACAAACACAGCTATTGCAGGCCTAAACCCTGAAACAGGGATTTGCTGCTACGTCGGTGATCAGACTGAAGGTTCGCTGATGGAAGCCATCAACCAAGGCTTGATTCTCGTTCCTGTGACGCCAGCGCAGGCTCGGGCATCCCTCGGGGAGGCTTTCGTCATCAGTGCTACACCAGTGGATCGAGACGCCCAGCTAACGTCACTTCGCGAATCAGGCATGAGCATCGACGGCGAAAACGCCTACAAGCGCGACCTGATCGACAGCATCATCGGCACCATGATGTTCGGCTTCCAAGGCGTGAACCCGCCGCCCGAAGGGCACTGGGGCAAGCAGTTCTGGGATATCGGCCGAGCTGAAGGTGAAGAGCGGCAGCGCCTTACCAACCAGCGTGATGCGATCCTGCAGCAGGCTCGCGTCTGGGCCGGAGAAGCAAAGACGCAGCAGTCGATTACACGCGAGGTCGGCGAAATCCTGGGAGGCATCCCGAGTTGGGGGCCGATCGCTGCAGGCGTCGAGGCACTGCGGCAGAAACTTACCGAGGCGCAGGCGCTGCTGCGTGATTTCAACGATCGCATGGATCGCTCGCTTAGAACCGACATGAGGCTTCGCAAAAACTGGCAGCCTGGTGACGTGTTCAGTTGCGCGGCGACAGACGGAAGCTGGAAGACTGGCGATAAGGTTGAGTACGTTAAAAGGAATTCCGAGGCCCACACCTGGTACGAGTTCCGTCGGCTAAGAGACGGCGAAATCTACCCGCTTGGCGGCATAGATGCCGATGATTTGGTGTTCTGTTCTAGGCACAGAGACACCGTCCTATCCGCCACCGCCCAGCCTGCCGAGCCAGCTGCTCGCATCTTGATGCCTGAATACAGGGAAACCGATATCCGCAGCCCCGTCTATGGCTATGCGAGAGGCTTTAACGCCGCTCTGGACGAAGTTGCCAGCCTGAATGGAGTGAAGAGCGATGAGTAAGCCTATCGATCAAGAGCGCGAGGCGTTCGAGGCTGCTGCGTGCTTGAAGTACGGATACACACCGGAGTCCATTGCCTCAAGGCGGGTAGGCGAAGGGTATGACGATCCGGCGCTTTGCTTTGCTCTGGATATGTGGCGAGTCCGCGCCCAGCAGGGAGCGCACAAACCATCGCCCACCTTCGTCGTATCCCTGCCGGTACCGGTCAAGCCAGAGGAGCCTGACGAAGGTATCGACGACAGTTGGATGGACGCCTACAACAGCGCCATGCGCATGCGGGCGGATTGCGTTGCAGCGATCGAGCAGGCTGGTGGCCAGGTCGTGCAGGGAGAGCAGCCATGAAAGCCCTGAGCATTCGCCAGCCCTGGGCCTGGGCAATCATCCGGCCAGACCTCACTGAAAGCGCTGCACGTAATGCTGCGGAGGCTGCTGGGCAAATCAAACTGATCGAGAACAGAACGTGGCACACCAAGTTCAGGGGCCGCTTTCTGGTTCACGCCTCGCAGGGCATTACCCGCGCCGAATACAACCTGGCGGGCTGGACTATCGGCCCGATTTTGGGCTTCGTCCCGCGCTTCGAGGATCTGCAGCGCGGCGGAATCATAGGCTCAGTCGAGCTGGTCGACTCCGTCGATCACAGCGACTCGCCCTGGTACATGGGCGAAAAGGGATTCGTGCTGCGTGATCCGAAACCTCTGCCGTTCATGCCGCTGAAGGGCCGCCTGGGCTTCTTCGACGTCGACTATGCGGAGCCTCACGCATGAACGCGATCGCCCTTCCCCGCTGGCTCCAGCGCAGCGCAGCCGCGCGCTACGACAATCTGCACGTGGTCACGGTCTTCGCCCTGGTGCTCCGCATCCACGGTACTGCCGCGGCTGTCCGCAACGCGGCGCGCCACATGCGCGACAAGGTTCAAGTCGAGCACCGCCAGAAGATGGCCAACCTGGCGCAAACCCCGAGCGATGACCAGGTGCTGAGCATCGCCAACACTATTGTGCAGGACGTGACCGACTTCCTCGGCATTCTGCCTGGCCAACCCTTCGAGCAGCGCCTGCAGGATGCACCGCGCTGCCACTACAAGCACATGCGCCTCGCCGGCGAACCCGGCGCGCGGCACTGGATGTGCCAGCACTGCAACCACACCAAGCCTATCAACTGGAGGGCTGCAGGATGAGCGGTACCGTCATCAAGCGTGAATTTCCAGAAGGACAATCCCTGCCTACTGATCACCCAGGAACCTACGAGGAAGCAGAAGCCCTGGCTGGTCACAGGCTCGATCGCCGTAAGAACTTCGCGATCATCCGGGGCATCGTTCACGAGTCCGCGGAATGGACTGATACCTGCAGCGGGTGCTCTTGCAATTGTGGATGTATGGGTTCACACGGCAATGCGGGCTGTTCCGAGTGCGGCCACACCGGGAAACGGCGCCAGGGCATGTGGTTACCCATCGACAGCATGATGGAAAAGCAATTTCAGCTGGATGGTGAGTCCGCATGAACGAACCAGCCACCGATTACACCATCACCGCAGCCGACGCGCGGGAACTCGCCGGCGCCACCCTGCTGCCCGTCGACATGCGGCGCTTGGTGCTGGAACGCATGGCCAGCCAGCGCGACCCAGCAGCCATGCTCGATCTGTTCGCGCAGATCCTGGGCATGGCCAACGCAGTTGCCGAGAACTGCCGGGAAATGGTCGAGCTGATCCTTATGGAGAACGGAAGCCACCCCCACACCGCTGAACAGGCGAACCTGCCGACCATGTTCGGTGCAATGCAAGGCGTTATCCTCGCAGACGGAATAGATCCCAAAGGCACCTGCCACGGCTGCGCTTACCGGATCGGGTCACCCGCGAATACCTCAGCGGTGACCACCTCAGATGCCAGGGACTGCCAGGAGAACTTGAGCAAGTTCTATTGCCAT
Source organism: Pseudomonas sp. PME37.24/006 (assembly GCF_055556635.1). Classification (NCBI taxonomy): domain Bacteria; kingdom Pseudomonadati; phylum Pseudomonadota; class Gammaproteobacteria; order Pseudomonadales; family Pseudomonadaceae; genus Pseudomonas; species Pseudomonas sp. PME37.24/006. The sequence goes on from NZ_JBVHNL010000003.1 coordinate 399,386, forward strand.
GCTGACTGTGACGAGCGCGGCAACCCAATCAGGCAATGCGCTGGTCACGCAAAAGCGATGAAACACGCCTCACCCAGTGATTTCCTGACAATAGTCCGCTGACCAAATGCCCTGGAAACCCCATTCTAGATAGGGGTTGCATATTTCAGAGTGCCGGTAGGCTGGTGTGTAACCCGGCAGAGAAAAATAATTGCAGATTCAGTGGGCGATTCGATCTCGGCCGTTATGGTTAATGCAACCACCAGACGTAAGGACAGAATTATGGGCACGCAACACTATGACCTGATCAGCGTCATTGACACGGCGAAGCAGGCCAATGACGGACTCACCAAAATTGAAACGAAGGTTGCCGACCTTTTGGCCGGCGCCGACACCAACCAGGTGTGCAGCCAGATCCTGTACATCATTACCGACACGCGCGAGGCGGTGAACTTTGAATGTCAGGAGTCGATGGACAGGCTCCGCGAGAGATCATGACGCTGGTGCTGGTTGCGTCCACCCCCTCTGGTAAAATTTGCAGGCACGCTTAGGCGGGGAAATGTCTGGGGCTTGAGGCTCTTGGAACAGATGGTATGCCTAGTGGTATGCCTATTTTCTACAACCTATAAAATAACCAGTAAAACCAATAGGTTGGAGAAGGCGTTAGAATCTTGCCTCTCGACCAGATCCCGGTTTCTAGCAGCCCAAACCTGTTACGAAGCACCTCAACAAAGCCCGCCTTGAGCGGGCTTTGTTGTATCTGGCTGCTGGCGCCAGCATCTTTGACTAGACTTAAGTATGGCAAAGCTCTGCTAATCCCCTCGCGCGCCTGCCAGCCGTGAAATCCACGTTATTCGAAGCTAGCCGCGAATAGCGCACCAATGGCAGCAACCAGCCAGATGCGGTGATAGGTCGACATCTAAGGCCGCACCCAGGCTCACGCTACTTTTTCCGATGTGAAGCACTCGCCCCATGCGGCGCCTTTTTCGGTATCTTCGCAACACCAAGTTGTTCTCTATCCTGCCCAGAGCCTTTGAGCGTGCCTAGATTCCGTCTGTTTTCAGTGGGAGGCGGCTTCTGCCTTGCCGTCTTGCTGGGCCTCCTAGTGGTATTTCTGCTCGATCCGCTGCCGGTACAGAAAGTCCGCAATGCGGTTTTCGACCAGTATCAGCGTTGGCAGCCACGTGATTACCAGGATGCGGCAGTGCGCATCGTCGATCTGGACGAGGAAAGCCTCAAGCGCATTGGCCAATGGCCCTGGGCTCGCACGCAGGTCGCAGCGCTGGTGGACAAGCTCGAGCAGGCTGGCGCGGCTGCAGTGGTGTTCGACGTACTGTTCGCCGAGCCGGATCGCACCTCACCGAGCCAACTTCTGCTTGGCAACCAGTTGCCACCCGACTTGGTCGCCGGGCTGGCAGCCTTGCCGGATCATGACACGCAGTTCGCTGATGTACTGAAGCGCGGTAACACGGTGCTCGGATTTGCCGCGGAACAAAGCGGTCGAGAAGTCGGGCCACCGCTGAGTCGCTTTGGCATGGTGCTGCAAGGCCCCTCCCCACTTGCGTTCGTACCGGCCTTCCAGGGCGCTACCCGCCCGTTGGTGCAGCTGGAGCAGGCGGCTCGTGGCATCGGTGCCATGACGTTCAGGCCCGATGCCGACGGCGTGGTTCGGCGCGTACCGCTATTCGTATCGCTGGCTGGTGAGTTGCGCCCATCGCTGGTGGCGGAGGCCCTGCGCATTTCGCAGCACACCGGTCGCTACCGGATCATCAGCAGCGAGTCCGGGGTACAGCGGGTCGATATTGGCCGGCTGCAGATTCCGACTGCTGCCAGCGGCGAACTCTGGGTGTATTTCACCCCTCCACAACCCAACCGCAGCATCCCGGCCTGGCAAGTGCTGGACGGGTCGGCGCCGCCCCTTGAAAACAGCATCATCATGATCGGCACCTCCGCCCAGGGCTTGCAGGATCTGCGCTTCAGCCCATTGGGCGGGATCATTCCTGGGGTAGAGGTTCACGCCCAGGCGCTGGAACAGGTGCTGACGGACACCTTGCTACTTCGGCCGAGCTGGGCGCTGGCGGTGGAGAGCCTGACCCTGCTGCTGGGCAGCCTGGTACTGGGGCTGCTGGCGCTGAACGCTCCCGCCCTGGCATCAGCCATGCTCATGGTGATAGTGGTAGCGCTGCTCAATGCTGCTGCCTGGTATGGCTTCGTCGCTCATAGGCTGCTGCTCGATCTGTTTACCCCATCGATCGGGCTGATGCTGGTGTATGGCGCCGCCAGTATCGTGCGGCACATGGCTGCCGAGCGCGAACAGCGCTGGATACAGGCCGCCTTCTCACGCTACGTGTCCCCCAATCTGGTCAGCCATCTGGTGGCACACCCGGAGCGGCTGACACTCGGTGGTCAGCGGCAACTGTGCAGCTTCGTGTTTACCGACATCACCGGGTTTACTTCGATGATGGAACGCCAGACTCCCGAGGCGGCGGTAAGCCTGCTCAATGATTACCTGGAGCAGGTCATTGGCATTGCGTTCCGCCATGAGGGCACGCTGGATCGAATCGTCGGGGATGCGGTGGCGATCATGTTCTCCGCCCCAATCCCACAGGCCGATCATCAACAGCGAGCGCTTTCCTGCGCACTGGAGATCAATCGTTTTGCCCAGTCCTATGTCACGTCGTTGCGCGAGCAAGGCATCGAGTTCGGCCAGACGCGCATCGGTGTGCACTGCGGCGAAGTGGTGGTGGGCAATTTCGGCGGCTCGACGATCTTCGATTACCGCGCGCTGGGTGATCCGGTTAACACCACGTCGCGCCTGGAGAGTTTGAACAGGCAGATAGGCACCCTGCTGTGCGTGTCCGAGGCAATTCGTGAGAACTGCCCTGAAGTGCCGATGCGACCGGTTGGCGAAATCGTGCTCCAGGGAAAGGTCGAAGCCGTGCAGGTATTCGAGCCGCTTGAGGCGATGGTCGTGCCCGTTGTTACCTGCGACGAGGCTTACGAGGTCGCCTACCTTCTGCTAGAGAGCGCCGATCCTGATGCGTTGGCGGTATTCGAGAACCTCAGCGAACAGCGCCCGTGGGACGGGCTGGTCGCCTTTCACCTTCAACGCCTGCGCAGTGGCGAGCAAGGCACCCGCCTGGTGATGGCCCGCAAGTAAAGGCCTGCCGATGCCGGCTTCAGCGGACGGTGACTTCGACCCGGCGGTTGGCGGGCTCCGGCTTGTTGTCCGGGGTTTTCACCAATAGGTTGCCTTCGCCATGGGAGGTAACCACGAGCTCCAGCGCCTGAAGACCATTGTCTTGCAATTGGCGGGCAATGGCGCGGGCGCGCAACAGCCCCAGTTCTTCGTTGTATGCCTTGCTGCCAACGGTGTCGGTATGACCGATCACCGAAACTGCCGAAGGCCCGCGCTCCCTGACGGTCTGCAGCACTTCCGGAATTTCCGCCTGAGACTTCTTGGTCAGGCTGGTGCCGCCCGTATTGAAGTACAGCAGATAGCTTTTCGGCAACGCAGGCTGTGCTGCCCGTGCGGCGGAGAAGTCCTTGTCGAGTCTGGGTTCACCCACTTGGAACGGCTTGGCGCTGCTGCCGTCGAGGTTCACGGCATAGCCCTTCTGGTCGACGCGAGTGAGGCCTTTGTCGGTTTTAACCTCAATGGCGCCTGTACTTCCGTCAGGGCTTTCCACCAGCACCACATAAGATTTAGAGGCGCATCCACTGCCCAGCAATGCGAAGAGAAGAACGGCGATTGCGTACGTATAGGTTGGAGGCATGCCGTATTCGAACTCAATCGACCTTGACGAGGAAGTGGGTGCCACGCACGCCGATGGTGCCGGTCGGGGTGTTGATCTCGACGGCCTTGGGCTTGAGCTTGGCGATAGTGCCGGAAATGTAATCAAGCGTGCCGTGAGTGATCTTGGCACTGAGTTTCAATTCGTCCTGTGCCGGATCGAAGAGGAACTCGTCGATGGTCAGCTCGCTATTGGGGCCGAAAGACATCACGGTGTTGTCCTTCAGGGTCACCCCCATCGAGCCCGCCGAACCGGTTTTCACCACGCTACCGACGTACAAAGGTGTGCCAATCGTCGCCGATTGCGTTGTGCCATCTATGCTGACGGTGGCCTCTCCCTGTACCTTCATCACGTAACCTATTGATGTAGCTGGCTCAACTGCGAGCGCTGCCGATGCCAGCAATGCGCTGGCAAGTGGCAATATCCTGAAGCGAGCAAACACAGTAATCTCCTTCTTCATTCTATTTCCCTGAGTTGAACTGAGCGTTGCACATCCAGCCGCAGCACCGCTGCGTGGCCGGATGTACGAAGTAGTACGCGATGGGACTCTAGCGCAGGTTGCAGCATGTCATCAGGGCAAATCAAGCCGAGATTCAGACTACGGTTCAAGAGCAGTAAGCTGGTGGTCACCACCTTCCTGCTTTTGCAGCTGGTGCCTATATTGGCGCTTACCCTGGGTGTTCCGCCAGCGGTCTCGCTTTGCCTATCCATTGTGATAGTGCTGTGCACGATGCCGCTGGTGCTGGGCGGCATGGAAAGCATTGATCGCACCATCAAGTTGCTGATGCAGGACACCCAGAAAATCCGCCAAATGGATTTTTCCGGCGAACTGCCGCCGGCTTCGATGTTCGCCGAAATCGAGACCCTCAATCGCAACCACATCGAGATGAAAGCCGCCCTGCAAAGCCAGACACAGGCGTTGCAGGCTTCACAGATGAAGCTTTCCAGCCTGGTCGAGAACGGCTTGCTGTTGTCATCGGAGCGTGACCGGGATGCGCTGCTGCGCCATATCCTGATGCAAGGAAAGCGCATCTGTAATGCTCAGGCCGCCACCATGTACCTCAAGACCGAGCACAACACGCTGCGCTTCGCGTTGCGCTCCATGGACGATGAGCTGCCGACGATCGAACTGCCCCTGCATGACCCGCACACCGGCCTGCCCAACGAACGGCACGTGTCGACCTACGCTGCACTGCACAACGAAACCGTCGTCATAGACGACGTATACGCCGAGAGCCGCTTCGATCTCAGCGGAACACGCGGCTTCGATAGCGAGTCCGGCTTTCATACCGTCTCCATGCTGACCGTACCGCTGGCGCCACGAGGCGGCGAAGTGATCGGGGTGCTGCAGTTCATGAACGCCCTGGACGTCGAAACAGGCGACGTGATCGCCTTCTCACCGCAAGTGATGTCATTCATTGGCGCGCTGGCCTCCCAGGCTGCCGTCGCGCTGGAAAACCATAACCTCATCGATTCGCAGCGTGCCCTGATCGACGGCATGATTGAAGTGCTGGCCGGCGCGATAGACGCCAAGAGCCCCTACACCGGCGCGCACTGCGAGCGTGTACCGGAGCTGGCGATGATGCTTGCCGAGGCGGCCAGCGATGTCAGCGAAGGGCCGCTGGAGCACTTCCGTTTCACCACCGCAGACGAATGGCGTGAGTTCCGTATCGGTGCCTGGCTGCATGACTGCGGCAAGATCACTACGCCTGAACATGTTGTCGACAAGGCCACCAAGCTGGAGACGATCTATAACCGCATCCACGAGGTGCGCATGCGCTTCGAGGTGTTGTTGCGTGATGCGCAGATTGAGCGCCTGCAGCGAGTACTGGATGGTCAGGATCGGTTGCAGGCCGATGCGCAATATCAACAGCTCGCCCAGACGCTACAGGATGAATTCGCCTTCATTGCCGGGTGCAATATCGGCGGCGAACTCATGAACCCCGAGCATGTGGGCACCCTTCACAAAGCGGCAGAGCGAACCTGGCTGCGGCATTTCGATGATCGCCTGGGGCTCTCCCCCGCCGAGTTGGCGCGCGTCGCCGAACTGCCTGGGGCGCCTCTGCCTGCCGTTGAACGGCTACTGGCAGACAAGCAACAGCATATCTTCCCGCGCCCGGAGACCAAGGCGCTCGACCCCAAGTACGGCTTTCAGGTCAGCGTTCCCGAGCACCTCTACAACCATGGCGAGCTCTACAACCTGAGTATCAGCCGTGGCACGCTGACCGCCGAAGAGCGCTTCAAGATCAACGAGCACATCATCCAAACCATCGTCATGCTCGAAAATCTACCGCTGCCTTCGAACCTCAAGCGGGTGCCGGAGTATGCCGGCACCCACCACGAAACCCTGCTCGGAACGGGCTACCCGCGAAAGCTGGACAAGAGCCAGCTTTCCATTCCGGCACGCATCATGGCCATCGCCGATATCTTCGAAGCGCTGACCGCCTCCGACCGCCCCTACAAGCAGGCGAAGACACTCTCGGAGTCGATCGAAATCCTGGCCAGGCTTCGCGACAAAGGCCATATCGATGCCGACCTGTTTGCACTGTTTCTGCAGGCAGGACTGCCGATGCGTTACGCCGAGCGCCACCTGCACGCCGACCAGATCGACACCATCGACGTTGATCGTTTCCTGTTGGAGTAACCAGCCCGTTTTGACGGTTCTGTTCGGGACAACCGATATCAACCCAGGACGGGCGTCTTTAGCAACATGTTGGCGGAAGTGAGCAGCACCTAGAGGCAAAAACCGTCGTTTGGCGTTTTTTGTCTTTTCTCTACATAGCCTGTAGGCCAAACGATCAGGATGTAGTTTATGTATATAGGTGAACTTGCTAAACGGGCGTACTGCACGCCGAAGGCTATCCGTTTGTATGAGCGGATGGGGCTGATAGCCCCTCAGCGCCTTGGCAGCTATCGGCTCTACACCGCACAACATTTGAAGCTTGTTCAGATGATCCGCCAGGCCCAGGCCGTGGGTTTCAAGCTGGCGGAAATGAGCGAGCTGCTGGCCGCCAAGCAGCACCAGGCGCCGTTCCCCCTGGCCCTTGCCAATCAGGGTATCGAAGCCAAGCGCGTGGAGCTGAACGTAGAAATCCAATCCCTGTTAAGTCGCCAAGCGAATCTCACCCAGCTACAGCAACAACTCAACAAGCAATTCGGCCCCGATTCAGGTGTCAACGCGCCAGCAGGTAGGTGAACGCTTGTGTCAGCGCTTCCTGCGCAGGGCGTGGCTGGTAACCCAATTCGGTGACCGCTTTTTCGATACTGTAACGCTGCTGCACGCCGTAAAACATCCGTACCTGACTTCGCAGCAATTCGGCTGGTTTGTCGGTGATGGTTGCACGCTGTTCTTGCAGCCAGGCGATCAGCAGGAGTAACGCCTTGGGTGCACGCGGTGGCAGCCGATAGCCGGGGCTGCAGGCGTTAAGCGCTAAAATCACTTCGGCCAGTGACGATGCTTGCGAGTTCGCCAGAATGTAGCGTTGGCCAGGGCGGCCGCTCTCAGCCGCGCGGATCAAGCCATCGGCGACGTCACGAACATCGACAAAATTGAAATGAAAGTTCGGATCAATTACCAGCCTGCGCTCAAGAACAGCAGCGAGAAAGCCCATGGTGTCGGTCAGCCGTGTAGCATTCGGACCGATGATCGCTGACGGCAATATGGTAACCATCGACAGATCGAGAGCTTTTGCGGTTTCCCATGCAGCGCGCTCAGACAGAATCTTCGAAAGGTAGTACGGGTTCTGCTCCTCGGTGTTCCAGATAGTTTCATCCAACCGCTTGCCGCTGTGCCCCACGGCGGCCACCGAGCTTACATACACCACGCGCTTGACGCCCGCCTCGGCAGCAGCACGCAACACGTTTCGTGTGCCCTGCACATTGACCTCGACGATTTCGGCGTACGGTTTTTTCGCCCAGTGTTTGAACACAGCTGCCACTTGGTACAACACGTCTACGCCTTTCAGGGCATGGCGCAACGAGTCTGGATCTAGCAATTCGGCACGAACCACATGGCAGCCGAGCGCGTTCAAATCGGTGGGCTGTTGCGGGTTACGAACGCCTGCGCGCACCTGCTGCCCTCTGACGAGCAGTTCCTTGACCAAGGTGTTGCCTAGATGCCCGTTGGCACCGGTGACCAACGATAGCGTTTGCATACATAGCCTTATCCACGAAACGTGGAATTCGAAGCGAATAAGGCATCGTGAGGGTTGCCCCTAGGGGCAGAGTCAACGAGAACGGGAGCAGATTGATTTTCTACTTTAAAAAGCCGTTCTTGGCATCCGCTTTCGGCCAGAAGCGGTTCCTCAAGTCTGCGTGTCCAACGTCTGAAGTCGACGCCGGGGGGAGATGCTTTTACGGCGCATCACACGCAGGTCGACCAGTTCGCGCAGGGGCAGTAAGAGGAATACCTTCCGCCGCATGATGTTCCCATGGTGGGCAAGGCGACCAAGCCACAACAAGCTTATCGATGAAGAGTCGAACTTTTGGAGAGAGGTGCCGCTTGCTAGGGTAGATAACCCGAATAGGCTCGGCAGCCGCCGCATACCCTGCAAGCAATTGAACAAGCTTGCCGCTCCGCAAATCCTCGTTAACCACGTAGGAAGGCAGATTCGCAATACCCAGGCCAGCTACAGCTGACTGGTGTAATGACTCAGCACTGTCCATCTGTAGCCTTCCACCATGAGTAACGGACACAGAGCCACCATTCACGCGAAAATTCCAAGGAAGCAATCTCCCACCGCTCACGAAATGCAGGCACTGGTGCTCGGATAAATCCTCAGGCGTTTTAGGCTCGGCATGCTCAGCCAAATACTTGGGGGAAGCGCAGGTAATCATTTGTTGGTAGGCCACAGTGCGCGTTAACAACCGAGAGTCTTCCTTCGGTGGCCCGATGCGCATGGCCAAATCAAATCCCTCATCGATCAGATCGACCAGCCTGTCAGAAAAGGTGATATCCACGCTCAGGGAGGGCCAATCCTTAAGACAGCACTCAATGTGCTGAAGGACATGAAGTCTGCCCAGCGCAACCGGCAGACTCATCCGCAGTCGCCCACTGGGTGTCGAACGACGAAACGCAAGGGCATCCTCCACGTCGTCCAGATCCTGAAGAACGCCCACGCAGCGCTCATACAGAACCTGGCCGTCATCCGTCATGCTTAAACTGCGCGTAGTGCGATTCAGTAAACGTACCTGTAAACGAGCCTCGAGCCTGACTATCGACTTCCCCACTGCAGAGCGCGTAAGGCCAAGCTGTTTTGCCGCCGCAGTGAAGCTTCCAGCGTTTACCGAGCTCACAAACGCGGCAATATCATTCAGGTTATGGAGTTCCATGCGACCTCTGGGGGTCTCAACGTTCGGGCGGCTTAGCACCTGTTATGGGGAACCCTATTCCCCAATACTAAGCATAGTATCTCAATTAGACAATCCACTCCCAACAATCAATTGAGGTCATTATGAACACTAAAGTACAAGCAGCCGTCCAAACCTGGGCCAACAGCCTTAGCGATCTGGTACCCGTTCTTAAGGGAATCGATACCACCACAAAAATGAGCGACATCCGCGACTCTTACGCAAAAATGCTCGCGCAAAATCCAGCGCCAGCTGGCGTTAAATTCGAAGCAGTCGACATGGGCGGCGTACCCGGCACACTGGTCACTCCGGACGAGATCAAAACCGATGCGGTTGTGATGTACATCCACGGCGGCGCCTACATTGTAGGTCGTCCAGACGGCTACCACGGCATCGGCGGCAACTACGCGAAAATGCTCGGTGCACGTGTGTACATGCCGGACTATCGCCTTGCCCCTGAGCACAAGTTCCCAGCCTCTATTGACGACACACTGCGCGCCTACGAGTGGCTGCTTGAGCAGAAAATCCCGGCTAACAAAATTGCATTCTGTGGCGAGTCGGCTGGCGGCGCGATGGTTGTCAGCGTCATGGTTGCGGCTAAATCGAAGGGGCTTCCATTGCCTGCGGTTGGCTCCTCCATCTCGCCATGGGCGAACCTTGAACACACCGGTGCTTCCATGAGCAACCGTGAAGGTCTGGATCCTCTGAACTCCAAGCCTGTCTTGGACATACTCGCCAGAGCATTCCTAGGCGGCACATTGGCCAATCATCCTCTGGCCTCACCAGTGTTCGCGGACGTCACCGGTCTTCCACCAATCTTGGTGCAGATCGGCGAGAACGAGCTGATGTTGAGTGATGCAATGCGCCTTGCAACTCACCTGGCTGATAACCGCGTTCGCGTGAACCTGGAAGTATGGCCTGCGATGTTCCACGCCTGGCACTTCTACGCCACCATGCTGCCAGAAGGTCAGCAGGCTATGGAGAGTTCCGTTCGCTTCATCGAGAGTGGCTTGGCCGACGCTAACCGCTAAAGCGCAGACCGACCGTGACAGTTTCCGGCTGTCGCGCCTCGCCCTTTGGCATTCAGCGAGTCCGCCTCGCTCATGGCATCCACCACGGCCTTTGCGCTACGCAGGTAGGCGGCGCCTTCTTCAGTCAAGGTGAGCATCCGGGAGCCGCGCTGGAACAAGCGCACCTGCAGCCGATTCTCCAGCCGGGTGATCAGCTTGCTCACGGCCGATGGCGTCATCTTGTGCACCCGGGCAGCGGCCGAGAAACTGCCACATTCTGTGGACCAGATGACGAAGGAGTCATAGCGCTTCTTGGTGCAGAACCACCAATAGATCGAGAAGACGATGATCATCGGCACCGGGAACAGCAGAAACGCCAGGCGCCAGTTCTCCGGGCCGTAGGCATTGAGCAGCGCACTGATCGCCAGACCGCCAATCAGTGTGCCCCATGGATACCCGGTGTGGTGCAGGCCCAAGGCAAAGCCACGGCGCTCTTTAGACCACCACTCGGACACCGAGGTGACCTCAATGGCCTCCCCGGCACCACCAAATGCGTGGGAAATAATCTGCAAGGCCACCAGCATGCCCAGCGAGGCGGTCAGAAAGTTCAGGCCCGTCAGGAAGGTAAACAGCGTGTAGGCAATGACTATAGGCAGGTGGCGATACTTGCGCATCCAGCCCTGCCCACCCTTGTCCGCCCAGATCATGCACGGTACTGCGATCAGAGACGTGGCGACCGTGATGATGGCGGCCAACAACCCCGTCAACTCAGGACTGGTCTTGAATTCGCTGGTAATGGAGGGCAACAACATGAAGAACATCTGGCGAGAGTTCGCGTCCATGGCATAGACCAGCCAGAGCAAAATCATCGCGCCCCAAGAAGCGGCGCCCGCGCCCTTGGAAACTTTTTTCAACGACAGCATGACACCGGCTTTTTCTTGCGCGAGTCCCATAGGGGAGTCTCCGGATAATTTTATTTTTATTGTTCCGAGTGATCGTGCAGGGCGAGCATCGGACTACCAGTGGCGAGGGAAAGCGTCCCGATCCATTGCGCTTGAGACTACGACTGATAAATATCCATCCGATATAGGCAGAAAATCATACCTGCTTTGAATTTTCGGTACAGGTCGGTGCTGTAGCGCCGGAAACGACACCGCGCTGCCCGGCTCAAACAAGCCAAGCTGCGAATGTGCTGTGTTTGGTACTGCAACGCGAAAACACCATCCGCACACCGGGCGCGAGTAAGAAAAACACAGTGGCGTGATACGTCTGTTTAACCCAATCTATGACCATCCTGCTGGCACCCGATGTCGGGTTGGCGAAACGGGTGTTCCTGATCGCTCTATAGAGAGTCGCGTTTAGATGCTCGACCTGAACGACGTTGCTTTATTCGTGCAAGTGGTTCGCAGCGGCAGCTTTGCCGAAGCCGCACGGCAGTTGGGCATGCCGCCCAACACCTTGAGCCGACGCATTCAAATGCTCGAGGCCCACCTCGACACACGCTTGCTGCAGCGCTCGACTCGCAAGCTGACGCTCACCCACGCAGGTCAAGCTTTTCATGACCGCAGTGTGGGTCCAATTGACGGGCTGCTGGGTGCAGGCCAGGAGCTCATCACTGGTAGTCAAGAACCCATCGGGCGCGTGCGTATTGCGGCTATGGCTGACTTTTTCGACTTTTTCCCGATGGAGTGGGTCGGCGGCTTTCTGAGCGTACACCCACGGGTTCAGCTTGATTTCGTGCTCAGTGATGGGCGTGCCGACCTGATCGCCGACCGCATTGATGTCGCGTTTCGCGGAGGCCCGCTACCTGACTCGGGCTATGTTGGCAGGCAGCTCATCCATGCCAGCCGCGAAGGGTTGGTGGCCAGCCCAGCCTATATCGCGACACACGGAAACCCTGGCGCACTTGCAGATCTGCTCGACCATGACAGTGTTAACTTCGGCAATCCCAGTGGTTTCACGACCTGGCGTCTTGTCGGGCCGAGCGGTACCGAGGAGGACGTACAAATTCCCACTCGGTTTACCGCCAACACGGCGCAAGCCTTGCGTAAAGCCACCCTCGCAGGCTTAGGTATCGCGTTGCTTCCACCCGCGCTCACCAGTGTCGACCTCAAGGCCGGCCGGCTAGTGCCAGTGCTGCCGCAGTACCACCGCAAGAGCCACGGCTTACATGTGCTCTATCCAAGCCGTCGGCATTTGCCATTGGCGGTCTCGGCTTTTATCGGGCTGGTGATGGACAAACTCAAGGCAGAAGCCTTCCCGGCCGAGCCATCGCAGTCCGGTTGATGGCTAGGTGTGCAGCGCTAGGGTTTGCGCGCAGAGGCCCAACGCAATTCTGCTTGGCATCGAACGGCCACTTGCCAAGCGATGTAGAAACTTGCGCGAAAAAATAGCCGTCTTGGAAGATTCTCCAAGCGCCCATCAAAAGATAAATGCGCACCTCTATTACACTCCTAAATGGACGAGTGCAATCCAACTTGGCCATCTTATCTAGTAAACGGGTTAGCCATATTCTTGCGACATCGAGGGCCGACGCTCTCCCACCAATGTCACGAGGATGCCACTCTATGAATACCCCCACTCCCTTGCACAGCTATCAAGATCATGAGCTCGGCTACACCACAGAGCGTACCTACGAGAAAGCGCGCGCCATCGTCCACCGTACTCACGGCCGCGCGCATGGACTGGTCACTCGCCTGGTAAGCCCAGGTGATCTCGGTCAGTTGCTGAAGCCGTTTGTCTTTCTCGATATTTTCAGCACACAGCCGAACGCCAAACCTCAAGGTTTTGGCATGCACCCGCACTCTGGTATCGCCACCCTGACCTTCATGGAAGCAGGCGAAGTGATCTATGAAGACACCACCGGCAAAAAGGGCGTACTACCCGCCGGCGGCGTGGAGTGGATGCGCGCTGGTAACGGCATTTGGCATTCGGGCACGCCGGTCGGCGAAGGCGCCATGCGCGGATTCCAGTTGTGGGTCGCCCTGCCCGCCGCGCTGGAAAATGCCCCCCCTGAAAGCCACTACCTCGCCCCTGAGCAGGTTCCCCAGGAAGGCCCGGCGCGGGTGCTGCTCGGTCGCTACGGCAATGCTCAGAGCGCTATCCCGGCACCCGCGGACATGACCTACCTGGCCATCACCTTGAAGGAGGGCGAGCAGTGGCGCTACACGCCGCCAGCCGGTCACGACGTGGCCTGGGTGGCTGTCAGTGAGGGTCAGCTCAAGACCAACAGCACGATTCGTTCTGGCGAACTGGCGGTGTTCGAGGAGTCGAACCAAGCCATCAATTTTGCTGCTCTGGGCAAGACGACCTTTGTCTTGGGCTCGGCCGTTAAGCACCCGCATGAGCTGGTGACCGGCTACTACTCGGTTCACACCAGCAAGGAAGCCCTTGCCCAAGGCGAGGCGGAAATTCAGCGCATCGGTACAGTCCTGCAGCGCAAGGGTTATCGGCCCTGACGCGAGGCGGCGCAAGGATCAAGCATACGAACGCAACCACTTGCCAGGAGTTAACCATGCACATTCTTCACATCGACTCGAGCATCCTCGGGGCCCATTCGGTCAGCCGCACGCTGTCTGCACAAGTGGTCATAAAACTGCAGGTGGATACACCGGATGCAGTGGTGACCTACCGCGACCTGTCGGCCGCCCCCATCGCCCACCTGTCCGGCGCCTATCTCGGCGCGCTGCAGAGCCCAGGGAGCGAACAGACACCCGTGATGCAGGACGATCTCACAACCGGCGCCGCCGCGCTGCAGGAGTTCCTTGCCGCCGACATCGTGGTGCTGGGTGTTGCCTTCTACAACTTCACCGTCCCTAGCCAGCTCAAGGCCTGGATCGATCGCGTCCTGGTTGCCGGACAAACCTTCCGCTACACCGCCGAAGGGCAGTTGGAGGGGCTTGCTGGCGGCAAGCGGGTCATTCTTGCGGTTGCCCGTGGTGGCCACTACGGGCCGGAATCGCCCATCGCAGCGATGGAGCACGGTGAAACCTACCTGCGCAGCGTGCTCAGCTTTATCGGTATCCATGACCCGCAGGTCATTGTTGCCGAGGGTATTGCCCTGGGCGCTGAGCAGCGCGCCGCCGCAATCGCTGCCGCAGAGCAACAGATCAGCGCACTTAACGCCTGACCATTCTGGATCGCGCAGCACATACAACAACGCCATAGGTAGGGCCAACCCAGGCAATGCCTGACAAAGCGCTGCTTAGCCTTCAGGGCGCTGACAGCGCTCAACTTTCCGAACCTTCGTTATCAGGAGAACACCATGAGTATTGGCATTATCGGTTCCGGCGCCCTCGGCTCCAACATCGCACGAGCGCTCGCCCAAAAAGGCATTTCCGCCACCCTCTCCAACAGCCGCGGGCCTGCATCATTGGCCGCACTGGTTGCAGAACTCGGCCCCACCATCAAAGCAGGCACAGTCGAAGAAGCCGCACGCGCAAATATCGTGTTTGCCGCTGTGCGCTGGAGCGATGCCGAAGCGGTAATGAGCAGCCTGCCAGCGTGGAATGGCCGTATCGTGGTTGACGGCACCAACCCCGTCGAGTTTCTCGACCCGGATTCGCCCGATGCCAACGACCCGAGCAACCCGCTCGCAGCCTACGGTATCAAAGCAGTCGATCTGGGCGGCAAACACTCCAGCGAGCTGTTCAGCCAATTCGTCCCAGGCGCACGGGTGGTCAAAGCGTTCAACCACCTCGACGTTAATGTCCTGCCAGAGCCAGAAGTCGCGGGCGGCAAACGCGTGCTGTTCTACTCGGGCGATGATGCTGCAGCAAAAGCAGACGTGCGTCAGATCATTGAAGACGCCGGTTTCTACCCGGTAGACCTGGGCTCGTTGGATGTCGGTGGGCCGCTGGCTTCACTGCCCTTCGGTTCGCTGGCCGCACAGAACTTCATCAAGATCTAAGCGTAGCGTTGAGCGCCGGCTCTCGTGGGGGTTGTCTGCCTGGTGCAGCAGCCCTCAGAGAATAGACGGCTGCACTCAGCGATCACCTGCCTGACGCTGTTGCTCACTGCTCGCCAACAGCTCGACGAAGGCACGAACCTTCGCTGGGCGAAAGCGCGCCGCCGGGAACACTGCATGGATACCACCGCTAGGCAGGCGCCACTGCGGCAGCACCTGGATCAGGCGACCATTAACAAGGTCGTCGGCAATCACGTAGTCCGGCAGCACCGACAAACCCGCACCTTGGCACACGGCTTCACGTACAGCGAGTGTGGCATCGAGAAAGATCGAGGCCTGCAAGGTGACAGTCTGCCGCTCGTGTTCGCCGCGTGAAAAAGTCCAGCGCAGGTGCTCGCGCAAAGCCGTATTGGCCACGAACGGCAGTTTGCCGATTTCCTGTGGTTGCGCGAAGCCTGCCACCTGGGCTGCCAGACTCGGCGCGGCAACCAGCAGTTGCTGGAAGGCGCCGATCTTACGCGCTTGCTGGCCGGTCTCCGCCAACCAGCCTACGCGAATGGCGAGTTCGATATTGCCCGACATCATGTCCAGCGTCTGATCACTGAACGTCGCATCGACCTTGCACCCCGGGTAACGCTGGGTAAACGCGGCAATCGCAGGAACCACGACACCGACGCCATAATCAAACGGAGCGGTGATGCGTAAAGTGCCCGTCGGTTCCTGAGACGCATCGCCCAGCTCGTCGAACGCCTCCTCCGCCTCACGCAAGATCCGCGCGCAACGCAGATAAAACGCCTGGCCCACCTCCGTAGTACGCACGCTACGTGTGGTGCGCACCAAAAGAGAGGTTTTGAACTCCCGCTCTAGCCGCGCCACCTGCTGGCTGACCACAGCTTTGGTAATACCCAGGCGCTCGGCCGCCGCCGTGAAGGAGCCGGTTTCCACCACGGTTGCGAAGTAGGTGAGGCGCCGCAGGTTGCTGAAAGCGCCGAGGCCTGTTTCGCCTTGATTGTATGTCTTTAGCATACTCTTCATATATCGCGTGTGTATTTAATAGTCAATCGGCAGCGCCTAAGCTAAGCCTCAAGAAACGGAGGCATCCCCATGAGCAAAACCCTGCAGTATTTGTACGACCCACTATGTGGCTGGTGCTACGGCGCCATGCCAGCGCTTGCCAAGTTGCAAGGCGTGGCCGGCCTGACCCTCGAACTGCTACCGACGGGCTTGTTTACCGGCCAAGGCGCCCGCGCGATGGACACTGATTTCGCCAACTTCGCCTGGTTCAACGACCAGCGTATCGCCACACAGACAGGACAGGATTTCAGTGAGGCGTATCGGCAGTTGGTGCTGGCTGATCGTCAGCAACGCTTCGACAGCGGCCCGGCCACCCTGGCGCTTAGTGCCGTGGCTGCGACAGCCCCGGCTCGGGAGTACGACGCGCTCAAGGCGATCCAGTTGGCGCGCTACGTGGGCGGCCGCGATGTCACCTCAGCAGTTTCACTCGTTGAAATTCTGCGTGCGCTCGACCTGAGCGAAGCCGCTGCACTGCTGGCCCATCCAGAGCCGGCGCTTGTCAGCCTCAATAAGGCGCGCACAAGACAAGCGCAGGAGTTGCTTCAGGCCTTTGCTGCCCGCGGCGTTCCTACTCTGCTTCTCGAATCCGCCGGGCAGCGCTCCGTGCTGAATAGCAGCGCCTTGTTTGCCAACCCAACGGCGCTTATCGAGCAGCTCGCAGCAGCCTGAAACTGTCCACCCCATTGTCAATTGCGCTGTCAGCGCAGCAGGAGAAACTCCATGACCACACGTCGCACTGTCATCAAAGCTGCCGCCACTCTCGGTGCCGCAGCCGCAGTTCTAAGCAAAGGCGCTTGGGCTACCGGCACCGGGCTGAGCTGGCGGCATTTCCCCGCAGGCGAGAACGGTTTCTTCCGCGCGCCAGTACTACTCTCGGGAGCCCGTGAGGCCGTGCTGATCGATGCTGGCTTTACCCTGTCCGACGGCCAAGCCATTGCGCAAGCCATCAAGGGCAGCGGCAAACAGCTGACCACCATCTACATCAGCCAGAGCGACCCCGACTATTACTTCGGCCTGGGCCCGATCAAAGCCGCGTTCCCCGACGCACGGGTAATTGCTGCGCCCGCTACCTTGACCGCCATCCAAGGCAACGTAGCCAAGAAACTGGCAACCTGGAGCCCGCAATTGAAAGAGAACGGGCCGCAGACCCTGGCAGACATCGTCATGCCTGAGGCATTCGACGGCCCGACACTCACACTGGAAGAACATGCCATCGAGATCGTCGACGCCAAATACCTGGCCAACCGTCGCTACCTGTGGGTGCCGTCGCTGAAGGCCATTGTCGGTGGCGTACTGGTGTTCGCCGATGTGCATGTCTGGACCGCCGACACCGCTGGCGCGGAAGGCCGTGCAGCCTGGATCCGTAACCTGGATGCCATGCTCACCCGTAACGCGGCCGTGGTCGTCCCCGGCCACATGAAACCTGCCACGGTGACCGACGCCTCGGCCATCCGCTACACCCGCGATTATCTCCTGGCGTTCGAGGAGGAGCTGGGCAAAGCAGCAGACAGCGCTGCACTGATCGCCGCAATGACTGCGCGCTACCCGGATGCCGGCATGGGCGTTGCCTTGCAAATCGGTGCCAAAGTTGCCAAAGGCGAAATGCAATGGGGGTAACAGTATGAACAATCTGGAGATTATTCGCGCAACCTATGAAGGCAGCTCAGAGGACAATGGCAAGCACCTGCTTGCTACCCTGGCACCGACGGCCACCTGGACCGAGGCAGCGGGCTTTCCGTACGCGGGCACTTATACCGGGCCGGACGAAATTGTCGCCAATGTGTTTAGCCGATTAGCGAGCGAATGGCTGGACTACCGCGCCACGGTTCACACCTACCTCGCCGATGGCGACCGGGTCGCGGCCTTTGGTGTGTATTCTGGTACCTACCGGGCCACCGGCAAAGCCATGAGCGCCACCTTCGCGCACCTATACCGCCTTGAGGACGGCAAGATCGTCAGCATGGAACAGTATGTCGACAGCGCGATCGTTCGACAGGCGATGCTGGGGTAATAACCTCTGCTGAGCATATCGAGGTTCCACGCCTGCGGCTCCTCGTCTAGTAACGCGTGATAGGCCGGATCGAGAAGGTACTTGCCATTGGTGGCACGGTTTGGTGAAGACATCAAAGATTCCGGCAATGGACAGGTATCACCCGCCAGGCTCACCCAAACCGCAGAGCAATCACCAGCGACAGGAAAATAGGGGCAACCACGTGACCGGGGATCAAGGCCGACGCAACATTTCCGGTTCCTGGCGATAGCGTCCGGCAGACATGAGCACTGCATTCTCAGTCCGCTCGCGTGTCAATCCCGTGCTGCTATACCGTTCAAGGCGTAGTAGCTGCGGATGATCTGGCTGTCGTCTGCGCGACCCTCTCCGCGCCCCGAGGTGGCTAGAAAAAGCTGATGCGCGACTGAGGCAATCGGTAGCGCTGCTTTCGCATCGCGCCCAGCCTCAAGGACGATGCCCAGATCCTTGACGAATATATCAACGGCGCTGCTGACCTCAGGATGGGCTTGTAGCATTCGTGGCCCGCGGTCTTTGAGCATCCAGCTCGATGCCGCCGAGCCACCCATGATTTCCAGCAGCACAGGCAGATCGACACCTACCTTGGCTGCGAGCGCAAAGGCTTCGGCGACCACAGCGATGTGCACGCCGCACAGTAGTTGGTTGACGGCCTTGACCGTGGCCCCCTGCCCGGCTCGCTCACCGACATGGAAGATACGCTGGCCAATGCCCTCGAATGTTGGCTGCACCGCTTCGAAGGTGGCGCGCTCGCAGGCGGCCATGATGGTCAGCGAACCGGCCATAGCGCCTGCGGTGCCGCCTGACACCGGGGCATCGACGAAACGGCGCCCCGTTGCCCTCACCCGCTCGGCGATACGCTCGACGGCGGCGGGTGGACAGGTGGCCATCAGGCAGACAATGCCATTCTCGGCCAACGCGGCCAGCGCACCGTTGTCGAACAGTACCTGCTCGGCCTGGGCGGCATTGACCACCATCAGAATCAGCACCTCGGCGCCATCGCAGGCGGCCGCCGCGCTCGCTGCCGGCTCACCACCAGCCTCCGCAAGTTCGGCCAGGGCAACCGGGTTGAGATCTATCCCGCGCACAGGGTGGCCGGCGGCCAGCAGGTTCTTGGCCATGGGCAGCCCCATCGAGCCAAGCCCGGCAAATGCAATAGTAGTCATGAGAACTCCTTGCATGACGCGCCCCCGGTGAAAACCGGGGACGCACCGATCAGTAGAGGATTAAGGCAGGCACGAAAGAGACCAAGCCGAGCACGATGATGGCTACCAGATAGAACGGCCAAAGCTCGCGCACCACCGCACCAACCTTCTCGCGTGAAATCGCCGAGGCGATGAACAGCGTGGTACCCACCGGCGGGGTGAACAGGCCGATGCTGAGGTTTACCACCATCATGATGCCGAGCTGGGTCAGGTCGAGACCGATGGCGTTGCCGATGGCGACGAACGTCGGCCCAAGCAGCAGGATCGCTGCTGGTAGGTCGAGGAACATGCCCACCACCACCATGATCAGGTTGAGCATGAGGATGACCATCCACGGCGAACTCAGGGTTTGCGCGGTCCATTCAGCCACGGCGGTCGGCACGGACTCCACGGTAAGGACATAGCCCACTAGGCTCGAGGCGGCGATCACCAGCATCACCACACCGGTGGTAATGGCGGTGTGTACTAATGCGTCATAGAGCCGGCGCAGGGTCAGGTCGCGATAGACCAGCATGCTCACCATCAAGCCATAGAACACTGCCAGCACACTGACCTCGGTCGGTGTCGCGATGCCGGCGCGCAGCAGGATCACTATGAATGCCGGCATCGCCAGCGCCGGCGTTGCCGCAACGGTAACTCGCAGCACCCCTTTCATGGTGACTTCACTGGCCAGCCGTTTGAAGCCACGCAGGCGCCCCGACAGGTAGCAGGTCAGCATGAAGCCGACGCACAGCAGTAGCCCAGGAACCAAGCCGGCGAGAAATAGCGCGGCAATCGATTGGTTTGACACGGCAGCATAGAGAATCAGCGGAATCGACGGCGGAATAAGCCCGGCGATGGTCGAAGAAGATGCTGTGGCGGCAGCAGCAAAAGCGCCAGGGTAGCCCTCGCGCTTCTGCCAGGGAATCAGCATCGAGCCGAGCGCCGACGCCTCTGCTACTGCGGAGCCGGAAACCCCACCAAACACGGTGGAACCCACTACCGTGACCTGCCCGAGCCCGCCATGGAAACGGCCAACCAGCATGGTGGCGAAATCGATCAGGTGCTTGCCCAGCGTACCACCCATCATCAGGCTGCCCGAGAGCATGAAGAATGGAATAGCCAGCAGCGGGAAGCTCTGCGTGGGCTGAAAGATCTTCACGATTGCCGCTACGCTGGGGATGCCGCCGACGGTGACAGCCGCAACACCCGAACTGATCAGCAACGCGTAGCCAACCGGCAACGCCAGCCCCAGCAGTACGGCGAAGACCAGAAGCATCATGAGCGTCATACGTCGTCCTCGATTTGATGTGCGCGAACAGCAAGGGGATCACCGGCATACAGCAGGTGAACCAGCGTGGTGAGTGCGGTGAGGGCAAGGCCGACGAAGCCAACGATCATGGCAAGATACGCCCACTTGGCCGAGATTCCGGTGACCGGATATATCTCACCACCAGTGATCTCGATCACATCGAGACCAACCCACGCCAGGTAGAAAAAGGTGGCGCAGATCAAAGCGTGATGGCCGACCAGCAACACCCGATTGCCACCTCGACCGATCCAGCTCTGGATGGCGGTGACGGCGATGTGCTGACCGCGTTGGGCAGCCAGCACGATGCCGCCCATAACCAACCAGGGGAACAAGATGTTGGGCATCTCGGTGGGCCAGCCCATGCCCTGATTGGTCAGGTAGCGCACGACCACCTCGGCCATCAACGATGCGAACATGGCCACCAGCGCGGTGATCACGGCGACCACGCTGAGCGCCACGATCACGTTGTCCATCCACCTCGCCATCTGCGCCAGAGCGCCGGACTGCAACGGCTCGTTGCTGGAGGTTTGGACGGCCATCATTGCTTACCTGCTTCCGAAACCATCAGCTCCACCAGCTCGGGGTATTGCTTCGTCCACTTGTCGTAGACTGACTTGGTCTTGGGGGCGAATGCGGCCTGGTCAATTTCGTTGATCTCCACACCGGCCTCGGTCAGCTTGGTTCGCAGCTCTATATCCGCCGCCAGCGACATCTCGCGATTCAGCTTGCCGGCTTCCACCGCCGCTTCCTTGATCGCCGCCTGATCGGCCTTGGATAGGCCGGCCCAGATCATTTTGCTGGCCAGCAGCGGCGTGGTCTCGTACTTGTGCCCGGTCAGCGAGATGTACTTCTGCACCTCGTAGAGTTTGGACGAATAGATGTTCATCAGCGGGTTCTCCTGACCATCGAATACCCCCTGTTGTAGGGCGATGTATAACTCGGAGAAGGCCAGCGGGCCTGGGTTGGCACCCAGTGCCTTGAAGATGTCCAGGGTCATGGCATCTGGTGGGGTGCGCACCTTGATGCCCTGCAAGTCTTCGGGTTTTACGATCGGGCGCTTGTTGTTGCTGGTGTGTCGGATGCCGTTATCCCACAGCGCCAGTACCACCAACCCCTTCTTGTTGGCGGCCTCATCGAGCTTTGCACCGACCGGGCCATCGACCACCTTGTAGGCATGTTCAAGATCACGGAACAGGAAAGGCAGGCCGACCACGTTGAACTCCGGCACCACACCTGCAGTGCTGCCCTGGGAGTTGGTGCTGAAAGCAAGGGTGCCCAGGCGCATATTGGTCAGCGATTCGACATCATCGCCGAACTGCGCGCTGCCGCCCACCTCGACCTTGACCCGACCTTCGGTCTTCTGCTCGACCAACTCGGCGAACTTCAGGGATGCCACCGCCTTCGGGTTGCCCGGCGCGGCGTTGTGGGAGAGGCGCAGCACCTGCTGCGCCCAACTGGTGGAGGCAGTAGCCAATGCAAAGGTTGCGGCCACAGCAATCAGTGTCTTTTTCATGAGCTTTACCTTGCGTTTCTTATTGATATTGTCTGCATGTCTTGCTTGTTGCAGGTCGTCCGTGCGGACCTTATGACACTGCCCGCACGTGGCCAACCCGGTGCTGCTCAACCGTGGATGAGCATGCCACCGTTGACGTCAATCACCGCTCCGGTGATGTACGCCGACAGGTTCGAGGCGAGGAAAAGGTAGACACCTGCTACCTCCTCGGCATTTCCCAGGCGATTGAGCGGGATGCTAGCGGCGATCTCGGCCTTCTGCTGATCGCTGAGCTTGCCGGCGCTGATATCGGTCTGGATCAAGCCAGGGGTCACGCAGTTGACGCGGATGTTGCTCGGCCCGAATTCGCGTGCCATGGCCTTGGCGAGCCCCAGCACACCGGCCTTCGCCGCCGAGTAGTGCGGGCCGCCGAGGATGCCGCCACCACGCTGAGCCGACACCGACGACATGCAGGCGATAGAACCACTGCCCTGCGCCTGCATGTGCGGAATAACGGCCTGAGACAGGTACAGTACGCCACGCAGGTTGACATCGAGGATGCGATCCCAGCTCGCCGGATCGATTTCCAGAGTCTTCACCGGCTGGGTGATGCCGGCGTTGTTGATCAGTACATCGATCTGGCCGAAATCGGCGATGGCGCGTTCGGCGGCCTTCAGACAGGCGTCCTTGTCCGTCACGTTGCAGGCATAGCCGCGATGCTCGACGCCGATGGCAGCCGCTGCTTCGACAGCTGCTCCTTCATCCAGGTCGAGAATTGCCACCTTAGCGCCGTGACTGGCGAACAGGCGAGCGGTGGCCAGGCCGATGCCGCGCGCCGAGGCCGCGCCCGAGATCATGGCGACCTTGCCATCGAGAAGAAGAGCGTTGTTCATGCAAAATTCCTTGCGGTGGCGCCGGTAGCCGGCGCGTAGAGAGAGTGGTTAGCGGGACGCCGCGGTCAACCGAGCCAGCCCTTTATGGTTGCCGACATCGCCTCGGTAGAAATCCCGTAGCGGTCATGCAGGGTCGGCAGCGCACCGGCATCGAGGAAGGCATCGGGCAGTGCAATCTGACGAAACTGCGGGGTCACGCCGGCAGTCAGCAGCGCCGTCGCGACGGCTTCGCCGAGCCCGCCAACCGTGCTGTGGTTTTCCGCCACGACGACCAGGCGTCCGGCGCGACCTGCTTCACGCAGGATGGTCGCCACGTCGAGCGGCTTGATGGTCGGTACGTGCAGCACGCCGACGTCGACCTTGTCCGCTTGCAATGCCTTGGCCACTTCCAGTGCGCGCATGGTCAGGATGCCGGACGAGATCACCAGCACATCTCGGCCGTCGCGCAGCATCTTGGCCTTGCCCAGTTCGAAGCTGTAGCCGTACTCGTCGAGCACCAGCGGCACGTTGCCGCGCAGCAGGCGCATGTATACAGGGCCGTTGTGGTTGGCGATCTGCGACACGGCCTGTTCGGTGTCTAGGGCATCGCAGGGGTCGACAATGGTCATGCCTGGGATGCCACGCATTAACGCGATGTCCTCGGTGGCCTGGTGGCTGGGTCCGTAGCCGGTGGTGAGGCCAGGCAGCGCGCAGCACAATTTGACGTTGAGGTTTTCCTCGGCGATCACCTGGTGCACGAAATCAAAAGCGCGACGGGTACCGAACACCGCGTAGGTGGTGGCGAACGGCACGAAGCCTTCCTTGGCCATACCGCCGGCTGCGGCCATCAGCAACTGCTCGGCCATGCCCATCTGAAAGAAGCGATCTGGGTAGGCTTGGCCGAACAGATGCAGGTCGGTGTATTTAGCCAGGTCAGCGGTGAGGCCGACTATTTCGGGGCGGTTGGCGGCCAGTTCGACCAGGGCCTTGCCGAACGGAGCTGACTGCACGCGCTGCCCTTCAGAGGCAATCGACGCGATCATCGCCGAGGTGGTCAGGCGTGTTTTTTTGACGGTGGTGCTCATTGGGCAGCTCCCTGGGCTTGGTCGAGAATGTCGAGGGCCTGCTGCCACTCAGCCTGGTCGACACGAATGAAGTGATTCTTCTCACGTGCTTCGAGGAACGGCACGCCTTTGCCCATCAGGGTGTCGCAGAGGATCACGCGCGGTTTGGCTTCGGTGAGATTGCGCGCGGTGTCGAAGGCAGCGATCACCGCAGCGAGGTCGTTGCCGTCCACGCGCTGTACGTGCCAGCCGAAGGCTTCCCACTTGTCGGCGAGCGGCTCGAAGCCCAGCACCTTGGTCGAGGGACCGTCGGCCTGCTGGTTATTGATGTCGACCAGGCAGATCAGATTGCCCAGGCTGTGGTGGGCCGCGCTCATAGCGGCTTCCCAGGTTGAGCCTTCATCCAGCTCACCATCGGACATTGAGTTGTAGACGAAAGCCGGGTTGTCCTTAAGGCGCAGGCCGAGGGCTATGCCAACCGCGATAGGCAACCCCTGACCGAGCGAACCGCCGGACATTTCCATGCCCGGGGTGTAGGTGGCCATACCCGACATCGGCAAGCGGCTGTCATCGCTGCCGTAGGTCTCGAGTTCTTCTTCGGGGATGACTTTCGCCTCGATCAGTGCTGCGTAGAAGGCGATGGCGTAGTGGCCGTGGGATAGCAGGAATCGATCTCTGCCCTCCCAGTCCGGGTCTTCGGGTCTCAGCGTCATCGCATGGCAGTAGGCTGTTGCCAGGACATCGGCATAGCCCAGCGCCTGACCGACATAGCCCTGTCCTTGCACTTCGCCCATCCGCAGCGCGAAACGGCGGATGCGGTAGGCACTTTCAGCGATCCTGGCGTGGATCGGTGAGATACTATTTTGCACGGCATTCTCCTTATTATTAGTTCGGCGTTGCAGTTCGCTGGAAGGTCATCATTCGTCCTATTTGGCAAATGAGCCGTCGCACTGCGTCTCTCACTTAGCAGCGCTTTTGGCGAGTAGAAGAGAGCCTATTCCCTTGCTTTTTCGTGCTCAAACGAATAGTTATGACGGATAGGTGAACTGAGCTCATGTGAAACTCAATGCACAATCGGATATCTCTTAAGGCTGTACAGGCTTTCGAAGCCGCGGCTCGGCTGTCGTCATTTGCACTGGCGG
The DNA here is from genome assembly GCF_055556635.1 of Pseudomonas sp. PME37.24/006. Classification (NCBI taxonomy): domain Bacteria; kingdom Pseudomonadati; phylum Pseudomonadota; class Gammaproteobacteria; order Pseudomonadales; family Pseudomonadaceae; genus Pseudomonas; species Pseudomonas sp. PME37.24/006. The sequence goes on from NZ_JBVHNL010000003.1 coordinate 424,590, forward strand.
CTGAAGAATTATTCGTGACTCCATCGGCGGTCAGCCATCAGGTAAAGTTGCTCGAAGAGCAGTTCAGCGTCCGTCTGTTCCACCGTGTTCACCGCGCAGTGGTGCTGACCGATGCAGGGCGCATCTATGCGGAAGAGGTCTGCGCTTCGTTTGCGAAGATAGAGATGGCGACGCGCGAGTTGGGGCGTACGGCCAAGAGCGATATCCTGACCGTGCACTCGACGCCCAGCTTTGCCACACAATGGTTAATGCCACGTCTCGCACGCTTCAGCGCTGTAGCGCCAGACATCGACGTACGACTCAACGCCTCTTATCCGCCCGCCGCGGATCTGTTGACGCAAGGGGTGGATATCGACATTCGTTATGGCATGAAGCGACTTCAGCCCGCAGGGACGATGGTGTTGCCCTTCCCGCCGGAGACTATCGTGCCCCTCTGTGCTCCTTCGCTGGCAGAAGAGCCGCATCTAATCCGCGCGCCCGAGGATCTGCGTCATCACACATTGATCCATAGTGAGGTGTGCTTGGTGAGCTGGCGAGACTGGATGCGCCAGCACCGCAAGGTGCCGCTCGACATCTCGCGCGGGCCCCGTTTCGATCGCTCTTTCATGGCAATCAGCGCAGCGGTCGACGGTCTTGGGGTGTGCCTTGAAAGCCTGTTGCTCGCGCAGCGAGAGCTTGAGACGGGCCGCCTTGTTGCACCACTCGGGCTCACTGGACCTAAGGTGCAGGGCTATACGTTTAACGTGCTGAAGTCGCGCGCTGAGCTGCCCAAAATACGCAGCTTTCAGGAGTGGCTTTTTAACGAGCTCGAAAGCCGCGTCCCACGGATGTAAGCTTACGACCGCAATTAACCGGCGGTTAGCAAATTCTGACCTTCGATTAGACGTGGTGTAACTGAAAAACATAACAGTGTTGCCCATTTCAGGCGAGCGCGTGCACCAGGTCATAGCGGGGTAAAACGGGGCTACTTGTCCTGATCTGGTTGCTAACCCTGGGGACTGCTTTTAGAGACGGATTCAACCGGTGGCTTCCACCAAGAGTAGACGCTTGGTCTCAGGCGCAAAGCCCTTTCCCACCGACGCCTTAATTCCCAAGTAGGAGTCGAACCAGCTTAGGGGATGCTTAGTGATAAGACTTAATAACTGCCACGCCGCAATTGTCTACACTTACGAAAGTGCGGGTCGCATTAAATTCTTTTGCGACTCCGTTTTTTGTTGAATATTGTACCTTGTGAGAAAACTCAAAAACACCGTCACCGGCGCCTCCGACACGCTCCCAGAAGCCAAACCAATCACCTTCGAGCAAACCCATGTACGACTACAGCAAGCTGGATTGGCCTTGAAAAATTCTGACTCACTAGGGTAAATCAGCAACTTGAAATTCCCCCTCAGAAATTCATGGCCAACCATACTTCCATTACTATTTTTTCAATGTACGCCATCTCATGAAAATCAGTAGAGTCTTGATTTTCTAAATATTCATCTACTGCAATATTCAAGCGCTCATCTGTGGTTAGCTTAACGTCATGCACTTTTCCTGCACTAACGCAGTATCCTTAATAGTTATGAACCCCAACGTAAGCCCAGCTTCCGAAAGCATAAAAAACCAACGCCGCCACACAAAGCATGAAAACAAAAATAACTCTCCAAACAACTTTCACTGGCATCAGTTGCCTCCTTGCAGCGTTAAAAATGCGACGCGAGCACACATCCATACAGGGCAAACAGGACGGACTTACTATTTATGCACCGATGTTGCCCAATACATAAGTCTGCCCCCACCTCCCCATCAACAGCGCCTAGATCAGCGTAGATCGCGCCTGGTCTGCGTAATCTTCCTCCCCACACTCGACGCGATTGCGCCCTAACATCTTGCCTCGGTAGAGCGCGGCATCGGCTTGCTGCATTGTTTCGTCCAGCGCTTGCGTACTGGTGAAGTTATCCGAAACGCCGATGGTTGCCGTACAGCGGATCGGTTGGTGCAGGCCGATGCCAGGCACTTCGATTTGCTCGATTGCCGTACGCATGCGTTCTGCCAGCTGCCTGGCACCAGCCCCGTCAGTGCCGAGGCAGACGACCGCGAATTCCTCTCCGCCCAGCCTGCAGGTCAGATCGCCTTCGCGGGCGGTGGCGTTGAGAACCTCGGCAACATGGCACAGCACGAGATCGCCCACTTTGTGGCCGTAGGTATCGTTGATGCGTTTGAAGTGATCGATATCCACAATGAACACGTACGCAGGCCCGGCCGTTCGAGAGCGGAAATGCGCGTCCAGCCCATCCGTCAGCCCACGCCGATTGAGCAATCGGGTGAGCGGGTCATGTGCGGCCATGCTGCGTAGCTCGTCGGTAAGGCGGCGCAGAACCAACCAGACGACACAGGGAGGAAGCACCGTCCCCAAGAACGACATGTAAATGTAGAAGGTCTTCTGGAAGCTGGTGTTCATATCGAGCGCCTCCAATCCCCCGCCGAGAATCATCACCAGCTTTGCCGCATTCAGGGCGCAGATGCCGCCGATCAAAACGGCAAACACGACCATTTCGACGCGCAGATCCCTGGCCAGGTTTTGTCTGACATGGAGAGCCGTCGCTGCCATGGCCAGAAAAAGCACCGCGCACGAACCCGCCAGCAATGCATGGCGTGCCTCCAGCCCGAGCGACGATTGCACCAGCAGTTGCACTACCGTGTAGGTGCCTGCCAGCGTGAGCAGTGGCCGCCATACCGAGGTTGGGCGGCCAAAGAAACGCATGGCGCCCAGGACATACGCAACGGGGGCGCAGAGCGTCAATGTGTGGTTGACGACACTGATCACCCCGCCACTCGCAGCCCCACCGAGCAACTGCAAGATGTAGGCGAGCCCGAGCAAAAGGTTACCTAGTGCAAAGACATCCATGCCCAACTTCTTGCCGCTCAGCCGAGTACTGATCAGCAGGAACATCACGCAAAAACACAGTAGGTGCACGCAAAGCATGCCAAGTATGACGGTGGTGACCATGGGTTCGCGCATGTGGAGAAAGGGTAGGAGCCGGGCAGTGAAGGGATGGCGAAAACGCGCGCATCCCGCTTTAACGCACTCGGCTATCTAAGGCTGTAAATAGTAATCGCATATAGCCACATCAGGGCAATCAATCAACTCGCGGTAAGGCCAAGGCTACGGGGACAGCCGTCTCTAACGCCCTGAGGGGTTTGGCACAAACTACCAGCATTGTGTGACCAGCATTGCATCGCGCCGAGGTCGACGCGCCTGCATCGGCTAAGGCTTGCCACTCCCCCCACTCTAAAACCAACGTTGGAGAATAGTAGCAATGCGCCCTACCCGCTTCATGTTGGCTTCTTTCACTGCGGGATGATTCACGCGCCCCGAGCATTGGTCATGTGTTTTCGTCGCTCATAAAAAAGCCCGCCACAAGGGCGGGCCAGGTGACCTCCCCCTAGCCGGGAAGGTCGACGACATCAGCTATCAGGAAGCCTTGCCAGCGGTTTCGCCAGGCAGGGTCACGATATCCGGACGACCACCGGAAGCCAGCTCGCGCTGCAAGGTGTCTTCGTCCAGCTCTTTACACCACTTGGCGACCACGATGGTGGCGACGCCGTTACCGATCAGGTTGGTCAGGGCGCGGGCTTCGGACATGAAACGGTCGATACCCAGGATCAGTGCCAGGCCAGCGACCGGCAGGTGACCAACCGCAGAGAGCGTAGCGGCCAGGACGATGAAACCACTTCCGGTCACGCCGGCTGCGCCCTTGGAGGCCACCAGCAGCACCAGCAACAGGGTGATCTGGTGAGTGATGTCCATCGGCGTGTCAGTGGCCTGAGCGATGAACACCGCGGCCATGGTCAGGTAGATCGAGGTACCGTCGAGGTTGAAGGAGTAACCAGTAGGAATCACCAGGCCGACGACCGACTTGTTGGCACCGAGTTTTTCCATCTTGGTCAGCATGCGTGGCAGTGCCGACTCGGACGACGAGGTGCCCAGCACGATCATCAGTTCTTCACGGATGTAGCGGATCAGGCGCAGCACGCTGAAACCGTGAGCGCGGGCGATGCCGCCGAGAACCACGAGCACGAAGAACATGCAGGTAATGTAGAAGCAGATCATCAACTGACCGAGCTGTACCAGCGAGCCGACACCGTACTGACCGATGGTGAAGGCCATGGCGCCGAAGGCACCGATAGGCGCGAGCTTCATGATCATGTTAATGATGCCGAACATCACGTGAGCGATGCGATCGATGAACTCGAGCACCGGACGACCGAACTCACCCATGCGCTGCAGGGCGAACGCGAAGATCACCGAGAAGAACAGCACCTGGAGGATGTCGCCGTTGGCGAACGCACCGACCACGGTGGACGGGATCACGTTGAGCAGGAAGCCGATGGTGCTCTGCGCTTCACCCGCCTGGGCGTAAGCAGCGATCTTGCTGGCATCCAGAGTGGCTGGGTCGATGTGCATACCGACGCCTGGCTGCACGACGTTGACCACGACCAGACCGATGATCAGCGCAATGGTGGAGACAACTTCGAAATACAGCAACGCGTAACCGCCGGTCTTACCGACGGCCTTCATGTCCTGCATGCCGGCAATGCCGCTGACGACGGTGCAGAAGATGATAGGCGCGATGACCATCTTGATCAGCTTGACGAAACCATCGCCGAGCGGTTTGAGGGCAACGCCTGTTTCTGGGTAGAAGTGACCGAGAAGGATGCCCACGGTGATGGCAACCAGCACCTGGACATAGAGCATTTTGTAGAACGGTTGACGGACAACATCGTTCGTTGTGGCAGTCATGGTGAATCCTCGTGGGCGCGGCAATGACATCCTGCGACGTCCGCACCACCTTTCTTGTTTAGGCGCCAACCCTCCTGACCTGAAGGGATTTGTTATAGGCACGCTTATCGCGACCTTGAACCTGCAAAAGCAAGCGCCATGCCACACAAGAAAAAACTGGATAAACCTTTGATAAACAGGACTTTTAGACAAGACCTTTGCGTTGCAAAGAAAGCATTTGGCGGTTTTCCGCACGGTGCCTCAGGCAAGCGTGGCGGATTCCCACCAAAGCAACTGAAGAACGTCTCGGGGGTGTTCGGGCTTACTGTGACGGCCTACCACTCGGTGAGTCGGGGACACGTTCGAAGCGACTCTAGATCCGCACCCGAAACGCCGCGCCGCCCAGTTCGGAGTCCTCGAGAAACAGCTCACCTTCGTAGCTCTCGAGGATATCTTTGACCACCGCGGTGCCGATGCCCTGCCCCGGATGTTGAGCATCCAGACGCTCACCACGGCGCAGAATGCGCTCGCGCTGGTTGACCGGCACACCAGGCCCGTCGTCTTCGACACACAGCTGGCAGACGCCATTTTCGATACTGGCGCAAATCCGCACCTGGCCCAGACACAGCCGGTAGGCGTTCTCCAGCAGGTTGCCAAGCAACTCGAGCAGCGCCGCGCGTTCCATGGGGATTTCCAGCCAGGGCTCGAACTGACGCTGCACCGTCACCTGTTTGTCGCGGTAGACCTTGTCGAGGGCATCGCAGAGGTTGTCCACCACACCGGCCATGGACACTCGGTGGCGCACCAGGCCGCTCTTGCGCAGGCTGGCCCGCTGCAGCTGATAGCCGATCTGCTGGCTCATGCGCTCGATCTGCCCCTGCAGGATCTGCGACTGCTCACGGTTTTCCGGCTTGGCGGCGATCACCTCCGCCGCACCCTGCAATACCGACAGCGGAGTTTTCAGGCTGTGCGCCAGGTCGTCCAGGGAGTGACGGTAGCGCTCGCGCTGCTGACGCTCGCTATCGAGCAGGCGGTTCAGCGAGCCGGTGAGGCGCAGTAATTCGCGGGGATGTTCGTCGCTGAGGCGCTCGCGGGTGCCACCCTCCACTTCGTCCAGCTCCTCGCGCAACCCACGCAGGCTGCGAAAGCCCCAGGTCAGGCCGAACCACAAGAGGCCGAGAAGCAGCAACAGGGCGCCACCGAGCCACAGGTAGAGCTGCGTCATGAAATCGTTGTAAAGGGCCTGCGTGTCGCTGGCCGGCTGCATGGTGACGATGCTGAAAGCAGCGCTCTCACCGCGCAGCAGTTTGATCTCCACGTCATAGATATAGAACTCCCGGCCCTGGCGATCTATGACGCGCAGCAGTTCATCACCACGGCCGTCATAACGCGGCATGTAGGACACGGAAATGTCCCGTGTCGAGGGCGACTGCCAGACCAGGCGCCCGCCACGGTCATAGATGAAGCCCAGCAACTGGGCGTCGGGAATGTCGAATTCCTCGTCAGGCAGCTTGCTCGGCATGCGTAGCTGGCCGTCGTCGGTGCGAGCCGCGGAAATCAGCGCGCCGGCGTCGGCGGCCAGGCGTTTCTCGACGGATTTTTCCAGGGCGATCAGGAAGGCGCCCCGCAGAGCTGGCAGCAGTGCCAGCATGAACAGCACCGCCAATACGGTGCTGCCAAACATCAGGCGCAGACGCAGGGAGGAAATCCAGCGGCCTCGCAATCGCCTGAAGCCTGGTGTCATCGGCAGCGCTCGGTGAACAGGTAGCCCTGACCACGAACCGTTTCGATGGGCTTGAAGCCGTTGCTGCTTTCCAGCTTGCGGCGCAGACGCCCCACCAGCACTTCGATCACGTTGGGATCGCGCTCATCGTCATCGGGGTACAACTGCTCGATCAGGCGTTCCTTGGGCACCACCTGCTGATGGTGGCGCATCAGGTATTCGAGGATGCGGTATTCGTAGGCGGTCAGGCCCATGCCGGTACCATCAATCAGCGCCTGCTTGCGATTCATGTCCAGCAACAGGGGGCCGGCTTCGATGGTCGACTGAATAAAGCCGGAGGATCGGCGTAGCAATGCATTCAGGCGCGCCTCCAGCTCTTCGAACTGGAATGGCTTGACTACGTAGTCGTCAGCGCCCGATGCCAGGCCTTCGACCTTGTCCTGCCAGTTGCCACGGGCAGTCAGGATCAGGATGGGAAAGGTCTTGTCACGGCTGCGCAACTGGCGAATCAGATCCAACCCGCTGATGCCCGGCAGGCCGAGATCGACCACGGCCAGATCATGGTGGTATTCATCGACGCGATACAGCGCCTCTTCGGCGTTGGCGACCGCGTCCACCACGTGGCCCTGTTCGCCGAGTCGAGTATAGAGATGATGACGCAGCAGCGCCTCATCCTCCACGACCAGCAATTTCATCGTTGAATGCCCTCTTCATCAGGAGTGAAGCCGGGTCACCCGTCGAGGTGACCCGAACCCTCTACAACAGATTTAGAACTTGTAGTTGGCACCCAGATACCACTGACCGCTGCTATGCAGGTCGAGGGAGCCGACCTTGCCCTGCTCGTGCGGGGCGAACTCGGTGCTGGCGTTGGTGCGCAGATAACGATAGCCACCTTCGACGGAGGCATTTTCGTTGACTTCCTGCAGCAGCCCAGCCTGCAGACCGGCAGCATACCCGACATTGGTATCACGCGAGACACCCGGGCTGTTCTGCTCCAGTTTAACCAGACCCAGCGTGCCACCACCGAACAGCTTGGTGCCGTTCTCGTTCAGCGGCAGGAAGGCGTCGTAGCTGCCGAGCAGGTTCTGCTGGCGCAGCTTGAGGCCGTTGTTACTGCCGGAGATGTATTCGTAGGTCGCATAGTAACGACCAACGTCATTCTGTTGACCGGCACGAACACCCCAGGTGCTGGTGTTGTTGATGACGCTGTCGAAGTTCGGATTGCCCATATTGGCGTTAAGCGCCGAGGACTTCTGGATGTTGTTGCTGGTCTGGCCCCAGGTCAGGCCAGCGAAGTTGTTGTCGGCGTGGGCAACTGTAGCAGCGCCGAACACCATGGAAGTCGCCAGAGCCAGCTTGGTAAGAGTCGATTTCATGAGATGCCTCTCGAATGGCAGTGGGTGAATGAAAAACTCGAGAATCATCTTGCCTGGCGTCGACTGAACCTCTCCTGAACCCTTCCTGAACCCCGCCTGAACACCCCACCCACTCCCCGCTTCGGTGGTCTGCCACGGAAAAACCACGCGGGACATTGATTCGCATCACTACCTCACAGGTCAGTGAGATTAAGGTCGAGGCCTGGCCAGTGGCGAAGCCACCTGCATCGACTGCCACAACGACATCGCTCACAAGGTGCCTGACATGAGCGGCGTACACGGCTGGTAAGGACGTGGCTGGCGCGGCAGAATGCCGGCCATGAACACAGCCCACCTGCCCCGCTGCTGCAGCCCTCTCGACGATCACTGGCCGTTCTCGCGGCCGTTAGTTGGTGCGCAACTGATCAGCACGCATTTCGACTCCGCGCTAGTCGATGAAACCGACTACTCGGCCGCTGGCGTACCCCCGGCTCGCGGCGTCGCCAAGCGTCAGGCAGAACACCTGGCAGGACGCGTGTGTGCTCGCGAGGCCTTGTATCGGGTAACGGGCGTGGCAAGCGTGCCAGCGGTAGGTGAGGATCGCGCGCCCCAGTGGCCGGAACAGGTCAGCGGCTCGATCACCCACGGTCAGGGCTGGGCAGCCGCAATCGTTGCGCCAACGCAGCAATGGCGCGGCTTGGGTTTGGATGTCGAGCGGCGTCTGTCCAGCGAGCGTGCCGAGCGGCTGGCGGGCGAAATCCTCACCCCAGACGAGCTAGGCCGCATCGCGCATCTAACGCCCGAGCTGCGGGCTTGGCAGATCAGCCTGACCTTTTCCTTCAAGGAAAGCCTGTTCAAGGCGCTCTACCCGCTCGTGCTCAAGCGCTTCTACTTTCAGGACGCTGAGCTGCTGAGTCTCGACCGCACGCAGAGCACCGCGCGCCTGCGCCTGCTGATCGACCTGAGCGAAGAATGGTCAGCCGGTAGCGAGCTGACCGGCCTGTATGCCGAGCTGGACAATCAGCTGCTCAGTATAGTGGCCGTCGCAGCGGATTGATCAACGGCTCCTGTAGCCTGCGGTTGAGCGCAGCGATACCCAGGAGGGGATTCACATAACAAGCCGACTTCAATACGGCTCCCGGGTATCGCTGCGCTCAACACCGGGCTACCTGAACTGATCCCAGCATACGCAAGGAAACGTCAACAGCGCCGGGGGCAAATCCGATAAACTCGGCGTATTGCCGTCCGGAGTGCCCCATGCGCGAAGAACTGAACCAAGGCCTGATCGATTTCCTCAACGCCTCACCTACCCCCTTTCACGCGACCAGCAGCCTGGCCATGCGCCTGGAAGCGGCCGGTTATCGTCACCTCGATGAACGCGCGCCCTGGCAAACAGAACCCGGTGGCCGCTACTACGTGACCCGCAACGACTCCTCGATCATCGCCTTCAAGCTGGGCCATCGTTCGCCTATCGAGGGTGGTATCCGCCTGGTTGGCGCCCACACCGACAGCCCTTGCCTGCGCGTGAAGCCGAACCCGGAACTGCAACGCCAGGGCTTCTTCCAGCTCGGCGTGGAAGTCTACGGCGGCGCTCTGCTCGCGCCCTGGTTCGACCGTGATTTGTCCCTGGCCGGCCGCGTGACTTACCGCCGCGATGGCAAGGTGGAAAGCGATCTGATCGACTTCTACCAGCCCATCGCCGTGATCCCCAGCCTGGCCATCCACCTCAACCGCGAGGCCAACCAGGGCTGGGCGATCAATGCGCAGAACGAACTGCCGCCAATCCTCGCCCAACTGGCGGGCAGTGAAAGCGCCGATTTCCGCGCCCTGCTCAGTGAGCAGTTGGCCATGGAACACGACTTCAACGCCGATGCGGTGCTCGATTACGAGCTGAGCTTCTACGACACCCAGAGCGCCGCGGTAGTTGGCCTCAATCAGGACTTCATCGCTGGCGCGCGCCTGGACAATCTGCTGTCCTGCTACGCCGGCCTGCAGGCCCTGCTTGACGCCAGCGACGATGAAACCTGCGTACTGGTCTGTACTGATCACGAAGAAGTCGGCTCCAGTTCGGCCTGTGGTGCCGATGGCCCGATGCTCGAGCAAGTGCTGCGCCGCGTGCTGCCGGAAGGTGATGGTTTCGTGCGCACCATTCAGCGTTCGCTGCTGGTTTCCGCCGACAACGCCCACGGCGTGCACCCGAACTACGAGAGCAAGCACGACGGCAACCACGGCCCCAAACTCAACGCCGGGCCGGTGATCAAGATCAACAGTAACCAGCGCTACGCCACCAACAGCGAAACCGCCGGCTTCTTCCGTCACCTGTGCCTGGAAAATGAAGTGCCCGTACAGAGCTTCGTGACCCGTAGCGACATGGGCTGCGGCTCGACCATCGGCCCGATCACTGCAAGCCAGCTCGGCGTGCGTACCGTGGATATCGGCCTGCCGACCTTCGCGATGCACTCGATCCGCGAACTGGCCGGCAGCCAGGATCTGGCGCACCTGGTGAAAGTACTCGGCGCCTTCTACAACAGCCATGACCTGCCCTGAGGCCAGCATGATCGAACATATCCGCAACAGCCTGATCGAAGCCCAGCGTGCGCTCGATGCATTTCTCGGCAACGAGCAGACGCTGGCCAATATCGAACACGCCGCCAACTTGCTGGTGACCAGCTTCGAGGCCAAGGGCAAGGTGTTCTCCTGCGGCAATGGCGGCTCCATGTGCGACGCCATGCACTTCGCCGAGGAGCTTACCGGGCGCTATCGCAAGAACCGCCCGGGCATCGCTGCGGTATCGATCAGCGACGCCAGCCATATCAGTTGCGTGGCCAACGACTTCGGTTACGACCACATCTTCTCGCGCTACGTGGAATCCCACGGCCGTGAAGGTGATGTGCTGCTGGCCATCAGCACCAGTGGCAAGAGCCCCAACGTGGTCAAGGCCGCCGAAGCGGCCAAGGCACTGGGCATCAAGGTGATTGCTTTGACCGGCAAACCCGGCTCGCTGCTGGAAAGCCTGGCCGACGTCAGCATCTGCGCGCCGGGCGGCGATTTCGCCGACCGCACCCAGGAGCTGCACATCAAGGTTATCCATATCCTCATCGAGCTTGTAGAACGCCAGCTCAGCCCTGAAAACTACGCGTGAGTGAGGTGCGCCGTCGGTTGAGGGCGCTCCTTGAAATCCCGCCCGCGTGATGGAGAACTCGCGCGTGATCCGCCTCAACAATCTGCTGCCCCATCTATTGGTTCTGCTCCTTCTGGCCCTGCCCTACTCTGCCGTTCAGGCGGCGGGCATACCGGGTCTGTTCGGCACGGGCAGCAGCGGCAGTAGCCAGACTCAGGCGGATCAGCCGCTGGATCGTTCGCTCGATGAAGTGATCCAGTCGCTGGAGAACGACAAACAGCGCGCGCAACTGCTCAATGACCTCAAGACCCTGCGCGACAGCACGCAAAAAACTCAGCCGGATACCCCCGATGGCGTACTCGGGCTGATCGGCAGCACCCTGACGGGCATCGAAAAGCAGTTTTCCGGCGACCATAGCCCGCTGGCGCGCTGGCAGCTGGAGATCGGCCGTAGCCAGGACGAGCTGGCGGCGCTGATGCCGGAAGCTGGCGAGCGCCTGGCGCTAGTCAGCAACTTCGCCCTGATTCTCGGCATCTGGAGCTTACTGGCCTTCGGTTTGCGAGCCCTAAGCCATCAGGTGCGCCTGCGTTTCGGCCTCGCCGAAGAACTGCCGCAGAACCCGCGGCCCACCGACCTGCTGCGCTTCGCCCTGCGCAAGCTCGGCCCCTGGTTCGCCGCACTGCTGATCACCGGTTACCTGAGCTATGTGCTGCCAGCCTCGCTGGGCCGCGACCTGGCCATGGTGCTGGCCTACGCCCTGGTGATCGGTACCTGTTTCTCGGCAATCTGCGTGATCGCCTTTTCCCTGCTCGACGGCCCGCACCGGCGCACGGCCCTGAATATTTTGCGCCGTCGCGCGTTCCACCCACTGTGGCTGATCGGCAGCTTCGCGGCCTTTGGCGAAGCGCTCAGCGACCCGCGTCTGATCGCCAGCCTGGGCGCCAACCTGGCGCACACCACCGCGACCCTGACCAACGTGCTGGCGGCGCTGTGCACCGGCCTGTTCATCCTGCGCTTCCGTCGGCCAATCGCCCACCTGATGCGCAATCAACCGCTGGCTCGTCGCCTCAAACAGCGCGGCATCAGCGAGACAGTGGAGCTGCTCGGCAGCTTCTGGTACCTGCCGGCCCTGGCGCTGGTGGGCATTTCACTGGCGGCCACCTTCGTGTCCGCCGGCGACACCAGCACCGCCTTCCGGCAATCGCTGGTCTGCACCGTGCTGCTGGTGACCTGCATGGTCATCAACGGGCTGATTCGCCGGCGCATGCACAAGGCCCGTTTGCGCCACCGCCGCCATGCCGCCTATTTCGAGCGTTTCCAGAGTTTCTTCCACTTCCTGTTGAGCCTGATCATCTGGTTGTTCTTCATCGAACTGGGGCTGCGCGTGTGGGGGCTTTCGCTGATCCGCTTCGCCGAGGGCGACGGCCACGAAATCAGCATGAAACTGTTCGGCCTCGGTGCCACCCTAGCGTGCGGCTGGCTGGTGTGGATTCTCAGCGACACGGCGGTGCATCACGCCCTGACACGCTCACGCAAGGGCCAGACCAACGCCCGCGCGCAGACCATGATGCCGCTGATCCGCAACGTGCTGTTCATCAGCATCTTCATCATCGCGTTGATCGTCGCCCTGGCCAACATGGGCATGAACGTCACGCCGCTGCTCGCGGGCGCCGGCGTCATCGGTCTGGCCATCGGTTTCGGCGCGCAGTCGCTGGTAGCGGATCTAATCACCGGGCTGTTCATCATCATCGAGGACTCACTGGCCATCGACGATTACGTCGACGTCGGCGGCCACCTCGGGACTGTCGAGGGCCTGACCATTCGCACCGTGCGCCTGCGCGACATCGACGGCATCGTGCACACCATCCCGTTCAGCGAGATCAAGAGCATCAAGAACTACTCGCGGGAGTTCGGCTACGCCATCTTCCGCGTCGCGGTGCCCCACGACATGAACATCGACGCTGCCATCAAGCTGCTGCGCGACGTGGCCAGCGAGCTGCGCAACGACGTGCTGATGCGCCGCAACATCTGGTCGCCACTGGAGATCCAGGGTGTGGAAAGCTTCGATTCGGGCAACGCGGTACTGCGCGCGCGCTTCAAGACCGCGCCGATCAAGCAGTGGGAGGTGTCTCGTGCCTTCAACCTGGCGCTCAAGCGGCACCTGGACGAATCCGGCCTGAGCCTGGCAACGCCGCGCCTGAACATCCAGATGAGCGCCGTCAGCCCGACCAACTACGGTCCCCAGCCGGACGCTGACTGACAACGCGACCCCGCTCACATCCAGAACAGGATCATTCGGCCTCCTGCGCACGGCCTGACGTACTTTCCGCTACCATGGCGGCACATTTTTCCAACCGATAGGGACATCTCATGGATATCTCCACCCTCATCATCATTGCCGTCCTGGTCGCGGTGGTGTTCTACGTGATCAGCATCTACAACCGCCTGGTCAGCCTGCGTAACCGTTACCAGAACGGCTTCGCGCAGATCGAGGTGCAGCTCAAGCGCCGCTACGACCTGATCCCCAATCTGGTGGAGACCGCCAAGGCTTACATGGGCCACGAGCGCGAGACACTGGAAGCCGTTATTGCCGCGCGGAACGGCGCGGTCGAAGGCCTCAAGCAGGCCTCGGAAAACCCCGGCGACGCTCAAAGCATGAACCTGTTAGCCAACGCTGAAGGCATGCTGAAGGACGCCATGGGTCGCCTCAATGTGACGGTCGAGGCCTACCCCGACCTCAAGGCCTCGCAGAACATGCAGCAACTCAGCGAAGAACTGAGCAGCACCGAGAACAAGGTGGCTTTCGCTCGGCAGGCCTATAACGACGCGGTCACTGCGTACAACGCCTATCGCCAGAGCTTCCCGCCAGTGGTACTGGCCGGCGCCTTCGGCCATGGCAGCGATGCCGCCCTGCTGGAGTTCGCCGACAGCGTGGCGATCCAGGAAGCCCCGAAAGTGTCTTTCTAAGCGCGGCGGATTAGATGGACTTTTTCGAACAACAGGATCGGGCCCGACGTAACACGGGTCGCCTGGTCATGCTGCTGGTGCTGGCGGTGATCACCCTGATCGGCACCACCACGCTGGTGATCGCCATTGCCTGGCAGGTTTACCAATACGGTAACTACAGCCTGCAGGGGCTCAACTACCAACTGCTGGCCAGCGTGGCCCTGGTGGTGGTTGCCGTGGTGCTGCTCGGCTGGGCCTTCAAGGCCACGCAGCTGCGGTCGGGTGGCAAGGTGGTCGCCGAACGGCTCGGTGGGCGCCTGCTCAACCTGCAGCCCCAGGGCATCCATGAGCAACGCGTGCTCAACGTGGTGGAAGAGATGGCGCTGGCGGCGGGTACGCCGGTGCCACCGGTGTATCTGCTCGAGGAGTCTTCGATCAACGCGTTCGCCGCCGGATTGCGGCCGGAAAACGCGGTGATCGGCGTGACCCGCGGCGCCATCGAGAAGCTCAGCCGCGATGAGCTGCAGGGCGTGATCGCTCATGAGTTCAGCCATATCCTGCATGGCGACATGCGCCTTAATACGCGCCTGGTGGCGGTGCTGCACGGCATTCTGCTGCTCGGCCTTATCGGTGAGCTGGTACTGCGCGGCGGCAGCCACACCCGTCATGCGCCGCGCAGCAGTTCCAACGACAAGGGCAAAGGCAATGCCGTCGCGCTGGTCATGGTGGTAGGCCTGGCGCTGTTGATCATTGGTTACGCCGGTACCTTCTTCGGCAATCTGATCAAAGCTGCAGTGAGCCGCCAGCGCGAGTTCCTCGCCGATGCCTCAGCCGTGCAGTACACCCGCAACCCCGACGGCATCGCGGGAGCACTGAAAAAGCTGGGCGGCGGCTCGCAGATCGAAGCCGGGCATGCCGCCGAGTACAGCCACATGTATTTCGGCCAGGGCCTGGCGCTGAGCAAGATGATGGCCACTCATCCGCCGCTGGAAGAGCGCATCCGCCGTATCGACCCAAAGTGGGACGGCGTGGTGCTGGGCAACGAGGTGTTCGAACGCCCCGCTCGCCCATTAGCGAACATCCAGGAGGAAACCTCAGGCTTCAGCGCTGCTGCTGCGGGCGTGGCCATCGCCAGTATCGGTGAGCCGCAGTCGCTGCATATCGAAGAGGCACGCGAGAGCCTGGCGCAGATCGACGAGCGTCTACGTAATGCGGCTCATGATCCTCACGGCGCCCTGGCGATCCTTTATGGCCTGCTGCTCGGCCGTGATGCCGACACGCGCCAGCAGCGCATGGCCTGGATGCAGGCCAACCTGCCGCCGCTACTGTCTGATTGGCTGCTTGAACTGGGCCCGATTCTGGAGCAGTTACCGGACGGCCGACGCTTGCCGTTACTGGAACTGGCGATTCCGGCACTCAAACAACTTGAGGCCCAGGATTTCGTCAGCCTCAAACGCGACATCGGTACCCTGCTGATCAGCACGAAACAGCTGGATCTGATCGAATGGGCGCTGCTGCGCATCGTCGAACGCAACCTGGGTATGCAGCGCGCCGTTCAAGGCCGCTTGCCGCTAGCGGCATTGGGCACCGAAAGCTGTGTGCTGCTGGTAGCGCTCTCGCGGGCTGGCAATGCCAGCGAAGAAGCGGCTACCGAGGCGTTCCAGGCGGCCTGGAGTACCCTGCCGTTTACCCCACGGGTATTTGCCGAACAACCGCAGGCGAGCATCACTCAGTTGAACGATGCCCTCAACCGCCTCAACCAGATGCGTCCACTGCAGAAGCCACAGTTGCTCAAGGCCATGGCCCGTTGCATCGAACACGATGGCCGCATCAGCGCCAGCGAAGCGGAACTGATGCGTGCAGTCGCCGACACACTGGACTGCCCGATGCCGCCGCTGTTGAGTGATGCTCAGGCTTGAGCAAGGGCCAGGACGATCCGTTTACGCCGACAATGGCGGCTATCGGTGGGCTAAAGCCCACCCTTCTCATGTAGGGTGGATGACGCTGTTTTCATCCACCACTACCGCCCCGGTTACCGATTGGTGTGCGGATCGGGCCGCGTAGGCAAGCGGCGTCCACCCTACTGAATGAAATCAGAGCTGCCTTTTGATGCCGAATTGATTAGCACAGGCTAGACGGTATCTACGGGTCAAGGCGGTGCACGTCTGCGGGCTAAAGCCCACCAACACCACGACTTATCACACCGTACCCGCCTAGAGGCCTGACCTTCCCGCAGCGCCAAACACCTGCGTCCAGTAGATGGTCGCCTGGCTCTGCGGGTTGCTGGCGTAGGCAGCGCCCATGTCGCGGAAGTCCGGGTTCATCAGGTTGTAGCAGTGCGAGGGGCTGGCCAGCCAGCCTTCGACCACCTGCTGCGCACGGCCCTGGCCGGCGGCGATGTTCTCGCCGATCACCGTCCAGGCATAACCGGTTGAAGTAGCGCGAGCACCCACCAGGCTGCGGTCGCTGCCCTGGTGGCTGAACAGGCTGTTCATCGCCATGTCGCGGCTGTGGGTCAGCGCGGCCTGGCCGAGAGAATCGTTCCAGCTCAACGGCTCGGCGGCATCGAACGGCTGATCGCCACAACGCCTTGCAGTGCCCCGCGCTTCATTGACCGCCGCCAGAATCGCCTTGCCTTCTTCCTGCCAATCGCCAAGGCGTGCCGGTAGTAGCGCGCGACCGAGTACCACCTGCCAACTATTGCCTTCGTGCAACACGCCGACATCAGCAAACTGGGCATCCAGCAATTGCGCGCAGTACGATTGCCGCAGCATGGCCATGGCAGCCTCGGCACTGTCCGGCCCCGTCACCCTGATCAATTGCACGGCCTCTGGCTGGTAACCGGCCTGTTGCAGAGCCTGCTGCAGTTGCTCGGACGAGTTGACCTTCTGGCCTGCCAGACGCCTGTCGGGTGCCAGCGGGCCGGCCGCCGGGCTCGGCTGCCCATCGCACCCCTGCCCTGCTTCCCGGTAGCCGTTGATCAGCTTGGTCAGTTGCACCGCATCATCGGCCCATGCGCTACTGGCGACGCTCGCGCATAACAGCATCACCACAGCGGCCACTTGCCGAACGTGCTTGGGTGAATCACTCATCCATGCTTCCTCTTAATCCGCACTGCCTATCTGTTCATGGACAGTGGCTTAGGCCAAACGCTTCACTCAATCGCCTGATCAAAGCGAAACCGCGCTAAACTCGGGCCCATGATTGTCACCGAAACCACCTTATCCCTCGACCCTGAATCCCTGCTGGAGAGCCTCTCAGGCACCGATAACCTGCTGATCATCCAGGATCTGGATGGTGTCTGCATGAGCCTGGTGCGCGATCCGCTTACCCGTACCCTGGAGCATCGCTACATCCTCGCGGCCCGCGATCTGGATGGTCATTTCCAGGTGCTCACCAATGGTGAACATATCGGCAATCGTGGTGTGAACAGCCTGATCGAACTCGCCGTCGACACGCCCGGGCAATGCCGGGAACAGGGTCTTTACCTGCCAGGGCTGGCTGCTGGCGGGGTACAACTACAGGATCGCCACGGTCAGGTCTCTCACCCAGGCGTCAGCGCCGCAGAGCTGGCCTTTCTGGCTGCGGCGCCTCAACGCCTGAGCGAATCGCTGCAGCGGCTGCTGAGCCAGCCACCCTACAGCCTGGCCAAGCCGCTTATTGATCAACTGCTGGCAAGCAGCGTGCTCGACAACCCGGTATCGCCCACTCTCAACCTGAACGCCTTCCATCACCACTGGCACGAAAGCCCAGCGCTCTACGCCCGCTTGCAGGTGGATAGCGCAGACCTCGTACAGGCGTTGCTCGAAGATGCCGCCAGGCAAGGACTGCAGCAATCGTTTTTCATCCATTACGCACCCAACCTGGGGCGGGATGCCGAAGGCCGCGAACGCATGCGGCCGGCGAGCGCCAGCAATGCCGGCACCACGGATCTGCAGTTCATGCTACGCGGCGCCGTCAAGGAAGCTGGCGTGCTGGTGATCCTCAACCGCTTTTACCAACAGCGCACCGGCAACTATCCACTGGGCGAGGACTTCAACGTACGCCAGGCACCCACCAATATCGACGCGCTATTGCAACTGGCCCGCGAGCGCTTCGACCCGCTGCATATGCCGCGCCTCGTCGGAGTCGGCGACACCCTGACCAGCTCTCCGCTCGAGGCCAATAGTGGCGCAACAGCCTGGCTGCGCGGCGGCAGCGACCGTGGCTTTCTCACCCTGGTGCAGGACTTGGGCACCGCGTTCGGGCAGGACAATCGCGTGCTGTATATCGACAGCAGCCGTGGCGAAGTGCAGCGCCCAGGCGTGGATGCAAACTACCTGCGTGAACACCCGGCGGGGCCCTGGCCGGCACTGCTGGGCATCACCGATCCCCAAGACCCGCTGCGCCTGAACAGCATTTTCAGCGGTGGGCCCGAGCAGTACATTGATTTTTTCTGCGCGCTGGCGAAGGCACGTCGCAACCGCTGACTCCTGAATTTCAGAACCTTTGTCACCGCTTCACGTTCGAAGCTCTGCACTTTCGCTTTCATCCCTGCAGAGAATCCCACGTGATGCACTCGATCACCCGCGGTTATCGCTACCTTTTCAAGACCTTTGGTTATGTTGGCTGGTCGCTGTTCTGGCTGCTGATCTGGGACATCATCGTCACCGTGGACTACATGCTGTTTCTGGATCGCAAGATCAATCTGCCCTCCATGCCGCTGACCCTGCTCGGTTCAGCCCTGGTGGTATTGACCAGCTTCCGCAACAGCAGTGCCTACAACCGCTGGTGGGAGGCGCGCACCATCTGGGGCGCACTGATCAACAGCTCGCGCAGTTTCGCCCGTCAGGTGCTGACCCTGATAGACGACGATGATGGCGGCAACTCGGTGAAAGTGGTGCTGCTGCGCCGCCATGTGGCCTATATCAGAAGCTTGTCGGCGAGCCTGCGTAACGAGCCCTGCGCCGACGAAGTACGCTCCTTCGTGGCGGCTGACGAGTTCGAGCGTCGGCATACCACCAATAATTTCCCCAACGACATTCTCAACGGCTCAGCCGCCATGCTGGCCAGTGAATACAAGGCTGGACGCCTGGACAGCATCCGCCTGACCCGACTGGAGTCGACGTTGGTCGACATCTCCAATTGCCAGGGCGGTCTCGAGCGTATCGCCAACACACCGTTGCCCTATCCCTACGTGTATTTCCCGCGTCTGTTCATCACCCTGTTCTGCATGATCGTGCCCATCGGCCTGGTGGAAAGCCTGGAATGGTTCACCCCGCTGGCATCGACCGTGGTCGGCTTCATGCTGCTGGCGATCGAGCGGGTAGGCAGCGACCTGCAGAGCCCGTTCAAGGCCAGCGAACACCAGATCCAGATGGATGCACTCTGCGAGACCATCGAGAAGAACCTCGAATCGATGCAGCGCGATGCTCAGCGCGAACGTGATGGGCGCCTCTTCGCCAGCTGACCCGATGGTCATTTTTTAGGCGCAGTAGACACCTTGAACGAGATCCACAAGGAGCCTGTAGTGACTCTAAAAAAACACTACAAAACCTATTGACGACCCCTTCGCGCTTTTGCATGATGAGCCTGCCTCCCCTGACGGGAGCCCTGACAAGGGCACTTGGGCAAACTCGGTAACACCAGCCGAGCGTTCCACGATATGTACTGCCCACAAGGCAGATTGATGAAGTCGAGCGTCCTGCGAGGACGAGAGCGTTAGCGAGACATTGTCATGATGCCTGTGGCTGATCCTGCGGATCACCTGCATCCGGCCCCGTCTCAGCTGATTTCCTCTTCCCGCATCGTCCCGACCTCCGTTAGCCGCCGCTGCGTAGCGATACCTACACATCGCTACACGGTCTTCGGCAGCACTCAAACGCCACGGGCAATGACGGCACCGCACCGCAAGCGGACGCCTTAGACAGATCAGCGAATGAAGGGGTACACGCCATGAACCTGAACAAGAAACCGACCATCGAAGACCTCGCTCAACTGTTCGCCACACGCAAGGACAGCCTGGACAACCACATCCTCTGGGTATGCGAGTCGGGCGAAGTTCGCATCGACTGCCTGCCAGCGGATCAGGAAGAACACGAGTTCGTCAGTCAGCGGCCCAGCATGCGCACTCGCCTGCGCACCTACCGCCGCGGCCAAGGGTACGTAGGCCGCCGCGCCGCCGCTGACCGTGATTTCCTGGGCAACGTACTGCGTACGCTAGAGCATGAGTGGACAGGCCAACAGGCCAAGCACGATCAATTGCTCGATCGCTACTGCTGAAAACCTGATGCGGTGGGCCGCCTTGGCCCACCGCTTTCAAGATCCCCGCCCTGCTGCGCCCAGCCATTGCGCTGTAAACTGCCATGCACTCCAGAAGGAGTCGTTCGTCACCGCGCAATACGTGATGAACGCTAAACCATCACGCTGCCTGACAGGGCAGTGTCTGCGAGAGCAAGGTCAATGGATAACCTGTATCAAACGCCCAGCGCCCCACTACTGGTCGACGAACGCCCCCGCGACAGCTTCTTCGTCACCTCCACCAGCAAACTCTACGTGCTGTTCTTCATGACGCTCGGGTTCTACGCGGTCTATTGGGCCTACAAACAATGGGATAGCCAACGGGCAACCATGCGCCCTAAGAAGATCAGCCCGGCAGCGCGCTCGATCTTTCATATCTTCTTCATCCATTCACTGTGCCGGCTGATCCTCACGCAACTGCAGGCCAAGGGTCTGGGCGACTGGAAATATGCGAGCGCGGCGTGGATGTACATTGTCCTGGTCTTCGCCAGCAATGGCCTTTCGCGCCTGGACGGCCATATCGGTGTGACCCTGGAAATCTTGCTGCTGCTCGCTGGCACCATGCTGCCGGCGTGGCCGCTGTCGATCATCCAGGAGAAAGCCAACCTGGCCAGCGACGATCCAACCGGCCAGAGCAACAGCCGCTTCAGCACAGCGAATTATCTGTGCATGCTACCGGGCGGCCTGCTGTGGCTGCTGATCATCATTGGCTCTTACATCTGATTTCCCGGATCGCCGCTACGGAGGCCAGGGACGAAGCGCTTTTCCATCGACCAATAAAAAGCCCCGGCACTGGCCGGGGCTTTTTCGTCAGCGCAGTGCTGCTGTCAGCGCTTGTCATCCTCGCGCGGACTGTTCAGATCCATCACGCTGGAAACACGCTCCGGCGCTACCGGTGGGGCGACCTCGGCTTTGGCCTCAGGCTGTACCTGCGGCTCAGGCGCTGCAGGCTGAGGCTGCTCCTTCTTCTTTCCGGTCATGCGACGCCATACCCAGCCAATCAGCAGTACGGGCAGGAACCACGCCTTCTTGAGCAATATCAGTGCGGCAGCGAACAGGCCGACCTTGGCAGCGGCCTTGCCGGCGATCAGCGCGCCGAGGCCATAGGCCGCGACTTCGTCGAGATCGGGGTTGAAGTCGGCATAGCGGTTGCCGTCGTTGAAGTCGGTCATGGCCAGCACTGCCGGCAGGTTCTCTTCTATCTGCGCCAACTGATGCATGCCGGCGATGAAGTTCAGTACCAGTACGCCTTTGCGGCCCAACACGCGGATGTTGTAGTTGAGGATGTGCTCTTCGCTATCGCCGAATTTCACTTCCTTGGCCCAGTGCAGCTTCTTGCCGGCGGCATCGTAGTGCGGTGCGGAGGCCCAGCCGACGATAGCGATGGGCTCGTAACCGTTTTCGGTGCGCCACTCGTTCTCGGCCTTGGCGCCGTCCTGCAGATCCTTGAGCATGTCGGCGTAGTCGATGTCCGCGGCGTCCTCGTCGGACACATAGCCGTTTTCTTCGTACTCCACGGTAACGGCCCAGGATTCGTCCGCCATCGGCGATACACCTTTGGGCAGAATCATGCCCAGCGGCAGCTTGTCGTCTGGCGGGTTGCCCCAGGCTTCGACCAGCACGCGCTCGGCGTCGGCACCGTCGAGAAACACCAGATTTTCCGGGAGATCGAGGGTTGCCAGGTTGCTGCCGACCACCACTTTGCCGGAACGGAAATCGAGGCTGTCGAGAAACTGTTCCTCGCTGATGTAATCGCTGTCAGCGGCTTCGGCAGCGGGGGCTTCCTGTTCGGTGGGTGCCTGGTTGGCCCAGGTCAGGGGAACTACCGTGGCCAACAGGCTGGCCAGCATCAACTCCTTGAACAACATGTAACGCTCCATGAGATCGGCTTGAATTTCGGGCGCTAGCCTACCATCGACAGAGGAATCATTTAGTAACTTCCTGTCATTTTTGGATACATCTCACAAAGTGGCGCCCAAATCTCCTGCTTTATGAAGCCCGCACGGTCAGCCGAACAAGGCGCAGCACCACAGGCCGAACGCCCATCACGCAAACGAACGCCACTGGCATAGCCAGTTGGTAAGCCTCCAGCACCGCTCCCAGATAGCCATCGCTGAAACCGCGGTTGGTGGCGGTGATCACCAGGCACATGAGAAACGCCATGATGCCGGACATGAAAAAGGCGAAGGCCACCGGCGACAGCTTGGCCGGCAACTTCCAGTTTCGGCGAGTACGGCTGCGGGTTGCTTCAGGCATGGGCTAAATCCTTCGAATAGTGAGATGCCGCCAAGGTGCGGCAGAGGCGGCTATTATCGCGGCGGCCCGTTGCAGCGAGTAGCGGGCCGCAGGTAAGGTCAGTACCAAGCTAACCTTATCAATTCGACCATCAGTAGAAAGCTTTACCATGGATACCCTGCGCGGCATCGAGAGTTTCGTGAAGGCGGTGGAAACCGGCAGCATCGCTGCGGGCGCTCGCCTGCTGGGTATCAGCGCCGCTGCAGCCAGCCAGAACATCGCCCGACTGGAGTCTTCCCTCGGCGTGAGGTTGCTGACGCGCACAACCCGCAGCCTGGCACTTACCGAAAGCGGTACGCTGTATTTCGAGCAGGTGCGCGATGTGCTGCGCGACCTGGAGCTGGCACGCAGCACGGCCACGCAAGCACACGACACGCCTCAAGGTCGGTTGCGGATCGCGTCCAGCGCCGCATTCGGTCGCCATGTCCTCGCGCCGTTGCTGCCCGCCTTCACCGCCCGACACCCGCGTATCGCCTGCGAGCTGATCACCACTGACCGCAGCGTCAATCATATTCAGGAGTCGGTGGATATCAGCATCCGTATCCCACAGCAGCTCGAAGATGGCCTGGTGGCACGGCATATTGCCAGCGTGCCATCGATCTACTGCGCGTCGCCGGCCTATCTGCACAAAGCCGGAACGCCAGTCACCCCAGAAGACTTGCGCGAGCACGATTGCCTGGCTTTCAAGGTTGCCGTGGACGGACGCCTGATGCCTTGGCGGTTCGTACGCGATGGGATTCGCTTCGATGCACAGATTCGCGTGGCGCTGGTCAGCGACGATATCGACGTGCTCGCCAGGGTTGCCGCCCACGGTGGCGGTATCACGCGCCTGGCGGCCTTTGTCGCCGAGCCCTATCTGGCCAGTGGTCACCTGCAGCAGTTGTTCGCCAACCCGCAGCAGTCGAGTAGCCAGGCGCTTAGCGAACCCCTGGACTACTACCTGTGCGTGCGTGATCGCTACGAACTGACGCCCAAGGTGCGCGCCTTCGTGGAGCATCTGCAAGACAGCCTGCGCGACGACTGGCGCCCCTAACGAATTTGACTCGCCAGACGAATCCGGTACGCTCGGCAGCTCATTTGAATGGAGTGTTTCCCCCATGGCCAAAGCCACTGCCCGTCACATCCTGGTTGCTACCGAAGACAAGTGCAACGAACTGAAAGCTGCCATCGAAGGCGGTGCCGACTTCGCCCAGGTCGCCAAAGACAACTCCAGCTGCCCGTCCAGCCGTGACGGCGGCAACCTCGGCTCGTTCGGCCCGGGCCAGATGGTCAAGGAATTCGACACCGTCGTGTTCAGCGCGCCGGTCAACGTGGTTCAGGGCCCGGTGAAAACCCAATTCGGTTATCACCTGCTCGAAGTGACCAGCCGCCAGGACTGATCATCCCGCGCCTGGTGCCCCACGGCACCAGGCCGCTCGCCCGCTTTCCCCGGCACGCCGCCCTGGCCACAGAAAATGCCGGAACCGCCCCACCACCGCACCACTCTATCGCTCCGGTAGTTCCCACCTTCCGCGAGGCCATGATATGAACCGGTTCTTCCAAGCCCTCGGCCTGCGCATTGGCGATTCGGCAAAACAGGCTCGCACGCCCAGCCAGAAGGCATTGGGACAATGCACCTGCGGCCAGCCGATTTTCTTCCGCAACAGTCAGTGCCTGGCCTGCCAATCGCCGCTGGGCTACGAGCCAGAACGCGGCCAGGTGGTAACCCTGGTGGCCAGCGAGCAAACCGACGTATGGCGGGTGGACGGTGATCCGCAGGGCTGGCGCTACCGGCGCTGCGACAATCTGCATACCGCCGCGGGCTGTAACTGGCTGCTACCGGCCATGTACGGCGCCGGTCTGTGCACGGCCTGCCAGCTCAACCGCACCATTCCCGACCTGTCGGTGCCGGACAACGATAGGCGCTGGGCGCGCTTCGAAACCGCCAAGCGCCGCCTGGTGGCGCAGTTGCTGACCATGGGCCTGCCGCTGATCAGCAAGACTCAGGACGAGATCAACGGCCTGGCCTTCGACTTTCTCGGCCCGGATGCCGAAGGCAAGCAGCCCACCACTGGGCACGCCAATGGCTTGATCACCCTGAACATCGCCGAAGCCGACGACGACGTGCGCGAGCAGACCCGCATCCAGTTGCGCGAGCCCTACCGCACCCTGCTCGGCCACTTCCGTCATGAAGTCGGCCATTACTATTGGGATCGGCTGATCGCCAACAGCCAGTGGCTGAACGATTACCGGATGCTGTTCGGTGACGAACGTGCCGACTACGGCACCGCCCTGCAGCGTCATTATGAGCAGGGCGCGCCGGCCGACTGGCAAACTTCCTTCGTCAGCGCCTACGCCACCATGCACCCCTGGGAAGATTGGGCGGAAACCTGGGCCCACTACCTGCACATGATGGATACCCTGGACACCGCCCTGAGCTTCGGCATGCGTGCCGGTGACGTGGAGCTGGAATTCCGGCCCTTCACCCGAGCGGCGTTGTATGACCCGAACGATCCACTGGCAGAAGAGTTCCTGCAGTTCGTCAACGCCTGGATCGAACTGGCTGCCATGCTCAACGAACTGGCGCGCAGCATGGGCCAGAAGGATCTCTACCCCTTCGTGTTGCCCGCCGCGGTGATCGGCAAGCTACAGTTCATTCATCGTGTGGTTCAGGGTGCGTCTCCCATCCAGTAGGCGCGCAGCGGCTGCACCGAACCACCGGCTGATTTTTTAGGAGCGCGCAGCATGGCTCATCTTGAGAAACACGGCAGTTGCCTGTGTGGGGCGGTCAGCCTTACGTTGCAGGTCAGCACTGCAAACGTGAGCGCCTGCCACTGCGCAACGTGCCGCAAATGGGGCGGTGGCCCGCTGCTGGTGGTCGAAGGGGAAACCGCGCAGTTCAGCGGGCAACAGCATATGCGCACCTACGCGTCTTCAGAGTGGGCCGAGCGTGCATTCTGCGCGGAATGTGGCACCCACTTGTTCTATCGTCTCACCAGTGGTGGGTTCTACGCAGTGCCGGTGGGCCTGCTCGACGGCGAGGAGAACTGGCAGTTCGAAAGCCAGGTATTCATTGATGCCAAACCCGCTTACTACTGCTTCGCCAATCAGACGCGGGAGCTGACCGGCGAACAACTGTTCGCGCAATACAGCTCCACATGACAATGCCTCAATCGGCGTCCAGCGACGGGCCGACCATAGCCGCCAGCTGTTCGTAGACACCCGGCGCGGCGACCAGATAGGGATTACCGCCGAGCAGCCCATCGCCACGCAGAAAATCGTTATGGCTACCACCGGCCTCGCGTACCAGCACCAGCCCGGCCAGGCAGTCCCAGCTTTTCAGGTGGGTTTCGTAATAGCCGATCAGGCGACCAGCCGCCACATAGGCAGTCATCAGGGCGCCGGAACCGTTGCGCAGGAACATGCCACCCTCATCCAGCAGCGCACCGACGAAGGGCAAGAAGTTCTCCTTGCCCGGCCGGTGAGTGGTGCCCACACCGACCAGTCCCTCACGCACATGGCGGGCGCCATGAGCCGCCAGCGGCGTGTCGTTGACGAACGCACCGTGGCCGATGAACCCATGGAACAGCTCATCGTGATTGGGATCGGCAATCGCCCCGAGCAGCGGCTGCCCATCCACCAGCAGACCTATGGACACGCACCAGTTGTGCAAGCCATTTAGAAAGCACGCGGTGCCGTCGATGGGATCGATCACCCAGATGCAGCGAGCCTCCAGGCCACCGCTACCGCCCTCCTCGCCAACGATGCCGTCCTCGGGAAAATGCGCGGCCAGCTCGGCGCGAATGAAGGCCTCCACGTCCTGATCGGCGATGCTCACCACATCCTGCAGGTCATCGCCCTTGTGCTGCACGGCCAGGCTGTGGCGCCGTTCGTAGTAGCTCATGCCGCGCTCGGCGGCTTCCACGGCTACGCGTTTGGCAAACGCGTAACGAGCGGTCAGATCCTGGTTGGTTACGTTGCTGGCGTTCGACATGCTCGGGGCACTCCTGAGTGACAGCGGGAATCAGCCGACTTGCGATGCAGCGGCAACAGCCTCTACCCTGCGCGCTTCCTGATCGGGCTGCAGTGCAATGACCCTCGTCGACCTCTTGTTGTTCGCCATTCCGGCAGTTTTTCTCACCGGCCTTTCCAAAGGCGGCTTCGGCGGTGCGCTGGGCGGTATCGCGGTGCCGTTGCTGGCCCTGGCCACCTCACCGATGCAGGCGGTGGCGGTGATGCTGCCGATACTCTGCCTGGCCGACGTGGTCGGGCTCAAGGCTTACTGGGGCAAGTGGGACGTGGCCAACCTCAAGGTCATGCTGCCCGGCGCGCTGATCGGTATCGCCATTGGCTCGCTGACCTTCGAGCTGCTCAACGAGAACCTGATCGGCCTGCTGATCGGCCTCATCGCCATTTCCTTCGTGTTGATGGGGTTGCTCAAGACCGACCCAGCACCTCGCCCACTGCAGCCCAAGCGCGGCTTGATCCTCTCGTCACTGGCCGGCTTTACCAGCTTCGTTGCCCATGCCGGCGGGCCACCGGTGATGATGCACCTGCTCCCGCAGCAGTTGGAAAAAGTGCGCTACGTGGCCACCATCAACATGTTCTTTCTGCTGACCAATGCCATGAAACTGATTCCCTACACCTGGCTCGGGCAGTTCAGCCGGGAGAATCTGCTGCTCAGTCTGATGCTCGCGCCCATCGTACCGCTCGGCGTATGGACGGGCCTGTGGCTGCAGTCGCGGATCAACCACACCTGGTTCTACCGCATCGCCCGCATAGGCATGCTGGTCGCAGGGCTGCAGCTGATCTGGAAGAACATCTGAACTACAAGGCCGACAACGTGCGGTATTCGTCCTGTGCATGCTGATCGGTCATGCCGCTGATGAAGTCCTGCAGTAAACGGCAGCGGTAGTAGAACTCCCAGGCGGCCTGGTCGCTCCCGACTGACTCGCGCACAGCCTGACAGTAGGCCTTGAGCAGTTGCCCCGGCAGGCGCCGCACAAGCATCTGCAGATAGGCCTCACGACGGCACTGACCCTCGGTCAATTCCAGAAAGGTCTGCGCATCGACGCGCAGCAGCGCGCCATAGCTGTCCAGCAAGCCCTGGATGATTCGGTAGCCCTGCAACTGCAGAGTTTCCACCTCGCGGTGGCAGAACACCCGCGCCATGGCGACATCCTTGAAAGTCTGCACGATGGCGTGAGGCAGGCTGTCGTCCTCGATCAGCGCACGGTCCAGAGTGCCAGCGTATACCGCCTCGATGTTATCGATGAACTGACGTGCAGCGTGCTGCACCAGCGGGTGGATCATGCTGACCCGTAGCTTGACGAAGAACTCGCCAGCCTTGTTGATTTCTTCTTGGTGATAGCTCTCCAGCGCCTGCTCCACCAGGCTGCGGAACGAGTGACGCGAGCCGGGAATCTGCACATCGGGCGACTGCATGTCTGCGAAGGTGTCGATCAGCAGCGGCGCCAGCTCGGCCACGCCAAGAATGCCCTTCTCCACCGAGTCCTCGATATCGGCGAGGCAATAGGAAATGTCGTCGGCCGCCTCCATGATGTAGGCCACCGGATGGCGCGTCCCCGGCTGCTGACCCAGCTTCTGCTGCAGGCCCGTGACGAAGTCTTCCTCGGAAAGATAGAAGCCCGGTTTCTTGTTCAGGTAGGCGTTGGCAGCCCCTTTGGCCGGCTTCGGCTGATAGGCGGGGCGCAGGTATTTGAGCAGACCCGCGGTCTGGGTGTAGGTCAGGCGCAGGCGCTGCAGGTTGACCACCAGCCTCACGGCCTGGGCATTACCTTCGAAATTGCGCAGGTCGGCACGCATTCGGGTGTGCAGTTCGTCGTTGTCCGGCGGTTGCGGTAAAGCTACGGCAAACAAGCCGTCCAGCCCACGATCGAACCACTCACCGATGGCGAACTCACCAAAGTGGCCAAACGGCGGATTGCCGATGTCATGCATCAGACAGGTCATTTCCACCAGGCTTTCCAGCGCGCCCTGCAAGCCATCCAGGCCGTAATCCACGGCGCGCTCACCTAGTTGCACATACAGCGTGCGGACGATGAAGCGCCCTGTCTGCTGCACTTCCATCGAATGGGTCAGGCGGCTGCGCACCGCGGCGTTTCGCTCCAGGGGAAATACCTGGGTGCGCTGTTGCAGACGGCGGATGGCCGCAGAATTAATGATGCGCCCACGGTCGCTTTCGAAGGCATAAAGCAGATCGACATCGGCTGCTACGCCAACCTGATCGCCAGGGCGCAGTGCAAGAATCCTGTCTTTGAAATTCACCACTGAAGGCATCGCTTGAGTCTCGACCAGGCGCAGAAACCGCGAGCCTAACGCGCAAGGAGCGGTTTACCAAGCACCTGCGCGTGGCGAGAATGGGCACCACGCCAATTGAACCGCAAGAGATCTCGCTATGAGCCGCGCCGACTTTCACCAGCAACAAGCCGAGCAGGCCAGCGCCGAAGCCATGCGCCTGCTGGAGCAGCAGGCGGCACTCGGGCCTCGCTGGCTGGGCTGGGTAGCCAGCGAGCTATACAGCCTGTCGCCTCCCGAGTACGCGGCCATGGTCAGGCGCGAGCTGCAGCGCCTGACGGAGGTTTAGCTAAACCGGCTTGCTCTCGTGTAGGCGCACGTTGAGCTCATCGACCACCGGCGCCCACTCGGCGTCTTCGAGCAGCTCTTCTTTCAGAAACGCCGCCTGGGATTCGTTCCAGAACGGCGCCTCGGACACCTTGACCTCATCGGGCAATGGATAGTGCTCGGCAATGAAGGCGTCGATGCTGGCCGGGTCGGAATCCAGCCCCAGCTGTGCGAACAGGGTGCCGAGGTCTTTATTGGGAAGTTCCATGTAGGTCTCCGTCAGGTAAGTCGGTTTTCATGCACGTACGCAATAGAGCGACGTCGACGAACGACAGTTCAACCTCTCCGGCCCACGGTTCAGCGGCTGCTCGCTGCCGTTATCGGCTATGGTTGAAGCCAACAGCCATGATCGGGAAAGCACCATGAGCACCAGAGCCGCATGCCGCAACGCCCTCGTTCTACCCGCAATCGCCCTGCTGCTCGGTGCCTGCGCCAGTTCGCAGACACCTCCGGCCGAAAAACCCGAGCGGATCGGCCGTGCCCAGGATCTTTACGAGCTGCGTCCGGCCTACCAACCTGGCACCTACCGGCACATGGACGAGCTGTTCTTCACCCGTACCGTGCCCCGCGGCCCCAAGGTCTATCCACTGCCAGCCCGTGCCGAAGTACCGGTGCAGTACAGCGTCGACGGCCAGTCACTGGGTGTCGACGAGTTCATGCGCCGCAATCAGGTCGGCGGCGTGCTGATCATCAAGGACGGCAAGGTCGCGCTGGAAAAATACGCCATGGGTAACGACGCCAGTACCCGCTGGACGTCGTTCAGCGTGGTCAAGTCGATCTCCTCGACGCTGATAGGTGCCGCCGTGCAACAGGGCAGTATCGCCAGCGTGAAAGACCCGCTGACCCGCTACCTGCCACAACTCAAGGGCGGCGCCTATGACGGTGTGAGCGTCGAACAGATTCTGCAGATGAGCTCCGGCGCGGCCTGGGACGAAACCTACCGCGACCCGAAATCCGACCGGCGTCGCATGTTCGAGCTGCAACTGGCCAACAACCCTGGCGCCCTGCTCAAGCAGATGTCCGGGCTCAAGAAAGCCCACGCCCCAGGCACGACATTCGCCTACAGCACGGGTGAGTCCCACCTGCAGAGCGAACTGGTTCGCGCAGCAACCGGCATGAGCACCAGCGATTACCTCTCCGAGCGCATCTGGTCGCGCCTGGGTATGGAGCGCGATGCCTTCTGGCAACTGGACAGCCGTGCTGGCCAGGAAATCGGCAGCAGCGGCCTGTCCGCAACCCTGCGCGATTACGGACGCTTCGGCCAATTCATCCTCAATGACGGGGTGATCG
The DNA here is from genome assembly GCF_055556635.1 of Pseudomonas sp. PME37.24/006. Classification (NCBI taxonomy): domain Bacteria; kingdom Pseudomonadati; phylum Pseudomonadota; class Gammaproteobacteria; order Pseudomonadales; family Pseudomonadaceae; genus Pseudomonas; species Pseudomonas sp. PME37.24/006. Next base: position 454,988 of record NZ_JBVHNL010000003.1, read on the forward strand.
ACGGCGAGCGCATCCTGCCTGCCGGTTGGCTGGTAAGTGCCACCCGCGCCACCCCAGGCTCGCACCTGGAACCCGGCAAGCTGTATGACGGCGAATACGCGCTCGGCTATGGCTACCAGTGGTGGCTGTTCCCCACCGGCGCCGCAGCGCTACCGGAGCACGACGGTGGCGCCTTCGAGGCCCAAGGCATCTTTGGCCAGTTCCTTTATATCAACCCCAAGGAAAAGGTCGTGGCGGTGATCTGGAGCACCTGGCCAAAGCCGGAAATGGATAAGCGGGAAATGGAAACCTATGCCTTCATCGGCGCTGCGGTGAAGGCATTGCGTTGATCGGGCCGGCTCGCGCGCACCACAAAGATCGTCGGTTGGTCGAACCCGGCGACGCCGTGCTGGTCGATACATCAGATTTGCCTGAGGGATACCTATGATTGATTGCCGACACGGCGTTGGCTGCCTGCTGCTGAGCCTGATGCTCGGTGGCTGCGCCTCCTCGACTTCCTGCGACGAGCCCCTGAGCGGCGACAGCTGCCGCGACCAACAACTGCTTTACCAGAACGATATGCTGCAAGCCAAGATGCTGGTGGCGTCCGGCGACATGGAAAGCCACGAGCTGGTCAACGCCCTGCTACGCCGCGCGGAAAGCCTGGATGAACGCGGAGAGGTCGAGTTCTATCAGGCGATTCTGATGATTCGCGAAGGCCCGCAGACCGAAGAAGTGCTCAAGAAGCTGGAAGATGCTGCCGCGCAGCAGCAACCCTATGCCGTGGCCCTGCTCTACAAGATCTGGTCGGAGCCCTACCTGGTCGACGAGGCCGACCTCATACGCGCGGAGGAATATCGCGCCGACTATTCCGAACTGGACGTCGCCAAAAGCGGTTACCCATCATTCGAAAAGGCGCTGGAACTGGTCAATCAACTGGTGCAGACGCCCTGACGCTGGCATTGCTGCACGCGTTATGAGGCTGTAAAGCAATTTGCAGGGTGCCAGCGCGGCGACGACGGATTAAAATCCGCCACCAGATTCGCCGCGCAGCCCTTACCCGCCAACGCAAGGCTGCGCCTATCCATCATCCGCATAGTCGAGAGAACAGACATGGGCGCCCAGTGGAAAGCCAAACCTAAAGAAGCCGCCGCCAACGCCAGAGGCAAGATTTTCGGTCGCCTGGTCAAGGAGATCATGGTCTGCGCGCGTAACGGCGCCGATCCGGACATGAACCCCAAGCTGCGTCTGGCCATCCATCAGGCCAAGAAAGCCTCGATGCCCAAGGACACTCTGGATCGGGCGATCAAGAAAGGCGCAGGTCTGAGCGGCGAGACGGTCAACTTCGAACGCACCACCTACGAAGGCTTCGCACCGCACCAGGTGCCGCTGATCGTCGAGTGCCTGACCGACAACGTGAACCGCACCGTAGCGGAGATTCGCGTGCTGTTCCGCAAGGGCCAGCTCGGCAGCAGCGGCTCGGTCGCCTGGGATTTCGACCATGTCGGGCTGATCGAGGCCTCCAGCGAGAGCGGCGCCGACCCGGAACTGGCGGCCATCGAAGCCGGCGCTCAGGATTTCGACGAAGCCGATGAAGGCAACACCCTGTTCATCACCGAGCCGACGGATCTCGATCTGGTCAGCCGTGCACTGCCGGAACAAGGCTTCACAGTGAACTCGGCTAACCTCGGTTACCGCCCGAAAAACCCGGTCGCGAACCTGACGCCCGAGCAGCGTGAAGAAGTCGAAGCCTTCCTCGAAGCCATCGACAACCATGACGATGTACAGAACGTCTATGTAGGTCTGGCAGGCTAACAGAGGCCAATTGCGGCAGTTCATCACGGTATTGCCGCAATAACCGGCTATACTGTGCGGCTTCCTTCTTTGCGGATAAATCGCAGAGCGGAACATTGCCGCACAGGAGCTGCATCTTGCACAAGTCACTCGTTCTCGCCGCCTGCTTAATGCTTGGAGCTTGCAGTAGCGCGCCTCAATCGTCGTCGCCCTCCACCACGGCCGACCACGACACTATCGTTCGTAGCAACCTGGAAGCGATCCACAACGCCCAGGTTGTTCCGCTGCCGCTTAATGCGCATTCCGCTCTGCCACCTGGCAAGGTCGGGAGCGCGAACATGCAGTTTGGCAGTTCGCTGTCCAACTACCGTTTGTATTCCCTCCAGTTGAAACAGGGCGAGCGCTATCGTCTAAACGTCAACTCGCTGTGCGATCACACCTGCATGGGCATCAACAAGTTCGCCCTTAAGCCGCACGCGGTTCTGATGGACGCCTACGGCACGGTGATTCCCAACAAGCCCGCCCGCTCGTCTAGCGTAATTGGCATGACCACTCTGGGTTGGGATGGCGAAGCACCGGAAGACGGTACCTACTACCTGCTCGTGGCTGCCGACAAGGAAGACATCGGCCGCACCATCGTCATCGACAATGTGTGGATCAACAACTCGCCACTGATGGCAGTGAAAGTCGGCCTGCTCGACGACCTGATGCAGCCAAAGAATCTGCACTGAGCCATGCCCCCACGTACTCTGCACATCGCAGCAGCCTGCCTGTTCGACGAAACGGGTCGCCTGCTTCTGGTGCGCAAGCGCGGCACGCACATGTTCATGCTGCCCGGCGGCAAACGTGATGAGGGCGAAACACCGCTGCAGACGCTCCTGCGTGAACTCCACGAAGAGCTGGATCTGCATCTGCCCGAGTCGGCGTTCGTGCAGTTGGGCCATTTCGGCGAAGTCGCCGCCAACGAAGCGGATACCCGGGTCGAGGCCGATATTTTCAGGGCCCTGCTCCCACACCCGGTACTGCCCGCAGCCGAGCTGGAAGAGCTGCGCTGGCTGAGCGCCCACGACCCGCGCACCGACGACCTGGCGCCGCTGCTGCGCCGTCACGTGCTGCCACGGATCTGGCCAAGCGCCTGAGCCTACGATTTCGCCATCCGCGCTGAAACAACGATAGCCACTATCGAAGCGAATGATTTCTGCCAGAAGCGAGCAGTGAATAGCCTATGACCTATCCAAACGGCCTCGCTCACAGGTGCTCTCATGCAACGCTCGCTGATCCTTCTGCTCACAGTCTTTACCTTGCTTCTCACTGGCTGTGCCGCCCCGCAGTCAGCCGCTGAACGACCTTACACAAACGCCGAGGTCAAGCAGTTCGCCCTGGAGATGATCAGCCGCAGCGGCCTTTCGTACGAGGATTACGAAAAAATCCGCAGCGCCCTGCAAGCGCCGAACTATCGGGCCTCCAACTCGATTCGCGATGCAGACCTACCGCGCGGCATCGATCCCGAAGGCTGAGTGCATCAGGCCTATCGACAGCCTCGATCATAGGGCCAGGGTTTCCACCGCAATCCGAGCTTCTGCGACAAGGCGTCCACTGAACCGCCTGCCATCCATTGATCTGCAGCAAGGTCTCTTTGTTTCCAGTGCGTAGCCTGTGGTGATCCGCTCCGTATCCTCGAGGGTTCACCATGGCTATCACTTCTGCCGACATCTGCGCAGCCGCCGACCAGTTGAAAGGGTTCGTCGGCTTCAACGTCAAGACTGGTCAGCACATCGTGCGTTTCAGTGAAGACTCCTTTGGCCTCAATATCGCCGAAGACAGCATCACGCCGACCAGCGAGTTCGTCTGGGCAGTTGGCGAGACGCCCGAACTGATGACCCTGAAACGCGAACGCCTGGGCCTGTTGTCCGATCTGCGCATCGACGAACGCCTGAACCTCGGCGAGCCGCTACGCATCTACCTGCGTCGCGAGGATCTGCCGGAAATCAGCGCGCAACGGCAACTGCAAGCGAACGGCTGATCAGGCGCGAACCACTGGTTTCACTCTCGCCCGCAACTTAGACTGGCCAGCCATTCAACGCTGCAGCCTGCCATGCCCGTGTTCTGCCTGTTGCCCGATCATCTGCGCCCATTGGCGGACAAGTTCTATCGCAGCCACCGCTCCGCCATGCGCACCCGCAGCGACCATCAGGTCTGGGTCGCCAGGGACGGCGAGATTGTTGCCGCACTTTGTCTGCAGGAGGCAGCTCACGGCCACTGGCTGACCAGTCTGCTGGTCGCGCCAGCGCGGCGCCAACAAGGCCTGGCCAGCACCTTGATCGCCGCGGCGCTAGAGGAGACAGATAAGCCTACCTGGCTGTTCTGCCACCCTGACCTGCAGCCGCTCTACGAGCGCCTGGGTTTTCAGCCCTGTGACGAGCTGCCCTCGCCGCTGGCCGAGCGCCTGGCCCGCTACCGGCGTACCAAAACACTGGTCGCCATGCTGCGCTGAAGTGCACCGTTCGTACTTCCTGGCGTATATGCTGGCACTTTGACCACTTCCCCCACTTGCCGCCCGCCAAAGCGCTCGCCAATGTGAACGGCTGACCGGGGTTGAACTCCTATGGGCAAGCGACCTGTCCGTAGTCATCGAGCATGCGCGTCCACAACAAGAATGAAAGCACCATGGCTATTCACGTGAAGCGTCTGCTTGCGCGGCTGCGCAAGGACTTCCAACTGTCGATCATCACCCTCATGGGTCTGTTCGGCGTGCTCGGCATTTCGCCCTATGCCGTCTATCGAGCCCTGCACGGCAACTACCTGGTCAGCATCGCCGATACGGTGATCGTGCTGTCGACCATCATGGCCGTCATCCATGCCTGGCGCACGGGCGACACGGTCAAGCCCGGTGTCTGGCTGGCCGGCATCTTCTCGCTATGCGCCACGCTGATCACCATCAATCTGGGGGTCAACGGGCTGTTCTGGATCTACCCGTTGATCCTCTTCAATTTCTTCATGGTGTCACCGCCAAGGGCGCTGCTCGCCACCGTACTGGTGGTCGCAGCGCTGGCGGTGTACGCCCTGCTGTTGCCGGGTACGGTATTCGAAAGCCGTTATCAGATGCTGTCGTTTCTGGTCACCGCGCTGATGGCCAGCGTGCTGACCTTCATCTTTGCCTACCGCACCCAACATCAGCGCGAACAGCTACACGCCTGGGCCACCCGCGACCCGCTGACCGGTGCCCGCAATCGCCGGGTGATGAACGACGAGTTGAAGATCGCCATGGCCAACCTTCGCCGGCATGACATCAGCGCCGCGGTACTCCTGATCGATCTCGACCATTTCAAGCAGATCAACGACCGCTTCGGCCATCAGGCCGGCGATCAGGTGCTGGTGGATTTCGTCGAACTGGCCCAGCGCAGCGTCCGCCAGGAAGATCGGCTGTTTCGCTTTGGTGGTGAAGAGTTTTTGCTGTTGCTGGGCAACACCGATCAACAAGGGCTGCTCTCGGCTGCAGAGCACTTGCAGGCGCAGATTGCCGAGCACCTGAGCAGCCCTGGCGGCGCGGTGACGGTTTCCATGGGTGGATCGGTGCTACGAGCGGGCGAACGATGGGAAAGCTGGCTGGAGCGTGCGGATCAGCAGCTCTACCAGGCCAAGGGCGCAGGCCGTAACCGTATCCATATTGATCGCGACACAACGCTCGAGCCAAGCTAGGAACAACCTCAAGCGCAGGTGCCACCTATACAAGAGCTAGCCTTAGCAGGCCGTTGAAAAACGTTGGCGAGGCAGCCAGCGCAAGGCAAAAACAGGCGAAAAAGCGGAGTTTACGTGTTGTAAATGAGCATTTTTAGCCTGTTTTTAACGCCGCGATGGCCACGCAGGTAGTTTTTCAACAGCCTGCTAGCCCGACGGCGCAACACTGCAAACGCACCTGGCCAGCTAACGCCTGATTGCCAATCGCAACAAAAGAAAAGGGCGACCCTCGGGTCGCCCTTTTCCTTACAGCAGGATCGATCAGTGAGACGAAGCGCCACTGGCGCCCAGGCCGGTGTGCGAACGTACGAACTGCGGCAGGAACAGCGCACGTTCCTCTGCAGCCGATTCGGACTTGTCGGTGATCGAGAAGAACCAGATACCGACGAATGCCACGATGATGGAGAACAGCGCCGGGTATTCGTACGGGAAGATCGCCTTCTCGTGACCGAGCACCGTGACCCAGATGGTTGGACCGAGCACCATCAGCACCACGGCAGTGATCAGGCCGAGCCAGCCACCGATCATTGCGCCACGGGTGGTCAGGTTCTTCCAGTACATGCTCAGGAACAGCACAGGGAAGTTACAGCTCGCCGCGATGGAGAACGCCAGGCCCACCATGAAGGCGATGTTCTGCTTCTCGAAGAGAATCCCCAGACCGATGGCCAGGACACCCAGGCACACAGTGGTGATCTTCGATACGCGCAGTTCATCCTTCTCGTTGACGTTGCCCTTCTTGATCACGCTGGCATACAGGTCGTGGGATACCGCCGAGGCACCGGCCAGGGTCAGACCGGCAACCACCGCGAGGATGGTGGCGAAAGCCACGGCCGAGATGAAGCCCAGGAAGATGCTGCCACCCACGGCGTTGGCCAGGTGCACCGCTGCCATGTTGTTACCGCCCAGCAGAGCGCCAGCAGCGTCCTTGAAGGCCGGATTGGTGCTGACCAGCAGAATCGCGCCGAAGCCGATGATGAAGGTCAGGATGTAGAAGTAACCGATGAAGCCGGTAGCGTAGAACACCGACTTACGGGCTTCCTTGGCGTCACCCACGGTGAAGAAGCGCATCAGGATGTGCGGCAGACCGGCAGTACCGAACATCAGCGCCAGGCCGAGGGAAATCGCCGAAATCGGGTCTTTCACCAAACCGCCGGGGCTCATGATCGCTTCGCCGTTGGCGTGAACCTTGATTGCTTCTGTGAACAGGGTGTTGAAGTTGAAGCCAACGTGCTTCATCACCATGAACGCCATGAACGACGCACCGGAGAGCAACAGCACTGCCTTGATGATCTGTACCCAAGTGGTAGCCAGCATGCCGCCGAACAGCACGTACATCACCATCAGGATACCGACCAGCACAACCGCCACGTGGTAGTCGAGGCCAAACAGCAGCTGGATCAGCTTGCCGGCGCCGACCATCTGCGCGATCAGGTAGAACGCCACCACCACCAGCGAACCGCTGGCTGACAGGGTGCGAATTTCCTTCTGCTTGAGGCGATAGGACGCCACGTCGGCAAAGGTGTACTTGCCCAGGTTACGCAGGCGTTCGGCGATCAGGAAGAGGATCACCGGCCAGCCGACCAGGAAGCCGATCGAATAGATCAGACCGTCGTAGCCGGACGTGAACACCAGGGCGGAAATACCCAGGAAGGACGCCGCCGACATGTAGTCACCAGCGATTGCCAAGCCGTTCTGGAAGCCTGTGATACCGCCCCCCGCGGTATAGAAATCAGACGTGGACTTGCTACGTTTGGAAGCCCAGTAGGTGATGCACAACGTGCCACCGACGAAGGCCAGGAACATCAGAATTGCGGGCGTATTGACGGCCTGACGCTGTACTTCACCAGTCAATGCATCGGCGGCCCACAAAGCTGGGGCCAGGGCCATAAGGGCCAGAGCGGAGAGGATACGGCCGATCATTTGCCCACCTCATCCAGGATCACCTGGTTCAAGTGGTCGAATTCACTGTTGGCACGACGTACGTAGATACCGGTCAGCACGAAGGCCGAGAGGATTACGCCGAGGCCTACGGGAATACCCCAAGTGATCGGAGAGCTATCAGTGATACGTGTGCCGAGCCAGCCGGGCACGAAGGCGATCAGCAGAATGAAGCCGATGTAGATGCCAAGCATGATGGCGGAGAGTATCCAGGCGAACCGCTCACGCTTGGCTACCAGCTCCTTGAAATGCGGACTTTGCTCGATCCGCCGATAAATGCTGTCGTTCATTTTATTGTTATCCTCACCCAGCTGGATGCTGGTTGGGATAACTGTAAATCTGTGCTCAGCCTGCGACAGACGACCTTAGTCGAAGCCCAGTGCTTTTTAGACCAAAGTCTAATGCCCGATGCAGCATCAGCGGCGCTGCTGATATTGCTGCGAGCCCTGCCCCGGATAGCGCTGAACCTCATAGCCGTTCGGATATTCGGTGCTCTGGCGAATGCCGCCGCGGGTTTCGAAGGTCGAGCTGCGCTGGCCACTTTCATAACGGCGTGAATCGATACCTTGCGGTATGCGCTGGCCACCATAAAGGTTGTAACGTTCCTGACGCTCATAGGTGTCGACGCTGCCACTGGCGCCTGGGCTAACGTAAGCCTTGGGGATCACGCGGATGGTCTGCGGTGAGCGCTCGTCGGCGGATGCGACCGTGGCGGTCAGCACAGCCAGCATCAGGGTAAAACCGATCAGTGATTTCATCTCGAACTCCGGTAGCCGTTGAGGCGCCAGGCAATGGCGCCTTCGCCTCATGTCCAGCTAAGACAACACGCAGCGCGGATCATTTGCGGCTCAGCGCCTCGCCGATCCCATAAAAGTGACCGCCGGCTACGTGATGGATGCTGCGCCAGGCAGGATCGGCGTCCTCGAAGTGCCAACGTCCGTCGCTGAATACTCGAGAATCGGCCCATGCACCGGTCACCTCGGCGATGAACAGGTCATAGGTCTGCTGGTTGTGCGGCTCGACGATCAGGCGGCAGGCCAGCCACGCAGAGCAGCCCGCGACGAAAGGCAGATCCTGATCGCTCAGGGTGATGAGTTCGACACCGGTAGTGGCCAACTTGTCGGGCTCGTCGTTGAGGCTGCGCGAGCCGACCTGATGGGTCAGTTCCAGCTGCGCGACCGTGGGCACCTGAATGACCAACTGGCCGCTACGCTCGACCAGCACGCGGGTCGCGGTGATCTTGTCCAGCACCACGGTCAGCTTGGGCGGATCGAAATCCAGGGCACAAGCCCAGGCGGCGGCCATCACCCCGTCCACGCCGTCATGGCGGGCCGACACCAGCACCGTGGGGCCGTGGTTGAGCAGCCGGTAGGCTTTATCCAGGCTCACGGGCTTGATCGGGTTGTCCATCGCTGCGCCTCATCGATAGTCGAAAACGGCAATGTACAACATCGCACCTCGCGAGCCAGCAGCTGCAACGACGTGATCGCCCGGACAGCCACTCGCGCGCTAGAATCGGCGCCCGTGCCGGCTTTGCTCGAGCCCTCCATCCCATTCAGGTGCAGCATGACGCCAGACGTCGCCCGCCTGTCAGCAACCAGTGGTGAGACCATGATCGAGGTAACCGAAGTTTCCATTGCCCAACTGCGTGCCGCGCTCGAGGCAGGTCGCACCACGGCGGTCGAACTGGTCAAGGCCTACCTCGCCAGGATCGATGCCTACGACGGCCCGCAAACGCCCACCGCGCTGAATGCCGTGGTGGTACGCAACCCGGACGCGCTGCGCGAGGCCGAGGCATCCGACGCCCGCCGCGCCCGTGGCGAAACCCTCGGCCCGCTCGATGGCATCCCCTACACGGCCAAGGACAGCTATTTGGTCAAAGGGCTGACCGCCGCCTCGGGCAGCCCGGCCTTCAAGGATCTGCTCGCTCACCGCGACGCCTTTACCGTCGAACGCCTGCGCGCTGCCGGCGCCATCTGCCTGGGCAAGACCAACATGCCGCCCATGGCCAACGGCGGCATGCAGCGTGGCGTCTACGGCCGCGCCGAAAGCCCGTACAACGCCGAGTACCTGACCGCACCGTTCGCCTCGGGCTCATCCAATGGCGCAGGTACCGCCACGGCTGCCAGCTTCGCCGCCTTCGGCCTGGCCGAGGAAACCTGGTCGAGCGGCCGCGGGCCGGCTTCCAACAACGGCCTGTGCGCCTACACACCGTCACGCGGAGTGATCTCGGTGCGCGGCAACTGGCCGCTGACGCCGACCATGGACGTGGTGGTGCCCTACGCGCGCAGCATGGCCGATCTCCTCGAAGTGCTCGACGTGGTCGTCGCCGATGATCCCGACACCCGTGGCGACCTGTGGCGCCTGCAGCCCTGGGTGCCGATTCCCAGCGCCTCCTCGGTGCGCCCCGACTCCTATCACACACTGGCTGCGGATGCCGGCGCACTGGCCGGCAAACGCTTCGGCGTACCGCGCATGTTCATAAATGCCGACCCCGAAGCGGGCACCAGCGAGTCGCCAGGCATCGGCGGGCCAACCGGGCAGCGGATCAATACCCGCGCCTCGGTGATCGCACTGTGGGAGAGCGCCCGTAAGGCGCTGGAAAGTGCCGGTGCCGAAGTGATCGACGTCGACTTCCCGCTGGTTTCCAACTGCGAGGGTGATCGCCCTGGCGCCTCGACGGTGTTCAACCGTGGCCTGGTTTCCAAAGAGTTTCTGCATGACGAACTCTGGGAGCTGTCGGCCTGGGCCTTCGATGATTTCCTGCGTGCCAATGGTGATCCGAAACTCAATCGCCTAGCCGACGTCGATGGGCCGCAGATTTTCCCCCACGACCCAGGTACCCTGCCCAACCGCGAGGATGATCTGGCCGCCGGGATGGACGAGTACGTGCGCATGGCCGAGCGCGGCATCACCCCGTGGAATGAGATTGCCACGCTGCCCGATGGCCTGCGCGGACTGGAGAAGACCCGGCAGATCGATCTCGAGCAATGGATGGACACGCTCAAGCTCGACGCCGTGCTCTTCCCCACAGTCGCCGACGTGGGCCCGGCGGATGCCGACGTCAACCTCGCCTCTGCGGACATCGCCTGGAGCAACGGCATCTGGGTCGCCAACGGCAACCTCGCCATTCGCCACCTCGGCGTGCCCACAGTCACCGTGCCGATGGGCGTGATGGCCGATATCGGCATGCCCGTCGGGCTGACCTTCGCTGGCCGCGCCTACGATGACTCGACGCTGCTGCGCCTGGCCTGTGCCTACGAGTCGACCGGCTCGAAACGCCAGATTCCACCGCGCACCCCGCCGCTGTCAGAGGCTGAGTAATGAGACACCGTCGATTACTGGAGCAAACGGCTTGAGCAAATCGAATTGAATTTTCCCTGCTGCATTCGTAATTCGAATAACAGGCAGCTGGATTATGCGATTTACGGGAAGAAGGCACCCGACACATACTTTCCCCATAGGCTCACCGCACCCTGTGTGGAGAAACTCGAATCAACAGCGCTAGCGGAGAAATCACGACTGCGCTGTAGATGAGCGCAGCGGATGCATAAACAGGAACGATATGTTGTCGAACAGCGGTAAAGACCTGCAAGCAATCAACCTCTCTATCGCCTGGGATGGGTTCAAGGCATTCCTGCCTATTTCGGCCTTCGTCGTGTTGTTCGGCCTGGCTTTCGGGCTGGCCGCCACACAGACGGGGTTGAGCACCGAGACCAGCCTCGTCATGAGCGCACTGGTCTTCGCCGGGGCATCACAGTTCGCGGCGCTGGATCTGTGGGGCACCCACATACCGCTAGTGCCTCTGGCGCTGACGGTGTTCGCGATCAATGCCCGTCACCTGCTAATGGGCGCAACGCTGTACCCCTGGCTGAGCAACCTGCCACCAGCCAAGCGCTACGGCGTCATGCTGGTCGCGTCAGACGCCAACTGGGCCGTGTCCATGCAGGCCTTCGGCTCTGGCAAGCCGGGGCTGGGGCTGCTGCTCGGTGGCGGCGTGGCGCTGTGGGCAGCCTGGCTGCTGGGAACCTGGCTGGGTATCTACTTCGGCAGTGCAATCGACGACCCGGTGAGCTTCGGCCTGGACATGGTCATGGGCTGCTTTCTGCTGGCCATGGTGGTCGGCGGCCAGAAGAACCTGCGGATTCTGATCATCTGGACGGTCGCGGCCTGCGCCTCGCTGCTGGCCTACTGGTATTTACCCAGCAATAGCCATGTAGTCGTCGGCGCACTGGCGGGCGGCATGCTCGGTGCCCTGTGGATGGAGAAGAAAGCATGATGATCGAATCGACCGGTGCCGGCGCCATGATCGTCGTCGCCGTGATGGCAGTGGTGACGCTCGCCACCCGCTGGGGCGGTATTTTCGTCATGTCGTTCGTGCCGATAAACCTCAGAACCCAGCAGTTCATCAGCGCCATGTCCGGCTCGGTACTGGTGGCACTACTGGCCCCCCTGGCGCTGGAGGGTGACAACGGGGCACGGCTGGCATTGGCCAGCACGGCGATTGTCATGCTGCTGGTCAAAAAACCACTGCCAGCGATTGCTGCCGGGATACTGGTTGCCGCTCTCGTCAGGCAAACGGGGCTCTAAGGCAGCCGCTTGGTGGATCGGCCAAGCTGCCCCCCTTCAGGGCCTGCCTAACATTGCAAAAACGCATTGAAGGCTTGCCGATTCGCCAATTTTCTATGCACAGACGCTAACTTATACTGGCTGGCCAGTATCAACCGAGCTGGCCAGTTTCTCCTCCCCAGGCTCCTGCAATGCAGGTGCAGGAACTGCTCCGTCAGAGCCTGTCGTTAGCCAATCCGACTACCGTTCCTGGCACCAAGCCCAGGGAACCGGCCAGCCTAAAGATAGTTTTTGAGTCTCCGACGTGACAGATCTCGCCCTGGCATTTCGCCCCCGTACCCGGTAATCGATCATGAACACAGAACAAGGCATCCAGCGCCTATCAATCGCCGTCACCCTGCTGCTGGCGGGTGGAGGTATCGTCTTCGGCCTCTTGTCGGGCTCCTTCTCCATCGTCTTTGACGGCGTCTATTCGCTCGCCGATGCCAGCATGAGCGGCCTGGCGCTGATCGTGGCCACCCTGATCCGCAAGCACACGTCCAACAGCGACGCCAACCGCCGCCTCGCCGAACGTTTCAATATGGGGTTCTGGCACCTGGAGCCCATGGTGCTCGCGCTCAACGGCACGCTGTTGTGCGGCGTGACGCTGTACGCGCTGATCAACGCGGTCGGCAGCCTGCTGGCTGGCGGCAAACCCCTCGATTTCGGCTTCGCGATCATCTACGCGCTCGTTGCAACCGTCGCCTGCTTCAGCCTCGCCGTCCTGGAGTTCCGCGCCAACAAACTCATCCGCTCGGAATTCGTGGCCCTGGACGCCAAGGCCTGGGTCATGTCCGGGAGCATCTCGCTGGCATTGTTGATCGCCTTCGTGCTGGGCGAACTGACCGCCTCGACCGTCTATGGCTGGCTTGGCCCGTACATCGACCCTGCTGTGCTGGCGATCATCTGCCTGGTGATTCTCCCCATGCCGCTGCTGACCATCCGCCAGGCGCTGGCCGATATTCTGCTCGTCACGCCGCCAGCGCTGAAGATGCACGTCGACGAGGTGGCTTCCGGCGTGGTGGCCCAGCAAGGCTTCATCGGCTATGAGACCTACGTGGCCAAGGTGGGCCGCGCCCTGCAGGTAGAGCTGTACTTCATCGTGCCTGCGGACTGGCCGGCCCAGACCCTGGACGACTGGGATAGGCTGCGCGACGCCATTGGCGAAGCGATTGGCGATGAAGGCCCCAACCGCTGGCTGACCATCGCCTTCACGACCGATCCGCAATGGGCTCGGTAGTGAGGCCCAGTGCCCGCGCGCCAGTCGATGGATATGCTCGGCCCAAGCAACAAAGCGTCAACTACAGCCCTGTATATCCTCACCACGCAAACCAATAGAGTGCCGCCATCCGCATTCCACGAGGTCTTTTGGCCATGGCATCCGTTCGTTTTCAGTACATCTTCGATCCCTTGTGTGGCTGGTGCTACGCCAGCTCCCCCGCGCTTACCACGCTGGCACAGGTCTGGCCTGAGCAGCTCGAGATGTGCCCCAGCGGCCTGTTTTCAGGCCCAGGTGCGCGGGAGATGTCCGCAGACTGGGCGGGCTATGCGTGGAGCAACGACCAACGCATTGCCGCGGCAACCGGTGAGGTGTTCAGCGAGGCGTACCACGACAAGGTTCTTATGGATGCCAGCACGCCGTTCGACTCCACCGCCATCAACCGGGCGCTGACATTGGTTCAGCAGATCGACAGCGAGCTGGAGCCTGGCCTGCTCAGGCAACTGCAGGTCGCCAGGTATGTAGCAGGCGCGAACACCTCCAGCGCTCAGGTCGTCGCCGAAGTGACAACCAGGTTTCTCAGCGATACAGGCCACGCCATCGACGCCACGGCGCTCGGCCAGCGCCTGGAAGCAGACCAGGCACTGACCCAACAGACAGAAGCACGCATCAGCGCCACTCAACAACTGATGAACAGGCTCGGCATCCGTGGCGTGCCGCAACTGCTGGTACAGGTCGATGAAAAGCTCCACGCCATTCCCTCGGCAGCCTTGTACCAGGGACGGGACGTACTGCTGGGCGAGCTGCGCAAAGTGGCCGGCAGCGCACTGGGCTGATCGCGCCTCTGCGCTTTTCCGAGCCCGCGAGCATCAGGAAACCCCATGCCTGAGTCCACCGGCAAGACGCTGCGCCTGCTGTTTCCCAATGGCTGGGCGGCAACAACCCGCCGGACAACCTGGCGCTCAAGAGGATGCGGGCCAGGCTTGCGCTGATTGGAACACGCAGATCCGTCTCGCACTCCCAGCCTATCTAACCAACGAGCTGCCCTTGCTCACCGGCCGGACTAACCGCCTGCCCACGCAACACGGCGATATCCCGCTTGGGCGGCACGCCGAACAGGCGGCTGTACTCGCGGCTGAATTGCGAGGGGCTTTCGTAGCCAACCTTGAAGGCGGCGCTAGAAACGTCCAGGTGCTCGTTGAGCATCAGCCGTTTGGCCTCGTTGAGGCGTAGCCACTTCTGGTACTGCAGCGGACTCATGGCGGTGAGCTGGCGAAAGTGATGATGAAAGGTCGGCGCGCTCATCTGTACACGAGCAGCCAGTTCCTCGACACGCAGCGACGTGGCGAAGTTGAGCTTCAGCCAGTCGATGGCCTTGGCGATGCGATAGCCCTGACCATCGACGGAGGTGATCTGGCGCAGCTTGCCCGCCTGGTCGCCCATCAGCAGGCGATAGTGAATCTCGCGCTGGATCAACGGCGCGAGCACCGGTATGGCTTCCGGTTCATCCAGCAGCGCCAGCAGCCGCTCGAACGACGCCAGCAGCGGCGCGGTGGTGCAACCGATCCCCACCCCCGTTCCCGCGGATCGATCACGGCTGGTCGGCAAACCACCCTCGGCGATCAGCTCGGCCAGCACGCGCAAATCCAGCTTCAGGGTCAGCCCAACGCAGGGCCGCTGTGGGCTCGCCACCAGTACTTCGGAGTTGGCCGGCAGATTCAGCGAGGTGACCAGAAAGCGCGAGGGATCATAGGGGTAGCCTTCGCCGCCGACCCACAAGCGCTTCTCGCCCTGGGCGACGAGGATAATGCTCGGCTCGACCATGCACACCACGGGTGGCGACGGCTCTTCACGCCTGAAGAAACCAAGCCCGGCAATAGCGGTTTTGTCATCCCCCGGCCGGGCAATGCGCGCACCGATACTCTGCGCGAGCGACTCCTGTAGTGATGCGATTTGCGCGTTGTGTCTGTTCATCATCAAGCCTGTATCTGCGTCGTTATTGCACTCTAACGCGCTCGTCACGAGCTTCCCATCGAAAGCCGGCAAGCTCATCGGATCGGGCAAGTAATCCAGTGAAATGCGCTACAGACCGCGTGGGCAGCTACGCAGAATGGCACGGCCTGCGACAGACCACCGATCGCATCACCACCGGAGTGCATTCAATGGACAACTCGTTTTCACGCCTGGGGCTGATCCAGAGCGCCCTCTTTGCCGGCATCGCGGCCTTCGCCAGCGTGCCGGCCGCACTGGCCCAGGAAGCGCATCGCGCGACAGGAGAAAAGACCATGACGCTTACCCAGCATTGGGACAAGACCTTCCCCCAAAGCAGCAAGGTCGACCATCAGAAAGTGACCTTCAAGAACCGCTATGGCATCACCCTGGCAGCCGACCTGTACCTGCCCAAAGAGCGCGGCAGCCAGCCGCTTCCGGCCCTGGCAGTCAGCGGCCCATTCGGCGCGGTGAAGGAACAATCATCTGGTCTGTACGCCCAGACCATGGCCGAGCGTGGCTACATCACACTGGCATTCGACCCGTCCTATACCGGTGAAAGCAGCGGCGAACCCCGCGACCTGGCCTCGCCAGACATCAATACCGAAGACTTCAGCGCCGCGGTCGACTTCCTCGGGCTACAGAAATCGGTCGATCGCCAGCGCATCGGCATCATCGGCATCTGCGGTTTCGGTGGCATGGGCCTGAGTGCCGCAGCGGTCGACACGCGCATCAAGGCCGTGGTCACCACCGCCATGTACGACATGTCGCGCGTCATGGCTAAGGGCATGAACGACAGCCTGACACCAGAACAACGCGCGCAGACCCTGGAGCAACTGAGCCAGCAGCGTTGGGTCGATGCCCAGAACGGCACGCCCATGCCAGGGCCGCGCATCCTGCCGGAAAAACTCAGCGGCAACGACGGCGCGATCATCGAGGAGTTCTTCGACTACTACCGCACGCCGCGCGGCTTCCACAAGAACTCGCCGAACTCCAATGGTGCTTGGACCACCACCACGCCACTGCCGTTCATGAACCTGCCGCTGCTGACCAACATCGCGGAAATTTCGCCACGGCCGATTCTGATCATCGCCGGTGAGCATGCGCACTCACGCTACTTCAGCGAAGACGCCTTCAAGGCCGCCGCACAGCCCAAGGAGCTGCTGATCGTCAAGGATGCCAACCATGTGGATCTCTATGACCGCCTGGACAAGATCCCCTTCGAGACGATCACCAGTTTCTTCGACAAGAACCTCAAGTAACCACAGGAATGACTGACCGAACGCGACATGCCCGCGTCCGGTCAGTCTTCGCGCTACAACCGCAAACGCCCTTTCCTGGCCTTCGCGGCCACCCCGAATACACCGTTCGCCACCTCGTTGCAGTTGGCCATTGCCACGCCGGACAGCGTCCGGGAAACACAGGATTCACTCATGCCCCCCACACCTCTTTCGTCAGCGCCCCAGGCACCCCACGCCTGGGGCGCCGTACTTGCCATGTCGCTCGCCGCGTTTGCCCTGGTCGCCTCGGAGTTCATGCCGGTCAGCTTGCTCACGCCGATTGCAGCAGACCTGCAAATCACCGAGGGCCAGGCCGGCCAGGGTATCGCCGTGTCAGGGCTGTTCGCGCTGCTCACCAGCCTGGTCATCGCAGCGCTGGCGGCACGCGTCGATCGCAAGCGGCTGCTACTCTCGCTGACGCTGCTGATGATCGTCTCCGGAACGGTGGTGGCGTTCGCGCCGAACTACCTGATCTTCATGCTGGGCCGCGCCCTGATCGGTGTCGCCATCGGTGGCTTCTGGTCATTATCGGCGGCGACGGCGATGCGCCTGGTACCCACGGCTCAGGTGCCTCGGGCACTGGCCATCGTCAACGGCGGCAACGCGCTGGCAACGGTGATTGCAGCACCTCTGGGCAGTTTTCTCGGCTCGCTGATCGGGTGGCGCGGCGCGTTTTTCTGCATCGTGCCGGTCGCCGCGCTGGCTGCTATCTGGCTGCTGCTTAGCCTGCCCTCGATCAAAACCGAGCGCAGCGGCAAAAGCAGCAATGTCTTCCGGCTGATGAAGAGCCTGCCCGTGGCGCTGGGCATGATCGCCGTGAGTGTCTTTTTCATGGGCCAGTTCATGCTGTTCACCTACCTGCGCCCGTTTCTGGAAACCGTCACCCACGTCGGCATAAACACGCTGTCATTGATGCTGCTGGTACTGGGCGTGGCCGGTCTGGTCGGTACCTTCGCAATCGAGGTATTCCTAAAAAGAGGCCTGTATCGCACGTTGATCGCCATCCCGCTGCTGATGGCGGCAATCGCCATGGCGCTGATTGCCTTCGGTGCCTCTGTAGCAGCCACTACCGTGTTGCTCGGCATCTGGGGGCTGGTGGCGACGGCGGCGCCAGTCGGCTGGTGGACATGGCTGGCGAAAACCCTGCCAGACGATGCCGAAGCAGGCGGTGGGCTGATGGTGGCGATCATCCAGCTGGCGATAGCACTGGGCGCCACTGTGGGTGGGCTGGTGTTCGACCTGAGCGGCTACCGTGCAACGTTCGAGTTGAGTGCCGCGCTGCTGGTGGTTGCGGGTGTGCTCGCCTGCCTGGCAGGGCGTGCCGCGTTGCAGGCGCCGTCGATGGTATCGCGTGCGGCAGCATAAGGTGAGCGAGGCAAGGCACGCTTGCCGCTGCTATCAACGCCACTCGGCTCTCACCGTTCGCGCGGCAGCGGTTTCGCTTACCGCCAACGAGAAAAAGGCACCTGCGTACAGGTGCCTTGCTGTTGCCGAGTGACCTTTACTTGTTGCCGGTCAGGGCCGCGTAGCTGGTCATCAGGTTGCGGTAGTCAGGGATGTGATCGGAGCAGATCTTCGCCAGCCCCTCCACATCGTTGCGCCAGTCGCGGTGCAACTCGCAGGCCACGCCGAACCAGTTCATCAACTGGGCGCCAGCGTTGGACATACGGTTCCAGGCCGCGTCACGGGTGATCTGGTTGAAGGTGCCGGAAGCGTCGGTGACCACGAATACCTCGAAGCCCTCCTCCAGCGCCGACAGTGCCGGGAACGCCACGCACACCTCGGTCACCACACCGGCGATGATCAGCTGCTTCTTGCCGGTGGCCTTGATCGCCTTGACGAAATCTTCGTTGTCCCAGGCGTTGATCTGGCCAGGGCGAGCGATGTACGGCGCATCCGGGAACAGCGCCTTCAGCTCGGGTACCAGCGGGCCGTTGGGGCCGGTTTCGAAGCTGGTGGTGAGGATGGTCGGCAGGTTGAAGAACTTGGCCAGATCAGCCAGGGCCAGCACGTTGTTCTTGAACTTGTCCGGGTCGATGTCGCGTACCAGCGAGAGCAGGCCAGCCTGGTGGTCGACCAGCAGAACGACGGCGTTGTCTTTGTCGAGGCGGTTGTAGGTGAAGGAAGTAGTCATGGCGCGATCCTCTATTTTCAGTTGGCTGCCGAGTCGTTCGGCTGGATTTGGTTGGTGTCGTGCAGTTGTCGCTGCATGTGGTAAAGATTAAATTCGATACCCTCAACGCACCAGACGGCAAAAATCGCCTACAGCGTTCCATTTTCAGAACGGTATATCGATGGAAGATCTCAACACCCTCTACTACTTCACCCAGGTGGTAGAACACGGCGGCTTCGCGCCCGCCGGCCGTGCTCTGGATATTCCCAAGTCCAAACTCAGCCGACGCATCGCCCTACTCGAAGAGCGCCTGGGCGTGCGCCTGCTGCACCGTACCAGCCGCCATTGCTCGCTGACGGAGATCGGCCAGGAGTACTACCAGCGTTGCGTGGCCATGCGCGTGGAGGCGGAAGGCGCTGCCGAAGTGATCGAGCGCAACCTCAGCGAGCCTCGCGGCCTGGTGCGTCTGGCGTGCCCGACCACCCTACTCAACTCCTGGGTCGGGCCGATGCTGACGCGCTTCATGCTGCGCTACCCGGCCGTGGAGCTGTTCATCGAGAGCACCAACCGCCGCGTCGACCTGCTCCACGAAGGCTTCGACATCGCCCTGCGGGTGCGCTTCCCGCCGCTGGAAAACACCGACATGGTGATGAAGGTACTGGGCAACAGCCGCCAGTGCCTGGTTGGACGCCCGGACTTTCTCAAGCAGTTGCCGGAGCAGTTTCAGCCTGCCGACCTGGGCCAGTTACCAAGCCTGCATTGGGGTGGCTCGCAACGTGAATACCAGTGGGAACTGTTCGGCCCGAATGAGGGAAAGCTGCTGATCCCCCATCGCCCGCGCATGGTCACCGACGACCTGATCGCCCTGCGCCACGGCGCCCTGGCGGGCGTCGGCATTGCCCACGTCCCGCGGGTCGCGGTGCGCGAGGATCTGGACGCCGGCACCTTGGTAGAGATGCTGCCGGGCTGGGAACCAAAATGCGGCATCGTCCACGCCATCTTTCCGTCCCGCCGCGGCCTACTGCCCTCGGTACGCACACTGATCGACTTTCTGGCCGAGGAGTTTCGCGACAGCGATATGGCCTGATCCGCACGCACCAGGCCTTACCGTTACGCCTGATCGTTCCCCACGCTCCGCGTGGAAATGCATCCCGGGCGCTCTGCGTCCCTGCTGACCAGGCAACGCGGGCGCAGCGCGACCAGGCCGGGGCTCTCACGCGGGACCGTGGGAGCCATCAAAAGCTAGGCATCAGGCCGGAGAGTGCGGCGCAGCAGCCATCGATTCGCACCCGGGGCGACGCTACGCATGGGCCTCTGACTAGCCCCAGCCCACGCCACCAACGCAGCGACTTGCACCATCCCCTCCCCCCTAAACGGCGGGATGGAGCTGAGAAGCCGCGAGACCGAACACCACCGCCAGGGCGATCAGCAGCACTAGGTTGAGCAGGATCCGCCGCCCTTTGGAAAGGCCGGCAAACTCCTTGGCAACACTCGCGACGAAGACGGCAGCCACCACCACAAAAGCAGGCATGGAAACCAGCCAGTCGGCGAGCTGGCTGTTCATCAGCCGCTCGCTTTCCGGGTAAAGCCCCTGACTGATGGCCATATAGTCGGGCCTGGCCTCGGCAAGGCCCCAATAGGCCGCCACGGTGATCAACTGAAGCACCAGCAGGAGCAGGTTGCAGAATGTCTTCAGGCGGGGGAAACGTCCCACGTCACGGCTGTGCACAGAGCGCGCTCCCGTTCTGGGTCTTGCCCATCATGTCCTTGATCACACCACGAATCTTGGTGTCCGCCAGTTGCCCGCCTTTGGACTCGACCTTGATTCGGCTGAGCGAGAACGTGGATTCGTTGTTCGCATCAAAGATGGTGAAGTTCACGTCCACGGTGCCACTGAATGCCAGTGTCCCCTTCAGCTCCACCTCGCCCAACTTGCCGACCAGGGATGAGCGACTGCACAGCCAGGCGTGCTTGGTCGTGTCGATCTTCATCCAGGCCGTTTCGATATGCCCGGCGATCAACGTGCCGCTGTTGCCACCGATCTCGAACCCCGAGGCGATACCGAACGTCTGCGGTTGATCGGCGCTGGAACGTCTTAGCTGGATATAAACACCACTGAACAGGCTGAAACCAATGCTGGTCTTGGGTAGAGCTGCGCCAATACCGCTGGCCAATATCTTCATTTCCATCACATGCTCCTTATGTGTACGCAGGTCGGTGGCGATGTCGCTGAACAAGCATGACGAAGCAACACGCAATCCACCGTGAATGACCACGCACAAAAGAAATAAATCCCTGGTGCGCCGCTCAATCCACGATCACATTCGTAGAGCCGTGGGTGACCATGCTGCGCCTGATACGATTCGCCCATGAACCACCTTACCTGCATTCAGACTCTGCTCAGCACCGGACGAACATCGCTGGCGAATACTGCAGCACCTGTTCGACCTCGTGGTACGGCCAGCCGGAAAGTTTCGAGACGAGAAAAGGCATCTATTTCTGGAGCGCCTACAAAGCAAACAGTGGCTAGCCAGATGGCCTGATCTGACCGTGATGGGCTAAGCCAGTCTTGTTAGACCGTAGCCTGGGTCGAGCGCAGCGATACACGGGAAACTGCCCTGGGTGTCGCTGCGCTCGACCCAGGCTAAGAAGAGCGACATTGAGTGCAGGGGATGTGATCAGGCAAACGTTAGCGACCAAGCGCAGCGACCAGTTCAGCTTCCACGTCGCCTTCTCTGGCGTCTTTCTGAAACACCGCGCAGGTCGCCGTTCCGGCATCCGTGGTGCAGCGGTACACCGCAATCACGCTGCCCGGCCCAACCCCGGTGTGGCCCGTGAGGACGATGCCGCCCTCGATATCGCCCTGCATCAAACCCAAGGCATAGCCAGCAACGATCCATGGACGCCCTGGAAGAGGCCCGCCCAGAACGCGCCGTGCCTGCATCTGTACCAACAGCTCATTGGGCAGCAGGCTGCCACCCAGCAGCCGATCCAGCAGTAAGGCGGCATCGGACACGCTGCCCACCAGCAAGCCGTGATAAACCCAGCCAGGGTGGTAGGCAGCAGCGCTACCCATATCGACATCGCGCAAGTCAGCCGACGTCTTCGCCAGGCGAACCTGAGAGATGCCAAGGGGCTGCAGCAGCCGCTGCTCGATAGCGCTTTCGAGCGAGCTGCCACTGAGCTCCTCGATCAATCGGGTGACGTACAGGTAGCCGACATTGGAATAACCCCAGCCGACGCCAGGCTGATAACGCAGACGCGCGGCATCAAGGCGCTCGAGCATTTCGCTGGCTGGCCAAGGCTCGTCGCCACGGGCGACGGCGGCATGGTAGTCGGCAAGTTCAGAGTAGTCCGCCAGGCCGCTCTCGTGTTTCAGCAACTGGCGCAGTGTGAAGGGGCCGCCCAGCACCACCTCGTCGAGCGATACCAGACCATCGCGCACCAAAGTCAGGGCGGTCGCCGCCAACACGGTTTTGGTGAAGCTCCACCAGGGTACGAGTGGCTCCTGGCGATTGGCAGCCGACGGCTGACCATTCACCACCATCGAGCAAGCAAATGTCGACATCCAAACCTCTCCTGATACACCCAATCCCTACAAAAGCCCCGAATCAACCCTCGACCTGACTCCACTGCTTGCTCAGGCGCTTGTCCGATACCGCCATCTTCGTGCCCAGTTGCTGGGCGAACAGCGACACGCGGTACTCCTCGAGCATCCAGCGGTAGAGCACCAAATTGGCGTCACGCTTGCCTTCCTGCAGGTGCTTGCCGAGGCGCGCCTGGTACTGCTCCCAATAACCGGCCAGCTCGCCACTCCACACCCGGTCGCGTTGCAGCTGCGCGGCAATCTTGTCGAAGCGTTGCTCGATGGCCTTGAGGTAGCGCGGCACTTCCTTGAGCCATTCGCCAGGCGTTTCGCGGACGAAACCGGGATAGACCAGATTACCCAGCTGCGCTTTGATGTCGTTGAGCGCCACTGCCTGGGCCAGGTCGATCTTGCCCTTGAAGCGCTTCTGCAGGTCGTGCCACAGCTTGAGAATTTCCAGGGTCAGGCGGGCCAGGCGCTCGGCATGGTCGGCCCAGGCGCCGCGTTTTTTCTCGGCCAAGGCGGCCAGCGCTGCGCCGTCACGGGGCAGCGACTGTTCGCCTTCGAGGATGCAGCTGTCGAGGCTGGCCAGCAGAATGTCTTCGACCAGCGCATCGACCCGGCCCAGGTCGCGGTGCAGCAGGCCCAGCTCGGTCAGCCCCGGCAACTTGCCGCGCAGGAACTTGGCAGGCTCCGCCAGCTGTTGCAGCAACAGGCGCTGCAGGGCGCGGCGGTGTTGGAACTCGGCTTCGGCCTGGGTCGGGAAGCGCCCCTCTTTGACCACACCGCCCTCTTCCACCAGCGCCGGGAACACGGTCATGGAGAGCCCGGCAACCTTTTGCTGAGTCTTCTCGGCGACCTGGGCGAAGCCCTTGGCCTCCACTGGTTTCTGCACCTTGTCCGTTTGCGGAATGGCCAGTGCGGCCTGGCTGGCCTCGGCGAAGCGCGCGGTCAACTCAGCCAGATCCCGGCCTTCACCGAGCAGCTTGCCGTGGGTGTCGACCACTTCGATATTCATCTTCAGGTGATGTTCGAGCTGGCGGGTTGCCTCGACCCACGCATCACTGTCGATGCGCGCACCGGTCATGCGTTGCAGCTCGTGAGCCAGGCTTTCCGGCAGGCTGCCCTGGCCAAAGGTAAGCTTGCTCAGGGCGGCGCCGACGAAGTCCGGCACCGGCACGAAATTCTTGCGCAGCGCCTTGGGCAGGCCACGCACCAGGTCGATGGCCTTGGCCTCGATCAGCCCCGGCACCAGCCACTCCAGGCGCTCACCCGGCAGCTGCGGCAACAGCGGCGCAGGTACGCGCAGGGTCACGCCGTCGCGCGGGTGGTTGGGTTCGAAGTGATAGGTCAGCGGCAACTGCAGCTCACCGATATGCAGGGTATCGGGATACTGGGCGGCGGTGACTTCCAGCGCCTCGCGGGCCAGCACATCTTCCTCGCGCATCATCAGCAGCTGTGGGTCTTTGGCGCTCTCGCGCTTGTACCAACTCTCGAAGGTCGCCGTCTGGTAGATGTCCTGGGGAATGCGCGCCTCGTAGTAGGCGAACAGGGTTTCCTCGTCGGCGAGAATGTCGCGGCGGCGCGCCTTGGCTTCCAGTTCGTCGAGCTTTTCCAGCAGCAGTCGGTTGGCGCTCAGGCACTTGGTACGGCTGTTGATTTCGCCACGCACCAAGCCTTCACGGATAAACAACTCACGCGCCACCAGCGGATCGATGGGCCCGTAATGCACGGGCCGGCGGCCGATCACGATCATCCCGTACAGGGTCACTTGTTCGTACGCCACCACCTGGCCGCGCTTCTTCTCCCAGTGCGGCTCGAAGTGATTCTTCTTGATTAGGTGACCAGCCAGCGGCTCGATCCAGTCCGGCTCGATCTTGGCGACCTGGCGCGCGAACAGCTTGGTGGTCTCGACCAGCTCGGCGGCCATGATCCAGTTGGGTTTCTTGCGGCCGATCACCGACGACGGGTGCACCCAGAAGCGCCGCTGACGGGCACCGAGAAAGTCGCCCTCCTCGGTCTTCTGGCCGATCTGGCTGAGCAGGCCGCTGAGAATCGCCTTGTGCACAGCTGCGTAACCCTTGGCGCGCTGCGCGGCTTCATTGGCCTCGGCCTGCTCGCGGAGGATCACATTGACCTTGGTGTCGGTAGTCGGCTGCGGACGCGAGTCGCCGCCATGGGTATCGCGTTGCTCCGACGCTGCATCCGCATCTTTCGTCGGATGGCGTTGAGCGGAGCGATACCCATCGAGCTGCAACTCCTTAGCCAACAACACCAACTGGCGATGGGAATCGCGCCACTCGCGTAACCGCATGTAGTTGAGGAAGTTCTTCTTGCACCAGCTACGCAGCGGGCTGGAGCCGAGCTCCTGGCGTTTTTCCTCGAAGCCGCGCCACAGGTTGATCAACGCGGCGAAGTCGGAATCCACATCCTTCCACTGCGCATGGGCCTGATCGGCCGCCTGCTGGCGATCCATCGGTCGCTCGCGCGGATCCTGCACCGACAGCGCGCTGGTGACGATCAGCAGCTCCTGCAGGCTGCCGAGCTTGGCGGCCTCCAGCACCATGCGGCCGAGGCGCGGGTCGATGGGCAAGCGTGCCAGCTGACGCCCCAGCGGGGTCAGTTGTCCTTCGCGGCTGACCGCCGACAGCTCCTGCAGCAGGTTGAAACCATCGCTGATGGCCTTGCCATCCGGCGGCTCGATAAAGGGAAAATCCTCGATGCTGCCCAAGCGCAGGTGCAGCATCTGCAAGATCACCGCCGCCAGGTTGGTGCGCAGAATTTCCGGATCGGTGAATTCGGGCCGACCTAGGAAGTCCTCCTCGGCGTACAGGCGCACGCAGATGCCCGGCTCGACCCGGCCGCAACGGCCCTTGCGCTGGTTGGCACTGGCCTGGGAAACCGCCTCGATGGGCAGGCGCTGCACCTTGGCGCGGTAGCTGTAACGGCTGATGCGCGCCGTACCGCTGTCGATCACATAGCGAATGCCTGGCACCGTCAGCGAGGTTTCCGCGACGTTGGTGGCCAGCACGATCTTGCGCCCACCCATGGGCGCGAAAATCTTCTGCTGCTCGGCAGGCGTCAGCCGCGCATACAGCGGCAGCACTTCGGTGAAACGCAGGTTGGCCTTGCGCAGCACTTCCGCAGCATCGCGAATCTCGCGCTCACCCGGCAGGAAAATCAGCACGTCGCCCGGGCGCTTGCCCTCGGCATTCTCATGGGCGGCGATCTCGTCCAGCGCGGCGAGAATGCCCTGATCGACGGTGAGATCGTCGAGCAGCCGCTCGCCCTCCTCATCCACCTCGGCGGCCAGCGGTCGATACCAGGTTTCCACCGGATAGGTGCGGCCGGAGACTTCGACGATAGGCGCGTCCGGAAGGCCGGCCCCACCAAAATGCTTGCTGAAGCGATCCAGATCGATGGTCGCCGAGGTGATGATCACCTTGAGGTCGGGCCGCCGCGGCAGCAGGGTTTTCAGGTAGCCAAGCAGGAAGTCGATGTTGAGGCTGCGTTCGTGCGCCTCGTCGACGATCAGCGTGTCGTACTTTTCCAGATAGCGATCATGCTGGGTTTCGGCGAGCAGAATGCCGTCGGTCATCAGCTTGATCAGCGAAGTGTCCTTGCTCTGATCCTCGAAGCGCACCTGATAACCGACCAGCTCGCCCAACGACGTGCCGATCTCCTCAGCCACCCGCGTCGCCACACTGCGCGCCGCCAAGCGCCGCGGCTGGGTATGGCCGATCAGCCCGTGTTGGCCACGACCGATCTCCAGGCAGATCTTCGGCAACTGGGTGGTCTTGCCCGACCCGGTCTCACCGGCGATCACCAGCACCTGATGCTTGGCCAGCGCCGCCTTGATCTCATCGCGCTTGGCCGCGATCGGCAACGCATCGTCATAACGCATCACCGGCACACTCAACCGCCGCGCCTCGACCTTCGCGCAAGACGCCTGAAAACGCTCCAGCCACTGCGCCTGCTTGGCTTCGTCGGGCTTCTTCTGCAGCTCATGCAACTGCCGACGCAAACGATGGCGGTCGGCAATCATGGCGTGGTCGAGGTTGTTCTGCAGGGCAGCGATATCGAAGGGGACGTCGGTCATCAGGCTCGGGCGGGTCGCGGAGAAAGGTGGGATTGTCGCAGATTCCACGCCAAGGCGTGCAGGGTGGGCCGTCGATAGACGGAGTCTGGCGACCCTACACGGGCAGCAACCCTCGGACTGCATGCCGACGGGCGGTTGCCTCCTCATTGACATATCGGTAAATCTCGATATTATCAGGCTCATGGAATTGATCGATATATTCAAAGCCCTCTCAAACCGTACGCGTCTTGAAATCCTCAAGGGGTTGAAGGATCCGGTGAAGAACTTCCCTCCACAGGATGAAGGGGACGTTCATACGGTGGGCGTCTGCGTCAGTAGCATTCAAGAAGGCGTCGGCCTGTCGCAGTCGACGGTGTCCGATTACCTTGCGACGCTGCAACGAGTGGGCCTGGTCGAAGTCCGGCGCATCGGGCAGTGGACCTACTACAAGCGCAATGAAGCAAACATCAGTGCTCTTGCCGAGATCCTAGGTAAGGAGCTGTAATTTTTTACCCTTATATATCGATAAATCCCGATATCCCTTTTTACCGAAACGAGGATCTACTAATGAAAGCGATGATACTTAAATCATTTGGCGGGCCGGAATCGTTCGAGTTGCGCGACGTGCCCAAACCAGTGCCGGGTGCAGGACAAGTCCTGGTCCGGGTACACGCAACCTCCATCAACCCCTTGGACTATCAGGTTCGACGTGGCGACTATGCCGACCTGGTGCCACTGCCGGCCATTACCGGACACGACGTATCGGGCGTTGTCGAAGCAGTTGGGCCGGGTGTGACGACCTTCGCGCCGGGAGACGAAGTCTGGTACACCCCGCAAATATTCGACGGGCCAGGAAGTTATGCCGAGTACCACGTTGCGGCCGAAAGCATTATCGGGAAGAAGCCGCCATCACTGAGCCATCTTGAGGCGGCAAGCCTGACCCTGGTTGGCGGGACGGTGTGGGAAGCACTGACCGTGCGAGCGGCGCTCAGAGTGGGGGAAAGCATTCTGATCCACGGCGGCGCGGGAGGCGTCGGTCATGTCGCGATCCAGGTGGCAAAAGCCATTGGAGCGCGGGTATTCACGACCGTGCGCGAAGCCAACTTTGAGTTCGCACGCAGCATGGGCGCCGATGTGCTCATCGACTACGAGAAAGAGGATTACGTCGACGCCATCCTGCGGGAAACCGATGGACACGGCGTCGATGTGGTGTTCGACACCATCGGCGGCAACACATTGTCGCGTAGCCCCGACGCGCTCGCACAACTTGGCCGCGTGGTATCAATTGTGGACATTGCCCAGCCACAAAACCTCGTGCAGGCCTGGGGTAAGAACGCGAGTTATCACTTCGTTTTCACCAGACAGAACCGCGGCAAGCTCGATGAGTTGAGCGCATTGGTAGAGCGCGGTCAGCTGCGCCCGCACGTTGGCGCGGTCTATTCGCTTGCCGACCTTGCGCTCGCCCATGCCCGGCTGGAGAGCCCAAACAACGGCCTTCAAGGAAAAATCGCGATTGCAGTCGAGCCATCGCTCATCTCGTAAGTGCGTACTTTTAACGGCTCAAGTCATTTTGGAGGAACACCATGATTTATGAGATCGCTCTGCTCCCCGTTCACAAAGAACGCACTGAAGCGTTCAGACGTGCATTCGCCGAAGTTGCGCCTTTGCTCACCCGCGCAAAGGGTTACGGCGGCCACATGCTCGCGCAAGGAATTGAAACCCCCGAGCAATTCAACCTGATAGTGCGCTGGGCTTCACTCGAGGATCACACGCCGGGCTTCGAAGCAAGTGAAGACCATCGGATATTCATGCTGGGCTTGGAGGAATATTTTTCGGAAGAACCGAAGGTTTACCATATTGAGGGGGCGGCTTTTACTACTGGAAAACATGATGATCAGAATTGGCCGCTGTCAGAAACATGCAGGCCAGATGTCGCTCATTTGTAGTGATCGCGATTTGATCTGACAGTTACCTGCTTTGAAGCCTATGACTGTCAGATCAAATTCAGCGGTTCAGTGTGGCGATTTTATTGCGATCAGGCTGGATCGCCACTGATCGGAGACTATATCGACTGACCGCTCCTGGCCGGTAGCAGCTGGTGACGACGGGCAGCTACCGGCCAGAAGCGGTCATTCCGGAAGAAAAATAAATCTGTCACCGTTTCAGTCACCTTTTCACCGTTGCGCTTGACCCTATTCCCTCCTTGCGGCCACATACGCGTACTGATCCAAAAACAAGGAAGACTCTCACATGCCCCGCCTAGTTTGGCTGCGTGACCATATGCAACACAGCGACACCCTGGCGCAGTGGCTGCATCAGCAGTTCGCATACGAGTTTGTTGAACAGCCATTGGCCGATTGGCAACGCGAATTCGCGGAAGGCCAGGGCAACGGTGATTGGCAATGTCTGATCGCCCTAGAGAATGACCAGCTACTTGGCGGCGCTGCACTTGCCGCCAACGACTTGCCCGAACGCCCGGAGCTGGGGCCCTGGCTAGCCTGCGTCTTTATCGCCCCGCAGGCAAGGAAGCGAGGGTTGACGGAACAATTGATAGAAGGCATCTGCGACGCCGCAAAGGCCAACGGCACCACGCGGTTGTACTTGCACACCTATGATCGCAGCGACTACTACGCCAAGCGTGGATGGCAGGTGCAGGAGTTTTTTCGGGCGTGGGGTAAGGAGCAGCGATTGATGCTGCGGGATCTTTGAACTCGCTCAGGTTTGCAGCATAAGATGGAGAGCAAACGCCTGGGAGCGCGGATGTTCGCAACAGGGACGAAAGGCTAGAAGCTGCTAATTCAGGAATGTCCGCCGCCAAAAGCAGTCATTGATAGATCCTATATGGCGGTAATTTAAGATTTGCGCCTTTACGCGTTAGTGATCTGCGCTCTAGCGAACTAATAGGGCTTTAGCTTTTCGATCTGCGCAATGGAGTGACAGAAAGGAAATCCAAATTTTATTTGGCCGGCGAAGTGTATGATTACGCCAGCTGTATACTTGAAGGTGATGATCTTTATGTTTGCCATGAGACGTCATGCGCGACGGAGAGCGCTTTAAGTAATTGTTTTAGGGAAATAAGCTTAACAGCCTTCGGCAGGAAGCTACTCATTGGCCTGCATCAACTCCAGAGTGATATGATCTGGCCCGGTCACATATACAACTAGAGTTCCCTTGCGTGGGCCTGCGGGAATCGCTTGAGGCTTGCCTCTTGCTTTCCAGCCTGATTGCTCAATGCGTTCGAGTGCGGCGTATATGTCTTGCACTCTCAATGCCAAATGCGCCGAACCAATCGCTGATGCCGTAGGTGGAGTGATACCGTGGCGGTCACCCTGCGAATACTCCAGCAACTCTACTCGGCTGCCATCCGGGCCTTTGACTATCGCCGTTCGCACGCTCGGATCGGCGGTGCCGGTTACTTGCAAAATGAATGATCCGCCCATTTCCGACTGACGCTCAAGAGTGAACCCAAGTCCAATTGTCCAGAAGCGAATGGCTTCTTCCAATGAACTGACTGCGAAGCCAATATGATCGACGGCATGCACCATGTGGTTAGAATTCATCAAATGATCCTTTAAAGGTTCACGGGCAAATAGGGAGGTGAGCTTGCGCATCCAGCTGTTACGGCCAAAACACAGAAAATAAATGTGTGAGAGGTACGCATAATCAGGCCAATCCAAGAGAAGCAACATTTGCGATTTTTAGACATTGAGTATTCCTCTGACCGGTCTTATTCTCCATTAGGCATTCAGGATATGGCTACCTCGGATATGACATTGGATAACGTAAACCAGCCATGAACCGCGCGCTTATGCCACTGTTGGCGATAGAGCAATGCGACCGGGCGATCCGCGAAACGGCGCCCCACACTCATACGACAGGCCAACTAATCGCAAGCCTTGCCGGCCTGCTTTCCGTCAGCACTGACGGCGGCTCATGGATAGTGCCGGCTACCCATGCCATTTGGATACCTCCCCGTGTCGCACACGCGATGATGTCACATGGCGCTTTTGCAGGAGCGATGGTCTATATCGCGGAGCAAGAGTGCGGGATCCTGCATCAAATGCCATGCACATTTAGGGTCAGCAGTTTGCTGCGCGAAGCGGTAAGCCGCGCTGCGTCGTGGGGACAACCACCCCGCAACGAAATGGAGTCGCGGGTTGCAGCAGTCATCTTGGATGAAATTGCTACCTCACCCGCTGAACCCATCGGTCTGACGCACCCCAATGACCCGCGCTTGAGGCGTATCACCGATGCGATACTTGCTCAGCTTGATGACAATAGATCACTTGAGGATTGGGCTGCTTGGTCAGGTATGGCACCTAGAACACTTGCCCGGCGTCTGGTCGCTGAAACCGGTTTTAGTTTTTCTGAATGGCGACAACGTGCACGCACGTTGCGCGCAATTCAACTATTGGTCGAGGGGATGTCAGTGACGACAACGGCGATTGAGCTTGGCTACGAAAATATTAGTGCTTTCATTGCCATGTTCCGTCGGATAATGGGTGTTACGCCAGGACAATATGTGCGAGCGCAGACACTGATTAGCAAAGAGGCAATTTCTAGATCAAGTTGATGGGTGTAAGAACCGCTGTACCATCCAACCCGATCCTGCACGCTACAGGCTAAACCTTCAACCATGTGCCGGAACAGATGAAGAAAGAAATGCCAGCTACTTCAGGAGTCGCCAGAGCATCAGTTTTCTTTTAACTGGTGGGGCACTCACGCTGCACTCAGCTGGCGCTTGTAACTTCAACCGTGCTAGTTGCGTATCCCCCCCCAATACCACCACAAGCACTCTACGAGCTGTTCGTTAGTGCATTGGCTCAAGCATAACGTTAGTGTACGCGAAGTCCATGCTTCGCCTAATTGTGCGGCGCCAAGTGCTAAGGTGCTTTTGTAGAGAGTGCTGCGCGCACCACGCGATAGCCTTGCGTACGCCGCAATGATGTCCATTGGGAAAAGAGAACAGATTTATTTCTCTGCTCTAAACGTCCGCTTCTGGCCGGTAGCGGCCAGTTTCCAGAGTCCGCTTCCGGCCAAGCCGCGACTCTGCCTCATCCTTCAGCAGTCCAGGCCATTGTTTGTACTCGGATATGCGGATGACTCTCCAGGCTCTCCCACTCATCCAGAAATGAGAACCCTTGCCTTAAATAGAACCGTGCAGCACGCGCATTTTCCGGGGAGACATCCAGGTATACGCGCTCATGGCCTTGTTCCTGGGCGAGGGCTTTGACCGAATCAACCAGGCGTGGTGCCACTCCGAGGCCTCGTGCAGCCGGTTCGACCCACATGCCGATCAGGTTGAAGCGCCCCGCTTCGCTGACCGAAGCTCCGATCATTCCCTGTACCTGGTGATCGGCGATCGCCAACCAGAAAACCGTACCCGTCGATGAGGCTCGTTGTTTCCACTGCTCGTCGCAGTAATCGGCGGCCGCCTGATAGCTCACGCCAAAGGCTGTGGGTGAATCCAGAAGTGCAGCAAGCCGTACCTGCTTCAAGCGCAACCAGTCTTCGATTGTGGTCAGCCGAATTTCCATGCTCCGTCCGTATTCGTGCCGATAGGGAGGGCAGCATAGCAAGTCGTCTCCGTGTATTGACCTGTTGCTCAGAGCGTTATCGCCATAGGCCGGAAACTTCCTTTGACTAAGGTCGGCTACCGGTCTGTAGCAGACAGATCGTGATCGTTCTACAGTCTCGGCGCTTTGTATCAGCCAGCAGAGCATTAGCGCAGAGAGGAAAAATACTGTGTAGGCGGTTTACCCAAGGCTTTCTTGAACATCGTGATGAAGGCATTAACAGAGTCATATCCCAGAATGCCCGCCACACGCTGCACGGAGACTCCTTCCGCCAGATGACTCAGTGCGATCATCAAATGCAGTTGCTGGCGCCAGCGTCCGAAGCTCAACCCGGTCGTGCTTTCCACAAGTCTGGCCAGCGTTCGTTCACTGGTTGCAAGCCGGGTAGCCCACTCGCGCAAAGTGGTTCGGTCGCCGGGGTCTGTAAAGAGCGTATCCGCGATTTGTTTGATCTTGGGGTGGTCGGATATCGGCAAATGCAGCTCTTTCAGTGGCGCATCGGAAAGCTGCTCAAGTAGGACTGCAACCAGCCGTGCTGTCTTGCCTTCGGAAAGATAAGAAGGTTCCTGTTCAGCAAGATGCAGGATCAACTCCCGGACAAGGGGCGTGATGGCAACCGTACAGCACGCTTCAGGCATGACTGCCGCGCCGGGCTCAACGAACAGAAAGCAGGTTCGGGCGTTCTCGGTCACGCGGCAACTATGCGGCGTGCCGCCGGGAATCCATACCGCGTGCTGGGGAGGGACAAGCCAAAGTGCATTTTGCACCTCACAGCTCACCGCACCGTGCAAAGACAGGATCAGCTGGCCTTTACGATGATCATGCGGGCTGGCACCCGAATGATTGAGTTTGGGTGCAACCTTGAGGGCAATCGCTGCTTGTGCAAAAAGGTCTGAATCGAAATCTTCTGGCGAGGAAACGACATTGTTTGAGATTGGCATAATATAGGTATCGGCTGTCTTGATATCTATATTAGATAATTCTGAAGCTCTCTACAGTTGTCTTCTTTTCAGAGGACAGATAGAGAATATGTCAGACACAAAAAACAAGTGGCATGCCATCGCGCTCGTCGCGGGCATTCTACTTATTGCCGTAAATCTGCGCGCTCCCTTTACGGGCATCGCGCCCGTTTTGCCGCTCATCCAGAATGATTTTGGCTTGAGCGCATCAGCTCTAGGCCTCCTTACTTCACTGCCATTACTTGCCTTTGCCGCCTTCTCCCCGCTCAGCGCATCGGTCGCCCGCAGGTTCGGAATTGAGCGCACGCTTTTCGGTGCACTGGTGGTCATTTCATCGGGCATCCTGCTCCGTTCCACAGGCAGCGCATGGGCGTTGTACGTCGGTACGATACTGATAGGCACCGGGATCGCCCTGGGAAACGTGCTGCTGCCCGGCCTGATTAAACGTGACTTCTCAACGAAAATGGCGTCCATGACCGGCGCTTACTCCATCACGATGGGCGCAGCGGGCGCTGTCGGTTCAGCCGTTATCATTCCCCTGACCCAGTCATGGGGATGGCCGATTGCCCTGAGTTTGTTAGTCGCAGCCCCGCTGTTGGCTCTGGTTGTGTGGTTGCCGCAGTTGAAAAAACACGATCACGTGAATCTGTCCGGCCCAAAACAATCCGCAACCGTGTCCGTCTGGCGATCGCCACTGGCATGGCAGGTCACACTGTTCATGGGGCTGAATGCGATGCCTTTTTATGTCGCCGTAGGCTGGCTGCCTACCATTTTGATGGATCATGGCATATCTCCCGAGCTAGCAGGAACGGTACACGGCACGCTTCAACTGACCACGGCAATACCCGGCTTGATTCTGGCGGCCACGCTTCGCCATCTCAAAGACCAGAGACTGGCAGCTGTTACCGTCAGCCTGTTAACCACCTTATCCTTGATCGGACTTATTTATGCGCCGGGCTACGCCATGTTGTGGGCCGCGTTCCTGGGCTTCGGCTCTGGCGCCAGCATGATGCTCGGCCTGACGTTCATCGGCTTGCGCACAAAAAATGCCGGCGACACAGCGGCACTGTCAGGAATGGTGCAGTGCGTCGGCTATCTGATGGCAGCCGCAGGCCCCTTGCTGCTGGGCGAACTGCACGACTGGAGCGGTAGCTGGACAGCACCGCTGTTGATCACATCCGCAATCTCCATTGCCGGCGCCTTCACCGGCATGCTGGCCGGGCGTAACGTTCAACTCGAACCCGCTCATCGCTGAGCTGAGTCTGTGTTTTTGAGTCAGGAGAAGGCAGCTTTTTTCTGATCAGCAAGTAGCTGAATCGCCGTCGCGAACGAGCCCGGTGATCCAGTCAGCAAATGCCTGCACGGTTGGCGAAAGAAAGCGCTGATGCGGATATAGTAAGGTGACCAGCACGGACGCAGGCTGCCAGTCAGTAAGCACTTCGACCAGCCGACCTTCTCGCAGATGCTCGGAAACCACGTTCTCGGCGAGTTGCACCAGCCCGAAGCCTTCAAGGCACATCTTTATATAGAGCCCAGTCTCGTTGACAGCCGCTGTGCCGCTCACCGGGACTGAGATCTTTTCGGTGCCACGGGCGAAGCGCATTTCGCCTGTTTGCCTTGCGCGGCCCGAGAAGTAATGGATGGCCCGGTGGTGAGACAAATCCTGCGGAGTTTGCGGAGTACCGTTTTCTTCGAGATAGGCGGCAGACGCACAGGTTACCCAGCGAAACCGGCCGAGTGGGCGCGCAACGAGCGTTGAATCATCGAGCTCGCCTGTGCGAATGACGCAATCCACACCCTCCTGCACCAGATCAACCTGCCGATCATTGACACCTATCATCAGGTAGATATCCGGATAACGCCTGTAAAAGTCTTGCAGGTTTGGCATAACGATGAAGTGTGCAATGCCGCCCGGCATATCGACACGCAAACGCCCCTGCGGTCTTTTTACTGAATCCGTCAGGCTGGTCTCCGTGTGTTCGATCAGCTCCAATATTTCCCGGCATTGCGCCAGATACTGTGCGCCCTCAGGCGTCAAGCCGACCCGCCGCGTGGTTCTGTTCAGCAGGCGCACCTGCAGGTACTTCTCAAGATTTTTAACGCTACTGGTCACCGTCGAGGCCGGCAAAGAAAGCGTCTGCGCCGCCTGGATAAAGCTTCCTGCCTCAGCCACACGCACGAAAACCTGCATCGCTTGAATACGATCCATGACTGTTAGCAGCCTCAAAGCAGTGATCGGAAAAGACGTTATTACTCGCCAATATTGAATAATAAAAACAGTTTAACCATCTTTTTCCCGCAGTATCGCCCTGCGTACATTTCTTCCAACGAAATTTGAAGAGGTGTACTGAAAATGACTGAATACAACCGCAGCATCGTGAAGGCCCCGGCCGCTCCGGCCGCCCGCACACTTATCCGCGGCGCCACTGTGCTGAGCATGGACGGCGATATCGGCAATCTGGCGTGCGGCGATATCCTTATCGAAGGCAGCACCATCACGGCCATCGGAGAAAACATCGAAGCCGGCGACGCTGTGGTGATCGAGGCATCCGGCATGATTGCCATGCCCGGCATGGTCGATACCCATCGTCACTCCTGGGAAGGGCAACTGCGTCGAGTCAATCCGAATGCCGAAACCTTGGAAGACTACTGCAACGCCACGCACTTCTCGTTCGCCAAATACTACCGCCCGGCTGACATGTATATCGGCAATCTGCTGACCGCATTGGGCTGCATCGATGCGGGCATCACCACAGTGGTGGATAACTCGCATAACAGCCGTACCGGCGCTCACTCCGACGCCGCGGTCGAGGCGCTGCTTGATGCTGGTATCCGCTCTGTACACGCCTCCGGTGCGCCAGTTTCTGGTGAATGGGACAAAGCCCATTGGCCCGGCAACTTGGAGCGCCTGCAGGAAAAATACGTCAAGAACGGCGACAACCCACTGCTCTCGCTGGCGGTGATGGCGCAGCTGGAACCTGAGCTATGGGCTGAAGCCCGGCGACTGGGCCTGCCGATCATTACCGAGTTTTTTGGCGGCGCGATGGCGGCCGAGCTCGAAGGGCTGCATCGGCAAGCAATGCTGGGCCCGGACAATATCTTCAACCACTGCACCGCGCTACCCGACGCGGGATGGAAAATCCTTCGCGAGGCTGGCGTGCGGGTCAACGTATGCCCGCGTTCAGATGCCCACTACGGCATTGAAGATGGAATGTTCGCCATGCAGTCGGCCCAGCGTCACGGCATCAGCCCGGGGTTGAGTGTCGATAACGAAACCTCCTACAGCGGTGACATGTTCATGGAGATGCGGGTGGCGTTCTACCTGCAGCGCGTCATGGGCATGCACCAGCAGCGCTGCTGCGGTGCAGAACATCATCCGGTGACCCTGCCCGCTCATGGCCTGCTCAAAGCCGCCACTGTTGACGGTGCCACCTGTGCCGGATTGCAGGACAAAGTCGGCAGCCTGGCCCCCGGCAAACAGGCCGACCTGATCCTTATAAACGCGCAGGACATCAACCTTTACCCGTCAGGTAACGCATTCGGCACCGTTGTACACGCGGCCGAACGCAGCAATGTCGACACGGTCATCATTGGCGGTCGCATCGTCAAGCGCGGCGGCAAGGTGCTGGGCGTGGACAGCGAGCAACTGCGGGCCGCAATCGACGAGTCCCGTGAGCATCTGTTTGCTGCTGCAGGCTATCAGCAGGATATTTTTGCCGAGACATTCCTGCCCCTGAGTCAGCCAAGTAAGGAGGCGTGAGATGAACGCAGCCTACTACCTCCTGGCCGTCTGCGCGGGGCTTGGCATCACCCTGCAGACAACGCTGAATGGCCAACTCGCTAAAGGTGTGGGTGGAGATTCCGTAGCGGCGGCGCTGTTCTCATTTACTGCCGGTGCGGTATGCCTGGGCGTCTTTTCATTGATGCGCGGCGGGATAGTGGCCTCACTGGCGGCTATACCTGCCCAGCCCTGGTGGAGCCTGCTGGGCGGTCTGCTGGGTGCCGGTGCCTTGCTTAGTTATGTGGTGCTTGCGCCAAAAATCGGTCTGTCAGCCCTGCTGGGCCTCGCTATTGCCGGGCAGATCATTTCGTCACTTGTGATCGATCACTTCGGATTGATGGGGGCACTGGAAAGGCCGGTGTCTCCCGTCAAGCTGATCGGCACGCTGGTGATGCTCGCCGGCCTGGCCATCGCCTTGTTCAGTGACAGGTGGTCAGCGCTTTTCTCCGGCTAGTATGGAAATTGCAATCCCAAAGATCCGCTTCTGGCAGAAAGCAGCCTGTCGCGGGTGTCCGCTACCGGCCAGAAGCGCTCGTTACAGCCAATAAATAAATCCGCCCCCTCTTCTGAACGTAACTATCTAGCCTCGCCCACATCGAATAGATGGGCACCATGCTAGCTTCAACTTACGCAAGCAGTTGCCGAATGGCTCCCGGTGACTGCCCGGTAATTCGCTTGAATGCCCGACTGAACGCAGCTTGAGAGGTATAGCCAAGACGATGAGCTACGGTATCGATCGACAGCTTTTCTTGGCTGAGCCACTCGCTGGCAAGGCGCATTCGCAATTCCGTTGCATAGCGCAGCGGCGGCACGCCTATCGTGGCCTGAAATCTTTGGGCAAATACAGAACGCGAGACATAGGATTGTGCAGCCAACTCAGCAACAGTCCACTCTTTACCGGGCTGACGATGCAGGGCCAATATCGCACGTGCGAGACGTGGGTCGCGCAACGCTGCTACAAGACCGGAGGCGTTCTCACAACCGCACTCAATCCACCCACGAACGATCATTGCGGCAGCTACTTCTGCCAATCGAGCAAGAATCCCAGCAAAGCCGATACGCCCAGAGCAGACCTCACGTTTCATAGCGTCCAGAATGGGCAGGAGGCCAGCGTAACGTTGCCCTTCGGTGTCAGCCACCATGACGCTAGGCATCAGCTTTCCAAGGCCATGCATGCCGCCCAGGTCGAACTCCATGCAACCGTAAAAAAGTACTGCGCTTGGCGTTGGGTGAGTACTGGGGCATGTATCGACCCCGCTAACAGCCTCCCCTAAAGGCACGGCCTCGAAGCTGTCGATCTGTTTAGATGACATCTGCGTGTCCGAAAGCAACTGATGCTTTGTACCTTGAGGCATAAAGACTGCGCTGCCCGCCGAGAGCACGTTTACAGCACCGTCACCGGCAAGCAGGTAGGCCGTACCAACCGCGAGATAATAAAAGTGCGCGTGTTTCGGCCTGTCATCGAAGCCCAGGCCAAACGACGGGCCGGTTTGAATGCGGCGATACTGGACACCGCGCAGACGCATGCCCGTCAACAGCTCGCTGATGAGATCGGACGACAAGGCAAATTGTTCGACTTCAGCCATATTCGGTGTTTCGATCAAAAAAACTGGACTCGGCATCATAGTTCATCCTAGCTCCCGCCCCTAGACTTTCGGCTGTAATCGTTATCTAGGATCTATTCAGATGAGCAATGATGTGATTGATACTGCACCAGGCGATGCGGTCAATGTGGAGTCACCAGGGTCGGCCTGGATGGCCGTATTTTCTTTAGCGATGGGAGTATTCGGGTTACTGACTGCAGAATATCTACCCGCCAGTCTATTGACCCCGATGGCTAAAGACCTTGGCGTTTCGGAGGCTCTTGCCGGCCAGGCGGTGACCGTAACGGCAGTGGTGGCGCTGTTCGCTGGCCTGCTGGTTCCTGGCCTGACTCGCAAGCTTGATCGGCGTCTGGTGCTGCTGGGCTTCACCGTACTGATGATAGTCTCCAACCTACTGGTGGCGCTTTCTTCAAGCCTCACTGTACTCCTAGCGATGCGAGTCCTATTAGGCATCGCATTGGGTGGGTTCTGGAGCATGGCTGCAGCCATTGCCATGCGCCTGGTTCCGGCGAATCTCGTCCCACGTGCGCTGTCCATCATTTTCAGCGGTATTGCCGTCGGTACCGTAGTCTCGGTACCGCTAGGAAGCTACATGGCCGGGCTATATGGATGGCGTAGTGCTTTTGTAGCGGCAGCAGCTGTTGGCGCTCTGACTCTGCTCTTCCAGCTATTCACGCTCCCCGTCATGGCGCCACGCAAAAGCGTACGAACAGCATCGGTGATGGAGTTGCTCCGCCGCTATGGCATAGCAATGGGAATGCTGGGATGCATACTGGCGCATACGGGGCAGTTCGCACTGTTCACCTACATCCGCCCTGGCCTCGAAAGCATTGCTGCAATTGACGTAGATGGGTTGTCTTTGGTGCTGCTCGGGTTCGGTGTAGCCAACTTCGTAGGTACCCTGCTGGCCGGCTGGCTAATGCAGCGCAGCTTGCGTACCACTCTGATATTGATGCCTGCACTGGTGGGCGTAGCAGCGCTTGCCATGATCTGGCTCCCCGTCCAGACAGCAGGCCTGGTGCTGCTGGTGGCGCTGTGGGGATTGGCATTCGGTGGCGTCCCGGTAGCGTGGTCTAACTGGGTCGCACGCGCTGTTCCGGATCAAGCGGAAACAGCGGGCGGCATGGTGGTCGCCTCCGTGCAATTCTCGATCGCAGCGGGCGCGGCGTTGGGTGGACTTGTCTTTGGATTGGGCGGCGTGACCGGTGTATTTATTACCGGAGGCGGTGTAATGCTGCTCGCCGCTCTTTTCATCGGGTTTAAAGTTCGGGTCGAGATGCCACGGCACGATGAGGCTGCAGGTCGCGCAGTACACGTTAGGCAATAGGCCACTCTATCCGCGACTCCTGACTGAAGCGTCCGGTAGTAATCAGGGATAGGCCACGATTAATTTCAAGCCGTGGTCTGTCCCCGATTCACACTGCCCCTCACACCACCGCAGCCGCCACAGTTCGAGATCGCCAAGCAAACCCCAACACCATCAACAACCCCAACCCCGCCATCGCCGCCCCCGCCAGTGAAATCGCCGGGTATCCCAGCCCTGCGTTGATCACCGCGCCGCCCAGCGCCGCGCCAATCGCGTTGCCGAAGTTGAAGGCGCCGATATTTACCGCCGAGGCCAGGTTGGGTGCGCCCTTCGCGGCCTCCATCACGCGCATCTGCAGCGGCGGCACGATGGCGAAGCTGGCAATGCCCCAGACCAGGATAGCCACGGCGGTCGGCAGCGGCCAGCGCATCAGGACGGTGAACGCCAGCAGTACAACAATCAGCACGCTCAACGAAACGATCAGAGTGCGATCAATGGAGCGGTCGGCGGCCTTGCCGCCCCACATGTTGCCCAGCGTGAGGCCCACGCCGTACAGCACCAGCATGGCGGTGATGAAGGCGGTGGACGCGTGGGTCTCGCTGCTGAGGATCGGTGCGATATAGGTGAAGACGGTGAACATCGCACTCGAGCCGACCACGGTCAGCGCTAATGCCCCCAGCACCGGGCCACGGCCCAGCGCGCGAACTTCGGCCATTACACCGACGCTTTTCGGCGCAGGCAGGTTGGGCAAGGCGAACCACAGCGCGGCCATGGCCACCACGCCGAGGCCGGTAATGCCCCAGAATGCGGTGCGCCAACCGAGCACTTCGCCAAACCAGGCAGCCAGCGGCACACCGCCGATGGTCGCCAGGGTCAGGCCCATGAACATCGCCGCAACCGCCCCGGCACGTTTTTCCGGGGCGACCACGCTGGCGGCGACGATGGAGCCAACGCCAAAGAACGCACCGTGGTTCAGTGAGGTGACCACCCGGGCGACCATCAGGCTGTAGTAATCGGTCGCCAGGGCGGACATCAGGTTGCCCAGGGTGAAGATCGCCATGAGCCCGATCAGCAGATAACGCCGGGGAATCCTGCCGGTGGTCAGTGTCATCAGCGGCGCGCCGAGCAGTACGCCCAACGCGTATGCACTGACCAGCAGGCCTGCCGCGGGAATGGAAACACCGAGATCCGTGGCGATGCTCGGCAACATGCCCATGGGGGCGAACTCGGTAACGCCGATGCCGAAGGCACCAATGGCGAGTGCTACTAGGGGTGGATTGATGTGCATGAGCGGCTCCTTATCTATGCTGCGAATGCTACGATCAAGCCTTTTCAGGCGGTAGATAGCATTTCTGGAAAGCACTTTTGCTTTAGGAGCACAAATGGACTTCAACGGCCGCTCAGGTGAAATGAGCGTGTTCGCCACGGTGGCGCAGGAAGGCAGCCTGTCGGCCGCCGCGCGTGCATTGGGGCTGACACCCTCGGCGGTCAGCCGGATCATCGCGCGTACCGAACAGCGTCTTGGCACTCGTCTGCTGTTGCGCACCACCCGGGCGATCACCTTCACCGCCGAGGGCGAGGCTTACCTGCGTGGCGCCCGGCGTATTCTGGCGGACATGGCCGAGGTCGAAGAAGCCATCGCCGACCAGGGCGTACCCAGGGGCCGTTTACGGGTCAGCGCCGCCCTTGGCCACGGGCGGCTGGCCATCGTGCCCCTGGTGGCAGCCTTCAGCGCGCGCTACCCGAACATCACCGTCGACCTGACCCTGGGTGACGAAGTGGTCGACATTCTCGGCGGCCAGGCCGACGTAGCAGTGCGCTTTGGCAATCTGCCCGACAGCCCGCTGACCGCGCGCAAGATCGGCGACACCGGCCAGGTGGTGGTGGCCTCGCCGGATTATCTGAAGCGCCATGGCCTCCCCCAGGAACCGGAAGACCTGCTGGGGCACAACTGCCTGCGCTTCAACTTCCGCCGTGCCGAACCCAACTGGCCGTTCGTGCGCGATGGAAACGAGTTCTTCATGAAGGTCAGCGGCAATATCGAATGCAGCAGCGGTGAAGCGCTGGCACAACTCGCCCGGGTAGGTGCTGGCATCGCCCGCATCGGCGAGTTCAGCGTGAGCGAAGATCTGCAGCGAGGCGACCTGATACAGCTGCTGGAAGCCTGGAACCCCGGCGACCGGGAGCCGATTCACGCGGTGTTCGTAGGCGGCTCGGCCATGCCGGTGCGGGTGCGGGTATTCGTGGACTTCCTGATCGAGCATCACCGGATGTAGGCGCAGAGCCGATCGTTCCTCACGCTCCGCGTGGGAATGCCTTCCAGGACGCTCCGCGTCCGCTGTTGGGTGACTTCATGGGCCCATACGGGCGCGGAGCGCCCTGGACTGTGCTACCACGCTGGAGCGTGGGAGCGATCCTGACGTAGGGTGGATCGGCTGCACCACCTTTGTGGGAGCGCGCCATGCGCGCGAAATCACGGGCATGGCGCGTTCCCACAGACCGTACGATGGGGCACGTTCTAATGATCCAGCACTGCAACCACCCAATGGTGGACGGATAAAGCGTCGTCCACCCTACGTGCTTCGTCCGCAGCGGCAGTTGGCTACATGAGGCCCTTTAATCCGATAAACAGCAGCGCAATGACAACCAGCACCACCAGCAAAAAGACGAAACCAACGAAACTCGGCAGGAAATGCAGGTAGCTGTTGGTATCGCGATAACGCCCGAACGTCATCACCTTCAACACCCAAAGCCCGAGCGCTCTGAACACGATCTCAAATAGGACACCGATAATGTTGAAGACCACTTCCATGATGTGTCCATCTCCTCTGCGTACTGGGTAACCCAACCGCCTTGATTCCAGCGTTAGTGATTCAGGAAAAACAGCACCAGCAGATACAGACCGAATCCCAGAACCGGCAGCAAATGCCACAGGTTGGATAGCCATGGCGCCGAGTTCAGGTAGCCGACTATCAGCAGGCCGGCGGTGAATATCGAGATAGCCGGTAATAGCAGCATCAGGCTCGACAGCAGACGATCCTGAAACGGCGTCAGCTCAATGTTGTTAGCGAGCGCAGCGCCGGAAAACACCACGATCAGGCCTTGCAGGCCAGCAAAAAACAACTGGGCGATCACGCCCATGATCAATGCCGTGAGAGACATGCT
This sequence comes from Pseudomonas sp. PME37.24/006, assembly GCF_055556635.1. Lineage (NCBI taxonomy): Bacteria > Pseudomonadati > Pseudomonadota > Gammaproteobacteria > Pseudomonadales > Pseudomonadaceae > Pseudomonas > Pseudomonas sp. PME37.24/006. The sequence continues at coordinate 497,701 of NZ_JBVHNL010000003.1, forward strand.
TTTGCTTCCTTTCATTCACCCGGTTGCAGGTTGGCCAGCAGCTTGCCGGTGAGTGCATGCAGCTGCTGTTTTTCCTCGTCACTAAGGGCGGCCAGAACGCGCTGCAGGTTATCGACGTGGGCACTGAGCATGCTGTCGATCAGTTCAAAGCCTGCCGCCGTCAGCGCCACCAGAATGCCGCGACGGTCGCTCGGGTGACGGCGGCGTTCGATCAGCCCGGCCTTTTCCAGGCGGTCGATGCGGCTGGTCATGCCGCCTGAGGAGATCATCGCGCTCTCGTACAGCGCGGTAGGCATCAGTGCGTAGGGCTCGCCTGAACGGCGCAGGGTGGCGAGCAGGTCGAACTCGCCGGCCTGCAAGCCGTGAGCGGCGAAGAACGGCAGCAGGTGATCACGGCTGACCACCTGACTCAACTCACCCAGGCGACCGATCACCGCCATGGAGAACCCGTCCAGATCCGGGCGTTGCTGTTGCCACTGCTCGGCGGCCAATTGTGCACGATCCTGCATGTCGCCCTCGATTTATCTTGCCATCAAGATACTTTTCAAAAAGAATGTTGCCATCTTAGCGTATTCATCCGATGGAACCAGCCATGTCCCCCTCCAATTCACGACCACTTCTCGCGCTGCTGCTGTTGCTCGCCATCGGCGCGCTGATGGGGCTGACCAGCAATCTGGTCAAGCTGGCCAGTGCAGCAGGCTGGGCGCCGGTAGCCTATCTGTTGTGGAGCTTGCTGGGTGGTGGTCTGCTGTTGCTGGTGTTCACCCGTCTGCGTGACGAGGCGCCGGGCCTGAGCCCTCCCCTGCAACGCTACTACCTGGGCTCGGGCCTGCTCAGCATCGCCCTGCCCAATGGCTTGCTGTTCAGCTCGATTCCCCACGTCGGTGCCAGCTTCGCCTCCATGTGCCTGGCGTTTCCGCCGCTGATCACCTACCTGCTGGCACTGGCGCTGCGCATGGAGCCACTGAGCCGCGTGCGCCTGCTGGGAATCTGCATTGGCCTGGGCGGCAGCCTGCTGCTGGCGCTGGACAAGCTGCACAGTGGCGACAGCCCGCTGCTGTGGATCATCGCCGCGCTGGCCGTGCCGGTGTTTCTGGGCCTGGGCAATATCTACCGTTCGCGCTATTGGCCGGCAGGTGCCAGCCCACTGTCGCTGGCGCCCGGCATGTTGCTCGGCGGCGCCCTGCTCCTGCTGCCTCTGGCACTGTTCGACGTCAGGCTCGCCCCCACCCTGGACAGCGGCCTGGCGATCACCCTGCTGTTGGTACAGATGGCATTGTTCGCCATCGTCTACGCCCTGTATTTCGTGCTGCAGAAACTCGCTGGCGCGGTGTACCTCAGCCAGATCGGCTCGGTGGCGGCGATGCTGGGCGCGACCATGGCGGTAACGCTGCTGGATGAACGCGGCGGCCTGAACATGCTGCTGGCGGCGCTGTGCATCGTCGGTGGTGTATTGCTGGTGGCCTGGCGTGGTGCCCAGGAGAACAAACGATGAAACGCCAGTCATTGCTGTTGATCGCCATCGTCCTGCTCGGCCTCAACCTGCGCCCGGTGCTGGCGGCGGTGGGCCCGCTGCTCGACCGCATCCAGCTCGACACCGGCCTGGGTCATGTCGGCGCCAGTCTGCTGACCAGCCTGCCCATCGTGATCATGGGCCTGGGCGCACTGGCTGCCGGTTTACTGCGCCGGCGCCTGGGTGAGAAGAACGGCATCCTCGTCGGCGTTGTGCTGATCGCCCTGGCCTGTGCGATCCGAGGAGTGCAGCCGCACGCGACACCGCTGATCGTCAGCGCACTGTTGGCCGGCGCTGGCATCGCTTTCGTACAGGCGCTCTTGCCTGGCTTGATCAAGGCACGCTTCAGCAACGACAGCGGCCGCCTGATCGGCTTTTACAGCTGCGCCATCATGGGCGGTGCCGCGTTTGGCGCGGCCCTCACGCCGTGGTTCGCGCAGTGGGTCGGCTGGGGCTGGGCTCTGGCGCTGTGGGCTTTTCCGGCGGTCGGTGCGGCTCTGCTCTGGAACAAAGCCGCACCCACTGACAGTGCGCCGCCGAGTGGCGCGGTAGAACATCTGGACGCCTGGCGTTCGCCCAGAGCCTGGTTGCTGATGGCGTTCTTCGGCGTCGGCACAGCCGGCTACACCCTGGTGCTGGCCTGGCTGCCGCCCTACTACACCGCACTGGGCTGGAGCGCCCAGTCCAGCGGCCTGCTATTGGCAGCACTGACGCTTTGTGAGGTGACCGCCGGGCTGCTGGCATCGAGCCTGCTGGCGCGCTTTGCGGATCGCCGCATTCTGCTTGCCGTCGTGCTGCTGTCGTTGCTGGCCGGCCTGTTGTGCTTGCTATTGGCACCGCGGCAGTTGGTGGTGCCGATCTGCATCCTGGTGGGGATCGGTATCGGTGCGCTGTTTCCGCTGTCGCTGGTGGTGGCTCAGGATCATCTCGACGACCCACGCCAGACCGGCGACTTGCTGGCCTTCGTGCAGGGCGGTGGTTACCTGATCGCCGCCTGCGCCCCGCTGCTGGCTGGCCTGCTGCGCCAGTACACCGACGACTTGCGCCTGAGCTGGCTGGCCATGGCCGTCGCCACCCTGGCGCTGATGGTCATGGCAGCGCGCTTCAAGCCGGGTAGCGGGCACTTTCAGACGCGAACCGGCTAAGGCATTCAGGCTCGGCGGTCACGTAGATAGGCGATCACCGATGCTTCGTCGCCGGCGAACTCGATGCGCTCGGCCTTGCTGTCGCGCTGATAGGCGTACATGGGGTCGTAGTATTCGCGCAGCAGGCCTTCGATCCAGCCGCGGTGCAGGTCGACCTTGCCGCTGCGCTGTTGCTCGTCCAGAGCGGCCTGCATGATCGCCAGCAGGCGCTGGTGCCGTTCGCCACCCAGGCGCTTATAGATATTGTCGAGGCTCTGTAGCAGTCGCTCGGCGAACAGCTCGAAGCCGTTTTCCGACCCATACGTGGCGATGAACTCGGCGCACAGGTTGACCACGTAATCACGCAGGATGCGCTCGACACGGCTGTCGAAACTGTCCTCCAGCCAGACTAGCGGATAACCCTGCATGCCCTGGTATAGCGCTAACGGCACATTGCAGCTACCGACGATACGGCCTTCATCCTCAACCACGAACTGCTCGATACCCGCCGCGCGCTTTCTGAGGATGTCGACGGCCAGGGCGTTCTCGAAGTCGATCTGCGCAGGCTGGCCGGTGGCACGCTTGCCGAAGCTGGAGCCGCGGTGATTGGCATGGCCTTCGAGATCAAGCGCGTTAGGCAGTTGCGCGAGCACGTCGGTCTTGCCGGTGCCGGTCATGCCGCCAAGCACGACGAACTGGCACTGCTCCACCGCCTGCTCGAGGGTTTCCAGCAGAAAGGTGCGCATGGCCTTGTAGCCACCGACCACACGCGGATAGTCGATGCCGGCTTCCTTGAGCCATTGCTGAACGATCTGCGAGCGCAAACCGCCGCGAAAGCAATACAGATAACCCTGCGGATTGGCCCTCGCGAACGCTGCCCAGGCCTCGACACGCTCAGCCTTGGTCTGGCCGCCGACCAGTTGGTGGCCCAGCTTGATGGCGGCATCCTGGCCGTGCTGCTTGTAGCAGGTGCCGACCTTCTGCCGCTCAAGGTCAGTCATCAATGGCAGGTTGAGCACACCGGGAAAGGCACCTTTGCCGAATTCCACCGGAGCACGGGTATCCATCATCGGTACGTCGGTGAGAAAAAGGTCGCGGTAGTTGCGGGCGTCATCACGCATCAGAACACCTCTACCGCGTGGCGCTGTCGCTCAACCAACACGCCGATAGGCGCCAGCTCCAGCCCCAGCTCGGCGGCAACCGCAAGGAACTCGGCCTCGCCCTGCTCGCTGACGGCGATCAACAGACCGCCGCTGGTCTGCGGATCACAGAGCAGGTCGCGCTGCTCGTCACTGAGCGCCTCAATGCGCTCCCCATAGCTGTCGAAGTTACGCAGCGTGCCGCCCGGCACACAGCCCTCGGCGAGGTAGTGCTCGACGCCAGGCAGGCGCGGCACGGCAGCATAGTCCAGGCGCGCGCTGAGCCCCGACCCGTCCGCCATCTCCACCAGGTGGCCGAGCAGGCCGAAACCGGTCACGTCGGTCATCGCGTTGACGCCCTCGAGCTTGCCGAAGCGGCTGCCCGGCTTGTTCAGGGTACACATCCAGTCACGGGCCAGGCCGACGTCTTCGGCGCGCAGCTTGGCCTTTTTCTCGGCCGTGGTGAGGATGCCGATGCCCAATGGTTTGGTCAGATAAAGAGTGTCGCCGACCTGGGCAGTATCGTTGCGCTTCATGTGTCGCTTGTTCACCACGCCGGTCACCGCCAGGCCGAAGATCGGCTCCGGGGCATCGATGGAATGCCCACCGGCCAGCGGGATGCCGGCGGCATCGCAGACGGCGCGGCCGCCGCGGATCACTTCGCGGGCGACTTCAGGCGGCAGCAGATTGACCGGCCAGCCAAGAATGGCGATGGCCATCAGCGGATCGCCACCCATGGCGTAGATATCACTGATGGCGTTGGTAGCGGCGATGCGGCCGAAGTCGAACGGGTCATCGACGATGGGCATGAAGAAGTCGGTGGTCGACACCACGCCGCGCTCGTCGTCGAGGGCGTACACCGCAGCATCGTCACGCGAGGCATTGCCCACCCAGAGGTTGGGGTCAAGGTTCTGTGCGCCGCTGCCGGCGAGAATCACGTCCAGCACCTTGGGGGAAATCTTGCAGCCACAACCGGCACCGTGGCTGTACTGGGTCAGGCGGATTGGCTCACTCATGGCAACGCTCTCGGTAACGGGAAACAGGTCGCGGATTATAGGGGCTGCGGCTCTTTCATTCACGGCCGCGACAGCTCGGCCCTACAGGTTTCGCTAAAACGTCAACAAACCCTGGCAAAGCTGGTCTTTCTCACGACGCCTCCTATAATCGCCGCGCTCTCTAACGAATCATTCGAAGCGCCTGTCTGGGCGTTTCTATCCGCTTTTTCCGCTATTGAACCGGAGAACTCCCATGCTCAAGCGCACCCTGGCGCTCGCCGCCGGCCTCGCCCTGTCCGTTTCCGCCCTGACCAGCTTTGCAGCCGAAACCCTGCGCGTGTCAGCCATTCCCGACGAGGCGCCGACCGAGCTGCTACGCAAGTTCAAGCCGCTGGGTGCCTACCTGGAACAGCAACTGGGCATGAAGGTGGAGTTCGTCCCAGTGGCAGACTACCCCGCCGTGGTCGAGGCGCTGGCTACTGATCGCCTCGATCTGGCATGGCTGGGCGGTTTCACCTTCGTTCAGGTACACCTGAAAACCGGCAACGCCATTCCATTGGTGCAGCGCGAGCAGGATGCCGAGTTCACCAGCAAATTCATCAGCGCCGATCCGAGCGTGAAATCCCTGAGCGACCTCAAGGGCAAGACCTTCGCTTTTGGCTCAGTGTCGTCCACCTCGGGCAGCCTGATGCCGCGCTATTTCATGCTGCAGGACGGCATCAAGCCGGAAGCCTTCTTCAGCCGTGTAGCCTACTCGGGTGCCCATGACGCCACCGCTGCCTGGGTACAGGCCGGCAAAGTCGACGCTGGCGTACTCAACGCCAGCGTCTGGGACAAACTGGTCACCACCGGCAAGGTCGATACCGACAAGGTCAAGGTGTTCGCCACCACGCCGGCTTATTTCGACTACAACTGGACGGTACGCGGCACCCTCGACCCGGCGCTGGCCGAGAAGATCAAGCAGGCCTTCCTGGCACTCGATCCGGCCAACCCGGAGCACAAGGCAATCCTCGACCTGCAGGCGGCGAGCCGCTTCATCGACACCAAACCCGAGAACTACAAAGGCATCGAAGAAGCTGCACGCGCGGCCGACCTGCTGAAATGAGCCTACGGCTGTCCGGCATCGGCCTCAGGCACGGTAACGGCGTTCAGGCGCTCGAGGATCTGCACCTGAACATCGAGCGCGGCGAGCGGGTAGCGATCATCGGCCCGTCGGGTGCCGGCAAGTCGAGCCTGCTCAATCTGCTGGCTACCGCGCTGGCACCGACTACGGGCGAATTGCAGGTGCTTGGTGAGCATCCCTGGCAGCTATCCAGCGGCCAGCGCCAACGTCTGCGGGCACGTATCGGGCTGATTCATCAGGCGCCACCGCTGCCCTCGCGGCAACGAGTGGTAACCGCGGTGCTGGCCGGTAAGCTCGGCCAGTGGGGCCTGGGCAAGAGCCTGCTGAACTTGCTGCATCCACTGGACATTCCCGGTGCGCGTGCTGAGCTGACCAAGCTGGATCTGGCCGACAAGCTGTTCGCGCGCTGCGGCGAATTGTCTGGCGGCCAGTTGCAACGGGTCGGCATTGCCAGAGCGCTGTATCAGGCGCCAGAGCTGCTGCTTGCCGACGAGCCGGTGTCGGCTATGGATCCACGCCTGGCAGATCACACCCTGTCACTCCTGTGCAGTCACGCACGGGCTAATCAAGTGACATTGGTCGCCAGCCTGCACTCCGTGGAACTGGCCCTGGCGCATTTTCCACGAGTGATTGGCATCCGCGATGGGCAGGTGGTCTTTGATCTGAGTGCCGCTGAGGTCGACAGGCAGCGGCTGGATGCCCTGTATGCCAACGAGCAGCTCGACCCGCCCGCGCACCCGCACAGCGAGGCTCCCGCCAGCACCTGGGCGCCACGATGCTGAGAGGCGACCGACGCGATCCCGCTGCGGTTCCACGCCTGCTCCTGAGCCTGCTGGCCATTGCCCTACTATGGCCGGGCATTCGGCTGGCCGAGTTGGATCTGGCGGTATTGCTGCAGGCCGACAGCACCCAGTCGATGGGCAGTTTTCTCAAGGACTTCTGGCCACCGGCTCACGATGCCGACTTTCTTGTCCTGCTCGCTCAAGCCACCCTGCAGACCCTGGCCATCGCCACTGCCGGCATGGCCCTGGCCTTGCTGTTGGCGGTGCCAGCAAGCCTGCTGGCCAGTCGCGCGCTGTCGCTGTCGGCAGCCGCTAGCGGCGGGCGACCCAGCCTGCTCGGCCAGTGCTTGCGCTGGCCGGTGCGCGGCTTGCTGATCATTCTGCGCAGCGTGCCGGAAATCGTCTGGGCATTGCTGTTCGTACGCGCCGTCGGCCTCGGCCCTACCGCAGGCGTGCTGGCCATAGCCATCACCTATGCGGGGATGCTCGGCAAGGTCTATGCGGAAATCTTCGAATCGGTGGATCGACGCCCGATGCATGCCCTGCTGCAATCGGGTAGCGGACGCCTGGCGGCCTTCGCCTACGGGGTGTTACCCAATGCGGCCGGCGAACTGACCTCTTATACGGTGTACCGCTGGGAGTGCGCAGTGCGTGCCTCGGTGGTGATGGGTTTCGTCGGCGCGGGAGGCCTTGGTCAGCAGATCGATCTGTCCATGCGCATGTTCGCCGGTGCAGAAGTAGCCAGCATGCTGCTGACCTTCCTGGTGCTGGTGTTGTTGGCCGACCAGCTCAGTCGCCTGCTGCGCGGCAGGTTCGTATGAAGCGCTTGGGCAACGGCTTGCTGGCGCTGGCCATCGTCGCAGCAGTCGGCGGATCTTTTGTGTACCTGGGTCTGGATCTAGTCGGCCTGTTCAGCGGCGACAGCCTGGGGCAGATGGGCAGCTACGCGCTGCGCTTCATGAGCCCGGATCTGAGTATCGAGCACCTGCAGACCACGGTGCAGGGTGCCAAGGAAACCCTGGCCATGTCGGCACTGGGCACCCTGCTCGCCGCCGTACTGGGACTGTTCCTCGCCCTGCCCGCGGCCGGTCGTCTGGGCTGGCCGCTGCAGAGCGTTACGCGCCTGCTACTCAATGCGTTGCGCGCCATTCCCGAGCTCGTCTGGGCGTTGCTGATGGTGCTGGCCGCCGGCCTGGGGCCCAACGCCGGCACGCTGGCATTGGCGCTACACACCGCTGGTGTACTTGGTCGGCTGTTCGCTGAGGCGCTGGAAAACACCCCACCGGAACCGGCAGCCGCTATCCGCCTGCAGGGCGCAGGCGCCTGGATGGCGTTTTGTTATGGCACCCTGCCCAACCTATGGCCACAACTGCTGGCGTACACCCTGTACCGTTGGGAGAACAACATCCGTATGGCCGCGGTCATGGGTTTCGTCGGCGCAGGCGGGCTAGGCCAGATGCTGTACGTCAGCCTGAGCCTTTTTCAGGAAGCCCAGGCCAGCACCGTGATCCTTGCCATGTTGTTGCTGGTACTCGCCGTAGATGCCTTCAGTGGCTGGACGCGACAACGCTGGGTGCGCAACTAATCCCTGAGCGAAATGCGGTCATCAGCGTCCGATGCCACACAGCGACTTTCACTCTTGAGGCTTTCCATGTCGTCACCCCGCATTGGCTTCGCCTGCCAATACCGTCACCCTGATCGCAGCCTGCCGGCTGGCGAGCTGAAAATCATCGAAGCGGCGTTCAACCCGCGCACCACGACCTTGCGCTGGATGGACAGCGTCGCCCAGTCGGTCGCACACGCCAAGCTGGTCGAGATTGTCGAGCACAACCTGCAGGCTCAACTGCGCCTGCTCGCCTACGTCGCCACCTTGCCAGAGCCGCTGCAGATGCTGCGCCTGAGCAGCGATCTGCTGCCGTTCTACAGCCACCCGAAGGTCAGTGCCTTCTATCAGCAGCCCGTCATCCAGCAGCGGCTGATCGAAGGCTTCGCGGCGATTGGTGCGGCTGCACGTGAGGCGAATATTCGCCTGTCTATGCACCCCGGCCAGTACTGCGTGCTCGGTTCGGACAGGCCGGATGTGGTCGAGAACAGCATCGCCGAGTTCGAGTACCACGCCGACATGATCCGCATGATGGGCTACGGCCGGCAGTTTCAGGATTTCAAATGCAACCTGCACATCGCCGGCAAGCTGGGTGGTGAAGGTACTCGCGCAGTCTGGGCGCGCCTGTCCCAGGAAGCGCGCAACTGCATCACTTTCGAGAACGACGAGAAGACCTATGGCGTCGACGCTTGCCTGGCTCTCGCCGACCTGGCGCCGGTGGTGCTGGACGTGCACCACTGCTGGATCCATGAGGACGACTACATCGCTCCTCACGCTGACCGCGTGGCGCGCATCATCGACAGCTGGCGCGGCGTACGGCCGACCATGCACCTTTCCCAGCCGCAGGAGCGTTTACAGGAGTTGGGGCTGAGCGCCGAGCAGAAACTGGAAATGCCCGAGGTGCTGAAGGTCGTGCCCAAACGTGAGCTCTACGGCCACAGTGCGCGCATGTGGAATGGGTGGACGAACGAGTACGTTCTGCAATTTCTCGACCGCTTCGACATCATGTTCGAGTCCAAGGACAAGAACGTGGCGACTCTGGAGTTCTACGAGCAGTACCTGAAAGCCGACTAGCCGGGGCTGCTTTACGTAGCCTGGGTCGAGCGCAGCGACACCCGGGTTATTTTCCTGGGTATCGCTTCGCTCAACGCCAGGCTACGGGAGTTGAAACGCCACAATCTCCACAACGCAAAAGGCCCTGCAGTGCAGGGCCTTTTGCTACGGCGCGAAGGGTTACTTCTTGCCGAGTTTCTTCAACTCTTCATCGCGCAGCTCGCGGCGCAGGATCTTACCGACGTTGGTGGTCGGCAGGCTCTCGCGGAACTCGACCTGCTTGGGTCGTTTGTAGCCGGTGAGGTTGTCGTGCATGTGCTGCAGGACTTGCTCCTTGGTCAGCGTCATGCCCGGTTTGACCACCACGAACACCTTGATCGACTCACCGGAACGCTCGTCCGGCACGCCAATGGCGGCGCACTGCAGCACGCCCGGCAGTGCCACCAGCACTTCTTCCAGCTCGTTCGGATAGACGTTAAAGCCGGACACCAGAATCATGTCCTTCTTGCGGTCGACAATACGGATGTAGCCATCTGGCTGAATGATGCCGATGTCGCCGGTCTTGAACCAGCCGTTGGCATCGATCACTTCGTCGGTAGCTTCCTGGCGCTGCCAGTAGCCCTTCATCACCTGCGGGCCCTTGATGCACAGCTCGCCGGTTTCACCCAGGGCAAGGTCGTTGCCCTGGTCGTCGATCACCTTGAACAGGGTGGACGGTGCCGGAATGCCAATGGTGCCCAACTGGATGTTGGTAATCGGGTTGACCGAAGCCACCGGGCTGGTTTCGGTCAGGCCGTAGCCCTCGCAGATGGCGCAGCCGGTTACTTGCTTCCAACGCTCGGCCGCCGCCTGCTGCAGCGCCATACCACCGGACAGAGTGACCTTGAGTTTGGAGAAATCGAGCTTCTGGAAACCCTCGTTGTTGCTCAGCGCGACGAACAAGGTATTGAGGCCGACGAAGCCGCTGAACTTGAACTTGGACAGGTCCTTGATCATGGTCGGCAGATCACGCGGGTTGGTGATCAGCAGGTTGTGGTTGCCGCAGTGCATCATCGCCATGCAGTGAAAGGTGAAGGCGTAGATGTGGTACAGCGGCAACGGCGCGACCAGAATCTCGCTGCCTTCGTTGAGGTTCGAGCCCATCAACTCGCGGCATTGCAGCATGTTGGCAATCAGGTTGCGGTGGGTCAGCATCGCGCCTTTGGCCACGCCGGTGGTGCCGCCGGTGTATTGCAGCACGGCGATCTCTTCGGCGCCGGGGCTGGCTTCACTGACGGCCTTGCCACGGCCCTGGCTCAGGGCATCGGTGAGTTTGATGGCGGCTGGCAGGTTGTAGGCCGGCACCATCTTCTTCACGTACTTGACCACGGCGTTGACCAGCAGGCGCTTGAGCGGCGATAGCATGTCGCCGACCTCGGTGACGATCACCGTCTTCACGCCGGTCTTGGGGACCACCTGCTCGGCCAGATGGGCCATGTTGGCCAGGCAGACCAGCGCCTTGGCGCCGGAATCCTTGAACTGGTGTTCCATTTCACGGGCGGTGTACAGCGGGTTGGTGTTGACCACCACCAGCCCGGCACGCAGCGCGCCGAACACCACGATCGGGTATTGCAGAACGTTGGGCAGTTGCACGGCAATACGGTCGCCGGGCTGCAGATCCGTGTGCTGCTGCAGGTAGGCAGCGAAATGACCGGAGAGCTCGAACATCTCACCGTAGGTGAGGGTCTTGCCCAGGTTGGTGAATGCGGGCTTGTCGGCAAAACGCTGGCAGGACTGCTTCAGCACCGCCTGAACGTTGGGGTACTGGTCGGGATCGATCTCGGCCGCGATCCCCTCGGGATACTTGTCCGTCCAGAAGTTTTCGGTCATGGACACCCACTCCTAAGCAACTGCTTGTCTTCACCGCGTATGCGGTTGTTTGTTGTATGTATGCCTGCCTGTTCGCCCCTGTGAGGCGCAAAGCGGGCCGAGAGTAGCAGAGTTGCCAGATACCGACCAGAGCCCGAAAAGGCCGACGAGTATTGAAAGTGACCAAATAAACACATATGGTCACAAAGAATTTTTCCACTCGGGATTGATTGGCAGAAATCACCGAACGGCAGGCAACGCCCATGATAGACGCCTGCAGCTTTTCCTGCCGGACGAGATTGGCAATAGCAGAGGTAGGTGAAACGCCGAAAGCGATCGCTGCGGCTATGCCAGCCCTCGCTCACATCGCCTGGGTCGAGCGAAGCGACACCCGGGAAGGACGCCCGGCTATCGCTTCGCCATGGGGTTAGGTCATAACGCCGTCATGGATTGTCGCGCAGCTCGCGTCGCAAGATCTTGCCCACCGGGGTCATGGGCAGCGAATCCCGAAAGACGATGTGCCGCGGCACCTTGTAGCCCGTGAAGTTGTCCTTGCAGTACGCCTTCAACTCCTCCGCAGTGAGGCTGGCGTCACGCTTGACCACGAACAGCTTGACCGCCTCACCGGATTTTTCGTCGGGCACGCCAATGGCCGCGCAGCTGGCCACCTTGCTGTGGGCCATCACCACGTCCTCGATCTCGTTGGGATACACGTTGAAGCCGGAGACGATGATCATGTCCTTCTTGCGGTCGACGATGCGTACAAAGCCGTCCTCGTCGATCACCGCGATATCACCGGACTTGAACCAGCCCTCGTCGTCCAGCACCTCGGCGGTGGCGTCCGGGCGGTTCCAGTAGCCCTTCATCACTTGCGGGCCCTTGATGCACAGCTCGCCCCGCTCGCCCAGCGGCAACTCGTTGCCATCGTCATCGATGACCTTGAAGGCAGTGCCCGGCACCGGAATGCCCACCGTGCCCAGCCGCGCATGCTCGCCATAGGGGTTGGCGCTGGCGATCGGCGAGGTTTCGGTGAGGCCGTAGCCTTCGACCACCGTGCAGCCGGTCAGGCTCTGCCAACGCTCGGCGGTCGCCTTGACCAGCGCGGTACCGCCCGAATTGGTGACCTTGAGGTGGCTGAAGTCGAGCTTCTTGAAATCAGGGTGATCCATCAGCGCGACGAACAGGGTGTTGAGCCCCAGCAACGCGGAGAAGTCCCATTTGCCCAGTTCCTTGATGAAACCTGGGATGTCCCGTGGGTTGGTGATCAGTACGTTGTGATTGCCGTTGACCATCATGCACATGCAATTAACCGTGAAGGCATAGATGTGATAGAGCGGCAGCGGCGCGATCATCACCTCCTGGCCGCGCTTCATCAGCTCGGCGCCATCGGCACCATGCTGGGACATGCAGGCATCGGCCTGCAGCATGTTGGCAATCAGGTTGGCGTGGGTGAGCATGGTGCCCTTGGCCACCCCGGTGGTGCCGCCGGTGTATTGCAGCACGGCGATATCGTCGTGGGTGGCGCTGACCGGGCGAGCCGAGAGGCTGGCACCATCGCGAAGCACCTGTTTGAACGACAGCGCCTGTGGCAGATGGTAGTCGGGCACCATCTTCTTGACCTTCTTGACCACCGTATTGATGAGCCAGCCCTTGAGCGTGGGTAGCATGTCGCCCATGCGCGCTTCGATCAGGTACTCGATTTCGCTGTCGGGCAGCACCTCCTGCACCAGCTTGCCGAACATGTTCAGGTACACCAGCGCACGCACGCCGGCATCCTTGAACTGATGGCGCATTTCACGGGCGGTATACAGCGGGTTGGTGTTGACCACGATCAGCCCGGCCCTCAGCGCACCGAACACCGCGACGGGGTACTGCAGCACGTTGGGCATCTGCACGGCGATGCGGTCGCCGGGCTTGAGATCGGTGTGCTGCTGCAGGTAGGCGGCAAATGCACTGGACAGTTCGTCCAGCTCGCCATAGGTCAAGGTTCTACCCAGGTTGCTGAAGGCGGGGCGATCCGCAAAGGTCTTGCAGGAGCGCTCGAACACCTCGACCACCGACTGGTAGGCCGACATGTCGATATCGTTGGCCACGCCAGCGGCGCGTTTATCGTTCCAGAAATCGGGTTGCATTGTTGTTATCCCTTTTTTTCCGAATTTGCGTGAAGTCCCCCTGAACTTAGCAGCCGGCCACCGCGTCGCAAAGCCACAATCAATACCGTGAATTTCAGCACCTGCACGGTCTACAATGCACGCCATTCGCAGGCTCAAGGGAATTGCCATGCAGCACCGCAGCTTTTGGCTCGACAGCAGTGATGGCGTACCCCTGTACGTCAATCACTGGCGTGCCGAGCGCGAGCCCAAAGCAGTGCTGATGATTGCCCACGGCATGGCCGAGCACAGCGGCCGCTATTCGCGCCTGGGTGATGCACTGGTGGCAGCGGGTTTCGAACTCTACGCCGTTGATCAACGTGGGCATGGGCGCACCGCGCAGCATGGCATCCTGGGCCACTACGCCGATCAGGATGGCTGGGCAAGAGTGGTCGGTGACCTCTCCACGCTCAATCACCATATCCGTCAGCAGCGCCCGCAAACGCCAATCTTTCTGTTCGGCCACAGCATGGGCAGCTACATCGCAATGGCTTATCTGATGCACCAGAGCAGCGGCGTACAGGGCGCGATTCTCAGTGGCTCCAACTATCAGCCCCGGCGGATTTACCGGGCTGCCGCGCTGATCGCCCGCTTCGAACGCTGGCGACAAGGAGCGACCGGGCGCAGCGCCTTGATCGACCGGCTGTCGTTCGGCACCTTCAACAAAGCGTTCAAGCCTACTCGTACGCCCTTCGACTGGCTAAGCCGCGACGCGGCAGAGGTCGACCGCTACATCGCCGACCCGCTGTGTGGGTTTCGCTGCACCAACCAGCTATGGCTAGACCTGCTCAGAGGCCTGCAGAAGATCACCCGAACGGTCGAGCTGAAACAAATCGACCCGCAACTGCCGCTGCTGATTATCGGCGGCGACCAGGATCCGGTAAGCCAGGGCCGGCGCCTGCAGGATCTGGCCGATGCCCTGAGCCACTCGGGGCATACCCGTACAACCCTCAAACGTTATCCCCAGGCCCGCCACGAGCTGCTCAACGAGCTGAATCGTGACGAGGTCACCCGCGACCTGATCGACTGGCTGGAGCAGGCGCTCGCGCAGCCCCAGCAGCGACCATTACATCCTCAGGAACCCACTCAATGACCCAGAGCAGCAACACCCCTTACGAAGAACTCGAAGTCGGCCAGACCGCTACCTACAGCAAGACCGTTGAAGAGCGCGATATCCTGCTGTTCGCCGCCGTCTCGGGGGATCACAACCCCGTGCACCTGGACGCCGAATACGCAGCCACCACCATGTTCAAGGAGCGTATCGCTCACGGCATGTTCAGTGGCGCGCTGATCAGTGCTGCAGTCGCTTGCACCCTGCCCGGCCCTGGCACCATCTACGTCAGCCAGCAGATGACCTTCCAGAAGGCAGTCAAACTCGGCGACACCCTCACCGTGCGCCTGGAAATTCTCGAAAAGCGCCCCAAATTTCGCGTGCTGATCGCCACCCGCGTGTTCAACCAGAACGACGAACTGGTAGTGGACGGTGAAGCGGAAATCATCGCGCCACGCAAAGCACTGACCGTCGAGCTGGCCACCCTGCCGCCGATCACCATCGGCTGATGCATTCTCGAGCGCAGAGCTTCCGGCCTGCGCCCACTTACCCTGGAGCACACCATGTCCCTGTCCATGCACAGCATCTCGATTCCGGTTTTCACCCGCCAACTGAACAATCTGTCGACCATTCTCGGTATCGCTGCGGCCAACGCCGAAGCCCGCAAGATCGAGCAGAGCGTGTTTCTCAACGCACGCCTGGCGCCGGATATGTTCCCACTCAGCCGCCAGGTGCAGATCGCCTGCGACACCGCGAAAACCGGTGCCGCCCTGCTGGCCGGCGTCGAAGCGCCAAGCCACACCGATGACGAAACCAGCATCGCCGAACTGCAGGCGCGCATCGCCAAGGTTCTGGAGTTCGTGGGGAGCATCAGCGCCGCGCAGCTCGATGGCAGCGAAGACCGCACCATCACCCTCAAGCGCCGTGACAAGGAGACCCACTTCCAGGGTCAGGCCTTCCTGCTCGATCACGTGCTGCCGAACTTCTATTTCCACCTGACCACCACCTACGCCATCCTGCGCCACAACGGTGTCGAGATCGGCAAACGCGACTTCCTCGGCACCCGCTGAGTTCGTCCGTGACCTCTTGGTGCATGCCCTGACGGCATCGCACCAAGACAGGTCAACACTGGTGATTCTCAACAAAGATAATCCGCAAAAACGCTGAAAATCCGCATTTAATTGTGCACATAGCACAACCCGCACTGTACGACCTGCCAACGCCGTCAGTTGGCACGTCACCTGCTATAGCCATGCCTTCTCTCACCCCGTGGAGCTTGGCCATGACGCACCCGACCACCGACAGCGACTACCCTCTGAGCGAGGTTCCCGCAGGCGCCCGCAAGGGTCTGTTCTCCACCTCGATCATGCTGTTCTCCTTCACCTTCTTCACCGCCACCATGTTCGCCGGCGGCAAGATCGGCATGGCCTTCGACTTCAAAACGCTGATCTGGGCCGCCGTTATCGGCAACCTGCTGCTGGGTACCTATGCCGCGGTACTGGGCCTGATCGCCTGCCGCAGCGGCCTGAACTCGGTATTGATGGGCCGGTTCTGCTTCGGCGAAGCGGGCAGCAAGCTGTCCGATGTGCTGCTGGGCTTCACCCAGATCGGCTGGTACGCCTGGGGCACCGCGACCATCGCCATCGTGCTGGTGAAAATCCTCGGCCTGCCGCAAGGCCTGACCATCCCGCTAATGGTGTTGTTCGGTTTCGGCTTCTGCGTCACCGCATTCATCGGCTACAAAGGCCTGGACATGCTGTCGCGGATCTCGGTACCGGCCATGCTCGCCCTGCTGATATGCTCGCTGTGGATCGCCACCGACGACATCGGCGGCCTCAGCGCGCTGATGGCCATCGAACCGACGCAAAGCATGAGCCTGAGCGTGGCAATCACCATGGTCTTTGGCACTTTCGTCAGCGGCGCCACCCAGGCTACCAACTGGACGCGCTTTGCCCGCAGCGGGCGCATCGCGGTGATCGCCAGCATGGTTGGGTTCTTTCTCGGCAATGGCCTGATGATCGTGGCCGGTGCCTATGGCGCCATCGTCTACCAGCAACCGGACGTCGTCGAAGTGCTGGTGCTGCAGGGCCTTTCCATGGCGGCAGTGGTGATGCTGTTCCTCAACCTGTGGACCACCCAGGACAACACCATCTACAACTTCGCCGCAGCCGGCTGCAACATGCTGCGCACCGGGCGCCGCAAGACGGTGACCGTGGTTGGCGCCGGTATCGGCACACTGCTGGCCATCGGCGGCATGTCCGACATGCTGATCCCCTTCCTGATCCTGCTCGGCTCGATCATCCCGCCGATTGGCGGCGTGATCATGGCCGACTATTTCTACGGCCATAAAGGCAAGTACCCATTGCTCGCCGAGACCCGCCTGCCTACGTTCAACTGGGTTGGCCTGGGCGCCTATGCCGTCGGTTCGCTGTGCGCCTACTTCTCGCCCTGGGTCGCGCCGCTAGTTGGCATCGCCGTCGCTGCACTGGTGTACGTCAGCCTGTACGAGGCGAGAAAGCTGTTCGCCGCCCGCGGTCTGGTCGCCGGCGCATGAGCCTGAGCGTCGCCGATGTACTGACGTTGCCCGGCCTGCACGACCTGCGCCTGCGCGCAGGCCAGGCGGCGCTGGGCAACCCGGTGCGCTGGCCTTACGTGGCCGAGAACGAGGATATCGCCGACTGGGTGATGGGCGGTGAGCTGGTGTTCGTCACCGGGATCAACCACCCTCGTGACGAGGCCAACCTGCTGCTTCTGGTACGCCAGGCAGTCGAGCGCGCTACGGCCGGCCTGGTGATTCTCACCGGCGCCGAGTACATCCAGAGCATTCCGGCAACGGTGGTGGCCGAAGCCGATCGCCTCGGCCTGCCGCTGCTCGAACAGCCTTACCAGCTAAAGATGGTGGTGGTGACCCAGGCCATAGGTACCGCGCTGGTGCAGCAACAGATGCTCGGCAGTTCGCGCCAGCACGTGCTGGAGCAGTTGCTGGAAGGCGACTATCAGTCCCTGGAGATCCTGCTGCAGCGCGCCGCCAGCCTCGACCTACCGCTGGGCGTGCCACGCCAGATCGCCCTGCTGCGTCTGCAGAACAGCGAGCGCTTGTTCGATGGCGAGGCTGCCGACAGCGGCGAACGTCTGCTGCGCGACAACCGTCAGTGCCTGCAGCAACGCCTCGAACAGTGCCTGCAGCGCCTCGGCGACGCGCTGCCGCTGATCAGTCAGGGCGAGCACTGGATCGCCCTGTTGCCCTGCGCCAGCAGCCACGACGAACAATGCAATCGCACGCTGCTGATGGAGCTGCTTGGTGAGCTGGACGAGCGCCTGCAGCCACAACGCGCGGTGCTCGGCCTCAGCAGCGGCGGTCATCATCCCGAACGCTTCGCCCGCGCACTCGGTCAGGCCCGCCAGGCGCTGGTCGCCGCCCAGGCCTTTCCGGAGCGGCTGGGGTTGTGCAGTTTCAACGAACTGGGCGTGATCGAACTACTGGGCGCCATCCGCGACCGCAGCCTGCTGGAACGTTTCGTCGAACGTACGCTGGGGCCACTGATCGGCGATGATTCGCGCCATGAACCGGTGCTGATGCCAACGCTCGAAGCCTGGTTCTTCGAGAACGCCAACCTGGCCCTGGCCGCGCAACGCCTGGGCGTACACCGCAACACCCTGAGCTACCGTGTACAGCGTATCGAAGCGCTGACCGGCTGCTCGTTCGATGATCCTCACGACCGGCTCAATATCAGCATCGCTCTGCTGATTCGCCGTCTGTCGTCTCATAGCCTGCCAAGGAGTACCCCATGAACATCGTCAACGCCCGCCTTCGTGGCCGCGAAGGTCTTTTCAGCATCGCACTGGACGGCCCGAAGATTGCCGCCATCACCGCGCAGCCGGCCCCCATCAATGTGGCCGAAGGCGACCTCGACGCCGCCAGCAACCTGGTGATCGCCCCTTTCATCGAGCCGCATATCCACCTGGATGCGACGCTGACCGCCGGCGAGCCGAGCTGGAACATGAGCGGCACATTGTTCGAAGGCATCGAACGCTGGGCCGAGCGCAAGGCATTGGTCACTCACGAGGACACCAAGACCCGCGCCAAGAAGACCATCGACATGCTGGTCGACCACGGCATCCAGCACGTACGCACCCACGTCGATGTCACCGACCCGACCCTGGGCGCACTCAAGGCCATGATCGAAGTACGCGAGGAAACCCGCCACCTGATCGACCTGCAGATCGTCGCCTTTCCCCAGGAGGGCATCGAGTCCTACGCCAATGGTCGCGCGCTGATGGAACAAGCGGTGGAACTGGGCGCCGATGTGGTTGGCGGCATCCCGCATTTCGAGAACACCCGTGATCAGGGCGTCAGCTCGATCAAGTTCCTGATGGATCTGGCCGAACGCACCGGCTGCCTGGTGGACGTGCACTGCGACGAGACCGACGACCCGCAGTCGCGCTTTCTCGAAGTACTGGCCGAAGAAGCCCGGGGGCGCGGCATGGGCGAGCGCGTTACCGCCAGCCACACCACCGCCATGGGTTCCTACGACAACGCTTACTGCTCCAAGCTGTTCCGCCTGCTGAAGATGTCGAAGATCAACTTCATCTCCTGCCCCACCGAGAGCATCCACCTGCAGGGCCGCTTCGACACCTACCCGAAACGCCGTGGCCTGACCCGCGTGGCCGAGATTGATCGAGCCGGCATGAATATCTGCTTCGGTCAGGATTCCATCGTCGACCCCTGGTACCCGCTGGGCAACGGCAACATTCTGCGCATCCTCGAAGCTGGCCTGCACATCTGCCACATGCTTGGCTATGAAGACCTGAAACGCGGGCTCGACCTGATTACCGACAACAGCGCCCGCACCCTGCACCTGGGCGAGCGCTATGGCCTGGAAGTGGGCCGCCCGGCCAACCTGCTGATCCTCTCAGCACCCGACGATTACGAGATGATCCGCACCCAGGGCTACGCCCTGATATCGGTGCGTCACGGTGAAGTGCTGATGCGCAGAACCCCGGCGAGCGTGCAGCGCGGCTAATGCTGAAACGTGGGAGGGGCTTTAGTCACGAAAACCTGTAAAAGGCTCGCGGCTAAAGCCACTCCTACACGCCCGACTCCACCCGCACGCTGGGGTCATGTCCTCGCTCAAGCCAGCCCCTGGGCACATCGCCAAGTTCGATCTCCCCATAAATGGCAGAAGAATCCTGAGGCGAACAGTGACCGTAGGAGGGGCCTTAGCCCCGAGCTCTTCACTGAGTATGGGGGCTAAAGCCCTTCCCACAATGACCAAAGCACCCTACTCCACTCGCACGCTGGCGGTCATGCCGGCACTCAACTGGACATTTTCGGGCATGGCATCGAGCTTGATGCGCACCGGAATGCGCTGGGCCAGGCGCACCCAGTTGAAGGTCGGCTCGACGTTGGCCAGCAACTGGCCGTCCGGGCTGGCGTTGCGGTCGGTGATGCCGCGGCTGATGCTTTCCACCTCGCCACGGATCTCCTGCTCGCCGCCCATCAACCACACCTCGACCGGCGCACCGACCTGAATGCGTGGCAACTTGGTTTCCTCGAAATACGCCTGCACGTAGAACGACGCGGTATCGACCAGTGCCATCACCGCTTGCCCGGCCGTCACGTAATTGCCCTGAGCCAGCACCAGGTTGGTGACCTGACCATCACGCGGCGCGCGCACTTCGCTGCGTGCCAGATTGAGCTGAGCGATACGCAGGTCAGCCTGGGCCTCGCGGAATTCGCTGCGCGCCATCTCGGCGTTGATCTGCGCGTTCTCACGCAGCTCGGCACTGATCGCCTGAGCACCGAGGCTCGCGCGACGTGAGGCTTCATGCTCGCGCAGATTGAGCTGCTGCTTGCGGATATCCACCACCGCCTGGGCCTTTTCCAGCGCGGCCTGGTAGCGGTCGCGGTCGATGGTCATCAGCAGGTCACCCGCCTTGACCTGCTGGTTGTCGCGCACCTTGAGCTCGACCACCCAGCCCGAGACGTCCGGCGCGATGGTCACCACGTCGGCACGCACCCGGGCATCGCGGGTCCAGGGCGAATACATGTAGTGCTGCCAGATCCACGAGCCGGCGAAAATCGCCGCCACCACCATGGCCAGGGTAATGCCGACGCGAATCGTCGAACGCATGCTTTCTCTCCTCAACGTGCCAGCACGGCAATTATGACCGCCAGAACACAGACATACAGGGCGCAATCGAACAGGGCTTCATGCCAGATCCACCGCGCCAATCCAACGCGCTGCAGCCCCAGGCGCAACACGCCGGTGAGCAACAGCGCCAATACCGCATAGGCCGCCATGGGGCTCAGCAATACGCCGCCCAGCGACCACTCATGCAAGCCCATGAGCTTCTCCTCTCAGGTGGCACCAGTGACGCCAACCGGTTTTCAATTGCAGCAACGCGGCCTCGGCCAAACGCTTATCGACACTGGGCGCACAGGCACGCAGTGCGTCCTGCAGATCCGCCACGGGGCCATTCAGATCGTCCTCGCGGCCCGGCGCTGGGCCGCGTTCCAGTACGTTATCCAGGCGTCGTAGAAAGCGGCGCTGCGAACGGGCCAGTTCGGGATCGGCATGGGCCAGACAGGCGCGCAGATGCAACAGTTCGTCGCCCAGATCGAGACCGGCCACGCCGTCGTCCCAGCGGCTGCGCGCCTGATCCGGGCGCGCCGGATAATGCCGGGCGAGTTGCAGCAAACGATCCGCCATGCGCCCACCGAACCAATTCTCCGCACGGCCCAGCTCACGCCGGGTCAGGCGACCAAGATCCACCAGAATCGCATGCATCAGGCGACGGCCATGCCACACCGGGTTACGCAGCCCAACCAGACGGAACGCCAATACGGCAAAGCCGACGCCCATGAGCAGGCCCGGCGCCTCGTTGAGAAAGAACTCGACGTTGTAGCCGACTCCCGGCGCCGGCAGACAGAGCACGATGAAATGCAGGCAGAAGGAGGTCGACGTGGCAGCAATCGGCGGCCTGGCCATCCCCAGCACGCCAAAGAACAGGGGTACGCCAAGCACCAGGCAGAGCATGACGAAACCGTCGATCTGCGGCATCAGGATCTGCCCGACGAAGAACGCCACCGGCAACGCATAGAAAATACCGCGCAAGAACATCATGCCAATCTGCGGCGCCGCTTCGAGCCTGGCAAACAGACTGCAGACCACACAGGCCAACAACATGGCGCCGGTGGCGTGAGTCCAGGCGGTGGCCAGCCAGAAGGAGGCCACTGCCAGAAACGCCAGGGCGCTGCGCGAGCCATACACCAGCGCGCTCTGCCAGTCGTAATGCCAGGACAGCGCTCGCGGTGCGTCGGCCGGCGCCCTGCCCTGCTCGACAGCAAGCAATGCGCGGCTGGCATCCTCGATGCGCAGCAGCAATACCGCCATGCGCTCCAGGCACAGCTGCTGGCCGCTGTTCAGCTCTTTGTCCTGAGCGGCCTGGCGCAGACGCTCGATCAGCTCGGGCAGATTGCCCTGGGCGTCCTGCAGTCGCTCGTCCACCTCCTGCAGCCAGGGGGCGACAGCCTCAGCCTCGCTGCTACTCAACTGTCTCCATTGCCGCGCCACACCACGGGCCAGGCGCAGCACGCCGAGCAGGTCGCGGCTGAGGACGCGTAGCGCAATGGCGCGCTGGCGCCCCCGCTCACCTTCGAACCAGGCGTGCTCACGCTGGGCATCCACGGCGACGATGCGGGCCAACGCTTCAAGCAGCCCCTGTCGGGCTTCGCCCTCACCACTCAACGCCTGGCGCGCGGCCTTGACGCCGGTCTGCCAGGCATTGCGCGCCTGCTGCGCCAGTTGGCGCTCGACACGCTGCGGCCACAGCAAGGCGCTGCTGAGCGTGGCGCAGACGATGCCCAGGCAGATCTCCGTGGAACGGGCGATGGCCTCGTCGAAGATCACCTGGGGCTTGCCGATAGCCGGCAAGCCGATGATCGCCACCGTATAGCCGGCGAGCACGAAGGCATACGACCAGGAACTGCGCAGCATGGTCGAGGCTGCCGTGCACATCCCCAGCCACAGCGCGAAGGCAAGCAGGAACAGCAGCGGCGTCTGGGCGAACAGCGCCATCATCACCACGGCCATAAAGGTGCCGACCAGGGTGCCGAGCAACCGCGCCAGGCCCTTCTGCACCACCATGCCAGACAACGGCTGAGCGACGATGAAGGCCGTCATCAATGCCCACTGCGGCTGCTCCAGCCCCAAACGCAACGCGAGCCAGAGCGCCAGACCACCACCGAGCAGGGTCTTGATCGCGAATTGAATGGCTTGCGAGCTTGGCGCAATGAACGCCAGCAGGGAATCACGCACGATGGTTACCTAAAAAGATCTCAGCTCTGAACATAGCCGTAGCGAAACGGTTCCGCCTCCGTGCAGAGGGGCAAATTATTAGCTAGCTAACTATATGCTGTCCAGAGGGCTATCTCGCTTTCGCACTCGCAGGCCT
The DNA here is from genome assembly GCF_055556635.1 of Pseudomonas sp. PME37.24/006. Lineage (NCBI taxonomy): Bacteria > Pseudomonadati > Pseudomonadota > Gammaproteobacteria > Pseudomonadales > Pseudomonadaceae > Pseudomonas > Pseudomonas sp. PME37.24/006. The sequence continues at coordinate 520,539 of NZ_JBVHNL010000003.1, forward strand.
TGAAAAACGCGCACGAAAAAAAGGGCGACCGAAGTCGCCCCAATGCCTTGCGTGCTCGTGAATCCGGTTTCAGTGCGGCTTTTTCTTGCGCGCATCTCTCCAGATGAAATACGTGAACCCGGCGCAGAACAGAATCATCAGTCCCACGGTGCCGATACCGGCGAGAACCACCACATCGACGAACATGCTGCCTCCTGCATCCGTTGCTCGGGTATGGGGCTACGTTAACAGCGCAGGGCTAGGCGCCATTGATCCAGATCAAGGGCAGCGCTACGCCGGCCGCAAACGACTGGCAGCAGGTGATCTGGATCAACCTAAAGGATGCGCGCATCCACGAACGGGATGTGCGGCGGGTAATCACGATGAAGACAGGCGACAGACAGCGTGAAACGAGAAAAGCAGTTAGCGCTTTTTCGGCTTGCCCTTGGACTTCTTCTTGCCCTTGGGCATCGGCAAGGCCTGCTCGAAGGCATTGCGCATGTCCTCGAGCTTCTTGTCGCGCAGGTCATGGATGCGCTTGTCGCGCTCGGCGGTGAAGTCGATCAGTTTCACATCATTGCTCATAGCGGCGCCCGGATCAGACGAAACGTAAGATTCAGGCGCGGCGCGCACGGCTTGCGCGTTTTCGCCACCTGATGCTGCCAATAATGCTGGGTCTTTCCGCCCATGACCAGTAGCGAACCGTGGGCCAGCGTAAGCGAATGTACGATACGGTTATGGCCCTTGCGGCGCAGATCGAAGCGCCGCGCGCCTCCCAGGCTCAGGGAAACCACCAGAGGGTCATCGCCCAGCTCGCGCTCGTCATCACTGTGCCAGCCCATGGAATCCTGGCCGTCGCGGTAATAATTGAGCAGCGCACCGTTGAGCGGGCAGCCCAGCGCGTCCACCAGACGCTGGCGAATCTCGGCGAGCAGCGGCGTCCAGGGCAGCGGCTGATGGATCATCCCGGAGTAGCGATAACTGGCGTCGGCATCGCCATACCAGGCGGTCAGCCTCGGCACCGGATGACGACGGCCATAGAGCACGACCTCGGGCTGCTGCCAGGGCGTCTCACTGACCAGTCGCTCGAGCCAATGATCCGCCGTAGGGCCGTCAAGCCAGGCAGGCAGATAACTAAGGTCGGCATCGGGCAGGTTCAGATCGGGTCTGTCGAACAGGCCGGCCTGAGCGGTCGGGGTGGGATCAGCACTAGTCAAACCTCGACATCCACCCACAGCCCCTGGCGGGGCAATTGTTCGATGGCAGGCTCGTCCGCTTCATCGACATCACCCTCGGCGAGTTCTGCTGCGCTGTAACCCCGCCGTTGCCGACGACGCTGTTCTTCGCGCAGGCGCTCTTCCACTTCCTGAGGGTGACGTTTGTCCAGACCGACCGCATCCTCCTGGGCTGCCTCGGCAGTCGCCGTTACCGGAGCGATTTCCGGGCGCGGCTTGACCACGTCCTGCTGGGCAGTGACCGGGATCAGGCTACTAGGGATGGGTGGCAGCATGGATAAATCCCCTTTTGGGGTATGTCGGCCGTTGAGCAGGCAGCTTTAGTGGGTTCTTACTACACTTTCTGACCGGGTATCCGTCAGTAAGTGCCAAATCCGCACCATGCACCTTTGGCCGAGGCCCGGCGTTTCCGTTACCATAGCCGGCTTTTTCACAGGTGGAGACAGGCAGCATGGCGGAGTATCAACCGGGGCAACGCTGGATCAGCGACAGCGAAGCGGAACTGGGCTTGGGAACCATCCTCATGCAGGACGGCCGCATGCTCACCGTGCTCTACCCGGCCACGGGAGAAACCCGCCAGTACGCAACCCGCAATGCGCCACTGACCCGCGTGCGTTTCTCTCCGGGCGACGAGATCACCCACTTCGAAGGCTGGAAGCTGACCGTACGCGAAGTCGACGATGTCGATGGCCTGCTGGTCTACCACGGCCTCGACGCGCAGAACCACAACGTCACCCTGCCGGAAACCCAGCTGTCCAACTTCATTCAGTTCCGTCTCGCCAGCGACCGCCTGTTCGCCGGGCAGATCGACCCGCTGCCGTGGTTCTCGCTGCGCTACCGCACGCTGGAGTTCACCAGCAAGCAGGTGCAATCCTCGCTGTGGGGCCTGGGCGGCGTGCGTGCACAACCTATCGCCCACCAGCTGCACATCGCCCGTGAAGTCGCCGACCGTATCGCCCCGCGCGTTCTGCTGGCCGACGAAGTGGGCCTGGGCAAGACAATCGAAGCCGGCCTGGTGATCCATCGCCAACTGCTCTCGGGGCGCGCCAACCGCGTGCTGATCCTGGTACCGGAAAACCTGCAGCACCAGTGGCTGGTGGAAATGCGCCGGCGCTTCAACCTGGAAGTGGCGCTGTTCGACGCCGAACGCTTCATCGAAAGCGATGCCAGCAATCCGTTCGAAGACGCGCAATTGGCGCTGGTCGCTCTGGAATGGCTGTGCGAAGACGAAAAGGCCCAAGACGCGCTGTTCGCCGCCGGCTGGGATCTGATGGTGGTCGATGAAGCCCACCACCTGGTCTGGCACCCGGAAAAGGCCAGCCGCGAATACAGCCTGGTCGAACAGCTGTCCGAAGTGATCCCAGGCGTGCTGCTGCTCACCGCCACCCCCGAACAGCTCGGCCAGGACAGCCACTTCGCACGTCTGCGCCTGCTCGACCCGAACCGCTTCCATGATCTGGCGGCGTTCCGCGCCGAAAGCGCCAACTACCAGCCGGTCGCCGAAGCCGTACAGGAGCTGCTCGACAAGGGTCGCCTGTCCGCCGCCGCCCACAAGACCATCCAGGGTTTCCTGGGTGCCGAGGGTGAAGCTCTGCTGGCCGCAGTCGCTGACGGCGATATCGAAGCCAGCGCCCGCCTTACCCGCGAACTACTCGACCGTCACGGCACCGGCCGCCTGCTGTTCCGCAACACCCGCGCCGCGGTGCAGGGTTTCCCCGAGCGCGAACTGCACGCCTACGCGCTGCCGAGCCCCGACGAGTACATGGAGCTGCCGCTGGGCGAGCATGCCGAGCTGTACCCGGAAGTCAGCTACCAGGGCCAGGCGGACATCGAGGAAGATCAACGCTGGTGGCGCTTCGATCCGCGTGTCGAGTGGCTGATCGACACCCTGAAGATGCTCAAGAAATTCAAGGTACTGGTCATCTGCGCCCACGCCGAGACCGCCATGGATCTGGAAGACGCACTGCGCGTGCGCTCCGGCATCCCGGCCACGGTGTTCCACGAGGGCATGAGCATCCTCGAGCGTGACCGCGCCGCCGCCTACTTCGCCGACGAAGAATTCGGTGCCCAGGTGCTGATCTGCTCGGAAATCGGCAGTGAAGGCCGCAACTTCCAGTTCGCCCATCACCTGGTGCTGTTCGATCTGCCTGCGCACCCGGATCTGCTCGAGCAGCGTATCGGCCGCCTCGACCGTATCGGCCAGAAGCACAAGATTCAGGTGCACGTGCCGTACATGGAAAACAGCCCGCAAGAGCGTCTGTTCCAGTGGTATCACCAGGCGCTGAACGCCTTCCTGGCCACCTGCCCGACCGGCAACGCCTTGCAGCACCAGTTCGGTAGCCGCCTGCTGCCGATGCTGGAAAACGCCGACGATGGTCAGTGGCAAAGCCTGATCGACGAAGCCACCACCGAGCGCCAGCGCCTGGAAAGCGAGTTGCACGCAGGTCGCGACCGTCTGCTGGAACTCAACTCGGGTGGTGCCGGTGAAGGCGAAGCGCTGGTCGAAGCGATCCTCGAGCAGGACGACCAGTTCGCCCTGCCGATGTACATGGAGCAACTGTTCGACGCCTTCGGCATCGACAGCGAAGATCACTCGGACAACGCCCTGATCCTGCGCCCCAGCGAGAAGATGCTCGATGCCAGCTTCCCGCTCGGCGACGACGAAGGCGTGACCATCACCTACGACCGTGACCTGGCGCTGTCGCGCGAAGACATGCAGTTCCTCACCTGGGAACACCCCATGGTGCAGGGCGGCATGGATCTGGTGCGCTCCGGCTCGATGGGCAACACCTCGGTGGCGCTGATCAAGAACAAGGCGCTCAAGCCCGGCACCGTGCTGCTCGAGCTGCTCTACGTCAGCGAAGTGGTTGCGCCGCGCAGCCTGCAGTTGGGTCGTTACCTGCCGCCGGCGGCGCTGCGCTGCCTGCTCGATGGCAATGGCAACGATCTGGCCAGCAAGGTCTCCTTCGAAACCCTCAACGATCAGCTGGAAAGCGTGCCTCGGGCCAGCGCCAACAAGTTCGTCCAGGCTCAGCGTGATGCGCTCAACCCGCAGATCGCTGCCGGTGAAGCGAAGATCCAGCCACGCCATGTCGAACGCGTCAGCGAAGCCAAGCGCCGCCTGGCTGCCGAGCTGGACGAAGAACTCGCCCGCCTGACCGCCCTGCAAGCAGTCAACCCGAGCGTGCGCGACAGCGAACTGATAGCCCTGCGTGAGCAACGCGAACAGGGCCTGGCCATGCTCGACAAGGCCGCCCTGCGCCTGGAAGCCATTCGGGTGCTGGTCGCCGGTTGAGCCAATAGTCTCGCCCTCTTTGGGGAGGGCGAGAGTGGTTTTATCACTGTGCAAAGAGTGCGGCGTGTAGCAGAAATCCACTGCAGCCTTGCCGCACAGTTGGTGCTGCCTGCGCCATTCGCCGCGGGGGCGCGGCTCCTACACGATCGCGAGTGTCACCAACCCTGTAGGAGCCCCGACCTCGGGGCGAATCGATTGCGGCCTGGCCGGGCAATCGGGACTCTACGCCGAACCCTTGATGGGTATCGCTTCGCTCAATACCATCCTACGGCCGTCTTGCGGCACAACCACCAGCTACACCATCTGCAACCGCTGCTTGCGCCCCGGCGCTGGGTAGGCGCTGTCAATCACCTGCAAATCGGCTTCGCTGAGCTGCAGGTCGGCGGCGGCGGCATTCTCGGCCAGATGCTGCGGGTCACCGGCTTTGGGAATCACCAACACACCCGGATGGCGAAGCGCCCAGGCCAACGCCACTTGCGCAGCGCTCACGCCATGCTGCTCCGCGACCTGACATATGGCCCGGTTGGCCAGCAACGCACCGCCCTGCCCCAGCGGACAGTAAGCCATCAAAGGCATGCCCTGGCGTTGCTGCCACGGCAACAGGTCAAACTCCACGCCGCGCTCTTGCGGGTTGTAGAGCACCTGGTTGGTGGCACAGGCTGGGTCACCGAGTTCTTCCAGGTCATCGAGATCGAAGTTGGACACGCCCCAGCGGCCGATCTTGCCCTGCTCGCGCAGCCGTTCGAAGGCCTCGACCGTTTCCGCCAGCGGATATTGCCCGCGCCAGTGCAGCAGATACAGGTCGAGATGATCGGTGCCCAAGCGCTTCAGGCTGCGCTCACAGGCCGCCGCCACGCCAGCACGGCTGGCGTTGTGCGGGTAGACCTTGCTGACCAGGAACACCTGATCACGCCTGCCAACGAGCGCCTCGCCGACCACCTCCTCCGCGCCGCCCTCGCCATACATCTCGGCCGTATCGATAAGGCGCAGGCCGTGCTCGATACCTTCACGCAACGCCGCCACCTCGGCCCGCCGCTGGCCCGGATTCTCACCCATCCGCCAAGTGCCCTGGCCTATCACCGGTACCTGAGTGCCAGCCAATTCAAGTGTTCGCATCATGGTTCCTCCTGCTGATTGTATCCTGACCTGCCTGACACTCACGGGTTCAGGTCATACGCCAGCGGGTCACGCCCAGCGTAGAGCACCCGCCAAAAGTCGCCGTTCATGTTCCGACACGAGTTTTCTGTTCAGCGGACAGAGCACGACACCGCTCAACGACTACGCTAAAGATAAAGGACAAGCCAGGGCCACTTCACTATGGGCGCACTATGGCGATCCGACTCAGCACCGCCTGTAAGCGAGCGCAAAGCCGCTACCGCGGTGCAGCTCGAACCCCGGCGGCAGTCCCACCCTGTGCGCTGGGCCGTCGGCGTCATCCTGCTGCTCCTGCTGGTGATCGGCGCAGCCCTGCTGATCTATGAGCTGCGCACCGCCTACTTCCAGTCCAGTGAATTGAGCCGCTACGCCGCACAACTGACCTATCAGGTCGAAAACGGCCCCAGCGACGCCATCATCTACCCTGGTGCTGGCCCCTTCGATCAGCGCATGGGCTACAGCCATCTGCCCACCTTCGTCGAACGTCTGCAGAGCAGGGGATTCGAGGTGTTGCAGCAGAGTCATTTTTCTCCGGCGCTGATGGCGTACGCCGAAAGGGGCCTCTTTCCGCCCTTCGCAGAAAAAACGCAGACCGGGGTCAACCTCGAAGACTGCCGTGGCTCACCCTTCTACACCGTGCGCAATCCACGGCAACGCTACCCGAGCTTCACCGCCATCCCACCACTGGTGGTTGGCAGCCTGCTGTTCATCGAGGATCGCAAACTGCTGGCGAGCGAGCCCGCCGAAGCCAACCCGGCGGTGGACTGGCCGCGCTTCAGCAAGGCGGCGCTCTCGCAGATCGGCAAGTATGTCGGCATGCAGGATCAGTCTGCCGGCGGCAGTACTCTGGCCACGCAACTGGAGAAGTACCGGCATTCGCCAGATGGCATCACCCATGCGCCAGCGGAGAAATTGCGGCAGATGGTTTCGGCCAGCGTGCGCGCCTATCAGGGCGGCCCGCACACCCTCGAAGCCCGGCAGAACATCGTGCGTGATTACCTCAACAGCGTGCCGCTTTCGGCTGCGCCGGGGCACGGCGAGGTGCACGGTCTGGCTGACGGCCTGCGCATCTGGTACGGCGCCGATTTCGCCGCCACCAACCGCCTGCTCGACCCGCAGCGCTCGAACGATACCAGCCTGGCCGAGCAGGGATTGGCACTGCGCCAGGTACTGTCGCTGATGATCGCCCAGCGCCGGCCCTCGTACTACCTGTCGAAAGGTCGTGATGAGCTCGCCGAGCTGACTGACAGCCATCTGCGCCTGCTGGCCAGCGGCGGTGTCCTCGATGAAGACCTACGTGATGCCGCTCTGGCGCAGCAAGTGATCTACCGCGACTGGCAGACCGACCCCAACCTGCAACGCGTTGATAGTGACAAAGGCATCAGCATGGCCCGGGCGCGGTTGGCCGGCCTGCTCAATCTGTCCTACTACAGACTCGACCGTCTCGATCTGGATGCGCGTTCCAGCCTAAATTCGGATCTGCAGCAGCAGGTCAGCCTCTACCTCGAACAGCTCGCTGCCCCCACATTCGCCGAAAGCGTCGGCCTGTTCGGCGACCGCCTGCTGTCTCCCAGCAAAACCGCTGACGTGCGCTACAGCTTCACCCTGTTCGAGCGCACACCCAGCGGCAACCAGGTGCGAGTGCAGACCGACAACACCAACCAGCCCTTCGATATCAACGAGGGCAGCAAACTGGAACTGGGCTCCACCGCAAAACTTCGGGTGATGGCGACTTATCTGGAGATGATTGCCGAACTGCACCAGCGCCATGCTGGGCAGACGCCCGCCCAACTGCGCAGCGTGGAGGTCGCCGATCAGGATCTGCTCAGCCGTTGGGCCATCGACTACCTCAGCCGCAACCCGGCCAGCGATCTCTCCAGCATGCTGGAGGCTGCCCTGGAGCGCCGTTACTCGGCCAGCCCCAATGAGCGTTTCTTCACCGGCGGCGGCCTGCACACCTTTGGCAACTTCCGCCGCGAGGACAACGGCCGACTGCCGACCCTGCGTGAGTCCTTGCGTGAATCGATCAACCTGCCGTTCATCCGCCTGATGCGTGATCTGGTGCGCTACAGCACCTACCAGGCACCGGGTAACAGCGCCGAACTGCTCAGGGACGATAGCGATCCACGCCGCCGGGCATACCTGAGCCACTTCGCCGACCGCGAAGGCACCACCTTTCTACTGCGCTTCTGGCGCAAGTATCAGGGCCAATCCGCCCAGCAGCGTCTGGACACTTTTATCGGCGGCCTGCGCCTCACCGACACGCGCTTGGCAGCGGTACACCGCTACCTGATGCCCGACGTTGACCAGGCGACTTTCGCCAGCTTCATCAAAGCCCACTTGCCTAGCGTGAAGGTCAGCGACAAACGCATCAATGAGCTGTACACGCGCTATGGGCCGGGCGCCTTCAGCCTGCCGGATCAGGGCTATATCGCCCGGGTGCATCCGCTGGAGCTGTGGCTACTCGCCTACCTGAGCGATCATCCCCAGGCTACTTTCGGCGACGCCGTAACCGCCAGCCTCGACGAACGTCAGGAGGTCTACGGCTGGCTATTCAAGAGCCGCCACAAAAGCGCCCGGGACAGCCGCATCCGCATCATGCTGGAAGTCGAAGCGTTCCTGGATATCCACCAGCGCTGGCAGAACCTGGGCTACCCCTTCGAGCACCTGGTACCGTCGCTGGCCACCGCCATCGGCAGCTCCGGTGATCGACCGGCAGCGCTGGCCGAGCTGATCGGCATCATTCAGAACGACGGGATGCGCTTGCCTACCGTGCGCATCGACAGCCTGCACTTCGCCGCCAATACGCCCTACGACACACGCCTGGGTCATGTACAGGAACCCGGCAGACGGGTCATGGCGCCGGAAGTCGCTGCCGCGCTGCGCGAAGCGCTTTCTCAGGTCGTAGAGGGCGGTACGGCGCGACGCCTGCAAGGTACCTTCACCCTGGCCGATGGCAGTCCGTTGACTCTCGGTGGCAAAACCGGCACCGGCGACAATCGCCTGAGCAGCGTAGCCCGCACTGGCCAAGTGACTAGCTCACGGGTACAGAACCGCACTGCCACCTTCGTGTTCTTTCTCGGCCCGGATCATTTCGGCACCCTCACCGCTTTCGTGCCGGGCCGTGCGGCGGAGAACTTCCGCTTCACCTCGGCGCTGCCGGTACAGGTGCTCAAGGGCATGGCGCCGCTCCTCACGCCCTACCTGCAACCGGGCGCTCATACCCTGTGTGCGTTGCCACAAACCACCACAGCGCAGCGATAGAGACGAGCACCGATACAGCAGCATAAGGCGATAGACAGGCGCTGCAGCGACTCAATGTTGGAGCCGGCTTGCCGGCGAAGCGATTCCATCCGCAACACAGGTATGGACTTCACCACGGCTATCGCCAGCAAGCTGGCTCCTACAAGGGCTACATCTCTGAATCAGCAATGCCGTGCTAGCGCTTGAGCTTCAGGAACAAGGCTTCGACCTTTTCCCGTGCCCAAGGCGTTTTGCGCAGAAAGGTCAGGCTCGACTTGATGCTCGGGTCGCTCTTGAAGCAGCGGATATCGATGCGCTGGGCGAGGCCGTCCCACCCCAACTGTTCCACCAGTTCGGTAAGAATGGCCTGCAAGGTGACGCCGTGCAGCGGATCTTTGGACGTACTCATATCGGGCTCCTGATTCCTGGCCTGCAAGCTTACCAGCAGGCAGCAACGAAAAGGCCCGGACAATGTCCGGGCCTTTGGTCAATCGAGCGACGGAAACGCGATCAGAGGTGCGCGTCCTGATACTCCTTCTCGGCCTCGTCGAAGCGCTTGACCATCGTCGGCGTTGCCGGGCGACCGATCTTGCTGAACACCACGATAGCCAGGGTGGCGAAAATGAAACCTGGGATGATCTCGTACAGGCCTAGCCCAATGAAGTTCTTCCACACCACCACGGTTACCGCACCGACCACCATGCCGGCCAGCGCGCCGTTGCGGGTCATGCCTTTCCATACCAGGGACAGAATCACCACCGGACCGAAGGCCGCACCGAAACCGGCCCACGCGTAAGACACCAGGCCCAGCACTTTGCTATCCGGATTGGAGGCGATACCGATGGCCACCAGCGCAATCAACAGCACCATGCCACGACCGACCCAGACCAGTTCGGTCTGGCTGGCATCCTTACGCAGGAACGCCTTGTAGAAATCTTCGGTCAGGGCGCTGGACGAGACCAGCAACTGACAGCTCAGGGTGCTCATTACCGCCGCAAGAATGGCAGACAGGATCAGGCCGGCAACCCAGGGATTGAAGAGAATCTTGGTCAACTCGATGAACACGCGTTCGCTGTTCTCGGTCACCGGGCCGGCCAGCGCCGGGTTGTTGGCGAAGTAGGCGATACCGAAGAAACCAACGGCTACCGCACCACCCAGGCTGAGGATCATCCAGGTCATGCCGATGCGGCGCGCGGCCGGTATCGACTTGACCGAGTCAGCGGCCATGAAGCGCACCAGGATGTGCGGCTGGCCGAAATAGCCCAGGCCCCAGGCCAGCAACGAGATGATGGCGACGAAGGACAGGCCACGGAACATGTCGAAGTTGGCCGGGTTGGCCTGCTCGATGGTCACCATGGCAGCATCGAAATCGCCAAGGGCGAGGATGACGAACACCGGAGTGATCAGCAGCGCGAAAATCATCAACGTCGCCTGCACGGTGTCCGTCCAGCTCACCGCCAGAAAACCACCGACGAACACATAGAGGATGGTCGCTGCCGCGCCGACCCACAGGGCCGTGTCGTAGCTCATGCCGAAGGTCGACTCGAACAGACGCGCACCGGCCACCACGCCGGAGGCGCAGTAAATGGTGAAAAACACCAGAATGACCAGCGCCGAGAAGATGCGCAGCAGTTTGCTGTTGTCTTCGAAGCGGTGGGTAAAGAAGTCCGGCAGGGTCAGCGCATTGTTGTTGTGCTCGGTGTGCACGCGCAGGCGACCTGCGACGAACAGCCAGTTCAGCCAGGCACCGAGGATCAGGCCAATGGCGATCCAGCTTTCCGATATACCGGCGATGAAGATCGCACCTGGCAGGCCCATCAGCAGCCAGCCGCTCATGTCCGAGGCACCAGCCGACAGTGCGGTGACGAAACTACCGAGGCTACGGCCACCGAGGATATAGTCGGAGAAGTTCTTGGTCGCGCGGTAGGCAATGAATCCGATCAACACCATGGCCAGGATATAGACCACGAAGGTGACCAGCATGGGAGTACTTGCAGTCATTTGGGGAATGCCCCTCTCGTTTGTTTTTATTCGAACCGGGGGTTACCCGGCCCAGTTGGCACATCACGACCATCGGTCACGGTCGCGCTCCAGGCATGCCACTCTGCTGGTGGCATTACCGATTCGGGGCATACGCCCCCAATAGCAAAACGGGCAGAAATCTCATCGATTCCCACCCGTTGTCTGTTACTCGTCGCCCAGCGATAGCAGTGAGGCGTTGCCGCCCACCGCCGTGGTATTCACCGAGGTGGTGCGCTCGTTGACGAAGCGCAACAGGTAGCTCGGGCCACCGGCTTTCGGGCCGGTACCGGACAGGCCGCAGCCGCCGAACGGCTGTACGCCGACCACCGCACCGATCTGGTTGCGGTTCACGTACAGGTTGCCGACCCGCGCCAGGGCTTCGATGCGGGCGGCAGTTTCCTCGTTTCGGCTGTGGATGCCAAGGGTCAATCCATAGCCGGTGGCGTTGATCGCCGCGACGACCTTCTCCAGATCGCTGGCATCGAAGCGCACCACGTGCAGAACCGGGCCGAACTGTTCCTTCTTCAACTCGTGAATGCCACCAATCTCGAACGCCACCGGTGCGATGAAGTGACCATTCAGGTCAGCGCGCAGCGAGGCTTCGGCAATCAGCTTGCCTTCACCCTTGAGTTGATTGATGTGCGCCAGCAAGCCTTCACGGGCCTCGGAATCGATCACCGGACCGATATCGTTCTCGCGCAGATGGGTCGGGCCGATCTTCAGTTCGGCCATGGCGCCCTTGAGCAGGTCGATCACCCGGTCGGCGATATCACGCTGCACATACAGCACGCGCAGTGCCGAGCAGCGCTGACCGGCGCTGGTGAAGGCCGAGCCGACGGCATCCTTGACCACTTGCTCGGGCAGTGCGGTGGAGTCGACGATCATGGCGTTCTGGCCGCCGGTCTCGGCGATCAGGGTGGCAATCATGCCGTCCTTCTCGGCCAACTGACGGTTGATGATCCGTGCTGTGTCGGTAGAACCGGTGAAGCACACGCCTGCGACGCGCGGGTCGCGGCAGAACACGCCGCCCAGGGTGGCACCGTCGCCCGGTAGGAAGGCGATCACATCCTTCGGCAGGCCAGCTTCGAACATCAGCTCCAGGGCACGAGCGGCGATCAGGCTGGTCTGCTCGGCCGGTTTGGCCAGCACCACGTTACCTGCCACCAGGGCGGCGCTGATCTGGCCGAGGTAAATGGCCAGCGGGAAGTTCCACGGGCTGACGCAGACGAAAATCCCGCGGCCTTCATGGAACAGCTCGTTGCGCTCGCCGGTCGGGCCCTTGAGTTCTTCGCGGCCCAGCTTGAGGCGCGCCTGCTGCGCGTAATAACGACAGAAATCCACCGCTTCGCGGACTTCGTCGATGCCATCCTGCATGGACTTGCCGGCTTCCACGGTACACAGCGCCATCAACTCGGCACGGTTGCTTTCCAGCAGGTCAGCAAGGCGCTCGAGAATGCTTGCACGCTCATCGATAGCGACCGCATTCCAGCGCGGCCAGGCTGCGCTCAGGCCATCCAGCGCCTGGGCGGCCTGAGCGGCGGTGGCGAACTGGGCAGTACCGACCACCTTGTTCAGGTCGAAGGGGCAACGAACTTCCTCGGCGGTGCCGCTCAAGGTCTGGCCGTTTATCACCGGGGCAGCCTGCCATTGACGGTCGAGTTGCGGCTTGTAAGCGTTTTCGAGCTCGGTCAAAGATATCTGGATGTTCATGTTGATGCCCTGGGAGTTTTTCCGTGTGGCCCCGTACAGCGCAGGTGGCAGCGGGATTTTGTTATTGCCGAGGCTGGCGAATTTGCTCAGCTGGGTGACCGGGTGATCGATCAGCGATTCGACCGGCACGCTCGGGTCGACCAGCTGGTGAACGAACGACGAGTTGGCACCGTTCTCCAGCAGACGGCGCACCAGGTACGGCAGCAAGTCCTTGTGAGCCCCCACCGGCGCGTAGATGCGCACGGTCTTGCGATGCTTCTCCAGCACCGTGTCGTACAGCGCATCGCCCATGCCGTGCAGGCGCTGGAACTCGAACTCGCGCGGCGACGACTGCTCGGCAGCCATGGCCAAGATGCAGCTGACGGTGTGCGCGTTGTGGCTGGCGAACTGCGGGTAGATCACGCCGCGGGTGAACTCGCTGAGCAGGTAGCGAGCGCAAGCCAGATAGGAGGTATCGGTGCCTTCCTTGCGAGTGAACACCGGGTAGCCGTCGAGGCCCCATACCTGGCACTGCTTGATCTCGCTGTCCCAGTAGGCGCCCTTCACCAGGCGCAGCGGCATCTTCTCGCCGAGCTCCCTGCCCAACAGGGTCAGCCAGACCAGCACCGGCAGGCAGCGCTTGGAATAGGCCTGGATCACCAGACCGAACTCGCCCCAGCCAGCAACGGCCGGATCACGTAGCAGCTTCTCGTAGAGTTCCAGGGACAGCTCGAGGCGATCCGCCTCCTCGGCGTCCACGGAAATACCGACGTTCAGCTTGCGCGCCCGGATCACCAGCTCGCGCACGTTGGCGAACAGCTCGGTCAGCACGCGCTCGCGCTGGGCCACTTCGTAACGCGGGTGCAGTGCCGAGAGCTTGATCGAGATCGACGGCTTCGGGCCCGGGCCGACCTGCGGCTCGGCACCCACGGTGTCGATGGCCTTGCGGTAGTCAGCCATGTACTTCTCGGCGTCTTCGGCGGTGAGCGCCGCTTCACCGAGCATGTCGAAGGAATAGGTGTAGCCCTTCTCGCGCTCCGGACGGCCGTTCTTCAGCGCTTCGCTGATGGTACGGCCGAGCACGAACTGCTTGCCCATGAGCTTCATTGCCTGGTTCATGGCCGCGCGGATCACCGGCTCACCGGAACGCTGAATGAGGCGCCCGAGCACCTTCTTCGGGCGACCATCGCTGGTCTGCGGATCGACCACCTTGCCGGTCATCACCAGTCCCCAGGCGGCGAAATTGACCAGCACGCTGTCGCTCTTGCCCAGGTGGCGTTCCCACTCGGCGGCATTGAGCTTGTCGCGAATCAACGCATCGGCGGTGGCAGCATCCGGCACCCGCAACAGCGCTTCGGCCAGGCACATCAGCATCAGGCCTTCCTGGGTATCCAGACTGTACTGACGCAGCAGCGCATCGAGGGTGTCGACCGCGTTGTCGCGACCACGCACGTCCTGAATCAGGCTGCGCGCCTGCTGGCGAACGGCCTCGATACCGGCAGCACCGGGATCGGCCAGCTGCAGCAGTTCGCCGAGATAGGCTGCCTCGTCAACGTTGTAGTTGGCGCTGATGACAGGGAAAAAATCGGCGGCCTTAGCAGCGGAGATCCGGTCAAGGAACTCCTGGTGCAAGACGTGACTGGCTTTGAACATCACGCCCATCCTCTTGTTATGCAGATTATCTGTGGGATACCCCTGCTTTGGGTCTAGCTCAGATACGGGTATCTGGCGACCTCATAACGCAGAAGCGGATGACGGAATGTAGAGGCAGATGGGTGATGGCTTCTTGCGGAAAGCTCTGGAGTTTTTGTGGAAAGCTCTGGAGTGAGGGCGGGCCAGGAGAATGGAGAGAGAAAGTTAATCGTACAAACGGCTATCGAGATGTTGCTTTCGGCCAGGAGCAGCCGTTCAAGGCGTTTCCCCGCCCCCTCGTTGAACCAATCTTACCTGCCGTATATTTACTTCAGGCCCGCGTCACAGCGGACGCAGCAGGTAAGTGACTTATTTCTTTCTCCAGACCATAGCTGGGATGGCCCGGATGTAAATCAGCTCACTCACCAACTCAACAAGTGTTTGAGTGATGACTGCGGCAGCGGCAAGCGCCCTCATGTCCTCTGGGAGCGCCAACGCAAGCGGAAGCACGACAAGCGAGTTACGAGTCGATGCGCTAAATGTCACTGAGCGGGCTGTCGCTGCCGGCAGCTTGAATGCTTTCGCGGTTATCGCGCCGACTACAGGGGCCAGCAACATAAAGCCGAGATAGACCGGGATCACCGGCAACAGCTTGTCGATGTCCTGAACCACGTTGGTAATCTGTGAGGCGATCACGACTATCAGCACAGCAGCCATCGCAGGCACAGGCATCCACGCCCAGGCATCATTCCATCCCGACACAACCCGCGATCGCTTTGCCCCAGCGGAAGTGAGCACCGCCAACACCAGGGGGAGAACGATCAACACCAAAAACGCCTCGATGAAGGGGGTAATGGAAATAACCACTGCCGATTCACTGCCCAGCATAAACGCAAGGTAGATGGGCAGAAGCACGAGTTGCAGCAGAAGTAGCACAGGCGTGGCCGCCAAAGTCAGCCTGGAATCGCCTTTTCCGATATGAGTGAAGACGACGACATAGTCGATGCAAGGCGTGAGCAGCACCAGCAAGGCGCCAATGAGAATGGCCGGGTGGTTAACGAGCCCACTTGTCATCGCCCAGACTAAGAGTGGAATCAATAAAAAGTTAGCTATCAGCAAGGCTGCCATGAAACGCCTATCACGCAGCCCCTGCCGGATATTTAGGAAAGGAATCTGCAAGAACATCGCGTACATGAGCACTGCAATGGCAGGGGTTACCAAAATGCCAAGACCTTGCGCAGCGTCTGGGGCCAGCAGCCCACCGATTAAGGCACCAATGACGACAATAAAGTAGATTGGAATCTGATTTTCTTCGAGCTGATCTCTGTTCACGCTACACCCTTTACGTACGCGGTCATTTTCGATTGTTCAGGGTAATATCTGTAGCGACTACAGAATCAAGAAATGCTTGGGGTAATCTGCATGACGGGTATTGGCGCGCTATCCAAATCTACTGGATGCCACATTGAAACGATCCGGTACTACGAAAAAATCGGGCTGCTCCCCCCGGCCCTCCGCTCGGCTGGCAAACACCGGATCTACACGGATATACACAAGTCGCGCCTGATATTCATCCGGCAGAACCGAGACCTTGGCTTTCCTTTGGAGGATATCCGCGAGCTGATAACGCTCTCAGCAGATACCGACAACCTATGCGGAGAAGCCCTCACGGTTGTTAAAAAACACCTCGCCGCCGTTGAGCAGAAGGTTACGAATCTTCAAAAAATCCGTGAGCAGTTACTCGCGATGTCTGGCACCTGCGAGTCGACCTGCCTGGGATCGACGGTCTCAGGTTGCAACATCGTTGAGGCTTTGTTCGTGCCTGCGGCTGGAGCACGTTCAGGCTGCTGCTAATGCGATGTTCGTATTCGGATGCCAGCTTGCTTTAGCTTGCGTAATCGCTAAAGCACGCCGGTTCCTTTGGCGGAGATGAGCATTCGCGCAGTTCAAGAAGCCAGTAGCCAACGTCGTGCCAAGCGCCATGCTTGTAGCCCACTTGCGGAAACGTGCCGATATGCCGGAACCCCGCCCGTTCGTGAAGGCCAACGCTGCCCTCATTAGGCAGGGCTATCCCTGCATAGACTGAGCGATAGCCCAGAGACTTGAGCATCGGCAGTAAGGCTTCATACAACCTACGTCCGACACCTTTACGCCGAGCGTCCTCTGCAATGTACACCGTGACATCCACTGCCCACCGGTAGGCCGCTCGAGCACGATGCTGGCTAGCGTAGGCATAGCCGACAACGATCCCGTTACGCACCGCCACCAAATACGGGTAGGTCTCTAGTGTCGCCTCTATCCGCGTCCGCATTTCTTCTGCTGACGGTGGCACCTCCTCGAACGAGATAGCAGTGCCGAGCACCACTGGCGCATAGATCGCCTGGATCGCCTCAGCGTCTACCGGGCCTGCCACCCTGACTTCGATAGTCATCCGACACCTCAAATTGAACGTTGATTGACGCGAGCAGACAGCTGTTCAGCCGTCTCTTTGCGCTCTGAGTAGCGATCCACGAGGAAGTCTTTCTGGTCGCGCAGCAGGAGGGTGAACTTAATCAGTTCTTCCATCACATCGACTACACGGTCGTAATAGGCGGACGGCTTCATGCGGTCAGCGTCGTCGAATTCCAGGTATACCTTAGGCACCGAAGACTGATTGGGGATGGTGAACATCCTCATCCAGCGGCCCAGGACGCGTAGTTGGTTGACCACGTTGAACGACTGCGAGCCGCCGCAGACTTGCATGACTGCAAGGGTCTTGCCCTGACTGGGCCTAACCGCACCGAGCGCTAGAGGAATCCAGTCGATCTGCGCCTTGAAGACAGCGGACATGGCGCCGTGCCGTTCTGGCGAACACCAAATCTGGCCTTCCGACCACAGCACCAGATCGCGCAGCTCTTGGACTTTCGGGTGCTCTACCGGAGCGTCGTCAGGCAGTGGCAGGCCTGACGGATCGAAGATGCGGGTTTCAGCGCCGAAATGCTCAAGCAGGCGCGCAGATTCTTCAACCAGAAGACGACTGAAGCTGCGTTCACGGGTGGAACCGTGGAGCAACAGGATGCGTGGCTTGTGCTGACTGGGCTCAATGCTGGCAGAGAATTGACCGATCAGATCGAGGTCAAGATTAGGAAGCTCTCGGGACATGGGTAGCTCCATTCAAAGGTGGCCAATACGATCCAGCTCGCGCTTTAGTTCTTCGCGGCTCAGGTTGCCGAAAGGCAGATCCAGGAAGGCGTGACAGCGTCGCTCGATCTGCGCCAACGTTGCGTTGAATGCTGTTGAAATCTCCGCTTCGTCGCCTTTTACGTCGGAAGGATCTGCCAAGCCCCAATGCGCTTTAAGTGCTGGCCCGAAGTAAACCGGGCAAGCCTCACCGGCTGCCTTGTCGCAAACGGTGATGACGATATCGGGCGGGTTCGCCTCGAAGGCTTCGTTGCCCTTACTACTCAAACCCACGATGGAGATTCCGGCCTCTTCGAGAGTTTGCAGGCTGCGCGGCAGCACTTGGCCCTTTGGAAAGCTGCCCGCACTCACGGCTTCGAAACCGTCAGGCGCAATGTGGTTGAACAGGGCCTCGGAAAGAATGCTCCGGCAACTGTTGGCCGTACACATGAAGAGGACTCGCATGCTAGCTCCTGCCGCCACTGGCGGACGTCAAAGGCTCAGGCGCAAGGCCAGCGCCGAAAGGGTAATGAGCAGAACCGGAACGGTCAGCAGGGCACCGACCTTGAAGTAGTAACCCCAGGTGATACGGATTCCTTTGCGCTGGAGAACGTGCAGCCACAACAACGTCGCCAGGCTGCCGATGGGCGTGATCTTCGGGCCGAGATCGCAACCGATGACATTCGCGTAGATCATCGCGTCGCGTACCAGGCCGGAGCTGTCGCTCGCATCGATGGATAGCGCACCGATGAGTACGCTGGGCATGTTGTTCATGACCGAAGACAGCAAGGCCGACAGCAATCCGGTACCCAGTGCGGCAGCCCAGATGCCATGCTCGGCAAGGCGGTTGAGCACCATCGTGAGATGGCTCGTGAGGCCCGCGTTGCTCAAACCGTAGACGACCAGGTACATGCCAAGCGAAAAGATCACGATTTGCCAGGGTGCCTCACGTAGCACTCGGCGCGTCGAGATGACCTGCCCTCTGGCAGCTACTGCAAACAGAATGGCGGCGCATGCAGCGGCGACCGCGCTGATGGGCACGCCCATGGGCTCCAACACGAAGAGGCCAGCCAGCAGTAGTGCCAGAACCCACCAACCGTATACGAACGTGGTGCGGTCTCGAATGGCTGAGCGTGGAGTTTTCAGGTCTGCCACGGAGTAGGTGGCGGGCACATCGCGGCGGAAGTAAAGAAACAGCACAAGCAGTGTCGATGCCACGCTGACCACGGTCACCGGCACCATCACAGATGCATACTCGGCGAAGCCCAACCCGAAGAAGTCAGCTGAAACGATGTTGACCAGGTTCGAAACCACGAGCGGTAGGCTGGCGGTATCTGCGATAAAGCCCGCAGCCATGACGAACGCCAATGTGGCGCCCGCCGAGAAACGCAGCGCGACCAGCAGTGAAATGACGATGGGGGTCAGAATCAGTGCAGCGCCGTCATTGGCGAACAACGCTGAAACAGCGGCCCCCAGCAGTACGGTGAAGGCAAACAGGCGTCGCCCGTTACCATTTGCCCAGCGCGCTACGTGTAGCGCTGCCCACTCGAAGAAGCCCGCCTCATCCAGCAATAAGCTGATGACGATGATTGCGATGAATGTCGCGGTGGCATTCCACACCACAGCCCAAACAGTCGGGATGTCCTGAAAGGAGACCGCTCCGACGGCCAGCGCCAGAGCGGCGCCAATAGTCGCGCTCCAGCCTACGCCCAAGCCTCTCGGCTGCCAGATGACTAGGATCAGGGTGAAGACGAATACAGCAGCTGCAATGAGCATCTCAAGCTCTCCCGGCGAGAATCAGCAGCAACTGGTAGCGCGCTCGGGGCGGCCAGCCATATTGCTCAGTCGGGTCGTGCTGTCTTTCAGCCAGGGGACGTTGCCTTCTGCCGTTACCCGAAGCACCTCGTTGATCCATTGCGGCAGATCGGGATTGAGCCGGTAGTACACCCACTGCCCTTGCCTGCGATCCAGCAGCAAGCCCGCGCTTCGCAGTTGGGCCAGGTGGCGGCTGACCTTGGACTGGTTGTCCTCAAGAGCGCACATCAATTCGCAGACACAGAGTTCTCCCTGTTCAGCGATGAGCAGGGTGGCGCGAGCACGGGTCTCATCAGCCAGGCATTTGAAGGCCTCAGGTGGAGTCAGCATAGGTCGTCCGTATACATGAAAAAACGAATATACGGATATTCACATATAAGGAGATGATTCGCTAGCCTACCCTGCGTTTGGCTGAAACGTCCTTGGTCGTTAGTCGGAGTAATCGGGCTGTGCAAGCTCATGCACGACAGGGATCTTCCGCAAGCGAACGACTGCTTTTGATGGCGGATTCCTGCCACTCATCAAGTAATCCCCCAAACAAAAACGCCACCGCCCATCTCTGGGTCGGCGGCGTTTTTTGATGCCGGACGAAGAGAATCAGGCAGTCAGCCGAGTCAGCGCCTCGCGGTATTTGTCGGCGGTCTTCTGCGCCACATCCGCCGGCACAGCAGGCGCTGGTGGCTCCTTGTTCCAGCCGGTGGATTCCAGCCAGTTGCGTACGAACTGTTTGTCGAAGCTCGGCGGGTTGGTGCCTTCGGCGTAGCTGTCTGCTGGCCAGAAGCGGCTGGAGTCTGGAGTCAGCACTTCGTCCATCAGGGTCAGGGTGCCGTTTTCATCCAGGCCGAATTCGAACTTGGTGTCGGCGATGATGATGCCGCGGGTGGCCGCGTACTCCACCGCAGCCACGTACAGGGCGATGGAGGTGTCGCGCACTTTGGCGGCCAGTTCGGCGCCGATGATCGCTTCGCACTGGGCGAAGGAGATGTTCTCGTCATGGTCGCCCACGGCGGCCTTGGTCGACGGGGTGAAGATCGGTTGTGGCAGCTTGGCAGCCTCTTTCAAGCCAGCCGGTAATTCGATGCCGCACACGGTGCCGCTCTTCTGGTATTCCTTCCAGCCAGAACCGACGATGTAACCGCGCACGATGGCTTCCACGGCAACCGGCTTGAGGCGCTTGGCGACCACGGCACGGCCCTCGACCAGCGGCAGCTCGGCAGCCGGCACCACGTCTTCGACGCGATCACCGGTGAAGTGGTTGGGCACCACGTGAGCCAGCTTGTCGAACCAGAAGTTGGAGATGGCGGTGAGAATCTTGCCCTTGTCCGGAATCGGCTGCTCGAGGATCACGTCGAAGGCCGACAGACGATCGGTGGCGACCATCAGCATGCGCGTATCGTCGATCTCATAGAGGTCGCGGACTTTGCCCGAATAGATTTTTTTCAGGCTCAGGGAAGGTGTGGTCATATCGAGATTCCGCCTTGTCGCGTGAAAGTCGCGCCGCTCTGCAACGGCTTGGTAGATGCCGGCAGCACCGAAAAAAGCTGCCTGTGAAAACAAAAGGCGAAACCCCTGGAGGTTTCGCCTATCGCCAACCACTCGCCCAAGGTTACTTAGCCGAGGTTTTCCTGAATCATGCCCAGCACGCGGCGCGCTACATCAGCAGGCGCAACGGTATTGAGGTCTTTCTCGACCGTTACCTGCACGGTGTCGCCAACGGCGGTCAAGCGAACCTGATAGCGCTCGGCGCGGGCCTCGATTTCGTCCTTGCTGTCCGAGCCACCAAACAGGCGGCTGAAGAAGCCAGGCTTCTCGTTGGCACGCTGCGGGCCTTCGGCCAGGTTGACGTAGTAAACACCCAGGGTACGGTTGATGTCGTCGACACGCAGTTCAGCCATGCGCAGCGAGCGGCCAACGCCGGACCAGGCGCGGTCGAAGTCGGTGTTCAGGTTCAATATGGGGTTGCCGTTACCGTCCGCGGACAAGCTCACGCGGTTCGGTGCGTCGTAGTCACGACCGGCCAGCAGCGATACCGAACCGCCCTGCTCGACGCTGCGCGTCAGGCTGGTCTGCAGTTCATCAAGCAGTGCGGCGTCGAGTGTCTTGTTGACGCTGCGCTCGGTGAACGGCACTTCGGTGGTGCTGCCCGCGGGGCGCTGCGCAGTCACCACGAAGATCTCGCTGGTATTGCGCTGCACACCCGGCTCGAGGCGCACGTGCACACGGGTTTCAGTGTTGTTATCGAGACCGGCAACGCGGCCGCTCAAACGACTCTGCATGCTGCTGGACAGCGCGTCAAAACGCTTCCAATCGGTGCTGAATTCACCGGTCTGCGGGCGTTCGTCGACGATACGGAAACCGCCATCCTCGAAGAATTGACGGGCACCCGGCCAGACTTCAGCTGGAACACGCTGAGCGACCAGCCAGCTGGAGTCGCCGCTGTTCTGCAGGCTGAACTCGCTGACGTTCTCGCTGACAGCGAGTGCTTGCGGACGCGGTACGTCGTACTCGCCCTGCACGTCACTGTTGCGGATTTGATTGGGCACGGGCAGCAGTGGATCGAGGCGCTTGGCCTCGACATCGGCCGGCAGTTGCATCGGCGCAGTCTGCCGTGCGGTCAGGTAATCGCTACCGCGATCACGGAAGTAGCCATTTTCGCCCCAGACCCAGCCACAGCCACTGGTGCTGGTGATGATCAGAGCAAGTGCGGAAAGTCCGGCCAGTCGCTTCATGCGTCGTAATTCCTCGATTAGACCAATACACCGGACTGGCGCAGGGCCTGACGCAGCGGTTCGTGACAACGGGGGCTCAGCCAGGTCAGCGGCAAGCGAATGCCGTCGGCCATCATGCCCATTTCGTTCAGCGCCCATTTCACCGGAATCGGGTTGGCTTCGATGAACAGGTTTTTGTGCAGGGGCATCAACCGATCATTGATCGCCCTGGCGATCGCGGCTTCACCGCGCATGGCCGCCGAGCACATGTCGCTCATCGCCCGTGGTGCCACGTTGGCTGTCACGGAGATGTTGCCCTTGCCGCCCAATAGCATCAGTTCGACCGCAGTAGCGTCGTCGCCGGAGTAGAGCAGGAAGTTCGAGCTGACCCGGTCAAGAATGTCACGGGCACGCTGCAGGTCGCCGGTGGCTTCCTTGATGCCGATGATGTTATCGACCTTCGACAGCCGCTCGACGGTTTCCGGCAGCATGTCGCAGGCGGTACGGCCCGGCACGTTGTAGAGAATCTGCGGAATGGCCACGGCTTCGGCGATATGGCGGAAGTGCAGGTACAGGCCTTCCTGAGTCGGCTTGTTGTAGTACGGCGTGACCAGCAGGCAGGCATCGGCGCCAGCGCTCTTGGCGTTCTGGGTCAGTTCGACCGCTTCGCGAGTGGAGTTGGCACCCGTACCGGCGATTACCGGAATGCGCCCGCCGACCTGACCGACCACGCGACGGATCACTTCGATGTGCTCATTGACATCAAGTGTCGCCGACTCACCCGTGGTGCCGACTGCCACGATGGCATTGGTGCCCTCTTGCAGGTGGAAATCCACCAGTTTGCTCAAGGCGTCCCAATCGAGATTACCCTGTGCATCCATGGGCGTGACCAGTGCCACCATACTGCCCGCAATCATGCAACCGCTCCTGCCGAAAAAGAGAGCCGTAATGGTACTGGCGCTACCAGCCTTGCACAAGCGAAGTAGCAGGCGGTGTGAGCGGCCGTGACTTCTGGCATTGAGTGCAATAATGCGGTTGGCGATAGCAGTATCTGGTCATTCCCCTGGCGGGCGCTTTTCGCTACCCTGCGTGTTTGTTTGGCACTGTCTATAGCGCCGAGCGCTCAACGTTTAGGAAGGCTGCATGTCCACCCCCCCAGTTCGCGAACAATTCCTCGTCATCAGTGCTCTCGGCACCAACGCCATGGAGCTGACCAACGTACTGTGCCGAGCCAGCCATGAAAACCGCTGCGCGGTCGTCAGCACGCGCCTGAGCCGTCATGGCGACTACAGCGCACTGGTGCTGCAAGTATCGGGCAACTGGGATGCGCTGGCACGCCTGGAGACGGGCCTGCCGGCACTTTCCAAGAAGCATGAGTTCACCGCCAACGTGATCCGCAGCGCCGCCTCGGAGGTGCGTCCTCAGGCACTGCCCTACGTGGCCTACATCAGCTCGGTGTACCGCCCGGACATCCTCAATGAACTGTGCCAGTTCTTCATCGACCACCAGGTCGAGTTGGAGGCCCTGACCTGCGACACCTACCAGGCTCCGCAGACCGGCGGCACCATGCTCAACGCTCAGTTGACCGTCACCCTCCCCGCCGGCACCCAGATCAGTTGGCTGCGCGATCAGTTCCTCGACTTCGCCGATGCACTGAACCTCGACGCACTAATCGAACCCTGGCGTCCCCAGAATCCATAAGGAGCGTTTCATGACTGTCGCTATCGACTCCCCGGTTGCAGATTTCAGCGCCACCGCCACCGGCGGCGAGTTCAACCTGGCCGCCTACAAGGGAAAGCAGCTGGTGATCTACTTCTACCCGAAGGACAACACTCCAGGTTGCACCACTCAGGGCCAGGGCTTTCGCGACTCTTATGAAGCCTTCGCGGCGGCCAACACGGTCGTCATCGGCGTATCGCGCGACAGCCTGAAGACCCACGAGAACTTCAAGGCCAAGCAGGGCTTCCCCTTCGAGCTGATTTCGGACAAGGACGAAAGCGTCTGCCAGCTATTCGACGTGATCAAGCTGAAGAAGCTCTACGGCAAGGAATACCTGGGCATCGACCGCAGCACCTTCCTGATCGACAAGCACGGCGTGCTGCGTCAGGAATGGCGAGGGGTCAAGGTACCCGGCCATATCGACGAGGTACTGGCCGCGGCCAAGGCCCTGAACAAAGCCTGATACAACTGAAAATGCCGCTCTCGAGCGGCATTTTTCATTGCGGCATATTCAGCCTGGCATCACGCCTTGCGCAGCCAGTAACGGAACACCTCGCCCTCGGCCTCCTCACGCAGCAGCTCATGGCCAGCCAGCCGCGCGAACGCCCGGAAATCGCGCTGCGACCCGGCATCCGTGGCCAGCACCTTGAGTACGTCGCCGCTGACCAGGCCGTTGAGGGCCATCTTGGCCTTGAGCAAAGGCAGCGGACAATTCAAGCCACACGCATCCAGCTCGGCCTGATGCTCGCCCTGCCACACCGCACCATCCCCCATAACACCCTCCGTTTTCCCAGGCCGATAGCATAACCCAAGGCCCGCCGACGCTGGTCAGGCAAGTGCCTCCCGGCTACAGTACGGCACTGATCCAACAAGAGCTCCATGCATGAATGTTCTGCGCCCTACCCTGCTGACGCTCGCCTGCTTGCTGGCACAACCAACGATGGCCAACGACCTGCCATCACTCGGCGACGCGAGCTCTGCCATGGTTTCTCCGCAACAGGAATATCAACTGGGCCGCGCCTGGCTGAGCATCGTTCGCGGCCAGGTCAGCCAGCTGTCGGATCCTCAGTTAAAGGACTTCGTTGAAAGCAGCGTCTACCGTCTGGCCGAAACCAGTCAGGTACAGGATCGGCGCCTCGAATTCGTCCTGCTCAACAGCCCACAGATCAACGCTTTCGCCGCGCCAGGCGGGATCATCGGCGTCAACGGCGGGCTGTTCCTCTATGCGCAGACCGAAGGCGAATACGCCTCGGTACTGGCTCACGAACTCGCCCACTTGTCGCAGCGCCACTTCGCCCGCGGCCTGGAAGCCCAGCAGCGCATGCAGTTGCCGGTCATGGCAGCGATGCTCGCCGGTATCGTCGCAGCCGCAGCAGGTGCCGGCGATGCCGGTATCGCCGCCATCGCGTCGACCCAGGCAGCGGCGATTCAGGAACAACGCCGATTTTCCCGGCAGAACGAGCAGGAGGCTGACCGTATCGGCCTGGTCAACCTGGAAAAGGCCGGCTACGACCCACGCTCGATGCCGAGCATGTTCGAGCGCCTGATGCGTCAGTACCGCTACGACCGCATGCCACCCGAATTCCTACTGACTCACCCGGTTTCCGAATCGCGCATCGCCGATACCCGCAACCGCGCCGAGCAGTACCAGGCCGGCGGCACCGAAGACAGCCTGCGCTACCAGCTGATGCGCGCCCGTGTGCAACTGACCTATGAAGAAACCCCGGGCATCGCCGCCAAGCGCTTTCGCGCCCAGCTCGATGAAAACCCTAACATGGACGCTGCCCGCTACGGCCTGACCATCGCCCTGATCAAGGGCAGCCAGTTCGATGAAGCACGCGATACGCTAGCGCCCTTGCTGCAAAAAGCCCCAGACGACGTCACCTACAACCTGGCGCAGATCAGCCTCGACTCGGCAGCCAACAGCCTCCCAGCGGCCGAGCAACGCATCAAGCGATTACTCGACTTGTACCCCGGCAATTACCCGCTGAACCAAGCGCGTATCGACTTGCTGCTCAAACAACGCAAAATCCCCGAGGCGGAGCAAGCACTCAATGATCTGCTCAAGCGCCGCGTGAAAGATCCGGACGTTTGGTATCAGGTGGCGGAAGTTCGCGGCCTCAGCGGCAACACCATCGGCCTGCATCAGGCCCGGGCCGAGTTCTTCGCGCTGGTGGGGGATTTCAACCAGGCCATCGAACAGCTCGACTTCGCCAAGCGCCGCGCCAGCAACAACTTCCAGCTGGCCTCACGCATCGACGCCCGCCAGAAAGAGCTGATCGAAGAGAAGCGCATGACGGAAGAAATGCTGCGCTGATCACGCCGCCTCAAGTTGCAGCGCCGGCGAATTCGGGGAGATTGCACATCGGCGTAAGCCACAAGCGCCTTACTTGACGCTTGTGGCTTGCCGCTCAAAGCCGCTGTCAGGCGTTTCCTGCGAGTTTCAGGCGTGCCGCCTGGGTAAAGTCCAGCATACGCTGGAGCGGTTTGATCGCCCGGGGGATCAGCGCCGGATCGACGAACACTTCGTTACTGCCCTCGCGCAGGCACTGCAAGGTGCGCTGCAGGGTGTTCATCGCCATCCACGGGCAGTTGGCGCAACTGCGGCAGGCGGCGCCATTGCCGGCTGTCGGCGCCGCAACGAACTCCTTGTCGGGACACAGCTGCTGCATCTTGTAGAAGATGCCGCGGTCGGTGGCAACGATGAAGGTCTTGTTCCGCATCCGCTGCGCAGCGGCGATCAACTGGCTGGTCGAGCCCACGGCATCGGCCAGGTCGATCACCGCGGTCGGCGACTCTGGATGAACCAGTACTGCCGCGTCCGGATACAGAGCCTTCATTTCTTCCAGCTGACGGGCCTTGAACTCTTCATGGACGATGCAGGCACCGTCCCAGAGCAGCATGTCGGCACCGGTCTTGTTCTGGATGAAACGCCCCAGATGCTGATCAGGCGCCCAGAGGATGCTCTCGCCGTTATCCATCAGGTGCTCGACGATCTCAACGGCGCAGCTGGACGTCACCACCCAATCGGCACGCGCCTTCACCGCCGCCGAGGTATTGGCGTAGACGACCACGGTGCGTTGCGGATGCTGATCGCAGAACGCGGCGAACTCATCGACCGGGCAACCCAGATCAAGCGAACAGGTAGCCTCCAGCGTCGGCATCAGCACACGTTTTTCAGGGTTGAGGATTTTCGCCGTCTCGCCCATGAACTTGACGCCGGCGACCAGTACGGTCTGCGCCGAGTGCTGATTGCCGAAGCGGGCCATCTCCAGCGAGTCGGACACGCAGCCACCCGTTTCTTCGGCCAGCGCCTGCAGCACCGGATCACAGTAATAGTGGGCGACCAGAACGGCATTCTGGCGCTTCAGTTCTTTGCCAATCTCATCACGGTAGAACGCTTCCTGCTCCGCCGTCAGCGTCTCTGGCTGTTTGGCATCGAGATGAGCTTGGACAAGAAGTCGTTCGGCAATCTGCGTCATGTCGTCAAGCCCTATCGAGGTCTATGAGCACGGAACGCTGAGTATACCGCCAGACCCGTCAGGCTGGTCGGAACACGCAGAGGGGTGTCGCAGGTTAGACAGCAGCGGGCTGCAAACCTTGCGCGGGCGCGCATGTTAAGTGCATTGCCGGGCGATTTTCAATCACACGGACGACCTCGCGTCGATCCACAGGTTGATCGCCACGATAATCCGCCGCATCATCAGCATCAGGACACGGCTGCCTGGGCGAGCGACAGCTAGCGGCCAGGCAAGACGGCCATACATGGCCGACCAGATTCAGTACCGCAGAGGCCGGATGCGACCTCTGTATGGATCATCGTTATCACTACTCTGGAAAACATCGACTGCGCGCGTGCCCCGCAGTGGTCGTTCAGCAATTGAGGATGTCATGGCTTACGAAAGCATCGAATGGGACAAGCTGGGTTTCGACTACATCAAGACCGACCAGCGCTACCTGTCGCACTGGCGCGACGGCGAGTGGGATCAGGGCAACCTGACTGAAGACAACGTGCTGCACATCAGCGAGGGCTCCACGGCCCTGCACTATGGTCAGCAGTGCTTCGAAGGCCTCAAGGCCTACCGCTGCAAGGACGGCTCGATCAACCTGTTCCGCCCGGATCAGAACGCCCTGCGCATGCAGCGCAGCTGCGCCCGCCTGCTGATGCCGGCACCTTCCAGCGAGCAATTCATCGAGGCCTGTAAGCAGGTGGTACGCGCCAACGAGCGCTTCATCCCGCCGTACGGTTCCGGCGGCGCGCTTTATCTGCGCCCGTTCGTGATCGGCGTTGGCGACAACATTGGCGTGCGCACCGCGCCCGAGTTCATCTTCTCGGTGTTCTGCATCCCGGTAGGCCCTTACTTCAAGGGCGGCATGAAACCGAACAACTTCGTGATCTCCAGCTATGACCGCGCCGCGCCACAAGGAACTGGCGCTGCCAAGGTCGGCGGCAACTATGCAGCCAGCCTGATGCCGGGCTCACAAGCCAAGAAGAACAACTTCGCCGACTGCATCTACCTCGATCCGCAGACCCACACCAAGATCGAGGAAGTGGGCTCGGCTAACTTCTTTGCCATCACCCACAACGATGAATTCGTCACCCCGAAATCACCGTCAGTGCTGCCAGGCATCACCCGCCTGTCGCTGATTGAACTGGCACAAAGCCGCCTGGGCCTGAAAGTTATCGAAGGCGACGTGTTCATCGATCGCCTGAGCGATTTCAAGGAAGCCGGCGCCTGCGGCACTGCGGCGGTGATCACCCCGATTGGCGGTATCGAGTACGAGGGCAAACTGCACGTCTTCTACAGCGAGAAAGAGGCCGGGCCGATCATCAGCCGTCTGTACAGCGAGCTGACCGGCGTGCAGTCCGGTGATGTGGAAGCGCCACAAGGCTGGATCGTTAAAGTGTAATGCAAACCGCTGGCGGCTCTCACGAGTCGCCAGCGGGCTTTGGCCGCAAATATTGCACGCAATAAAAAGCCCGGATCTTTTCCAAGATCCGGGCTTTTTATTGCGTCTTCGCAAGGAAGACTTTAAATGGTGGGTCGTGTGGGATTCGAACCTACGACCAATTGGTTAAAAGCCAACTGCTCTACCAACTGAGCTAACGACCCGTGCTGCGGGCGCTATAATACTGATTTAAATCAGAAATTCAACACCCAGCAGAAAATAATCTATTGATAACGCGTTGGATCGAGTATGCCAGCGGTGGCAAAGCCGGCTGAGCGCAAACGGCAGCTGTCGCATTTTCCACATGCACGCCCGTCGCCATCGGCTAGGTAGCAAGAGACGGTCAACGCGTAATCGACACCTAAACGCGACCCCGCCTGGACGATTTCAGCCTTGCTCATCATCTGTAACGGTGCCCGAATAGAGATGCGCCGCCCCTCCACTCCCATCTTGGTGGCGAGATTGGCAACGTGCTCGAATGCCTCGACGAATTGCGGCCGACAATCCGGATACCCGGAATAATCCACCGCATTAACCCCGATAAAGATGTCCTGAGCCTCCAACACCTCGGCCCAGCCCAAAGCCAAGGCTAGAAATACAGTGTTGCGCGCCGGTACATAGGTCACTGGAATTCCAGTCGTTGGCGCCTGCGGCACATCGATATTGGCATCGGTCAGCGCCGAACCGCCGATACCACCGAGATCCATGCCGATCACCTTGTGTTCAACCACCCCCAACTGCCGAGCAACCCGCTCGGCCGCCTGCAGTTCGGAGCGATGCCGCTGACCATAGTCGAAGCTCATGCTGT
This sequence comes from Pseudomonas sp. PME37.24/006, assembly GCF_055556635.1. Classification (NCBI taxonomy): domain Bacteria; kingdom Pseudomonadati; phylum Pseudomonadota; class Gammaproteobacteria; order Pseudomonadales; family Pseudomonadaceae; genus Pseudomonas; species Pseudomonas sp. PME37.24/006. The sequence continues at coordinate 549,948 of NZ_JBVHNL010000003.1, forward strand.
AGCAGCTGTAACCCTGCTCCCTGGCCATCGCCACCACAGTCGCGGAGTCGAGGCCGCCGGACAGCAGGATGACTGCTTTCTTTTCACTCATGTCAGTGCCCCGGCTCGTCGTTCCAAAGAATCTTGTGCAACTGCAGTTGCATGCGCACCGGCAGATTGTCGGCAATCACCCATTCAGCCAGCTCGCGCCCACTCACCTGCTGGTGGCTCGGCGAAAACAGCAACTCGCCGGCGCGTTCGGCCAGACCGTACTGGATGATCTTGCTCACCGACCAGTCATAATCCTCCCGCGAACAGATCACGAACTTGACCTGATCCCGCGGCTGCAGATACTCGATGTTCTCGTAGCGGTTGCGGGCCACCTCGGCCGAACCTGGGGTTTTCAGGTCAATGACCTTGCTGACCCGAGTATCGACAGCGGAAACGTCCAGCGCGCCACTGGTTTCCAGAGACACGTCGTAACCGACGTCACACAGACGCTGGAGCAAGGGAATGCAGTTGGGCTGCGCCAGCGGTTCGCCACCGGTAACGCACACATAGCGCGGACGGTAGCTCGCCACCTGCTCGAGAATGGCGTCCAGCGAGAGGATTTCCCCGCCACTGAAGGCGTAGGCGGTATCGCAGTATTGACAGCGCAGGGGGCAGCCGGTCAGGCGCACGAATACCGTCGGCAAGCCGGCAGTACGCGTTTCCCCCTGCAACGAGAAAAATATCTCGGTAATGCGCAGGGTATCTTTCATAGGGGCCACGGGCGTGACGGCGAAACAGGCCATCCGCCTCCGTTGCGAAAAAGGACGGCGATTCTAAACGAAAAAAATGGGCGGTAGCCATTTTTGACATCGCTGGCGACGACCTGCCGGCCAACTCCCCAGCTTGCAGGCAACAAAAAACCCGCGACAGGCGCGGGCTTCGTTCAAAGCCGAGGCTTACTGGATGCGCTGCAGATCACGCTGAGCCAGCTGGGCGGCCGAGGTGCCCGGGTACTGCGCGATGACCTGCTGCAGAATGCCCTTGGCTTTGTCGTTATTGCCCATGCGGATTTCCACATCGGCCAACTTGAACAGCGAATCTGGCACTTTGGAGTGCTGCGGATAGGCTTGACTGACCTTGGCGAAGGCCTGACCGGCGCCTTGCAGATCGCCTTTAGCGAGGTTCACTTCACCCAACCAGTACTGGGCATTGCCTGCGTACTGACTATTCGGGTAACGACGCAGGAACGCTGCAAAGGCCTGGCTGGCCTTATCGAAATCCTTGGCCTTGATCAGGTCAAAAGCTGCGTCGTAGAACAACTTTTCCTTGGCCGGGTCTGCCGGTTCGCCGGAGGCTTGTGCCTGCCCTGCGTCACCCGCGGAAGCACCACCGGCGCCATTGCTGGCACCCGCGGCTGGAGAATTCTGTGTAGCTGCAGCACCTGCTGCGGCACCACTGCTCAGACGTTTATCAAGATCCTGGTATCGCTCCAGGCCTTCTTGCTTCAAACGCTGTATATCGTTCTGCTGCTCCTCAAGCATGCCACGCAGTTGCGCGATTTCCTGCTGCATCTGCTGGAGCTGATTGAACAGCATGCCCTGCGCCGAAGATGGGGTTTCCACCCCACCTCCAGCGTAGGCGCCAGACGTGCCGTAACCGGCATTCGGATTACCACTACCGTTACCGGTACTGCCATCCTGTACGGGAATCTGAGCCCAAGCCACAAGCGGCAGGCTCAGCGCCATTACGGTTACTACACGTCGGCACATTCGCATATCGAATTACTTACGCAGTTCGACGCGACGGTTCTGAGCCCAGGATTGCTCGTCGTTGCCGGTAGCAACAGGACGCTCTTCACCGTAGGAAACCAGTTCCAGCTGAGCTGGGGAAACGCCTTGCAGTACCAGGTAACGCTGAACGGCCTTGGCACGACGCTCGCCCAGAGCCATGTTGTATTCGCGGGTACCGCGCTCGTCAGCGTGGCCTTCCAGGACGACGCGAGCGCCATTACCTTTCAGATCCTTGGCATGAACGTCCAGAGCGCGCATGGCTTCCGGCTTCAGGTCAGAGCTGTCGTATTCGAAGTAGAAAGTGGTGATAGCGCGCAGAGCGGCTTCTTCACTCAGGCTGCCGTCGACAGCGCCGGTGTTTGCACCGTAGCCAGCGTTCGGGTCTACAGCGCCTTCGCCAGCGGTATCACCGCCTTTGGAGGAACAACCAACAGCCACTGCCAGAGCCAGGCTCAGCGCAGCAAATTTGCCAAATTTCAGCATTTCCATGTGTAACTCCTAATGAACCCCAGTGTGTTAAGCATACAAACAGGTGAAGCACCGCGCATCAGTTCAGGAAGGGGGACCAGGATGGCTCTCGAACTTCGCCTTGAGCGGTAGGTAGAGGGAGCCTAACGCGACCGTTAACGGACGCTAACATCAGGACTCCCCGCCCCTGCTGGCGGGTAGCGTAGATTATCATCGTTCCATTGGGCGCAACAGTAGGCGACTCATCCAAACTTGTATCTGAAAGAATGCGCAGATTGCCACGCTCAAGATCCTGTGCAGCTACCTTGAACACGGTGTAACCATCCTGGCGATGAATCATTACCAGGGTCTTCTCGTCGGCAGACAATTTAGGGTTGGCATTGTAGTTGCCGACGAAGGTCACTCGTTCGACCGCACCAGAATTGATGTTGGTCTTATAAATCTGTGGCTTGCCCGAGCGGTCAGAGGTGAAATAGATCGTCTGACCGTCCTTGCCCCAGAAGGGCTCGGTATCGATGGCGTAGTGGTTGGTAACGCGGCGCAGGTTCTTGGAAGCAATGTCCATGACATAGACTTCCGGGTTGCCGTCTTTCGACAGCGTGAACGCCAGCTTGCTGCCATCCGGCGACCAGGCAGGCGCGCCATTGAGGCCTTCGAAGTTGGTGACCTGCTCGCGACGACCGGTATCGATGTGCTGCACGAAGATGCGCGGACGTTTCTGTTCGAAGGAAACGTAGGCGATACGCTTGCCATCGGACGCGAACGACGGCGACAAGATCGGCTCACGTGACTGCAGCAGGGTAACTGCGCGCGCACCGTCATAGTCCGAACGCTGCAGAGTGTAACGGGTGTTATTTACCCCGAAGCGCTCTGCAGTGACGTACAGCATGCGAGTGGAAAACGCGCCCTTGACGCCGGTGAGCTTCTCGAACGACTGATCGGCGATATGGTGAGCCATGTCGCGAAGTTGATCGGCACTGCCGCCAACGTTGCCGGTCAGTACTTGCTGTTCGGTGGCTACGTTGAACAGAGCGAACTGAATCTGCAAACGCGCACCGTTGGGCACGATGTTGCCAACCAGCACGTATTGGGCGCCCAGCGCTTTCCAGTCACGATAGATGACTTCGCTGCCTTGAGTCGGCAGGCTGATCATGTTCTGCCGTGGAATCGGCTCGAACACACCGGAGTTGCGCAGATCATTGCCAACGATGGTGGCGATGTCTTCGGGCAGCACATTGCCGCCCTGCCAACCGAACGGCACCACGGCAATCGGGGTGGCACGATCGGTGCCGGTGCTGATCACCAGGGGATCAGCCGCCTGCACGCTACCGACCAGCATGGCCAGCCCCAGTACAACGATTCGCATCAGGGTATTCACAGACCTAAATCCTCCGGTTTGAAGACGGCACGACGCTGCCGGTAAAGCCGATCGAACGTGGCACGATCAAGTTGCTGCATTTCTGCAATACGCCCCACGTTGCGCACTGCCTGTACTGCTGAACTGTCGAACGGTGAGTCACCACTGGAGCGACTGACACTGGCATTAGTGATGGTGCCATCGGGCAACATCTCTATCAGCACTTCAACACTCATACCATTGCGCGCCGACGGCGGCCGCCGCCACTGCTCGCTTACCAGCTTGACGATCAGATCATCGAGGCTACCCGCCACCTGATCACCCTGCGTTTCGGCCAGCGCCTGTTGCCGCTCGGTGTCCTCGGACAGCAGCTCGGCCAAAGCCGCTGCTTTCTTGTCCTCGACCGCCTTGCGCTCAGCTGCCTGGGCATTGGCTTTTTTCTTGGCATCCTCGGCAGCTTTCTTTTTCGCTGCATCGGCTGCCGCTTTCTTCTTGGCCTCTTCGGCTGCCTTTTTCTTGGCATCCTCGGCGGCTTTTTTCTTCGCTTCCGCTTCAGCGGCCTTTTTCTTGTCGGCCTCAAGCGCAGCTTTTACCTTGGCGACATCAGCCAGCTTCTTCTGCTCGGCTGCTTTCGTCGCGGCATCGGCCTCTGCCTTCTTCGCCGCATCGGCCTTTTGAGCTTCTTCGACTTTCTTTTGTTCCGCTGCTTTAGCGGCCTGCTGTTTCTGCGCTTCAGCCTGGGCCTGCTTTTCCTGCTCGGCCTTTTTCTGTTCGAGCTGTTCAGTCTCGAATTGCGGTGCTGCGGTTTTCTTGGCCTCGCCCGCAATCTTCTGATTGGTCTGGGTGGTGGCTTGACTCTGCGACTTCAGTTGGTAAAGGGTAGCTTGCACGATCGGTCTTGCTGGCGGCAGTTCAGGGGCAAAGGCAAAACTGACGAACAGCATGCCAAACATCAGCACGTGCAAACCTACGGCCCAGACCACCGGCCAGAACAGATTTTCCGAAGGTGAGCGTTCACGCTGCCGCATTAGGGCGCCTCGGTAATCAGACCGACGTTACCCACGCCAGCCTGCTGCAAACCACCCATAGCAGACATCACCGTGCCGTAATCGACCGACTTGTCGCCACGCACGTAGACCTGCACTTTCTTCCCCTGACTGCGAGTCTGATTGATGATCGCGGTGACGGCGCGGGTCATCTCTTCCAGGGTCAGAGCGCGATCCTGCACGGTATCGGTGTCGACTTCCGTACCCATGTTCCAGTAGTAGGACTTGTCGGACTTGATGGAGATGGTCAGTACCTGGGAGTCGTTGTCCTGGGGCAGCACCTCGCTGCTGACCTGAGGGAGGTCGACCTTGACCCCCTGATTTAGCATCGGCGCCGTCACCATGAAGATGACCAGTAGCACCAACATCACATCGATGTAAGGCACCACGTTCATCTCGGCGACGGGCTTGCGTCTATTGCGAATTCTGGCCATGGCTCTGAAAACCTATCTATGAATGCCTAAGGCTTATTCTTCACTGCTATGCACTTTACGGTGCAGGATCGCCTGGAACTCGTCGGCGAATGTGTAGTAACGAGAAATCAGCATCTCACCGCGGGCAGCGAAACGGTTGTAGGCGATAACGGCAGGGATCGCAGCGAACAGGCCGATAGCTGTAGCGATCAGTGCCTCGGCGATGCCGGGCGCGACAGTTGCCAGGGTGGCCTGCTGTACCTGAGCCAGACCGCGGAAAGAGTTCATGATCCCCCATACGGTACCGAACAGGCCGATATACGGGCTGGTGGAGCCAACGGTGGCGAGGAACGGCAGGCTCTGCTCGAGCTTCTCTTCCTCACGGGAGATGGCGACGCGCATGGAACGGGCAACGCCGTCCATGACCGCATCCGGATCCATGCCCGGCTGCTGACGCAGGCGGGAGAACTCCTTGAAACCGGCACGGAAGATCTGCTCCAGGCCGGAATCCGGATCCGGGTTGCTGCCTGCCTGACGATACAGCTTGGACAGGTCGATACCGGACCAGAAGCGCTCCTCGAAGTTGTCCAGCGCACGCTTGGCGCCACGCAGCAAACTACTGCGCTGGAAAATCATGACCCAAGAAGTGACCGATGCGGCCACCAGGATCAACATCACCAACTGCACCACCAGACTGGCGTTGCTGATAAGACTCCACATAGACATGTGGTCAACGGCGTTGGCTTCCACGCTTACTCTCCTGCAGTAGATGTACCGGTACCATCCTGTTCGGCGAAGGCTGTTCGCAGAGACGGAGGCATGGCCCGGGGTTTGAAATTATCGGCGCGCACACAGGCCACCAGAAACTGCCCCTCGCAGAGCAGCGCGTTATCCATCACTCGCCTCACCTGTTGACGAAAGCGCAGGCTGGCACGGTTCAATTCAGTTACCTCAGCACTCACCAGCAATTCGTCGTCCAGCCGCGCCGGCGCGTGATAGCGCGCCTCGCTGGAGTGCACGACGAACAACAGGCCCTCACCCGCTAGCGTCGACTGGGCGAAACCCAGTTCGCGCAGCCGCTCGGTGCGAGCCCGCTCCATGAATTTGAGGTAGTTGACGTAATAAACGACGCCACCGGCATCGGTATCTTCGTAGTAAACACGACAGCGATGGGCGAACGGCTGAGCAGCGTATTGCGCGCGCATACTCTAGTGCCCGCACCGAGTCTTGCCAATCGGCGCGACAAGTATTTTTTTCATTGACCCTCTCCATCGGTAAACAGGTCGAGCACTGGCCGCTCATCCATGCGTTTCGGCGTATTCAGACCAAAATGCAAGTAAGCATGCCGGGTCACCACTCGTCCTCTCGGCGTACGCATGATGTAACCCTGCTGGATCAGGTAGGGCTCCAACACATCCTCAATGGTGTGCCGCTCCTCGCTAATCGCCGCAGCCAGACTATCGACACCAACCGGGCCGCCATCGAACTTCTCGATCATGGTCAGCAGCAAGCGGCGATCCTGATGGTCGAACCCCCGCTCGTCCACATCCAACAAGTTCAAGGCCAGGTCGGCTATCTGCTGGGTGATCTCGCCCTGCCCGCGCACTTCTGCAAAATCGCGCACGCGGCGCAGCAAACGGTTGGCGATACGCGGCGTACCGCGGGCCCGTCGCGCGATCTCGAACGCCCCTTTGGCCTCAATCGGCAAGCCCAGAATGCCGGCGGCTCGCATGATGATGGTCGCCAGGTCTTCGGTGTTATAGAACTCGAGACGCTGCACGATGCCGAAACGGTCACGCAGCGGATTGGTCAGCATCCCGGCTCTGGTGGTCGCCCCCACCAGAGTGAAAGGCGGCAAATCGAGCTTGATCGAACGAGCGGCAGGCCCCTCCCCAATCATGATATCGAGCTGAAAATCCTCCATCGCCGGATACAGCACTTCTTCGACGATGGGCGACAGACGGTGAATCTCGTCAATGAACAGCACATCACCGGGCTCAAGGTTCGTCAGCAGCGCAGCCAGATCACCTGGACGCTCAAGCACAGGGCCCGAGGTACTCTTGATGGAAACGTTCATTTCCTGGGCGATGATATTCGCCAGGGTGGTCTTGCCCAACCCTGGCGGACCGAAGATCAGCGTGTGATCGAGCGGCTCCTTGCGACCGCGGGCCGCCTGTATAAACAGCTCCATCTGCTCGCGGACGACGGGTTGCCCAATGTACTCGGCCAGCGACAGCGGTCGAATAGCGCGGTCGACCTGCTCGTCGCGATCACGGTCGCGGCTACCTGCCGTAACCAGCCTATCTGCCTCGAGCATCTACAGCATTCCCTTCAGCGCGCGACGAATCATGTCTTCACTACTCAACCCATCTTCTTTGACCGCCGAAACGGCGCGACTGGCTTCCTGCGGTTTGTAGCCCAAGGAGATAAGCGCACTGACCGCGTCATTCTCCGCGCTTGTGACTGCGCCACCCACACGAGGTTCAACCACCAGGCTTGCCATGCCAGGTACGGTCTCCCATGTTTTGAAGCGATCCTTGAGCTCGACCAGCAGGCGCTCGGCGGTTTTCTTACCGACGCCAGGAATCTTCACCAGCACGGCCGTGTCCTGAGCTTGCACGCAACGCACCAACTCATCGACCTCCAGGCCCGACATCAACGCCAGCGCCAACTTTGGGCCTACGCCATTCAGACGAATCAGCTCGCGGAATAGCTCGCGCTCGCGCTTCTCGAAAAAACCATAAAGCAGATGCGCATCCTCGCGCACCACCAGATGGGTGTGCAGCGTCAGCGGCTCACCCACCGAGGGCAAACGGTACAACGTGGTCATGGGGACTTCCAGCTCATAGCCCAGACCATTCACATCCAGAATCAAATGTGGCGGCTGCTTTTCCGCCAGGGTGCCGCGTAAACGTCCGATCACCGACGCATTCCTTTCAATAGTAGAGAACCTGGAGCCTGCTCATGATCTAGCGAGCTAAAGCTTGCTTTTGACGCAGCAGCGCCGACGCGCAGCAGATCATGCGCGGGTTACAAGCGAAGCCGCCCACCGCGCCGCTTGGCGCTGGCCAGACCATGAGGGATAAGACTCTGCCGATGATGAGCGTGACACAGGGCGATACCTAGGGCGTCCGAGGCGTCGATTTGCGGCTTCTGCATCAGCTTGAGCAGGTGCATCACCATCATTTGCACTTGCTGCTTATCGGCAGCACCCGTTCCGACCACGGCCTGCTTGACCTGGGTGGCAGTGTACTCACTGATTTCCAGGCTTGCTTCCATCGCAGCGACGATCGCGGCACCGCGAGCCTGTCCGAGCTTGAGTGCCGAATCGGCATTACGTGCCATGAATACCTGCTCGATACCCATGGTCACTGGACCAAAGGTACGGATCACCTCACTGACGCCGCGGAAGACGATCTGCAAACGTTCCGGCAATGGCCCATTGCCTGTCCGAATACAGCCTGACGCCACGTATTCACACGTGCGCCCGGTATCGCGTATCACACCGTACCCGGTAATGCGGGAACCCGGATCGATCCCCAGAATCAGCGTCATGCCTGTCATCCACCAGTGGCATTGGCTGCCACACTGTCTATTTATCCAGGCGTGAGTATAGGGTCGCCGATAGCCCGCCGTCATCCACAGAACCCACAGCCTGTCGGTCATAAGCGTCCACAGGCCCGCTTTTCACCATGAAAGTGGCTCGGGAAGCGACCGGCTATAAAAAAGCCGGAAGCGCCAATGGCGACTTCCGGCTTTCAACAACGCCGTGGAATCAGCCGAGCTGCTCCATGATCTCGTCGGAGACTTCGGCGTTGTGGTAGACGTTCTGCACGTCGTCCAGATCTTCGAGCATATCGATCAGCTTGAATACCTTCTGCGCGGTTTCCAGATCGGTGATCGGCGCGCTGATCGACGGGATCATGGCGATATCCGCCTCTTCACCCTTGAAACCGGCGGCGTTCAGCGCTTCGTTCACCGCGTGGAACTCGGTGAAACTGGTCGAGACCAGCGCAGCGCCGTCATCGCCCATCTCCACGTCATCGGCACCGGCTTCCAGCGCAGCTTCCATCAGCGCATCTTCGTCGACACCCGAAGCGAAGCCGATCTGCCCTCTGCGTTCGAACATGTAAGCCACCGAGCCATCGGTGCCCAGGTTGCCGCCACACTTGGTGAACGCGTGGCGCACTTCGGCAGCGGTGCGGTTGCGGTTGTCGGTCATCACTTCGACGATGATCGCCACACCACTCGGCGCATAACCTTCGTAGCTGAACTCGACGACGTTGTCGGCTTCGTTGTTGCCGGCACCGCGGGCGATGGCACGGTCGATCACGTCGCGGGACATGTTGTTGGTCAACGCTTTGTCGACGGCCAGGCGTAGGCGCGGGTTGTCCGCCGGGATGGGCCCGCCATGCTTGGCGGCGACGGTCAGCTCACGAATGAGCTTGGTGAAGATCTTGCCGCGCTTGGCGTCCTGGCGCCCCTTGCGGTGCTTGATGTTGGCCCATTTGGAATGACCGGCCATATTCCACTCCAGTTTTTTCAGATTTCACAATGAACGAGCCCAGGTTTCCCTGGGCTCGGCATACCGTTTGGCGCTTACTCCGCCTTGGGTTGCTCGCGAAGGCGAATGTGCAGCTCACGCAGCGATTTGCCGTCTACCACACCCGGCGCCTGAGTCATGACGCAGGCAGCGCTCTGGGTTTTCGGGAAGGCGATGACTTCGCGAATCGAGCTGGCACCGGTCATCAGCATCACCAGACGGTCGAGGCCGAAGGCCAGACCACCATGGGGCGGTGCACCGTACTTGAGGGCGTCGAGCAGGAAGCCGAACTTCTCCTGCTGCTCGTCTTCGCTGATGCCCAGCACGCGGAACACGGTCTGCTGCATACCCTTGTCGTGGATACGGATCGAACCGCCACCCAGCTCGGTACCGTTGAGCACCAGGTCGTAGGCACGGGACAGCGCTGCGGCCGGGTTAGCCTCCAGCTCTTCGGCCGAGCACTTCGGCGAGGTGAACGGGTGGTGCATGGCGGTCAGGCTGCCGTCGTCGTTCTCTTCGAACATCGGGAAGTCGACGACCCACAGTGGCGCCCACTCGGCAGTCAGCAGGTTCAGGTCATGGCCGAGCTTGATGCGCAGCGCGCCCAGAGCATCGTTGACCACCTTGGCGCGGTCGGCGCCGAAGAACACGATGTCACCGTCAACCGCACCGACGCGATCGAGGATGGTGTTAAGGTTTGGCTCGGCGATGTTCTTGACGATCGGCGACTGCAAGCCTTCAACGCCCTTGGCGCGCTCGTTGACCTTGATGTAGGCCAGGCCACGGGCGCCATAGTTGCCGACGAACTTGGTGTAGTCGTCGATCTGCTTGCGCGGCATGCTCGCCCCGCCCGGTACGCGCAGCGCGGCAACGCGGCCTTTCGGATCGTTGGCCGGGCCGGAGAAGACCTTGAAGTCGACATCTTTGAGCTGATCGGCAACATCGACCAGCTCCATCGGGATGCGCAGGTCGGGCTTGTCGGAACCGAAACGACGCATGGCTTCGGCCAGGGTCATGTGCGGCAGCTCGGCGAACTCGACGTCCAGCACTTCCTTGAACAGGTTGCGGATCATGGTCTCGGTGAGATGCATGATGTCGGCTTCGTCGAGGAAGCTGGTCTCGATGTCGATCTGGGTGAATTCCGGCTGGCGGTCGGCACGCAGGTCTTCATCGCGGAAGCACTTGGCGATCTGGTAGTAGCGGTCGAAGCCGGCGACCATCAGCAACTGCTTGAACAGCTGCGGCGACTGCGGCAATGCGAAGAAGCTGCCAGCGTGGGTACGGCTCGGCACCAAATAGTCGCGGGCGCCTTCCGGCGTGGCGCGGGTGAGGATCGGCGTTTCCACGTCGAGGAAGCCGTTCTCGTCCAGGTAGCGACGGATGCTGCTGGTGATGCGCGAGCGCAGCTTGAGCTTCTCGGCCATTTCCGGGCGACGCAGGTCGATGAAACGATAGCGCAGGCGGGTTTCTTCACCGACATCGGAGTATTCGTTGAGCGGGAACGGCGGGGTTTCCGCTTCGTTCAGCACTTCCAGCTCATAGCCGAGCACTTCGATAGCGCCCGAGGCCATATTGGCGTTGACCGCACCAGCCGGACGCAGGCGTACCTTGCCGGTGATCTTGACCACGTATTCGCTGCGCACACGGTCAGCCTTGGCGAAGGTGTCGGCGCGATCCGGGTCGAACACCACCTGAGCCAGGCCTTCGCGGTCACGGATATCGAGGAAGATCACACCACCGTGGTCACGGCGACGGTGAACCCATCCGCAGAGGGTGATTTCCTGGCCTTCCAGGCTTTCGTTCAACTGGCCGCAATAGTGGCTGCGCATCATGGGGATAATCGCTTCTCTTGAGTCTGAAATTCATTGAACCGCGAGCCGGCGTCTTTCGTCCGATCCAGCAATACGCATTGCGTGGATTGGCGCGGACAAGCCAGACGGTCTGTCGCTGCAGCAAAGCAGCCGATTATATATGGTTAAGCAGGTCGGCGCAGCCGAGCAAGTGACTGACACTGCCACACATAGTTTTGCGCAATGGCTGCCATTGATACAAAGCACATCGCGTCCTTTAACCACCGTGATAGGCTCTGTCCATTGCCTGGGCAGCACGCCCTCCCTCATCAAATCAGGAGAAAAATCCATGGAAATCAACATCGGAATCGCCGAACAGGATCGCGCATCCATCGCCGAAGGCCTGTCGCGTCTGCTGGCCGACACCTACACCCTGTATCTGAAAACCCACAATTTTCACTGGAACGTCACCGGGCCAATGTTCAACACCCTGCACCTGATGTTCGAAGGGCAGTACACCGAACTGGCACTGGCCGTCGATCAGATCGCCGAGCGCATTCGCGCACTGGGCTTCCCGGCTCCAGGCACCTATGCGGCTTACGCTCGCCTGTCGTCGATCAAGGAAGAAGAAGGCGTGCCCAACGCCGAAGAAATGATCAAGCTGCTGGTGCAGGGCCAGGAAGCGGTCGTGCGTACCGCCCGCGGCATCTTCCCGCTGCTGGACAAAGTCAGTGACGAGCCGACCGCAGACCTGCTGACCCAACGCATGCAGGTTCACGAAAAAACCGCATGGATGCTGCGCAGCCTGCTGGCTTCCTGATTCGGCTCTGACGATGGTCACCACTCTGGCGGCCATCGTTCTGATGCCTGCACATCTATTTCCCCGGCAGTAACAGCACGCTATCAGCGCCGCTGATTTGAGAAGCCCCTTCCTTTGCTGTTAAATACGCCCCGTGCCGTCAGCCCAGCCTTGGGAAGACGCATAGGCTGGCCCTCTCGTTTATTCCATCGCCCTTACGTCACGGCAAATCGCGTGGAGCCAGCTCTTCCTGGTGTTCCTTTATTAAGTGAGTGCGTTGAACATGTTGAAAATCGTCCACCTTCTAGTCGGGCTATCCGCCCTGCTGCTGTCCACTACACCTAGCCTGGGTGATCAAGCCCAGCCGTTCCTACAGAATCCAGACGCCCTGTGCCTGGCTCTTTTTGGCTTTCTCAATCTACTGCTGGCCACTCAATTCCCCATCTGGCACAACAGCCTGCGCCAACAGCTACAAAATCTGGTGTGCGCCCTGTTGATTCTAGGCACGCTGCTGCAAGCGCTGATTCTGCTCGCCCCACTGCCTTTGATCGCCGAACAACCCGCCCTATTGTTCAGCTTGCTGACCATCGCCATCGCCGTTGCTCTGCACCTGGCCACCAACCTGCGTTTTGAGCGGCATAAGGCATCGGTAGCGCAGGATCTGGGTGATCGCGAAACCGGTACGGTCAAGTGGTTCAACACCTCCAAGGGCTTTGGCTTTATCTCCCGCGATGTCGGCGAAGATATCTTCGTGCACTTTCGCGCCATCCGCGGTGAGGGCCACCGCGTTCTGGTAGAAGGCCAGCGCGTGGAGTTTTCCGTGATGCAACGCGACAAAGGCCTGCAGGCCGAAGACGTGATCGCCGCGCTGCCGACCAGACGCTAAGTCACCGGCACAACAAAAAACCCGCAGCAATGCGGGTTTTTTCGTTTCGAGAGCAGGCACTCAATAATGAGGCGGCGGCGCTTCATCCTGAGACGCGCCGAAAGGGCTGACCTCGTCCTGCCGCTTGGCAAGCGCCTGCATATGCAGTTGCAGCCGTTCAATGAGCTTCTGCTGCTCCACCAGCGCATCGTTGAGCGCCTGGATGGTGTCGTCCTGGAAGGCCTGACGGCTCTCCAGCTCGACGATGCGATCTTCGAGTACCTTCACTTATACGTCTCCGAATCGAAACTGTGCCGGCATGACCGACTGCAGCCTGTCGCGCAGGGCGGACACCTGCTCTTGCTCATAAGGCTTTGCCGGGTGGCGCCCCCACACGGGAGCGGGCCAGGCATCGTCGGCGCGATAACGCACGATCACATGCATATGCAGCTGGCTGACCACGTTGCCCAACGTGGCAATATTGATCTTGTCCGCCTGGAACGCATCCTTCAACACTTCGGCCAGCAGAGCGGTTTCCGCCCACAACGCGCGCTGATCTTCTGCATTGAGCTGGAAGACCTCACTGACGTCCTCACGGCGCGGAACCAGGATGAACCATGGATAGCGTGCATCGTTGCTGAGCAACAACCGACTCAGGGGAAATTCGCCCAGCACAAAGGTGTCCTGCTGCAGACGGGGATCCAGAACGAACATCAACTCACCACTCAACGATTGAGGTAGCCGCCGAAAGTATGAAGGCGACCGAATTAGGCATCCAGCATACCGGGCATGCCCTGGAAATTTAACCCTGCCGATAGCGCACCAAAAAGCCGCACAAATGCTACGAACAGTTTTTGCGCGCACCATATTGTTTCCCAAAGTAAACATCAAAGAAGTTCCCGGACGCTCAATTAAAAATCATTATCAAATAAGCAAAGACAAAGATTTGAGCCTATTAATAAGCAACCTATCAACCAAGGCAAAAATGAGAAATTTAGGTCGGGTATTTGTATTTTTGATTGGTGAAGCTGCCCTTTCACGGCCCTGATACCTAATTAATTTGCAGCTTTGGCATTTTGAGCACGAGTCTTGCTTTATGGCTTGCAACGCGCTTCTTCAGGGCAACGTGGTAACGTAGCCGCGCCCTGATCAAGAGCTGAGAAATAGTCGGTAGGTCATGCACGCGGGGAAATCTGTAAATTGCGGCACGCTCTACCCGCTCTGTGAGGAGCTGTAGCGCGCGACCAATGGATAGATTGAAACTATCGCCATACAAAGCGCCGTGCTATAAGTTCCATCCGACACAAAAAGAAATAGAGCTGCTCTCCATAACAACCAATTGAGCAGCGGAAGTACTCTTCTAAACCAAAGGAGCAAATCACGATGCGAGTGATGAAGTGGAGCGTAATCGCCCTGGCAGTAGCCGCGGGTACCTCTCAAATGGCAGTGGCTTCGGATCAGTCCGAATCCAAGGGTTTCGTCGAAGACAGCAGCCTGTCGCTCCTTGCGCGCAGCATGTACTACAACCGTGATGCCCGTAATGGTGCTTCTCGCGGCTCCGAAGGCAAGGGTTACTCTGAAGAGTGGGGCGCCAGCGCTCGTGCTCTGTTCGAGTCCGGCTTTACCCAAGGCACTGTAGGTTTTGGTGTTAACGCTTACGCTGGCGCCCTGTGGCAGCTCGACACCGGTGGCGGCCGTCGTGGTGTTGGCATGTTCCCAGAGAACGACGGTAAAGACCTGAGCATCGCTAACGCTGCGGTCAAGGCTCGTTTCTCCAACACCGTAGTGACCTATGGCTCGCAACTGCCTGCTCTGCCGGTTCTGGCTTACGATGACGGTCGTCTGCTGCCGGAAACCTTCGAAGGCACCATGATCACCAGCACCGAGATCGAAGGTCTCGAGCTGAACGTTGGTCGTTTCACCGCACAAAATGCGATGAACCAGTCGGGCCGCGATAGCTATGAAGATGGCATTCTGAAGTCCATCAACGTATATGGCGGTTCTTACGCTGTAAGCGATGATCTCAGCGTCGCTTACTACCACAGCGATCTGGAAGACGCCTATAAGCGTCACTACGCGAACGTGAACTACAGCCTGGCGCTGACCGAAGAGCAGTCCCTTGGCTTCGATTTCAACGTTTACAAGAGCGACTACGACTCCCAGTTCGGCAATGGTGGCGACAACACCATCTGGAGCCTGGCGACTACTTACAGCGTAGGCGCTCACTCCTTCATCCTGGCTCACCAGCGTAACACCGGCAGCCAAGGCTTCGACTATGGCTTTGGTGATGGCGGCGGCGCAATCTTCGTAGCCAACAGCTTCCTGTCTGACTTCAACCAGGAAGACGAGCGCTCCTGGCAGGCAAGCTACGAGCTGGACTTCGCCACCTATGGCGTTCCAGGCCTGAGCTTCAAAACCGCTTATATCTGGGCAGACAACATCACCTCGCGTGATGACGACGGCGCAATTTCCGCCACCGATGGCAAAGAGCACGAGCTCTTCAACCAAGTGCGTTATACCGTTCAAAGCGGCGCGGCCAAGGATCTGTCCTTCCGTCTGCGTAGCTCGGTTCTGCGCGGCAACTCTGAAGTGGGCACCGACACCAACGAAGTCCGCTTCTACGTGAACTACCCGCTCAGCGTTCTGTAATCTCGCGCAAGCCTGATAACAGTTCAGAAAACCCGGCTTCGGCCGGGTTTTTTATTGACTGCAAGAAACCCTCAAGGCAAATCAGCCACGACCAAGCACATTGAACCGGCCAATGATCGATTCCGGGCAGCCACAGACGCACCAATACGGACTATCAATTCAAAACCAGCGCCCCACTTTGGCGCGCGCACCCTCGTTGCCATCCCCCCGATACTCTGCGTCCTGTACGCCACAGAGCTGTCGCCGTACAATGCCGAGCCATAAAAATCCCCTTTGCAACCGACAGAACGGCCCATCATGCGTACCAGTCAGTTCCTGCTTTCGACCCTCAAAGAAACGCCTTCCGATGCTGTCGTCATCAGCCACCAGTTGATGCTGCGCGCCGGGATGATCCGCAAGCTCGCCTCTGGTCTCTATACCTGGCTGCCAATGGGTCTGCGCACCCTGCGCAAGGTAGAGAAGATCGTGCGTGAAGAGATGGACGCTGCCGGCGCTCTGGAAGTGTTGATGCCCGCCATTCAGCCTGCCGAACTGTGGCAGGAGTCCGGCCGCTGGGTGCAGTATGGCCCGGAACTGCTGCGAGTGAAGGATCGCCATGACCGCGAGTTCTGCGTTGGCCCGACCCACGAAGAGGTCATTACCGACCTGGCCCGCAACGAGCTGAACAGCTACAAGCAGCTGCCGTTGAACATGTACCAGATCCAGACCAAATTCCGCGATGAAATCCGCCCGCGCTTCGGTTTGATGCGTGGCCGTGAATTCATCATGAAGGACGCCTACTCCTTCCACGCTGATCAGGCTTCCCTGCAGCAGACCTATGACCGCATGCATCAGGCCTACTGCAATATCTTCACCCGCCTGGGCCTGAACTTCCGCCCGGTGGTAGCCGACAACGGTTCGATCGGTGGCGCTGGCTCCCACGAGTTCCATGTGCTGGCTGACTCCGGCGAAGATGACATCGTGTTCAGCAATGTCTCCGACTACGCCGCCAACATCGAAAAGGCCGAAGCAATTCCTCGCGAGACCGCTCGCCCGGCAGCTACTGAAGAACTGCGTCTTGTCGATACTCCGAACGCCAAGACCATCCAACAACTGGTGGATGGTTTCGATCTGCCCATCGAGCGCACCATCAAGACGCTGATCGTGCATGCCGAAGAAGAAGGCAAGCTGATCGCGCTGATCATCCGTGGCGACCACGAGCTGAACGAGATCAAGGCCGGCAACCAGCCGGGCGTTGCCAGCCCGCTGGTAATGGCCTCGGATGCAGAGCTGCGCGCGGCCATCGGCGCCGGCGCTGGCTCCCTGGGCCCGCTGAACCTGCCGCTGCCGATCATCATCGACCGCTCGGTGGAGCTGATGAGCGATTTCGCCATCGGCGCCAACATCGACGACAAGCACTATTTCGGCGTTAACTGGGAGCGCGACCTGCCCGTGCCGACCATCGCCGACCTGCGCAATGTGGTCGCTGGCGATCCGAGCCCGGACGGCCACGGCACCCTGGAAATCAAGCGCGGCATCGAAGTCGGGCACATCTTCCAACTGGGCACCAAATACAGCGAGTCGATGAACTGCCAGGTACTGGGTGAAAACGGCAAGCCGGTCACCCTGAGCATGGGCTGCTACGGCATCGGTGTTTCCCGTGTGGTGGCAGCAGCCATCGAACAGAACTCCGACGAACGCGGCATCATCTGGAACGACACCCTGGCGCCCTTCCAGATCGCTCTGGTACCGCTGCGCTACGAGACCGATGCGGTACGCGAGGCGACCGACAAGCTGTATGCGGAGCTGACCGCTGCCGGCTTTGACGTATTGCTCGACGACCGTGACAAAAAGACCAGTCCGGGCATCAAATTCGCGGACATGGAATTGATCGGCATCCCGCATCGCATCGTGGTCAGCGACCGCGGCCTCGCCGAAGGCAATCTGGAATACAAGAGCCGCGTAGAAACCGAGGCTCAGCCGGTTGCCGTTGCCGATGTCCTGTCGTTCATTCAGAACCGTATCCGCCGCTGACCCGCCAAAGAGCCGTCATGTTCAAGCGAAGCACCTTACGCCTCGTCGGCGCCACTACCTGTGGCGCCTTGTTCCTCACCGGCTGTGCCAATCATTTGCCACAGCGCAGTGAGCACGAGGAGCGCATCGAGCGCAAACTGTTGAGCCACAGCCTACAGATCGACGTCGGCCAGCCTCAGGTTCTGGAGCTGCCGCAGCGTCGTGTGCGGGTGCACGAGCAGAAGGTCTTCGAAGTGACGCCTTTCGAGGTCACACGCCACTATGATCGCTACACGCCCTATCAGCCCTGGCGCGAGATCTACGAAGTTCCGCTAGGTGCGGTGGCTATCGTCGGCGGCGTTGGCGCCAATGTCCTTAACGTGGTGGCCCTCGGCCGCCTGCCGGATACGGCGACCAAGGACTGGATCAGCTACGGCGTGGCGGGCATCAACCCGGTCATGAACGTAGAGTCCAACGGCCGCTCGCAACAGAACCTGGCCGGAATCGACGAAAGGCGCCAGGAAACCCGTACCGAATACTCCAGCCTGCCGTGGGCAGAGCGGCCGGTAATGATCAAAGCCGACGAGCAAACCCACGAACTGCTGACCGACCGTAACGGCGTATTGCGGCTGAACCTGCTCGACGCCCCCTTCGCCGATCAGGATATCGCCCGTATCGGCACACTGCTATTGACGGTGACGGACGATCAGGACTCCACCAGCGCAGAGGCCACCCTGCTAGTCAGCCGCACACTGCGCGGCAAGCTACGTGAGGCCCATGACCTGGTCTATGACGACCTGGAAGGCGCGGAAGTCGAACAGTGGGTGCATCGCGTCAAGCGCTTGTCTGAACTAGGACTTGAAGAAGAGGCCAGCGAACTCGAGCAGAGCCTTATCGAGCTGACCCGCAACGATCCGGAATTACAGGCGGAGTTTCTCAAATCGCTCACCGATAACGCAGGCCGCCTGGTCGCCGATCCCGGCGAAGACTAGAGCCTGTCACACCGTGCAGCAGCTCTTCGGCCTGCGCACTAGCGTCGACGGGCTGCAGACCTCACCACCGTACGCCGAACTCCGCGTGCCCTTGCCAGGGCTGCTCCTGCAGCTCGAGCTCGGCCACCCTCGCCTGCGGCGTTCCGCTCTCCAGCCAGCTCGCCAATGCCCGTACCGCAGCCAAGTCACCTTCAAAAGACACTTCCACCCGGCCATCGCTCAGGTTGCGTACCCAACCAGACAGCCCCAGTCGCAAGGCCTCTGCAGCAGTACTCTGGCGAAAGCCAACGCCCTGAACGCGCCCCGTCACATGGCCGTGCAGACTCAGACCGCCCAACGCATCATCCCTCCTGCCGCAACGCGCTCAGGCGCGCCTTGAGGCCTTCGGCATTCTGTTCGCCAAGCAACCGCTCGCGCACCTTGCCCTTGTCGTCGACGATGTAGGTCACCGGCAGCGCATCGCTGGGCGGCAATCCATAATGCTCGGCGGGATCCTTGGCCAGTACGGTGAACTCGATGCCTAACGCCTCGGCAGCACGGGCGAGCTCATCACCCTGTAAACCATCAAAGTTCACGCCAAACACACCTATCGACTGTTTCTCCAGCTCCGGGGTCAACGCATTCAACTCGGGGATCTCGGAACGACAGGGGCCGCACCATTCAGCCCAATAATTGATAACCAGCCACTGGCCTTCGAGACGCTCAACCGCTACCTTTCGCCCATGCTGGTCGACACCGAAGTCATCCCCGCATCCCGCCAACGCCAACCCGGCGGCGAGCACCATCATGATCCGAATGACTGACTGGAGTCGCTTTACCATGGAAACGGTCCTCATACCGGTAGGGTTGCTATGACACTGGATGCCTCGCAGCTCGACGTGCCCGACGCGCCGCAGACCAATTCGATCACCCAAACCGAACTGGCCGAGCGCCTCTGCGCAGCGCGCAAGCAGGCTGTAGAAGCAGGATTGCAGGAGACGCTGGCTCTGCTTGCGCGCCTCAACCGCAGTGCAATGACCTTACTCGAAAGACAACGTACGCTGCAAAATTTCAGCGATGAATATCGCCATTACAACGCAGTTGGCCACGCGATAGCCTCAGCGTCACTGCGCATGTTGTGCAGTGAACTGGCCATTGGCTTCAAGCGCCTGCTGCTGCAGATATTTCAGGGGCACAAGCCATCGCGCCCGCATCTGGCCTGGTGCCTGTATATGGCTCAGCACTTCATTGCACAGACGCTTCTGCGCCATTATCAACAGTATCGTGAGCCCGCACCCGAGCTTTGGCGCGATAGCCACTTGTTGTACTGGCTAGGCGAACAGCAGGACTGCCTCGACGAGCCCGTGGCAGCAGCGTTTCTGCCAACGCCCGCCGACACGCTACGCGGCCTTTACCAGCAGACACTGTTACTGGCTCTCAGCAACCCGCCGCATCTGCATCCAGAAGAAAGCGAGCGGCTGTTCACTGCCCTGGCACCGCTGGCAGCGACCGCCAGACTGCTGCCATGGGATGCAGAGGACAAGTCCGAAGGCGCGCTGATCGACCTGACGCTGGCTCAACCCTGCCTCACCTATCTGCAACGACCGGAAGCAGGCTCCGACACATTGCGGCGCCTGGAACTGGGCGCCCTACTAGTAGCGCTGAGCGAACCGGCACCACTGCAGAGCGCCGCAGAACGCGAGTTGCTCGAGCGGGTGCAGCAGCACTGGCAAGGCAACAATCAACGCCGGCACTTGCGCACACCGCAGCAAAGCGATTGTCGACTGGCGATTGGCGTACCGGCCATTCATGCCCAGTTGCTCGAACAACGCCCGCAGTGCACGCCTGGGCAGATTCTCGATATCGGCCCAGGCGGCGCACGCCTGCTGTGCTCGGCCAAGGCGTCGGGCACACTGCCCATCGGCCAGTTGGTGCTGCTGATCGCCGACAGCGACGTTCTCGCGCTGGTCTGCTGGCGGCATCTGAATGCCGAAGGCCTGCATCTCGGCCTGCGCTACCTGAAGGGCCTGGCGCAACCGACCTGGCTCAGGCGCACCCCAAGCAGCCAGTCCCATCTCGGCATCCTGCAAAGCACACCAAAGCCCCGCAACGGCTGGCACCACGGCCTGTGGGTGCCGCGCGATCAATTCGCCGACGAAGAGAATCTCTGGCTGCAGCTACCCAACGCGGTCAGCCAGAACCGACTGCAACTGCCTCCCTGCAACCTGGCCAGCGCCACGGTTAGCCGCCACCCTCTCGAACTGCCATAAATGAGAGGCAGGTCACACCGAAGGCCGGCCTGGCGCACAGTCTTGGAACAGGTGGGCTCTTTATAATTTCCCGCTGACGTCCTTAGCAGCCAGGGAAAGCCCCATGCCCAACGCTCACGACACGCTGATCGGCCAGGTACCCGGACACCTCATCGAGGGCGCGCACCTGCAGCTCACCGCTTACGATGGCCGCGTGGCCGAATTCAACATCGCCGCCTGGCTGCATCTACCAGGTCAAGCCAACAGCCTGGTATCCCTGCAGGTCAGCTACCGCGACGCTGGCCAACTGCGTTCGGTGAATCTGGATCACGCCAAAGTGGGCGCCCAGGACAGAATCCTTCTGTCAGGCATAGCGCGCCTACCCGTTTCGCAGCGCATCGAGGACATGCAGATTCGCCTGCGTACGGCGCTGCCGCGAATCGAGGTGAAGGTGGAAGAGCTATTCGTACAAGCCGTCGAGCCAGTGATCGCGCAAACGCAAGGAAATCAGGCGAACGCCTGACTGGCGGGTGCATCAGCGCCTGACTCAAGGGGGCTCGAAAATGCGCCTGGTGGCGTGCCCATTTGCGCGATGTAAACGAGAGACTCGGGCCAGCGGCTGAATGTGAGCCCGGTGATGCGATTCAGGCTTTCCAGCGCGGCCTTGCTATCACGTGAATGGAGCATGACAACCTTCCCTGTAGCGTTACTCATGGCATGCATTCCCCGACTCGGATATCGAAAACCTATTGAGTATGGCACTTAGCCAGAATCATGCCATTGTACTGACGCCAGTTAAACGTCGAAATAACCATGCTTCATCGAGCGTCGCAACAGCATCCTTGCCCAGCCGAGCACTCAACTGGCGCGCAATCTGTCATTTTTTGTCACTCCCATCCCCTTCGAGCCAGTGCGCCAGACTGTCACCGAACAGCAGCGTCTGCTCCTCATGAAGGAGCTGCAAAGCTTGGCGCAATGCGGGATACCAGGGCTCGTCCAGCTCTGCCGGTAACTGATTGAAGTGCGGTAGCGGCCAAGGACTACGCTCCAGCAACTGCTGCAACGAATAATGATCAAGGTCGCGGCTGAGCATCCAGCTGTCTCCCCCGGTACAGGCAACCAGACGCTGACTCTCGAGAAAGCTCAACACCTCCTCCCATTCATGCCCCGGCAATAACCAGCCCTGCCGCTGCACATCGCGGTGACGCACCTTCAGCCCCGTTCGCTGCCGCGACTGGAAAACCCGCAGAATTCCCAACAGCACCAGCACGCGGGGCATCGCCTGCTTGCGCCAATGGCGGGACACGCCCAAATTGCACACCAGCTCGGCGCCGACCAGCACGATCAGCCAGGACATGTAGATCCACAACAGAAACAGCGGCACCGTGGCGAACGCCCCGTAGATCAATTGGTAACCTGGAAACAGGCGCACGTAGATACCGAAAAGCGCCTTGGCAAGCTCCAGCAGTATTGCGGTGAAGAGCCCACCCCAGAACGCATGTCGCAGCGGCACACGGGCGTTGGGTACAGCGGCGTAGAGCAGTGTGAAAGCCGCAACGCTGAACAACAACGGGGTGAAACGCAGCAGTGTCTTGGCACCCACTACAGCATCTGGCCCGCTGAGCAGCGAAAGCGAGGCAATATAGGTGCTGACGGCAAACCCGGCGCCGAGCAGCATCGGCCCAAGGCTGAGAATCGCCCAATACAGCAGAAAGGTCGAAATACCCCGACGCGGCTGCCGAACCCGCCAGATGGTGTTGAAGGTGCGCTCGATGGTCACCAGCATCCAGAACGCCGTCACCGCCAATACCGCGACGCCGATCCAGGTCAGTTGACGCGCCTGCGTGGTGAAATCACTCAGGTACTCCTGCAGTGCTTCACCCGCTGACGGCACAAAGTTGTGGAAGATGAATGCCTGGATCTGCTCACCGCTGCCCTGAAAAGCGGGAACCGCGGACAGCATGGCAAAGGTGACCGTCATCATCGGCACCACGGCAAACAGCGTGGTGTAGGTCAGTGCCGCCGCATTGTCGGCACCACGGTTTTCGAAAAACCGATGCCAGAGAAATCGCACGAACTCCCACCCGTCGCGCAAACGTTGCTGCATACCTACCTCTCAGAACCGATCCATATCTCGCGAACTACCGTCATACAGACATCACGTTTCGCAGGGCGGCGTCAGTGCGCTGCGCCTGTGAATCGAAAAGGCCAGGTGCCGTTGAAGCAAAAGCCCCTGGAAGCGAGCTAGGCTCACGCCAAGGCAATGCAGTCGACGCATAACAGACGCTGGGCGCGCACTTAGGTTCGTATCTATTGACGCACCCAGTTCAGCGCAGGGCGCCTACGCGGTTAGAATAGCGTCCACCTGCCGCCAGAAGCGACCACCTCATGACCGATCTGACGCTCTACCACAACCCGCGCTGTTCCAAATCTCGCGGCGCCCTGCAACTGCTCGAAGAGCGCGGCGTGCAGCCAACGGTTTTGCTGTATCTGGAGACGCCGCCGAGCGCCACGCAGTTGCGCGACCTGCTGACCAAGCTAGGCATCCCTGCGCGACAACTGCTGCGTACAGGCGAAGACGAGTACCGCGAGCTGAATCTGGCGGACGAAACGCTCAGCGAAGCGCAACTGATCGAGGCCATGGCCGCTCACCCGCGCCTGATCGAACGCCCGATCCTGATCGCTGGCGACCGCGCAGTGATCGGTCGCCCTCCCGAGAACGTACTGGATCTGCTGCCATGAGCAATGACTACATCCTCGTGCTGTATTACAGCCGCCATGGCGCCACTGCCGAGATGGCCCGCCACATCGCTCGCGGCATCGAGATGCAGGGTCTCGAAGCACGCCTGCGCACCGTACCGGCAGTGTCTGCCGAGTGCGAGGCGGTCAGCGATACGATTCCGGCCGAGGGCGCGCCCTACGCCACTCTCGATGACCTGAAAAACTGCTCAGGCCTGGCCCTGGGTAGCCCAACCCGCTTCGGCAACATGGCCGCGCCGCTGAAGTACTTCCTCGACGGCACCAGCAACATGTGGCTGACCGGCAGCCTGGTCGGCAAGCCCGCTGGCGTATTCACCTCCACCGCCAGCCTGCATGGCGGTCAGGAGAGTACGCTGCTGTCGATGCTGCTGCCGCTGTTGCACCACGGCATGCTGATCACCGGCCTGCCCTACAGTGAGTCGGCACTGGTCGAGACCCGCGGCGGCGGCACGCCCTATGGCGCCAGTCATCACGCAGGTGCCGATGGCAAACGCGCCCTGGACGAGCACGAAATCACCCTGTGCCGCGCCTTGGGCCAACGCCTGGCGAGCATCGCTGCCACACTGGGAAATGACCGTGGGCAGAGCCGCTAAGCCGCTTCCCAGCGTCGACTGGCTGCTGCCACGCCTGCGCTTGTGCCGCTACCTGAGCCTGACCAGTTTTATGGGCCTGGCGGCGCTGCTGCTGATCTGGAACCTGGGCTACGCAGCGGTGCCCAGCTCACTATTGTGGGCGGTGCTGGCCTTCCAGATGCTGCCATTGCTGTTGCTTGCACCGGGCATCATCGGCGGCCATCCGCGGACGCATTCCTGGGCCTGCTTCGTGGTCAACCTGTACTTCATCCAGGGCGTGCTCGCTGCCTTCGACCCGTCCAAGCAACTGTTCGGGTGGCTGGAAATCATCCTCAGCCTGAGCCTGTTCACCAGCGCGCTTTTCTACACCCGCTGGTGCGCGCAGTACCAGCGCATCGGCGCTGCCGGGGAATAGGATCGCCCGCAAGCGGGCTCCTGCATGACCGTGGCCGATGAAGATCCGTAGGAGCCGGCTCGCCGGCGAATGGTCATCACGCTGCGGATTGGGCTGAATGCCTGCGGCAAACGGGCCAGAGCCCCAACGCCGACTACCAGCCCAGGGTTTCTTTCAGGAAGGGAATGGTCAGCTTGCGCTGGGCCTGC
Organism: Pseudomonas sp. PME37.24/006; assembly: GCF_055556635.1. NCBI lineage: Bacteria > Pseudomonadati > Pseudomonadota > Gammaproteobacteria > Pseudomonadales > Pseudomonadaceae > Pseudomonas > Pseudomonas sp. PME37.24/006. Next base: position 574,785 of record NZ_JBVHNL010000003.1, read on the forward strand.
AACGAGGCCTGATCGAGACGTTCGAGCAGTTCGAACAAGGCGCTCATGCTGCGCTCGCCACGGGTGAGGATGAAGCGCCCCACGTCGTCGCTCATATGCAGCCCGCGTCGCGAGGCGCGCAATTGCAGCGCGCGCAGCTTGTCTTCATCGGACAGCGACTGCAGCTGGAACACCAGTGCCAAGGTCAGACGTGATTTCAGGTCGGGGAGTTTGATCGGCAACTCACGAGGCGAAGCATTCGCTGCCAGCAGCAAGCGCCGGCCGCTGTCGCGCAGGCGGTTGAACAGATGGAACAGCGCCTCTTCCCAGATGCGTTGACCGGAGGCTGCTTCAAGGTCGTCCAGACAAACCAGCTCGAACTGCTCGAGATTGTCGAGAATCTCCGGACCGTACTGCACCACCTCGGCCAGCGGCAGGTAAACAGCACGCTCACCGAGCTGCTCGAAGCGCAGGCAGGCGGCCTGCAACAGATGGCTGCGACCGACTCCCTCACCGCCCCACAGATAAATAAGGCTCTCCGTCCAGCCAGCATCCGCTTCGCACAGGCGCTCGACATACCCCAGGGCTGCTGCATTGGCGCCCGGGTAGTAATTGGCGAAGGTGGCGTCGTCACGCAGACGCACACCCAAGGGCAACTGAATCGGTTTCATGCTGGGGGGAAGGCTCGTCGGAGCCAGATCGTGGCTCTGGATAAAGGTGGCAAAGTTTATACCCTTGAACGCGCCCTGTCATTGACCTACTTTCCAAGGCAATACAAGGGTTTAGGCAACCAAAGCGGTACCGCGCCAGGTTTCCAGTAAAACGCCGGTACCTGGCAGCGGCAATGCCGAGAACTTCAGACGCCGGGCTTCTCTCCGCTGTAAGCGTCGGATTGCTTGTACAGATCGTGTACATGGCGCAGCAGCACCATGATCACCGCCGCCACCGGTAAAGCCAGCAGAATGCCGGTGAAGCCGAACAACTGGCCGCCTGCCATGATGGCGAAAATCACCGCCACCGGATGCAGGCCGATGCGATCACCGACCAGCAGCGGCGTCAGCAGCATGCCCTCGAGCATCTGCCCCACGACGAATACACCGGCAATGGCGAGCAACGGGTAGGGATCGCCGCCGAACTGGAACAGACCGGCAATCAGCGCCGAACCGATCCCGACCACCACACCGAGGTAAGGCACGATGCTCGCCAAGCCGGCCAGCAGACCGATCAAAAGACCCAACTCCAGCCCGATGGCCATCAGGCCGACCGAATACATCACCCCCAGCGCGAGCATCACCAACAACTGCCCACGCAGGAAGGCGCCGAGCACCTCATGGCACTCAGCAAACAGCTTCACCACAACGCCTTCATTGTCGCGCGGCACCAGGCTGCGCAGCTTGGCGACCAGCAGATCCCAATCACGCATCAGGTAGAAGCTGACCACCGGAATCAACAGCAGGTTGGCGGCCCATGCCATCAGCGCCAAGCTCGAAGCCGTCACCTGGGAAAGAATCAGGCCGGCGATATCGGTGGTCTGCCCCAGATGGCCGGAGATCGCCGCCTTGAGTTGATCGAAACGCCAGAAGCCCTCGTTGAGCCCCAGCTTGACCTGAACCCACGGCAACGCCTGGTTCTGCGCCCAGTCGAGCATCTGCGGGAGCAGTTCGTAGAGGCGCGACAGCTGCTTGCCGAGCATCGGGATGAGCACCAGCATCGCCAGCGCTATCAGCAACGTGAACAGCGTGAACACCACGATCACGCCCCAGGTGCGCGACAGCTTCAGACGCTCGAGACGATCCACCAGCGGATCGCCGAGGTAGGCGATCAGGATGCCAATCAGAAAGGGCGAAAGGATCGGATGCAGTACGTACAGGAAGCCACCCAGCACCAGCAATGCAGCTATCCATAGCCAGCGAGACGAAAGGGGCATGCTCAATCCTCAAAGGGGAAGTGACGGGTCATGGCGCACTCGACTGCACCCGGGGCAAGCGACAGCAGCCCGGAGCAATCGACAGTGAAACGGTTCGGTTTATATTGCTGGCAGTCTACCAGCGAAAGCGCAGGACATCGTCACGTGGCACGATGGCGGGCGCGGGAGGTGTTGCCTGAGGTTCGACAGGCACCTGGCCCGCATCCACAGGCTCTGGCGCCTCGGCTTCGGCGGATGCCTCAGCAGCCAGCTCGGCGGCGGACACCTCATGCAACTGCAGCAACGCCAGCTGGGTGCGCAGTTGCTCGACGCTTGCGCTGACCTTGTAGGTCAGGTGATCGCCCTGCACCGACTGCAACTGCGCACCGAAGGGTTCGAGCACGCGCTGCAGCTCGGCGTAACGCGACAGATCGGCACCGATGATTTCTACAGTCTGAGTAGTGCTTGCACCCGGCGCAACGACAAAGCGCGGTGCCAGGCGCTCGCTCACCGCCAGCAGCACGGCATCGGCAAGAGCGGCCTGATCGGCACCTTCGGCCTTGCCCTGCTCGCGCTCTTCGCCCAGCCACAGCTGCCAACTGGCCTGCCACTTGCCATCGGCCTCGCTGGCACGAACCGCCAGCAACGCATCGGCACCGTAGCGCTCCGAAGCCGAGCGCAGAGGAGCAGGATCTTTGGCGCCGAGGTTTTCGTCGGTAGCCAGCAATTGCTCGCTGAGATCCGCCAGCGGCAGGCGCAACGGCAAACCGCGGTGTTGCGCAGCCAGTCGCAGAGGTTCGGCACTGGCCTGACCATCGCCGACCATGTTCGAACCATTAGCCGTATCGTTCAGCCACCAGGCCAGGATGGCCGGGCGATTGACGCCCCACAGCGGCAGCCCTGCCTGGCGCAGCGAGCGATCCGTGGAGACGGCATCGAAATCGACCACCAGATGATCACCTTCGTAACCATACTGACTGACAATCTGCTGAGGATCCTTGCGCAGCTCCGCCAGCGCATTGCCCTTGGCCGCCTCCGGCTTGCCGGTCAGGCGCAGCACCAGCGTCTCCACGGCGCGCTGCAAGGCAGCATCACGCTCCTCGGGTTGCTGGCTGGCCACCGGCTCCTTCACCTGATAGAGGTCACTGACCGTAGCCGCCAGGGTCGGCAGGCTGAAGAGCGACAGGCAGAGAAGCAGCGGGCGGAAGGTCGGGCGCATGAAATTGGGACTCTCGACGGAAAGAAGGCGGCGCACGGCAGAAGCCGAGGCGTTATACCTTAGGGGCTGTTGCCATCGCATCGCAAGCCGCGTTGCCACGTGAGGCGCTGGTGCCGTGTCCGTTTGTGACCTGCACCCAGAGCGTGGGTTTCATTTTCAACCCTCGCAGGACACATCGATCAGCCTCCGCCCGGCGCTGTGGCTGGCCGCTGCCGGGCAAGCCTGATAAAATCGCGCGCCTTCGCAGAACGGCCCCGAGGGGCCGGTGCTATTCCGACTTTTCCCCTTCCAAAGGCCTGGATCTATGAGCAAGCAACCCTCCATCAGCTACAAGGACGCAGGTGTAGATATCGACGCGGGTGAAGCCCTGGTCGAACGCATCAAAGGCGTGGCCAAGCGCACCGCCCGTCCTGAAGTCATGGGTGGCCTGGGTGGCTTCGGCGCCCTGTGCGAGATCCCGGCCGGCTACAAGCAACCCGTACTGGTTTCCGGCACCGACGGCGTGGGCACCAAGCTGCGCCTGGCCCTGAACCTGAACAAGCACGACAGCATCGGCCAGGACCTGGTCGCCATGTGCGTGAACGACCTGGTGGTCTGTGGTGCCGAGCCACTGTTCTTCCTCGACTACTACGCCACCGGCAAGCTCAACGTCGACGTAGCGGCCACCGTGGTCACCGGTATCGGCGCTGGCTGCGAACTAGCTGGCTGCTCGCTGGTGGGTGGCGAAACCGCTGAGATGCCAGGCATGTACGAAGGCGAAGACTACGACCTGGCCGGTTTCTGCGTCGGCGTCGTGGAAAAAGCCGAAATCATCGACGGCTCCAAAGTCGCCACCGGCGACGCACTGATCGCGCTGCCCTCCTCCGGCCCGCACTCCAACGGCTACTCGCTGATCCGCAAGATCCTCGAAGTATCCGGCACCGATATCGAGAAGACCGAGCTCGACGGCAAGCCGCTGGCCGACCTGCTGATGGCGCCGACGCGCATCTACGTCAAACCGCTGCTCAAGCTGATCAAGGACACCGGCGCAGTCAAGGCCATGGCCCACATCACCGGCGGCGGCCTGCTCGACAACATCCCGCGCGTACTGCCAGACAACGCCCAAGCCGTGGTCGATGTAGCCAGTTGGCAGCGCCCGGTGGTGTTCGACTTCCTTCAGGAAAAAGGCAACGTCGACGAGCACGAAATGCACCGCGTGCTGAACTGTGGCGTGGGCATGGTCATCTGCGTAGCCCAGGAGCAGGTCGAAGTCGCCCTGCAGACCCTGCGCGCCGCTGGTGAGCAGCCCTGGGTCATCGGTCAGATCGCCGCTGCCGCCGAAGGCGCAGAGCGCGTCGTGCTGAACAACCTGAAAAGCCACTGATGCCGCGACCCTGCAACGTGGTGGTGCTGCTGTCCGGCACCGGTAGCAATCTTCAGGCGCTGATCGACGGCATCGACCAGGGCGAAAACCCGGCGCGCGTCGCCGCGGTGATCGCCAATCGCAGTGATGCCTTCGGCCTGCAGCGAGCGCGGGACGCGGGCATCGCCACCCGCGTTCTCGAGCATGGCGAATACGACGGGCGCGATGCCTTCGATCAGGCGCTGATGCAGGCCATCGATGACTTCGCACCACAACTGGTGGTGCTGGCGGGCTTCATGCGCATCCTCACCCCCGGGTTCGTGCGCCACTACCACGGGCGCCTGCTGAACATTCACCCATCGCTGCTGCCTCGTCACAAAGGCTTGCACACCCATCGACGCGCTCTGGAGGCTGGAGACGCCGAGCATGGCTGCAGCGTGCACTTCGTGACGGAGGAACTCGATGGTGGCCCTCTGGTCGTACAAGCAGTAATCCCGGTACAGTCGCAAGACACTGCCGCCAGCCTGGCGCAGCGGGTTCACGTGCAAGAGCACCAGATCTATCCGCTCGCCGTACGCTGGTTCGCCGAAGGCCGTCTGCGCCTCGGCGAGTCGGGCCCGCTGCTCGACGGCAATGCATTGCCGGACACCGGCTACCTCATCAACAGCAAGGAGACTCCATGCGCCGCGCCCTAATGTTAGCCCTGGCGTTGTTCAGCCTGCCTGCCCTCGCCGAAGAGCCCAAGCCCTTCTCCGCCAGCTATACCGCCGACTGGAAACAGGTACCGGTCAGCGGTTCGGCCGAACGCAGCCTGCAGAAACTAGACGATGGACGCTGGCAGCTGGTCTTCAAGGCCTCCATGCTGGTCGCCGGCCTGACCGAGCAGAGCACCTTCACGGTCGAGGACGATGCCTTCCTGCCGCAGAGCTACAAGTTCGAACGCAGCGGTCTGGGCAAGAGCAAGGATGTCGAGTTCGATTTCGACTGGTCGCAAAAACAGGTGATCGGCAGCGATCGTGGCGACCCAGTGCGTTTTCCGCTCAATCGCGGCATGCAGGACAAGTCCACCTACCAGCTCGTCCTGCAGCATGACGTTGCCGCTGGCGAGAAGAGCATGAGCTATCAGGTGGTCGACGGTGACGAAATCGAAACCTACGACTTCCGTGTGCTTGGCGAAGAAGTGGTGCGTACCAGCGCCGGCCTGATCGATGCGATCAAGGTCGAACGCGTGCGTGACCCGACGCAGAGCAGCCGCAAGACCATCCTCTGGTTCGCCAAGGACTGGGACTACCTGCTGGTACGTCTGCATCAGGTGGAGAAGGACGGCAAGGAATACCAGATCATGCTCAAGTCGGGCACGGTCGACGGCAAAACGGTCGAAGGTCGTCGCGACTGACCTCAAGCCGCAGCAAAGAAAAACCGGGCATGTCCCGGTTTTTTTGTGCCTGCAATACGCGGACAGACTGTGCTGTTGCAGCGCCACGGCAAATCCGCAAACGAAGCGCTTGCGGAACTTGTAACTAATTACTACAGTCGTAATCGTGTCGTTGCTTAGCAGCCTAAGCGCGACCGTAAAGGCTTTGCGCCGCATCTATCCGGCAAAACTGGAGAAAGAATAATGAGCGTAGTAGTAGTGACCGAGCGTGACGAACACCACATGTCTCATGAAGCCCAGGCCGAAGGCAAACGCATCTGGGACGTCCACCAGAACGACCAGTTGGTCGGCATATTCCCCTCTGAAGAAGAGGCAGTCGCCTACCAGGCGGAACTGAAGTCATCCGAAGTCGCCCACTCGCACTGATCGGAATCGCAACAAAAAGCCCGCAGATCGCGGGCTTTTCAATTTTTCACTGTCAGGCACTCACCACATCAGGTCGTCAGGCACCTGATACGCGGCGTACGGATCATCCTCGTCTGGCGCTTCGGTTGGCGTGTTGAGCAATAGGATGCGCTGCGGGTCGCGCTCCTGGATCTTCAGCGCCGCCTCACGGGGAATCACTTCATAGCCACCGCCATGACGGACGATAGCCAGGGAGCCACGGCTCAGCTTGTCGCGCATCAGCGTATTGACCGACAGGCGCTTGACCTTCTTGTCGTCGACGAAGTTGTAGTAATCCTCGGTGGTCAGCTTGGGCAACCGGGAAATCTCGATCAACTGCTTGATCTGCGCAGCACGGGCTTTCTGCTCAGCCTTTTCCTGCTGCTGACGGTTGAGCTCTTGGTCACGGGCAGCCTTCTCGACCTTGGCCTGCTGGGCGGCCAGTTGACCGGACTTGTCCTCCTCGGCCTGCCCCTTCTTCACCATTCGTTGCTGCTTGTGCTGTTGCTTGCTGGCTTGCTTGACCTGCTTCTCGTTGACCAACCCGGCCTTGAGCAACTGGTCACGTAATGAAATCGCCATAACCTTCCTATCCGCAGACAATTTAATGAGATGGGACACGCCCATCGGATTTCTATCAAGGTGGCTGTGCCGCCCTGAGTCAGCAGCCTCGCAGCTTCTCGTTTTTCTTGGCCTCGCCCCACAGGGCATCGAGCTCATCCAGCGTGCAATTCTCGATGGGGCGCCCTGCTTCGCGCAATGCCTGCTCGATAAAACGGAAGCGCCGCTCGAATTTTCCGTTGGCTGCCCGCAGCGCCGATTCCGGATCGACCTTCAGGTGTCGCGCCAGATTGGTGGCACTGAACAGCAGATCACCGATTTCCTCGGCGATGGCTTCGGGATCATTTTCACTGATCGCCTCAAGCACTTCATCCAGCTCTTCGCGCACCTTGTCGAGCACCGGCAGCGCATCGGGCCAATCGAAGCCGACGCGGGCGGCACGGCCTTGCAGCTTCTTGGCTCGGCTCAGGGCTGGCAATACATTAGGCACGTCATCGAGCAATGACAGTTGCTGGGGTGCCGCTGAACGCTCGGCACGCTCTTCGGCCTTGATGGTCTCCCAGCGCTGCTTGACCTCGGCCTCGCTAAGCCGCGGCTGATCCACAGGGCCGTACAGGTCGCCATCGGGAAACACATGGGGATGACGACGAACCAGCTTGCGGGTGATGCCATCGACCACGTCGGCGAACTCGAAGCGCCCTTCTTCCCTGGCCAGCTGGCTGTAGTAAACCACCTGAAACAACAGGTCGCCGAGCTCGCCGGGCAGTTCGGCAAAGGCTTCACGCTCGATGGCGTCCGCTACTTCATAGGCTTCTTCGAGGGTGTGCGGCACGATGCTGGCGTAGGACTGGCGCAGATCCCAGGGGCAACCGTGCTGCGGGTCGCGCAGGCGGGCCATCAGGTTGAGCAGGTCAGTAAGTTGGTACATGGAACCTTCCAGTCGGTGCAGAGGGTGAGGCGCAGATGCGCATCACCCTGTCTAGCGGCTCAAGGCGCTCGGTGGCGACGCGCCTCGATAATGTTGGGTAACTGAGACAGACGGCCGAGCAGACGACCCAGCGCATCCAGCCCGGGAATTTCAACAGTCAGCGACATCGACGCGGTGTTGTCTTCCTTGTTGGAGCGGGTGTTGACCGCCAGCACGTTGAGCTTCTCGTTCAGCAGCATCTGGGTCACGTCACGCAGCAGACCGGAACGGTCGTAGGCGCGAATGATGATGTCCACCGGGTAGGTCTGTACCGGCACCGGCCCCCAGCTGACCTGGATGATCCGCTCCGGCTCACGCCCACCAAGCTGCAAGACAGCGGCACAATCCTGACGGTGGATGCTGACACCGCGACCCAGCGTGATGTAGCCAACGATGGGGTCGCCCGGCAGCGGCTGGCAGCAACCAGCCATCTGCGTCATCAGGTTGCCGACACCCTGGATCTGGATATCACCGCGCTTGCCCGGTTTGAAGCCCTGGGCCTTGCGTGGAATCAGCTCGAGCTGCTCATGGCCACGCTCCGGCTCGACCAGTTGCTGCGCCAGGTTGACCAACTGAGCCAGGCGCAAGTCGCCAGCACCCAGGGAGGCGAACATGTCTTCGGCGGTGCGCAGATTGGCTTTCTCGGCGAGCTTCTCGAAGTCCACCGTCGGCAATGCAACCCGCGCCAGCTCGCGCTCGAGCATCGTTTTGCCGGCCGCGACGTTCTGGTCGCGGTCTTGCAACTTGAACCAGTGAACGATCTTCGCCCGCGCTCGCGAGGTGGTGATGTACCCCAGGTTGGAGTTCAGCCAGTCACGACTCGGCGTGCCCTGCTTACTGGTGATGATCTCTACCTGCTCGCCGGTCTGCAGGCTGTAGGTAAGCGGCACGATACGGCCATTGATCTTGGCCCCGCGGCAGTTGTGGCCAATCTCGGTATGCACCCGGTAGGCGAAGTCCAACGGCGTAGAGCCCTTGGGCAGGTCGATGGCATGGCCGTCGGGAGTGAATACGTACACCCGATCCGGCTCGATATCGACACGCAACTGCTCGGCCAAACCGCCGATATCACCCAGTTCCTCATGCCATTCGAGCACCTGACGCAGCCAGGAAATCTTCTCCTCGTAATGACTGGAACCGGACTTGACGTCGGTGCCCTTGTAACGCCAATGGGCGCAGACGCCGAGTTCGGCCTCTTCGTGCATGTTGGAGGTACGGATCTGCACTTCCAGTACCTTGCCCTCGGGGCCAAGCACCGCAGTATGCAGGGAGCGGTAGCCGTTCTCCTTGGGGTTGGCGATGTAGTCGTCGAACTCCTTGGGAATATGCCGCCATAGGGTGTGCACGATCCCCAGCGCGGTGTAGCAGTCACGTACGGCTGGCACCAGCACGCGTACTGCGCGCACGTCATAGATCTGGCTGAACTGCAGGCCTTTGCGCTGCATCTTGCGCCAGATCGAATAGATATGTTTCGCCCGGCCGCTGATGTCGGCCTGGATGCCAGTGGCTTCCAATTCCTCGCGCAGTTGCTCCATCACTTCGTTGATGTAGTGCTCACGATCCAGCCGACGCTCGTGCAAAAGGTTGGCGATCTGCTTGTACTGCTCGGGCTCGAGGTAGCGGAAGGACAGATCCTCCAGCTCCCACTTGATATGGCCGATACCCAGGCGGTGGGCAAGCGGTGCATAGATATCGAAGACTTCACGGGCGACGCGCTGGCGGCGGTCTTCGTCGGTGTCCTTCACCGCGCGAATCGCGCAGGTTCGCTCGGCCAGTTTGATCAGGGCGACACGCACGTCATCGACCATCGCCACCAGCATTTTGCGCAGGTTGTCGACCTGGGCCTGAGACCCCAGCACCAGAGACTCGCCGCGTGGATTGAGGCTGGCGCTGATGGCGGCCATACGCAGCACGCCTTCGATCAGCTTGCCGACGACCAGACCAAAACGCTGACGAACATCAGCCAGGGGAATCTTGCCTTCGCGTACGCCGCGATAAATGACGCCTGCGACCAGGGAATCCTGATCGAGCTTGAGGTCGGCGAGGATCTCAGCGATCTCCAGCCCGGCACTGAAACTGGAGGCACCTTCAGTCCACAGGTTCTGCGCCGCATTGGCCTGCTGCTCAGCTGCTCGAGCGAACTCGCAGGCGTCACGCAGGGCATCGCGATCAAGTGCCGGATCGACACTTGTGACGTGCTCCAGCCAAGCCTCGAGATTGATACTGCCATCATCGTTGGTGGGCTGGTGCGCTCTAACCTGAACCATCTTACTTACCTTCCCTACCGCGGGGCGTACCCCGCTAAATGTCGCCAGGCTTCTGCGAGCCGGTCGGTTTGACCACATCGGCGCAATCCCTTTACGCCATTGCACTTATTATCTATCTACATCCTGAAACCTGCTCAAAAGCTGGCGAGCCAGCCGCTGAGACGATGCACAACGCTTGCTGAGTAGACTCTCAACGCTCGAACAGCGCCATCGCCTCAACATGTGCCGTTTGCGGAAACATGTCCAGAATACCGGCTTTTTTCAACCGATAACCCTGTTGCAACAATTCGCCACTGTCGCGCGCCAGGGTCGTCGGATTACACGATACGTAAACCAATCGTTTAGCCCCTAGACGCGCAATCTGCTGAACCACCTGCAGCGCGCCATCACGCGGCGGGTCGAGCACAATGGCGTCGAAACCTCCCGTAGCCCAGCCCGCGTCAGATAGCGGTTTGGACAGGTCCGCCTGATAAAAGTGCGCATTGCTCAGGCCGTTGGCGCGGGCATTGTCTGCCGCGCGCTCGACCATGGCCTGCACACCTTCCACGGCAATCACTTCGCGCGCCTGCAGGGCCAGCGGCAAAGCGAAGTTGCCCAGCCCGCAGAACAGATCCAGCACCCGCTCATCGCTACGCGGCGCCAACCACTGCAAGGCCTGGGCCACCATCGCCTCGTTAACGGCGGCATTTACCTGCACGAAGTCGCCAGGGCGATAGGCCAGTTGCAGGTTCCAGGTGTCCAGGCGGTAGCCCAATTGCTGCGTAGCGTCCACCGCTTGCGGCTCACCCTCACCCTGCAACCACAGTTGGGCACGATGCACCGAGCAGAATGCCTGCAGCCGGGCCAGATCCACTTCACTCAATGCTTCGGTATGGCGCACCAGAACGGCGCTGGCGGTGCCCTGGAACAGCTCGACATGGCCTATCGCACGCGGCGCCTGCAGCTCGCTCAGCAGCGCTGGCAACGCGAGCAAGATGGGCTGCAGCGGCTCGACCAGCACCGGGCATTCACCAACGGCGACGATGTCTTGGCTGGATGCTGCACGAAAGCCGACTTCCAGTCGCTTGCTGCGCATGTCCCAACGCACGGCGATACGCGCGCGACGGCGGTACGCAAATTCGGGGCTGGTCAGCGGCTCTGACCAGACTTCGGGTCGCAAGCCGCCAAGGCGTTCGAGCTGCTCGGCGAGCATCCGCTGTTTAAAAGCAAGCTGTTCGCCGTGGGGAATGTGCTGCACGCTGCAGCCACCACACACGCGGGCGTGTACGCACGGCTCGTCGCGCCGGTCGGGACTGGCCTGAAATACCCGCTCGGTGCGCGCCTCCACCACCTTGCTACGAGCGCCGAGCACCCTGGCTTCGACCTCTTCACCGGGCAGCGCACCGCCGACGAACCAGGTTCGGCCCTCGATGAACGCAATACCGCGGCCGTCGTTTGCCAGGCGCTCGATCTTCAGGCGCTGTTTCTTGCCGACCGGCACCTGAGCGGCACGCGTGCCGCCGCTCGGCTGGAAGCGCAGACCGCCATTCTTGCCGGCCATCAGTTCGCCGTGGCGTCGTACACGCCAGTGGACAGATAGCGGTCACCGCGATCACAGATGATGGCAACCAGCACCGCGTTCTCCAGTTGCTGGGACAGGCGCAGCATGGCCGCGACCGCGCCACCAGAGGAAACGCCGCAGAAGATGCCTTCCTCGCGCGCCATGCGGCGCATCACGTCCTCGGCTTCGGCCTGTGCCATGTCGACGATGTGGTCGACGCGCTCGGACTCGAAGATCTTCGGCAGGTACTCTTCCGGCCAGCGACGGATGCCCGGAATCGCCGAGCCTTCCATCGGCTGCAGACCGACGATCTGCACGCCTGGGTTTTGCTCCTTGAGGTAGCGCGACACGCCCATGATGGTGCCGGTGGTGCCCATGGAGCTGATGAAATGGGTGATCTGCCCGCCCGTCTGGCGCCAGATTTCCGGGCCGGTACCGGTGTAGTGGGCGACCGGGTTGTCGCCGTTGGCGAACTGATCGAGCACTTTGCCGCGGCCGTCGGCCTGCATGGCGAGAGCCAGGTCACGGGCACCTTCCATGCCCTCCTCCTTACTCACCAGGATCAACTCGGCGCCGTAGGCGGTCATCGCCGCCTTGCGCTCGGCACTGGAGTTGTCCGGCATGATCAGGATCATCTTGTACCCCTTGATCGCCGCAGCCATGGCCAGCGCGATGCCGGTATTACCCGAGGTCGCCTCGATCAACGTATCGCCGGGTTGGATATCACCGCGCAGTTCGGCACGGCTGATCATCGACAATGCCGGGCGATCTTTCACCGAGCCGGCCGGGTTGTTGCCTTCGAGTTTCACCAGCAGGGTGTTGCTGGTAGTGCCAGCCAGTCGTTGCAGGCGAACCAGAGGCGTATTGCCGACGCATTCGGCGATCGTGGGGTATTGCGGGGTCATAGCGTCGATCGAGTCCAGACGGCTGCAGGGGGCCGTAATGATACCGGCAAAAGGGCCCGACCCCTACTATCAGCTGCATCGACATCGACCGGCTCGCAGCGATTGCCTAATAGTGCTGGAGCCCTTGTTCCCTGCCTCGCAGACACACGGGAAAAGGCTTGCGAACAAGCGGATCTAAGCTAATAACGGATTGATCTAGCGCCTCGTGACACCCGCGATCACCGGTGTGCCGCTGAGCGGATCGCGCATCAGCGTGCAACGTACGTCGTAGAGCTCCTCGACGAGTGCCGGAGTGACGATCTCGGCGGGCGCACCCTCGGCGATGATCCTCCCAGCCTTCATCGCCACCAGATGATCGGCGTAGCGGCAGGCGCTGGACAGGTCGTGCACCACCATGACCACGGTCTTGCCCACCGAAGCCAGATCGCGAATCAGCTCGAAGACTTCGATCTGGTGGCCAAGATCCAGAGCCGAGGTAGGTTCGTCGAGCAACAGCAATGGCGTCTGCTGCGCCACCGCCATAGCGATCCAGGCGCGCTGGCGCTGGCCACCGGACATCGACTCCAGCGGGCGCTCGGCCAGTGCTTGCAGGTCGGCCACACGCAGCGCTTCTTCGACGATGGCCTGATCGTCCGCCGACCACTGGCGCAGCAGGCTCTGGTGCGGCTGGCGACCAAAGCGGATCAGTTCGGAGACGGTCAGGCCGTCGGGCGCATTGGCGTCCTGGGGCAATAGCGCCAGTTGCCGCGCCACCTGCTTCGACGGCAGGCTGCCGATAGCCCGACCGTTGAGCAGCACCGCACCCGCACTGGGTTTATGCAGGCGCGACAGGCCGGCCAACAATGTCGACTTGCCGCAGCCATTGGGGCCGACGATGGCGGTCACCTGCCCTGACGGAATGCGCAGCGACAACCCCTCGATGATCGCTGCATGGGGGTAACCCAGGCTCAGGCTCTCGGCCTGCAGGGTAACCTCGGCCTCGGGCCGGGTGGCGAACAGGTTGGACGTAGTCATCGGCTCAACTCCGCAGCGGCCGTCGAATAGAGGCGGCCTTTCATGTCAGTCTGCGCGACGGCTGGCGCAACAGGATCCACAACAAATAGGGCCCGCCAACCACGGCGGTGATCACCCCGACGGGAATTTCGATGGGCGCCAGCCAGGTGCGCCCGATCCAGTCCGCAGACGTCATCAACAACGCACCGGCCAACGCCGAACAGAGCACGGGCACGCCGCGATGGCCGCTCAGGTAGCGGGCCATCTCCGGCGCGGCAAGGGCCACCAGCCCCACCGGGCCGGCCACTGCCACGGCCAGCGCGGTGAGCAACACGGTGGTGATCAACGTCAGCAGGCGCATGGTTCTGAGACGCACGCCGAGGCCCACCGCCACGCTGTCGGAAAAACGCATCAGTTCCAGACGCTGAGCCAGGTATTTGACCAGCGGCAGGCAAAGGATCAGACCGATGCCCAGCAGCCAGATGGCCTGCGCCGGCCGCGCGTTGAGGCTGCCGACCGTCCAGGGATAGGCGACGTTGGCGGCATCGATATCGGCGCGCGCCAGCATCAGATTGGTCAGCGCACCAAACACCGCCCCCACCGCGATTCCCACCACGATGAAGCGATAGCCACGGGCGCCCGCACCAGCACTCAGGCCGAAAGCCAGCACCGCCGCAGTAGTGGCGCCGGTGAGCGCCAGTGCGGAAGGTGCCAGGGTGGTCGGTACGGCGACGATCGAGGCCACGGCGAAGGCCGTGGCACCGTCGTCGATACCGATCACTCCCGGAGTAGCCAGACGGTTACGCGCCAGGGTCTGCAGCAGGCAGCCACCGATCCCGAACGCCGCGCCGGTGAGCAGGCCGGCGACCAGGCGCTGCAGACGCAGCTCCTGAACCAGAAACACGTGCATCGGCTCGCCCTGGCCGAACGCAGCCGCCAGAGCCGTCCACGGCGACAGGCCAGCGGCGCCGGATGCCAGGCTGACGCCGGTGATGAGCACGATCGCAGCGGAGAGCCCCAGCGCGGCGAACACACCGCGCCGGTTCAACAGCACCCGCAGCGAGCCAAGTGCCAGCAGCCAGTATCCGCTCGGTGCCTTGGGCATTGACGACAGAGGGCTGTTCATAAGGTCGGCAACCTGTGGCTGCGCACCACGGCGATCAGCACCGGTGCCCCGATCAATGCGGTCACCACGCCAATCGGCAGCTCGTAGGGGCTGACCAGCAGGCGCGAAAGGATATCGGCGAACAACACGATGATCGGCCCGAGCAACAGCGACAAACCGATGGTGCGGCGGATGTCCGGCCCGACCAGACGGCGCGCCACGAATGGCACTACCAGGCCGACGAACGCCATGGGCCCCGCCGCCGCCGTGGCGGTACCGACCAATACGGCGACGCCCAGCAAGGCGCCAAGACGTGTCAGGCCAGGATGGTGGCCGAGACCGGTGGCCATCTTCTCGCCGAGGGCCAACGCAGCCAGCGGGCGGATCAACGGCACGAGCAACAGCAAGCCAAGCAACAGGCCGGGCGCACTCCAGGTCAATACGTCCTGAGGACGACCGGCCAGAGCACCGATGATCCAGAAACGAATCTCGTCGGAGCTGCGCTGGTCGTGCAGCAGAATCAAGGTGCTGATGGCGGTCAGAATCCCCGAGAAGGCTGCACCGGCCAACACCAGACGCACCGGGTCGTCACCGACTCCGCGCACCTGAGTGACCAGCAATACCAGCAGGCAACCCGCCATCGCGCCAGCGATGGCCACGCCGAGATTCAGGGTGGCCGCGCTGGCGCCCAGGCTGATCGCCACCACCACGGCGAAGGACGCACCGGCACTCACACCCAGCAGACCGGGCTCGGCAAGCGGGTTGCGGGTGGCCGATTGGAGCACCACGCCAGCAGCGCCCAAGGCGACACCGACCAGCACGCCGAGCAACGTGCGTGGCAGGCGCAACTCGAACAGCACGAAGCGCGCTTCATCATCCGTTGCGCCAAACAGCGCCAGCAGGCTGCGTGCGATGCCGACCTCACCCGCTCCGATCAGCAGGCTGGCAACGCACAGCAACCCCAACGACGCGGCCACCCACACCAGCGCATTGGCCAGCGGCAGGCGACCGCCCTTCACATCGGCGGTCATTGCGAGGCGACGGCCTTCTCCACGTCATCGAGAATCACGTTGGCAGCCAGCGGCCCGCTGCCGCTGCTCCAGATCTGCCCGTCGACGCTCTGCACATGGCCGCTGCTGACCGCCTTCAGACGGGCGAATGCCGGCTGCTGACGCGCCTGCTCCAGCGCCTTGTCGCCATCGGCGTTGAGGGTGGCGAGGAACAGCCAGTCACCGTCGATACGCGACAGGTTCTCCAGGCTCAAGGCATCGCTGTGGGGCTTTTTGGTCAGCTCCGCGGCCATCGCCGTGCCCTTGAAGCCAAGCTGGCTCAGCAACTGGCCCACGAACAGGTGCTGGGACATCACGCCCGGCCCCTGCGGGCTCCAGCGCACCACGGAAGCGACCTGCCCCGGTTCGATCTTGCTCTTGATGCGCTCGATACGCGTATCGACTGCGGCGATGGCGGCTTTGGCTTCAGCAGCCTTGCCCAGCGCCTTGCCGTAGAACTCGACATTGTTTCGCCAGTCCTGGAACGAGTTGCCCTTGGGTACCACGGTCGGCGCAATCAGGCTGAGTTTCTGGTACTGATCCTTGGTGAGTTCCGGCGAAGCCAGAATCAGATCCGGTTGCAGGGCGAACACCGACTCCAGATTGGTTTCTCGGGCAGTGCCGACGATCTTGACGTCGCCCGCCCTGCCCTTCAGGTATTCCGATACGTCACTGCCACCACGCGTAGCAACGCTGCCCAGCGGCTTGACGCCAACGGACAGCGCCACATCCAGCGCATTCTCGCCCAAGGTAACCACGCGCTGCGGCGTGCCCTCCAGTTTGATCTCACCATAGGCGGTATCGAGGGTGCGCGATTCGGCCAGCGCAGTGCCCAGTGGCAGCAGCGCAACCAAGCCGGAAAACGCCAGCAGGCGTGAGCGTCGGGATAGGCTAGCAATCATCGGAATATCCTTTCTTTACGGTGAAACGAACGACTGCAACCTGGCAGCCGGCCGCAGTGCAATGACGATGGTTGTGGTTTGGCGGCAGCGGCAATACTGCGGCAAAAATGCTCGGTATTTTCATTTACACATGTAAAGCCGGGCATCTTCATGAGCCCACCACGCCGAGTTGTTGCCAGAGGGGTAGCGAGAAAGGCACTCACCTTTTATGCATCACAGCCGTTCCGCACGTTGCGACCAGGCTCAGCCCTATCGACTTGGACGCCAGCCATTCATCGAACCTGGCAGACGCCATGGCAGTGGTTTTATCCGCACGTAACGGATGCACATAACTGCCCCACATCAACATCTGTAACGCCTGCAACAAGACACCGGGTTCTGCGGAAAACGCCGGCAAGTGACGCAACTCGAAAAATGATTTTGGCCCCGAGCCAAGAGCCCGCAGCAGCGGATCGAAAATCGCTTCCGGCCCCGGAATCGACCCGATCGGCGTGGCAAAAACCAATCCGCCCGACGGTGGCATCGATGGCAATGCCATGAACTGGAGACGATCCAGTTCGGCGAGATGTTGCTCGGCGCCGATGGCCTGAGCTTGTCGTTGAAACACGTCCAAACGCTGATGCTGATTGCGGGCGGCGTCCTTGACCGTTTCGCGCAGAGCGATCGACGGCAGGCCGGCAAGAATCGGCTGAATATTGCCTGGAATGGATAGGCTATCCATATTCTCGAAGCAGTCTGCGCTACCGATATAGGTCAGCTCGGCCTGCGCCACGATCCGATGCACGTCGGCAGAATGTTGTGGCCGCCAGAAATCGGTCAGGAAGTCATGAGCCAGATAGGTCAGGTGCTCTTTTTCCAGCGCTGCCAACTCATCCTTGAGGCCCGGGTTGTCTTCGAACGCCCCTGCGCCGTTATCCGCCAGACTGCGAAGAAGCTCAACGCCGTGACGAACAGCCTCTGCCGAATCGCCGGGCATGGCCAAGGAGACCTCATGCAGCACCTTCTGAATGGCGGTCAGCCGTGTCGCACCGGGGTAACACATATAATGCAGATAAAAGAGGCCGCCCGGTTTCAGGTAGCGGTGCAGTGCCTTCAAGATGCTGGCCTGAGCCTGAGGCGGCAACCACGACCAGGTGCCATGGCAGGCGATGAAGTCGAACGGCTGCTGATCCTGCTTGGCGAAGTCAGCAAAGCTGGCTTCGATGAACTCTACATTCGTCAGCCCAATGCTCTGCGCAGCCTGCCGGGCCAGTGCAATATGCCCAGCATTGAAGTCGACACCCACGAACTCCCCTAGAGGGTTGCTCGCAGCTGCCACCAACAGGTTGATGCCTGCGCCACAGCCAAGCTCGCAGTATCGATACGGGCGAACGATATCCGGAGCTCTACACGCCAGGCTGGTCGCTATGTAGCTCATCCACACCGGCTGCATTTCCTTATGGAAATGCAGCGGATAGGGAACGTCGATCACATAGCCCTCTCGGCGGCTCATTGGCAATCTCCAGTCTTGGTAAAAGCAAACGCATCAAAACGCCAAAATCCAGCTTCCTCATACGCTCGGCGTAAGAGGAAGCTGGATGTGCGGTTCATACAGCCCGATTAGAAACGGCTGGTAAACCCGACGTAGAACGTGCGCGGGTCGCCGTCACCGTAATCGTCGTCGGTTTCCACGGCGTCATTGAAGACGTTCTGTACGCCAGCGCGCAGCGTCAGGTTCTTGTTGACGGCATAGTTGCCACCCAGATCCACCGTGGTATTAGCTTCAGCGAAGCTGTCGGCCCCAGTCGCGGAAGGCCGGTATAACTGCTTGCCAAGATATTGAGTCGATACGTAGGTGGAGAGCTGGTTGTTGACCTGCCACTCGAGCAGCGCATTGGCAGTCCACTCGGGTGTCATCAACAACGCTTCGCCTGTCGTGGTGTTCTCCGACTCGATCATGTAGGTCGCGTTACCGCTGAACGACACTGTGGTGCTGATCGGCACGCCGAACGACATCTCAACGCCACTGGTCTTGGCTTCCTCGATGTTGTACTGCTGGGTGTACCAGATTCCATTGACCTGACCCAGGAAGCCGTTCTGCATCATGTCCTTGATTTTGCTGGTGAAGTAGGTGGCTTCGAAGCGGTATTCGTTTTCGTCGAAAGCTACACCCAGCTCATAGTTGGTGCTGATTTCGGGCTCCAGATCCGGGTTACCAACCATGAAGCACTGGCCGCCCATGTAACCGAGCGGTGCCAGTGACGTACACCCCATCCCCATCGACGAAGTGCCCGAGCTCAAGGAACGCTCTTTGAGGTTCGGTGCGCGGAAGCCTTTGGAAACCCCGCCCTTGATCGTCCAGGCCTCGGCAGGGTGATAAACCAGATAAGCACGAGGGCTGGTGTGGGCGCTGAAACCATCGGTGCGATCAGTGCGCAGACCCAGAGTCAGCGTCAGGTCATCACGCAGGAAAATCTGATCCTCGGCGAACACTGCCCAGGCCCATCCTTCCGGGTTCTTGTCGGCAGTCAATGCCTCGGCCTGGCCTGGAGGGATGAACGCAGCGATGTTGCCGATGTTGCCAGGGTTCTCAACCTCCTCTTCCTTGTATTGCAGGCCTGCGGTCAGCCATTGGCTGAAGCCCAGCTCGAAAGGCACGTCGAACTTGAAGTCGGCGACGGCTTCCTTCGACTTGGCGCCGCCATTGGCACTTTCGAGCTCATCAGCTTTGTTCTCGAAGGTGTTGACGTAGAGATCGAGCTTGGTACCCACCTCGCCAAAACGGCCTTCGTGGCCGATGCCGAAACCGCGGCTGATCATTTTCGAAGACCCGAACGTCTCATTGGTATCGCCTGCGGCTGCGCGCGCCTCCACGTCATCGAACGAGCGGGCACGCTCCTCACCAGCGGATGCGTCGACACTGAAACTGTGGTTCTCCGAGGCCTGCCAATTGAGCTTGGCATTGACGTTTTTCGACAATGCGCCGGTCGACCCCGTGGAGCCCGAATCTGACTCACGATCACTGAAGCTGCCACCAAGGCGCAGCCCGAGACTATCGGTCAGCGGGCCACTGACGTTGACGCCGATCTGCGATGTGTCGCCCGAGTCGCTGGGCTGCGGCCGGCTGTAGTTGGAGGTGATCGAACCACCCCACTCGGGTGAGACCTTGCGTGTGATGATATTGATCACCCCACCCATAGCCTCCGAACCGTACAGCGATGACATGGCGCCACGTACCACCTCGATACGCTCGATGGACTCGGGCGATAGCCAGTCCAGATCCTGAGGAATGGTGTCAGGGCGGTGGCCCAACAGCTGCGAGCTGCCGATGCGCTTGCCGTCGATCAGAATGAGGGTGTATCGATCCGGCATGCCGCGAAAGGAAATCTTCGAACCCGCGCCGGTTGCCGAGTAACCGCCAGTGACACCAGGCAGCGTGCCGAGCACTTCGGCAATGCTGGCCATCGGCTTACGCTCGATATCTTGGCGCGTGACCACGCTGATACTGGCTGGGGCATCACGCAGATCCACTTCCGTACCTGCTGCGGTCACCACCGTGGAGCCGAGTTCCATCGCAGAATCACGGTGCTCGGCCACATGCAGAATGGATGCGTCGTCAGCGAGATCATTTTCGGTAGTTTGCGCAGTCACCGCCGCTGGCGCACTGAACGCCAGCATGATGGCCGTGGCCAGCAGGTTCGGTTTGTATTTCGGATTCATAGACGTCCCTTCAACCCCATACGCGTCACGCCCAAGTGGGCAGAAATCGGCGGACGGGGATGTCGGAACTGATTACTCAGACAGCCATTCTAGAGGCGTCCCCGCCGTCACAACGGCGCAAATGATAGTAAATATCATATGAGAGTAAACGTCATTTACACTCTATACACTTTGCTCGCGAAGCTCGGCGGCCGGTAGCAGCAGGTGCATCTGCAGGCCGCTCCCGGGCGGGCTTTCGGCCCACAGTCGGCCGCCCTGCAAGGCGATGGCGCTACGGGCGATACTCAAGCCAAGACCAAAGCCACCGTCGCCGGGACGCGCGCTGTCCAGGCGTGCGAAAGGTTCGAAGATGGTTTCCAAGTAGCGGGTATCGATGCCTGGTCCGCTGTCGACCAGGTGCAGGTGCCAGTTCTCCCCTTCCAGCTCTCCCAGCAAACGTACGCTGCCGTCGGCGGGCGAGTGGCGAATGGCATTACGCAGCAGGTTCTCCAGAGCCTGAGCGAGACTGGTCAGGTTGGCGGCGACCAGGCAGCTTTCATCCACCTGGAACAACAACTGGTCGCTCGACCAGCCCGTTTCGAAACAGGCATCCTCGACCAACATGTCCCAGAGCTGCACCAAGCGGATCGGCTCACGGGCGAACTGCGGGCGCTCGGAATCCAGCCAAGCCAGCTCCAGAGAGTTTTCCACCAGGCGCTGCATGATGGTGATTTCCCGATCCAGGCGCTGACGCAGTACCTGCGGATCGCTCTCGCCGTCAGCCGCCACGCGCAGTCGGCTCAGTGGCGTTCGCAGCTCGTGGGACAGGTCGCGCAGCAGGCGCCGCTGGTAGGCGACGGTACCCTGCAGGCGCTCGGCCATATGATCGAAAGCGCGGCCCAACTCGCCCAGCTCGTCCTTGCGGGCGGCTACCGGTGGCCCGACGCGGGCGCTAAGGTCACCGGCGCTAAGGGTGGTGGCCTGTCGGCGGAGAATTACCAGCGGTGCGATGAACAGGCGGTACAGCAACGTGCCAAGCAGTATCGCGAGCGATGCCGGCAGCACCTTGCGCAGGAGAAACTCCCACAGCGGCTGGTAATAACGCGGATCCAGTCGCGGAGGCAGTTCCATCACCAAACGAGTGTGACCGTCGCTGAAGGGCACATAAAAGGTCGGTCTGCCGCCTGGCCGGCCGACCTTCTGGCCGAGAGCACGCACGAAGTCCAGGCGCAACACTTCCTCTTTAGTAAGCGCCTGTGAGGACAGCGACAGGTGATCGTCATTAACCACCATGGCCCAGACCTCCTCACGCTCGCGCAGCTCATGAAGAAAGTCGTCCAGCCCAGGGGTTCCTCGTTCTTTCCAGGCGCTTTCGGCCTCTTGCGCAAAATCCCTCAACGCTCGCTGGCTGGACTCGGACAAAACGGACATCGAATCGTAGACGCGCTTGTCCAGATCCACATGCAGGCTGATGATCAGCAGGCAGAACAGCGCCAGCCCGAAGACCAGTTTCCAGAACAGCGAGTGCCGGCCTGGCATCTCAGGATTCCCGGCCGGTCAGCACGTAGCCTTTGCCCCAGACCGACTCCAGGCGCATGCCGGTGTAGCCGATGTGTTTGAGTTTGCGGCGCACGTTGCTGACGTGCATGTCCAGGCTACGGTCATGCTGGGCATAACCGCGGTGCAGCACGTGCTGATAAAGGAATGCCTTGCTGAGCACCTCTTCGGCATGCCGGGAAAAGGTTTCCAGCAAACGATACTCGGTCGGCGTCAGCAAGGCCCAGTGGCCGTCATGGCAGACATCGCAGCGGTCTTCGTCATATTTCAGCGCACCGTCCTGCAAGGGAGGCGGCTGCTCACGCCGCTCGTAGGCCACCCGGCGCAGGATCGCCTCGATACGCACACTGAGTTCACCAAGGCTGAACGGCTTGGGCAGGTAATCATCCGCGCCCTTGCTGAACCCGGCGATGCGATCCTGCTCGGCGCCCAGCGCAGACATCAGAATCACCGGCACACGACGCCTTTCACGCAGGCGCTGCAGCACGTCCAGGCCATTACTGCCAGGCAGCAGAATATCCATCAGGATCAGGTCGAAATCCTGCTCCTGAGCCAGACGAAGGCCTTCACTGCCATCGAGACTGACCGTGACATCGAAACCGTAACCTTGCAGGTGAGCCTGCAAATGGGACGCGAGAGCCGGGTCGTCTTCGACCGCAAGAATACGAGTGACGCTGTTGGCTGGGGACGGCATGGCGGGCAAGCTCTGAAAGCAAATGTGAACGATTCTACCTATTTACCAGCCTGCCCGCTAAGCCGCCAAACGCCAGGCAAGCGTCTGCGCAGCGGAATCGCTACACTGCCTGACATCGTTGAAAGGGGACGTCGCGTGTTCAAGGATATCGGCATCAAGGGCCGGGTACTGATGCTTACCCTGCTGCCTACCAGCCTGCTGGCGCTGGTGCTGGGTGGCTATTTCATCTGGATGCAACTCTCCGGGCTGCAGGCGCAACTGCTGCAGCGCGGGCACATGATCGCCGAGCAACTGGCGCCCCTGGCGGCGCCTGCTCTGCTGCACAGCGACGAATCGCTGCTGCAACGCATCGCCAACGAAGCCCTGGAACAGCCGGACGTGCGCGCGGTGAGCTTCCTCACCACGCAGAACGACCGCCTGGCCCACGCCGGCCCCAGCATGCTCAATGAGCGTCCAATCATCGACAGCGATACCGTGGGTGTCGCCCAACTTAGCAGCCAGGACGCGACCCGTTTTCTGCTGCCGGTAATGGCCCAGCACCTAACCCTTAGCGGAGAAGAGCAGCCCGCCTCGGTGGCCGCTCCGATCGGCTGGGTGGAGCTGGAACTGTCGCATCACAACACGCTACTCAGCGGCTACCGCAGCCTGCTGACCAGTCTGCTGTTGGTGGTGACCGGGCTGATCATCACCGGTTTGCTGGCGCTGCGCATGAGCCGCAGCATCAACGACCCCCTGCTGCGCATCAAGAATGGCGTCGCCCTGCTAAAGGATGGCCACCTGGAAACCCGCCTGCCACCATTGGGCAGCCATGAGCTGGACGAGCTCGCCTCGGGCATCAACCGCATGGCCGAGTCCCTGCAGAATGCCCAGGAAGAAATGCAGCACAGCATCGACCAGGTCACCGAGGATCTGCGCCAGAACCTGGAAACCATAGAGATCCAGAACATCGAACTGGACTTCGCCCGCAAGGAGGCCCTAGAGGCGAGCCGCATCAAGTCGGAGTTCCTGGCCAACATGAGCCACGAGATCCGCACCCCGCTCAACGGCATTCTCGGTTTCACCAACCTGCTGCAGAAAAGCGAACTGAGCCCGCGCCAGCAGGATTACCTGAGCACCATCGAAAAATCCGCCGACAGCCTGCTGAGCATCATCAATGAGGTGCTCGACTTCTCCAAGATCGAGGCCGGCAAGCTGGTGCTGGAAAACATACCGTTCAACCTGCGCGACCTGCTGCAGGACACCCTGACCATCCTCGCTCCTTCCGCTCACGAAAAGCAGCTGGAACTGCTCTCGCTGGTCTATCGCGATACACCACTGTCGCTGTCCGGCGATCCACTGCGCCTCAAGCAGGTGCTCACCAACCTGGTCAACAACGCGATCAAGTTCACCCGCGAAGGCAGCATCGTCATCCGCGCCATGCTCGAAGAAGAAACGGCAGATCGCGCGCAACTGCGCATCAGCGTGCGCGATACCGGTATTGGTTTGGCGGAAGAGGATTTGCGTGCGCTGTTCCAGGCCTTCAGCCAGGCAGACAATTCCATGTCCCGCCAAGCCGGCGGTACCGGCTTGGGCCTGGTGATTTCCAAGCGCCTGATCGAGCAAATGGGCGGCGAAATCGGCGTGGACAGCACACCCGGCGAGGGCTCCGAATTCTGGGTCAGCCTGAGCCTGCCCAAGGCCCGCAGCGATGCTGAAGACCAGCCCCGCGCCCTCTCGGGACGTCGAGCCGCCATTCTCGAAGCCCACGAATTGGCCTGCCAGGCACTGCAGCATCAACTGGAAGATTGCGGACTGCACGTCAGCGTATTCAGCGACCTGAACAGTTTGTGCGAGGCTGTCAGCACGGCCAGCCAATCTGCACAGCCTTTCCACTGTGCCGTGCTCGGCGTAACGGCCAGCCATTTACCACCAGAGCAGCTCGGCCGGCACACCTGGGATCTTGAGCACCTGGGCTGCAAAACCGTGGTGCTTTGCCCCACCACCGAGCAATCGCACTATCAAGACTGCGTGCCCGACTGGCATAGCCAACTGCAGGCCAAACCCGTCTGCACGCGCAAGCTGCAACGTACGCTGACCGAACTGATCGTCCCCAAGCAAATACGCCAGCAGGCGCGGCGCAGCACCACACACTCGCCGACCATCCTGTGTGTCGACGACAACGCCGCCAACCTGTTGCTGGTGCAAACCCTGCTCGACGGCATGGGTGCCCAGGTCACAGTCGCCAGCAGCGGTTTCGACGCCTTGGCGATCGCCCGGGAACAAGAATTCGACCTGGTGTTCATGGACGTGCAGATGCCAGGGATGGATGGTCGCCAGACCACCGAGGCCATCCGTCAGTGGGAACACGATATCGGCCGCACACCAATGCCCATTGTCGCCCTCACCGCCCACGCCCTGGCCAACGAAAAACGTACCTTGCTGCAGAGCGGCATGGACGACTACCTGACCAAGCCGATCAGCGAACGGCAACTGGCTCAGGTCGTACTCAAATGGACAGGCCTGTCGTTGCAGGGCGCCAATCAGAACCATGCCCCTGCCGACATCGTAGCGCCGCCCACCGCGGTACTGGATAACGAGGAAGGCCTGCGCCTGGCGGCTGGTAAGGCCGACCTGGCGGCTGAAATGCTGAGCATGCTGCTGGCCGGGCTGTCAGGAGATCTCCAGGCCATCCGCAAGGCCCGCGCCGATGGCGACCGCAATGCCTTGATCGAGCGCATCCACCGCCTGCATGGCGCCACCCGTTACTGCGGCGTGCCGCAACTGCGCGCAGCCTGTCAGCACAGCGAAACCCAGCTCAAGCAGGATCAGCCCATTCGCAGCAGCAGTTTGGATGAGCTGGAGCAGGCCATAGAACGCCTGAGCCAAGAAGCGAACGTCGATCAATGACGCGCTGCCGCCACCGATGAACAGCCATCCAATGTCCCACTGCCAGCCCTGTGCAAGCCCGCTTCCCGGAACCTTCAGATGACAGCAGCTCCCCCCTCCACCGCGCAACTGCCGCTGACCAAACGCCTGAAAGCCGGCACCAGCCGCGACCATGACAGCGTCGACACACTGGTCATGCAGGCCCGTCCGTTCGAGAGCCTGCTGCGCTATGGCTATTTCCTGCGCCTGCAGCATCGTTTCCATGGCTCCATTGATGCGCTGTACGACGATATCGAACTCAATCGTCTGCTGCCGGGCTTGAGTGAGCTGCCGCGTTTCGAGGCGGTTTGCGCGGATATGGCCGACCTGGATCTGCTAGTGCCACATGCCCCGTCAGCGGTGGTGCCCAGCAGTACACATGCGGCTCTGGGCTGGCTGTACTGCAGTGAAGGCTCCAACCTGGGCGCCGCCTTTCTGTTCAAGGAAACCCAGCAGATCGGCCTCGATGCCGAGAATGGTGCCCGCCACCTGGCGGCCCACCCAGATGGTCGCGGCCTGCACTGGCGCCAGTTCGTCGCCCTGCTCGATGGCCTGGAACTGACCGAGGATCAGCGCGAAGAAGCGGTCAGCGGTGCCGTTGCGGCGTTCGACTTCTATCGTGCTGCGCTACGCGAGATCTTCCCAGCGGCCTGAAGATTCAGCGGCGAAACGTGATCAAACAGCGTTTCGCCGCGCCGCCCTCCTGAATCACGGCCTGCTAGAATGCCCTCCTCACCCGGAGGAACCATGGCCGAACACGATTTCCGCTACAACTTGCTCAACCCCGAACACACCCTGATCGAGTGCCGTGCGCTGGCTCCCGGCCGCTACCAGGTCACCGGTAACGGCGGCTCGATCAAGAGCAACGACGCCCTGGTGGTCAGCCTCAAAGGCAGCCGTGACCTGAGCATGCGCTTGCAGGTCGACAAGGTTCGCCACCTGATCAATCCTCCCGGCCAGTGGGTCGCGGTCGCCCATGGGCCTGCCTTTACCGAACTGTCGATTTTCAATTGGCAAGTCACCTGTGACAGTTGCAACAAGCAACTGGACTTCGAATTCGCGGTCGATAGTGCACTGGGCAAGAAAGCCCAGACGCCCGCTGCCGATGCTCGCCTCGTGGAGCTCGGCTGGCGTAAACAGCAGGACAAACACCTGTGCCCTGCGTGTCTGAAAAAGGAGGCCTGATGAAACCGCTTCTCGCCCTGGGCTTGGCAACCGCCGCCCTGGCTGGCTGCGCCGGCAAACCGGTGCAACTGGAAACCGAGCGCGTCTACCGCGTCGAATGGATTGGCGAACGTCCGCTAATCGACAACAGCCACCTGACCATCACCCTGGGTGACGACGGTCGCGCCTATGGCAACGCCGGCTGCAACCACTGGTTCGCCAGTTACCAGCGTGACGGCGACAAGCTGACCTTCAGCCAGGCCGGCAGCACCCGCAAAATGTGCGCCCCGGCACTGATGGAACAGGAAAGCCGTTTCCTGCAGAGCCTGAGCACCATCGAACGCTGGGATATCTCGCCGATCGAGCAACTGCGCCTGTGGCCGGCCAACGGCAAACCGATCCGGCTGTGGCCTGACGAGTAAGAGCCGTGGTCAAAGTGGCGATTGGCGGGAAACCCTGATCGCCCGCAAGCAGGCTCCTACACGGTGCGGTGTCTGGTAACTGTTGTGCACGGGTCCTAAACCGTAGGAGCCGTGGGGGCGCCTAGCCCTTGCCAGTTCTGCACAGACCACACGTAGGGGCTGGCTTGCCGGCGATGCGCTTTGGGAACCACTGGCGCAGCTCCGCCTATTTACGGCTCACGCGGCGTGAACAGATCCAGTTGCTCATGCTTGCCACGCAAATCCTGCAAACGCACACCCACGCCCAGCAAGCGCACCGGCCGATTGCCGCGCGCATGGGCGTTGCTGAGCAGGGCTCGATAGCTGTCCAGATCACGGGCCGCGCCGGCCTGTTCGAGGGTGGTCTGGGTGAAGTCATGGAACTTGACCTTGACGAAGGGCTTGCCCGCTCGGTAACTGCCATCCAGGCGGGTCATGCGCCGCTCCAGCTCCTCCAGCAGCGCTGGCAGCTGCGCCAGACAGGCATCCAAGTCTGGCAAATCCTGATCGTAGGTGTTTTCCACGCTCATCGACTGACGGCGGCTGTCCGTCTGCACCACACGCTCGTCGATGCCATGGGCCAGACTCCACAGACGCTCGCCGAAACTGCCGAACTCGCGCACCAGCCGCAACTTGTTCCACTGGCGCAAGTCACTGCAGGTGCGTATGCCCAGGCGGGTCAGCTTGTCGGCGGTCACCTTGCCTACGCCATGCAGTTTGGTGACCGGCAACTCGGCGACGAAGTCCTCGACCTGATCGGGAGTGATCACGAAGATGCCGTTGGGTTTGCGCCAGTCGCTGGCGATCTTGGCCAGGAACTTGTTCGGCGCCACCCCCGCCGACACGGTGATGTGCAGGTCGCTGGATACCCGACGACGGATGTCCTGGGCGATACGTGTAGCGCTGCCACCGAAGTGCTCGCAGTTGGACACGTCGAGAAAGGCCTCATCCAGGGACAGCGGCTCGATCTGATCGGTGTAGTCGCGAAAGATCGCGTGAATGTCCCGGGACACAGCGCGGTAGACGTCGAAGCGTGGCTTGACGATCAGCAAGTCAGGGCACAGTTTCAGCGCATGCCCCGAGGCCATGGCCGAACGCACGCCGTAGGCACGTGCCTCGTAGTTGCAGGTGGCGATCACTCCACGCCGATCCGCCGAGCCACCCACCGCCATGGGTTTATCGGCCAGAGCTGGGTTGTCGCGCATTTCGACAGAGGCGTAGAAGGCGTCACAGTCGACGTGAATGATCTTTCGCTGCGCCATAAACCTGAAAACGAGAAAACTGGCCGACCACGAACAGCGGCGGGCAAAGGTGGATAGGCACCTTACTGTATATAAGAACAGCCTTCCAGTTCGAAGTTACGCATTTATGACCTACCCGCACCCGACGCGCTGGCGCCATAAAACCGCCTGAAAGGCCCGCATGGCAGGGGCTGGGCGACTCCCGGCAGTTGCGCAGCGCCGCTAACTGATTGAACGGAAAACAGTTTTTTCCGAGATAAGCGTTGACAGCATGCCTCAGATGAATAGAATGGCGACCGCGGGATGGAGCAGTCTGGTAGCTCGTCGGGCTCATAACCCGAAGGTCGTCGGTTCAAATCCGGCTCCCGCAACCAGATACTCAAAAAGGCCACTCAATCGAGTGGCCTTTTTGTTTTTCCGCCTTGCAGATTTAACTTATTGATTGAAAAGCACAAATCGATTGACAGAAGTCCGCTTTTGTATAGAATTGCCGGCGCGGGATGGAGCAGTCTGGTAGCTCGTCGGGCTCATAACCCGAAGGTCGTCGGTTCAAATCCGGCTCCCGCAACCAGATACTCAAAAAGGCCACTCAATCGAGTGGCCTTTTTTGTTTTTCCGCCCTGCCGATTTAACTTATTGATTGAAAAGCATAAATCGATTGACAGAAGTCCGCTTTTGTATAGAATTGCCGGCGCGGGATGGAGCAGTCTGGTAGCTCGTCGGGCTCA
>NZ_JBVHNL010000003.1:603844-1071885 GCF_055556635.1 Pseudomonas sp. PME37.24/006
CGCGGGATGGAGCAGTCTGGTAGCTCGTCGGGCTCATAACCCGAAGGTCGTCGGTTCAAATCCGGCTCCCGCAACCACCTTCGAAACGAAAGCCCTGACAGCCTAGCTGTTGGGGCTTTTGTTTTATGGGCGCCTGAAAACGTCTGGGCATCACCTGCACAACCCTACCTGAAGCACTATCCTCTTCTTGCAGATAAATCTTTCATGGCGTCCGGCATGGACACCTTGAAGCGGCACGCCTGTACCCATACATTATTTGTCACACAAAGAAACTTGGCTTCCGCCTTCCAATCTGAGCCGCACTACCCAAGAGGTATCCGATGCGCGCCAGCTCCGACGCTACTGCCCCACCTTCCCTGCCCAAATCTCAACTCCTGTTATGGCGCCAACGCCTGGATCGATACCGCCAGCCGCTGGGGCTGAGTGTCGCGCTGCTGCTGTTCGTGGTGGCGCTGCTCGCCTGCCGGCACCTGCTCGATGAGCTCGACCCCAGTGCTCTGCACCAATCCATCCTGGCCGTGCCGACCGTGAATCTGTTCGGCGCCGTTGGCCTGACCGTACTGGGTTTCATCGCCCTGCTCGGTTACGAATGGTCGGCCAGCCGCTACGCAGCCGTCAGCCTGCCAGCCCGCACACTGGCCACCGGCGGCTTCTGCGCATTCGCCATCGGCAATGCGGTCGGCCTGTCGATGCTTTCCGGTGGTTCGATTCGCTATCGCCTGTATGCCCGCCACGGCATCGGCGCTGGCGATGTGGCGCGCATGACGGTATTCGCCAGCCTGTCACTCGGCTGCGCCCTGCCCCTGCTGGCAGCCCTCGCGGCCCTGGCTGATCCAGGTGCAGCGGCCGCCGCCCTGCACCTGCCAACCCCGGTATTGATCGGCCTCTGCCTGGTGCTTCTGGCCCTTGGCGCGGCACTGCTTGTGGCTTTGCATCGTGCTCGCCTCACGGAGCGACCGGCCCCGGATTGCGTCACCGTGCGCCTGCACAGGCACCTGCTGCGCCTGCCCGACACACGCCTGAGCCTACTCCAAGTACTGATCACCCTGATAGATGTCAGCGCCGCAGCGGGTGTGCTGTATCTGCTGCTGCCCGAAGCGCCGCCCTTCACCACCTTCCTGCTGGTCTACCTGCTGGCGCTGGCCGCTGGTGTGCTCAGCCACGTGCCCGGCGGTGTGGGAGTATTCGAAGCGGTGCTGCTGGCAGCTTTCGCCAACGAGCTCGGCGCCGCTCCATTGGCGGCGGCGCTGCTGCTGTATCGCCTCATCTATATCGTGCTGCCGTTGCTGGTGGCGTGCTTGCTCTTGTTGGCCATGGAGCTGCGCCGCTTGGTCGATGCCCGCCAGGCGATTCGAGCCGCCAGCGGCCTTGCCGCCCCAGTCCTGGCGCTGCTGGTGTTCATCTCGGGGATGGTGCTGCTGTTCTCTGGCGCGACGCCGAGCCTGGACGAACGCCTGGAGATTCTCGACTTTCTCATTCCGCACCGACTGATCGATGCCTCGCACTTCGGCGCCAGCCTGATCGGCCTGCTCTGCCTGCTGCTGGCCCAAGGGCTGCGCCGTCGTCTCTCTGCGGCCTGGGCGATGACCCTCGGGCTATTGATCACCGGTGCGGTGCTGTCGCTGCTCAAGGGCTTCGACTGGGAGGAAGCGTTGCTGCTGAGCATCACCGCTGGCCTGCTGGCCTTGTTCCGCCCCTACTTCTATCGCCCCAGCCGCATCATGGAGCTTCCCTTCTCGCCCTGGCACCTGGCGGCCAGCGCCTGCGTGCTCGGCGCCTCCATCTGGCTGCTGTTCTTCGCCTATCAGGACGTGCCCTACGAACACCAGCTGTGGTGGCAGTTCGCGGTCAACGCTGACGCACCACGTGGCCTGCGTGCCGCCCTCGGTTGCGTGCTGCTGCTCGGCGTGGTCTTCCTCGCCTGGCTGCTGCGCGCCGCACCACCGGCCATCACCCTGCCGAGCAGCGAAGAACTGGATCGCGCAGCGCAGATCGTCAAGGCCTCTGGCCAGGCCGATGGCGGCCTGGCGCTGACCGGCGACAAGGCCCTGCTGGTACACCCGGAGGGCGATGCCTTCCTGATGTACTCGCGCCGCGCCCGTAGCATGGTCGCCCTGTTCGACCCCATCGGCACGGCGCAGCGGCGTGCCGAACTGGTCTGGCAATTCCGCGACCTGTGCGACCGCCATCACACTCGCCCGGTGTTTTACCAAGTGCGCGCCGAGAACCTGCCGCTGTACATGGACATTGGCCTGACCGCCATCAAGCTGGGTGAAGAAGCTCGGGTCGACCTGAATCGCTTCGACCTGGAAAGCACCGGCAAGACCATGAAAGATCTGCGCTACACCTGGAACCGCGGGCAGCGCGACGGCCTGGCGCTGGAATTCTTCGAGCCCGGCCAAGCGCCTCTGGACGAATTGCGCGGCATCTCCGACGCCTGGCTGAACGGCAAGCAGATGCGCGAGAAAGGCTTTTCCCTCGGTCGTTTCGATCCCGCCTATCTGCGCCACTTCCGCATCGTCGTCGCGCGAGTCGAAGGCCGCGCCGTGGCCTTCGCCAATCTGCTGGAGACCGACAGCCGGGACCTCGCCACTCTCGATCTGATGCGTGTGCTGCCGGATGCACCAAAGCTGACCATGGAATTCCTCATGCTCGGCTTGATCCTGCATTTCAAGGCAGCCGGCTTCGCCCGCTTCAGCCTTGGCATGGTGCCGCTTTCCGGGCTGCAGCCACGTCGCGGTGCGCCGCTGGCCCAGCGTCTTGGCGCCCTGGTGTTCCAACGCGGTGAGGCGTTCTACAACTTCCAGGGCCTGCGCCGCTTCAAGGACAAGTTCCAGCCGGACTGGGAACCCCGCTACATGGCCGTACCTGCCGGGCTCGATCCGCTGGTGGCGCTGACCGATACCGCCGCGCTGATCGCCGGTGGTTTTACCGGACTGGTGAAACGTTGATGACCCGTACTGCCAAACGCCTGATACCGATACTGATCCTCCTGCTCTTGCTGGTCGCTGGCGGCCTCTACTACTGGCTGCGGCCGCCCGCCGAAGCCAGCCTGGCACGCCAGCCGCTGGCCTCCGGCGGCGACCTGATGCTCGCCACACCGGGCGATAGGGTGCAACGCCGCGTGCTCTTGGCCCTGCCCGCCGACCAGCAACTTGGCGATGCCGAACTGCTGGAGCTGGCGCAATCCAATCACGCCATGATCGGTCAGTACCAAGCCACGCAGCAGAGCTGTGAAGCGCAGGCCAAGCGCCTGGAAGAAGCCACTGCACTGATGGACGGCCCAGTGAACCTGTTCGCTGGCAGCGACAATGCCGCCATGCTCTCCTGGCGCTGGCTTGCCGCCCAGACCGACGACAAGGCTCAGGCCCTGTCGGTCGGCTTCTCGCTCTCCAAGCCCGATTGCGACACACCTCCCCCGGCCAGCAGTGCCCACGGCCACTGGCTGGCCGTATGGAACGACAACCCGGATGACGCCAGCGCCCGCTTCGTACGCCAGCAGGGCAACGCTGAAACCCTGATCGGCGACTACCAGACCGCGCCCAAGGCGCTGCTCACGGCGCAACTGCGTCGCTTGCTGCAAGGCGCCAGCGATGCGCTGCCGGTAGTCGAAGTGCCGGCAGCCCAGCCCGGTGATACGGTAAGCCTGTTCTACTCGGGTGACGGCGGCTGGCGTGACCTGGACAAGGCAGTCGCCGAACAGATGGCTGAGCGTGGCTACCCGGTGGTCGGCGTCGACACCCTGCGCTATTTCTGGCAGCGCAAGAGCCCCGAACAAGCCGCCAGCGACCTCTCCGAATTGATGCGCGAGTACCGGGAGAAATGGCACGCCAAACGCTTCGTGCTGATCGGCTACTCCTTCGGCGCCGATGTGATGCCGGCGCTGTACAACCGCCTGCCGGACAGCGACAAGAGTCAGGTCGACGCCGTGCTGCTGTTGGCCCTGGCGCGCAGCGGCGCTTTCGAAATACGCGTTCAGGGCTGGCTCGGCAAAGACGCCAGCGAAGCGGCCACCGGGCCAGAACTGGCCAAGCTCCCTGCTGAAAAGGTGCTGTGCGTCTATGGCACCGAAGAAACGGCCGAAAGCGGCTGCACCCAGGCCGAAGCCGTGGGCGAGAGCCTGCAGTTGCCAGGTGGGCACCACTACGACAAGGATTACCCTGCGCTGGCCCAGCGACTTATCGCTGCGATCCAGAAACGCCAGGGCAGCACTCACTGACTGCGGCCAAACGAATAGCGGCAGGCGCACGCAATCGACGTACGACGCTGGTGTTAGCGCAGCCATGCCGCTAGAATTGCGCACTTTTTGATCAGAGGCGCTCCAGCGCCCGCATCACCCCAGCCTGAGGTTCGCCCGCATGACCACCACCGCCACGCCGAAAGTCGGCTTCGTTTCGCTCGGCTGCCCGAAAGCACTCGTCGACTCCGAACGCATCCTCACCCAGTTGCGCATGGAAGGGTACGAAGTGGTGCCGACCTACCAGGACGCCGACGTGGTGGTGGTCAACACCTGTGGCTTTATCGACAGTGCCAAGGCCGAGTCGCTGGAAGTGATCGGTGAAGCGATCAAGGAGAATGGCAAGGTCATCGTCACTGGCTGCATGGGCGTCGAAGAAGGCGCGATCCGTCAGGTGCACCCCAGCGTGCTGTCGGTCACCGGTCCGCAGCAATACGAGCAGGTGGTCAACGCCGTGCATGACGTGGTGCCGCCACGCCAGGATCACAACCCGCTGATCGACCTGATCCCACCGCAGGGCGTCAAACTCACACCGCGCCATTACGCCTACCTGAAGATTTCCGAAGGCTGTAACCACAGTTGCAGCTTCTGCATCATCCCGTCGATGCGCGGCAAGCTGGTCAGCCGTCCGGTGGGCGACGTGCTGGGCGAGGCCGAGCGCCTGGTCAAGGCAGGCGTCAAGGAACTGCTGGTGATCAGCCAGGACACCAGCGCCTACGGCGTCGACCTCAAGTACAAGACCGACTTCTGGAACGGCCAGCCGGTCAAAACGCGCATGAAAGAGCTCTGCGAAGCGCTCTCCAGCATGGGCGTGTGGGTGCGCCTGCATTACGTGTACCCGTACCCCAACGTCGACGACATCATCCCGCTGATGGCTGCTGGCAAGATCCTGCCGTACCTGGACATCCCCTTCCAGCACGCCAGCCCGCGCGTACTCAAACTGATGAAGCGCCCGGCCTTCGAAGACCGCACCCTGGCGCGCATCAAGTCGTGGCGCGAGCAGTGCCCGGATCTGACCATCCGTTCGACCTTCATCGTCGGCTTCCCCGGCGAAACCGAAGAAGACTTCCAGTACCTGCTCGACTGGCTGACCGAAGCCCAGCTCGACCGCGTCGGCTGCTTCCAGTACTCGCCGGTAGAAGGCGCGCCGGCTAACGATCTGGATGTAGATATCGTCCCGGATGACGTCAAACAGGATCGCTGGGATCGCTTCATGGCCCACCAACAGGCGATCAGCACCGCACGCCTGCAGATGAAGATTGGCCGCGAAATGGACGTGCTGATCGACGAAGTCGACGACCAGGGCGCGGTAGCCCGCTCCTGCGCCGATGCCCCGGAAATCGACGGCAGCGTCTTCATCGAAGGCACCGACTTCCAACCGGGCGACAAGGTACGCGTGCGTATCGTCGATGCCGATGAATACGATATGTGGGCTGAGCGGGTTTAACCCCTACCCTCACGACAAACGCCCATTGGGTCGGGAATGACGCACCGCGTCAGCCTGGTTCAATGGGCGTTTTTGTATCAGGCCCTCTGGCCTCAAAGCAGGTAGACCATGAACCGCCGCAAGAAGATAAAGCAGCTGTTAGAGGCTCACGCCAAAAAGGCCAATGCCAAACTGGCGCCTAAGAACAAGCCTAAATACATCTGCAAAGCTGACAGGCTGAAACTGGCCAATGAGGCGAGCGAGGCACCAGCCGTTTTGCCTGAGAGCTGAGTACTCGCTGGCGCCTGTAGCTAATACGCCATACTGTTTCCTGACGCGGGCTAAAGCTCCTCAACCAAACGTCGGCCGCAGAGGTAGTCATGTGCAAGCCATGGAAGATCAGCACTGTTTATGCGCTTTGTTTTTTGCTCAGTGCCTGCATCGGTTCAACACCGCCTCAACCCTGGTTCGAGGGCGAGGCCGCATGGCCAAGTGTTCACAGATTTACAATCAGCACCGGGGGCACGCCGCAGCCCTTCGAGCTCGCCACGAAAATTCATTATGTAGACACGTCCAGCACCTGGATCTATCTGTATGTGAATGACTTCAAAAGAGGCTCGGCCTCTATGAGTTACTCAGCCAAAGACGCCTATATAAAAAAGGAAAACGGCGAACGCATCACGCCAACGCTTTACATAACCAGCCCGGACGCGGAAAACATACCGCCTGGGCTGCCATGGGCAGGGAAAATTCCGGATATCGCCGTACGGGAACCAGCAGTGAACCCCAACGACAGCGGCGGAGTGCATGGCGGCGTTGATGTGCGTTTCGATACTTCGCCACCAGAGGCAGGATCGCGCTGGATCTTGCACCTGGGCAAAGTGACCTTCGGCGATACGGACGTCGAAATCCCGGAGCGAACGATAATTCTCAGAGCCAGGCAGTGGTACACGGTGCCCGTGCAGTGACTAAATAGCCCGGACACATAGGGTGGATCGGGGCGCGAAGCCAACGCGAAGCGTGTCCACTGCGCTCCTTACTGAACCAATCTTTCAAGATTCAATGCCGCCTATGAAGTACATCGTACCCATCAGTGAACAATCATGCCCCGACGGTCTCTACACCGGCCCGGTCGCGCCAGAAGACGCTGGCTATCTCACCCGCTGCGTGATCCCTCATCTGCAACCGCTGAGCGATGAGGAGTATCTCGACGGGCCGGCAGCGATACTGCAAACCGGTGCTCGTTACAGCTACCTACTCAGCGGTGAAGACATCTACTGGTGCGTGGAGTGGCAACCGGGGCTTGTCGTGGTGAGGTTTTCGCCCGATACCAGCATGGCCTGGGTAGCGTTGCGCTCGCCCGTGCCTAACTTCGGAGGCCGTGTCGCCCTGGAAGTCGATACTGCCCAATACGATGAAGACGACGAGGACCATCAATACAACCTGGTGTTCAGAAGCTGGGACGCGCAGTTCGACGAATACCATAGGGTTCGGGGCGCCTTTGAATCTGCCTCCGCCAGCGAAGAGGCGTCGTTCAACGCAGCCATAAGGCACGCCAACAGACTGTCGAATCAGGATCACAGCGATGACATGGAGCGCCGTGATCGTCTGGAGCGTTTTACCGCCCGCTGTGGCGAAGGCATCCGGGTGAAATATTAGCGCCATGTTAAAGCGTCCCAAGCCAACGCCGTGCAGGCATACCGGCGAACCGACAAGCA
Source organism: Pseudomonas sp. PME37.24/006 (assembly GCF_055556635.1). Classification (NCBI taxonomy): domain Bacteria; kingdom Pseudomonadati; phylum Pseudomonadota; class Gammaproteobacteria; order Pseudomonadales; family Pseudomonadaceae; genus Pseudomonas; species Pseudomonas sp. PME37.24/006. The sequence continues at coordinate 611,226 of NZ_JBVHNL010000003.1, forward strand.
GCCCGTTTAATGGCAGCCGGAAAAACCCAAGAGCGTTGGTGGCATGCCTGGCCTACAACCTATTCAACTCGGCTCTGTTTTCTCTATTCATCAGAGAGGCGCTGATAATCCGCGGTGATGGGCCTGGGGGCTTTGGTGAGCTGATACTCAAGCTGCTGATGTCTCATATGGCGCTCGCACTGCTAGTGATGGGGTTGATTGCCTCCATCAAGGTGTTCTGCACCGAAAAGCGTGGTTGGGGCTCGATAACGGCATGCGTTATGTCGACGTTGATCCTCCTTGGCTTCTCCGCAATCGCGGTCGCGGAAGCCTGCATGGATGATCGCGGGCATTGCCGCAATTGGCATTGGTACACCTAGCCTTCAAGGCCAACGATTAGGTTATCGGCAGATCTGCTGTCCGCGGCACGTTCAGCAGACACCCAAGTTCCCAAGCCTCACGACCACGCTGTCTCACTTTGTCCAACCTTTACGCCCATGGATGCATACGATTCGCGCCTGCAAACGATTCGTAAGGAACATTCCATGCACGCGCCCTTCCCTCGCCGCCGTATTGGCACCCTGATTCGCCTGGCGACTTTCTGCCTGGCCACTGGCAGCACCTTCGCCCATGCCGACACCGTCGAGTTGGACGACATGGTGGTGACCGCCTCCGGCTTTGCCCAGAACCTGGAGGACGCTCCGGCCTCGGTCACGGTGATCAGCGGTGATGATCTGCGTAAGCGCTCGGTGCAGAACCTCGGTGATGCGGTGCGTGATGTGGAAGGTGTAGTGGTCAATGGCGGCGCCAACGAGACCGATATCCAGATCCGCGGCATGCCTGGCGACTACACGCTGATTCTGGTCGATGGCAAACGCCAGAGCGGGCGGGATTCGCGGGTCAATGGCAACCGTGGTTATGAGCAGAGCTTCGTACCGCCGACAGCAGCCATCGAGCGTATCGAAGTGGTGCGTGGGCCGATGTCGTCGCTGTACGGTTCGGATGCCATCGGTGGGGTGATCAACATCATCACCCGCAAGGTATCGCCCGAGTGGGGCGGTAACATTTCCTATGACTACTCGGCGCGCCCGAATAGCGACCAGGGCAATGCCCGCAACACTCAGTTCTACCTCAATGGCCCACTGATCAACGAGGTGCTTGGCCTGCAGGTGTGGGGCAGCTACCTCGACCGCCAGGCCGATGACGACGCCGAAGCTAACGAAGGCTTCGCCAAGTCCGACAACAAGAGCCTGACCGCTCGCCTGGCTCTTACGCCAAACGAAAATCATGACTTCCTGCTCGAAGCGGGCGCCTCGCGCCTGAAGAACGGCGATGGTCTCAGCGCCAACTGGTCGACCCGCGAACAGAAGAACGACCGTGATCACTGGTCGCTGACCCACGACGGCCGCTGGGGTTGGGCGGATTCGACGCTGTCTTTCGCCGAAGAAACCACCAGCCGCGAGGGCAAGGCGACACCGGCGCAGACCGACGTGTTCGGGCGCAAGCCGGAGATCCGCAACCGCGTGCTGGACGGCAAACTGGTGATTCCAACCGATTACCACGTCACCACCACCGGCGTGCAGTGGAACGAAGCCACGCTGACCGACTGGAACCAGGCCAACCGCGGCACCTCCCGCGAGCGTGAGAACGAGGAATACTCGGTGGTGCAGAAGGCCCTGTTCGCCGAAGACGAGTGGTCGATCACCGACGATTTCGCCCTTACCACCGGCGTGCGCCTGGATCATCACGAGCAGTACGGCAGCCACGTCAATCCACGCGTCTACGGCGTCTGGCACCTGAATAACGAATGGACGCTGAAAGGTGGCGTGGCCCGCGGCTTCAAGGCGCCCGAACTGCGCGCTGTGATCGACGACTACGCGGTGATACGCCGCAACCGCTTCGTGCAGTTCGGCAACTCCAACCTCAAGCCCGAGAGCAGCACCAACTACGAGCTGAGTGCGATGTGGTCGAACCGTGACGACCTGTCGGCCGGTGCCACGCTGTTCTACAACGACTTCAAGGACAAGCTGTCCACCGTCACCACCGCCGAACAGTGGCAGGGCCTGACGGTGATGGAGCGAGTCAACGTGGACAAAGCGGTGATCCGCGGTCTGGAGTTGAGCGGCAGCTGGCAGGCACTGGCCAACGTGGCGATCAAAGGTAACTTCACCTATCTGGATTCCGAGCAGAAAAGCGGCGTCGACAAGGGCCGGCCGCTGTCCCTGACCCCCAAGCGCAAGGCGAGCCTGCGTGCCGACTGGGACATCAACGACAGAGCCCTGGCCTGGGCTGCCACCAACTACAGCGGCGAGGAATATGGCGCCACGCTGACCGGCCAATCGTCCCGCGCCTACACCACTGCCGACATCGGTGGCTCTTACAAGCTGACGCAGAACCTGACGCTCAACTCGGCCATCTACAACCTGGGTAACAAACGCCTCAATGACGAGGACGACGGCACGGTCAACTATGGCCGTACCTACTGGCTGGGCGCGTCGCTGGACTTCTGATGCCCTGAGCGCTCCGCACCCGCTACTGCACCTGAGTCGGACGCGGAGCGTCCTGCAAAGGCATTCCCACGCGGAGCGTGAGGAACGATCAATGTGGTGGGCTAAAGCCATTCAACGCCGATGGTGGCTGGCTATTTGATCGTTCCCACGCTCCGCGTGGGAACGATCACTAGTGACTGGCAAGCACCACCCTCGTCCCCTCTTTCGCCTCCGGCGTGGCGCGTTTGCTCATCTCGTCGGCCTGCCTGCCCAGGTACCAGCCGAGTGCTCCCCACACCAATGCGCAGAGCGCACCCACGATTGCCACCAGCACCGCACCCTGGCTGAGCATATCCAGGCCACTTTTCAGCCAACCGCTGATCGCATCGCCGGCCCGATAGACGACGGTGTCGATAAAACCCTTCGCCTTGTATTTGCTTTCGGCATCCAGCGGCGCGAAGAGCATTTCCCGCCCAGGCCTGACGAAGGCGTACTCGCCAATGCGTCTGACGATCATCAGCCCCGCCAGCATGGCGAACGTCGGTGCCAGGGCAAGCCCGATAAAGCCCACGCAGACCAATATCGGCACGATCGCCAACAACATGCGCACACCCAGTTTCTGAGCGATACGCCCGGTGATGAACAACTGCGACAGCAAGGCGCCAGCCTGCACGATCACATCGATGATGCCGAATACCCGGATCTGCGACTCGCGGTCAGGAAAGCGCTCAGCCACCAGGCGCGCCTGCTCGAAGTACAGAAAGGTCGTCACGGTCGCGAGCAGCACCACGAAGCCGGCGATCGCCAACAGGTAAGGCGATTGCAGCACCCGCGTCAGGCCGCTGAATGGATTGCCCGTCACCGGCTTGCGAGTGCTCTCCGTCAATGCAGCGCCCGGCCTGCCAGCGCCGCCGACCTCCCGCCAGCGCATCAGCGGTGCCTTGAGTGCCAGGGCGACGCCCAACAGCATGGCCGCCAGTAGCATCAACCCGGACTCGCCGATAACGCCGACCAGCAGCGCACTCATCGCCGGCCCCACCAGGCCGCCGACACTGGCGCCAGCCGCAATGAAGGCGAACAGCCGCTTGGCCTGATGCCCGTCGAACACGTCGGCCATCAAGCTCCAGGCCACCGACACCACGAACAGGTTGTAGACCGAGATCCACACGTAGAACACCCGCGCCAGCCAGACGTTGTCATCGCTTAGCTGAAACAGCCCGGCAAAGGCCAGCAGGTTCAGGCAGAAGAACCCGTAGACCCAGTCGACGAAGTGGATGCGTGGCACACGGGAGCTGAGCCAGGCGAACAGCGGCACAGCCACCAACATGACCACGAAGGTGGCGGTGAACAGCCATTGCAGGTTCTCGATACCGGCCATGATACCCATCGACTCGCGAATGGGCCGCAGCATGAAATAGCCGGAGAACAGGCAGAAAAACAGGGCGAACCCCGCAACTGCGGGACTCAGCTCGTGGCGTTCGGCGTTGATGGCGACGCCGAAGCGCCGCACCAGAGTTGCTGAGAGCATGATGACACTCCTGCGGCGAGGTTCAACGGTAGCTGACACCGGTCAACTGTTCGGCAACCTGCCACAGACGGGCCGCTGCTTCGGCGTCCTTCGCCGCGGCTGGTACGGTAGCCAGGCCCAGCGGCCCACGCTTCTCCTCCTCACCGATCGGTCCGTAGTAAGCACCGCCCCGCGCGTTCGGCGCAGTGGCTGCATACAGGGTCGGCAATGCGCCTTGGGCAGCGGAGTGATAGCGCTCGCGATCCTTGGCCCATTCGCGTCCAAAGTCGCTATCCAGACCTGGGCCACGCTTGATCAGCTCGGTCACGGCAACACCTGGGTGCGCGGCAATGCTCTGGATGCCCCAACCTTGCGTCTCGCTGCGGCGTTGCAGCTCGAAGGCCCACATCAGAACGGCCAGCTTGGACTGGGCATAGGATGAGTAAGGGTTGTAGGCCTGTTCGGACTGCAGATCCGCGAAGTTGATGCTGCCGCGCCCGACCGCGATGCTGGATAGCGTGACGACACGAGGGGAGTTGCTCTTACGCAGCAGCGGCAGCACATAGCCAGTCAGGGCAAAATGTCCCAGATAGTTGGTGGCCAGTTGCAGCTCGAAGCCATCTGCTGAAGTGGCTCGCTCTGGGGGCGCCATCACAGCGGCGTTATTGATCAGGCCATCGAGGCGCGGCAAGGTCGCATTGAGGCGTTCGCCCAGCGCTTTGACCGATGCCAGATCAGCCAGATCGACCGCCTCGAACTGCACTTGGGCACCCCGAACTTCCTGTTTGATGCGGGTAATGGCTTCTTTTCCGCGCTCTGGGTTGCGTGCAGCAATCACCACCTCGGCGCCAGCCGCTGCAAGGGCCTTGGCATCTTCATAGCCCATGCCGCTGGTACCGCCGGTAACGAGGAAGATACGCCCGCTCTGCGAGGGCATGTCAGCCAGGCTCCAATCCGGTTTTGGTTGACTCTGGGCGTTGGAGACACCAGCTTCCAGCATGCAACTGAGGGCGAGGCCAACGGTTGCCAGGCCTTTGCGCCACGCGGCGCTGACGGCGCTCAATGGGTTCATCTGCAGGGTTATGTTTGTCATTGTTCGATCCTCACGTAGGTAATGACCTGACGAGCCGCTGCGAAGCGATGCGTCGACGTGAGGCATTGTTCACCCTGGAATTACCTGCGATAAGCCGTATAAAAATGGACGCTATGTACGGCCATTCGTACAATCTGATTTTCTCTGCGGAGCAGCATAGCCATGCGCCAGCCCAACCTCACGGATGTCGCGCTGTTTGCAGCGGTCGTGGAAGCCGGTGGCTTCCGGGTGGCGGCGCAGAAGCGTGGCATGTCGGCGTCATCGATCAGCGATTGCGTGCGCCGACTGGAAAGCGACCTGGGCGTGCGCTTGCTCAACCGCACTACGCGCAGCGTAGTTCCGACGGATGTGGGTGCTCGGCTGCTGGAGCGGCTGCGCCCTGCCCTCGACGAAATCGGCGCAGCCTTCAGCGACCTCGATGACGATGCGCTACACCCGGTCGGTACGCTACGCCTCAACGTCCCGGTGCCGATTGCCCGCTTCGTGCTGCCGCGGCTGATCCCCACCTTTCTTGAACGCTATCCCGGTGTGAGCGTGGAAGTGACGATGGACAACACCTTCATCGACGTCATCGCTGCCGGCTACGACGCGGGGGTGCGCTATGAGGAACGTGTCGCCAAGGACATGATCGCGGTGCCCATCGGGCCTCGCCGGCAGCGCTTCGTGGCAGCCGCATCGCCTGCTTATCTGCAAAAATACGGCACACCGTTGCACCCCAGAGACCTGCTCAACCACCGCTTGATCGGTCATCGCTTCGAAAGCGGCAAGCTGGGCGTGTGGGAGTTCGAAAAAGACGGTGCCGTCGTGCGTGTTCCGCCGCAAGGGCCGCTGCTCTCATCGTCCCAGGATCTTGAAGTGGGCGCCGCTATCGGTGGCGTGGGCATCATGTACACCTTCGAGGAATACCTCGGGCCACTGTTCGAGCAGGGAACGCTATTGCCGGTACTGGAAGACTGGTGGCAGGCATTCGATGGCCCCTACCTGTATTACAACGACCGCCGCCACGTGCCCTCGCCGCTCAGGGCATTCGTGGATTTCCTCAAGGCCGAAAACCAAGGCTGAGCGCATCAATGTTTGATCGTTCCCACGCTCCGCGTGGGAATTCGGCCCTGGGCGCTCCGCGCCCGCCACTGCACCCGGATTGGACGCAGAGCGTCCTGCGCAGGCATTCCCACGCGGAGCGTGAGGAACGATCGGAGCGCAGCCTGGCGACGCAATTCAACGACCCTCCACGGGTAAACGCAGCACCGCGCAAAGGCCAGCAGGCGGGCGGTTTTCCAGGATCAGTTCGCCGCCGTGGGCCTGCACGCACGCGCGGGCGATGGCCAAGCCGAGACCCTGCCCTCTCGTACTTTTCCCTGCACTCAGTTGCACGAACGGCTCGAACACCTGATCCAGCCGTCCGGGATCGATGCCCGGCCCGTGGTCGAGGATCTCCAAGCTAATCTCGCCCGTTTCGGTAAGTTCCAGGCTGATCACTGCATCACCACCATGTTGCAAGGCGTTGTCGATCAGATTGGTAAGCGCCCGCTTCAGCGCCAGCGGTCGGCAACGACAGAAAACCTCGTGCCCCGTCTGCCAACTGACCGGCTGACCCAGAGTGCGATAGCGCCGCGCCAGATCATCGAGCAATCCGCTCAATGACAGACGCACCGTCGGTTCCTGCACGGCATCGTCGCGGATGAAGTCCAGCGTCTCGGCAACCATCGCGCGTAGCTCGTCGAGGCTGTCGAGCAAGTCCTCGCGCAAGGGGCCGTCATCGAGCAACTCGAGCTGCAGGCGCAGCTCGGTCAAAGGCGTGTTGAGGTCATGGCTGAGCGCCGCGAGCATCCGCGTACGCCCTTCCACGTGCCGCGCCAGGCGCTCCTGCATCAGGTTGAAGGCCTGGCTCAGCTCCTGCGCCTCGCGCGGGCCGAACAGCGACAACGGTGCGATGCGCTCGCCCCGGCTGATGCGCTCGGTGGCGGCGGCCAGCGTCCTGAACGGGCGCACCACCCGGGCCATGAAGAACAGCAGGATCAACAGGATCGGCACGATGCTCACCGGCAAGGCATACGCCAGCAGGCGACTCCATTCATAGGCGCCGGATGGATGCTGCAACGCATTGAGGTACTGCCCCGACGGCAGCCTGATGCTGCTGCGCAGGCGCAACGGCTCCCAGCCGGCGGGGCTCAGCACATCTTCGCGAGCGGGCCCGCCGCCGATGCGTTCGAGCTGCATATGGATCAGGCCTGCAGGAGCCTGCAGCTCATTGGCCAACTCGGCGGTCAGGCGTAACTCTTCCGGGTGCATCTCGAAGCCCGGAACATCCGCCTCGGCGGCGATCCAGAAACGCGCCTCGACGCCGCCCATCGATATCAGCAAGCGCTCGCCATCGCCCTGATTCAATTCCGAAGCCGCGTGGTAAGCGGTACCCAGACGCTCCAGTACCTGGGCACGGGACAGCGGATGCACCAAAGCGCCGGTGCGCTGCAGCAGCAGGACGGCAATAGCATGGGATGCCAGCAACGCGACGATCAGCAACACCGCCAACTGATGAACCAGCCGCTGCGGCCACAGGCGCGCCAGCAACCTCATGAGCGCGTCACCTCCGCGACCAGCATGTAACCGCCGCCCCACACGGTACGCAGCAGGTCGTCACAGCCGGCGCTGTCGGTCAGCTTGCGACGCAGGCGGCTGACCTGGCGGTCGATGGTGCGATCAAACACATCGCTGTCCGGGCGAGCCGTCAGGTCGATCAGTCGGGCGCGATCCAGCACCTGATTCGGATGGTCGAGAAAGACCTGCAGCAAGCGCCCTTCCGCCGTGCTCAGGCGGATCGCCTGCCCGTTGCTATCACTCAGACTGCCACTGCCGCTGGCAAACGCCAGGCCGGCGAACTGGTAATGGCGCACCAGCGGCTGCGGCGCCGACTCGACCGGCGCCGGCTCAGCGCTGAGCGGGCCGCGCCGGCGCAGCACGCTGTGGATGCGCGCCACCAGCTCCCGAGGCTCGAAGGGCTTGGTCAGGTAATCATCGGCGCCCAGATCCAGCCCACGGATGCGATCACTGGTGGTATCGCGGGCGGTCAGCAGAATCACCGGCACGCCGTTGCGCCGGTGCAACCGGCTGCACAGTTCGAAGCCATCACCGTCAGGGAGCATCACATCCAGCACCACCACGTCGAACTGCTGGCCGTCGAGCAACTGCCACATACCCTCGGCGCTTTCCGCGGTGCGCACGTCGAAAGCGTGCTTGCGCAGGTAAACGGCCAGGGGCTCGCGAATCTTGCGATGGTCGTCGACCACTAGAACGCGCGGTGCAGAGAGCGGAGCAGTCGGATTCATGGTGGCTCGGGGCAGTCGCAGCCTGGGCGATCAAGGCTGTCTATGCAGAGGATTATCATTTGCATGCCGATGATACGCCAGAGCCCGCCGCAACTGCAGCGGCGTCGCGTCGCAGGCGGCGTATCTGCTTCATTTGATGACGCACGGTTTCGGCCACACGCGCCTCGGCTTATGATGCCCGCCATGATCAAAGACCCGTTCCAACGCCTGAACCTCGACCGCGAGGTGCTCAGCGTCAGCCAGCTCAACAACCGCGCACGCCTGCTGCTCGAAGATGTCTTCGGCGGCATCTGGGTAGAAGGCGAGATTTCCAACCTGGCGCGGCCGGCCTCCGGGCATATTTACTTCACCCTCAAGGACAGTCAGGCCCAGGTGCGCTGTGCGCTGTTCCGGCAGAACGCTGCGCGGGTACGTCAGGCACTGCGTGACGGTCTGGCGGTCAAGGTTCGCGGCAAGGTCTCGCTGTTTGAGGGCAGAGGTGACTATCAGCTGATTCTCGACTCCGTGGAGCCGGCCGGTGACGGAGCCCTGCGCCTGGCCTTCGAGGCCTTGAAGGAGAAGCTTGGCGCAGAAGGGCTGTTCGCCGCCGAGCGCAAGAGCCCCCTGCCCGCTCACCCCCGGCGCATCGGCATCATCAGTTCGCCCACCGGCGCAGTGATCCGCGACATCATCAGCGTATTTCGCCGCCGTGCGCCGCAGGTCGAACTGAGCCTGATTCCCACCGCCGTACAGGGCCGCGAGGCCACCGCGCAGATCGTCCGCGCCTTGAAGCTGGCGGATGCCCAAGGCTTCGATGCACTGATTCTCGCTCGTGGCGGCGGCTCGCTCGAAGACCTCTGGTGCTTCAACGAAGAGGCCGTGGCCCGTGCCGTGGATGCCTGCGTCACACCCATCGTCAGCGCGGTCGGCCATGAAACCGATGTATCGATCAGCGATTTCGTCGCCGACGTGCGCGCTCCTACGCCGTCAGCCGCCGCCGAACTGCTGGCGCCCCATAGCGATGATCTGGTGCAGCGGGTCACGGTGCTGCAGCGCCGCCTTACCCTGGCCATCAACGGTCGTCTGGCACGCGAGCGCATGCGCCTCGAGGGCCTTACCCGGCGCATGCGCCACCCGGGCGAGCGGCTGCGTCAGCAGGCCCAGCGCCTCGATGATCTGGACATGCGCCTGCGCCGCGCTTATGCGCAGCAGGTCAATGGGCGCGCTCACAAACTCGCGCAGCTGCAGGCGCGCCTGGCCGGGCAGCATCCGGGCCGTCACCTCAAGCTGCTGCGCCAGCGCCTCGACAGCCTCGCCGAACGCCTGCCAAGGGCCATGAGGGAAGGTCTCAAGTCCCGCCGCCTGCTGCTGCAGAGCCAGATGCAGACGCTGCACGTGGTCAGCCCGCTGGCCACCCTTGGGCGCGGTTACAGCATCCTGCTCGACGACCGCGGCCGGGCTATCCGCAGCGCCGCCGCCACTCAACCGGGGCAACGCCTCAAGGCACGCCTGAGCGAAGGCGAGCTGGATGTACGCGTCGAAGACAACCACGTTGCACCGGTCACACTTTCGCTGCTGGACTGATATCGATAAGGAAACCCCATGCGCTCCCTGCTGTTGCTGCTCACCCTCTGCCTCGCCCTGCCCGCTCACGCCGAAGGCTTCATCAGCCGCCTGCTGAACAAGCCAGTGCCCGGTGGCGTTGCCGTGGTCGACCTCGGTGCTTCGGCTAGTGCGCCCAGCGCTACCTACCAGGGCAAACCGGTGCTGGTGGTGCATGAAGATCAGCAGCGCTGGATCGCCATCGTCGGTATTCCGTTGAGCGTCAAACCCGGCACCCAGCAGATCGAGTCGGGCGGTCAGCGTATGAGCTTTCAGGTAGGCAGCAAGACCTACGTCGAGCAGCGCATCACCATCAAGAACCAGCAGCAGGTCAATCCCAACGCCAAGAACCTTGCGCGCATCGAGCGGGAGCTAGCCGAACAGACCCGCGCCTACCAGCAATTCAGCCCTCGGCAACCGAGCAACCTGATGTTCGACAAGCCGGTCAACGGCCCATTGTCGAGCCCCTTCGGGCTGCGCCGCTTCTTCAACGGCGAAGAACGCAACCCGCACTCCGGGCTGGATTTCGCCGCCAATCGTGGCACACCGATCAAGGCACCGGCGGCCGGCAAGGTGATTTTGGTGGGCGACTACTTCTTCAACGGCAAGACCGTTTTCGTCGACCACGGCCAGGGCCTGATCAGCATGTTCTGTCACCTGTCGGAGATCGGCGTGAAGGTCGGCGACGAACTGCCGCGCGGCGGCGTGCTCGGCAAGGTCGGTGCTACGGGCCGCGCCACCGGGCCGCACCTGCACTGGAACGTCAGCCTCAACGACGCGCGGGTCGATCCGGCGATCTTCATTGGTGCTTTCAAGCCTTAACCTGCGCCAGGCGTTGACGTGTAGAGTGGCGATTATTCGCTGATCGCCGCGATGCAGATGGCAGTCGGCGCACTCACCGACCAGGAGCCATGATGATCACCGTCCATCACCTGAACAACTCGCGCTCGCAGCGCATCCTCTGGCTGCTCGAAGAGCTGGGCGTGGAGTACCAGATCCAGCGTTACGAGCGCGACCCGAAGACCATGCTTGCCCCAGCGGAACTGCGCGCCGTACACCCGTTGGGCAAGTCGCCGGTGATTACCGACGGCGACCTGACCCTGGCCGAGTCCGGCGCCATCATCGACTACCTCGCCAACCGCTATGGCCCGGCACTGTTACCGCCCGAAGACAGCCCCGAACGCCTGCGCTGCACTTACTGGCTGCACTACGCGGAAGGTTCTGCCATGCCGCCGCTGCTGCTCAAGCTGGTATTCGACAAGGTGGAAAGCAGCCCGATGCCCTTCTTCGTCAAACCCATCGCCCGCGGCATTGCGCAGAAGGTCAAGAAGGCATTTGTGACCCCACAACTGCAGCTGCATCTGGACTATCTGGAAGGCGAACTGGGCAAGAGCACCTGGTTCGCCGGTGAGCAGTTCAGCGTTGCCGATATTCAGATGAGTTTCCCACTGGAGGCGGCCACGTCGCGGGGCGGTCTGGATGCCAGCCGCCCTCGGCTTAAGGCTTTCCTGGAACGTATCCACGCCCGACCCGCCTATCAGCGCGCCCTGGAAAAAGGTGGGGAATACGCCTACGCCAGTTAAGGCACCGGCCAGCCTTACATTGCGTACCACGGCACGTCAGGACTAATCACCCCACAGCCCAACAAACAAAGACTCGCGCTCCAGCGTCCTGTTCCTCGCCGCGAATCGAGCTCAACCCTAGACCTGAGAGGCAAGCGTAATGCCCACGCTCGCCCACTTGCAGCCTGCGTTTGCTATGGTACGTGCCCGCCGCGATCCGAGCCTCGCCTCGGACAGTCAATGAAACAAGCGAGAAACGCGATGAAAGAGCACTACCAGTCCACCCTCGAGTGGCTGCAACACTATCCCGAACTGCACACACTGATCAGCCTAGCCCTGCTGGTAATAGGCGCCTGGCTGGCCAACTGGATCGTCAAGCGCATTCTGGTGCGCGGCCTTTACCGTGGCTTGCGATCCACCAGCATGGGCCAGGACAAGGCCCTGGCCGATTCCCATGTAGTACGCCGCCTGGCCAACATCGTGCCGGCGCTGATTATCACCAGCGGCATCAAGGTCGTCCCGCACCTGCCTACTGCCGTGGTCACGGTGGTGGATAACGTCTGTAGCGCCTTCATTATCCTGACCATCGCCCTGGCCATCGGCGGTGTGCTGAACCTGTTCAACACCCTGTACCAACGCCGGCCGAGCGCGCACCTGAAACCTATCAAGGGTTATATCCAGGTGGTCACCATCGTCATCTATGCGATTGCCGCAATCCTGATGGTCGCGACGCTGATCGACCGCTCGCCGCTGATTCTGCTCTCCGGCCTCGGTGCCATGGCCGCAGTACTGATGTTGATTTTCCAGGACACCTTGCTTTCACTGGTGGCCAGCGTGCAGATTTCTTCCAGCGATATCGTCCGTGTCGGCGATTGGATCGAAATGCCGCAGCTCAATGCAGACGGCGACGTGATAGACATCGCCCTGCACACCGTCAAGGTGCAGAACTGGGACAAGACCATCACCACCATCCCGACCAAGCGCCTGATCAGCGATCCGTTCAAGAACTATCGGGGCATGCAGGAATCCGGCGGCCGCCGCATCAAACGCAGCCTATTCCTGGATCAGACCAGCGTGCGCTTTCTCAGCCCGGAAGAGATCGCCCACCTACAGCGCTTCCTGCTACTCGGTCAGTACCTGAGCAGCAAGCAGAGCGAGTTGCTGAGTTGGAACACCGAGCTGGCCGAAGCTGCACAGGAGCCCGCCAACACACGCCGGGTCACCAACCTCGGCACCTTCCGCGCCTATGTTGAGCACTACCTGCGCCAGCACCCGGGCATCAACCAGAACATGACGCAGATCGTTCGCCAACTGCAGCCCACCGGCGACGGCCTGCCGCTGGAGCTGTACTGCTTCACCAATACCGTGGCGTGGGTGCCGTACGAGGGGTATCAATCGGATATCTTCGACCACCTGCTGGCGATCCTTCCGGAGTTCGGTCTGCGCGTATTCCAGCACCCGAGCGGCGCCGACATGCGCGAGCTGCGGCCGACCCTACAAGCCGGTAGCTGACGGAGCAAAACCTGGCGTGGCACCACGCCAGGTTGCCTGTCGCAATGCAAAAGCTGAAATAACCAAATTACCGCAATAAAAAATCATCTATGACCAAGTCTTGGTGGCTTTCACCAATTTCCAAGACAGGCTTGCCAGCTTTCCCCTCACTGGGTAGGGTTAGCCACATGAACGTCTCGCAAACCCTCATCCTCCTCCGGCAACACGCCAATCTATGCTTGGTCGCCCAGCGACTGCGCTAGGGTCTGTTGGCGCCCAAGCACGTCGGCAAACCCGCTCCCCGCTTATCCCCTTTTTATCTTTTTGTTTTCAGTACGGCCGTTGCCGGCCTTCGTCTTCAGGAATTTTCCATGAGCATGCTCAAAGACCCATCGAACAAGTACCGCGCCTTCACCCCGATCAACATTCCGGATCGCACCTGGCCGGACAAGATCATCGACCAGGCACCGATCTGGCTGTCCACCGACCTGCGTGATGGCAACCAGTCGCTGATCGAGCCGATGGATGCCGAGAAGAAGATGCGCTTCTTCAAGTGCCTGCTCGCCGTGGGCCTGAAGGAAATCGAGGTGGGCTTTCCGTCCGCCTCGCAGACCGATTTCGACTTCGTGCGCGAACTGATCGAAGGCGGCCACATCCCGGATGACGTCACCATCCAGGTGCTGACCCAGGCTCGCGACGACCTCATCGAGCGCACCTTCGAATCGCTTAAAGGCGCCAAGAAGGCCATCGTTCATTACTACAACGCCTGCGCGCCGAGCTTCCGCAAGATCGTCTTCAACCAGGACAAGGCTGGCGTCAAAGCCATTGCCGTTTCCGCCGGCACCACCATCAAGCGCCTGGCCGAAGCCGCACCGGAAACCGCATGGGGCTTCGAGTACTCGCCTGAAGTGTTCAGCTCCACCGAAATCGATTTCGCCGTCGAGGTATGCAACGCGGTGATCGACGTGTTCCAGCCGACCCACGCGAACAAGCTGATCCTCAACCTGCCGGCCACCATCGAGAACGCCACACCGAACAACTACGCCGACCAGATCGAGTGGTTCGGCCGTCACGTCGACAAGCGCGACAGCGTGCTGATCAGTCTGCACACCCACAACGACCGTGGCACCGGCGTGGCAGCGACCGAGCTGGGCCTGATGGCGGGCGCCGACCGTGTCGAAGGCTGCCTGTTCGGCAACGGCGAGCGCACCGGCAACGTCTGCCTGGTGACCGTGGCGCTGAACCTCTACACCCAGGGTATCGACCCACAACTGGACTTCTCCGACATCGACGCCGTGCGCAAGGTGGTCGAAGACTGCAACCAGATTCCGGTGCACCCGCGCCACCCCTATGTCGGTGACCTGGTACACACCGCCTTCTCCGGCTCGCACCAGGATGCCATCCGCAAGGGCTTCGCCCAGCAGAAGGAAGGCCAGGTCTGGGAAGTGCCGTACCTGCCGATCGATCCGGCCGACATCGGCCGCGATTACGAGGCGGTGATTCGCGTCAACAGCCAGTCCGGCAAGGGCGGCATCACCTTCCTGCTCGAGCAGGAATACGGCATCAACCTGCCACGTCGCATGCAAATCGAGTTCAGCCAGGTGGTTCAGGGCGAGACCGATCGCCTGGGCCTGGAAATGACTGCAGGGCAGATTCACGGCCTGCTCGAGCGCGAATACCTGCAAGCCAAGGCGCCGTACGAACTGAAAGGCCACCGTCTGCAGGAAGAAAACGGCGACAGCAACGTCGAGGTGCAGGTGCAGGTGGACGGCGCTGTGCAACGCTGGAGCGGTGCTGGCAAGGGCGCACTGGAAGCGTTGGTATCGAGCGTACCGCTGTCGGTGGAGATCATGGATTACCACGAGCACGCCATCGGCGCTGGCGCCAACGCCAAGGCCGCCTGCTACATCGAGATCCGCCTCGATGGCCAACGCCCGCTGCACGGCATCGGTATCGACGAGAACATCACCACCGCAAGCTTCCGCGCCCTGTTCAGTGCACTGAACCGCGCCATTCGCCAAGCCGACGGGAAAACCCAAGCGGCCTGACGATTAGCCGGTAACGCACAAAGGGACGCCTCGGCGTCCCTTTGTCGTTTCTGAAGCGATGGCTGGAGCGATGGTTCTGTAGCCTGGGTCGAGCACAGCGACACCCGGGGGAATCTCCTGGGTATCGCTTCGCTCAACGCCAGGCTACGGTCTGTTAGTGCTCAACCCAGGCTACCAGCAGGCTCTTTCACGGGCTTCACCTGCCGCTGCAGGGTGTTGCCGAGGAAGAATGCCGGGGACTGCCAGCGGGCGATGAACATCAGCACCAGGCCCAGCAGCAGAATCACCACGGCGATCACGAATACCAGGCCGAGCCCAGCGATGTGGGAGCCACTGCCGAAGTCTGGCGACATGCTGTCGAAGGTGGTCTGCCAGAAGATGATCGACAGCATCACCGCCCCCACCAACGGGCACAGCCCTCGCATGAAGAAGTGGCGCACGCTGTCGAACAGGCTGTGGCGGAAATACCAGACGCAGGCAAAGGCGGTCAGCGCGTAGTAGAAGCAGATCATCATGCCCAGCGCGGTGATGGTATCGGCCAGCACGTTTTCGCTGAGGGTGCGCATGGTCACGTAGAACACCGCCGTAGCGATGCCTGCAGCGATGGTCGCGTAACGTGGCGTCTGCGAAAGCGGATGCACGCTGGCGAAACGCTTCGGCACCGCCCGGTAATACCCCATCGCCAGCAACGTACGCGCAGGCGAAATGAAGGTGGATTGCAGGGACGCCGCCGTGCTCGCCAATACCGCGATGGACATCAGGATCGCCAGCGGCCCCATCACCGGGCCAGCCAGGTGGGCGAAGACGTTTTCCTGGATCTGCGCATTGCCCAGGCCCAGACCGGTATCGCCGGTGCCAGCGAACTGCAGGGTAGCCGCCGCGGTGAACAGGTAGAGGGCGAGGATCAGCAGCACGGTGATGGTCGCCGCGCGCCCAGGCACCTTCTCGCTGCCCACCGATTCTTCGCTGACCGTCAGGCAGACATCCCAACCCCAGAAGATGAAGATCGACAGCGACAGACCGGCGGCGAAGGCAGAGAACGAGTCGATGTTGAACGGGTTGAACCACTCGGGATGGAAGACCACCGGCGAGCTGTCCGGCGCAGCGGCGAAGGCGGCCAGCGCGAAACCGATCAGCACCACCAGTTGCAGGGCCACCAGCGTGTACTGCACGCCCATGGTCATGCCGATGCCTCGACAACAGACCCACACCGCCATGGCGATGAAGATGCAACAGGTGACGATGTTCACCAGCAGGTTCTGGGTAAGACCCGCCAGCCAATCCAGCCCGGTCAGTTGGGCGAGAAACAGGTAGAAGAAGTCCACCGCGATGCCCGCCAGATTGGAGAGCACGATGGTCGTGGCAGTGACCAGCCCCCAACCACCGATCCAGCCGATCATCGGCCCGAACGCCCGTGCCGACCAGGTGAACGAAGTGCCGCTGTCCGGCTCGGCCGCGTTGAGCTCCCGATAACCGAGTGCCACCAGCAGCATCGGCAGGAAGCCCACGATGAACACAGCAGGCAGGTAGACACCGACTTCACGGACGGTCGGGCCAAGGGCGCCGGTCAGCGTGTAGACCGGCGCGATGGTGGAAATGCCCAGCACCACACAGGCCAACAGTCCGACTTTGCCTTGCGCCAGCCCCTTGGCGGATGCTCCAGCGGCAGCAAGAGGGCCTCCCTGGACGGTCGATGATTCACTCATAAGCCTCTGCCATCATTTTGGAATTGTTCGTCAGAGCGCCTCGAACCTGACAGGGTTCAGGCGGATTCAGCGTGTTTACCGTGTCAGTGCATAAGCCTGGCAAGCATCGCGGAAGGCCTGGAACAGCTTCAACGACTCGGGGTTTTCGGTGAACCGCCATTCCGGGTGCCACTGCACGCCGATCAGGAAACCTGGCGAATTCGCTATCGATACCGCCTCTACCAGACCATCCGGTGCCAGAGCCTCGATGCGCAGGCTGTCAGCCAGGCGATCGATGCCCTGGCTGTGCAGGGAGTTGACCTGAAACTGCGGCGGCAGGCCGATACGCTCGAACGCCCCGCCAGGTTGCACGGTCACCGCATGCTGCGGCGCGTACTGCTCGGCAACCGACTCGCTCTGCGGCTCACGATGATCCAGATAGCCCGGCAACTCCTGGACACGCTGGTGCAGGGTGCCACCCAGTGTCACGTTGAGCTCCTGGAAGCCCCGGCAGATGCAGAACACCGGTACGCCCTTCTCGATGGCCAGACGCAGCAACGGCAAGGTATTGGCGTCGCGACGTGGATCGTGCTGAGTGCCTTCCAGGCTAGGCGTGCCCTGGTAATGACGCGGCTCGACGTTGGAGGGCGAGCCGGTGAACAGGATGCCATCCAACTGATCGAGCAACTGATGCGGATCACTCGGCGTGCTGCGCGCAGGCAATACCAGCGGCAGGCCAGCGTAAGCCGCCGCCTCGACGTATTTATCGCCTACGGTGTGCGAATCGTATTTACCAAGTTGCTGCCGGCAGGCAGTAACGCCGATCAGGGGCATGCGGGTCATGGTTTTTTCTCCGGAAAAGCCTGCCAGCGGCTCACGCCGGCAGGCACAGCATCAGATACCGAGGCGATCACGCAACTGGTAGTAAACGGCGCCCAGGGCCGTGAACGGCACCCGCAGCAACTGCCCGCCAGGGAACGGGTAATGCGGCAGCTCGGCAAAAGCGTCGAAGCGCTCGGCCTGCCCGCGCAGTGCCTCGGCCAGTACCTTGCCGGCCAGGTGCGTATAGGTCACGCCATGGCCACTGCAACCCTGGGAGTAGTAGATGTTGTCGCCGATACGACCGACCTGCGGCAGGCGCGACAGGGTCAGCAGGAAGTTGCCCGTCCAGGTGTAATCGATCTTTACGTCCTTGAGCTGCGGGAAGGTCTTGAGCAGCTTGGGTCGGATGATCGCTTCGATGTCCGCCGGGTCACGGGCGCCGTAGACCACGCCGCCGCCGTAGATCAGGCGCTTGTCGGCGCTCAGGCGGTAATAGTCGAGCAGATAGTTGCAGTCTTCCACGCAATAATCCTGCGGCAACAGGCTGTGCGCCAGCTCGTCCGACAGCGGCTCGGTGGTCAGTACCTGAGTACCGCAGGGCATCGATTTGGCTGCCAGTTCCGGCATCAGACCGCCGAGGTAGGCGTTGCCCGCCACGACCACGAACTTGGCCTTCACCTGCCCGTTCGGCGTGTGCACCACTGGCTGTGGGCCACGGTCGATGCGGGTCGCCGGGCTCTGCTCGTAGATCGCCCCACCCAGGGAGGCCACTGCAGCGGCTTCACCAAGGGCCAGGTTGAGCGGATGGATATGGCCGCCGCTCATGTCCAGCATGCCGCCGACATAACGGTCGGTGCCGACCACTTCGCGGATGCGCCGCTCGTCCATCAGCTCCAGCTGGGTATGGCCGTAGCGCTCCCACAGCTTCTTCTGCGACTCGAGGTGGCCCAGCTGCTTCGGAGTGATGGCAGCGAATACGCCACCGTCCTTCAGATCGCACTGGATGTTGTACTTGGCGACCCGCTCACGAATGATGCGCCCGCCTTCGAAGGCCATCTCGCCGAGCAGTTGTGCCTGACGTGCGCCGACCTGACGTTCGATGACGTCGATGTCGCGGCTGTAGCTGTTGACGATCTGCCCGCCGTTGCGCCCCGAGGCGCCGAAGCCGACCTTGGCAGCTTCCAGCACGGTAACGCGAAAGCCATGCTCGAGCAGGAACAGCGCCGTGGACAGCCCGGTATAACCGGCGCCGATGACGCAGACATCGGTCTCGACGGATTCGCCGAGCGTGGGGTAATCGACTCGCGGATTGCGCGAGGCGGCGTAGTAACTATCGACGTGTTGAGTCATGCGAAACTCCCTGAAACCATCAAAGCGCGCAATCGTGATGAAGCCGGCTGCCGGCCTGCCGCGCTAGCGTCGGCAAGAGACAAGCGGTTTCCAGTTCGGTGTACTTGGCTAAGGCCGCGCAGCCGTCAGCGTCGTGGCAAGCCCCGCCGATAAAGGCCGGGGCTGGGCATACAGGCGGCGCGACGTTAGCAGGGCTAATGCCGGTGAGGCTGCGCCGCTCCGTCAGACCGTATGCAGGTACCAGTTGTATTCGAGGTCGGAAATGGTCGTCTCGAACTCGTGCATTTCCGCTTCCTTACAGGCGACGAAAATGTCGATGTACTCCGGGCGGATGTACTTGTTCATCACTTCGCTGTCGTCGAGCTGGCGCAAGGCGTCACGCAGGTTGTTCGGCAGGCTCTGTTCCAACTGCTCGTAGGAGTTGCCCTCGATCGGCTCACCCGGCTCCAACTGGTTGGTCAGGCCGTGGTGAATACCGGCGAGGATCGACGCCATCATCAGGTACGGGTTGGCATCGGCGCCGGCTACGCGGTGCTCGATACGGATGGCATCGCTGCTGCCGGTCGGCACGCGTACCGCCACGGTACGGTTGTCCAGGCCCCAGCTCGGCGCGTTGGGCACGTAGAACTGCGCGCCAAAACGGCGATACGAGTTGACGTTCGGGCACAGGAAGGCCATCGAAGCAGGCATGGTTTCCAGGATGCCGGCGATGGCATGGCGCAGAGGGGCGTGCTGCTCCGGGTCTTCGGTGGCGAAGATGTTCTGGCCGGTCTTCTTGTCCAGCAGCGAGATGTGCACGTGCAGACCATTGCCCGCCTGGCCCGGATAGGGCTTGGCCATGAAGGTCGAGTCCATCTCGTGGTCGTAGGCGATGTTCTTGATCAGGCGCTTGAGCAGCACGGCGTAGTCGCAGGCTTTGATAGCGTCTTCGACGTGGTGCAGGTTGACCTCGAACTGCGCCGGGGCGCTTTCCTTGACGATCGCATCGGCCGGCAGATCCTGCTCTTTGGCCGCTTCGAGCATGTCTTGCAGGCAGTCGACGTACTCGTCGAGATCGTCGATCAGGTAGACCTGCGTGGAGATCGGGCGCTTGCCGGAAATCGGCGAACGCGGCGGCTGCGGACGGCCGTTAACGTTCTCCTGGTCGATCAGGTAGAACTCCAGCTCGAAAGCGGCGCAGATGGTCAGGCCCAGCTCGTCGAACTTCTCCACCACCTGGCGCAGCACTTCGCGCGGGTCGGCGAAGAACGGCTTGCCGTCCAGCTCGTGCATGGTCATCAGCAATTGCGCGGTCGGGCGCTTCTGCCAAGGTTCCTTGCACAGCGTGTCGGGGATTGGGTAGCAAATGCGGTCGGAGTCGCCGATATCCAGACCAAGGCCGGTGCTTTCTACGGTCGAACCGTTGATGTCCAGCGCGAACAGCGACGCGGGCAGGTTGATGCCCTTTTCGTAGACTTTGTGCAAGCTGGCACGCTCGACACGCTTGCCGCGCACGATGCCGTTCATGTCGGTGATCAGCAAGTCGACGTACTGAATCTCCGGGTGATCCTTGAGAAAAGTGTTCGCCTCGTTGAGCTGGACGACACGGGGGGTAACCGAAGTCATGGGAAGCATTCCTTTTGGCTCGGCGCGCCCGCGGAAGACATCTCACGAGCCTGGCGCCTCTTTATTCTGGGTATCCGCAGCGCGGATTTGATTCAAGGCAACGGCCTGAGTATAAGTGGGCGATTACGCAACCGATACTGGCATTTAGACAATTCATGATTGCATCGACGCAATATGAGATCAGCCATGCCGATCTTGCACTAGTACTCGCTCTGATACGCGGACGCTCTCTAGCGCGGGCCGCAGAACAATTGCATGTGGACGTTTCCACGGTGTTTCGTGCCATCCGCAAACTGGAGGCCAGCCTCGGCGTTGCACTGTTCGAGAAAAGCCGCCGCGGTTACATGCCGACACAAAGCGCCCAGGCCCTGGCCGAACAGGCCGAGCGTGCTGAACAAGCGCTGGATGCGGCGCGCATTGCCTTGCAACACGGCGAAAAAGTCATCAGTGGCACCGTGCGCCTGACCTGCACCGACGCGGTGCTGCAAAACCTCCTACTGCCCAGCCTGGCCGAACTGATGCCGCGCTACCCGGCGCTGTCTGTGGAGCTGACGACCACCAACACCTTTGCCAACCTCAGCCGCCGCGACGCCGACATCGCCCTGCGCCTT
Source organism: Pseudomonas sp. PME37.24/006 (assembly GCF_055556635.1). Classification (NCBI taxonomy): domain Bacteria; kingdom Pseudomonadati; phylum Pseudomonadota; class Gammaproteobacteria; order Pseudomonadales; family Pseudomonadaceae; genus Pseudomonas; species Pseudomonas sp. PME37.24/006. The sequence continues at coordinate 632,375 of NZ_JBVHNL010000003.1, forward strand.
TCCAACACGCCACCCGAGCACCTGGTCGGCCGACACCTGGGGCACACCGCCTACTACATCTGCGGTCGCCCCGAATACCGCGAACTCTTCCTGCAAGCGCCCACCGCAGTGCCGTGGATCACCCCGGACGACTCCATGTCCGACCACATCACTGTGGCTTGGCGGCATCAGGCTCACCCCAGCCTGATGCCGCGTTACCGCTGTAGCAGCATGTCGGCGTTGGCCACACTGGTGCAGGCCGGCCTCGGCGTTGCCGCCCTGCCCGACTTCATGGCTCACAGCCTGGATGGCGTGGAACGCCTGAGCGACGCGTTGGTCGATTGCAATACTGCCCTGTGGCTACTGACCCGCCCCGACTGCCTGGCCCTGCGCTCGGTACAAACGCTGTTCGATGAGCTCACGCCGCTGCTGCGCGCCCGTCTCAATAGCCGATAAGCCCGCATCCGTAGCCTGGGTTGAGCGCAGCGATACCCGGGAAAGCCTTGGCTCGCCCCAGGCGACGAAACTGCATGCCTGCTTGCTCGTTCCCACGCTCCGCGTGGTGACCAGACACGGGCGCTCCGCCCCCTGCGCGCCTGCCAGGAAAACCGCACGAAGAGCGTCCTGCCAAGGCATTCCCACCTCGTGCGTAAATAAGCATCGGTGGAGGATCAGGACAGAGCGCAGCAGGATTGTGCAATCGACATTCGAGCGTCCGGCGCTACGCTTATCATCCCCCGCGGCCAACGCAGCCGCATTGCAAACGATAGGAATTGCCCATGACCACCATTCTCGGCTACGCCGCCCAGGACTCCAGCAAACCTCTCGCGCCCCATCGCTTTCAGCGTCGCGCCGTCGGTACCCACGACGTGCAGATCGACATTCTCTACTGCGGCGTCTGCCACTCCGACCTGCACACCGCGCGCAACGAGTGGAAGAACACCCTCTACCCGTCAGTACCGGGCCACGAGATCGTCGGCAAGGTGACCGCAGTGGGCAGCGCCGTAACGACCTTCAAGATCGGTGATCTGGCTGGCGTCGGCTGCATGGTCGACAGCTGTCAGAGCTGCCCATCCTGCTCCGAAGGGCTGGAGCAATATTGCGAGAGTGGTTTCACCGGCACCTACAACGGCCCGGTATTCGGTGGCGAAAACACCTTTGGTGGCTACTCCGACAACATCGTCGTCGACCAGAAATTCGTCCTGCGCATTAGCCACACCGACAACCTGGCCGCCGTCGCACCGCTGCTGTGCGCAGGCATCACCACCTACTCGCCGCTGCGCCAGTGGAATGTCCAGCCCGGTGACAAAGTCGGCGTGGTCGGCCTTGGTGGCCTTGGCCACATGGCCGTCAAAATCGCCGCCGCCATGGGCGCTCACGTGGTGCTGTTCACCACCTCGCCGAACAAGCGTGAAGACGCCCTACGCCTCGGCGCGGCCGAAGTGGTGGTATCGAAGAATGCCGACGAGATGGCCGCCCACGCCAACAGCTTCGACTTCATCCTCAACACCGTTGCCGCGCCGCACAACTTGGACGCCTTCCTCGGTCTGCTCAAGCGCGATGCCACCATGACTCTGGTCGGCGCACCGGACTCACCGCACCCGTCGCCGGAAGTATTCGGGCTGATCTTCAAACGCCGCCGCCTGGCCGGCTCGTTGATCGGCGGCATCGCCGAGACCCAGGAGATGCTGGATTTCTGCGCCGAACACGGCATCGTTTCGGAAATCGAGATGATCGATATCCAGAACATCAACGAAGCCTACGAGCGCATGCTCAAGAGTGACGTGAAGTACCGCTTCGTGATCGACATGGCCTCCCTGGCCAAGGACGAGCACGCCGCATAACGCTGGCCAATCGTCACAAACAACCGGCCCGGTTTCGCCCTAGCGAACCGGGCCGGTGTCGTTTCTGCGGCATGCCTGCGCGCGGCCAAGGCGTTTACCAGGCGAACCTCGCAAGCCGTCGGGCGGTCACACGCTGACGCCCCATCAACTCGAGGAGCATTCGATGTCCAAACGCACTCTCGGTCAGTCCGGCCTGCAGGTTTCGCCCATCGCCTTCGGTGGCAACGTATTCGGCTGGACGCTGGACGAAGCGCAGTCCTTCGCCATGCTCGACGCCATCGTCGACAACGGCCTGGACTTCATCGACACCGCCGACATGTATTCGGCCTGGGCCCCAGGCCATCAGGGCGGCGAGTCGGAAAGCATCATCGGCAAATGGTTGAAACGCAGCGGCAAGCGCGAACGTATCGTGCTGGCGACCAAGGTCGGAATGGAAATGGGCCACGGCGGCAAAGGCCTCAAGGCGGACTACATCCAGAAAGCCGTGGAGGACTCGCTCAAACGCCTGCAGACCGACTACATCGACCTGTATCAGGCCCATCAGGACGATGCCGACACGCCTCTGGAAGAAACCTTGGGCGCCTTCTCGCGCCTGATCGAGCAAGGCAAGGTGCGGGTGATCGGCGCTTCCAACTACAGCGGCGATCGCTTGCGCGAAGCGCATCAGGTGGCGCAGCGCTTGAGCGTGCCGAGCTACCAGAGTCTGCAGCCGCACTACAACCTGCACGAACGCAAGACCTATGAAGAGGAACTGGAGCCGGTGGTGCAGGAACTCGGCATCGGGGTGATCAGCTACTTTTCCCTGGCCAGCGGCTTTCTCACCGGCAAATACCGCACCCGCGACGATATCGCCGGCGCCCGCGCCGACATGGTCAAGGGCTACATGGACGAACGCGGCGTCACCATCCTCTCCGCGCTCGATGAAGTCGCCGCAGCCCGTGACGCGACGCCGGCCCAGGTTGCACTGGCCTGGCTGATCGCCCGTCCGAGCATCACCGCGCCCATCGCCAGTGCCACGTCGAGCAGGCAACTGGCCGATCTGGTTGCCGCCACCCGCCTGCAATTGAGCGACGACGAAGTGACCATGCTCAACCAGGCCAGCGCCTATTAAGGCAACAAAGTAAAAGCGGCAGTCGCCGTGGATGGCGTTGAGCGAAGCGATACCCATCAAAGGCTACTTGCAAGGCCCGATGGGTATCGTTGCGTCGCCCCTAGGCCTACCCGGCCCGTTCCATCCTACGTATGGTCGATTTGATGCGCTTTTGATGATCGTTCCCACGCGCTGCGTGGGAACGGTTTCTTGGGTGTTCCGCGCTGCCTTCCTGAATCAGCGAAACTCGAACGGGTCAGCATCCTGGTGCGCCGGAAAACGCTCGCGATAGGCAGCCAATGCGGCGCCATCCAGGCGCTGATGGAACAAGCCAGGCTTGTCGCGGGCATCGAGCAGGCTGTCGCCCAGAAAGTCCAGCACCTGGGAGTCGCCGCTGTAGGGGTGGTTCTTACCGTCCACACCGATGCGATTCACCGCTGCGACGTAACACAAGTTCTCGATCGCCCGGGCTGGCAGTAGCCGGTTCCAGTGCGAGCGCCGCGCCGCGGGCCAGTTGGCGGTGTAGAGCAGCAGGTCGGTGCCCTGGGGATCACGGCTCCAGACCGGGAAACGCAGGTCGTAGCAGATCAGTGGCCGCACTCGCCAGCCCTTGACCTCGAATACCTCCTGCCGGTCACCGGCCGCGTAGTGCTCGTGCTCCCCGGCCATGCGAAACAGGTGGCGCTTGTCGTAATGCGCCAGCGAACCATCGGGTCGCGCCCACAGCAGGCGGTTGCGATAGCTGCCATCGGCGGCCTGGATGATCAGGCTGCCAGTGATCACCGCGCCAACCCGCTGTGCCTGCGCGCTGAGCCAGCGGCTGGTGGGGCCGCCTTCCGGTTCGGCCAGCTCGGCCGACTGCATGGAAAAGCCGGTGCTGAACATCTCCGGCAGTACGACCAGATCGGCGCCAGCAGCCTGTTGCAGTTGCGCTTCGAAATGCCCGCGATTGGCCTCGGGATCGTGCCAGGCGAGGTCGCTTTGGATCAGCGCCAGTTGCAGATTGGTTGTTTCGCTCATCAATGCCTCTCTTGCTGGATGCGGATCCGTGCGATGTGAATAAAGCTGCGTTGTCCAGTTGTAGGAGCTGCGACCCCGCAGCGATTATCGTCACGCCCGCGATTCTGCGTGATGGCCACCACCATCGCGCCGGGGGCGGCGCTCCTACAGTTCGCTTCCCCGCGGCGCAATTATATCTGCCGTAGTTTTTCCGCCGCCTGGCGCAGGGTTTCTTCACGCTTGGCGAAACAGAAGCGCACCAGACGCTGCGCCGGATCCGGCGTCTGGCAGAATACCGACACGGGAATCGCCGCCACGCCGTGCTCACGGGTCAGCCATTGGGCCATGGCCACGTCGTCCAAGTCAGGGCGGATCGCCGAATAGTCGGCCAGTTGGAAATAGGTGCCCGGCGTGCGGCTGAAGGTGAAGCGCGAGCCCCCCAGCAGGTCGCAGAACAGGTCGCGCTTGGCCTGGTAGAAGCCGGGGAGTTCGTCCACGTGCTCGGGGCAGGCGGCCATGAAGTCCGCCAGCGCCCACTGCAGCGGGGTCACGCCGCAGAAACTGACGTATTGATGAACCTTGCGCAGCTCGGCGCTCAGCGCGGGTGGCGCCACCACGTAACCGGTCTTCCAGCCGGTGACGTGATAGGTCTTGCCGAACGAGCTGACCACGAAGGCGCGGGCATAGAGTTCGTCATGGCTCAGCACACTGGCGTGCTGGCGACCATCGAACACCAGGTGCTCGTAGACCTCGTCGCTGATCAGGTAGATGTCACGGTCGCGGATCAACGCGGCCAGGCGATCCAGCTCTTCACGGCTGATCAGCGCACCGCTCGGGTTGTGCGGTGTATTGAGGATGATCAGCCGGGTACGCGGGCTCAGCGCCGCCTCCAGCCGTTGCCAGTCGATGGCGAAATCACCGCTGGCCAGCGTGACATGCACGCAGCGGCCACCGGCCAGGGTGACGCCCGGGTCGTAACTGTCGTAGCTCGGGTCGAAGACGATCACCTCGTCGCCGGGGTGAATCAGCGCCTGGATCGCGCAGAAGATCGCCTGGGTCGCGCCGGGCGTGACGGTCACCTCGCTGTCCATACCGACTTGGCGGCCATACAGGCGCTCGATCTTCAGGGCGATCTGCTCGCGCAGCGCCGGCAAGCCGGTCATCGGCGCGTACTGATTATGTCCGGCGGCGATGTGCCGGTTGACGGCCTCGCGCAGCGCCTCGGGGCCATCGTAATCGGGAAAACCCTGCGACAGATTGATGGCGCCGGTCTGGGCGGCGAGCTGGGACATGGTGGTGAAGATGGTGGTGCCGATCGACGGCAACTTGCTGGTGAACATCGCAGCGTCCTGGGCAATTGAGGCAGACGCCGAGGATAGCCGATGGCGTGAAGCCCACGCACCCGGTAATAATCGCAGGCCAACCGATGAGAAGCCCATGAACGTCGAAGACCTGCGCCTGTTCGTCACCACCCTCGACACCGGCAGTTTCACCGCAGCCGCCGATGCCCTTGGCGTCACCAAGCAGTACGTCAGCCGGCGTGTTGCCGCGCTCGAGGCACTGCTCGGCGTGCGCCTGCTCAACCGCACCACGCGCCGCCTGCAGGCCACCGAGTTAGGCTTGCTGCTGCATGACAAGGCCACCACCATCCTGGCCGACCTGCGCGACGCTCAGGAACTGGTGTCGGCTCAGGGGGCTTCGCTGCGCGGCACCCTGCGGGTCAGCGCGCCGATGACGTTCGCGACCCTGCACCTGAGCCACCTGTTGCCGCTGTTCATGCAGCAGCACCCGCACATCAATCTGGAAATCGACCTTAATGATCGTGCCGTCGACCTGCTCGCCGACGGCTACGACATGTCGATCCGCATCGGCACGCTGGAAGATTCCAGCCTGATCGCCAAGCGCCTGACCGACATGCAGACCATTCTCTGCGCCAGCCCGGCCTATCTTCACGAGCACGGCACGCCGGAAAACCTCGATGATCTGCAGCGGCATGCCTGCCTGCTCTACGGCCATAGCCGGCATGTCGAATGGCGCCTGCGCGATCAGGGTAAGGCCCGCAACCTGACCATGCGTGGTCAGCTGCGCGCCAACAATGGCGAACTGATCCGCGATGCCGCCATCGCCGGCATGGGCATCGCCTACCTGCCCACCTTCATCATCGGTCAGGCGCTGGAAAGTGGCGCACTGGTTCCCATACTCGACAAGCACTGGCCAGCTGCGGCGGCGGTCTACGCGGTGTATCCGCAACACCGGCAATCTGCGCGGGCGGTGCAGGTGTTCTCGGATTTCATCAAGGAACATGTTCAACACATGGGCGATTGAGCCCTGAATAATAGTCAACCCAAAGAAGACAATCATTCCAATTTCAGCCCGTTAATCAATCCACAGATAGTCAGTAGACTCACTCCCATGCCGCCGAATCAGGCAGCGATCATCAACAGGAGGATTCATCATGCTGGCTATCCGTAAATCGACCGATCGTGGCCACGCCAACCATGGCTGGCTCAACTCCTTCCACACCTTCTCTTTCGCCAGTTACAACAACCCGAAAGAAAGGGGCTTCTCCGACCTGCTGGTCATCAACGACGACACCGTGGCTGCCGGCCAGGGCTTCGGCGAGCACCCGCACCGCAACATGGAGATTTTCTCATACGTGCTGCAAGGTGCTCTCGAGCACAAGGACAGCCTGGGTACCGGCTCGGTGATCCGCCCGGGCGACGTGCAACTGATGAGCGCAGGAACCGGTGTTTCGCACAGCGAGTTCAACCACTCGCCCAGCGACTCGGTGCACTTTCTGCAGATCTGGATAGTGCCGAGCGAGCGTCAGGCCGAGCCACGCTATCAGCAGGAGCACTTCAGCGAAGCGCAGAAACGCGGTCGCCTGCAGTTGATCATCTCGCCAGACGGCGCTGATGGCTCGTTGACCGTACGGCAGAATGCGCGGGTATATGCCGGGTTGTTCGACGGCGCCGAGCGGGCTCAGTTGCAGCTCGACGAGAACCGCTATGCCTACGTTCACGTGGCTCGCGGCAGCGTCGAGCTGAACGGCCAGCCGTTGCAGGCCGGCGATGGTGTGAGGTTGCGCGATGTGCGTGATCTGCATCTGAGCAACGGCGAACAGGCCGAAGTACTGGTGTTCGATCTGCGGCCCAACGAACTACCGTCGCTGTCCTGACAGGCAGTAGCCCGGCGTTGAACGAGCGATACCCGGGGAATTCCCCTAGGTGTCGCTGCCCGCTTTCGTAGCTTGTCGCTGAGCGGAGCAATGCGCGGGGAGCGGTGCTCAGCCTTGCATGCTTGGGCAGAGCGGATACCGCTTCCTGGGTTTCGCTTCGCTTTACACCAGGCTACTCATGCAGATCGATGCGCTTGTCCCTAGGCGCCCCTATACGCCTGCCTTAGAATGAGCTTCCGCCGTTCGCCGGCCATCCGCTCAGTCGAAAATCCCATGCGTTGGTTGCTCGCCTTCACCCTGCTCTCTCTGACCTTCGCTGGCCAAGCTGCGACCGCGCCTGCCTCTCCCGCCGCGACCGTCGACAAGATTCTGGTGGAGAAATCCCAGCGTCGGCTGCACCTGATCGGCAAGGGCGAAACGCTCAAGTCATACCGCATTTCCCTGGGCAAGCAGCCGCTTGGCGCCAAGCAGCGCGAAGGCGACCTGCGCACGCCGGAAGGTTTCTACTGGATCGACTGGCGCCGCAAGAGCGAGAACTACCAGCTGTCCCTGCACATCTCCTACCCCAACGCCCGCGATCAGACCCAGGCCAAAGCCGCCGGGGTAAAGCCGGGCAGCATGATCATGATCCACGGTACGCCAGTGGACGACGAATACCCCGAGTGGTTCTTCCACACCCTGGACTGGACCGAAGGCTGCATCGCCATGAAGAACGCCGACATGCGCGAGGTCTGGGCGATGGTGAAGGACGGCACGCTGATCGAGATTCGCCCCTGAGAACCTATCCAAAGTCTGCTGCGCGTCGGCCCTGCTGCGTAAAAAACAGGCTCGGACTGCTCATTTACAACGCGTAAACTCCGCGTCCTCGCCTGTTTTTGCCTTGCATGGCTCTAGCTCGCGAGACTTTGAAAAGGCTCTTAGGCGAGGCGCTTACCAGCGGATGCTGCGCGCCACCTCGGTGCCGCCCGGCGCCAGCCATTGCGCACTGACCAGCACCGGTTGCAGTGCCGCGCCGGGTTCGACTCGCCCCATCAACCTGGCCTGCCGGGCGAGCAGATCAGCCGCCAGGTCGGCCTGATGCTGACCAGCCAAGCTCAACTGCCCAGCCAACTTCCAGCCAACGCTGCAATCGAGCGCCACACGCGCCTGCCCCAGATCCAGCTGCCAGGGTGCGAGCAGCGCTAGACCATCACCCTGTAAATTCCCGTTGGCTGACAGACAGCGTGTTCCACGGCCCTGCAACTCGATGCTGCCCTGCCACTGCCCTGCCAAGCGGTAACCGGTTACGAACGTATGTAGATCGCTGGCGGGTTGCAACGAGGCATGCCAGGCCCAGGGCCAGCCGGACACCTGCAGTTGCCAGCGCTGCCCTTGATATCCAGCACTCGCCTGCGCGCTGAGCCGCCAGGGTTGCCAATTCCAGCGCAACGGGCCGAGATCGCCCAGGCGCTCGGCCTGCCCCTGCCAGATACTGCCGCTGATGCCTGCCAGCGGCACGGGCAGCGGCGCCAACAGCCAGCGGGCGGGCAGCTCGACCAGCAGCGTCATGACAAAGACCAGCAACGCCCACAGCCAACGACGCCGCGTCATCGTTGCAACGCCAATTCGAAGTGCAACGCCGACTCGCCACGCTGCAGGCCCCAGCGCAGCGGCCGTGCGCCTTCTCGTTCCAGTTGCAGAAGCCAATCCTGCAGCACGCGCTCATCTTTCAGCTGGCCGCGCACCAGCCACTCTTCGCTGCCGGGCTCCAGGGTTTCGATGCTGATTTCACGGGCCTTGGCGGCCTGCTGCAGGTCATCGGCGCTCAACGTCCTCTCGGCACGCAGCGCCAGGGCCGACTGCGCCAGCGTCTGCCACTGGCCGAACGCCTGCCAGTGCTGCCGACCTTCACGCCAGGTCAGCAGCGCCAGCAACACGGCGACGATCACGACCGCCAGCAACCGCATACCGCGGCGCTCAAGATTTAGATTCATGATGCTGCTCCCAGGTCGAAGGTCAGATTGAGCTCGTCGTTTGCCTCGCTCACCTGCACCGCTACGCCTATGGCGCTGGCCATCGCCTGCCAGGGTGACTCGTCGATGACCTCATGCCCTTGCAGGCGCAGCGTCCAACGCTGACCGTCGAAGTGGGCAGCGCTCAATTGCCAGCTACCGTTGGCGCGCAACCAGCCATCAAGCTCGCTCTGCAGGTGCTCCAGTTGCCGCAAGCGAAGCTGTCGTTCATCTGCCCCCTGGCGTTGCTGCTTCAACCGTTGCGCCGCTTCACGGAAGGAAGCGACTGGCCCGACCACTTCTTCCACCTGCGCTTGATAGATGCCTTGCTGCCGCCACTGCTGGCTGGACCACAGGCCAACCCAGAGCACGGCCAGGGCCAGACAGGCGGCAGGCAGGCGCCATAGACCAGGGCTCATCTGCCGGGCCTGGCGCTTAGCGCGGCGGCGCTCGAACAGAGTAGGCAGGCCATCCAGCGCGGCGAAACGCTCAGGCCAAGCCCCCTCGAACGCCTGCATCTCGAGCTCGCGCCAAACACCGGCGGGTGCTGCCGCCTGAAGCTCGATGGGCCACGCCAGCCAGTGCTGACGTGCCTCGGCGCTGCTACCCACTAACAGGCTCAGCCGCGCGTCCCGCTGCCAGCACCACGCGGTGCCTGGAGACGGCGCCGGCAACAACTGGAACTCCGCCCAGCAGCGCTGCACGTCGAGCTGCCACGCAGCACACTGGTCCAGCCAGCCATCCAGCAGCGCCTGGTCGACGCAGACCAGTTGCAGGGAGCCGGGCTCACGGCCCAGACATCCGCAGGCCATCGTCTGACCGTTCTGCAGCAGGCGATCCTCGAGCAATAGCGGCCACTCGTGGCGTTTCAGCCCCGGCGGCGCGGGTACCTGAAAATGGCTGCACAGCTCACCCGGCAGCACCAGCGCCACCCGCACACCCGCTATCGAGGGCGGCGCGCCAGAACCCGACGCCTGAACGTACCCCAGCTCAACCTGCGCCCACTGCCAGGCCTCGCCATGGGTATCCGGGCGCATTAACAGCCAGGGGCGTGCCGCGCGGCGGCGCCAGCGTTCACGCTTCATGAGCGGCCCCAAGGCAAGGCGAACGTACAAACATAGGGTGCTCCATCACGCTGAAAAGTCAGGCGCACGCCCCTGTCCGGGCGCAACCTGTCCGTCGATGGCCAGGCCAGCCAGCGGCTGTCCTGGCGAAAGGTAAAACTCACTGATTCCACCCCATCCAATTGCTCGCGCAGTGTCCAGACCGGCGCGGCCGCGGCGTACAGATCACTGGATGCCTGCAGCAGCAGACGCTGGCTGCGACGGTCGTAAACGAGGCGCTGACGCTGCAGGCGGGCGCCACCTTCTGCGCTTGGCCAGGCGCCCAGCGCCACCCATTGCAGTTGCAGTTCATCCGGCTTCCAGTCCAGCCAGTTCAAGGCGAGCGGCAAGCGCCGTTCATGCAGCTGACGCAGCACGGTGGTATCGAAACGACGCTCCAGCGCCAGGCAGAAATCCAGTACCGGCATCCCCGGTGAGCCTTGCGACAAGCGCTCACGAACGTTGATCCAGCCGTTGACCAGGGCAGCCAGCAGCACACCGAGCAAAGCCGTGAGCGCCAAGGCGACCAGCAGCTCCACCAGGGTCAGGCCACGCTGCCTGCTCATCACGGGCGCACCAGAAACAGTTGATACAAACCCAGCGACTCACGGCGATCACCATCCGCGAACAGGCTCAGTTCGGCACGCCGCAGATCCCGTACACCGGTGCCCTGCATCTGCAATTGCCAGTGGCAGTTGGCGTGGCCCTGGGCGAGCACGCCAGTGAGGCTGTTCTGCGCAGGCCAGAGCTGCTCGACCGCGAAACGTGCCTCCAGCTCACGGGCACACAACGCCCCCAGTTGATGCTGCTGGACGCTCTGCTGCACGGCCAGGCGCTGGCGCAGGACCTGGCTGGTCATGACCGCCAGCGTGGCGGCGATACCCAGGGCGACCGTCACTTCAAGCAGGGTGAAACCCCGTTGGCGCTTCATGGCAGGGACGTCCGCTGCAAGCGACCGGCGCTGTCCCACTGCCATTGCTCGCCACCCTCCGGCCATTGCCAGCGCAGCGCCTGCGGACGACCGACACCGTTTGGCGTGAAGACCAGACGCGGCTCACCAGCAGCCGGCCAGTCAGGCCTCACCGCCGCCGGCCACTCGCCCAGCGCTACCGGCTCGACCTGCCAACGCAGTTGATCGTTCTCCCGCACCTGGCGCACGAACTCCGGGCGCAGGCCATTCCAGCGCAGGCCATGAATCTGCCCGGCGTGCAGCGCCACTCCCGCCTGGGTGCGGCTGGCGGCGGCAAGGCGTTCCAGCGCCTGCTGCGCCGGCGCCTGGCCGCTGTCGAGCCAGGCCACGCTGAGGCTGGTCAGCAGGCCGGCGATGAACAGCACGACCAGCAATTCCAGCAGGCTGAACCCGCGCTGCGCAGGCGTAGGGTAGATGACGCGCTTTTTATCCAGCATGGCGACAGTGGAACGGTGGACGGGTGAAGCGTCGTCCACCCTACGTTGCTTGACTACCATCGCGTTCTGGCAAAGGGTCATAAGCCGCAGCTCAAAGATTCCAGTTGCCCAGGTCGCCGTCGATGCCTTCGCCGCCATCGACACCATCGGCGCCCAACGAATAGATATCGACCCGGCCATGCTCTCCCGGGCTGCGGTACTGGTAAGCATTGCCCCAGGGGTCCTGCGGCAGGCGGCGGATGTAACCGTCGGCGCGCCAGGAACGCGGCAGCGGTTCGACGGTGGGCTTGGTCACCAATGCCGCAAGCCCCTGCTCGTTGCTGGGGAAGCGCAGGTTGTCGAGGCGGTACATGTCCAGGGCCTGCTCGAAGGTCGACAGGTCGGCCATCACCTTCTGCTTCATGGCCTTGTCCTGGCTACCCAGCACGCTGGGCGCGACCACGGCGATCAGCAGCCCCATAATGAAGATCACCACCATGATTTCCATCAGGGTGAAGCCCCGTTGAGTGAAACGATTGCTGCGCATGATGGCTCTCCTCATCACAGTGTCAGGCCCTGATTGAGCTGCATGATCGGCAGCAGCACGGCCATTACGATGAACAGCACCACGCCGCCCATCACCAGAATCATCAGGGGTTCGAATAGCGCCATGGCGGTGTCCACCTGGCGGGCGAAGCCACGCTCCTGGTTGTCCGCCACGCGTTCGAGCATGTCCGGCAAGGTGCCGCTGGCTTCGCCGCTGGCGACCATGTTCAGCAGCAACGGAGGAAAATGGCCGCTGGCCTCCAGCGCACGGTGCAGGCTGACGCCGCCCTTCACCTCGCTGCCGACCCGTTCCAGCGCCAAACGGATACGCCGGTTGTTGACCGTGGCGGTCGCCACCTGCAGGGCTTCCAGCAGCGGCACACCACTGCCGGCGAGGATCGCCAGGCTGCGCGACAGCCGCGCGCTCTCCAGCACCTGCAACAGCACGCCGACCTGGGGCAGGCGCAGTAGCAGATCATCGCGGCGCAGGCACCAGTGCGGCTTGCGCAGCAGCAGCCTGCCGACCAACGCTGCCAGCAGTGCCGCGCCCAGCAACCACGGGCCAAGCAGCACCAGCGTATTACTGATGCCGATCAGCAGCGTGGTGATCCACGGCAGGCTCTGCCCGGCATGGGCGAACTGTTCGGTGAGCTTGGGCACCACGAAGGTCATCAGGCCGATCACCACGGCCAGGGAAACGCCCATCAGCACGGCCGGATAGATCAGCGCGGTGCGGGCCTTGTGCTGTTGCCGCTGGACCTGTTCCAGGTGCTCGGCCAGGCGTTCAAGTACCTGGGCCAGGCGACCGGAGCGCTCGCCCGCCTCGACCAGCGCGCAATACAGCGTCGAGAACACCCCGCCCTGACGCGCCAGGCTGCGGGCCAGGCCAACGCCCTCGGCGAGGGAGCCGCGCACCGCCACCAGCAGGCTGCGCAGGGCTGGCTGGACCAGTTGCCGTTCCAGAGTGCCGAGTGCATCGACCAGCGGAATGCCTGCGCCGGTGAGAGTCGCCAGTTGCCGGGTCAGCTCGCACAACTGCGCGCGGCTGACCCGCTGACGACGTGGCTGCCGGCTTTGCGGGTCGTGACGGTGCAGCTCACGGGCGAACAGACCACTCTCGCGTAATAGCTGCCGGGCGTGGCGCTCGCTGTCCGCCTGCAGACTGGCCTTGTGCGGTTTGCCGGCCAGGTCGACGGCGTGATAGCGATAGGTCGGCATACTCAGCCCTGCACCGCGCGCAGCACTTCGGCGAGGCTGGTGTCGCCGCGTGCCAGGCAGTCGCAGGCCATGGCCGACAGGCTCTGCCGTCGATCCTCGAGGTAGGCCTGCATGCTCACCTCGCTGGCGCCGCTGTACAGCAGCGCGATCAGCCCGGCATCCAGTTCGATGAATTCGTAGAGCCCCAGGCGGCCCTGATAGCCGCTACCCTGGCACTGCTCGCAACCGACTGGATGAAAGCTGTGTTCGAGGTCGGCCAGCTCCGGCATCAACTGCCGTTCGGCGTCCTGCAAGGGTCGACGCTCGGCACAGCTGCACAGGCGGCGAACCAGGCGCTGGGCGAGCACGCCACGCAGGCAGGAGGCGATCAGGAAGGGCTCGATGCCCATGTCGCGCAGCCGCGTCACGGCGCCCACTGCGCTGTTGGTATGCAGGGTCGACAACACCAGATGCCCGGTGAGACTGGCCTGCACGGCGATCTGTGCGGTCTCCCGATCACGGATTTCGCCGAGCATGATCACGTCCGGATCCTGGCGCAGGATCGCTCGCAAGCCAGTAGCGAAGGTCAGCCCGGCACGCGGGTTGATGGCGGTCTGGCCGATACCGGTGATGGCGTATTCCACCGGGTCTTCGACGGTGAGGATATTGCGGCTGCCGTCATTCAGGCTGTTGAGGCTGGCGTACAGGGTGGTGGTCTTGCCCGAGCCGGTTGGCCCGGTGCTCAGCACGATGCCGTTGGGGCGGCCCAGACAGGCACGCAGGCCCTGCTCCACCGCAGGCGGCATGCCCAGATTGGGCAGCGCCAGCAGGCTGGCCTGCTTGTCCAGCACGCGCATCACCACCCGCTCGCCGTGAATGCCCGGCAGCGTGGAAACCCGCACGTCGACTTCGCGACCAGCAGCACGCAGGGTGATACGTCCATCCTGGGGCTGGCGTTTTTCGGCGATGTCCAGCCGCGCCATAACCTTGATCCGCGACACCAGCATGGCCGACAACGCCCGTGGCGGGCGCAGGACTTCGCGCAGATGGCCGTCGATGCGCAGGCGCACCACCAGGCTCTGCTCGAAGGTTTCGATATGGATATCCGAGGCCTGCAACTGCAGCGCCTGGGCGAACAGGCCGTTGATCAGGCGGATCACCGGCGCCTCGTCATCGCTCTCGAGCAGATCCTCGATGCGCGGCATGTCATTCATCAGGCTGTCGAGATCGACCTGCTCGCCGATGCCCTCGATCAGCGCCGCGTTCGCCCCCTCGCCGGCCTGATACAGCAGGCCGAGACGTTGCTCGAACTCGGCCCGCGGCAAGCGACACACCGATCCGGGCGCGCCTTCGACACGCAGCAACTCCTGCAGTTGATCGCTATCGGCGTCATCGCACAGCCACAGGCTCCAGCCGTCATCAGCCGGCACCCAAGCTACGCCGGTCTGACGAGCCAGGCGATAGGGCAACAGGCTCATTACCAGATGCCCTCGTCGAGGCGCGCGCGGCTGGCCGGAAAGAGCTGCTGCAGCCTGGCGTCGCCGTCCAATGCGGGTAGTTTGAGCGCCGTTTCGCGTTGCAGGTTCTGGTATTTGTCGGCACTGAAACTGGCGATGCTCGGCCCGTCACGCAGAATGCGCGGACGAATGAACACCATCAGATTCTGCTTCACGCCGCTCTTGCCCGTGGAGCGAAACAGCCGGCCGAGCCCGGGAATGTCGCCTAGCAACGGCACCTTCTGATCCCTGCTGCTGACTTCATCGCTGATCAGCCCGCCGAGAATGATCAGGCCGTTGTCCTCGACCATCACCTTGGTCTTGATCTCGCGCTTGTTGGTGATCACGTCGCTGGCCGAGGCGAAGTCGGCGATCGACGAAACTTCCTGGACGATATCCAGGCGCACGCTGTTGTCGATATTGATCTGCGGCTTGATGCGCAGCTTCACACCGACTTCGCGGCGCTCGATGGTCTGGTACGGGTTGCTGTTGTTCTGGGTCACCGAGCCGGTAACGAAGGGCACTTCCTGGCCAACCAGAATCGATGCCTCGGCGTTGTCCAGGGTCAGCAGGGTCGGCGTAGACAGCAGGTTGAAGCCACTCTTGCTCTTCAGCGCGTTGAGCAGCACGGCGAAATTGAACCCACCACCGAAATGGCCGATGCCGGCGGTCGCGCCGTTGACACCCGAAAGCAGCTCGCCGAGGGCGGCGTTGTCACCACTGGCCGCCGCACCGGCGATACCCGCTATGTTCGCGCCGCCCGCGCTGAAGTTGACCACCCCGGCGCCGAGTTTCTCGTCGGCGAACAGCCACTGCACGCCCAGCTCCTCGGCACGGGAATCGGAGACCTCGGCGATGATCGCCTCGACCACCACCTGGGCGCGGCGGATGTCCAGTTGTTCGACGATGGAACGGTAGGCCGCCAGCTCGCTGTCCGGGCCGACCATCACCACCGCGTTGGTGCCCTCCTCGTACTCCAGGCGCACGCCCGAATCGCTGATCGGCAAGCGCGCAGCCTGGACGCCCTCCGCTCCCTCGCCGGGTGCCTGTGGTGCCTCCTGACTGAGACCACGCAGCACCTTGACCACCTCACTGGCATTGGCGTGGCGCAGGTAGATCACCTGGGTATTGGAGCTGCGCAGCTCGCCACCCGGCCGATCCAGTTGTGTCAGCAGGGCGCGCACCCGTTCACGGCTGTCGGCACTGCCGCGCACCAGCAAGGCGTTGCTGCGCGGGTCGGCGATCACCTGGGCGCTGTCGCCGCCCTTCTCGCTGGCCAGCAAGCGGGTGATCAGCACGCTGGTATCGGCAGCGCTGGCATGCTGCAGGGGCATCACCTGCAGCGGCTCGTCACTGACCTGATCGAGCTCGGCAAGCAGGCGATCGATACGTTCGAGATTGCTGCGCCAGTCGGTGACCACCAGCAGGTTGGCGGCAGGATACGGGGTGATGACGCCCACCCTTGGGTCGATCAGCGGCTTGAGGATGCCGAGCAACTGTTCGCTGGCGGCATTGCGTACGCTGAATACCCGGGTGGCGATACCGTCGCCGCCAGCCTGCTGCCCGCCACTGGGGTCCACGGGCACTGGCTCCAAGCGCGCCGCCTGATCAGGGAGAATCTTCACGCTGCCGTTGGGCAGGTTGACCGCGGCAAATCCCTGGGCACGCAACTGGGCGAGAAAGATGTCGTAGATCGCTTCGCTGTCATGGCGCTCGACCGTGCGCACGGTGACCTTGCCCTTGACCCGCGGGTCGACGATGAAGGTCGTCCCGGTGATCTGCGACACGCTGTCGATGAACTCGCTGAGCTCGGTGTCGACGAAATTCACCTCGTATAGCGGCGACTCGGCGACCGGCAGATCCAACACGTCATCGGCCAGAATCTGGGTAGCGCCCAGGGCCAGCAGAGCGGCCAGGCAGTAGCGAACGATCATCTCTTATCCTTGCCGCTTGAAGCCGGTCACGGCAGGCCGTGGCGGCCAGGGCAAGCGCTCGCGCCGCCCCTGGTTATCGAAAATCAGCCCCGTCTCGTCGATGTCCTGCAACACGACGCCAGGCCCCAGGCGTTGCCCACGGCTGAAGCTGCGCACCTGCTGGCCGTAGCGCAACACCACCACCGAGGCGCTCAAGGGCACGGCACGCAGGCTGCCGAGGTACTGAACCGGCAGGCGCGTCAACGGCAATGCACCGCTGTCGGCGGTCACTTGCCAGTGGCCCACCAGCAGCCCCGGTAGCGCGGCCGTATCGACGGCAACAGCACGGGCCGGCTGCGGTTCACGGCTGAGCTGCAGTACGCACTGCGCCGCCAGCCATGCGCCAAGGGTCAGCCACAGGCCGCCCCACAATCGCTGGGCGCTGATCAACTGACGCCTCTGGGATGCCAGCCGGGATGGCCCTGCACATAGCGCACACTGGGCAGATGCAGAGCAGGTAACTGCCAACCGCTAGATTGCGTGGCCAACCACGCCTCGACGCGCTGCCAAAGCGGTTCACCGGCGTTGGCGTCGTAGGCCATGGAAACACTGCGGCACAGGCCGTCGAGCGGCGCCAGGCCGGAAACGCGCTTACCGGTTGGGCTGTAATTGACCTGCCAGGTTTGCCCCTGCCAACGCGGCAGATCACGACTGTTGTCGAGCAACAGAGGGTTGCCGAACAGCTGGTCGGCAGCACTCTCCAGCACGCCTTCGAGAGCCTTGAGCGGCGCTTCCACGACGGGAGCCGGATAGCCGCCAGTCAGGCTGATCAGGTGTTCACGGGTGATCGCCTGGCCGGCGGCAACCGGGCTGTCATAACGCAGACCGGGCAACAGCACCTGCATCTGGCCGTCATCGGACAGCGCCTGATGCAACAGGCGATCCCAGCTGCCACCGCGGGTATCGCGGCGCCACAGCGCTTGTGGCGCCTTCGCCAGAGGCTGATCGAGCCAGGCGGAGTGAGGCGCTCGCTGGCCTTGCAACTGTGTACGCAGGCGTGCGGCGTGCGCCTTGCCCGCCGGTGAAAGCAACTGCTCGAATGCGGGGTGAAAACGCGCAACGAACTGCCATTGCCCGGCCTGCCGCTGACACCCAATATGAAAGGCACCGCTGGCCCGACAGCCACCGAGCACTACCGGCACCAGCCTGCCGCTGGTCTGCAGCACCTCGATCGGCGCCGGCCAGAAATCCTGCCCGCGGGCACACAACAGCAGGTCGGCATCGCTCAGCCGCTCGGCCAGCCAGAGGCCGGGCCCGGTACCCACATCGGCCAGGGCGATGATCAGATCGGCCTGGGCACGTGCTTTCTTGAAGGCCGGCAGCAGCGATTGGTACCACTGTTTCAGGGAGGCGTTCTGATCGGCGGCATAAGGGTCGGTCACCCCGACGACCGCGATCCGCACCCCGGCGCGCTGGATGATGGTGAAGGGTTCGATGCCCAACGTTTGTGACTGGGCGTCTGCCAGGCCGGCGCCGACGACGGGCCGAGCGAAATGCCGATAAAGACCAGCGCAGCGTTGCGGCCACAGCACGCGCTCATCGCTGCTGACCCGCACCTCGCTGCCAAGCAGTTGGCTGCCCTGTGCGCCACTGCTTCCCTGCGTCAGATAAGCCAGGCCACTGCCGTTCCAGCCCTGACCGTTTTCCAGAGTCAGGCAGCGCTCGGCACCGTGGCGCTGGCGCAGCTCTTCCAGCAAGGCACCCAACACTGAATAGCCGCCCGTGCTGACACCTTCGGCCAGACGTGCATCGAGCAGTGGATTGAGTTCGCTGCGCGACTGGTGGGCATTGCTGCCACTGAGCCAGGGCGCTCGCCCAAGGTGCGAAACCGGTCCCAGCCGAGTCGCAGGCACTACCGGTTGGCCAGGCTGGCGGGCATCCAGCGTATCGGCGAAATACAGCAATTCCAGTTCGGATTGTCCGTCCTGACGCGGGGTCGCGAAGCCCGAGCAGGCACTCAGCAAAGGCGCCATTGCACCGATGCCCATCCAGCTCATCACTTCACGTCTGCCGATGTCTGTCATCGCCCCACCCGCCTCACCTTTATGCATTGTCGGGGCGGGATACTGGGCAGCTTATGTGACAGTTTAATGGCGGTTATTCGACAGCCACACCTCGACCTTCAATCGAAAAATTCAGATAAATCAGAAAGGTAGCGTCACAAAGCTTTCAATAGCCGTTAACAGAACTGCCAGAAAATCATCACATTCGGTCTCTAAAGTCCCGGTTTCCTCAAGCCGCTTCAACAGAAAAAGGACATGACCTGATGAGTCGAGATACCGGCGATAACCTGAACCGCAACCCCAGTGGCAACCTGCCGATGGCATCGGTTCTGGATTCGTACCTGAGCCGCCGCAGCGTGATGCGCGGTGGCCTGGGCGCCGCGATCGCCATGATCGCGGGCACCGGCCTCACCGGCTGTTTCGACAGCGGCGGTTCCAGCAACGACAGCCCTTCCGAGCCGCCAGCCGAGCCGAAACTGGAGCTCGGCTTCCAGTCCATTGCAGGCTCGCGCACCGATGCCTGCGTGGTAGCTGCCGGTTACAGCGCCTATGTGCTGGCCCCCTGGGGAACGCCGTTCAACAGCGCGGGTGGCACCTGGCAGGCCGATGGCAGCAACACCTCCACCGAACAGGAAAACTCGGCCGGCATGCACCACGACGGCATGCACTTCTTCCCCATCAACGGCAGCTCCGATGATGGCCTGCTGGCGATCAACTACGAGTACATCGACGAAGACGCTCTGCACCCGAACGGCCAGACCTTCGTCAATGGTCAGCGCCCGGCCGAGGAAGTACGCAAGGAGATCAACGCACACGGCGCTGGCGTCATCCGCATCAGCAAGGTCAGCGGCCGCTGGCAGGTGGTCGATAACGATCCGCTGAACCGCCGCTTCACCACCGCCACCGTCATGGACATCTCCGGCCCGCTGCGCGGCACCGATCACGTCAAGACCAAGTTCTCCACCGACGGCACCCAGACCCGCGGCACCAACAACAACTGCGGTAACGGTTACACCCCGTGGGGCACCTACCTGACGTGCGAAGAGAACTGGCCGTCGATCTTTATCAACACCGGCACCCGCCCTGCCGACCAGTCACGTATCGGTGTCGGCACCGGCACAGGCCGCTATAGCTGGGAAACCGCTGCCGGGGATGCGTCGGAACAGGACGACGAATTCACCCGCTTCAACATCACCCCGAGCGGTGCATCGGCGACCGACGATTACCGCAACGAAGCCAGCACCTATGGCTATATCGTAGAGATCGACCCGTACGACTCCAGCACCCGCGCCGTGAAGCGTACCGCCCTGGGCCGCATCCGCCACGAAGGCTGCTGGCCGGCACTGCCGGTAGTCGGCAAGCCAGTGGTGTTCTACACCGGCGACGACTCCAACAACGAGTACCTGTACAAGTTCGTCTCCGACGCGGTTTGGGACGCTGCCGACGCCAACCCGAGCGACCGCCTGGCCACCGGCGCCAAGTACATGGACAGCGGCACGCTCTACGTCGCTCGTTTCGACGCCGACGGCAGCGGTGTATGGATCCCGCTGGTAGCCGCCACGCCGACCACCGATGGCAGCACCCTGGGTACCAAGTTCACCGACCTGCCGGGCATTATCCTCAACACCCGGGGCGCAGCCGATGCTGTGGGCGCGACGCCTATGGATCGACCGGAGTGGACCGCCGTCAACCCGCTCAATGGCGACGTCTACCTGACCCTGACCAACAACAGCGCGCGCACTGCGGCGGCCGTTGACGCTGCCAACCCACGCGGCCCGAACCGTCACGGCCATGTGATCCGCTGGCACGACAGCGACGATCAGCTCAGCTTCGCCTGGGACATCTTCGTATTCGGCGCCAACGCCTCGGGCACGCCCGATATCAACCGTTCCGGCCTGACCGAACTCAACCAGTTCGCCAGCCCGGACGGCATGAGCTTCGACAGCCGCGGGATTCTCTGGATCCAGACCGATAACGGCGAATCGAGCGTGACCAGCTACACCAACGACCAGATGCTGGCGGTAATTCCCACCAACCTGGTCGACGCCAACGGCGAGCAGGTACCGGTCAACGCGCAAAACCAGACGGATCTGCGCCGTTTCTTCGTCGGCCCCAACGGCAGCGAAGTGACCGGCATCGCCTTCACGCCGGACAACAAGACGATCTTCGTCAATATCCAGCATCCGGGTAACTGGCCATCCACCGACGTCGCCACGGACGAAACACCAGCCAGCACCAGCGTCCGCCCACGTGCTTCCACGGTGGTGATCCAGCGCAACGACGGCGGCGAAATCGGCGTCTGACCTACCCACGCGGCACGGGGTCATCCCGTGCCATCTCTCTTTGCCTGGATCGAGCTCCGCGACGTCCAGGCCCTTCTTTCCGTGTATCGCCACGCTCGACACCGGCTACCAAAACACCCGGTGCGCAGCCTGCGATTGGTGGCAACGGCATGCCCATCTGCTCGCATCGCCCGCAAGCGGACTCCTACGGATTAGATCACCATGCATCGTAGGAGCCGCGACCCTGCGGCAAATGGTGGCAACAACGCGGACGTTCAGAATGGCTACCAGCGCATTCGCGCCGAGGTCGACGCTCCCACAAATGTGGTGCCGGACGCTCCTCTTGCAGGCGCCTCGATATTGTAGGAGCCGGCTTGCCGGCGATCCGCGAACGCCCTGTCAATTCATCTGAACAACCGCTTCGTAGCCTGCGATTGGTCGCATCGCCCGCAAGCGGGCTCCTACGCAAGTAGGCGACTTGCGCTACAAAGCGAACGGCAAGGGTTCGCGGCTGATCACTTGCACTCGCTGCACCGGCACCTGTGCGTGCCAGCGCACCACGCCCTGAGCCTGCACCTGGAACTGGCTGCTGATCAGCCGGCCATCCTGCTCGAATTCGAGCTGCAGCATGAAATCACCGCTGTTGAGCAGTAACCCTTCGCTCAAGCGCTCGAAGGTCGGGTCGTCCACGGCGCCCACTGCTTCGCGCAAGGCGGCCACGTCACGGTAACCATTGGCTGGTCGGCCGGTGATGATGCGAGTCAGCAGCGAGCGCGCGAACTCACCTTCGTAGAGGGCATCGAGCAGAGGCAAATGTTCAAGGCTCAAGGCATTGGCATTCAACCGCCAGCCCGACGTCTGCGGCAGCGCACAGAGCTGGGGATAACGCTGCTGTCGCCCAGGTTGCGGCGTGAGCAGCAGATTCAGTTCGCTCATGTCCACCATGGGCTGATTGGCGGCGAGCCGAGGCGGCGTCTGGCGCAGGTACTGGTCGCTTTCGGCGCCGTGCAGGCGGCTCTGGCCGTCGCTGTCGATCCAGTCGGCCAGGGCATGCACCAGTTGTTCGGCGGCCAGGTCGTCACCGAGCAGGTACTGCAGCTGACGCTCGGCACGCTCAGCCTCCTGGCCGGCCAGCGCATTGACGTTGAAGCAACTGTGCAGATCGCGGATGCGCAAGGTCGCCGCACCGCCAGCAAAATCGTAACGCAGCGGCTGCCCACGCAGGGCTTGCCAGAAAAGCGGGCTCTGCCGCCAAGCCGGATCCCTGAGGGCTTGCTCGGCGAAGGCCAGACCGGCGACTTCCATTGCCCGTGCTTGAATTCGCTGCTGCTGCAAGCGCACCGCATCGACCTGCTGCCGCCCCTGTTGCACCATCCACGCCAGCCCACCGGCGAGCATGGCCAAGGCCACCAGTACCATCAATAACGCTGCGCCGCGCTGCCGCCTGCCCCCCATCGCTCACCCCTCGAACCAAGAGTCGACAGTCAACAGGCTGAATGTTGCAGAGACGTGGCAAACGCCCCTTTTCGTCATCACCACGTCACCGTAGCGTCATAAAGCGCAGGCAAATTAGTCCTTCAATTTCATAGTGTTGGAGATTCGCAATGGGCGGCATCGGTATCTGGCAACTGGTCATCGTGCTGTTGATCGTATTCTTGCTGTTCGGCAGCAAACGTCTGAAGACGCTGGGTGGCGATCTTGGAGAAACCATCCAGGGCTTCCGCAAATCCATGGCCAGTAACAGTGAAACAGACGAGACGCCCGCGCAGGTGCAACAACAGGCGCCGTTGCCGGGAGCCGCTCAACAGTCCCACACCCAAGCGGATCGTCAGGCCTGATGTTCGAAGTAGGCTTCACCGAACTACTGCTGGTGAGTGTTGTGGCGCTACTGGTGCTAGGCCCGGAACGCCTGCCGGTCGCAGCCCGTACGCTGGGTCGCGGCCTTGGCCAGGCAAAGCGGGCGATGGGCATGCTGCGCGATCAGGTCGAACGTGAACTGGATGCCCAGGCCGTAAGCAAGGAACTGGACGCTGCGCCGTTGCGGCAACTGGAGCAGGAGCTGCGTCGCAATATCAACCTCCAAGCAGAGCAGCAGCCGACGGCTGCCAAACCCGAGGGCACAATATGAGCAACATGCCATTGACCGCCCACCTGGGAGAACTGCGCAAGCGACTGGTACGCTGCCTGCTGGTTATTGTGCTGGCGTTCCTGGGGCTGTTTCCGTTCGCGCAGACGCTCTACACGCTGATCTCCGAACCGCTGCGCCGCTACCTGCCAGAAGGCGCGAGCATGATCGCCACCAGCGTGACGTCGCCCTTCCTGGCGCCATTCAAGCTGACCATGATGGTCGCCGTATTCATCTCCATGCCCGTGCTGCTGCATCAGGCCTGGGGGTTCGTGGCGCCGGGGCTGTATCGCCGCGAGCGGCGCATCGCGGTACCTCTGCTGGTCTCGAGCATTCTGCTGTTCTATGCAGGCATGGCCTTCGCGTTCTTCGCGGTGTTCCCGATGATGTTTGGCTTCTTCGCCAGCGTCACGCCGGACGGCGTGGAAATGATGACCGATATCGCCCTGTACCTGGACTTCATCCTGGCGCTGTTCCTGGCATTCGGATTGGCCTTCGAAATTCCGGTGGCCACCTTCATCATCGTCTGGGCCGGGCTGACGGATGTCGACACGCTGCGCCGTAGCCGGCCTTACGTGATCGTCGGCTGCTTCGTGGTGGGCATGTTGCTGACCCCACCCGACGTGTTCTCGCAAACCATGTTGGCAGTGCCGATGTGGCTGCTGTTCGAGGTCGGCCTGCTCGCCTGCGGCAGCATCCAGCGTCGGCCCGAGCAGGAAAGCGAGCAGGAATTGGCAGTCACCGATTAAGGCTCGAAATGGGCGCCTCGAGCGCGGCAAAGATTGCGGAAGTCGATCTATCGATAGCCTGCTGGCGGGCAGCAGGCTGAGTCAGAACTGCAGATCGGACAAACGCCACACTTCGAAAGCGGGCATTTCGTAAGGATGGTTTTTCTTCATTGCCTTGACCGCGTTGTGGATCAGCTCATCGGCGACCACCAGCTCGACCTTCCACTCCGCGAGCGTTGCCAGCTCTCCGCTCTGACCAATGAACGGCGTGCTGCCCTCAAGCGGGCGAAACTGGCCGCGGCCAAGCGTTTGCCAACAGCATTGCTCGTACTCGCCGATACGCCCGCCGCCCGCTACAAATACGGCCGACTTCACGCTTTCCAGATGACTTTCCGGAACGTAGAAACAAAATTTGTACATCAACTACTCCGCTGCAAGTCGCTGAAAACAATAAGCTAATCATGTCACAGAATAATGGCACATTGACACATCCGATGCGTGACACAGCCGACACTGCTGACATATTCAGACTCGCTTCAGGAGGCACCGTTCCCGGCTAGAAAGACGTTGTAATGGGATTGGGCGATGCGTCGCACACTTCGCCTGAAGGCATTGTGGGTCGCAGCGATGGTGGGTTAAGGCGCGACGAAGACCCTGTGGTTTCCCGAGGAGGGTCAGATACCTCCCTTACCCTGCGGATATAGACTTATACGTAGCGCTGAAACGAAAAACGCCAGGCAATGCCTGGCGTTTTTCTTGTCACCGACTGTGGATCAGTCGACCCACACCCGCGCATTGCGGAACATGCGCAGCCAGCCGCCGTCTTCCTGCCAGTCATCCGGGCGCCAGGAGTTCTGCACGGCGCGGAACACGCGCTCCGGGTGCGGCATCATGATGGTCACGCGACCGTCACGGCTGGTGAGGCCAGTGATCCCGCGCGGCGAGCCGTTGGGGTTGGCCGGGTAGTTTTCGGTGACCTTGCCGTGGTTGTCGACAAAACGCAGTGCGACGGTGCCGGACAGGTCGGCTTCCAGCAGTGCCTCTTCGCTCTCGAACTCGGCATGACCTTCACCGTGGGCGATAGCGATTGGCATGCGCGAACCTGCCATGCCGCGCAGGAAGATCGATGCCGACTCCTGCACCTGAACCATGGCGACGCGGGCTTCGAACTGCTCGGAACGGTTGCGCACGAAGTGCGGCCAGAACTCGCTGCCCGGAATCAGCTCGTGCAGGTTGGAGAGCATCTGGCAGCCGTTGCACACGCCAAGGGTGAAGCTGTCCTTGCGCTCGAAGAAGCCCTGGAAGGCATCGCGGGCACGGGCGTTGAACAATGCCGACTTGGCCCAGCCTTCACCAGCGCCGAGCACGTCGCCATAAGAGAAGCCACCACAGGCGACCAGGCCCTTGAAGTCGTTCAGGTCGACACGACCGGCGAGGATGTCGCTCATGTGCACGTCCAGCGCAGCGAAACCGGCGCGGTCGAAGGCCGCGGCCATTTCCACCTGACCGTTGACGCCCTGCTCACGCAGCACGGCAACCTGCGGACGCACGCCCTTCTTGATGTAAGGCGCGGCGATGTTGTCGTTGACGTCGAAGCCAAGCTTGACGCTCAGGCCAGGATTGTCTTCTTCCAGCAGCGCATCGAATTCCTGGTCCGCGCAGTCGACGTTGTCACGCAGACGCTGAATGCGATGGCTGGTTTCAGCCCACTGACGCTGCAGCAGGCGACGCTGACCGGTGAACACCGGCTGGTCGTTGAAACTGATGGCCACATCGCCATTGTTGACCGGCTGGCCGATTACCGCGACGCAGTCGGCGAGGCCGGCAGCGCTGAACTGCGCCAGCACGTCCGGGGTGGCGTCCTGACGAACCTGGATCAGCGCACCAAGCTCTTCGTTGAAGAGGATGGCCGCCAGCTCCTCGCGGCTCTCGGCCAGGCCGTCGAGCTGCAGGTTCAGGCCGCAATGACCGGCGAAGGCCATTTCCAGCGCGCTGACCAACAGGCCGCCGTCGGAACGGTCGTGGTAGGCCAGCAGGTGACCGTCGGCGTTGAGGCCCTGGATCACCGCGAAGAACGCCTTGAGGTCTTCGGCGTCGTCGACGTCCGGCGCCTGACGGCCAAGCTGGCTGTACACCTGGGCGAGGATCGAAGCGCCCATGCGGTTCTGGCCACGGCCGAGGTCGATCAGGATCAGATCGGTCTCGCCCTTGTCCATGCGCAGCTCGGGCGTCAGGGTCTTGCGCACATCGGCGACCGGCGCGAAACCGGTGACGATCAGCGACAGCGGCGAGGTGACGCTCTTCTCTGCGCCCTCTTCGCTCCACTTGGTCTTCATCGACATCGAGTCCTTGCCCACCGGAATGGTCAGACCCAGCTCGGGGCACAGCTCCATGCCGACGGCTTTCACCGTGTCGTACAGACGCGCGTCTTCACCCGGGTGACCCGCAGCAGACATCCAGTTGGCGGACAGTTTGATGTCGGACAGTTTCTCGATACGCGAAGCAGCGATGTTGGTCAGGGTTTCACCGATGGCCATGCGACCGGACGCAGGGGCATCGAGCAGTGCCAGCGGCGTGCGCTCGCCCATCGCCATGGCTTCACCGGTGTAAACGTCGAAGCTGGTGGCGGTGACGGCGACATCAGCAACCGGAACCTGCCAAGGGCCAACCATCTGATCACGGGCAACCAGGCCGGTGATGGTGCGGTCGCCGATGGTGATCAGGAAGCTCTTGCTGGCCACGGCCGGGTGGCGCAATACGCGCTCGGCGGCTTCGGTGATGTCAAGGGTGCTAGGGTCGAAGTCATCGCCCAGCTCGACTTCACGGGTTACCGAGCGGTGCATACGCGGCGGCTTGCCGAGCAGCACTTCCAGTGGCATGTCCACCGGCGTGTTGCCGAAATGGCTGTCGGTTACGGTCAATTGCGGCTCTTCGGTGGCTTCACCGACTACCGCGAATGGGCAGCGCTCGCGCTCGCAGATGGCCTGGAAGCGGTCGAAATCCACAGCGCTGACGGCCAGTACGTAACGTTCCTGGGACTCGTTGCTCCAGATCTCGTGCGGGGCCATGCCCGGCTCGTCGTTGGGCACGTTGCGCAGCTCGAAACGACCACCGCGGCCGCCATCGTTGACCAGTTCCGGGAAGGCGTTGGAGATACCACCCGCGCCAACGTCATGGATGAAGGCGATGGGGTTCTGGTCGCCCAGCTGCCAGCAGCGGTCGATGACCTCCTGGCAACGGCGTTCCATTTCCGGGTTCTCGCGCTGTACCGAGGCGAAATCCAGATCGGCCGAGCTGGCACCGGTGGCGACCGACGAAGCGGCGCCGCCGCCCAGACCGATCAGCATGGCCGGGCCGCCGAGCACGATCAGCTTGGCGCCAACGGTGATCTCGGCCTTCTGCACGTGATCTTCACGGATGTTGCCCATGCCACCGGCGAGCATGATCGGCTTGTGATAGCCGCGCACTTCGTCGCCATGGGGGGTGCTGATCGACTGTTCGAAGGTACGGAAGTAGCCGGTCAGCGCCGGACGACCGAATTCGTTGTTGAACGCAGCGCCGCCCAGTGGGCCTTCGATCATGATGTCCAGTGGCGTGACGATGCGCTCAGGCTTGCCGTAGGCCTGTTCCCAAGGCTGTTCGAAGCCGGGAATGTTCAGGTTGGAGACGGTGAAACCGGTCAGGCCGGCTTTCGGCTTGGCGCCGCGACCGGTAGCGCCCTCGTCGCGAATCTCGCCGCCGGAACCGGTGGAAGCACCCGAGAACGGCGAGATGGCCGTCGGGTGGTTGTGGGTTTCCACCTTCATCAGGATATGCACCGGCTCCTGCACCGCACCGTACTGGCGGGTTTCAGGATTGGGGAAGAAACGCCCGGCGGTGTGGCCGACGATGACCGACGCGTTGTCCTTATAAGCGGACAGCACGTTTTCGCTGTTCATCTGGTAGGTGTTCTTGATCATGCCGAACAGGGATTTTTCTTGGGCTTGGCCGTCGATGTCCCAGCTGGCATTGAAGATCTTGTGGCGGCAATGCTCGGAGTTAGCCTGGGCGAACATCATCAGTTCGATGTCGTGCGGGTTGCGCTTCAGGCCCTGGAAGGCCTCGACCAGATAATCGATTTCGTCTTCGGCCAGGGCCAGGCCCAACTCGGTGTTGGCCTTTTCCAGCGCGGCACGACCGCCACCGAGGATGTCCACTGCGGTCAGCGGCTTGGGCTCGGCATGGCTGAACAGCTTGGCAGCGTCTTCCAGGTTGCTCAGCACCAGCTGGGTCATGCGGTCATGCAGGATGGCGGCCGCCTGCTGCACATCGGCGTCGCTCAGCTCGCCCGAGACGTAATAGGCGATACCCCGCTCCAGGCGGCGAATCTTGCCCAGGCCGCAGTTGCGGGCGATGTCGCTGGCCTTGCTCGACCAGGGCGAAATGGTGCCAAAACGCGGGATGGTCAGCAGTAGACGACCGCTTGGCTCCTGCACCGGCACACTCGGGCCGTACTTCAGCAAACGGGCCAGCACTTGCTCTTCATCGGCACTCAACGCACCGTCGACATCGGCAAAGTGTGCGAACTCGGCGTAAAGGCCGGTCACAGCGGGAACCTTGCCGGTCAGTTGCTCGAGCAATTTACCGTGACGAAAAGCAGAAAGGGCGGGAGCGCCGCGCAGGATCAACATCGGGGACAGCCTCTGGGAAGGGGGTGTACTTTGAGGCCGCGTATTCTAGCCTAAAGCGTCGTTCGCGGCACGCCCACTCGCGCCGTACGGTGATTGGCGGGTGACGAGCGAAATACGTCGAAAAAAGCACGTTTGCCTAGCAGAGCGCGGCTTCGCTGTCCAGATATGGAACGGCACGACGTTGGCGTATACTGCGCCGATGCCCTCCCCTTACCTGATTGGCAAGCGCTACGCCGGCTGGCTCTCGGCGATCGGATTACTCCTGATGCTCAGCGGCTGCGCGGAACCTCCCAGCAGCCTTGAGCGTATCAAGGAGGAAGGCGTGCTGCGTGTAATAACCCGCAACAGCCCGGCTACCTACTTCCAGGATCGTAACGGCGAAACCGGCTTCGAGTACGAGCTGGTCAAGCGCTTCGCCGACGACCTCGACGTAAAACTGGAAATCCAGACCGCCGACAACCTCGACGACTTATTTTCCCGCCTAGGCCAGCCCAACGGCCCAGTGCTGGCTGCCGCCGGCCTTGTGGAAAGCCAGGGGCGCCAGCAAAGTGCGCGCTTCTCCGTGCCCTATCTGGAAGTCACCCCGCAGATCGTCTACCGCAACGGCCAACGTCGCCCGAGCCGCCCTGCGGATCTGGTCGGCAAGCGCATTCTGGTGCTCAAGGGCAGTAGCCATGCCGAACAGCTGGCCGCGCTGAAGATCGAGGAACCAGAGCTGCAGTACGAGGAATCGGCCGATGTGGAAGTGGTCGACCTGCTGCGCATGGTGGATGAAGGGCAGATCGACCTGACCCTGGTCGACTCCAACGAGCTGGCCATGAACCAGGTGTATTTCCCCAACGTGCGCGTTGGCTTCGACCTCGGCGACTCGCGCAACCTGGGCTGGGCCGTGGCCCAGGGCGAAGACACCAGCCTGCTCGATCAGGTCGACGGTTTTCTGCGCCGCTCTCAGGACAACGGCAGCTTGCAACGTCTGAAGGAGCGCTACTACGGCCACGTCGATGTACTCGGCTACGTCGGTGCCTATACCTTCGCCCAGCATCTGCAGCAACGCCTGCCGCGTTACGAAAAACACTTCCGCAAGGCTGCACAGGAAAACGATCTGGACTGGCGCATGCTCGCTGCCGTGGGCTATCAGGAATCGCTCTGGCAGCCCGGCGCCACCTCCAAGACTGGCGTACGCGGCCTGATGATGCTGACCCTGCGCACCGCCCAGGCGATGGGCGTGTCCGACCGCCTCAATCCGCAGCAGAGCATCCAGGGCGGCGCCAAGTACCTGGTGCACGTCAAGGAACAACTGCCAGACAGTATTCAGGAACCGGATCGTACCTGGTTCGCCCTCGCTTCATACAACGTGGGCGGCGGGCATTTGGAAGACGCCCGCAAGCTGACCGAAGCCGAGGGGCTTGATCCCAACAAGTGGCTCGACGTGCAGAAGATCCTGCCACGCCTGTCGCAGAAGCAGTGGTACAGCAAAACCCGCTACGGCTACGCCCGCGGCGGCGAACCAGTGCACTTCGTGCGCAACATCCGCCGCTATTACGACATCCTCACCTGGGTGACCCAACCGCAACTGGAAGGCAGCCAAGTCGCTGAAAGCGGGCTACACGTACCCGGCGTGGTCAAGGATCACCCAGAAGAGCAGGACAAGACGCCGCTCTAAGAACGCTCGATACCATGCGCCTGTCACGGCCACATGGCGTCGCTAACGAACGCTTTTCATCACGTCGATAAATCCCCTCAACGCTGCCGATACGTGGCGATGGCCCGGGTAATACAGACGCAGCCCGCCAACCTGCGGCGACCAGCCCTCCAGCAGGGCGATCAGCCTCCCATCCTCCAACCATCGCTGTGCCGCCATTTCCGGCACATAGGCGATGCCCAACCCGTTGACCGCGGCTTCGATCATCAGTTGCGTATGGTTAAGAGTCATGGCGCCGGGCACGTCGACGACAATCTCCTGCCCGCGCTGCTCGAATTCCCAGCGGTACAGCTTGCCACTCGGCAGGCGCTGACGAATGCAGCGATGCGCGCGCAAGTCCTCGGGTGTTTGCGGCCTACCGGCGCTAGCCAGATAACCCGGGGCAGCCACTGCCAGGAAACGAAAATCTTCACTCAGGGCGACTGCGATCATGTCCTGCGGCACAGCCTCTTGCAGCCGAATGCCGGCATCGAAGCCCTCGCGCACGACATCCACCAGTTGACCATCGGTGACCAGATCCAGTGAAACCTGCGGATAACGCTCCAGGAAGGTCGGCACCACTCGCCTGAGCAATACGCGCATGGCCTCCTCGCCGCCGTTGATGCGCAAGGTTCCGGTGACATGACCACCCTCTTCGGTCAGCGCATCGATGGCTTGATCCAACCCCTGCAATACCGGCACCAAGCGCTGCAGAAAATGCTCGCCTGCCTCGGTCGGCGCCACGCTACGTGTCGTGCGGTGCAGCAGGCGGACACCCAGCCTGCGCTCCAGCGCGGCAATCACGTGGCTGAGCGAAGAGCGCGAGATCCCCAGTTCATCGGCAGCCTTGCGAAAGCTGCGGTGCTGCGCCACGGCCATCAATGCGGTGAGATCGGTCAGCGTCGGCCTATTCATTGTTCACTCCCATTCACCAGCTCATGCGGATTAAAGCCGATTATCTCAACAGGGTGAATGATTACAGTGATCTGAACTCACCAAAGAGCGCTAACCATGAACAAGACTTGGCTTATCACTGGAGCCACATCCGGACTTGGCAAAATAATGACCCGCAAACTGCTGGAGCGCGGTGACCGGGTAATCGCCACAGCACGCCGCTGCGAGGCCTTGCAGGATCTACTGAGCGCTTACGGGGAACACCTTCAGGTACTGCCGCTTGACCTGACCGATACCTCACAGATTCATAGCCTGATCGATCACGCCTTCGAGCGTTTCGGTCGTATCGACGTGATCGTCAGCAACGCGGGCTACGGCCTGTTCGGTGCCAGCGAACAGGTAAGCGACGAACAGATCGACCGGCTGCTGGCCACCAACCTGACCGGTTCGATCCAGTTGATCCGCAGCAGCCTGGCGCACCTGCGCGCTCAGGGCGGCGGGCGCATCGTCCAGTTGTCATCCGAGGGTGGGCAGATTGCCTATCCCGGCTTCAGCCTCTATCACGCCAGCAAATGGGGTATCGAAGGCTTCGTCGAGGCCGTGGCGCAGGAGGTAGCACCGTTCGGGATCGACTTCATCCTCGCCGAACCGGGCCCTACCCGCACGAACTTCGCCGCGGCGCTCGATCTGGCAACTCCTTCCGGCGTTTACCAGGACACACCGGCAGGCAAGGTTCACGAGATGATCGCCACAGGCGCATTCGAGATCCGTGGAGATGCCGCTAATACGGTCGACGCGATCATACAGGCGGCCGACTCGGCTCATCCTCCCCTGCGGCTGGCTCTGGGCAGTACTGCCTACGAAAACATCCATCGCGCGCTGACCCAGCGCCTCGAATCGCTCGAAGCCCAGCGCGCTGTAGCCTTTTCGGCCGACAGCCAAGGAGCCTGAGATGAGTCTGTATCAGTTAGCCCGAATGACCATAGCCGCTGCACTCGTGCTGGGCGGCGCGAGCAGCGTGGCCGCGCAGGAATCTAACAGGGTCGCCGGCACCTGGAACCTGATCGCCGCCACAATTGAAATCGATGGCATGACGTCTTACCCCTACGGGCCCGAGCCACGCGGCAGACTGGTCTTCACACCGGATATGTACTTCGTGGAATTCCTGCACGACCCACGCATTCCACGCTTCCAGTCCAACGAACGTGGCAGAGGAACCGACGCGGAAAATCGCGCCGTCATAGCAGGCAGTCTGGCGTTGTATGGCCGCTATACCATCGATGCACAAGGCAACTTCAGCGGCAATACCGTGGAGGGTTCATCGTTCCCGAACTGGATCGGCGACGTGCGGACGACCCGGGAACTGCGCATGGACGTACAAGGCAACCAGATGATCGAAAGCTTCCATCGCCCTGGAGGCGCAAAGGTCAGAATCGTTTTCGAGCGTGCCGATTAGCTGCCCGACAGCCTACCCCCAATTAACGGATGCCACAGGGAGCGAACCCATCGGGTAGCAGTCTGGTTGCCATTCGCGCAGAAACTCTACGCCTGTTTCTTCGCTATCAGCGAGCTGCCTGCGGCCGATCTTCTGCGATCGCTTTACGCACATCCCCCGCCAGGCTGAAATCGAATGCCTGCTGCACATCCAGCTGTTTCGGTAACACGCCATGGCGGTGGAAGAAGTCTGCGGCTTTCTGCAGGCTGGTCGCGACTTCCTCGTCCAGTGCGGCGGGCTGGATGCGCGCCTCTTCCACCCAGCGCCGGGCGACGTTCTGGGGAATATTGAGGTCTTCTGACAGCGCGTCAGCCATTTGCTGTGGATGGGCAAGCGCCCACTGCTGGGCCTTGGCCAGGCGAACCAAAAGGTCGCCGATGGCGGCTTTCTTGTCGGCATCCGCCAGGGCTTTTTCGCTGGCCAGGGCGTAGGAATAGCCGCTCATGATGCCGCGGCCATCAGCAATCACCCGTGCGTTGTCGATCAGGATGGCATTGGAGGTGTAGGGTTCCCACGGCACCCAGGCATCCACTGAGCCACGCACTAGCGCGGCACGACCATCGACCGGGCCCAGGAAAGAGAAGGTCACATCCTTATCGGTCAGGCCGTTCTTCTCCAGCAGACCAAGAGCCAGAAAATGCCCCCAGCCGCCACGATTCACGGCAATGCGTTTGCCTTTGAGATCCTTCACGCTCTGCGCGGTTGAACCCTCAGGCACCACCAGGGCCACGGTCGCGGTGTTGTAGCGCCAGGCACCTACCGCCTTCAACTGGGCACCGGCGGCATGTACGAACAGAAACGGGATATCGCCGGTGAAGCCAACGTCCAGGGCATTGGCATTCAGCGCTTCGAGCACTGGGGCACCGGCAGCGAACGGCGTCAGCTCGACCTTGTAATCGAGATTCTCCAGCTCGCCCGAAGCGCGCAGCGAGGCGTAGCGATCACCCTTCACATCGCCGAGGCGAATGGTGACGGGCTCGGCGGCCTGCAACAAACTGCTGAACGACAAGGCGGCGAGAAGAGAAGTGACGGTAAAACGGATACGGGACATGTGACAGACTCCAATGGCGATTACGCGACGAAAGCGGCTGCGTGGGTACGCTCACTGGGCTCGAAAGAAACGGTCATGATGTTGCCTGCTCCGCCGGTACGGTGGCAGGCCCTGGCTTACTTGAAGGCGCTGCCAAAAGAGGTGTCGATAACCGCCTTGGTGTCGAATGCCTTGGGCAATGCGCCGGTTTCGACGAGGAAGTCGGCGGTGTCCTGATAATCACGGGCTGCCTGCTCATCCACCGGGCCGACGCTCATGTTGGCCTGGCCGATCCAGTGGCGGGACACGGCAGGATCCAGATTGGCCTTCTTCGCCCACAAATCCGCGTAGGTTTCCTTGTTCGCCTCAACCCAGGCGCGGGCCTTCTGCAGGCGACCGAGGAAATCGGTGATAGCGGCCCGTTTCGTATCCAGCGTATCGGCGTTGGCGGCGATACTCGACAGCCCCGGCATCAGGTCGCGGGCGGTGATGATCGGCTTGGCGCCGGAAAACACGATCTGCTGGGAGATGTAGGGTTCCCACACCGGGAACGCGTCGATGCTGCCCTGTGGCAACGCCGCAGCAGCGTCGATGGGCATCAGTTTGACGAACTCCACGTAGTCGCGGGGTAGCCCGGCTTTCTCCAGAGCCCGCAAGGTCAACTGCTGGCTCCAGGCTCCTGGCCAGTAGGCAACCTTTTTGCCTTTCAGGTCAGCGATGGTCTTGGCTGGCGAATCCTTGGGCACCAGCAGCGCGATGGTGTCCGGGTTCTGCCGCGATACGCCGATCAGCTTCACTGGCGCGCCCTTGGCAGCCAGGAAGATAAAGCCCGAATCGCCGAGAAAGCCCAGATCCAGCGCGCCCGCATCCAGGCCTTCCGCGACTGGCGCGGCGGACTGAAAATGCTTCCAGTCGACCTTGTAGGGCGCGCCTTCCAGCACACCGGAGGCCTCCACCGAAGCGCGGACGTTGTAGTAGTTCTGGTCACCCACGCGCAGGGTGATCTGCTCGGCCGCCTGAACCAGAGGCGCGGCCAGGAACGCGCTAGCCAGCGCGGTGCGCAACAGTGCGGACAATTTCATTGCAAGGTTTCCTCAGGAAGGTTGCCCAGACGGGCGATGTGTTCATGAATGGCAGGGATCAGTCCCTGGCCATAGGTGATGGCGTCGCCCAGTGGGTCGAAACCACGAATCAGAAAGGTGGAAACCCCGAGCTTGTAGTACTCACCCAACGCCGCCGCGACCTGCTCGGGCGTGCCGACCAGTGAGGTAGAGTTCCAGCGCGCGCCAGTCAACCGAGCAACGCCCATCCACAAGCGGCTGTCCAGTACCTCACCCTGCCCGGCAGCCGCCAACAGGCGCTGCGAACCGACGTTTTCGGGGGCGTGCTCGGTGAGTGGCAAGCCCAGGCGAATGCGATTTTCGCGAATCTGTTCGAGTATCTCGGCAGCACGCTTCCAGGCGGCCTCTTCGGTGTCGGCGACGATGGGTCGAAATGACACCGAGAACCTCGGCACGCGGCCATGTACGGCGGCGGCAGCCCTTACGCTGGCAACCTGTTCGGCCACCGAAGCCAGGGGCTCGCCCCAGAGCATGTAGGTGTCGGCATGCTGCGCCGCGACCTGCACCGCCGCTGCCGAAGCACCACTGAAATATATCGGGATGTGAGGGCGCTGAGTGCAGCGCACCGCAGGCGAGGCGCCCTGGAAACGATAGAAGTCGCCACTGAAATCCACCGGCTGCTCGGCCGTCCAGATCGCTTTCAATGCCTGCAGGTATTCTTCAGTGCGGGCGTAACGCTGAGCGTGATTGAGGTAATCACCGTCGCGCTGCAAATCCTCGTCATTGCCGCCACTGACAACGTTGAGTGCCAGGCGCCCACCACTGAACTGATCCAGCGTGGCGAGCTGCCGGGCAGCCAGAGGCGGCGCGATCATCCCTGGCCGATACGCCAGCAGAATGCCCAGCTTGCGCGTCGCGGCAGCAGC
Organism: Pseudomonas sp. PME37.24/006; assembly: GCF_055556635.1. NCBI lineage: Bacteria > Pseudomonadati > Pseudomonadota > Gammaproteobacteria > Pseudomonadales > Pseudomonadaceae > Pseudomonas > Pseudomonas sp. PME37.24/006. Next base: position 668,052 of record NZ_JBVHNL010000003.1, read on the forward strand.
GAAAGAGCTGACCACTGCCCCCTCCGGGCCGTTGGAAAAATAGCCGACCAGTACCCGGTCGAAGCCCGCCTCTTCATGGGCCTGGGCGAACCGGACGACGAATGCTGGATCAACCGCATCGCCCAGTGGCTGATCCACTTCCGAAGCTGGCGCGGCCGTAATCATGCCGATGATTTCAATGCTCATGTCGCGATTCCTGTCACGTGGTCATGTCCGGGAGCCAAGGTGCTACAAACGTCTCGCTTATAATGAAAACGTCTTTAATGGCTAATTCTTATAAAATTTATAGATACACGAACAAGAAATGAAATTCATTTTAGGAATATCCTAATATGCGAAATAATAAAAATCGCACGACAGGCTCAAGCATGGCCTGCAGCCACGTGGTGACGATGGAAATAACCCGCTCATGAACGACGGGGGAACCCCGCAGGGAGAGAAGGCGAGCCGAGCGACGCGCCAAAAAATTACACAATTCGCATATTAGCTTATGCATAAATTGAATTTTTATAATCAATGGCGGATTGCTACCTTAGGCTCCAAACCGCTACGGATTACCCGCCATGAGCCACCCCACAACTCCGGAACGCCTGAACGCCTTCGTTGCCGGCCTCTCGGATCTGCTGAACCGCGAGCCCGATGAGGGCACCCTGATCGAACGCGGTGGTGAGCTGCTGCAGCAACTGGTCAGCCATGACGACTGGCTACCGCGCGAACTCGCGCAGCCCAGTACCGAGCGCTACCAGCAATACCTGCTGCACCTTGACCCAGCGCGGCGCTTCTCGGTGGTCAGCTTCGTCTGGGGCCCAGGGCAAAGCACACCGGTGCACGACCACCGCGTCTGGGGGCTGATCGGCATGCTGCGTGGCGCCGAGGATTCCCAGGGATTCAGCCGCCAGGCCGACGGCAGCCTACACGCCGATGGCGACGTCGTGCGCCTCAAGCCCGGCCAGGTAGAAGCGGTATCGCCGCGCATCGGCGACATCCATCAAGTCAGCAATGCCTTCGATGATCGCGTGTCGATCAGCATCCACGTCTATGGCGCCGACATCGGTGCGGTGCATCGCGCCGTGTACCGCGAAGACGGCAGCGAAAAACTGTTCATCTCCGGCTACTCCACGCCTCCCTCCATTGCCCAACGGCAGCCTGCCCAACACGAGTCCTGAACCATGAGCCAAGTCGACACCCGCTCTTTCGCCGATATCCGCACCGCCCTGCTGCAACAGCAGGAAGTCGCCCTTATCGATGTGCGCGAAGAAGCGCCCTTTGCCGAAGAACATCCACTGTTCGCTGCCAATATTCCGCTGTCCAAGCTCGAGCTGGAAATCTACGCGCGGGTGCCGCGCCGCGACACCGCGATCACCGTTTATGACGATGGCGAAGGTCTGGCCCAGGTCGCCGCTGAACGCCTGCTGCAACTTGGTTACAGCGACGTGGCCCTGCTGCAAGGCCAACTGGCCGGCTGGCGCAACGCCGGTGGCGAGCTGTTTCGCGACGTCAACGTACCGAGCAAGTCTTTTGGCGAACTGGTGGAAAGCCAACGCCACACGCCATCGCTGGCCGCCGAAGAGGTACAGGCGCTGCTCGATGCCAAGGCCGACGTGGTGGTGCTCGACGCCCGCCGCTTCGACGAATACCAGACCATGAGCATCCCCAGCGGAATCAGCGTACCGGGTGCCGAGCTGGTGCTGCGCGCCCGCGAGCTGGCGCCTGATCCGGCCACGCAGATCATCGTCAACTGCGCGGGGCGCACCCGCAGCATCATCGGTACTCAATCGCTGGTGAATGCCGGCGTACCAAACCCGGTCGCCGCGCTGCGCAACGGCACCATCGGCTGGACTCTGGCTGGTCAGCAGCTGGAACACGGTCAGAGCCGCCGCTTCGGCGAGGTGAGCGCGAACAACCATGAGCAGGCTGCACGCTCGGCACGCGCCGTGGCCGACAAGGCCGGCGTCGGCCGTGCCACGCTCGAACACCTGAGCCATTGGCAGGCACAACCAGCGCGCACCACTTACCTGTTCGACGTGCGCACACCGGAAGAATACGAATCTGGCCACCTGCCCGGCTCACGCTCCACGCCCGGTGGCCAACTGGTACAGGAAACCGATCACTTCGCCAGCGTACGCGGTGCGCGCATCGTGCTCGCCGATGACGACGGCGTGCGCGCCAACATGAGCGCCTCCTGGTTGGCCCAACTGGGCTGGGAGGTGCACGTGCTGGACAACCTGCCACAGAACGCTTTCAGCGAAACCGGCGCCTGGCCGACTCCCCTGCCCGCTCTGCCGCAGGCCGAGGAAATCAGCCCGCACACTCTGCAAACCTGGCTGGCCGCAGGCGACACCGTAGTGATCGACTTCACCACCAGCGCCAACCATGTCAAACGTCACATCCCCGGCGCCCACTGGGCGATCCGCGCACAACTGCCGCAGGCCCTGGAAAACCTGCCAGTGGCCGAACGCTATGTACTCACCTGCGGCAGCAGCCTGCTGGCCCGCTTCGTGGTCAGTGAACTGCAGGCTCTGACCGGCAAACCGGTGTTCCTGCTCGCGGGTGGCAACGCTGCCTGGTTCGCCGCCGGCCTACCCGACGAATCCGGCGAACAGCACCTGGCCGTGCCACGCAGCGACCGCTACCGCCGCCCCTACGAAGGCACGGACAACCCCCGCGAAGCGATGCAGGGTTACCTGGACTGGGAGTTCGGCCTGGTCGAGCAACTGGGCCGGGATGGCACCCATGGGTTCAGGGTGATCTGATTGGTTCGGTGGATCACGCTCCATCGATCCACCGAAGCATTTCTGCGATGACTACCCTTCACTCACGCCGCGCACTCGAACCACCGCCTGATAGGGCTTCATACCACCCTCATATGAGGGTGGATAAGCATTGTCGTCCGCGCGCGCTCAGCCCATGCGGTCTGAATGCAATCAGAACTCCAGGGTGCTGGACAGTTGCACCTGGCGCGGATCACCCACCGAGACGTTGAGGGTGTTCACCGACGAGCTGTAATAGGTCTTGTCGAACAGGTTCTTGACGTTGAGCTGCAGCTTGAGCTTGTTGTCGCCAAGGCGGGTGTCGTAGCTGGCGAAGGCATCGGCCACCGTATAGGACGGCAGGGTGAAGGTGTTGCCGGCATCGCCTTCCCGCTCGCCGACATAACGCGCACCGGCGCCAGCGCGCAGGCGGTCGCCGCCAAACAGCGCGCCAAAGTCGTAGACAGCGGAAAGCGAGCCGGTCTGCCGAGCGACGTTCTGTAGCCCGTTACCCTTGAGATCGGGGTCTTTGGTCACCTCGGCATCGGTCAGCGCGAACGTGCCGATCAGGCTGAGGCTGTCGGTCAGTTGCCCGGTAACGTCCAGCTCCACACCTCGGGAGCGCACTTCGCCAGCGCCAGTAGCGATGGTTTCAGTGCCAATGGTCTGGGTAACCAGCACGTTTTCCTTGACGATATCGAACAACGCCAGGGTACCGGTGATGCGCCCCGGCATATCAAGCTTGGCGCCGAGCTCCCAGGATTTACCCTCCTCCGGCGGCACGCCATTGATCGTTACGCCGTTGCTCAACGGTGCAATCGTCGAGTTGGGCTTGAAGGACTCGGTATAACCGCCGTACAGCGACAGCTCGTCGTTGAGTTTGTATACAAGGCCCACGCGCGGCACCCAGACCTGGCCGTCGATATCGGTGTTCTTGTTGAACGGCCGTCCACGCCCGGCAAGTTGGTCATACAGCTGATAGCGGGCGCCAGCGACGAAGATCCACTGCTCGTTGAGATGAATGGAATCCTGGATGAAGGCCGACTGGGTGACCACACGATCGGTCTGGTCGCTATCGGAGGCCGCCACCGTGGTTGGTACCGGTACCACGCCGTAGACAGGGTTGAACGGGTCGAAGCGAATGCCGGTGTTCTGGCGCAGCAGATCGGCGCGATAGAACTTGCGGTACTCGTGATCCACGCCCATCAGCAGATCGTGCTGCATACCGCCGAGCACCACCTTGCCATCCAGATCGAAGGTGGCGAAATGAGAGGTACTGACCGCGCCCTGGGTGCCGTCCAGGCGCCTGGTGTAAGTGCCGTCGCTCTCTGCGCGGAAGATTCGCGCCTGGTAATCGTCATAACGATCGCGGTTGTAGCTGTAGGCGAAGTGGGCCTTCCAGTCTTCGTTGAACTGATGGGACAGGTCGAAGATGGTCAGGTGCGAGCGGCCGTCGGTGATGTTGTAAGCCTCGTCCAGACGGCGCTCGGCAGGAATGTTCAGGGGCTTGCCGTCACGGAACACCGTGCCGCGATCGAAAGGCACCGAATACTCGCGGTACTCATGGCTAAGGGTCACCGTGGTGTCCTCGCCGTACCATGCAAGCGAGGGCGCAAAGGTCTTGTCGCGGTTATTGCCGAAGCTGCGCCAGTAGTCGGCGTCGTCGTAATCGGCGACCAACCGATAGGCCAGGCCTGTTTCGCCCAGCGGGCCGGTGACATCGAGGGTGCCGCCACTGCCGTTCTTGCCGTGGCCGAAGGTCGAGGCACGGCCGGTGATGGCGCGGTAGCTTTCCAGCTGCGGCTTCTTGCTGACCACGTTGATCACACCGCCCGGATCGAGAATGCCGTAGAGCATCGACGATGGCCCTTTGAGCACTTCGACCCGCTCGGCGGTGGCGGTGAAATTGCGGCCCTGGATGGTGCGCATGCCGTCACGCAGGATGGAGCCGTCACGGTTGTCACCAAAGCCGCGCTTCATCACCGCATCGAGCGTGCTACCCAGGGTATTGGACTGGGTGATGCCACTGACGTTGGCCAGGGCATCATCGAGATTCTGGGGCTGCTGATCCTGCAGCACCTGCGCCGGCACCACGGCAACGGCCTGGGGAATCTCCAGCAGCGGCGTGTCGCTGCGCATCAGCGAGGTGGTTTCAGGTGGCTGATAGCTGTAGGCCGTGCTGCGTTGCGACTGAATGTTCACGGCATCCAGATTGACCGCGCCCTCGCTGCGCAGCGCCTGCAGCGCCACGGTATTGGTGCCGGCCTGGCGGTAGGTGAAGCCGGAGCCAGCCAGCAAACGGGCTAACGCCTGCTCGACGCTCATGCGCCCCTGCAGCGCCGGAGCCTGCACGGCGTAAGGCGCTTCGTCGGTGTATACCAGGTTGAGGCCGGTGGTTCGGCTGAACGCGTCGAGCGCTTGCGGCAGCGGCTGCGCAGGTATGGCGAACGCGTAGGTCGCCGCCTGATCGGCAACGGCCTGGGCCAGCGCGGGTTGTGCCAGTGGCAGCATACCTGCGCTCAGCAGCAGCGCCGCCAGGCCCACATGTTTCAAGGTGGCATCCTGCCGACGCATGGTGCGGTGATTCATGGCTTTGTTCATCCCGGGTGCTGGTTCTCGTTGCGAAAAAGTCGCATTCAAAGCAGTACACGGATGCCGACGGGGTTTACCTCATCCTCCAGCGAAAATATTTTCAGCGCAGGATGATCAGCCGCCCCAGCACCTTGTGTTGCTCGAAGCCGACCACCGCCTGCAGGGCATCGAGAATGGCCTGGGGATTCTGGCTGGCGAAGCTGCCACTGACCCGCTGCTCACGCAGCTCATCGCTGAGCAGCACTATGCGGCCTGGGTAATAGCGGCGTAGCTCGGCCACCACCTCGCCCAAGGGTGCGCGATAGAAACTCAGGCGACCATCACGCCAAGACGTTAGCGCGTCGACATCGACACCCTGCAGCGTGCCGCTGACCCCATCGGCAAAACTCAGTTGCTGGCCGGCAGTGAGTACCCTCGCCGTGTCCGCGGGGCCACCGCGGACGGCCACTCGGCCCTGCATCACCGAAACCCGCGCGCCGTCATCGAGCCGGCGTACTTCGAAACGTGTGCCGAGCACCCGCGCTTCGCCACCGGCAGCCGCCACGGTGAAGGGAATATCTCCTGGCACCACGCTGAAATACGCCGCGCCGCGCCGCAGCTCGATGTGCCGCTCGCCTGCGCCATATTCGACGGCGATGGCGCTGTCGGCATCCAGCACCACGGTGGAGCCATCGCTCAACGTCACGCTGCGCAGCTGCCCGGGCGCCGAGACAATATCCGCGCCCAGGTCATCGACCCAACGCAGTGGCTGCCACCCGCCTCCCCAGACCACCAGCAGCAGGCAGGCGGCCAGCGCCAATGCCGAAGCCCAATACGGGCGCCTGCTCGTCGGCGGGCGCAGGTACTGCTGCAGGGCGGCAGCCTCTTCCTCGGCGAGGTGCTGGGCAGCAGGGCGGCTCAGGTGCCAGAGCGACTGCATGCGCACGAAGGTATCGACATGCTCGGGCGCGGCGGCCAGCCACTGTTCGAAGGCCATCTGCACCTTGTCGCCCGGCTGGCCCTGCAAACGGCCGAGCCACAGCCAGGCGTCCTGCTCGATGCGCGACAGTGACTCCTCCTGTAGATATGACTCGTGACTCATGGCGCGGCGCTTCCGTGTGAGTGGCTGGCCGGCGTGTCGATGACGCTGGCCTTGCAGGCTTCCAGGGCGCGCATCATATGTTTTTCCACGGCGCTCTGGGAAAGCGCCATGCTGCGGGCGATCTGCCCGTAGGTCTGACCGTGAATGCGATTGAGCAGGAAGATATGCCGGGTTCGCTCCGGCAGCCGCCGCAGCGCGGCCTCCACGCGGCGCAGATCGCTGCCAGCCTCCAGAGCCGCGTCCGGGGAAACGCTGCTGTCGCCACGCTGTTCGGGCAGCAGCCCGGCTTCGTTGCGAGTGCGCGCGCCCTCGCTGCGCAAATGGTCGATGGCCAGGTTGTGGGCGCTGCGGATCAGGTAGCTGCCCATGTCCTCGAGCGGCGCACTGGGCCGTCGCCAGAAGCGCAGGAACAGCTCCTGCACCAGATCCGCCGCGGTCGCCCGACAACCGACACGCCGCCGCAACACCGCCTCCATCTGTTCACGACGGGCGAGAAAGGTGCGCAGGAAAGCATCGCGCTGCACCGGCTCCGTCGCGGACGGGTCGGGCTGGCGAGGCTCGGGCGAAGACGGCTGGTCGACCATGACGTGGGGTTGCTCGTGACGATGCGCCAGAGGCGTGGCAGCAATCCGGCGAATGATAATGCTTATCAACAAATACCGATAGCGTCGTGACGACCGACAAGCGGAACGATCGCGGCCGACCCGCGGCCTAAGGCACATGCGCATAAAGGAGCCGCCATGACTTTTTCCATCGTTGCCCGCTGCCCCAGAACCGGCCAGTTCGGCGTTGCCGCCGCTACCGCCATGCCCGCCGTTGGCAAACTGCTCAGCCATGCCGCCGCGGGAGCGGGCGCAGTGGCGACCCAGGCCCAGGTCAACCCGTACCTGGGCCTCGACGGGCTGGCATTGCTACGTCAGGGCCATTCGGCCCCTGCGGCACTCAAACGGCTGATGGATACCGACCCGTGCATGGAGCTGCGCCAGTTGGCCCTGATCGACCGTAACGGTGACAGCGTGTGCTGGACAGGTGATGAGTGCATTCCCTGGGCGGGCTCGCTGTCCGGTGAGCAGTTTTCCGTACAGGGCAACCGCCTGGCAGGCCCGCAGGTGCTGGACGCAGTGGCCGATGCATTCCGGCTTGGTGAAGATCGCCCGCTGGTCGAGCGTCTGATCGATGCCTTGGAGGCCGGTGATGAGCGCGGCGGCGACCGCGAGGGTGAATCTTCGGCAGTGATCTATATCGTCGACCGCGAGGAATATCCGCTGTGGGACATTCGCGTCGATCATCACCGCGATCCAGTTGCCGAGCTGTGGCGCCTGCACGGCGTATTCGCGCGCGAAGTGCTGCCGGAAATACTCGCCATGCCGACCCGCGAGAACCCGGCCGGCAAGGCGGCCGAAGATTCGGTCTGAAAGATCGCCGCCAACCGGAAAAACCGCCCGCCTCCCCTATCGATGGAGCACAGGCTAAGGTGTAGGCCACCCCCTTCCCACGGAGAACATCATGAGCAAGCGCGCCCTGATTCTGATCGACATCCAGAACGACTACTTCGCTGACGGCAAATGGCCGCTGCATGGTATCGACGCGGCCACCGAAAATGCCGTTCGTGTACTGGCCGCAGCCCGCGCGGCGGGTGATACGGTCATACACGTGCGTCACGAATTCGAAGGCGACGGTGCGCCCTTCTTCGCCGCAGGATCCACGGGTGCGCATATCCATCAAAGCGTGCAGCCGCAGGCGGGTGAGAGTGTGGTGCTCAAGCACAAGGTCAACGCGTTTCGCGACACCGATCTGAAGGCGCAGCTCGACAAGGCCGGCGTCGAACAGATCACCCTGGTCGGCGCCATGAGCCATATGTGCATCGATGCCGCCGCCCGCGCCAGCGCGGACTTCGGCTACACCACCACGGTGATTCATGACGCCTGCGCGACACGCGATCAGGAATTCGAAGGCAATCAGGTTCCGGCAACGCAGGTACAGGCAGCCTATATGGCCGCACTGGCGTTCGCCTACGCGACCGTTATCTCGACCGAGCAATACCTGGCGAGCTGAGCGGCAAACCGTAGCCTGTGGTTGAGCGTAGCGATACCCAGGGAGATCGCTCCCGGGTATCGCTACCCTCAACGCCGGGCTACGGACAGAAAAACCGTAGGAGCTGGCTTGCCAGCGAATCGATCTGCGCTCCGACACCAGCGGCGAATCTTCTGCCGCTTTCGCCGGCAAGCCGGCTCCTACAACCGTTGCACCTGCCAAATCCTTCTGCTGCACAGAGCCCTAAAACCGTAGGAGCTGGCTTGCCAGCGAATCGATCTACGCCCCAACACCTGCGTCGAATCTGCCACCGAAATCGCCGGCAAGGACTAGGCGTCCCCCCGGCTCCTACAACTGCTGCACCAGATGCCGCGGGTGGTGCCTCAGGCCAGCTCTTTGCGCAGCTGACGGGCGGCAGCGACCATGTTGACCAGCGCGGCTTCGGTCTCGGGCCAGCCGCGGGTTTTCAGGCCACAATCGGGGTTCACCCACAGGCGTTCGGCAGGGATGCGGCGCACGGCCTTGCGCATCAGCTTGACCATTTCGGCCGTGTCCGGCACTCGCGGCGAATGGATGTCGTAGACGCCCGGGCCGATCTCGTTGGGGTACTCGAAGGCCTCGAAGGCGTGCAGCAGCTCCATGTCCGAACGCGAGGTCTCGATGGTGATCACGTCCGCATCCATGGCGGCGATGGACTCGATCACGTCGTTGAATTCGCTGTAGCACATGTGGGTGTGGATCTGCGTTTCGTCACGCACGCCACTGGCGCACAGCCGGAAGGACTCCGTTGCCCAATCCAGATAGTGTTGCCAGTCGGCCTTGCGCAGCGGCAGCCCCTCACGGAATGCCGCTTCGTCGATCTGCACGATGCGGATGCCGGCACGCTCGAGGTCGACGACTTCGTCGCGAATCGCCAGGGCCAACTGCCGGGCCTGCACTTCGCGGCTTACGTCTTCGCGTGGGAACGACCACATCAGCATGGTCACCGGGCCCGTGAGCATGCCCTTCATCACCTTGCCCGTGAGGCTCTGCGCATAACGGATCCACTCCACGGTCATGGCCTGGGGTCGGCTCAGGTCGCCAACGATCACCGCCGGTTTCACGCAACGCGAACCGTAGCTCTGCACCCAGCCGAAACGGGTAAACAGGTAGCCGTCCAACTGCTCGGCGAAGTACTCGACCATGTCGTTGCGCTCGGCCTCGCCGTGCACCAGCACGTCGAGCCCCAGGCGCTCCTGAATCTCCACCGCATGGCGAATCTCACTGTGCATGGCGTCGGTGTAATCACCCAGCGACAGCTTGCCCTGCTTGAACGCCTGGCGCGCCAGGCGAATCGCCGCGGTCTGCGGGAACGAGCCGATGGTGGTGGTCGGGAAAGGCGGCAGATCGAGGCCGGCTCGTTGCTTGGCGATGCGCTCGGCGAACGGCGCCCCACGCTGGCTATCGCGGGTGGTCACAGCGGCCAGGCGCGCCTGCACCTGCGGCTTGTGGATACGTGGTGACGCCGCTCGACTGGCCTGCACGGCGCGGCTCTCGGCCAACGCTGCACGCACGTCGGGAGCGTCCGGCTGATTGACGGCGCGAGCCAGCAGCGCCACCTCGGCGCATTTCTGCGTGGCGAAGGCCAGCCAGCCTTTCAGTTCGGCATCCAGTTGATCTTCACGCTGCAAATCGACAGGGCTGTGCAACAACGAGCAGGACGGCGCGATCCACAGGCGTTCGCCAAGCCGGCTGTGCGCATGGCCGATCACCGCCAGGGCGCTTTCCAGATCGCAGCGCCACACGTTGCGGCCATTGACCACGCCGAGGGACAGCACCTTATAGGCCGGCAGGCGGTCGAGGATGGTCGGGTACTGCTGTGGCGCGCGCACCAGGTCGATGTGTAGGCCGTCCACCGGCAGGTTGGCCGCCAGACCAAGGTTCTCTTCGAGGCCGCCGAAGTAGGTGGCGACCAGCTTCTTCAGCGGTTCGCGCTGCAGACTGTTGTAGGCGCGTTCGAACGCGTTCTTCCAGTCCTGAGGCAGGTCGAGCACCAGAATCGGCTCGTCGATCTGCACCCATTCCACGCCCTGCTCGGCCAGGCGCTGGAAGATCTGCCCGTAGAGCGGCAGCAGGCGCTCGAGCAACTCCAGCTTGTCGAAACCCTGGGCCTCGCCCTTGAGCTTGCCCAACCACAGGTAGGTCAGCGGGCCGATCACCACCGGCTTGACGTTGTGGCCCAGGGCACGGGCCTCATCCACTTCCTCAAACAGTTGCTCCCAGCTGAGGGCGAACTGCTGGTCTGCAGTGAACTCGGGCACCAGGTAGTGGTAGTTGGTATCGAACCACTTGGTCATCTCTTGGGCATGGGCGCCGCCGCAACAACTGTCGCCACTCACCCCGCGGGCCATGGCGAACAGGGTATCCAGGGTCGGCTTGCCGCTGCCAGGGCGGAAACGCTCGGGGATCACCCCGAAGGTCAGGGAATGGGCCAGCACCTGGTCGTACCAGGCGAAATCGCCGACCGGCAGCAGCTCGATACCGGCCTCCTTCTGCACCTGCCAGTGCCGGGCACGCAACTCACGGCCCACGGCACGCAGGCCGGCTTCGTCCAGCTCACCTTTCCAGAAGGCCTCCTGGGCTTTCTTCAGTTCGCGGTCACGTCCGATTCGGGGGAATCCGAGGCTGTGTGCCAGGGCCATGGCGATATCTCCAATGCATAAATGATGACGTGCATTGTCGAGGCGCCTTTCGAGTGAAACAAACTCAATCGACTAACGTTAAAAACAAATTTTACTCACGTTGGTAACGCGCGGCTCATCCCGGCCATCCACTTGAGGCCTCAGCCGGAGTCGGGCAAGCTGGCCTCTGCGCCTTGGACGAAACCGGCATGCCAGATATCCCCGACGACCCCGCCCAGACCGAACGCACCCGCGAAACCGTGCTGCGCTATCACTACAGCTGGAAGTACCGCGATCTGGATGCGGTGATGGCGCTCTATCACCCCGAGGTCGAGTACCACGACTTCTTCCTCAACCGCAGCATGGGCCTGGCCGAGCTGCGCGACTACGTGCTCAGCACAATGCCGCGCCACCCGGACGAAGCGCTGGAACACACCGACCGCATCCGCATCGACGGCCATACTGCATTCATCCAGTACCGCACCACGCTGCATGGCGGCGAGGGCCTGGTGTCGTTCCGCACCGCTGAAGCCATCACCGTGCGCGACGGGCTGATCTGGCGGGTCAACGAATACGCCTCGCTGGTGCATGAAGGTCAGGACACGCGACCACCGATCCAGACCAGCGCGGCAATCAGCAAGCTGGGCCTGTCGACACGGCAGCTGGGCTTCATGGCGCAGGACCTGCAGGACTATTTCCAGCGCCGCCAACCCTTTCTCGACCCGGCCCTGAGCCTGCAACAGGTGGCCACTGCCACCGGCTACAGCCGCAACCAGATTTCCTACCTGCTCAACCAGGTGCTCGGCCAGAGCTTCTACCGCTACGTCAACCAGGCGCGCCTGCAGCACCTGCTGCAACGCCTGCAGGCAGGCAATGACCTGCGGCGCATGGACGAGCTGGCCTTCGAAGCCGGCTTCAATTCCCTGACGGCCTTCTACAGCACCTTTCGCCGCCACACCGGCCTGTCACCCAAGGCCTACCTGAAAGACATCTACGCGCGGGTACGCGCGCAAGACAACGCCTGATCGGGCTTCTAGTCTTGCTGCATACATTCTGCGTGGAAGCGGTGCATGAACGACTGGCGCAACATCAGCCTGTGGATGGATCAACTGGATGAGCCGCTGACACCGCGCCCATCGCTGCAAGGCGATATCCAGGCCGATGTCGCCATCATCGGCGCGGGCTACACCGGCCTGTGGACGGCCTACTACCTCAAGCGCCAGGCTCCCGAGCTGCGCATCGTCATCGTCGAGGCGAAGATCGCCGGCTTCGGTGCATCCGGGCGCAATGGCGGCTGGCTGATGGGCAACCTGCTCGGCGAGGATCGCCTGCTTTCCGGCCTGACCCCGCAGGCCCGGCGTGAATCCTATGACCTGCTGCACGGCATTCCCGATGAAGTCGGCCAGGTGCTACAACGCGAAGGGATCGACTGTGATTACCGCAAAGGCGGCGTGCTGTATTGCGCGGCCCGCTATCCCGAGCAGGAACTGCGCTTGCGCGAATACCTGCGCGGCTATCGTGAAGAAGGCCTGGGCGACGACGACTACCGTTGGCTACCCGCCGAAGAACTCGCCCAGCAACTGCGCATCCCCGGCGCCTATGGCGCACTCTACACGCCACACTGCGCGACCATTCAGCCGGCCCGGCTGGTGCGCGGCCTGGCCCGCTGCGTGGAAGCGCTGGGCGTGAGCATTTACGAAGGCACGCCGGCCCTGAGCTGGCAGGCCGGCAGCGTGCGCTGCGAAGCGGGCGAAGTGCGCGCAGACTGGATCGTGCCTGCAGTGGAAGGCTACGCCGCCAACCTGCCGCCGCTCGGCCGCCATCAGATTCCGGTGCAGAGCCTGATCGTCGCCAGCGAACCACTGCCCGCCTCGACCTGGGCGGAGATCGGCCTGGAACGCGGCCAGGCCTTCTGCGAAACCAGCCGCCAGGTCACCTACGGCCAGCGCAGCATGGATGACCGGCTGATCTTCGGCGCGCGCGGCGGCTATCGCTTCGGTAGCCGCCTGCGCAGCGACTTCAACCTCAACGACGAAGAACGTGGCCTGCGCCGCTACCTGTTCAGCGAATTGTTTCCGCAACTGCGCAATGTGCGCATCACCCACGCCTGGGGCGGCAACCTGGGGATGGCGCGGCACTTCCATCCGCACATGCTCTGCGACCGCGGCAACGGTATCGCCCTTTCCGGTGGTTACGGTGGCGAGGGCGTAGGCGCCAGCAACCTCGGCGGGCGCACCCTGGCCGACCTGATCCTCGGCAACGACAGCCTGCTCACCCGCCAGCCCTGGGTACGTCACGACACCCGTGTGCAGGACTTGCCGCGCTGGGAGCCGGAGCCCTGCCGCTGGCTCGGCTACAACGCCATCATCCGCAGCTTCGTGCGCGAAGACAAACTGCTGGCCGACCCATCCAGCCGCCCGTGGCAGCGCTACATGGCACAGCGCGTCGCCAGCATGATGGAAGGTTTCATGAAGTGAATACCCTCACCCGACACTCAGGTTGCAAGCCATGACCATCACGCATTTCCGTAATACCGACAGCGTCGCACTCGACGAACACAACCCGGTCGCGGTACCGCTCAGCGAGCCCGCCGCCGTCACTTCGGTGACCTGCGTGGAGCGCGACGACGGCGTGGAAACCGGCATCTGGGAATGCACGCCCGGGCGCTGGCGCCGACAAATCGTGCAACAAGAGTTCTGCCACTTCATCGCCGGGCGTTGTACGTTCATTCCGGACGTGGGCGAGCCGATCGAGATCAAGGCCGGCGACGCGCTCATGCTGCCGGCCAACACCACTGGCGTGTGGGACATACAAGAAACGCTGCGCAAAACCTATGTACTGATTTTCTGACTGCTGCCTCCAAAACATCGACAACAACAGTTGAGGTCTCCCATGCTGAAATCGCTCATCCCGCTCATGCTCGTCGCCTCGGTCAGCCAGGCAGCGCAGGACGTACGCATCTACAACTGGACGGACTACATCGCTCCCGACACCCTGAAGAGCTTCCAACAGGCCAGCGGCGTAACACCCCACTACGACGTCTACGACAGCAACGAAACCCTCGACGCCAAGCTGATGGCCGGCCGCTCCGGCTATGACGTGGTCTTCCCCTCCAACCACTTCATGGCCCGGCAGATTCAAGGCGGCGCGCTCAAGCAACTGGACAAGAGCCAGCTGCCCAACTGGCAGAACCTCAACCCGACGCTGCTCAAGGCGCTGGAAGGTAACGATCCGGGCAACCACCATGGTTTCCCCTACCTGTGGGGCAGTACCGGCATCGGCTACAACGTCGAGAAGGTCAAGGCCGTACTCGGCGATGACGTACCGCTGGACTCCTGGGATCTGATCTTCAAGCCCGAGCTGATGGCCAAACTGAGCAAGTGCGGCGTGGCGATTCTCGACAACGGCCCGGAAATGCTGCCCATCGCCCTGCACTACCTGGGCCTGCCGCACCACAGCCAGAAGGCCGAGGATTACAAGAAGGCCGAAGCGCTGCTGATGGAGATGCGCAAGAACGTCGCCTACTTCCACTCATCCAAATACGTGGGTGAACTGGCCAATGGCGACGTGTGCATGGCGGTGGGTTTCTCAGGCGACATCATGCAGGCCAGCGCCCGCGCCAAAGAGGCCGGCAACGGTGTCGACATCGCCTACGTGATTCCCAAGGAAGGCGCGCCAATGTGGTTCGACATGGTCGCCATTCCCAAGGATGCGCCCAACGAAAAGGCCGCCTACGCCTTCATGAACTATCTACTGGAGCCCAAAGTGATCGCTGGAATCAGTGACTACGTGCACTACGCCAACGGCAACAGCAAGGCGGACGCGCTGGTCGACCCGGCACTCAAGGCCGACACCACCGTCTACCCGCCCGATGACGTCATGGAAAAGCTCTATGCGCTGGAAGCCATGCCACTGAACGTCGACCGCATCCGCACGCGGATCTGGACGAAAGTGAAGAGCGGTACCTGAAGTATCTGACGTAATGGCGATGGGCTGGCGTTCGCAACGAGCGCCAGCCCAGCCGTCAGATCCACAGATCGTTTATCGCCGTACGCTCACCGCCCTCCTCTCCGGTATTCAGCACACCACGCGGCTCGATGAGCATCAGCTTCACTTCCTGCTCGGCGTAAGGCTTGTGCTCCACACCCTTGGGCACCACGTACAGCTCGCCGCTGCCAAGCGTTACCTGGCCATCACGGAAATCGAGTCGCAGTTGCCCATCGAGGACGAAAAACGCTTCGTCCGTCTCGGCATGCGAATGCCAGATGAAATCGCCCTGCAGGCGCACGACCTTGAACTGGTAGTCGTTCATTTCCGCGACCACTCTGGGTGACCACTGATCGTGGATCAGGGCCAACTTCTGCTCGAGGTTGACGGTTTTTTTCGATGACGGATTCTGGCTGGGCATAGGCGGCTCCTCGGTTGGTTTTCACCACTCTAGCGAGGCGCCGGAGCGCTATCTTGTACGATCCTGCAACCTGACCATGCTCAACCAGCGGGCCGGGGACAGACCGAAGCTTCTGACGAAATGACGGGTCATGTGGCTCTGGTCGAAAAAGCCGGCGATCAGTGCCGCGTCGGCCAGACCGATGCCCGCCAATGTCAGCTCACGGCAGCGATCCAGCCGACGCATCGTCACGTAGCGGTAGGGGCTGGTGCCGAACAGCGCGCGAAAATCCCGGGAAAGACTCCAGCGCTCACGCCCGCTGACATGCTCCAGCTCGTCCAGGGTGATGCTCGCCCCATTACGGCTATGGATGTACTCCCTGGCCCGCTGTGCAGCGCGATAATCGAAGGCGTGCCGCCCGCGACTCTTCCCCGCGACCGTATCCAGTGCGCGAGCGAGGTCATGGATGGCATCGTCTTCCTCCAGCGGCTCGAGAGGATGATCCATCGCCTGCATGAACGTCTCGGTGGCCCAGCGCAGACGCGCGTCATCGCTGAGCCCACCAGCGATGAAGGGCAGCGGTTTGCCGCCCAGCACCTGCTGGATCAGCACGGGATCGATATAGAGCATGCGATAGCGAAAACCGTCCTCGGTTCCCGCCATGCCGTCGTGCAGCTCGTCCGGATGCAACACCAGCGTGCCGCCAGGAAGGCTGTGACGCATGGCCCGCCGATAACGAAAGCTCTGCACGCCGGACAGCGTGCGGCCAATGGCGTAAGAGTCGTGACGATGCGGGTCGTATCCATGGCCGCTGAAATAGGCCTCGATGCGCTCCACCCGACCCGGCACGTGGCTGCGCAGCACCCAGTCGCGGCCGTTCGTATCTGTGCCCATGCCTCGACTCCCCTGCCGCTGCGCTATCTGACGCCGCCACAGTAAATCGACTTGGGCAGGAAGTCTCTTGTCGTGTGCTTCCGGCTGAAAACGAACGGCGGCGCCAGACGGGCTTTCTCCGTAGATCCCGCCCTCTGGCGCGGCCATCACCGGCTAGCGGGAGCTCTCCGCTGTGGCCTGCTCGTCCTCGTCTCGGCGGTGCAACCACTGATAGAGCGCTGGCAGCACCAGCAGGGTCAGTGCGGTGGAGGAAAGAATTCCGCCGATCACCACGGTCGCCAATGGCCGCTGAACCTCGGCACCCGTGCCTGTGGCCAATGCCATGGGCACGAACCCCAGCGAGGCGACCAGGGCGGTCATCAACACAGGCCGCAAGCGTGTCAGGGCTCCCTCGGTGATCGCAGCAGATAACGGGCGCCCTTCTTCGCGCAAGCTACGGATGAAGGCAATCATCACCAGGCCGTTGAGAACGGCCACTCCGGACAATGCGATGAACCCCACGCCTGCAGAGATCGACAGGGGAATATCACGTAACCACAGCGCCATCACACCGCCAGTCAGTGCGAAGGGAATACCGGTGAAAACCACCAGGCCATCCTTGAGGTTGTTGAACATCATGAACAGCAAGGTCAGAACCAACAGCAAAGCCACCGGCACCACGATTTGCAGCCGCTTGGCCGCTGACTGCAGCTGCTCGAACTGGCCGCCCCAGGTCGTCCAGTAGCCAGTGGGTATCTGCACGCCTTGCTCGATACGTTGCCCGGCTTCCTCCACGAACGAGCCCAGGTCACGACCGCGAACGTTGGCACTGACCACCACCAGGCGCTTGCCGTTTTCACGACTGACCTGGTTGGGGCCCAGCACCAGGTCGAGGCTGGCGACATCCGCCAGGGTAATGAACTCGATCTGATCCGCCACACTGCCAGGGCGCGGCGGAATGGGGATGAGCAGGCGCGACAAGCCGTCCACGTCGGTGCGCAATTGATCGGACAGACGCACGACGATGGCGAAGCGGCGGTCGCCCTCGAACACGGTACCGGCCTGCTGGCCGCCCACCGCGAAGGCGATGGTGTCCTGCACGTCGCCGATGTTCAGGCCATAGCGCGCGACCTTTTCGCGGTCGACGTTGATGGTCAGCATCGGCAAGCCGGAGGTCTGCTCGACCTTGACCTCGGAAGCACCGCTGATCGATTCCAGCACCTCGGAGATTTCGCCAGCGGTCTTGTTGAGTACGTCCATGTCGTCCCCGAATACCTTGACCGCCACATCGCTCCTCACCCCGGAAATGAGCTCGTTGAAGCGCAGTTGAATGGGCTGCGACAGCTCGTAATTGCTCCCGGCCACCGAGGCACTGACACGCTGCAGATCGGCAATCAGGGCTTCCCGTGACTTGTCTGGATCCGGCCACTGTTCTTTGGGCTTGAGCATCACGTAAGCGTCGGAAATATTCGGCGGCATCGGGTCGGCGGCGATCTCCGCGGTGCCGGTTCGGGCGAACACGCGCTCGATCTCCGGCATGTTTTCCATCAGCGCGGTTTCCAGACGGCGCTGCATTTCCACCGATTGCGTCAGGCTGGTTCCGGGTACCCGCAACGCCTGCAGGGCGAAGTCGCCCTCGCTCAGGCTGGGCACGAACTCACTGCCCATGCGCGTGGCGACCAGGCCGGAGAGTGCGACCACCAGCAGAGCGGCGGCGAACACCGGGGTACGATGGCTCATCACCCACGCCAGCACTGGCTGGTAAGCGCGGCGCGCCGAGCGCATGACCATGCCCTCCTCTTCCTTCACCTTGCCGGTGATGAACAGCGCAATGGCGGCGGGCACGAAGGTCACGGAAAGGATCATCGCCCCCAGCAGCGCGATCACCACCGTGAATGCCATGGGGTGGAACATCTTGCCCTCGACCCCGGTGAGGGCAAAGATCGGCAGGTAAACGACCATGATGATCAACTGACCGAAGATCAACGGACGCCTGGCCTCCCTGGACGCCGCGAACACCTCGCGGAAGCGCTCCGCGCGGGTCAGCATGCGGCCGTGGTGCTGCTGAGCATGGGCCAGCCGGCGGATCGAGTTTTCCACGATCACCACCGCACCATCGACGATGATGCCGAAGTCCAGCGCCCCCAGGCTCATGAGGTTGGCGCTGACGTTGTTGGCGAACATCCCGGTGAAGGTGAACAGCATCGACAGCGGAATCACCATGGCGGTGATGATTGCCGCACGGATATTGCCCAGGAACAGGAACAGCACCGCGATGACCAGAATCGCCCCCTCGATGAGGTTCTTCTTGACGGTGGCGATGGCCTTGTCGACCAGGTTGGTTCGGTCATACACGGCGACCGCCACCACCCCTTTCGGTAGCGAGCGGTTGATCTCCACCAGCTTGGCCGATACGGCCTGAGACACGCTGCGACTGTTCTCGCCGATCAGCATGAACACGGTGCCGAGGACCACTTCACGGCCGTTCTCGGTCGCCGCGCCGGTGCGCAATTCGCGGCCAATCTGCACGTCCGCCACGTCACTGACGCGAATCGGCGCGCCACCGGCGTTCGAAACGATGATGTTGGCGATGTCTTTCTCGTCCGATACCTGCCCCGGTGCGCGAACCACCAGCTGTTCGCCGTTACGTTCGATGAACCCCGCGCCCACGTTGGCATTGTTGCGTTCGAGCGCAGTGATCAGGTCGCTCAGGGTCAGCCGGTAGGCGGCCAGCCGGCGGGGATCCGGGGCGACCTGAAACTCCTTGGCGAAACCGCCGATGGTGTTGATCTCCGCAACGCCGGGCACGTTGCGCAATTGCGGCTTGATGATCCAATCCTGGATGACCCGCAGATCGGTGGCGGTATAGGCCGTGCCGTCCTCCTTGGTGGCACCGGGCTGGGCTTCGACAGTCCAGAGGAAGATCTCCCCCAGCCCCGTGGAAATCGGCCCCATCGCCGTTTCCGCATTCACGGGAAGCTGCGCGCGGGCCATCTGCAGGCGTTCGTTGACCAACTGCCTGGCGAAGTACAGGTCGGTACCGTCTTCGAAAATGACCGTGACCTGAGAAAACCCCGAGCGCGACAAGGAACGTGTCTGTATCAGTTGCGGCAGACCAGCCATCGCGGTTTCGATGGGGAAGGTCACGCGCTGCTCGGTTTCCTGCGGCGAAAAACCTGCAGCAGCGGTATTGATCTGCACCTGGACGTTGGTGATATCGGGGACGGCATCGATCGGCAGCTTCTGATAGCTGGCGATCCCCACACCGGCCATCCCGAGTACGAAAAGCAGCACCACAAAGCGCTGCTCGATGGCGAATTGGATAATACGCTCGAACATTAGATTTCTCGCTGGTGGCCGTCAGTGGGCGTGGTCTGCAGAGCCTTTACCAAGCTCGGACTTGAGGATGAAGCTGCCCTGCGAAGCAACCGCGACGCCGGCACTCAAGCCCTGTGTGACCTCGACGAAACCATCGCTGGTCACCCCCAGCGTTACCGGCTGGGCAACGAATCCTTTCGCGACCCTGACGAATACCTGGGTCTGCTCATCGATACGCTGCACGGCTGCGGCCGGAATAGTGACGGCAACTTCACGGGATGCGGTCGCCACCTCGATGGCGACGGGTAAGCCAGGCCGCCAGGCACCATCGGGGTTGGTCAGCACCGCGCGGGCGGTCGCGGTGCGCGTCTGCTGGCCCAGCAGGCTGCCGATGTAGGAAATACTGCCCTCCACTTGGGTCTGCAGTTCAGGTGACAACACCTGAACCGTCTTGCCGACCTGAATGGCTGCCAGATCCTTTGGCGCGACGTTGAACGTGGCCCACACATGATTCAGATCGGTGAGCGTGAAGGCGTTGCTCGATGCATCGACCACCTCGCCCAGCACGAAATGCTTCTCCACGACGGTGCCGTCGAACGGTGCACGCAGCTCGTAGCGATTGCCCTGGGATAACGCTCCTTGCCCACCCAGCGCGTTGATCTTCTGCCTGGCATTACCGAGGGCGATATCCGCCTCCTGCGAGAGCTGGCGTGCCTGCAGATAGTCCTGCTCGGCGGAGATGCCGTCCTGCCATAGCTGCTTCTCGCGGTCGAGGGTGGTTCTGGCCAACTCGCTACGGCGCTGTGCTGCCGCCAGCTCGCTGCGCTGATCGGAAATCTGCTGGCTGGCGATGACCGCCAGCGTCTGGCCCTTGCGCACCATGTCGCCGAGATTGACGGGCACGCTTTCAACCACGCCGGCAATGCGGGGTACCACATGGGCGGTACGATCCTCGTCGAAGCGGATTTCTCCAGGCAGTCGGGCCGTGGAATCGATGATCCGAGGTTGCGATTTCTCGCTCTGGATGCCTGCAATCTTTATCTGCTGCTCGGTCAGTTCGAGCAGCCCTTCGGTCTTCGCGTAGGCGAACTCAAGGGTTTGTTCTGCGCTTCGCACGGTGATTTTCGCGTCGAAGAAATGCGGCTCAGCGATGCCCATCGGACTGACAAATGCAGCCTTCTGCGGCGTGAATGCGAGCGTAACCTGCTCACCCGAGGCACGTGTCGCGTCGAGGGTGACAGAGGTATTCGCTGACGGCGTAATGGGCTTGCCATCTTTCAACAGGTAAATGGAGATCGGCTTCGAACCGTCCTCACTTTCGGGGGCTACCAGCTCCAGGCTGACGGCACCCTGGGTATGGATTTCACCGCCGTTGGGCCCAGCCTGCTGCTCGTCATGCCCACTCTCGCTGTCGGCATGCCCCTCTTCGGCGTGGCTGGCGGCGTCCTCGCTCGCGTGATCGGCCGAGCGTTCATTCAGGTACCAGGCGCCACCACCGGCCACACCAATCCCAAGGGCGAGGCTGATCGCCAAGGCCAATTTCTTACTCATGAATACTCCCGAATGGATAAGCCGGGCGCCTACCGAAGCAGTAGGCGCCCCATGGCGATTCTGAAAATGAAAATCTGCGTGATGAGTGCCGAGGCTCACTCGACAGCGGTGACGTCACCGAGGATGCGTTCGAGCTGCACCCAGGATTCGGTGGCCGCAGACAACGCCTGGATGTATTGCGCACGCGACTGGATCAACGTGCGCTGCGCGTCGAGCACATCGAGGAAGCCGAACTTGCCCATCTCGAAACCACGCGCGGTGCTTTCAACGGCGTTCTGGGCCGAGGGCAGGATCATCGATTCGAAGGAGCGGATTTCCTCCTTGGCCATCAGCCACTGATCAGCCGAGGTGGCGATTTCGTTGCGCAGCCGCAGCTCGGTGGCATTGCGCTGGTCACGGCTCTGATCAGCTCGGCGCGCCGCCGCCAGGATATTTCCCTGGTTACGATTGAAGAGCGGCAAGGGCATGGACAGCCCGACCAGGTTCACGCGTTCACGGTCGGCAGCGCTGTACTGGCTGCCGATGCTGACGTCCAGATCAGGGATGCGCTGCGTTCTTTCCAGCGCGAAAGAAGCCTCCTGCTGTTCGATGGCCAGCCTCGCAGAACGCAACTCGGCACTGCCGCCAAGTGCCGACAGCAAACGGGAAACGGACGGCAGCTCCGGAATACGGGTCGCATCACCTTGCAGCCGAAGCGTGTCGGCAACCTGTTCCTCGCCCAGAACGAGGCGCAGACGAGCCTTCGCGATGCCCTGATCACGGGTGGCTCGACTGGCTTCCAGTTGCAGCTCGGCAAGTTGCACCTGGGCGCGCGTCAGCTCTATCGGTGAAACCTTGCCGGCCTTGACTCTGCCCTGTGCAATGCCGAGCGCGCGTTGCGCAACTTCACGGGACTCGTTTGCCAGCTCGACCCGCATGCCGGCCTGCAGGGCTGCGTAAAAAGCCTGGATGACGTCCGCCCTCAGCGCGTTGCGGCTCTGCTCTACCGTGAGGGCAGCGACATCCATGCCACGCTCGGCGAGATCGACACGCGCCCCGCGCTTGCCGCCCAGTTCGATGGGCTGAGTCAGTTGCACGGTGGTGGTTCGCGTATCGCTGCGGGTGTCTTCAACCTCCCACGACAACTGCGGGTTGGGCAGCAACCCGGCCTGTTTACGTTCGGCCTTGCTGATGTCCAGCTCCCAGCCGGCAGCGGCCAACGTGGGGTTGTTCTGTTGGGAAAGCCGCAGCGCCTCAGGCAGCGTCAGAGCCGCGGCACTGGCATTGGCCTCCCCCGCCCACAGAAAAACTGTCGCGGCGAGCACCAGCGTTATGCCCCGTGAACATCCCAAAAAACCTGGATTGGCAGACAATTGTTAAGCCCTCAATCAATACAGTGTCGACACCACAAGTGCGGCAGCCGAACGACCGATGACTATTCGAAGTAGTGATTGGGGCTAAATCTAATTAGGCGCGCTTATCGCCAAGGTGACCGCAAGATTACAAATATGTAATCCACTCTTTCGGCAAAAACTTTTGCATTAAGATCGCCTCGCCAAATAACCCTGCCGGCAAGCACTCATGTCGCTTGGTGACTCGCAAGCCCAGCGTCCGTACGAACGGAACAGAGCCGTCACAGGGCTGCGTCAGGTTGCCACAGCCCCCGTAAATAGCGGCCAAGAGCCTTTACCCTTGAGTGACTACAGGGTTTAGAATTTCTTGATTCACCCTAGCGTTTCGTCCCCAAGAATAACGATCAGAACAATCACCGAATCAATCCCTTCAGGACACTAACAATGCGAATCCTAATTATCGAGGATGAGCCTAAAACTGCCGAATACCTCCATCAAGGCCTTAGCGAAAGCGGTTATGTGGTAGATAGAGCAGCAACAGGTATCGACGGTTTACATCTGGTCAAACAACATATTTATGATTTGGTAATACTCGATGTGAACCTGCCGGAAATGGATGGCTGGGGGGTTCTCGAGAACATCAGGCGCAGCACCAGCACCCGCGTCATCATGCTGACGGCGCGCGGCAGGCTGGCCGACAAGATCAGAGGGCTGGATCTTGGCGCAGACGACTATCTGGTAAAGCCGTTCGAGTTCCCCGAGCTGCTGGCCAGGGTCAGGTCACTGCTGCGACGAACCGAGCAAACCCATGTACCAGACGTCTTAAAGGTGGCCGATCTCGAGCTCGATCCAGGCCGCCATCGGGCCTTTCGTGGCGCTCAGCGAATCGACCTGACGACCAAGGAGTTCGCGCTGCTTCACCTGCTGATGCGCCGTTCGGGTGAAGTGCTTTCCCGTACGCAAATCATCTCACTGGTGTGGGACATGAACTTCGATTGCGACACCAACGTCGTCGAGGTCTCCATTCGACGCCTGCGCGCCAAGATAGACGACCCCTTCGAGCACAAGCTGATCCACACCCTCAGAGGTGTTGGCTACGTGCTCGAGGAGCGCTCATGAAGCCCGCCAGTCTGTCCATGCGCCTCGGCCTCTCGGTGGTGTTCATGGGCGCAGCATTGGTGGTTCTGCTGACCATACTGGCCTACTTCGCACTGACCCACGAGCTATCATCGCTGGCGACCGAAAGCCTGCGCGGCAAGCTGAGTCAGATAGAGCACAGGTTGGCCGAAGACAAGCTGACCACGCGTAACCTGAGAGACAAACCGCACGAACTGCTCGACCTGGTGCTCGGCCACGACAACCTGCGCTTGACCCTCTATGAATCAGGCGCCGAGGTGCGCGAGCTGCTCAGCATCAACGATCTGCCCGCGGCCTTACCTGCCAATGACACGGCGCTGGGTAAAATCACCTATGGCAAAAGCACTGATAGCCGCGACCACAACATCCTCATTGCCACGACGGCGATGCGCCTGGTCGATGGCAACAAGATCATCGTGCGCCTTGCGATGGATCGCACCAACGACGAAGACCTGCTCAGCGCGTACTTCAAATACACCCTGAGTGCATTGCCGTTCGTGCTCCTGCTCATCGGAGGTGGAGCCTGGTGGGTGGTGCAGCGCGGGCTCAAACCGCTGAAGCGCTTCGGCAAGATAGCCGCACTGGTCTCCACCCAGGATCTGACCCACCGCATACCGGTGGAGCGCCTTCCCAAAGAGCTGGGTGAGCTGGCCGAAGGCATCAACTTCATGCTTCATCGTCTCGATGGCGGCGTTCAACAGCTCTCGCAGTTCTCCGACGACCTCGCGCACGAGTTGCGCTCTCCGCTCTCCAATCTGATGGGCAAAGCGCAGGTTTCGCTGTCCAGGCAACGCACTCCGGAAGAGTACAAGGCGGTTCTTGAAAGCAGCATCGAAGAGCTCGAAAGAGTCGCCCGCATCGTCTCCGACATGCTGTTCATCGCCCACGTCAGCCACCCGGCCGCGCTGGTAAAATTCGAAGCGATCAGCCTGAGCGATGAAGTGAGCCGGGTTGTCGATCTGTTCCATATGGCAGCGGAAGAAAGGCACATAACCCTCGCCATCGAAGGTACCGGCACGGTCCGTGGTGACCGGCTGATGATCCAGCGAGCCATTTCCAACCTGCTCTCCAACGCGATCAGGCATACACCGACAGGCAACACCATCGACCTGAACATCGAAGAACGCGAAGGCTCGACGACACTGTCCATCCGCAACCCCGGCAGCGGCATACCGCAGCAGCACCTACCGCATATCTTCGAGCGTTTCTATCGCGTCGACGCCAGCCGCTGCCGTGCAGATGGCGGTACGGGGCTGGGACTGTCCATCGTGCGTTCGATCATGAGCCTGCATCACGGCAGTGTCAGTGTTGACTCCACCGTTGGTGAGACGACTGTCTTCCAGTTGACGTTTCCACGTTAGAACTTCCTGATTATTGAATACGTTCCGCCAGGCGCCTTCCTGTCAACAATGTAATATTCACGCCACGCTGGCGATAGCATCGGCAACAGATAATGACTGCACATTTAAAGAGGAGTGCAGTTATGAAAGTGAGTAAGTATCTGGTTGCCTTTGTCCTGCTGAGCGGTGCGTCTTTTGCTCAGGCCAAAGTATCCGTCGAGAAACTCCACGAGAAGTACCAGAACGAAAGCAGCGCGATCATGCAGGAATATGCGGCGAGCACCGGCAAGCCCGCCCCGCTGATTCGTGACTATGCCTATGGCATGAAAATCGACGTGGCCAAGCTGGTGCACACCACGAAAGACATCAGCACCTGCGGTAACTTCAAGAAGATCATGAGTTATGAAGACTCGCAAGGATCGTTGCATTCCGTGCGCTATACGATGCCAGGACAATGCGTCAACCAGCGATGATACAGAAGTGCTGTATATGAAAGCCGCCTCTTCAGGCGGCTTTTTAATGGCTGCGACTCAGTAGTCCCTGCACATGGGAAATGGCAACACCGAAGTTATCGAGCGAACATAAAAAAGGCGCCCACCAGGGGCGCCAGGATTCACCTCTTCCAAAGGAGCATGAATGCTTCAAAGGTGAATAGGGTGAGCGCTCGAAGAACTCCGAACGCTGCAAGGGACATGCAATGACTATATCCGGCGAAGATAACAAGAGCGTTGTTGGAACATTACAATCCTGCAATCAATCACTAGTTACCTTTACATACACAGCACCTACTAGAGAACGCTGAGTGGGTATTCGACTATCAAGCGAACTTCGTCCAGATCCGACTCGAACTGAGTCGCCCGTGTGTTGGCCTGACGAATGCGAAAGCTCATATCCTTGAGCGATCCAGTCTGCACGATGTATTTGGCTTCGAAGTCCCTCTCCCAGCGCTTTTGGTCGGTCAACGGATTGCCGTCTGCATCCCGGCGCATGTAGACGCTGTTGGCATTGGAATAGTCGGCGTCCGTTCCTTTGCCATACCGCGCCATGAAGGACAGCCCTGGCACGCCGTAGGGCGCCATGCTGAGGTCGTAACGGAGCATCCAGGACTTTTCCTTGGGCGAGTTGAAGTCGCTGTACTGGATCGAGTTGTCGAGGTAGATGGAGTCGGCCTGGCGCAGGTAATCGAAGTCGTCGTCACCATTGTTGCGCTGGTGCGTCAGCGCCAGTGTGTGAGCACCGAACTGCACGCCAAGCTTGCCGCTCCAGATGCTGTTGTTGAATTCACCCAGTTGCTGGGAGCCTTCGTCCACCGCCTTGTAGTAATTGAAGCCACCGATCAATGCCACGTCATCGCTGATCGGGTAGCGCAGGGATGTACCCACGTAGTACTGATCCCATGCATCTTTCAGTCGGCTGCTGTAAGCGCTGAAGCTGACGTTTTCATTGAGGCTGTAATCACCACCGAAGTAACCGACCCACGGCGAGTCGACACCGCCGGCGTAAAAGGTCGCGAAATTGTCGCGCATGTTGCTCGACACCGGCTGGCTCATCGAGTGCAGGCGACCACCCTGCAGGGTCAGCCCATCCAGGCTGTTGTTGACGACGGTAACGCCGCGGAAGGACTCGGGTAACAATCGCGAGTCACCGTAATGAACGACCGGCGTGGCAGGAAATACATCCCCGACCTTTATCGTGGTATCGAATGCCCGCGCTTTCAGTGCGCCACCGACTTTGCTGTAGTCGTCGCGCGCCTCGCCATCGCGATCCACCGGCAGCACGTCGAACGAACTGCGCCCGCCATTGCGGCCACCGCCGGTGTCGAGCTTGATACCGAGCATGGCAAAGGCATCGACGCCAAAACCAACGGTGCCCTGGGTGAACCCAGACTCGAATTTGCCAATGATGCCGTGTGCCCAGGCCTCGGAATAACCGGCACCACCCGGCGCGGTTTCGCCGTTGCGATGATCACGGTTGAAATAGAAATTACGGTTGAGGATGCTCAAACTACTGCCTTCGATGAACCCCTCCTTCTGCTCATCGGCAATTGCATAATTGCTTCCAATGATCGCTGACATGACGGCAAGCGACAGTGCGGCTTTTTTCTTCATGGTTGCTCCAGACGTTAAGGCAGTTTTCTTATAGATAGGTGGCGCTTTTGTAATTCGTGAAACGTTGGCCAAACGCTATCTTCCGCCCGGGAGCTAACGCCAAGGTGATGGGGAAATTACAATTCTGAAAGGAATGAGTAGCCACGCGAACCATGCGTTGACGGCCACTTTTACGGGGTGTCTGCCATTACGAGAGTGAGCAGGAAGTTGCCCGCGAGTAGTCTGAAGACCGGGCCTACTGCAATTGAAAACGGCCTTGCAAGGCGAGCATTGCTCTGGCGGCGATGCGGATATCGATGGGCTTCAAGGAGGATTGGGTCTGACGCCCGCTTGGTGCCGATCAGCGAATTGGCGACGAGCAAACCACCGTTCAAAACGAAGCGATTTCGTAGTGAACGGCGGGTTGCATGGGAAACCCCTGGAACGGCTTGCCCGCCCCGGGGTTCACGGTTTACTGATTACGCGTCACGCGCCAGATGGTATTGGCGAGGTCGTCGGCGATGATCAGTGCGCCTTTCGGGTCGACGGTGACACCCACCGGCCGGCCGCGGGTTTTGCCCTCGTCGGTGCGGAAGCCCGTGGCGAAGTCGATCGGCTCACCCGCCGGACGCCCGTCATTGAACGGCACGAAGATCACCTTGTAGCCCACCGGATTGTCGCGGTTCCAGCTGCCATGCTCACCGACGAAAACGCCGTTGGCGAACTGCTCGCCCATCTCCGGAATGGAAAAGTCGACACCCAGCGCGGCGACGTGGGACCCAAGGCTGTAGTCCGGTTTGATGGCACTTGCCGCCTTGTCCGGATTACCCGGTTTCACCCGCGTATCGACTGTCGTGCCCCAGTAGCTGTAGGGCCAACCATAGAACTCGCCTTCACGCACCGAGGTCAGGTAATCCGGCACCAGGTCAGGGCCCAATTCATCTCGTTCGTTGACCACGGCCCACAACTGCCCGGTCTCCGGCTGAATGGTCAGCGCCGTGGGGTTACGCAACCCGGTCGCGTAGGGCTTGTGAGCACCGGTCTCGGCGTCGACCTGCCAGACCAGCGCGCGGTCGGCTTCGACTTCCATGCCGCGCTCGCCGATATTGCTGTTGGAACCGATACCCACGTACAGGTAGCGACCGTCCGGGCTGATGGTCAGTGCCTTGGTCCAGTGATGGTTGATCGCCGACGGTAGGTCGGTGACCTTGTTCGGTGGGCCGCCCGCTTCGGTCTGCCCATCTTCATAATCGAAGCTGACCAGCGCGTCCTGGTTGGCCACGTACAACTTGCCCTCGAAGAAGGCCAGGCCGTATGGCGCATTGAGGTTGTCGGCGAACACCGTCTGCACCTCGTAGGTGCCGTCGCCATCGGCGTCACGCAGCAGCGTCAGGCGATTGCCACCTTTGACCTTGGTATTGCCCTGAGCCTTGATATAACCCGCGATCACGTCCTTGGGCTTGAGCTTCGCAGCGTTGCCGCCGCGGCCTTCGGCGACGAGGATATCGCCATTGGGCAGCACAAGCGTCTGACGCGGAATACGCAGGTCAGTGGCGATCGCCGTGACGCTGAAACCCTCGGGCACGGTAGGCTTTTGATCGCCCCACTCCTCTGGTTCGGCGATCTTCATGCTGGGTAAAAAACCGCGTTGTGGTTCCGGCAGTTTGGGATCCGGGCCACGGTCCATGGTGGTATCCGCTTCGCCGCCGCAGGCGCTCAGCAACAGCGCCATGCTCAGGACAGTCAGTGAGCTTGCAGTTCTCATTCGACACCTCCCGAACGCAGGCCGCTAAGACCGATCCACGCCGTAATGGTGATCAACAGGGTCACTATCACCGACAGCACCAGGCTCGCCGGCATGATGGCCCAGGCGTCTTTCGCGTGCTCGAAGGCGTTGACCAGCCCGAGTACCCAGGTAATCAGCAACAGCAGGAAGTACATGACCGGGCGCCCGGCCTTGCGGTCGGCACGGATCAGATTGACCAGCGCGAACAGCAACGCCAAACCGGAGAACAACAACCCACCGGCGATTAGCCAGGCGGCGAAGTTACTCCACTGGATCTGGAAGGTCTTGTAGTAGGCGATGTCGCTCAGCAAGGCGCCGAGAAACAGGGGGACGGCTCCGGCAAGCAGGATCGCATGTAGCGGGCTTGGCGTGCGTCGATAGACGGGGTGGGTGGTAACGGTCACGGCGGCTCCTTATCGTTCAGCGACACTGGATCGAGGCTCGGTACGAATGCACCGGCCCGTCAGGCTCGCGCTGACTGCGCATAGGAAAGGATCGCGCTGCCGGAACGTTAGTTCACCTCCATTTCCCGACGGAAATATTTTGAAAAATCGACTGCATTGCTCAACAGAGAATCTCCCACAATCGGCTGCCTGGAGTGAAAGTGCCAGGCAGCCGATTGCACCTCAACTTGCAGTACTGCTGCATCATCGGCGTATGCAGCAATCGTTCAGGGCTTGGGCAGATAGCCCGGCAGTGCCTCTACCCGCTCGAGCCACCGCGCGACGTGGTGGTACGGGCTGAGATCCACACCGCCTTCAGGCGCCAGCACGACGTAAGGGTAAACCGCACAATCGGCGCCACCCGCCTGGTCACCTGCGCAGCGCTCCGACCATCGACACACCGCAATCACTGAGCGAGCACGCCTGCATCGCGCTGGCCTCGCAAGGCCGCCACTGGTACTACCGCCACAAGGGCAAGGAACTCGCCGAAACCATCACGCCTAGGCTGGTATGCAACCAGATCCGCGCTGCCAGCCAGGCCAGCGTGGAAGGGTTAGCAGGCCGTTGAAAAACGTTGGCGAGGCAGCCAGCGCAAGGCAAAAACAGGCGAAAAAGCGGAGTTTACGTGTTGTAAATGAGCATTTTGAGCCTGTTTTTAACGCCGCGATGGCCACGCAGGTAGTTTTTCAACAGCCTGTTAGGCATCACCCGGCTAATGCATTACCAGGTGGCGGACGAGCTGGCCGACGGTCGCCTGGTGAGAATCCTCAGGGATTTCGAACCGGAGGACCTGCCAATCCAACTGGTCTACCCGCACGCCTTGCAGCTCTCGCCGCGGGTGCGCGCATTCGTGGAATGGGCATGCCCGCAGTTGGAGAGGCTTGTGCCGGATCCTTCCGGGCAATGACGATCAGCCCAGCAACCCCTTGAAGAACTGTGAGGCGTTTTCGTCGAGGGTGGCGATGTCGTAACCGCCTTCCTGCACCACCACGCAGGGCAGGCCGAGGGCGCGAATGCGACGCCCAAGCGCCTCGAAGCCGGCATGGCTTACCGAGACCTTGGACTGCGGGTCGTTCTCGTAGATGTCGAAGCCCAGCGAGAGCACCAGCACCTGGGGGGCGAAGTCGCCAAGGGCCTGCTCGGCCTGGCCGAGATAGGTGAAGAAATCCGCCTCGGACGCGCCATGGGGCATCGGCAGGTTGAGGTTGTAGCCCTCACCTGGACCACTGCCCTTCTCGTCATCGAAGCCTGCCACCACCGGGTAGAAGTTGGTCGGATCGCCGTGGATGGAGATGTACTGCACGTCGTCACGCTCGTAGAAGATCTCCTGGATACCCTGACCGTGATGCATGTCGGTATCGAGGATGGTCACCCTGTCGAAGCGCGCCCTGAGCACTTCTGCGGCAATGGCGGCGTTATTGAGGAAGCAGAAGCCCCCGGCGCCTTCGGCACGGGCGTGATGGCCCGGCGGGCGGCACAGGGCGTAGGCCTGAGGCTCGCCGTCACGCACCGCAACAGCGGCAGCGACGGCGGCCTGCGCCGACCAGTAGGCGGCCTGCCAGGTGTGCTCACCGATAGGGCAGCTGCCGTCGGCCAGGTAGCGAGCGGTCTTGCCGAGGATGCCGCGCAGCGGATTGTTCTCGCGGATGAAGATGTTCGACATCACCTCGTCGCCCCAGTCTTCGTCCACTTCGTGCCACTGCGTGTAGGCGTCTCGCAAGTACTCCAGATACGCAGTGCTGTGCACAGCATTCAGCGGCGCAAGGCCGTGATCCTCGGGTTCGATCAGCGCAAAGCCCAGCTGGCGCGCCATGGCCAGCAGCGGATCGATGCGCGCTGGAATTTCCTGCGGCTCGCGCATCTGCCCGCGGGACAGGTAGGAGCGTGGGTGATGCAGACGTTGGTGCGGATGGAAGAAAGTCTTCATGGCGATTCTCGTCAAAAGCGTTGGTCTCGCGGTGCCGGCGGCCAGCAGCGCCTGTCATTTCAGTAGCCCAGCTCGGCGTCGACCTGATTGTTCAAAGGCAGGCCCGCGCTCAGGCGTTCGAGGTTGTCGGCGATCTGGCTGGCGATGCAGGCATCGGAGGCGGCCGAGGCCATGTGCGGCGTCACCCACACACCGGGCGCCTGCCACAAGGGCGAATCCACGCGCAGCGGCTCTTCGGCGAACACATCCAACAGCGCACCGCGCAGCTGACCACTGGCCAGCGCTTCGAGCAGATGGTTTTCTTCCACGTGCTCGCCGCGGCCGCAATTGACCAATGCGGCTCCCTCGGCCATGCGTGCGAACACCTCGTTGTTGAGCAGCCCGCGAGTCGCGGGCGTCAGCGGAAGCAGATTGACCAGCAGGTCGAGGCCATCGAGAAACTCGGGCAGCGACGCGTCCCCGGCGAAGGTGGCGACATCCGGGAGCTGCCGCGCGGTGCGGGCCCAGCCGCGAACGGTGTAGCCAGCCTGGGTCAGCCGCGAGGCCACCGGCGTACCGATGGAGCCCAGGCCCATGACGCCGACCTTGAAGTCCCGCGCGGCGCGTTGCACCGGCCGCTGCCACTGCTGGCTCTGGCGACCATTGAGCACCTGGTCGAAGCCGCGGTGAAAATGCAGCACGCCCCACTGCACGTATTCGGCCATGCCCTGGCTATGATCCGGATCCACCACGCGGCAGACGGGAATCGAACCCGGCCGCGAAGGGTCATGCTCCAGATGATCCACGCCCGAGCCGATCGAGTGGATCAGCCGCAGCGCCGGCAGCCTGCCCAGACTTCCGGTAGCGGGATACCAGCACACCGCGACCTCGGCCTGCTCGGCGCCCTCCTCGCCTGGGCGAAACACCTGCAGATGCGGCGCATGTCGAGTGAACAGACCGGCCAGCCAGTCTTCCAGTTTCGGCTCTCGGCAGAGCAATACGATGCGCGCCATGAGCCTAGCTGCACCAGTCGTTGCGCTGATCGTCGATCAGGCTCAGGGCGGCTTGCCAGGCCAAATCGATGATGCCCTCGATACCATCGCGCGAGAACTGCTCTGCGGTATGCCGGCACACTTCCTCACTGGGAATGTTCAGCGCCACACCCGCCGCCATCGCCTGAATCTGCGCCTGGCAGGCACGTTCGAGGAAATAGATCTCGTGGAAGGCGTGCGCCACGCTCTGGCCGCCGGCCAGCAGGCCGTGGTTACGCAGGATCATCGCGTTGTGCGTACCCAGATCCGCGACCAAGCGTGCACGCTCCTCCAGCGACAGCGCGATGCCTTCGTAGGTGTGATACGCCAGATTGCCGTAGAACTTCAGGGCATGCTGAGTGAGCGGCAACAGGCCGTCACGCTGAGCGGCCACGGCCATTCCGGCGGCGGTGTGGGTGTGCACGATGCAGTGCATGTCCGGCCGTGCAGCGTGAATCGCCGAATGGATGACGAAGCCGGCCGCGTTGACCCGGCCCTGGCCGTCCAGACGATCCACGACATTGCCGTGCAGGTCGATCAGCACCAGATCGCTGGCGCGCATCTTCTCGAAGGCAACGCCATAGCGGTTGATCAGAAAGTGATGCTCGGGCCCTGGCACGCGCAGGGTGATGTGCGTGTCGATCAGGTCGGTCATGCGGTAGTAGGCGACCAGCCGGTACAGCGCGGCCAGGTCGCAACGGGCCTGCCATTCGACCTCGGTGAGGGTGTCGGGTTTGCTCATGGGGTAACGGCCTCCGGGTTGGACAGGCTGACGGGTTGCCGCTCGCTGGCGCGCAGGTGGGCCAGGCCGATGACGCCAACCAGCGACATCAGCGCGAGGATGCTGAAGAACAGCGCCAGCGGCCACCACTGCCCGGCGTACTGCCCGGCCAGGTAGGTGCCGATCAGCGGCGTCAAACCACCGGTCAGGCCGCTGCCCAACTGATAGGCAATCGAAATACCGGAGTAACGCACCTGCGCTGCAAAAGCTTCGGCCATGTAGCCGGCGATCGCCGAATACAGCGCCGCCAGCAGCAATACGGCCAGGGCGATACCTGCCGTCATGTAGATCAGGTTACCGGTCTGCACCAGCAGGAACATCGGGTACGGCACCAGCATGCACAGGCCCGCCACCCATTTGAGGAAGCGCCCCTCACCAAAGCGCTCGGCGAGCAGTGCCGAACACGGCTGGGAGAGGAACTGCAGAATGGTCACCAGGAACAGGCAGTCGAGAATGGTCGACTTGGATATGCCCTGATACTGCGTCACGTAAGTGATCATGAAAGTGTTGGTGAAGAAGAAACCGCCGGAACCGATGGTCACCGCCAAAGCGGCGAACAGGATCTGCCGCCAGCTATGGCGGATGACATCCTTGACCGGGCTCTTGGAGGTCTGCTTCTGCTCCTTGACCTTGGCGAACTCCGGCGACTCGGGAACACCGAAGCGGATGAACAGCCCCACCATCATCAGCACGCCACTCATCAGGAACGGCACACGCCAGCCCCAGCTCATCAGCGCGTCCTGATCCATCTCGCTGATGGCGCGAAAGGCGATCAGCGCCAGCAGCAGGCCAGCCGGGCTACCCAGCTGGGCGAAGGAGGCAAAGAACACCTTGCGGCCCTTGGGCGCATGTTCGCTGGCCATCAGCACCGCGCCGCCCCACTCGCCGCCCACCGAAATACCCTGCAGGAAGCGCAGCGCGACCAGTCCGATCGGACCCCAGATACCGGCCTGAGCGTAGGTTGGCAGCAAGCCGATGCAGGTGGTCGCCACGCCCATCAGCACCATGGTGAACAGCAGCATCTTCTTGCGCCCGAGACGATCCCCGAGATGACCGAACACCACCCCGGCGAACGGCCGCGCGATGAAGCCGACAGCGAAGGTGGCGAAGGCGGCCATGGTGCTCAGCACCGCGTTGTCACTGGGGAAGAACAGCTGCCCCAGCACCAGCGCGGCGGCGAAGGCGTAGATGTAGAAATCGTAGAACTCGATCGTGGTGCCGATGAAGGCGGCCGCCGCGGCACGGCGCGGCGTGGAGGTGGGTGTAGTCATCGCAAGCTCCCGGATTCGTTTTTATAGGCAGGAGAAAAAGCACATCCCAGGTGCGGGATCGGTCGCACTCTGGCGGTGCATTGCCAGATCATGCCCCCGCCCCTATGCTAAGCAAAGCTTCTAATATCAATACTCAAGTATAAGCAAGACGGATAATCGAACACCCATGAACCCCGGCCACCGCAACCCCGAGGCCCGCCGTTTCCTCAACGACCGGCTGGACTGGAACCTGCTGCGCACCTTCCTGGTGATCGGCCAGGAAGGCAGCATCAGCCGCGCCGCAGCCCGCCTGCACCTGAGTCAGCCGGCGGTCAGCCAGGCCCTCAAACGCCTCGAGGAACAGCTGGAAAGCGCCTTGGTAATTCGCAGTGGCCCACGCATCGCGCTGTCCAGGGCCGGCGAGGAAGTCATGCAGATCGCTGCCGAACTCTACGGCACCGTCTCGCGCCTCGGCCCGGCGCTGGATGCCCCGGAGGAAAACGTTGCCGGCAAGATCCGCATGCTGATGATCAGCCGCATCCAGTCGAGCTTCTACGACGACTTCCTGGCCAACTTCCATGTCGACTACCCCAGGGTCGAGTTCGAATTCGACGTGCTGCGCAGCTCCGACGTAGTGAGCGCGCTGCTGCAGAAAACCGCTTCCTTCGGCCTGAGCCTGTGCCGAACGCCGCAGTCACGGCTGGAACAACGGGTGATGCTCAAGCAACGCTATGCGTTCTTTTGCGGCAAGCGCCACCCACTGTTCGGGCGCAAGAACCTGAAACTCGGCGACCTGCAAAGCGAGAACTTCGTCAGCTTCACCAGCGACCAGATCGGCGGCAACCTCTCGCCACTGACTATCTTCAGGGATCAGCAAGGCTTCACCGGCCGCATCGTGGCCTCCTCGCCGAGCCTCGACGAAATACGCCGCCTGGTCGCCGCCGGCTATGGCATCGGCTGCCTGCCGGAACATATCGTCGCCAAGGACGTGCAAGCCGGCGAAGTCTGGCGCCTGCCGCCTGCCGAAGGTGTCATCGACGTGGACGTCTACCTGCTCTGGAACCGCGACCAGAAACGCACCCACGCCGAAGCGATCTTCCTGGAACGCTTCGAGCAAGCGTTGCGGGCGACGGAGTTGCAGGATCGGTTTTGAGCAGCGATGCAGGGGCAACACCGCCTGCATCGGCCTTGCGCGCCGGCTAGAGAAATTCCACCCCTTCGCACTTGTAGGCTCCGATGAACAGGTCGTCGGTGAGAATCTCACCGTCGAGGTTGAAGCAGAACAGGTAACTCTCGGTGCGATCACCGATCTCCACGCTCTTGAGACCGATGCATTCGTTGGGGTGGCCGGGTACCAGCTTGAACGAGGAAATGCCGCGCTCGGGCACACGCTCACCAATCTCCAGCACCTGAACGTCGCTAAAGTCCTCACTGGCGATTACCAGCTTGTTGCTACCTCTCTCGCGCCCGTCGACCTCCTCATCGAAGGGCTCGGTAGATACCTTGCGGGGGAAAAACAGCCATTGGCGTCGGTACGGATGCCACTCAGCCGCCTCATGGATCACGTACCCCTGCTCGCCCACGCCCAGCGCTTCGCGGATCAGTGCATAACGATCCTGCCAATCGATGCTCTGCAGGCCGTAGTCACGGCCAACCACCTTCACCCACTCCTCCTCGGGACGCTTGCCGTGGCTACCGACCACCAACTGATCGCCCCATAGAGTGGCCCATTCGCTCTTGAAGCCCTTGAAGCGTTCATCGCCGCTGCCGGTCATGAGAATCTGTCGCGGGATCAGCTGGTTGTGCTCGCGTATCTCGCAGACTAGACCGGTGCGGTCGTCGAAGGTCAGCAGGCGCTTGCCGAACATCACCAACTCGGAGAATTCCGCACCCCGACCGCCTTCGGCGATCAAGCTGACCAGCTGGAATTCGCCACCTTGCTCGGGCAAGATTTCCTCGAAGCGATAATGCGCGCGACCCGCTCCGTCAACAACGCGGTGCAGGCGGTCATGCCGCAGGGTCGAGCGCCAGGCGACCTGACCATCTTCCAGTTCGATCTGCGAGGCATGGTCTTCGTCAGTGATGATCGCCAGCAAGTATTCATCGGTCTGGTCATCGTATCGCTCCAGGCGCTGGCGGTCGGCATCGATGTGGGTCATTTGGGTAGTACCTTTACTGGATTGCAACGGCAGACCCCCGCCACGGCACCTCAGTTCAGAACAGTTGCAACGGCTCAGCGATTTCGAGGCCTTGGGCAGCACACAGAGAGATTCGTCATGCGCAAGCAGCATCACTTTCGCGACAGCAAAGACGGCCTGCTGGCCTGGGATGTCCTGCCTCTTTTCGCTTAGGTTGAGGTTGTCGCCCTCACCCGGCCCGCTTTCAAAAACGGAGGTTCATAGCTGCAGCAAAAATAAATCTAACCCTTCAGCCGGTTCGCGGAGCTGCCCACGCGCTGGGCATTTGTGCAAGACTTCTTGTGCTAAATCCAGCGCCGCACCTGGGCCTGATAACTCGTAAAAGACGCCCCGAAGCGCTCCGACAAGGCACGTTCCTCCGCAGCGATCTGAAAGCGGTTGATGTAAGCGATGAACCCGACCACGCCGATGACCGCTTGTGGCGTGCCAAGCACCATCGCCCACGACAGCAGCACAACGGCAAAGCCCAGATACATCGGGTTGCGGCTGTGCCGATAGATGCCGGTGCTGACCAGGCTGGTAACCTCCTGCGGTACCAGCGGGTTGACGGTGGTGCGTGCTCGACGAAAGCTGCTAACACCCGCCAAACAAACACCCATACCCAGCAGCAAGAATGGCAAGGCGATAACCAGCCGTACCGCTGAAGGCTGGCCAAACGCGTACGCCGAACTTAGCCACATCAACAGTGCAAATACACAGGCGACCAGCACAGGCGGAAAACGGTTATTCAGAAAATCCATCTTGAAAACTCCCTGGCCCTGCAATGAGTCCGCTGTTCTGGAGAAAAGCGAACATCTTCTCGCCATAACCCAAAGGTAATTATCGAGGGTTCTCGTCAAGCTCACTTCTGATCAGGTCGTAAAGCTGCTGAGCACCGAACTGGGTGAGCGGGCGGCCATTCACGAAGAACGTCGGCGTGCCGCGTACGCCCAGGCGCTGGGCGTCAGCAGTATCCTTCTCCAGCGCGGCGTTAATGTCGGCCGACATCATGTCCTCACGTGCTTTCGGCACATCCAGCCCGGTACGCTCTGCTGCGTCCCAGGCGGCAGCGACCTGAGGATCGTCATGCCAGGCAGGCTGGGAATCCAGCACTGCTTCGATCACCGGAATGAACAGATCCTGCTTTCTCGCCGCTTCGATGATCCGTGCGGTTTCTTCCGAGCCCTTATGGTTGAGCACATAGCGCAGAACCAGCCTGATATCCCCTGGGTGCTTGTCCATCATCTGTTTGACGATTGGATAGAAGGCCCTGCACGCCTCGCATGAGGGGTCGAAAAACTCGACGACTGTCACGCTCGCATTGGCAGGACCGAAGCTCGGTGAATGAAACCGCACCAGGTTCGCAGCACGCGGTGCCTCGGTGGCGGCTGTATCAGCCGGAACTGGCTGGTAGGCAGGTGCTCCCTCTCTCGGATAGAGAAACCCCGCAACAGCGAAGCCAATGACAGCAAGGACGATAACGGCAACGACCAACAGACGGCGACTCATGCAACTGACCTCCGGCGAACGAGCAAAAGTAGAACAGCGATCAAACTGAACACCCCAAGGGAAAGCAAAGGCAGCGGCAAACTGCCGAGTACCGTCATGTCGGCGCCAGAGCAAGACGGGCCCATGCCGCAGGGCTTGATGGCTTCGGGAATGACTCGGAAATACAACAGGTTGTGGTACAGCGAGACCAGCAAGCCCGCGACAGCGACAGGCAGGGCGTAACGCCAAACACCGGCATCGGACAGGTAACAGGCGACCCCCAGGATGACCACGAGCGGAAACATGAAAGCACGCTGAAACCAACACAGGTTGCAGGGAGCCTGCCCCATGACCTCACCAACGAACAGCACCGCCAGCGTAGCGAGCAGCGCCAATAGCCAGGCAGTGAGCAACAGAGACCAAACGCTAGACCGTAGGTGGTTCATACACATCCCGTATTGCTGGCCACGATAGGCAACAACTAGCGCTGCTACCGAATAATGGAGACCAACATAAAGGCTGTAGCGACTACAGAGTCAAATGTTTTGAGGTTGACTGCACCATCCCCGCATATTTGCTCCCTCTCCGAATGCGAATGCCGCTTCGCCACCTGCGATACGCCGGAAATACTCGGCCCGTATTTAGCCCAATGAACTGTCCCAAAAATACAAAACCCCTGACTTTTGGCTAAGTGCAGGGGTTTTGTATTAGGTACGAGATGCCTTTGGTGAGGGCATCAGGGCAGTGCTTTAGCGGCTAACCACCTCCATCGACTTCACCGCCACTACCTTGGCCTGCCTCAACGCGTGCTCGACCACGACGGTTTCAATACTGCGAACGCTGGTTCCCAAGCGTTTCTTGGCTACCGCAAGACCGTATGCAGCAAGCTCATCGCTAGGGATATCGCTGGCCATAAGCGGCACTTGAACCATCAGCACACCATCGCTCAGTACCGTTACCTGAAGGTTCAACAGCTGCCCATTGGCCAACGTGACGACCCCCTCCACCGACCTGGAGCCAGAGCGTTGCAACACAGGCGCCTGGCGGCTTCCGTTATCGGCCAGTTCCAGCGTGATGCTGTTGCCCATGTCAGTCGCAGCGTACTGACCTTCTGCACTTAGCGGCTCACCCGAACGGGTTCGATAAATTGCCAGACTTTTACGCACTGCGGGCTCTGAGCGACCATCGAGCAGCGCCAGGCTCATCCTGCCGTTACCGGTTAGCACAGCATCCTGAAGAACCAACGCGTCACCCATGCCGATGTTCGCTGGGGTCGTTGCCAGGCTGGGCGTATCGCTGAACAGCGCCGTAGACAGAATCGGCTGAACAGTGGCTTGGCCCTCCACGATCACCTGATTATCAGGCCGCTTAACCGCTACGCCAGTGCCGTTGACGCCCTCTGGTGCATTGATCAAACCAACTGGCGTGAAGAATGGCGGCTGAATGCTGGCGATGCCGATCACTGGCTGGTCAGCCAACAGATAGTTGGATGCGTCACCACCCTGCAGTTGCAAACCGGTAACGCTTACAGTTTTCCCTTGGCCCGCCGTCGGTGTTTCAAACGCAGCGTTCCCCGTTGCACCGACAGCATCGCCGACAACGATACCGTCAACAGTGATATCCCGGATGATGGCCGTGCTACTGCCGTCGTACGGCTTGTCGGCAATATCAACCCTGACAGTCACCACCTTACGGTCGATATCGGCGGTGCCGATCTGCGCATCGGTGTCGAATGCGTAGTTGTTCGCCTCATCGCCGGTCAGGGCGATGCCCGAGCCGGTAACCGATTTGTCCTGCCCCGCATTCTTGTCGATGAACGCGCCCTTGTCGCCACTGCCGGTGACCTTGCCCTGGTCGCCATCGACGATGCCGATCAGCGAGATATTGCTCAGGTCAGCAACCGTGGTGCCGTCGTAGGTTTTGTTGGCTACGTCGGCGTTTGCGGTCAGGGTCTTGCGGTCGATATCAGCGGTGCCGATCTGTGCATCGGTGTCGAATGCGTAGTTGTTCGCCTCGTCGCCGGTCAGGGCGATGCCCGAGCCGGTCACCGATTTGTCCTGGCCCGCGTTCTTGTCGATAAACTGACCTTTGTCGCCACTGCCGGTGACTTTGCCTTGATCACCATCGACGATACCAACCAACGAGATATTGCTCAGGTCAGCAACCGTGCTGCCGTCGTAGGTTTTGTTGGCCACATCGGCGGTTGCGGTCAGGGTTTTGCGGTCGATGTCGGCGGTGCCGATTTGCGCATCGGTGTCGAATGCGTAGTTGTTCGCCTCATCGCCGGTCAGGGCGATGCCCGAGCCGGTAACCGATTTGTCCTGACCTGCGTTCTTGTCGATAAAGGCGCCGGTGCTACCACTGGTGTTCACCTTGCTTTCATCACCGTCGACGATGCCGATCAGCGAGATATTGCTCAGATCAGCAACCGTGGTGCCGTCGTAGGTTTTGTTGGCCACATCGGCGGTTGCGGTCAGGGTTTTGCGGTCGATGTCGGCGGTGCCGATTTGCGCATCGGTATCGAACGCGTAGTTGTTCGCCTCGTCGCCGGTCAGGGCGATGCCCGAGCCGGTAACCGATTTGTCCTGACCTGCGTTCTTGTCGATAAAGGCGCCGGTGCCACTGGTGCTCACCTTGCTTTCATCACCGTCAACGATGCCGATCAGCGAGATATTGCTCAGGTCAGCAACCGTAGTGCCGTCGTAAGTTTTGTTGGCTACGTCAGCGGTCGCGGTCAGGGTTTTACGGTCGATATCGGCGGTGCCGATTTGTGCATCGGTGTCGAATGCGTAGTTGTTCGCCTCGTCGCCGGTCAGGGCGATGCCCGAGCCGGTAACCGATTTGTCCTGACCTGCGTTCTTGTCGATAAAGGCGCCGGTGCTACCACTGGTGTTCACTTTGCTTTCATCACCGTCGACGATGCCGATAAGCGAGATATTGCTCAGGTCAGCAACCGTGGTGCCGTCGTAGGTTTTGTTGGCTACGTCGGCGGTCGCAGTCAGGGTTTTGCGGTCGATGTCGGCGGTGCCGATTTGCGCATCGGTATCGAATGCATAGTTGTTCGCCTCATCGCCGGTCAGCGCGATGCCCGAGCCGGTAACCGATTTGTCCTGGCCTGCGTTCTTGTCGATAAAGGCGCCGGTGCTACCACTGGTGTTCACTTTGCTTTCATCACCGTCGACGATGCCGATAAGCGAGATATTGCTCAGGTCAGCAGTGGTAGTGCCGTCGTAGGTTTTGTTGGCTACGTCGGCGGTCGCGGTTAGGGTTTTGCGGTCGATCTGCCCCACATCACCACTTACGCTGGAGGCGTCGACCTGGTAGCCGTACACCTTGACGTTTCCATTGGTCGCCTCGGAAACCTCGACGTCGTCTACCGTTACGCCCTTTCCGGCGCCGGCATTCTTGTCGGTGTAATAGGCATTACCAAACGAGAGCACGTCGATGGTGTCGCCATCGATTGCGCCGCTCATGTCGAAGTTTGCATTGTTGACGGTCGCGGCGGTGTCGCCGTCATAGGTCTTGCGAACCTCTCCCTGCAGCTCAACCTTCACCTTCGGTGCATAGCTGTACAGGTGTCCATTGCCGCTGCCCAGCACCGTATCGCCATACTGCGCGGCGTACTGTTTGAAAGCGACATCCAGGCCGCCACGCGTATCGTCCAGAGGACTGCTGGAATAGGTGAGCCAGCGGCCGTTGTCGGTAACCAGCGCGTTGGCGCCCGCGTTGTTGACGAGGTTACGCTCGGCGACCAATACGACGGCGTCGCCGCTGCCCTGAGCGGTGACTGTGCCGCCGCTGCCGATGACGATATCGCCGGTGCCAGCCTGGGCGATGATGTGTCCGCTGGCGTCAGTGTTGCGCAGCGCGCCATCGATCTGGATATCACCGTTGAGCAGCGTCAGGTTGTTGTTGGCGCTGAAGCCAAAGCCGGAAGCTTCAACGGTCGTGGTACCCGTACCGTCGGCACGGCCGATGGTGAGGTTCTTGATTCCCACCAGTTTGCTGATATCGGTCGCGGGCGCGCTCGCATCTAGGAAGATGCCGCCACCAGCGTTACCGCTGCTGCTGTCCAGCTGGATATTGGTCGTCGCGTCGTAGGGCTCCAGGCGAATACTTGCCGTGGACAGGTTCTGCAAGGTCGCCTGGCTGAAGTCGACGTTGTTGGCGCGCAGGGTCAGCAGGTCAGTGCCAGTGTCCAGATTGACCGTGCTGGTGAAGTTGATTGCGCCGTCGGTGTAAACGGAAGCGCCCCCCTTCATTGTCAGGGGTGTACTGAAGTTCACGTCGCCACTGAGGCTGAGGAGACCACCGAGAATCTTGTTACCTGTAGAGGCACCCAAACCTTGGCCGCCTGCTGCGTTAATGGCATCACCAAAGTACAGGCGGCCATTACCCAAGACCATATCACCCAACAGTGTCGCACTACCGTTGTTACCTGAACCAAAGGAGATATATAAATTGCCACCCTCGGTATTGATAGGTGTGTTCAGGGTGAAATGCCCCTGTCCGCCGACATCCGAGTCACCAGAAAGGCGTACATACCCACCATTGGTAGAAATCGCGCCGCCAACCGTTAAACCATCTGCGCCCAGCAAAGTGATACTACCTGCTCCAGGCGTACCGCTACCGATCACAGCCACGTTGTGAGAGGGAATATCTGCAATCGACGGATTAACACCCTGACCTAGTGCGGTGAGGTTGAATACGTTGCTGATAGAACCGGTCCCAACACCACCGGACTGAAAATAAATACTTCCAGTCCCTGATACAACGAGACCGTTCTGGTTGTTATCAAATTTTATATCACCCCGGTTACCAGACCCGGTTACTGCATCGCGAATAACTTCTGCACGGAAGCTCACGTCTTCCTGCATGCTGATGGTGCCATCGCCGCCATTGAGATTCAGATCCGCGAACTGGATGCTGTTAGTGGCCTGCATCAGCACGTTGGCCGTCTGCTCCTCCAGCGTCTTCTCGTACACCGTCACGGCACCGCTGCCGTTCGACCAGTCGCCACTGGTGCCGCTGCCACCGGAAACGATGATGGTGGTCGGATCGAGCAACAGATCACCCGTACGC
Source organism: Pseudomonas sp. PME37.24/006 (assembly GCF_055556635.1). Classification (NCBI taxonomy): domain Bacteria; kingdom Pseudomonadati; phylum Pseudomonadota; class Gammaproteobacteria; order Pseudomonadales; family Pseudomonadaceae; genus Pseudomonas; species Pseudomonas sp. PME37.24/006. Next base: position 711,137 of record NZ_JBVHNL010000003.1, read on the forward strand.
CCCTTGGCTGCACGCGCGTCGGTCTTGCCCGCATACTGAAGCGTTTGCTTGCCAGACACTTCAGCCTTGCCGCCGTTACCTGCCTGCTCACCACCACGGATCGAGATGTCGCCCGCGAAACGGTTGTCACCGTCCGACCAGAACACCACCGTGCCGCCATCACCGGCCTGGGTCGCGTCGGCTTTGACCTTCACGCTGCGCTCGACCGTCACCTGCGAGGCATTGGCCACGCTGGCATCCTTGCCCTGCCAGCCGCCACCGACCTTGATCGTGCCGCCACCTGCCGCGCCGCTGGCATCCAGCTGCGCATCGGCAATGGCGATACGCTCGCCCGTCACGACGATGTCGCCGCCCTTGCCATGCACGGAGGAAGCGTCGAGCGTACCTGCGATTTGCGTGAGGCCACCCTCGGCATCACCATCCAGAAGAATGCGCCCACCACGCTCCACCAGGCCGTTGGCTTCGATGATCCCGGTGTTGTTGATCACGCTGTTCAAGGCAGCATCAGCCGATCGCGCACTCAACGCGACCAGGCCGCCGTCGGCGCTGATGTGACCTTCGTTTTTAACCAGAGCATCGAGCACACCACGCTCAATGTTGACACCGACCAGGCCGTCGCCCTGGAAGTCCAGTGTCACCTTGTCGCCAGCCGCCATTAGCGTGCTGCCACCCGGTGTCTGGATCGTCCCGCTGTTGCCAACCTGGGGGCCGACCAAAGCAACCACGCCACCTTTCGCTGCATTGATGGTGCCCTGGTTGAGCACTGCGCCCGCACCGGCACCGCCGTTCAAGGTGGTTTTACCTGCGAGGAAATCCTGGTCGCTGATCTGCAGCGAAGAGGCAACCAGCCCACCGACGTTGACCTCGGCGCCCTTGCCGATCACCACGCCGTTCGGGTTGAGCAGCCACACCTGGCCATTGGCATCGAGCTTGCCAAGGATCTGGCTGGCATTACCGCCACCGATCACGCGGTTCAGGGCAATGCTGTCGACGCCAGGCTGGTGGAACGTGACACTGGCATCGCTGCCGATATCGAAGCTATTCCAGTTGGTAACCAGCTTGCCACTGTGCTGATCGATAACCATATGGCTACCGTTCTGAGAAATATTACCGCTGCCACCGACGATGGCTCCTCCAGTCGGAAGGTCGGCCGCCAGGGCCATGCCGCTGCCCAGCAGACCGACAGCGGCGAGGAAACCGATGGCGCCGCCGCGCTTGCCGCGTGAGGTGGAATGTTCTGCTACAGCGACGAATGCCTGATCGGCATCGCTCCAGACCAGACGGTAAAGATGGTTCAACGAAGCCCGCTTCATGATGTGCTCCTAAAATTCTTAAATAACCGCAATGACTTGATCAGAATGCGTACGAGGCTTGAATCCAGGCGCGCCAGTCGCTGGCACGGCTGTCTGCATCCAGGCCGGACAAACCACGACCTGGGTTGTTATCGAGCGTGCGCGCGACAGCGGTACGGACACTGAAATCACCCGCCCACAGGTTGGCGCCTATGCCCACGGCATGCAGGTCGTAGCGGTTGGTGTCGCCAGCATTGTTGATCGAGCCAGGCCAGGGGTTCTCGTGCAGCCAGACACGGCCGGTGTCGAAGAATCCGAGCCCCTGCAGCGTCACGCCAGGCAGGTTCAGATCGAGGTTGCGGCGCAGTTCGAGGGTGGCCAGCCAACCATGATCCGCAGAGGCTTCGCCGACCGGATAAGCACGTACGCCGGCCGGGCCACCCAGCAGGAATTTCTCGGAAGAGTCGAGGTTGTCACTGGCCCACTGAGCTGAAATGCCGCCGAACAACGTCCACGGGCTCGCGGCACCCAGGCTCTGCAAGCGCGACACGCGCAGGTTCAGCTTATGGAAGCTGCCATCGCTCTCAGCGCTCACGCTGTCGGCGAACTGGTCGTCACGGTTGCCGGACAGGTCGAGCTCACCCAGCGTCAAGGCCAGCATGGCATCGGTCACACCGCCGCCGGCAAAGCCGTCAAAACGGTTGCCACTCATGGCCAGCACGATGTTGTTCAATTCCCGATCGCGCAGGTTGGTACCCAGTGCATGATCCTCCAGCGCCTTGTACTCATAGGTCGCCGCGAGATTGAGATTCTCCAGTCGCGAGCGAATCAGCGGGTAGCTCAAGCCCAGCGAACCGCTGCGCGCAGTACCGCGCAGATCGAGGGGGCGGAATTGCTCCTGATCGACGTCATAACGCAGGTAAGAGCCCGCGGCATTCAGGCGCAGCCCGGAAGCGGCCAGCGGCAGGCTGTAGGAGCCACCGACAATATCGCTACCAGTGCTTTTGCTGACGCCGATATTCAGTTGATCACCAATGCCCAGCGGATCGTTGAAGCTCAACTGTGCATTGGCGCGCGCCGTGCCGGTGCTGCGATTGCCATAGTTGTCAGTCGACACGCCACCATTGAGCAGCGGGCCCTGTTTGGCATTTATCAACAGGCGACTGGTACCGGGCTCGATGCCGCGTTCCAGCGCCGACTGGGCACTGATGCCCGGCTGATCGTTGATCAGCAACAACGCCCGCTCCAGATCTTCGACGCGCAACACCTCGCCTTCGGCAAGGGCGCTGTCGGCGATCCCATGCAAACGCTCGTGGCTGCTGCGGGTAGCGCCGCTCATTTCGATGCGCGAGGCCCCGGACTGCAGGCGGCCCTTGACCAGGGCGATCTCCAGCTGGCCTTCGGTGAGGTCCTGACGCGGCAGATAAGCGCGAGCCAGTACATAGCCGCGGCCACGAAGATAGCGAGTAAGGCTGTCTACAAGTTGCTGAAGACCGGCATGGTCGAGGGTCTTGCCCAGAACGGGTTTGATCAGCTCTTGCAGATTCTCGGCTTCGGCCAGCGCGGTATCTCCGCTGAAGCGGATTGCCTTGAGCTGCACCCGAAGGCCGGAGTCCCCTGGCTGGTTGGTACCCGATGGCAGTTCGAAGGCAGCTGGCGGCTGAGTGGAGCGAGGTTCGGAAGGTTGGGTCTGCTGGTGCTCGTTAAGTAACTGCCCTGCGTCGGGCACAGCCTGCGCAAACACCAGCGGGGCAGCACTGGAACCCGCCAGAACGACGGCGCAATACAGCAGATGCTTGCCCGCGCGAACGGAATCCTTGTGAGGAACTGGCATCGTACAACTCCATGAAATTTGGGAAACCAACCATCGGGTCAAGCCGATGGATGAAGAGCCCGCGGAGTCTACTCACGCCATGAACGATCAAATTTTGCCCAACCGGATGGGACTTTTGCCGCAGCGGATATCCGTGATTATTTTGCAAAGCAGGCCGAATGAGAGCGGCGAACCGGCCACCTCGAAGCGAACGCAGGTACGCGGCTGTGCAGCCTGAGAAGGCGCCCGAATGAATCGCGAACAGCGCTAGTACTGAGCTCGCCAGGTCATGCCGAGACTGCGCTGCGGGCCCGGTAAAACACCGTAATCTCCAGAGCCCAGGGTGGCGTACACCGCACTGGCATAATCCTGGTCGAACAGGTTTTTAGCCCATAGCTCGAGTGCCCACTGCTGATCGATACGGCCTATGCCGATACGCAGATCGGTCAGCCCGTAGGCAGGCTGATAACTGCCAGCACCTCGTTCCAGAACCCCGTATGAACCACTGCGCCAGCTGTAATCCAGCGCCCCAAACAACGCCAAGCCGAGCGCCAATGGTCGTTGGTAATTCAAGCCAGTTGCCGCGCTCCACTGCGGGGCATTGAACAGCCGCTTGCCCGAAAGATCACACGACAATGCTGCGCTTTGCGGCGCGCAGGGCGCGTTCTCGAACGAGCGGTAGCGTGCATCGCTCAAGGCGGCAGCAAGATGCCACTGCCAATGGCCACTCAACAGCACTCGACTATCGAGCTCCACACCGCGCAGGCGTACCTTGCCCACGTTGATAAGGCTGTCGCGCAGTGGCGGTGACAGATCATCGACCGCCTTGCTGTTGCTCAATGCCTGGTAGTCGTCGACGTCCGTTTGGTAGAACGCCATGTCGACGAGCAGCCGCTCCTGCCACCAGCGGCTTTTGAAGCCAACCTCCATCGAGGTAGCCCGCTCCGGGCCGAATGTAGGTGGCACCCGCGGCCCCGTCACCTCGAGGTTGATGCCGCCGGCCTTGTAGCCTCGCGACCAGTTGGCATAGCCAGTAACCGCATCGGTCAATTGATAGCTGATCGCTAACTGCCCGGAAAGGTTATGTTCCTCGATGCTGTTGCGGCGCAGGTACTGGCCGCCCAGCGCAACATCGCGCAGCAGCGTGCCACCGAGCTGCGACACCAGATCGCTGCCGAGCGGAGCCAGGCCATCGACGGACCGGGTAATACGTCCGCGTTTGCGCTCGCGGGTGTAACGCAGCCCCGGCGTGATGGCGAGTCGCTCAGTGGGGCTCCAGGTGAATTGCCCGAACACCGCCTGACTGTCGCTTTTCTGCTCCCCGCGAATATCCTGATGGGCGCCTTGCAGCAAGGTCGACGGCACCATGCCAGGGGTTACGCCAAGCGACGTCAGTTCCGCACGGTCGCCAAGAAAGAATGCCGCGGCATCAGGGCCAAATCGCACATCACTCTGGCGCTGAAAGCGTTGCCGCAGGTAGTAGAGACCCAGCACATAATCGAACTTTTCATCGAGCGTCTGCGCAAGGCGTAGTTCCTGGCTGAACTGGCGATGGTCGATATCCACGGCCGAACGAGCTATCGACAGCGCCATACTGTCGGCGTCGCTCTTGCTGTCATAGGCCCAATCCCGATAGCCCGAGATGCTGCTCAGGGTTATGTCGTGATCGAGATGGTTGTCGAGTAGCAGCGTCAGACCGCGTTGCCGGGTCTCCAGGCGGTTGGGTTCATCGTGATCGATGCGGCGGGCGTAGGGGTCTACAGGAGGCGGCGAATACCCGACAAAGGCGGCACGCTGACGAGTCACCGCACTCAGGTTGCTGGCAACCAGCACTGCGCTCTCATCCTGCACGGCATACTCACCGATCAACCGAGCACTGAAGAACTCGTTGGGCTCCCACAGTAACTGCCCTCGCCCGCCCTGCCTGTCTTCACCTGCTACTGCACGGCCGCTATAGCGATTCTCGATGGCGCCGTCGCGCGCAGCGTCGTAGAGGCTCAACCTGCCAGCCAGCACTTCATCGATTAGCGGGCCTGACAGGCTCGCACGGTATTGGCGCAGGCCGTCCTGGCCCATGCTCACCTCGGCACTCCCCTCGCTGACGAAGCTGGGTGCCCGGCTGAGGATATTGATCGCGCCTGCCGTGGCGTTCTTTCCATACAACGTGCCCTGCGGGCCGCGCAGCACTTCGACCCGCTCTATATCGCCAAGATCCTGCAGGGACATGCCCTGGCGACCGAGATAAACGCCGTCCGAGAATACCGCCACGCTGCCATCGAGCCCGTCGTTAGCGGAGCTCGACCCCAGCCCACGGATTCCGTAGGCGGCATAGCGAGGGTTGGGAGCGCTGAGCGTCAACCCGGGAATGCGCGCAGCCAGCGCATTCATAGTATCCAGGCCGGCCCCGCCAAACTGCGCTCCCTCAACCACAACGAGACTGATCGGTACCTCCTGCACACGTTCTTCACGATGACGAGCGCTGACATTGATTTCATCGAGTTGCAGGGCGGCAGTTTGTGCCCATACCGCGAACGGCGACATCAGGCCCAGCAGGTGCGGCAAGGTTCGTCTGAGCCTCATCATGCTGGCCCCTGCCGCTGTGCGCCGCTTCGGCTGAGGGTATCGATGCAGGCCATCAGATCCCGGCTCGATGCCGGTTTGAGCAACGTGGCATCGAAACGCAGTTGCGCTGACATGCCTGCCGGGCGCAACGCGGGCGCCGCCGAATACAGCAGCACTGGCAAATCGGGCCAGCTCAAGCGCAGGGTATGCAGCAGCTCCCAGCCGTCCATACCCGGCATGCGCTGATCGGTGACGAGCAGATCGGGCGTGTCGCGCTGCAACCATTCGAGCGCCTGAAGACCGTTCTCGGCGCAGTCCACATCGAACCCGTAACCGGACAGCAAATCGCACAACCACTCACGATTCTGCTGCAAGTCATCGACCAGCAGCACACGCCGGCCATTGCCCTCTACGTCGATGCCATGCTCGTCGATGAAGCTGCTTTCCAACTCATCTTCACCGGCCGGCTCCAACACCAGCTCGAACGCGAAACAACTGCCCCGTGGCTCCAGCCGTTCCAGCTTCAGTTCACTGCCCATATGGAGCAGCAACTGAGTGACGATGGACAGCCCAAGCCCACTGCCGTCATAGGATTCGACACCTCGGCCACGCTGGAATGGCTTGAGCAACTGCTCTCCTGCATGAGGATCGATCCCGATGCCGCTGTCACTGATCTTGAGGCTCAGTCGCACCCGCCCGTCCGCTTCGGCACTGGCATCGACTTCAAAGCGAATCCAGCCGTCGTGGGTGAATTTCGCGGCATTACCCAGCAAGTTGAGTAATACCTGGCGCAAGCGGCGAAAATCCGCCCGCACCAATGCGGGTAGATCAGCGGCAAAACGGCACTCGAGCCGGTTGTTCTGCCGTGCAGCCAGAAAGGCCACCTCTTCTTCCAGCTCGCGCAGGAAGCCGTAGAGATAACCTGGCGCCAGCGTCAACTCCAACTGCTGCAGCTCGCTGCGGGAAAACTCCAGCAACTCGTCGATCAGCTCCAGCTGTTGCCGAGCATTGCGTTCGATTTTGTGGGGAAAATCATCACGTGCGACACCTGCCTGAACGAGGCGCGCGTAATCGATGATGCTCACCAGCGGGGAGCGCAGGTCATGGCTGATTCGCGCCATCAGCGTACTGCGGGCACGCAGCGACTCGCGCAGCTGGCTGGTGCGCAAGGCGACGGTACTCTCCAGCCTTTCCTGCTCGGCCTTTTGCTGGCGCTCCAGGGCGGTCAGTGCGCGCTTTTCCCTTCGCCGGCTACGGCTGACTTCGGTGATCAGCGTGCAGACCAGTATCGCCACCCCCGGCAACGTCGAGGACAAGCTCAACACACTGCCGCGGGCCTGCCAGGGCAACTGGTCGAGTTGCAGGACATAGCGCACCAGGAACTGCAGCAGCATGAAACCAGGCACTGCCCAGGCCATCCAGCTGAGCGGCAGGCCTCTTCGCCAGGCCGTAAACAGTGTCGCAGGCAGCAGCAGATAAGCGGCGACCCGCGTGCACCACTCAGCAAGCGGTCGCCCCTGGGCCGAATCGACCAGAAGGCCCCAGAGGCACGCACAGATGAATAGCAGCAGGATCAGATCGTAGAGCCTGCCCCAACGCGCAGGCAGGCGGCGAACCTGTAACAGTTCGCGGGCGTAAGCCAGGAAAAACAGAAAAGACAGTACGCTCAACAGCGACCATATCGGCAGACTCCAGGGCATCAGAGCAGGCCAGGTAATCAGATAGCCACTGGCGACCCAGGTCACCGTGACGTAACTGAATACGGTTGCCGCGTGAACCGCCAGCAACCGAGAGCGCACGATCCAGCCGACGACCAGACTGAAAGGCACCACCAACAGCACGATACCGAGGGTGATACCGTCACCCAGCGAAACCCGCTGTCTGTCTTTAAGCAGAGCGGTTTCACTCCACAGAACCGGGTGCAACAGCAGCAGCGTGGGCGTGGTGACCCTTACCAGTACCTGAGCGCGTTCACCTGGTTCGAGCACCAGCTCGAACACCGGCTGGCGCTCGGCTAGCGGCCATTGCTCGAGCGGATACGCCGCACCGGCAACTTGCGTTTGCCAACTGGCACCGCGCAACACATGCAACTGAATGTCGTGCAGCCGCGGTTCGCCGACGGTCAACCAACGCTGGCAGATTCGCGTATCTCGATTCTCGACCTCGAAGCGTAGCCAAAAGGCTGAATGGCTGTACTCCTGCCCAAGCAGCTCAGGCGATGCCGGGCTGAATTTCGAGGCGGGCAGCTGGGAAACCTGCAAGGCATCGAGCCTGGCGTCGGAATCCTCGAGCATCTGTATCTGTGGTGCCAAATCCACACGCGCAGCCTGGCAGGCGTCGACGGCCCATACCAGAGGACTGCAAAGCCACATGAGCACCAGCAGCAAAGCACTGAGCCAAACCCTGCTCATGCCCACACAGGAGCGAAGAGGTGAGCACGGTGCCGCATCGGATGAGCCATAGCGATCATCGTACTGGGATGAGCCTTGCATAATGACTAGTCCGCATCAGTTCGCTGCGACGAACCCTTGTTATGGGCTTGCTGGCGATACTGGCTTGGCGTCATGCCCACGCGCTCTCGAAATGCCGTAGTGAAATTGCAGGCGCTGCGAAACCCGACCTGATCGGCAATGTCCTGAATATCCATCGCACTCTCGGCCAGCAGTTCCTGGCCACGCCGCAACCGGGCTTCGCGAATGTAGGCGAACACCGTACAGCCCAGATGCTCGCGAAAAATGCTCGAAAGCCGCTTTTCGTGGGTACCCGTCTTGCGGGCAAGCTCTGCCAAGGAAGGCATATCATCGAGGTGCTGAGCGATCAAGCGCATGGCCACACGCAACGAAACCTGGTCATCACTGCCCGGCTCTGCGGGAAGCTGGGTTTGCTCGGGCGCCGTTTCACGCCATGCCAGTTGCAGGTGGATTCGGATGCGTGCCAGAACTTCCTGAGGGTCGCAGCCTTTCAAGACGTAATCGACGCTCCCCAATGACAACCCCTCGAGTCGCTCCTCCACAGCTGCGGAGGAGGTCAGGAATATGATGGGAACGCGGCAGGTTGCAGGCGCCTCGCGCAACAAGCGGCAGAGGGTAAACCCATCCATACCCGGCATGCGGACGTCGAGCAAAATCAGGTCGGGCTTTAGCGACAGGGCACGCTGGTAGCCCTGACGGGCGTCGCTGGCCATGGACAACTGCCAGGCTTGCTGACGCAGCACGACGACCAACCCCCGTATTTCCTCGGGCGAATCGTCTATCAGCAAAATATGCGGTGCATTGTTGAAATTGTTCTGCATCACTCCAGCCCAATTAACGTCATGGGTTCGGCCGACGACCGGTAATAGATCAACGCGATTATCCTTGCGAGCAAAAGCGCTGTCCGGCGTAACAAAAGGCCTAACATCAGGAGCGCGATAAGATAACGCAAAGCCTCGTGGATAGACATGATGCAGCGTCCCATATACGACCACACGTCGTCCCAAATGCCGCCCCCCCGATATTCGCTACGCGCCGCCAACCTGGCCGATCTGTACTGGCTGGTTCATGTGGTGGAGGCGGGTAGTTTTTCTGCCGCCGCACAGCGTACCGGAGTCGCCAAATCCAATTTGAGCAGGCGAATCATCCAGCTCGAAAAGCGCATGGACGTGCAACTACTGATCCGCAAGCCACGAGCTCTTCATCTCACCCCGATCGGCTCACGCATTTATTGTCATGCGCTGGATATGCTTGACGCTGCCAAAGCGGTCGAGGAGATCGCCAGGGATGCCAATGGCCCACCACGTGGCCCCGTTCATCTATCCGCGCCCAGAGTATTGTCGCCCTGGTTCTATTCCTGCCTGCGCACGTTCAGAGATCGGTATCCAAATGTCGAGTTCTACCTGAGTGAGGCCGATGGTGAAACTGAACTGGCGAACAATCACCTGGATATATCGCTCAGCCTCCATGAGGTGCCTGGCGATAGCACCGACATCGTGTCGAGGGCCATAGCACGCCTGGAAATGGTGATTGTGGGCAGCCCCGAGAAGGTGGGTAACCTTGGTAACCCCAACCGATTGGATGGGCTGAGCGATATGGATCTTCTTACCACCCGATCCTCCACGGGCCTACGGCCCTGGCTATTGGTAGATGGGGAGAAGGCGCTGGACAGGGCAGCGCTATGCTTACACGATTACCAGTCGATGCTCGACGCCGCCCGTGCCGGCCTAGGCCTGGCCTGCGTACCGCTGCACAGTTGCATCGACGATCTACGAGCCGGGCGCCTGCAACATGCCTGCCCAGCCGAACACCCGAAAGCGGCAGTGCTGTATACGCTCACCAATCCCCACCGCAGCATAACGCCTGCAGCCCGTGCTTTAGTTCAGCACCTTCGTGACGAACTCGAAGTTCAGCCAGCCGCCGGCATGGCTGCTTTGATGAGCCTGGCTGCCGTTCAAGAATGAAGGTTATGACTGAAATCAGCCCCTAAAGCCCCATCAACTGTCGCTTCAGAACCTTTCAAACAAAACTGCTATGCCTCTGGAGCACGTTTGTCGAAACGAGCCATCTCGCAATCTGCTCGTCGCCCAGATGACATTTCATCGGCCAACTGCGCTGCGCGCCAACATGAGCTGAATCCTTCTGGTTGCTGCGTAGTCATACCTCATCAGTAGCAGCACATTCGCTTGATCTTTCTTCCGGCCGGCTACAGGCCACCGCCGAGGTGCAGATATGGCTACGCATAGTGAGATGGTGCTGGAACAGGCCATGTTGGCCGTTTTGGGTGCATGTATCGACCTGGGTTATGACGTCGACAAGCTGGCCCAGACAGCCCAGGTGCTGATCCTGGACAACAGCAAGTACAACCACGTCGAGCAGCCCCTCGCCTCAACCCCACACGAGGCGATAGAAAGAGCGCTTTCAACCGTGAAAAGCGCACCGCGCCTCTAGCCGCAACAGCTTCAAGATCAAGCACGCATCGCCACTAGCGGTGCGTCAGCTTGGCTTCCTGGAAACCCAGCTCACTGTGAAACGCTGTGAAATTTTCAGGCGTTTGCGAATTGCTGTGAAGGCGATGCGCAGTGGCCATTTGCTTGCTGATAACGTCCGTGGCGAAGGCAGTATCGCTGCCACGTGTCATCAATCCACTGAGGGAGCAGGTCGATGTCTACTACCGTTTCACCTACTGGCGGTAACCCGAATACTCCGAGTTCGTCGACTTCGGTATTCGATGCGAAGTTGGACATCGCCAAGTCCAGCAAAACCCTCGCCGATTACATGCGCCAGAACGGCAAAGGTGCGATTACCAAACAGGAAGTTTCGCAACTGGCCAACGATACATCGGGCAAAGTGCCCAGCGATGTGGTCGAGGCGGCCAAGTACATGCAGCGCCATCCAGACGTATTCACCGCCATCGAAACCCACGACGTAGCCGGGGCAGATGATCTGTCCGGGGTCTGGAACCTGGACTGGGCAGCCAGTGGCGGGCTGAAAGGAACGCCGACCGAAGCCATCGCCAAGATGCAGGACACCTTCGATTATGCGATCGCCAAGTCCGCGCAAATCACCGAGATCACCACCGCCAGCAAGGCCGAGCTGGACTCGACCAAGCAGCGACCGAGCAACTGATACTGCGGCGCTCTGCTCCGCTGCAAACGCCAGGGTGCCTGCATGCGCCCCGGCGTGGAGGCTCGTTTAAACGGAACGCCTCAAGGATCGAGGCGCCGACGCAACCACGACAACGGCGCCAGTAGACAGAACACCGTATACGCCAGCAAACGTGTAGGGATGCGTGCCGGCAACGGCGCCGGGCGCCAGCGTGCTTCGGGTACGAAGCTGCCAGGCGGGCGAAAGTGCGCCAGCGGCCGAGTCAGAAAGCCATGCCACAGGCCCTCACGCGATATCAGCACACGCAAATTTTCCGGGATGAAGAAGCCCGAGTGGGGATAGGTGTCTGTGCGCACATTGAGAACGGTCTTTGCGTCGTAACCCGACACCCCCCCGGGGCCCGCGCCGGGAATGGCGTATTGCGCGTAGGGCACCGCACCATCCTGGCCGCCGACATGGTTCAGCACCGCTTCCACGCGGCCTTCTGCGACAAGCCGATCCCAGTCGAAATCCGGGCGCACGATGCTCGCCGCGGTGATGATGCGGCCGAATTTCAGGTCGGCGAAATCCGCATCCGCCAGCACACGCGACAGCAGCAATGTGCCAAAGCTGTGGGCGATGATGTCGGGCGCGGTCGGCAGGCCGCTTTTCTCCGCCTGGCGGATGGCAATCCTCATGCGTTCGCCCAGCCGCCGGGCGAGGCGGCGGTGCAGCCAGCGGGTGAACACGTCGATGGTCGCCCAACCGTATTTGTAGATGAGCACGGGAGCGGAGTAACTGAGCCGATTGGCGATTTCCCAACTGAACTCTTCCTGCCATTTGGCGCGGCTGTTCATGCCATGGATAACGATCACCCAGCGGATATCTCGACTGGTTTCGCCCACAAGACGGTAGAAATGTTCAGCGATGACCTCACAGCCTTCCTGCAGATAGTCGGTGTGACAGTAAGGGCATGACGTAGGCTGGCCGCCGGGCGGCAGCACCCTGTCGCAGCCGCGTAAGGGGCAGCGGTAGGAATCGATTCTGCGTGCTGCCGTGGATGCGACCAGGTTGTCGAGGAAGGCCTGCAGTGCTGTGTCGCTGTCCTGGGCACCGACTACCCCAGCGAACTGTTCCAGTGTGAATTCCAGCTCGACGCCCTGCTCCAGGCGCCGGTCGATTTCCGCTTGCCAGCGGTCATGTGATGACGGGCTCATGGCGCGTTGTTGTACTCCCAGAGCAGCTCGACGATACGCACGATGTCCTCGCGCTTGCACTGCGCCCAGATCCGCAACCGCGCCTCGCGCCCATAAACCTGAACGGCGATACGGCGGCTGGTGCCATGCTCTTCGGCGGCAAAATGCAGCATGCCCTGCGCCCTGTCGAACTGGCCGGTGTCCACAGCCTGCAGCACCACACGCACCGGCTCCACGGCGTCGATGCCGCCTTCTGCGAGGGTCGAGGCCATTTCCACATAGCCGCCGTCGAGCTCGAAGCGGGTGGAGTGCACGCCCTTGCCCTTCATCGCCGCCACTTTCACCGCCTGGTCGAGAGGGATCGGCAACGCAGCGGCATCCGGGCAGCCGATGGCCGAGAGGGTCGTGCGCACATCCTTGAAGACGGCCTTGTGATCGATCTCGGGGTTACGGTGAATGAGGACCGCGCAATAGGGATCGCCGAAGCGCCATTCGTAGCGCACCACGCTGCGATCCAGACGCTGGCGGTAGGCGTCGAAGCGGTAACGCTCCAGCCCTTCCTCGATGGCGAAATCCTTGGGCTTCCAGCGGTTCCAGCCGGCCTTGCCCTGATGCCAGACCAGCGATAGACCGCCCTCCCCCAAGCCGATGTGCTTGAGCGCCAGCGCCTCGGGGAAATCCAGGCTGGCACTCGCCTGCAGCAGAGCGGCATGGGGGCTGGCGGCGATACCGGCGGCCAGCGCGCCGATCTCGACCTGCGGCGGCTGAATCAGATAAAGGTGTTGATCGCCCCAGCCTTCGACTTCCGCCAGCCATGCCTCCAGGCCTTCCTGGGTCAGCTCGTCGGCATCGATGGCGGCATCCAGATTGGCGGCGAAGTCTTCCTTGGTCGCGCCGATGCGGACGCTGGTCCCACGCAGCAGTTCCTTGATGAAGGCATTGCCCTGGGCGACGATGACCCGTCGCACCAGCTCCTTGAGTTGCGCTTTGCTCAGCTGATCCGTGCCCATGCCCTCTCCCGACGATGCGCAGCGTCATGCCAGCGCACCATAGTCGCCGGGCATGACATAGCTATACGCCATCATACTGCGTGAAGAGGTATTTCGCTTAGTCCAAATCTAGGCAGCGAGCCGCGCGCTGCTGTCCGGGCTAGCGGCGCTGCTGCCTAGCTATGCCACTCAAGCGTGGTGCAGATACCAACGCCAATCCTGCTCGCCGACCTCGGCCATGAACTGGCGGTACTCGGTTTGCTTGATCGCCAGAAACACCTTGAGGAACGCCTCGCCCAACGCCTCTCTGGCCCAGCTCGATTGCTCCAGGGCACGCAGCGCAGTGAGCCAATCGGTCGGCAGGAACTCGGTGGTCTGTTCGTAACCATTGCCGACGATGGCTGCGCCCGGGTCGATCTGCTCGCGGATGCCAAGGTGGATGCCGGCGAGAATCGCCGCCGCCGCCAGATAAGGGTTGGCGTCAGCGCCACAGATGCGGTGCTCGATATGGCGGCTGTTGGCCGGGCCACCCGGCACGCGAAACGACACGGTGCGGTTGTTCACGCCCCAGCTCTTGGCCAGCGGTGCATAGCTGTTGGCCTGGAAGCGGCGGAACGAGTTGGCGTTGGGGCAGAAGATCGCCAGGGAATCGAGCAGCGTGGCCATCATGCCGCCGATGGAATGGCGCAGCAGCGGCGTGCCTTGTGGGTCTTCGCTGGCGTAGAGGTTGTTGCCCTGCTCATCGGCCAGACTGACGTGCATGTGCAGGCCACTGCCGGCCAGATCGCCGAACGGCTTGGCCATGAAACAGGCCTGCAGCCCGTGCTTGTTGGCGACACCCTTGACCAGGCGCTTGTAGCGAATGCCCTCGTCGATGGCCTGCAGTGCATCGAAGCGATGCTCCAGGGTCAACTCGACCTGGCCAGGCGCGTACTCGGAAATCGCCGTGCGCACCGGTAGGCCCTGCACGTCGCAAGCGGCATACAGGTCGTCGAGGAACGGCTGCAACTGCTCCAGCTCGTACACGCCATACACCTGCGGCGCCTGAGGTCGCACGCCATTGCTCTGCAGCGCCGGTTGCGGGCGGCCCGTGGCGTCGCGCTGCTTGTCCAGCAGGTAGAACTCCAGCTCCACGGCCATCACCGGGTAAAAGCCGTCGGCCTTGAGGCGTTCGATCACTCGCACCAAGGCATGTCGAGGGTCGGCCGGCGTGGCGGGCAAGCCCTGGGTCGGGTGCATGCTCACCTGCACTTGCCCAGTGGGCGAGCTACGCCAGGGCTGCAGGGTCAGGCTGCCGGGCAGCGGGTATGTCCAGCAGTCGGCATCGGCCACTTCCCAGACCAGGCCAGTGGTTTCGACGTCTTCACCCTGAATGGTCAGGGCCAGAATCGAACTGGGCAGCGGCCGGCCATGTTCATAGATCGCCAGCAGCTCATCACGGTGCAGCAGCTTGCCACGCGGCACGCCATTGGCATCGATGAGCATCAGCTCGATGCTGCGCACCTCGGGGTGGGCGGCGAGAAAGTCGCGGGCTTCCTGGATATCGGCGAATTGCATGGTCAGCTCTCGTAAAAATTACAGAAAACACCGCTGTAATCCCCTGCCCGCCTTCAGGGCGTGGCAGGAGGATCGCGGCGGTCAATCGACATCACAGGTCACGCACGGGCACCGGGAATTGCCAGCAGCTCGGTCAGCCCTGCATCGAGGGTGGCGAGCAGCTTGTCGACGTCGGCGGTGCTGGTATCCGGGCAGCACAGGGTCATGTTGTGGAACGGTGTGATGAGGATGCCACGGTTGATCAGGTACAGGTGCAAGGCCATCTGCAGGCTGTCATGGAAAGCGGCTTCGGCTTCGGCACCGGTCTTTGGCGCCGTGGCGCAGAACTGGAATTCGCAGCGCGCCCCCAACTCGGTCACCGACCAGTTCAGCCCGTGCTTGCCGATCAGCTGACGCAAGCCGCCGGCCAGGCGTGCAGCCAGCGGCAGCATGTGCTCGTAGGCCGCTGGCGTCATCACCTCTTCCAGATTCACGCGCATGCAGCGCATGGCCAGGGCGTTGGCCGACAGCGTGGTGCCCATGCCACTGTGGCCATGGCCGTGGCTGGTTTCACTGGCGTGTTGCTGGGCGAGGCGCATGGCCTGTGCCATCTCGTGGCTGCAACCGTACACCGAGCACGGCACGCCACCGGCGATGGGCTTGCCGAGGGTGATGAAGTCCGGCTTGAGGTTCCAGGCGCGGGTGCAGCCGCCGGGGCCGGTGGAGATGGTGTGGGTTTCGTCGATGATCAGCAGGCTGCCGTACTGCTTGCTCAGCTCGCGAACCTTCTCCATGAAGCCCGGCTCGGGCAGCACCATGCCGATATTGGTCATAGCCGGCTCGCAGAGAATCGCCGCGACATCACCTTGAGCGAGCGCGGCCTCCAGCGCGGCAACATCGTTGAACGGCACGGCGCGGCTGGTCTTGGCCAGGTTGCGTGCCTGGCCGATCAGGCCGCCACGGTGCACGGTGCGGCCTTCCTTGCAGCGCACCATCACGTCGTCGACGGTGCCGTGGTAGCAGCCGTCGAATACCAGCAGCACCTTGCGCCCGGTGATCGCCCGGGCCCAGCGGATCACGTAACGGTTGGCGTCGGTGGCGGTGGTCGCCACCTGCCAGAACGGCAGGCCGAAGCGCTCGGCAAGCAGCTCGCCAGCGATCACGGCGTCCTCACCCGGCAACATGGTGGTCAGGCCGTTGGCGCCCTGCTCGGCGATGGCCTGGGCAATCGGGTCAGGCGAATGGCCAAACATGCTGCCGGTGTCGCCCAGGCAGAAGTCGATGTACTCGTGGCCGTCGACATCATAGAAACGCGCGCCCTTGGCACGGCTGACGAACAGCGAGCTGGGCATCGACCAGTCACTCATCCAGTGCATCGGTACACCGCCGAACAACGACTTGCGGGCACGCTTGGCCAACTCGACGGACTTCGGGTTGCGCTGCAGAAAACGCTGGCGTTCACCGGCCACGAAGGTTGCGACCGCCGACTCGCTGATTCCACTGTTGAACATGAAGAATGCTCCTGATGTTGTATGAACGGGTCGCCGTAACGCTCAGTTGCCGGCAGATACACCGCAGTCGATTGCCATGTCGGCGCCGGTGATGGATCGCGCGCTGCTCTGACAGAGGAAATACGCCAGATCGGCCACTTCGCCGGGCTGGATGAAACGCGCCGCTTCGCCTTGCGGATACTTGGCCAGCAGATTCTGGTAGTACGCTTGTTGGTCGCCATTGCCGTAACGCTGGGCCTGGAACTGCAGCATCGGGGTTTGCACATCGCCCGGCGACACGCTGTTGCAGCGCACGCCGGACGGCGCCAGATCCAGCGCCAGCGCCTTGGTCATGAGGGTCACCGCGCCTTTGCTCGCGCAGTAGGCGGCAGCGTTGCGATTGCCCTGCCGGCCAGCGTCGCTGGAGATGTTGACGATGGCGCCCTTGCTCTCGCGCAGCGCCGGGATGCTGGCCGAACACATGAAGAAGGTGGCCTTGAGGTTGACGTCCAGCACGATGTCGAAATCCTCTTCGCTGAACGATTCCACCGGGCCTTCACGCCACACACCGGCGCAGTTCACCAGTGCGTCCAGCCGGCCGATGCTGGCGAGCAGCGCCGCGACCACCTCCTTGCAGGCGCTCGGCTGACGAATATCGGCAGCACGGGCGCCGGTCAGCTTGCCTTCGGCCTGCAGCGCGGCGAGCGCAGTGGCGTCCAGATCGGTGCCGAAGACCTGCCAGCCGCCTGCATTGAAACGCTCGCACATGGCCTGGCCGATACCGCCCAGGGCACCGGTAATCAGAACGACGGGCAGCATCAGCTTCACTCCTCGGCTTGGTAAGCCGGTTGACGATGGGTTGCGCTCAGGGCGCCTTGTTCTCGATCAGGCTGTTGCCGCCATCGATCACCAGCGACTCACCAGTGATGTAGCTCGCCTCCGGTGAGGCCAGGAAGGCCACTGCGGCGGCGACTTCTTCGGGATAGCCGGCGCGGCCCACGGGCACATAGGCCGCAGCGCGCTGTTCTTCAGGCTGGGTGGCGGCGGTAGTGATCCACCCCGGCGCTACCGAATTGACGGTGATTCCCTGGCCGGCCACTTCCAGCGCCAGTGACCGGTTCAAACCGAGCATTCCGGCCTTGGCCGCGCTGTAGCCGGCCTCCCCCGGATTGCCAACCCGCGTGCCAGTCACCGAGCTGACGTGTACGACACGGCCATATTGGCGCTGCTGCATGCCCGGCAGCACGGCGCGGGTGAGCAGAAATGCGGAAGTCAGGTTGCGCGAGATCGACAGGTTCCAAACGTCGAGGCTCATCTTCGACACCTCGACGAACGGCTCGGGGCTGCCCTGCATGGCCATGCCGGCGTTGTTGACCAGGATGTCGATGCGCCCCCAGAGCGCCTCCGCCCAGTCTGCGAACGCCTGCGTCTGCGCTTCGTCGGTGAGGTCGACTGCGCAGCCCTCGGCCTCGAAGCCCGCGGCGCGCAGCTCGGCTACACGCTCGGCGATGCGCGCGCTGCTGGCGGTGACGATCAGCTTAACGCCGGCCGCCCCGAGCCTGCGCGCAATGGCCATGCCGATGCCGCTCTCGCTACCAGCACCGCTGATCAATGCCACCTGACCTGCCATTGCCCTGAACATACCGACCTCATTCCACGGGTTTGATGGGCTGGATGCTAAGCGCATAAATCTGATACAAAAAGACGACTGTTATCAGAGAAACTGACAACCATGGTATTCACCAGCGAATCGCTTCGGGTATTTCTCGCTGTCATCGACGAAGGCTCGTTTTCCGCGGCAGCGCGCGTCCTGGGCCGTGTGCCCTCGGCCGTGAACATGGCGGTGTCGCAGCTGGAGGCAGAACTGGATCTGATCCTGTTCGATCGCTCGACCCGCAAGGCGCTGCCCACCCCAGCCGCCCGCGCACTGGAGCCCCAGGCCAGACAGGTGGCCAGTCAGCTGAACCTGCTCGACGCCCATGCACTGCAGTTGCACAAGGGCCTGGAAAGACGGCTGGTGCTGGCGATGGCCCCGGAGCTACAGACCGGCGCCTGGAGCCAGCCGCTGATTACCCTGGCCCGGGAATTCCCCACTCTGGAGATAGAGATTCGCTCGGCTGCCCAGGCCGATGCGGTGCGCATGCTGCACGACGGCAGCGTGCACGTGGCGTTGATGTTCGAGCGCCCCGGCATCGACGAGCGCGAAGCCTTCGCCGAAGCCGGCAGCCAGTTGCTTACCGCAGTCGCCGCGCCAGGCTACCCGTTCACCAGCGAGGGAGAACCACTGGACGAAGCGCACATGGCGGACACACGGCAGATCGTGGTGGCCAGCGGCGACCCCAACGCCTCCGACCCGCAGATCGTGCTTTCCCACCGCGTGTGGCTCACGGACAGTTACCTGGCCACCCTCGACCTGGTGCAAGCCGGCCTGGGCTGGGCCTACCTGCCGCAGCCGCTGGTTCAGCCGATGATCGCCTCGGGCGTGCTGTCCGCGGTCAAGTTCGACAACATGGCCAGCCAGATACGTCTGTGGGTCGATGTCATCTGGTACAAGAGCCGCCCCCTGGGGCTGGGGGCACGCCGTTATCTGCAACTGCTGCGCGAGCAGGTCGAGGCTGGGCCGGCGCGTTCGTAAGTGCCTGGCTCTGCTGCAGCGTTCCGCACTTCATCGACCCGCCGCCAACGCTCTGTTAGGCAACGATTCTCGGCAGGTTGCCCGAAGCCCAGGAAACCGGGGTTCTCGCTGCTGTCGCCTGGCCCAGATCGCTCACCGCATCAAGGCGAGCGATCTGCTCGGCCGACAGTTCGAGCGCCAGGGAACCAAGATTGTCGGTGAGCTGCGCCAGGGAACGTGGCCCGATGATCGGCACCGAGCCGTGAGTACCGGCCCAGGCAATTGCAACCTGGCCAGGGTTGACGCCCAGCTCATCGGCAATCGAGATCAGCACGTCGAGAATCTGCGTGCGCTGCGCCGAGTTCTCGGCCTGGAATACCCGCCCACCGAAGCCTTCGGCCCGGCCCTTCTCGCCCTGCCGGTATTTGCCAGTGAGCATGCCGCCGCCGAGCGGAGACCAGGTAACGATCCCCAGCCCCAGAGCATGGGACGCCTGGAACAAATCGGCCTCGGGATCGCGGTGCACCAGGCTGTGCTCGAACTGCGCCGCCGCGATGGGAACGGCGCGGGTCAGTTGTGCCAGGGTGGCAGCATGGGCGAGACGCCAGGCCGGAAAGTTGGACAGGCCCGCGTAGAGAATCTTGCCGGCGCGAGCAAGATCATCCAGACCGCGAACCACTTCTTCCATGGGCGTAACAGCGTCGGGATGATGCACCCAGTAGATATCGATGCGGTCGGTTTTCAGGCGCTTCAGGCTCGCCTCGACCGACGCGACCATCGCCTTGCGGCTGTTACCGGTGACCAAGCGGTTGGCATCGGGTGCCGCGCCGTTGGTGAACTTGGTAGCGAGGACGAAATCCTCGCGGCGCCCCTCCAGCAGCGTACCGAGCAGCGCCTCGGACTGGCCGAACTGGTACACGTCGGCGGTATCGATGAAGTTGCCGCCAGCTTCGGCGTAGGCGTTGAAAACGGCCTCGCTGGTATCAGGGTCGGCACCATAGCCCCAACCGGTTCCAAAATTGCCGGTGCCCAGCGCCACCTGGGAAACCTGCAGGCCCGTTTTGCCAAACGTGGTGTATTTCATGCTGTTCTCCACCGCCGTCAGGCGGCCACTGTTAGAGGTCGATTAGCGCTATTGCTCAGGGCGACGAGGCACCACCAGATTGCCCACGGAAACCTGCACGACCTGCCCATCCTGATTCAGCGTGGTGGTGCGCATTTTGACCAGCCCTTGAGTAGGCTTGGATCTGGATGGCCGCACCTCCAGCACCTCGAGTTCCACCCGCAGTTCATCGCCAGGCCTGACCGGCAGCGGCCAGCGCAGCTCGTCGAAGCCGGCGCCGACAATGCCGCCGGCGAGTTTCGGCTCGCAATCGACCAGCAGGCGCATGGTCAGCGCGGCGGTGTGCCAGCCACTGGCGGCCAGTGCGCCGAAAATCGAGGTGCTGGCAGCAGCTTCGTCAAGATGGAATGGCTGGGGATCGAACTCGGCAGCGAAGGTCTTTATAGCCTCCGCGTCGAGGCGAACCCGGGTAGTGCCAACGAAGCGTTGACCCGGTTGCAGGTCGTCCAGGTAGTAGATGGTCATCTTTCAGGCTCCCTCTTTTTACGGGCCGCAGGTGCGGCGTGAAAAAGTACTGTCATCAGCCAAGCACAACGACCGGGCGATGCTGCTAGCTCGCTTTCTCAGGTAAGGCTGCAAGTATCTGCAAACGACACAGGTCGATGATCTCGTCTGCCAGCGGGGAATCGTCCGGGCAGGCGCGGGACAACACGATCGCCCCGACTGCCTGGGCGAACAAGCCGATCATTTGCGCTCGCGCGTGCTGCCCTTGCGTATCGCCCTCATGATCGAGCGTCGCTAGCATGCCTTCGATGCCCTGCGCGAATATCGCCTTGATCTCGTCCGGTTGACGCGTCGCGTCGCCGCCAAGCGCGGCCATGGTGCAGCCAGACCCGCGCTCATCACGGTGCTGTCGAGAAACGTAGAAGTTGAAGAACGCGGCGGCGTCTACACCGCTACTGCGCTCCAGCGTTTTTGAAATGCCGCACGCGGCCGATTCCGCCATCAGGTCAGCCTTGGAGCCGAAGTGCTTGTAGAACCCGCCATGCGTGAAGCCGGCAGCGGCCATCAGATCCGCCACGCCCACGCCGTCATAGCCGCGCTCACGAAACAGAGCAGAGGCTGTTTCGACGATCAGCGCTCGGTTCGCCTGGGCCTGAGCCTTGGTCACTCGCATATCCACATGCCTCCTGGTGCATCGCCTATCAAGCGTCAAGCATACATTGATGTCGATCATAATCAATTTTATTGACATAAAAGATTACGACCATCATTTTAAATACGCCGAGCCCAACCAAGGTGCGCCTCCCCACATCGAATGAGGGCATTCGTGATGCAGACGCCGCCCGTGCTGCTTGCAGGTATTCGCGCCATGAATGGCGGGCGTATCAGCGTGGTCCCTGGTGTTGCCAACAAGCTGAATGTCGTGTTCATGTGGGCGATGCCGCGCTGGCTTCACCAGGCTGTGCTGGCCCGAATAATGGCTGCGTGATCAGCCTGGCAGCGCCCGCTTGGCGCTGCCGAATTCCCCGATTCACCGCATTAGCAGTACCGCTGAATATGCAGCGGCCACTAACCCAAATGGAGCGTGTCATGTCCGACGATGTACTGTTCAGCCCCTTCAAACTGAAAAGCCTGGATCTGCCCAACCGCATCGTCATGGCGCCCATGACCCGTGCCCTGGCGCCCGAAGGTATTCCCGGCGAGCAACATGCCGAGTACTACCGCCGTCGCGCTGCCGGCGGCGTGGGCCTGATCCTGACCGAGGGCACGGTGATCGACCGCCCGGCCTCGCGCAACATGCCAGGCATCCCGTTCTTTCATGGCGACGCGGCACTCGCCGGCTGGGCTGAAGTGGCCAAGGCCGTACACGCGGCTGGCGGTCGCATCGGCCCACAAATCTGGCACACCGGCTCGACCCGTTCCCGTGGCGAATGGGTGCCTGATGCGCCGGTCGAAAGCCCGTCCGGGCTGGTGGCCCCCGATGATCCGCGCGGCGTGAGCATGACCCTGGAAGACATCGCCGACACCGTGGCGGCATTCGCCAGCGCTGCAGCGGATGCCAAACGCCTGGGCTTCGACACGGTCGAGCTGCATGGCGCCCATGGTTACCTGATCGACCAGTTCTTCTGGCCAGGTACCAACACCCGCACGGATGCCTTCGGTGGCGCGACCATCGCCGAGCGCTCGCGCTTTGCAGCGGAGGCGGTACGCGCCGTTCGCGCGGCCGTCGGGCCGGACTTCCCACTGATCCTGCGGGTCAGCCAGTGGAAGCAGCAGGACTACGCCGCGCGCCTGGCGACCACGCCAGAGGAAATGACCGCCTGGCTGGCGCCGCTGGTCGAGGCTGGCGTGGATATCCTGCATTGCTCGCAGCGCCGCTTCTGGGAGCCGGAGTTCGCGGATATCGACGGCGAACAAGGCCTCAACTTCGCGGGTTGGGCGAAGAAGCTGACGGGTGCGGCGACCATCAGCGTCGGCTCGGTAGGGCTCGATGGCGACTTCTTCGGCGCCTTTGGCGGCAAGGGCTCCGATGCGGCCGTGCTGGACAATCTGCACCTGCGCCTCGAGCGTGAAGAGTTCGACCTGATCGCCGTGGGCCGTGTACTGATCTCCGACGCGCAGTGGGCCAACAAGGTTCGTAACGGTGAGCCACTGCCAGGCTTCAATGCCGCCGACCTCGCCACGCTAGCCTGACCCCGGCGCACGCAATGTGCGCTTGAAACACGGCAGGCGCGGGGATCAAATCTCCGCGCCTTGCTCGTCTTCACCCAAAGCCGTCAGTGCGGCAATTCACCACGCCAGGTGCCCTCGCCAAACCTTACCGCGGTGGTAAAGTTCGGCCCCATGAAATTCGCCCGCGATGAACGGTCACTGATTGCATGGATGCTCTACGCCAGCGTCCTGTTCAGTCTATTCGTCTGCGGTATTCATCACGGGCAGATGAGCGGCCTTGCCCTCAGCGGCCTGAACGGCGGTTACTGCGCCTCAGGCAGCGATCACGGCCAGCGTTACGACGACGGCAGCTCCAGCCAGCCTCGGCAGATGAGTGCGCAATTCAACTGCCCGCTGTGCTCGTCTTCTTCCCTGGCCGTCGCCCTCAATACCGCGAGCTGGAACATTGGCCACCTACTCTCGGCGAGGCCGTCGCCAATCGTCGTGCGCAGCCTGGCGCAACCGCCACCGCGCTATCTATGGCCCTCCCTGAATCCCCGCGCCTCCCCTTCCCGCTTCCTCGCTGTGTGACCCAATCAGCCTGATTCCATCGGCCTGCGCCCGCGCGCGGTCGGGAAACAGCGTCACTTATTCCGCGTGGAAAAACCTTTGATGAAAACAACAGACACCGCTCTGCTGCTGCCACTCGCGCGCCGTTCGGCGCCAACCGTCATGCTGTCCTGCCTGTTCGCCCTCACGCCGCTAAGCCAGGCCGTTGCCGACACCCGCAATACCGGCGATTCGGTCGTCACCCTGGGCGCGGTCAGCGTCGTTGCCGGGCAAGCAGGCCCGCTGGCCAGCCACAACATCCTCAGCTCGGTCGATGTACTGGGTGCCGACATCCTTGCAAAGCAGCCGGTGCAATACAGCTGGGAGCTGTTCAACCGCGTGCCCGGTGTAATGCTGACCCAATTCAATCAGGGCACCACCTCCGGCAAGTTGTCGTTTCGCGGCTTCAACGGCGAGGGTGAGGTGAATGCCGTCAAGTTGCTGATCGACGGGATTCCCAGCAATACCAACGACGGCAACATGCCCTTCATCGACATGGTCTTCCCGTTGGAGATCGACAGTATCGAAGTGGTGCGCGGCACCAATGACCCGCGCTACGGGCTGCACAACATCGCCGGCAACGCGAGCATCAATACCCGTCAGGGCGGCAACGACGGCAAGTTGCGGCTGCGCTACGGCAGCTTCGACACCCGCGAGCTGCAACTGGTGAAGGGCGTCGAGGACGGCAACTGGAGCCAGAACTACGCCTTCAGCTATCAGGGCAGCGATGGCTATCGGGATCATGCCAAGGCCGAGCGTATGAGCTTCTCAGGCAAGTGGTTCTATACCGCAGACGATGACGCCTGGCGCGCCGGCTTGATCGCCAGGCACTACACGGTCGATGCTGATGAAGCCGGCTACCTGAGCCGCTCCGACTCCCGCAACCGGCCTCGGCAGTCCTATGCCAACAACGCCACCGACACCGGTGAGCGGGAAATGAACCAGCTCAGCCTGCACCTAGATGCCAACCTCTCGGATACCCTGAGCTGGGCCAGCAAGGCCTACGTGAATGCCTTCGAAGACCGCCGCTGGACGCAATACTGGCGCACCTCGTCGCAACAGGAACGCTACGCCGACGAAACCCAGTACGGCGCGCTGAGCAGCCTGACCTGGCGCCCCGAGGTAGAGCATCTGCATGCCTTCGCTCTGGAGGGTGGTGCCGAGGTCCAGCGCCAGGAGAACGAAAGCCTGCGTTACCGCACGCAGCAGCGCAACCGCGTGGCACAGACCCGCGATCAGCAGTTCGACCTGAATGTTTACGGCGCTTATGTGCAGGCGGTGATCGAGCCCACCGACTCGCTGAAGATCATCCCCGCGTACCGCATCGACAAGCTCTATGGCGGCTACGTCAACGGGCTGAGCGGTGAGCATGCCGACGTCAATGACTATGGTCTGATCAAACAGCCAAAGATCAGCGTCGTCTACTCGCCCTGGGATCAAGCCAGCTTGTATGCCAACTGGGGCCGCAGCTATCAGGTCGGTGTCGGGTCGGCGGCTTATCGCCTGGCGACCCTCAGCGACGACCTGAAACCGTCGATCAACGATGGCTGGGAAACCGGGATCAAGTTCAAGCCAGCCGCCTGGATCGATGGCCGGATCGCCTACTGGGAGCAGAAGGCCTCGGATGAAGTGCAGCGCAAGCTCAACGACGCCGTTGGCGATGCCGAGAACGTCGGGAAAACCTTGCGCAAAGGCTGGGATGTGCAGCTCAACCTTTATCCCACCGACGCCAGCAGCATCTGGCTGTCCTACTCGCGGCAGTTCTCGGAGATCCTCGAACCCAATCCCAACCTGCCGGCCAGCAAGGGCAAGGAGATGGATCACGTGCCCCATCACCTGTACGCCGCCGGCTCGACCTACCAGCTAACGCCAAAGCTCGAGCTGTCCGCCTGGCTCAATGGCCAGAGCGACTACTACCTGGAGCGCACCAACAGCACCGGAAAGTTCGGCGATTACGTGCTGCTTAATCTGGGGGCGACTTATCAGGTCACGCCCACCCTGAGCGTCGATGTGCAGGCCAAGAACATCACCGACCGCTACTCCGAATACGCCTGGTATGACGACAGCGCCGGTGTGCAGCAATCGCTACACGCGGCAGGCGATGGTCGGGCGGTTTATGCGGGGCTGACGCTGGACTTCTAGACGACGGCCATGGCCACGTAGCGACTGGCTACGTGGCCATGGCGCGCCTACTCACTGCTCTTCATCACGCAGTTGGCTGCTCAAGCGGTCGCAGCTTTCGGACCAGTCGCTCAACCAGTCGGGCAGTGGCGGGGACTGTTCGGGCAAGTTCAGTTCCAACGCGAACTCACCTGGCGATACGTTGCCTTTCGGCCCGCGGAACAAGCCGCGCATGATGACCACGCCCAGCACCCGGCCATCCCTCACGAATCGGTGTTCGATAAAGCTCCATTTTTCATCCCAACCCAACATCCGGGTATGAATTTCAAAAGCCTGGAACAGCTTCAGTTCGCGACGGAACTTGCCCCATACATCACCGACGATAGGCAGAGCACGATGACGCAGCGCTACCCGAAACGCGCCGCTGCGAAGCACGTAATCCATACGCCCGACATCAGACAGGGTGAAGTAGCGGCCATTGGTGACGTGGCGGTTAAGGTCGAGATCAAGCGGCCAGACGCGCATGCGCACGACGGTGGTTTCGAACGCAGATACAGGCCGGCGCCATGGCCGGCGCAGCAGCATCAGAAAAAGGCGAAACCAAAGATTCATAACGCGAACACCTGCTCGAACGAAGACGTGCACTGTAAACACGTCGCGCCAAGCAAGGTAGTTGCAGAACTGCCTTACCCCATGGGATTTATGCAAAAACGATAGTGCTTTCGCCCGGCTGCCAATAGAGGCAATGCCGTTCGCTGCACATCGAGTATCTGTTCAACACAGGGCTAACAGCGCGGAGCAGGGCCGGTATCTTTTTTAGGCATATGCGCCGAGGAGGCAAGCCTCCTGTTTGGTTCCAGCACCCTATTGGTTTGAGCGATGAAGTCGAGCATCACGGCTTGCACCAAGGCGCAGTTTTCCAGTTGGGCCTTACTCAGGCACCTGCTCCCCACGCATTGCCCGTCCGCTGACATCGCTTTGAAGCATATGCCGGTTGGGCCTTTTTCAAGGTCAAGTCGGCAGCCTGTTTCAGAGGTAAATCTATTTATATAGTTGTCCATAATAATGTGAGGCAACGATGGGCAAATCGGTTCGCACTGTATTGATACCGCTCGTCATACGGTTCGTTTGTGTGAACCTATCGGAGCGCTCACGCTCTCGGCCAACGCTGAAGATTCTCCTCACTATCAGCAAGCTAAGGCAGCAGTGAGGACGATCAGCCAACGCCTGTCGGCCCCTCGATGACCTGGCGCACTTTACGGGCCAGATCGGTCGGCACGTATGGCTTGGATATCACCTCGAACTCACTGCCGGCAGCGTCGGTGCTCTCCAGAGAACTCTCGGAGTAACCCGTGGTGAGCAGTACTTTCAGCCCCGGTTTGCGACGCCTGGCTTCGCGGGCGAGCATCACGCCATTCATTCCGCCGGGCATGATCAGGTCGGTGAACAGCAGGTCGTAGTCGGCCATGTCGAGCATTAGCAGCGCTTCACGGGCGTTCATGGAGATCTCGGCGATGTAGCCATAGTCTTCGAGCACCATCTTGGCCAGATCGGCCACATCCGGCCGGTCTTCCACGATCAGCACGCGCTCAGTGCCATTGCGCTCGCCTGGCTGCTCCTTGGCAAGACGCTGGGTGACCTGGCTGTCATCCGCGGGGAAATACAGACGCAACGTCGTACCAACACCCTCTTCGGAATAAATCCGCACCGTGCCGCCGGACTGTTTGACGAAGCCATAGACCATCGACAGGCCGAGGCCTGAGCCTTTGCCCTCCTCCTTGGTGGTGAAGAAGGGATCCATCACCCGCGTACTCACGCTCTCGGCCATGCCGATGCCGTTGTCGGTGATGGCGATGCTGACATAGCGGCCGGGCATCAAGCCGTCATACGACATGCTGCCCAGGTCGTCGACCAGCACGTTCTTGGTTTCGATATCGACCGTCGGGTGCTCGCGCCCTTCAAGGGCATCGCGGGCATTGATGAGGATATTGAGAAAGGCCACTTCGGCCTGCGTCGGGTCGATCCGGCAGTTCCACAGTGCGGGCTCAAGCGTCAAGCGCAGGGTGGTCTGGCCGAGGGTTCGTTCGCCCAGTTCCTGGAAGCCGTTGATCAGCCCGTTGAGGTTGAGCACCCGACCCTCGAGCTTCTGCTTGCGCGCAAACGCCAGCAGTTGCTGGGTCAGCGTGGCCGCACGGTCAGCGGCATTACGGGCATTGTGCACATAGCGCTGCATGCGCTCCTGGTCGTATGCAGGCTTGGTGATCGTGCGGTCGAGCACTTCGAGGTAGCCGATCATCACCTGCAACAGGTTATTGAAGTCATGGGCGATACCCCCGGTAAGCTGACCCAGCGCTTCCATTTTCTGCGCTTGGCGCAAGCCTTCCTCGGCGTCGCGACGGCGGCTGATATCCAGCTGGGAAGAAAATAAGTAAATCAGTTCACCGGCATCGTTGTAGACCGGCGAAATAAACAGCGCATTCCAGAACGTCGAGCCGTCTTTACGGTAGTTGATCAGCTCAACGGCCAGTTCTTGCTTCAGCGCCACTGCTTCACGCACCTGCGCGACCACCGCGCGATCGGTTTCCGGCCCCTGCAGAAAACGACAGTTCCTGCCGAGCACGTCCTCAGCGCTGTAGCCGGTCATCTCCAGAAAGGCGTTATTGGCAAAGATGATCGGATTATCGTGACGATTCGGGTCGGCGATGATCATCGGCATGCGGGTGGTTTCTACCGCCGCGAAGAAGATGTTTTTGCCGGTACCCGAGATGTCGCCGGACGACGTGTTATCAACGCGGAAACTCTGTTTGCCGCTACTAATCATCAGCGTTACCTGTATGAATGGGCGCAGCCAATCGAACGGCCGCTCTACAAAATTCGAGCAACCTACCCTCAATAAGTTCTACAAACAGAATTATCTGTACAACTTTACCGCGCTAATTAGGTGGCCATTTCAGTGCGATATGCCGGCAGAGAACCAGCCAATTTCGGCTGCTGCAAACAATCAGCCTGTGAAGCACCATGCCTCTAATGGCACACTCTCTTACGTCGTTTATTTGCCAGCGCAAGGTTCCCCGTGCAAGCCACCATCAACCATTTCGATTGGGCATCGACGCCGCTCGGCGCGAGGGAAACCTGGCCGGATGCACTGCGCACCACGTACGGCATCATGAGCAAAAGCAGTTTCGCCATGTGCGCAACCTGGGGGCCAGAACGCACCTTCATTTACAACGAGGCCTATGTGCCGTTTCTCGGCAACCGTCATCCCGGTGCGCTGGGCAAACCCATCCAGGACGTCTGGCCCGACGTATGGGAGACCATTGGCCCACTGGTGGACAAGGTGCTGGCCGGCGAGCCGATTCATCACGAGAACATGCACTTGGTGATGACCCGCAACGGCTATCCCGAGGACACCTACTGGACGTTTTCCTACGGCCCACTGGAAGACGCTTCAGGCGCAATCGCCGGTTTCCTCAATGTGGCTATCGAAACCACCCAGGTGGTAACGATTCAACAACCCGCCATCGCCAACGCCGAGCGGGTGCAACTGGCGCTGGCTGCGGGAGCCATAATCGGTACCTGGTTCTGGGATCTGCCCACCAACCGCTTCACCGTAGACGAAGCCTTCGCACACAACTTCGGCCTGAATCCCGCGCTCGGTCGTGAAGGTTTGAGCCTGCAGCAGGTCGTCGAAACCGTTCATCCCGATGATATCGAGAGCCTGCTCGAGGCCATCAACGAAGTCATCTCCCGTGGCGGCCCCTACGCCCACCAATATCGTGTGCGCCGTGCCGACGGCTGCTATTACTGGCTGGAGGCCAATGGTCGTGTGGAACTGGCTGCCGATGGCAGTGGATTGAGTTTCCCTGGCGTACTGATCAACGTGGAGGAGCGGCGCGCCATCGAAGGCGAACGTGATCGCGCCATTGCACGGGTCATGGCACTCAACGCCGAACTCGAACAGAAAGTCATCGCGCAGACCTTCGAGCGCGGTCGTACCTGGCAGATAACGCCGGATCTGCTCGGCGTACTCAACGACGATGGTTATTTCGAGGCATCCAACCCCGCCTGGCAGACGACTCTTGGCTGGTCGGAAGAGGAGCTGGCTGACAACCACTTCCTGGCATTCGTGCACCCCGCTGATCAAGCCGATACGCAGCGCGTCTGGCAGCAGGTCAAGCTGGCCGGTGAGCCCGCACTGGGCCTGGAAAATCGCTTCCGTTGCAAGAACGGTGAATGGCGCTGGCTGTCCTGGGTGGCCGTTCCCAGTGGTGGCAAAACGTACTGCTCCGCACGGGATGTGACCCGGGAAAAGCTCAACCGTGTCGAGCTGAAAAAACGCACTGCCGAGCGCGACCGCCTGTGGGAAAGCACCAACGATCTGATGGGTTCCGCAGGGCTAGACGGTTACTTCAAAACCATCAACCCGGCCTGGACTCAGTTGCTAGGCTGGGAAGCCGAGCAACTGCTCAGCACACCGTTTATCGAGATAGTGGTGGAGGAAGATCGGGCAGACGTTTTCGGGCTCCTGGAGCGCCTGAGCAAGGGCGAAAAGGTCAGCGGCTTTACCAGCCGCCTGCGTTGCAAGGCGGGTGATGCGCGATCCTTCCTGTGGACAGCGGCTCCGGACTCCGTGAGTGATGTATTCCACTTCGTCGGCCGCGATGTCACCGCCCAGCACATGGCCGAGGAGTCGCTGCGACAGTCCCAGAAGATGGAGGCGATCGGGCAATTGACCGGCGGCATCGCCCACGACTTCAACAACCTGCTCGCGGGCATTTCCGGCTCGCTGGAACTGATGCATCTGCGCATCGAGCAGGGCCGCTTCCATGAGCTGACCAAGTACATGAGCTCGGCAGAAACTGCCACCCGGCGTGCCGCCGCACTGACACATCGGCTGCTGGCCTTCTCACGGCGCCAAACGCTGCTGCCCAAGCTGACGGACGTCAACCTGCTGATCGCTGGCATGCTGGAAATGATCCAGCGTACCGTCGGCCCGAGCATCCACTTGGAAAGCGAACTGCAGCCGAACCTGTGGACAGCCCTGGTCGATGCATCGCAACTGGAAAACACCCTCCTCAACCTGTGCATCAACGCCCGCGACGCCATGCCCAACGGCGGCGTGATCAAAGCGACCACGGAGAACCTGTGGATCGATGCCAAGCGCGGCGCCACCCTCAATCTGCCCGAAGGCGACTACCTGAGCCTGGCGGTGCTGGACAACGGCGTGGGCATGCCGGCGCAGATCGTCGCCCGCGCAGTGGAGCCGTTCTTCACCACCAAACCGATGGGCGAAGGCACGGGGCTTGGCCTGTCCATGGCATACGGTTTCGCCAAGCAGTCAGGTGGCCAGATGCGTATCACCTCGACGGTGGGTGAAGGCACGGTCGTGACCCTGTACCTGCCCCGCCACAACGGTAAAGCCGAAGTCGAGGCGACACCCTCGGCGATCGCCGGGCTCGATCTGGCAGCCGAGGGAACCGGCAAGACGGCGCTGGTGGTCGATGACGAACCGGCCATACGCATGTTGGTAACCGAGGTGCTCGAAGAGCTCGGCCTCAACGTGATCGAGGCCGGCGACAGCGCTGCCGGGCTGAGCATTCTGCAATCCGAGACCCAGGTCGATCTACTGATCAGCGATGTTGGCTTGCCGGGTGGCATGAACGGCCGGCAGATGGCCGATGCTGCGCTGACCAGCAGGCCCAGCATGCCGGTACTGCTGATCACCGGCTACGCGGAAAACTCGTTGCTCACCGATGGCCAGCTACGCACGGGGATGGCGGTGCTGACCAAGCCTTTCACCCTGGAAGCGCTGGCTTCGCGGGTACGCGAATTGGTGACGGAATAACGCTCCCAACACCAGGTTGCAGCACCAGCCCTCTCAGCCCAATGCTTCCTCGTAGTCCTTGACGTAGTCGGTCGCCAGCGCAGTTTTCTGCTGCTGGGTGAGCATCTTCCCGGCCTGCTGGAAGAAGGTGTGCTCCTCGTCCTCCAGGTGATGGAAGATCTTGTCCTTGAGTTTGCGGGCGGTGGCGAGCCACGAAGGGCTGGAGGGGTCGGTTTCTTCCAGGGTCTCAAGCAACTCATCCATCTCGTGGTGCTCGGCGACACCGTGGCGAGACAGATCGACACCAGAGTCGTGCTTCATCAACGGCGAGTAGAAGAACCGCTCTTCCGCTCGAGCATGGGCGAGCAGCTCCTCTTTCAGCTCACGGTAATACTGGGCGCGCTCCGGCGAATCGCCCTGAGTGGCGACTAATGCCTCGGCCATTGCCCGCTGGCGATCGTGGCTTTCACGTAATGCTTCGAAGATCTGCATAGGGGTTCTCTCATCAGGTAACGGATTGTCCGTGGCCTTTCGAGGCCATCTGCAAGGTCAGACCGAGGCGGCAAAATCGTGGTTCAACCAATAAACGCGCGCAGCCGAGCACACCGGCGAATGCGGCAAGACGAGAATCAGTTGTTATGAGAGGCGTATCAGTGCTGCGAAAGAATGGCGCTCAGCAGCCCGGGGAAGCGCGTATCCAGCTCGGCGCTACGCAAGGAGTTCATGTGCGTGGTGCCGATGTTGCGCGTATGTACCAGGCCGGCATCGCGCAGCACCCGGAAATGGTGCGACATGCTGGACTTCGGGCGGCCGCCATCAAGCTCACCACAGGTGGCCTCAGTCACACCGGCCAGGCAGCGAACGATCTCCAGGCGAACGGGGTCACTCAAGGCGTACAGCAGACGCTCGAGTGTCAGGTCACGGGGATCGGGATGTTTGAAGGGGCGCATGCTGCACATGATAACGGGGCTATCGACAATTGCCATAGTTCGATTATGATCGAACTACAGTAACGAACGAATCAATCTGGAGTTTGCCCATGTCTGCGCTGTTCGAACCCTTCAAGCTGAAAGACGTCACCCTTCGCAACCGCATCGCCATCCCGCCGATGTGTCAGTACATGGCCGACGATGGCCTCATCAACGACTGGCACCATGTGCACCTGGCCGGCATGGCCCGCGGTGGCGCAGGCCTGCTGGTCGTCGAGGCGACCGCCGTTGCCCCGGAAGGCCGTATCACCCCCGGCTGCGCCGGCATCTGGAGCGACGAACACGCCCAGGCGTTCGTCCCGGTGGTGCAAGCCATCAAGGCCGCCGGCTCAGTGCCAGGCATCCAGATCGCCCACGCCGGCCGCAAAGCCAGCGCCAACCGCCCATGGGAAGGCGACGACCATATCGCCGATAACGATTCGCGCGGCTGGGAAACCATCGCACCGTCGGCCATCGCTTTTGGCGCCAACCTGCCGAAAGTACCGCGCGCCATGACCCTGGAAGATATCGCCCGGGTACGCCAGAACTTCGTCGACGCCGCCCGCCGCGCCCGTGACGCCGGCTTCGAATGGATCGAGCTGCACTTCGCCCACGGCTACCTGGGCCAGAGCTTCTTTTCCGAGCACTCCAACCAGCGCACCGATGCCTATGGCGGCAGCTTCGACAACCGCAGCCGCTTCATGCTGGAAACCCTCGCCGCCGTTCGCGAAGTCTGGCCAGAGCACCTGCCGCTGACCGCGCGTTTTGGCGTGCTCGAATACGACGGCCGTGACGAGCAGACTCTCGAAGAGTCCATCGAGCTGGCCCGCCGCTTCAAGGCTGGTGGCCTGGATCTGCTGAGCGTCAGCGTCGGCTTCACCATCCCTGATACCAACATCCCATGGGGCCCGGCCTTCATGGGCCCGATCGCCGAACGCGTGCGCCGCGAGGCCGACCTGCCGGTGACCTCCGCCTGGGGCTTCGGCACGCCACAACTGGCGGAAGAAGCAGTCAAAGCCGGTCACCTCGACCTGGTATCCATCGGCCGCGCCCACCTGGCCGACCCGCACTGGCCATACTTCGCCGCCAAGGAGCTGGGTGTCGACAAAGCCTCCTGGACGCTGCCAGCCCCCTACGCCCACTGGCTGGAACGCTACCGCTAAGCGGTATTTCCGCCTGACTAGCTGACTAGTCAGCCATTCGGCGCTTACGAAGCCGGCCAAGAATTCTGGCCGGCTTCGTCGCTTTGGGTGCCCATTCCAGGCACCTGCAGCCTCGCTTGAGTTCGATAATCGATGGCCCTCGCAGTGTTTGCGCAACCATCACAAAGGCGCCTCTGACCGAGGAAGTCCGCCCGCCCGCTCCCTTCACAAGTTGCTTGCCGTCCATTGGGGCACAGCGCATCATGCCGCCACCCCTGCCTGCGGTACCCTCCGATGCCCCATCGCCCTGCCCCCTTCCCGCCTGATGAGGAAGAGCGCGTTCTCTCACTCGAACACCTCGAAATCCTCGACTCCGCGCCGGAGCAAGGCTTCGATGATGTCGTGCAGTTGGCGACCACGTTGTGCGAAACGCCGATTGCGCTGGTGTCGCTGGTCGACCGTGAGCGGCAGTGGTTCAAGGCCTGCATTGGCCTGGATGTCAGTGAGACCCACCGCGACCTGGCGTTTTGCGCCCATGCGATTCTAGAGCCGGACAACGTGCTGGTGGTGGAGGATGCGACCCAGGATCCACGCTTCCAGCACAGCGCGCTGGTGCTCGGCCCACCCTACATTCGCTTCTATGCCGGGGCTCCCATTCGCACCGATGCAGGCCACCTGCTGGGCTCCGTGTGCGTGATCGATACCCGCCCACGCACGCTCAGCGAGGCACAGCGCCAGGCCCTGCAAGCTTTGGCGCGGCAAACAGCGGCCCTGCTGCACTTGCGTCTGCTCGAAGTGCAGCGTGAGCGGCGCGCCAGCGAACTGGCAGATCAACTGGAACAGGCCCAGGCCCAGCACCGCGAGGCCGAAGCGTCGCTGCGCCACGTACGGCGGGTGTCATCGCTGGGAATGCTTACCGCGAGCATCGCCCATGATGTGAACAACCTGCTGCAAGTACTCAGCGCCAGCCTGCAGATGGCTCATCTGCGTGCGCGTCGACCTGCAGAGGTGGAACGTTTCTGCCAGACCGGGCTGCAGGCAGTGGAACAAGGCGGCAATTTGATCCGTCAGCTACTGGCCAACGTACGCCAGGACGGCCCGGAGCTGACCTGCATCGATATCAGCGAGCGCATAGAACGATCCCGTGACCTGCTCGCCGGCACCCTGGGTAATGGCATCGAATTGAGCTTCGACCTGACAGCCAGAGACGTGGCCGTGATGTGCGACGAAGTGCAGCTGCAGGCCGTGGTACTCAACCTGCTCAGCAATGCCCGCGACGCCATGAAAGGCCGCGGTCAGGTGCAAATCGCTACGCGCCAGCAACAGCTCGCAGGTGACTCATTGCTGAGCGACGGTGCGTATCTGGTACTCACTGTGAAGGACGACGGGCCGGGCATGTCCGAGGAACTGGCAAGCAAGGTGTTCGACCCGTTCTTCACCACCAAGCAGGCAGGCCACGGAACCGGGCTGGGCCTGGCACAGGCACGTGACTTCGCCAACAACACCGGCGGTGATGTGCGGGTCGAGACCGCACCAGGCGCTGGCACCAGCATGAACCTCTACCTGCGTGTGCTGGGCCGTATCAGCGTCGTCGATCGAGCAGGTTGACCACCAGGCGATCCAGCCAGCCCCACAGGCGCTGACGCAGACGCTTCCAGAACGGCCGCGCCTGCCACATCTGCAAGTCGACCTCACGGCTCTGCGGGAAATCGGTTTCGAAGCTCTGCTGCACCGCCGCGGTGAAATCCGCATCCAGGGTTTCGACGTTGGCATCCAGGTTGAAGCGCAAATTCCAGTGGTCGAAATTGCAGGAGCCAACACTGGCCCAATCGTCCACCAGCACCATTTTCAGGTGCAGGAAACGCGGGCGGAATTCGAAGATGCGCACACCGGCCTTGAGCAATCGCGGGTAGTAACGCTGCCCGGCGAAGCGCACGGGTGGGTTATCGGTGTGCCGGCCACTGAGCAGCAAGCGCACGTCTACACCCCGCGCCGCAGCCTTGCGCAGCGCCCGGCGTACTTTCCAGGTCGGCAGAAAATACGGCGTAGCCAACCACACGCGCTGTTGTGCGCCGTTAAGGGCTCGAATCAGCGACTGCAGGATATCGCGGTGCTGTCGTGCATCGGCATAGGCCACCCTGCCCCAACCCGTCCCGGTTGGCGGCAGTTGGGGCAGCGGCTTGCGGTGCGGCGTGAGATACGGGCGCCAGGCGAAGCGCGCATTGTTGGCCTGCCACTGCCGGTCGAACAGCTGCAACCAGTCGACCACCAGCGGCCCGTCGATTTCCACCATCACTTCGTGCCAGGCACTGACCGGCTCACCGGGCGTCCAGAACTCATCGGTGGAACCGGTGCCGCCGACGAAGGCGACCCGGTCGTCGACCACCAGCAACTTGCGGTGGTCACGGTACAGATTGCGCGCGCCGCGGCGCCAGCGTATCGGGTTGTACCAACGCAGCTGTATGCCGGCATCGAGCATCGATTGCCGGTCACGCTGACTGAGCCCCTGGCAACCGAACGCATCGAACAGGCAGCGCACCGCCACGCCGCGCTGCGCGGCTTCACACAGGGCACGCAACAGGGCATCGGTACAAGCGCTGCTGACCACCAGATATTGCTCGAGCTCGACCGTCTCACGGGCCGCGTCGATGCAGGCGATCATCCGCGGAAAGAAGGTCGGGCCGTCGCTCAGCAGGGTGAAGCGATTACCTTCCCGCCAGGGAAATACCTGACCGGGCATCAATTACGCTCACAGGGTGGAAGGAAGGACGACGGGCGCATGGCATCTCGGCCGAGGGCTGGGGATGCGCCACGATAGCCGCCCGGGTACGCCTTGCAAAGCGCCACACACGGGGAGACACAAAGGTTGTGCATCAGTGCCGTTGGCCGCACATCCGGCAGCGGTCGCCCGCCATTACGCCGGTGCAACGCTGACAGTCGCCATTCAGGGTACCGCGGCGCCAGCGCCAGATCTGCAGCAGCCGCTGCGCGGCCCACAGCGCACCGCAAGCCGGCAACAGGATCATCCAGGGAAAAATCGCCCGCACGGTCGGTGCCCAGGATGCCAGCGCAGCGCCCTGCTGTGACAGCAGCACCAACGCCATCATCAGGATCGCGCCGCCGATGATCAGGATGAAGGGCAAAGCCAGGTTTCTGACGAAGAACATCGGCGCACACACTCAAAACTATCGGACGCACATGGTAAGCAAGGTTGCGGCAAGACTGAACCTGCTCGTTCGCGATCATCACCGCGTGCCCTGTCACACAAGCATCATCGAAGCTTCACAGTGGTGACACCCGCCCTGCCTAGCCTGCAGTTGTTTCCTGAGTTTGCTCAGGTCAGCAGGCCAATCCGGTTCGAGTGCGCAGCAGGGCTGCCCCGACCCGCAACGGAGGTAAGGCATGACCCAGAACGCCATGGCACCCGCGCGCAGTACCGCTCCCCGTCGCCTGCAGGCAGAACGCCTGACCACCTCGCGCGCCTTGCGCGAAGCACAGGCCCTGCGCTTCCGTGTGTTCAGCGCCGAGTTCGACGCCAAACTGAAAGGCGCCGAGCTGGGCCTGGACATGGATGACTACGACCTGCACTGCCAACACATCGGCGTACGTGATCTGAACAGCGGCGAGCTGGTAGCCACCACACGCCTGCTCGACCACCATGCAGCCGCTGGCCTCGGGCGCTTCTACAGCGAAGAGGAATTCGCCCTGCATGGGTTGCGTCACCTGCAAGGCCCGGTGCTGGAGATCGGCCGCACCTGCGTGGACAGCGCCTACCGCAACGGCGGCACCATCGCCGTGCTGTGGGCCGAGCTGGCCGAGGTGCTCAACGAAGGTGGTTATCGCTACCTGATGGGTTGCGCCAGCATCCCCATGCAGGACGGCGGCATTCAGGCACAGGCGATCATGCAGCGCCTGCGCGAACGCCACCTGTGCACCGAACACCTGCGTGCAGAACCGAAAACCCCGCTGCCTGCCCTGGAGCTTTCAGGCAACGTCATCGCCGAGATGCCGCCGCTGCTCAAGGCTTATATGCGCCTGGGTGCCAAGGTGTGTGGCGAGCCTTGCTGGGACAAGGATTTCCAGGTCGCCGACGTGTTCATCCTGCTCAAGCGTGACGAGCTGTGCCCGCGTTATGCGCGGCACTTCAAGGCGGCAGTCTGAGTGAAAACTTGCTGGTGGCGGCCGGACGCGGTAAATAATGCGCCGCTGGCCGTCGCCTTCGATTCACGGCGGCAGCCAGCGCATGCGCCCACCAACCGCCCAGCAGGTCAGAAACCGCCTATGAGTAAACTGCGTTTGTATGTGCGCCTGATCCGCCTGCTGGCGGTGATCGCTGCAGGTACCCTGCTCGCCGCCTCTCTGGTTCCCATCGAACGCCTGACTCGCCGTGACCTGATGGGTCTGCGCCAGCGTATGACCCGTTGGTTCATGGCGCGCCTGAGCAACGCACTGCCCTTTCGGGTCAACGTAAGCGGGCAATTGCCGCAAAAGCCCATGTTGTGGCTGAGCAATCACATTTCCTGGACGGACATCCCGCTGATTGGAATGCTGGCGCCGCTGTCGTTCCTGTCCAAGGCCGAAGTACGCACCTGGCCGGTCGCCGGCTGGCTGGCACACAAGGCCGGTACGCTGTTCATCCGCCGCGGTGCGGGCGATGGCGGATTGCTGAATCAGCAGTTGGGCCGACACCTGAACGGCGGCAGGCACCTGCTGATTTTCCCCGAAGGCACCACCTGCGATGGCACGGCGGTGCGCACGTTCCATGGCCGTTTGCTGAGCAGCGCCATCGAAAGCGGCATCGATCTGCAGCCAGTGGCCATCCGTTACCTGCGTGATGGCCAGCGCTGCCCTGTAGCGCCCTTCATCGGCGACGACGACATGCTCTCGCACCTGCTGCGCCTGATGAGCAGCGATGTCGCCGAGGTGCACATTCACTTGCTGGAACCGATCGACAGCAGCTCGGGCAACCGTAACGAGCTGGCCCGGCGCGCCCATGCAGCCGTCAATACAGCGCTGTACGGCGCAGACGATAGCCAGGACGCCGTCCAGGCTGCCTGAAGCTGACGCTAACGCATCGAGAGCTGGTTCTCCTGGCGCAGCCAGCGCCGGAAAATCGGCTCGGCGAAGAACAGCACCAGGAACAGCCGGATCACCTGCATCGCTGTCACCAACGGCACCGCCAATTGCAGGGTTTCCGCCGTCAGGCTCATTTCAGCGATGCCGCCCGGCATCATGCCCAGAGTCAGGGACTGGAAATCCAACCCGCTCGCCCAACCGATCAGCACGGCCGCCACGAACGCAACCAGCATCATCGCCAGGGTGGTGATCAGGGTGCGGGCCAGAAAAGACGGCGCATAACGGAAGAAGGCGCGGTTGAAGAAACAGCCCAGCGCGCTGCCGATCATCAACTGTCCAACCTGGCTGGCACCGGCCGGCAGCGTGCTGCTCAGGTCGAAACCAATACTGAACAGCGCGCTGACCAGCAGCGGCCCGAACAACCAGGGATTCGGCTGTTTCAGCCGATACAACAGCCAACCGACGGCGCCTGCCAGCGGCAGAATCAGCGCCAGCCAGGGCCAATCCGGGTTGGATGCATGCAGGTGAACCTCGCCCTCGCCCATCATGAACTTGAACAGCGCCGGCACCAGCAGCACCACCGCAACCACCCGCAAGCTTTGCGCCGCCGCGACGCGGGTAAGCTCGGCACCATTTCGAGCCCCCAGATTGACCATTTCTCCCGAGCCGCCGGGCATGCTGGAAAAGTATGCAGTCGCCATGGTTTCCCCGGTACGGCGCATGAACCACACGCCCACGATGCTACTCAGCACGGTAATCAACGCACCGATGACGATGGGCACCAGGTGCCCGGCGATCTGCCCGACCAATGCAGGGGTGAAGTGCAAGCCAATACCGATCCCGATGATCCACTGACCAAACTTGCGACCGCCGGGGAACGGCTGTAACTGCCAGGCGGTGGTGCAGCGCACCAAGATGACGGCGACCAGCGAGCCGATCATCCAGGGTAGCGGCCAACCGATGGCGCTGGCGATCAGCGCTCCGATCACGCCAACCAGCGGCGTTCCCAGGTAATTCAGCCAGTGGCCTTTGAACATTGTTTCCCCTTAGGTGCATGCAACTGCGGTACGGCAGCAACGCGATCGGACGGACCGGCGTAGCGGCTGATCGAGCGCCGATGGCGCTGGAGAGAATCGGATTGGCCGCAGACGACCGTGACTTTTGTCGCCATGCAGCTCATCCATTCGCAGGAAAAACAGAGATAAACCCCTCTAAAACGAGCAATCTCAGTTAATCAACGCTGGCAATATTGATCTTAATTCAAACAAAAAACAATTCTAGCTTATCGTAACCACCCACCACGGCATCTTTGCGCGCAGCCGATTACGTAGCAGAATGCAGCGCCTGGCTGAGGAAATCGGCCACACCGACAGCACCCCAAACAACAATTCGATGCCCACTGCCATGGCTCAGGAAAACACCAACCCGATGGTTCTCACTGCTTTGCAGAAACGCGTCGCCCGCGAGGTCATCGCCTACGTTCGCCATGAGCGCCTGCCCGTCGGCCATCACCTGGCGGAGTCCCATCTGGCGCAGACCCTGAATACTTCGCGTACGCCGGTGAAGTTCGTGCTGAACCATCTCACCGAGCGCGGCATGCTCAAGCACGACCGCAACCGTGGCTTCTTTCTCGCCCGGGCCGCCGACGATCTCAACGACCTGGTGCTGGAGATCGCCGAAGCCGAAGAGGATTCGGTGTACATGAAATTCGTCGAGCTGCGCCTGTCGCGCCAGCTCCCGGAGCACCTCAGCGAAATCGACCTGATGCGCCAGTTCGGCGTGTCGCGCACTGAACTGCGTTCGGCGCTGCTGCGCATGCAGCAGGAAGGCTGGGCCGAGCAGCGCACTGGCCAGGGCTGGCGCATGCTGCCAGTGATCGACTCGATAGAGGCCTACGAGGAAAGCTTCAGTTTCAGGGTGACCATCGAGCCAGCGGGCCTGCTATCACCGACCTTTCAGGTCGACCAGAAGGTGCTGGCGCTGTGTCGTCAGCAACAGGAATACATCGCCGCCACCGGCTACCTGACGATGACCACGCAGGAGTTGTTCGAAGCCAACTCGAAATTCCACGAGATCATCGCCGGCTTCTCGGGCAACCGCTTTCTGCTGCAATCGTTGAAACGCCTCAACGGCCTGCGCCGCCTGGTCGAATACAGCGTGGATCTGCCGCGGCCGACGCGGCGCAAGCAGGTGCTGGAGCATCTGGAAATTCTCGATCTGATCGAGCGTGGCGACCGCCTCGGTGCCGCCGACCGCCTGCGTGCGCACCTCGAAGGCGCCAGGCGCAACAAGCTCAACCCGGCACTGCTCGAACGACTCGGCCTGCAGAACGAAGATTGAACGCTAGCCCTGCGCGCGCTGCTCGCGGGCGAAGGCCATGAGCTGCGGGTAGAAGGCGCGAAAGTCCTCGCTCAAGGGCTCGTACAGGCGGCGCAAGTCGTCCAGGCCGCCATCCAGCAAACCAGGCCGTGACAGGCGCCGCGACATGCCAGCAATCACCTGGCCAAGCACCTCGAAATCCCGGTAACTGCCCAGCCAATCCTGAGCAGCCATGCGCGGTGCCATGTGCTGCAGGTGGCCGGGTAACTGCGACTCGGCGGCCAGCACCTGGTAAACGCGGGTGGTGAAGCGATCCAGCGGCTGCTCGCTGTAACGCTGCCAATCCCGCGCCAGGCAGTGATCGAAGAACAGATCGAGAAAGATCCCGGCGACCCTGCGACGCTCGGCAGGAAAGCGCGCCCGCGCCTGCGCCTGTAGCGCATGGCTGTCGGTAAAGGCGTCGATGCGACGGTGCAGTGCGATACCCGCTTCGATGGCAGCCGGCCACTGCCCAGCCAGCGGCCCTTTGACGAAATCGCCGTACAGGCTGCCGAGCAATTCGGCGGGCGCATCGCCGCCCAGGTGCAAATGTGCAAGGTAGTTCATCGCGTACAGAGTAAAGCCTCGGCCGGTTGGCTGCGAGGGGTTCGCCATCACACCGGTTGATATGCACTATCTGCCTGAACGATCTGTATATCGCCAAGTCCCGATATATAGTTCGCTGCATGGCGATATTGCTCTGCACCGATATCAGGAGAAACGATGAGTAACGACGACATCGATCTGGACGACGTGATCAAGGCCCTGGCCCATCCGGTGCGTCGAGACATCCTGCGTTGGCTCAAAGACCCCGAAGCGAATTTCGCCCTGCAGGAGCATGCCCTCGACATCGGCGTGTGTGCAGGCAAGTTCGGCGAGCGTACCGGCCTGTCGCAATCCACCGTATCGGCGCACCTGGCCACCCTGCAGCGTGCCGGTCTGGTGACCAGCCGCAAGGTCGGCCAGTGGAATTTCTTCAAACGCAACGATGCAACCATCGATGCCTTCCTGCGCCTGATCGGCGAGGAACTACGAACCGCCGCCTGATTGCCTGGCGCTGACCGTTTCTAACCGCACATCCGTACATCAACCCGTTCTGAGCGAATGACCCAAGGATCCTGACCATGACCACATTGTTCGACCCCATCAAGATCGGCGATCTGGAACTCGCCAACCGCATCATCATGGCACCGCTGACCCGTTGCCGCGCCGACGAAGGTCGCGTGCCCAATGCGTTGATGGCCGAGTACTACGTCCAACGCGCATCGGCCGGGCTGATCATCAGCGAAGCCACATCAGTCACGCCGATGGGCGTGGGCTACCCGAACACTCCGGGCATTTGGTCCGATGATCAGGTGCGTGGCTGGAGCGGTGTGACCAAGGCGGTGCATGCCAACGGCGGCAAGATCGTTCTGCAACTGTGGCACGTGGGGCGGATTTCCGACCCGTCGTACCTCGACGGCGAGCTGCCGGTAGCCCCCAGCGCTATCAAGCCTGACGGTCACGTCAGCCTGATTCGCCCGATGAAGGAATACGTGACCCCGCGCGCCCTGGAAACCGAAGAGATCGCCGACATCGTCGACGCCTACCGACTGGGCGCAGAAAACGCCAAGGCTGCCGGCTTCGACGGCGTGGAAATCCACGGTGCCAATGGCTATCTGCTCGACCAGTTCCTCCAGGACAGCACCAACCAGCGCACCGACAACTATGGCGGCTCCCTGGAAAACCGTGCGCGCCTGCTGCTGGAAGTCACCGATGCCGTGCTGAGCGTCTGGGAACCGGGTCGTGTCGGTGTGCATCTATCGCCTCGCGCCGACAGCCACGACATGGGCGACTCCAACCGTGCGCAAACCTTCATCTACGTGGCTCGCGAGCTCGGCAAGCGCAACATCGCCTTCCTCTGCGCCCGCGAACGGGAAGCCGATGACAGCCTGTCGCCGAGCCTGAAGGAAGCCTTTGGCGGCGTGTTCATCGCCAACGAGCGTTTCTCGAAGGATCAGGCCAATGCCTGGCTGGCCAGCGGCAAAGCCGATGCAGTGGCCTTCGGCGTGCCATTCATCGCCAACCCGGATCTGCCGGAGCGCCTGCGTCAAGGCGCAGCGCTGAACGAAGCGCACAGCGAAACCTTCTACGGCTCGGGCCCGGTCGGCTACATCGACTACCCGCGCCTGTAATTTTCGCCGCGCAAAGAAAAGCCCGCGTAAAACGCGGGCTTTTTGTTGACTGGCAATTCTCTAAAATAGCAAATCGGGTCGCACTTACGATCTAGCGAGCTAGAGACCTGCAAGGGCTAGGCGCCCCCACAAAAACAGGCGAGGAAGCGGAGTGTACTGGTGTACATGAGCATGACTCGCTTCGCTCACCCTTCGGGCCGCGCTAAAGCGCGTTAGCCGCGAGCGGCTGTCCGAGCCTGTTTTTAACGCCGCAGGGCCGACGCGCAGCAGATCGTCCTTAGCGGGCGTCGATCTGCTGCTGCAAATTCTGAATCTGCGCCTGCAGCGTGTTGACGCTGCGCGTGGTCTGCGCGCGGAACGAATCGAACTCAGCGGTACTGCTGCCGCTGCTGGCCGCCGGACGATTGTCCATCTGGCTCTTGAGCACCAGCAGATCCTGCTCCAGGCGATCGACAGCTGCGTTGGAGTTGCCGGCCTTTTTCAGCGCCTCGATGTCACCCGCCAAGCCCTTGACCTGCGTGGCCAGCTTGCCGGCATCCGCCTGACCGCTCTTCAGTGTGGCGAGCTCACTTTTCACGGCAGCCAGTTCGCTTTTCAACGAGTCCTGTCCGCTGCCCAGAGTCTTCAAGCTCTCATCGTACTTGCCGCTGTCGCCCTGCTGGGCCTTGAGGTCGGCGATCAGTTGCTCGATGCGCTTGTCCTGCCCGCTCTGCTGGCCACCAGCGGCCTGCTGTTGCTTGGTTAGCTCAGCGACCTTGCCTTCCAGCTGACGCACCTGCAGGCGCAGGGCCTCGCTGCCGGTGGTCACGTTGGATTCAGCCGCCACCACCTTGCCGGAGATGTCCTGAATGCGGCCCGCCGCCTCTTCGCTGATACGCGCGAAGCTTTCCTGAGTAGCGACCAGTTGCTGCTCCATCAGGTTGATCTGTTGGAAGCTCCACCAGCCCACGGCGCCCAGGGCGATGCTCAGCGCACCCACCAGTGCCCACAGCGGGCCAGTGCTGGCTGCACGGGGTGCAGCGGCGGCCTTGCCAGGAGCAGCGGCACGGGCATAGGGCTGCGGCTCGGGGTCGAAATCGTCCTGATCGCGGCGATCCGGCGTCAGGCTGGGCACGTCATCGAATTCGTCGTGGGCATCGTTACGCATGTAGGGAGACCTTGAGAAAACCACGGTGGAGGCAGATTGCCGCGCAGTATACCGATTCGCACGAGGCGCTTCAGTGTCGTGCCATCAGGAAATGGCTGCACCGCTGCGGGGCGTATTGCGCAAGAAGACC
This sequence comes from Pseudomonas sp. PME37.24/006, assembly GCF_055556635.1. Lineage (NCBI taxonomy): Bacteria > Pseudomonadati > Pseudomonadota > Gammaproteobacteria > Pseudomonadales > Pseudomonadaceae > Pseudomonas > Pseudomonas sp. PME37.24/006. The sequence goes on from NZ_JBVHNL010000003.1 coordinate 755,454, forward strand.
CGCTCAAACCGGCCAGGTTCCGCAACCTGTGAACTGGTACACACCTTGCTAAACGTTCAGGGCCCATCACCACGATGGACATCGTCACCCTGCCTGAATCACCGCCTTCTTTTCACAAGCACGGGATCGCTCATGGAACTGAACAAAGAAGTGTTGGACTGCATGAAAAACCTGCGCCGCCGACTGCGTGAAGAACTTGCCATGGACATACGGCTTGCCCAGCAGGACGCGGTATCCGCCATGCTGAGCGCCTGCCTGGTTTCCAATGACCGGGAAACCCGCGAACTGGGCCTGCGCCTGGCGCAGTTGAGCGACATGCCGATGGCTGAGGAATTGTCGGTGCCACGCTTCGAACACAACTTGCCGCTAGCCAGTACCTCGACACGGGTTTATCGCGGCCAGCGCGTCTACGCCTGAGCCCGCCACCAGCGACAAAACTCGTCGAGCGCCGGCCATAATCCGGCTTTCGCCTCGTAATCCAGGTAATGCCGTGCCTGGCTGATATCCAGCGAGAAGTTACGGCTCATCACGTCCACGGTCAGCCGTGACAACGACGGCTCGGGGCGCCCCGGCAAGAGGCTGCAGAGCCCTTCATTGAGCGTCGCCACGCTACGTGCCAGACCGACCGGCACGTGGCGGGTGACCAGCGGTAACTCCAGTTGGCGCAGCACGTAATTGACCACGTCCCAGAGCGGAACCGCTGCACCATTGCTGATGTTGTAGGCCTTGCCCAGGGCCGGCCCGGCGGCCAGCAAGGCGCTGAGCAGCGCCTCGTTAAGGTTGTGCACACTGGTGAAGTCGACCTTGTTCAGACCATTACCGATGATCGCCAGGCGCTTCTTGCGCTGCATGGCGATCAGCCGCGGGAAGATGCTCACATCGCCCGCCCCGGTGACGAAGCGCGGCCGCAGAGCGACCACTTCCAGGCCGAACTCCTGGGCGCCGAACACGCGCTGCTCGGCGAGAAACTTGGTACGCGCGTAGTGGCTGGAGAAACGCTTCGGCACCTGCTCTTCGCTCAGACCGACATGATCGCGCCCATCGAAATAGATCGACGGCGACGACAGATGAACGAGTCGCCGAACCCGGCGTTTGAGGCACGCCTCGATGACATTCTCGGTCAGCAGCACGTTGCCGCGATGAAAATACTCGTAGCGCCCCCACACGCCCACGGCACCCGCGCAATGCACCACGGCCTCCACGTCGCTGCACAGCGACAGGGCCAGCTCCGGGTCGTTGAGGTCGCCGGCCACGAACTGCGCGCCACGGCGAACCAAGTGCTCCACGGCCTCATCTCGGCGCCCGGTCACGCGCACGTCCAGGCCCTGCTCCAGGGCGTAACGGGCAAAGCGCCCGCCAATGAAACCGCTTGCTCCGGTGACCAGAATCTTCATCACGTCCTCCGCTCGCTCGTCGGCGCACTATAAAGCCTGGCGCCCGGTCGCAGCAGACCGCTCAAGCTAATGGCACCAGATAGTCACCTGCATGACGATGCAAATGCCCGGTCAGGCGGTCGAGCAGCTCGCCGCCATTGCGCCAGTGGTGCCAGTACAACGGCACATCGACTGGCCGGTCGGCGAGCAGCTCAACCAACTCACCGCTGGCCAGCGCCTCGTGCATCTGCGGCTCGGGCACCATGCCCCAGCCGAGGCCCTCGGCAGTCAGGCGCAGGAAACCTTCCGACGAAGGACAAAGGTGATGCAAAAAGCTGCCCGAGAGCCCCAGCTCACTAAGGTAGCGGTGCTGTAACTGGTCATCCGGGCCGAATACGATCGCCGGCACATGGGCCAGGCGCTCGGCCGTCACGCCGTTGGGAAAATGTCGGGTGATGAAGGCTGGGCTGGCCATGGCCCGGTAGCGCATGGCGCCGAGCGGCAGGCTGCGAGCACCGGAAACCGGGCGCTCGGCCGCACACACGCAGGCCGCCACATCACCGGCGCGCATACGCTTGAGGCCCACTTCCTGATCCTCGACGACCAGTTCCAGCAGCACCCGGTGACTGGCGCAGAAGTCCGCCACCGCCCTTGCCCACCAGGTCGCCAGGCTGTCGGCATTGACGGCGATGCGCAGCCGCTGGGTTTCGCCGTCGACCTCCAGAGCCGGCACCTGCTCCTGCAGATCACGCTCAAGCAGGCGCACCTGCTGCACATGATTGAGCAAGCGCCGACCGACATCGGTGGGCGTCGGCGGCATGGCCCGCAGCAGCACCGGCTGCCCGATGCGCGCCTCCAGCAGCTTGATGCGCTGAGACACCGCCGATTGCGACAGCCCCAGAACCTGGGCGCCGCGCTCGAAGCCAGCCTGTTCGACGACCGCAGCAAGGGCAGCCAGCAACTTGTAATCGAGCAATCGATTTTCCTAATGAGCGATCAGCAATATTGTTTTTTCTTATACAAGCAATCACCGCAGACTGATAGCCATCTCTCCCCTACTCAGGATGCATCGGTCATGTCAGCTCTCGGCAATTTCCTTCTCTCTCATCCAGAAAGGGCGCACTGATCATGTGGCAGAGCTACAGCAATGGCCTGGCGATCACCGCCGGCCTGATCATCGCCCTCGGCGCACAGAATGCGTTCGTCCTCGCCCAGAGCCTGCGTCGTGAGCACCACCTGCCGGCGGCGCTGCTGTGCATCGTTTGCGATGCGTTACTGATCAGCGCCGGGGTGTTCGGTCTGGCGACCCTGCTGGCGCAAAGTGAACTGTTGTTGAGCGTCGCACGCTGGGGCGGCGCGGCCTTTCTGCTCTGGTACGGCGCCCAGGCTCTGCTGCGTGCCTGCCGGCCGAACGCCCTCGAGGTACAGGGCAGCACGCCTCGTTCGCTGCGCGCGGTGTTGCTGGCGACCCTGGCGGTAACCCTGCTCAACCCCCACGTTTATCTGGATACCGTGCTGCTGATCGGCTCCCTCGGCGCCCACCAAAGTGTCCCCGAGGCCTACGCGGCGGGTGCCGCCAGTGCCTCGCTGGTGTGGTTCATGTGCCTGGCGCTCGGCGCTGCCTGGCTGGCGCCGTGGCTGGCTCGGCCGCTGACCTGGCGAATCATCGATCTGCTCGTCGCCGCGATGATGTTCGCGATTGCCTGGCAACTGATCGCCAGCCCGCTCTGACCTGGGAAGGGCATCGAAACGGGCCTCGGTGCTATGCTGCGGCCCTCGTCGAAATCTGCCGGAGCCAGCGTGGAAACCAGCGTCTTTCTCATGGTCATCGCTTCGGCGGCCCTGCACGCAGGCTGGAACGCGCTGCTGAAAATCGGACTGGATCGTTTTCTCACCGCCTCGCTGATCCAGATCGGCGCTGGTAGCGTCGCGCTGCTGGCCCTGCCATTCGTAGCCATGCCCAATGCCGCGGCCTGGCCGTGGATCGTCCTCTCGGCAATTCTGCATATCGGTTACAACGTCTTTCTCAGTCGCGCCTATCGATACGGCGACCTCGGTCAGGTCTATCCGATTTCCCGGGGCAGTTCTCCGCTATTGGTGGCAGGCCTGTCGGTGCTGTTGCTGGGTGAAGTCCTGCCTGCCGGGCAACTGCTCGGCCTGGCGGTGCTAGTCGCCGGTATCTGGTTGATGGCGGTCCGAGGTGGCAGCGGCAAAGCCAGTGGCGGCCTGCTGTTCAGCGCGCTGATGACCGCCCTGTTCATCGCCGGCTACACGCTGTCCGACGCCAGCGGTGCCCGTGCCAACGGCGACCCGCTGTCCTACTCGCTGTGGTTGTTCGCCGTGAACGGCCTGGTGATGGCCCTGGTGATTGTCGGCCAGCGCGGCCCACGCATCGTTCGCGAACTGGGCCCGCACTGGCGTGCCGGGCTGTTCGGCGGAGCGATGTCGATGTTTGCCTACAGCATCGTCATCTGGGCGATGACCCAGGCCCCGGTGGCGCTGATATCGGCCCTGCGCGAGACCAGCGTGGTGTTCGCCCTGCTGATCGGCAGCTTCTGGCTGAAGGAAAGCCTGCCACCAATTCGCCTGCTGGCCTGCCTGATCATCCTCGCCGGTGTGGCGACGATGAAGATCGCCTGAGGCGCTTTCACGCCTGATCGGCCTGATGGCCAACGAGGGCTCTATCCCGCACAGTTGCTGCGTGGTTATAGAGTAGCCCCGGTGCTATGATCCCTGCCCTGCGTCGCAAAGGGTATAAATCCGCCGACGCTTGTTTGGCCGCCCGTGATCGGCCTTGCGCTCATCGCAACTGACCTGATTAGGAGAATAACCATGGCTTTCGAATTGCCGCCGCTGCCTTATGCACACGATGCTCTGCAGCCGCACATCTCCAAGGAAACTCTGGAGTATCACCACGACAAGCACCACAACACCTATGTCGTGAACCTGAACAACCTCGTGCCCGGTACCGAGTTCGAAGGCAAGAGCCTGGAAGAAATCGTCAAGACTTCCTCCGGTGGCATCTTCAACAACGCGGCCCAGGTATGGAACCACACCTTCTACTGGAACTGCCTGAGCCCGAACGGCGGCGGTCAACCGACTGGCGAACTGGCTGCGGCCATCGAAAAATCCTTTGGCTCCTTCGAGAAATTCAAGGAAGAGTTCAGCAAGGTCACCATCGGCACCTTCGGTTCCGGTTGGGGCTGGCTGGTGAAGAAGGCTGACGGCTCCCTGGCGCTGTCCAGCACCATCGGTGCTGGTTGCCCGCTGACCGCTGGCGATACCCCACTGCTGACCTGCGACGTGTGGGAACACGCCTACTACATCGACTACCGCAACGTCCGCCCGAAGTATGTCGAGGCGTTCTGGAACCTGGTCAACTGGGACTTCGTAGCGAAAAACTTCGCCGCCTGATCCCTGACGTCACGCTTGCCTGCAAGCGAACGTCTGCTTGATTAGAGATGCCCTCCTGACGCGAGTCAGGGGGGCATTTTTTCATCTGCACAACGCCCATTTCGGCACACCAGCGGTGCGTCGGGATCGACGGACGGTACTCAAGAGTTGGGAGCTGTCTCCGAAACAATGCAGGTGTTGCGGGAAACCGGCACTATTGGATGAGCGCCGTGCAGTTATGGCCTTTGACTGCTACCGCGACTTTGCCAATACTCAACCCCATCCGGCGCCCGGTATCGCACAAGGAACTGCCATTTGAAGCTGGAACTCAAGCACAGTCTGTCCGTGAAACTGCTTCGCGTCGTGCTGTTGTCCGCGCTTGCGGTTGGCGTGGTGCTGAGCCTTGGCCAGATCGTGTTCGATGTCTACAAGACCCGCCATTCGATCACCAGCGATGCCCAGCGTATTCTCGGCATGTTCCGTGATCCCTCGACTCAGGCGGTCTACAGCCTCGACCGGGAGATGGGCATGCAGGTCGTCGAAGGCCTGTTTCAGCATGAATCGGTGCGGCAAGCTGCCATCGGGCACCCTGGTGAGCAGATGCTGGCCGAGAAAGACCGACCACTGGCCGAGCTGCCCATTCGCTGGCTAACCGACCCGATTCTCGGCGAGCAGCAACACTTCACCACCCGCCTGGTCGGCCGTGAACCGTATAACGAATACTACGGCGACCTGAACATAACGCTCGACACCGCGCTGTACGGTGAAAGCTTCATCACCAATTCGGTGATCATTTTCATTTCCGGCGTACTGCGCGCACTGGCCATGGGCTTGGTGCTGTACCTCGTCTATTACTGGCTGCTGACCAAGCCGCTGGCCAAGATCATCGAACACCTGAGCAGCATCAACCCGGATCGGCCCAGCGAGAACAAGCTGCCGATGCTCAAGGGCAACGAAAAGAACGAACTCGGGCTATGGATTAACACAGCCAACCAGTTACTCGCGTCAATCGAACGCAATACTCACCTGCGTCGCGAAGCCGAAAGCAGCTTGCGGCGTATGTCCCAGTACGATTTCCTAACCGGCTTGCCGAATCGCCAGCAGTTGCAACAGCAGCTCGAACAGATCCTCGAAGACGCCGGACGACTGCAGCGTCGGGTTGCCGTGCTGTGCGTTGGGCTGGATGATTTCAAGGGCATCAACGAGCAATTCAGCTACCAGACTGGCGACCAGTTACTACTGGCGTTGTCTGACCGCTTACGTAGCCACAGCGGCCGTCTGGGCGCCCTGGCGCGCCTGGGTGGCGATCAGTTCGTGCTGGTACAGGCCGATATCGAACAGCCCTATGAGGCAGCAGAACTGGCGCAAAGCGTACTGGACGACCTCGAGGCACCCTTCGCCCTCGACGACCATCTGGTGCAATTGCGTGCAACCATCGGCATCACCCTGTTCCCGGAAGACGGCGACAGCCCCGAGAAGCTGCTGCAGAAAGCCGAACAGACCATGACCCTGGCCAAAAGCCGCTCACGCAACCGTTACCAGTTCTATATCGCCAGTGTCGACAGCGAGATGCGCCGCCGCCGCGAGCTGGAAAAGGACCTGCGCGAGGCCTTGGCGCAGAACCAACTGCACCTGGTCTATCAACCGCAGATCAGCTTCCGCGATCACCGCGTGGTGGGTGTCGAAGCCCTCCTACGCTGGCAACACCCACAACACGGCCTCGTCGCGCCGGATCTGTTCATCCCATTGGCCGAACAGAATGGCAGCATCATCGCGATAGGCGAATGGGTGCTGGATCAGACCTGCCGCCAGCTTCGCGAGTGGCACGATCAGGGCTACGGCGACCTGCGCATGGCGGTCAACCTGTCCACCGTGCAGTTGCACCACGCCGAGCTGCCACGGGTGGTCAACAACCTGATGCAGATGTATCGCCTGCCCGCCCGCAGCCTGGAGCTGGAAGTGACCGAAACCGGCCTGATGGAAGACATCAGCACCGCCGCCCAGCATCTGCTCAGCCTGCGCCGCTCCGGAGCACTGATCGCCATCGACGACTTCGGTACGGGTTATTCGTCACTCAGTTACCTCAAGAGCTTGCCGCTGGACAAGATCAAGATCGACAAAAGCTTCGTACAGGATCTCCTCAACGACGAGGATGATGCCACCATCGTTCGCGCCATCATCCAGCTCGGCAAGAGCCTGGGTATGCAGGTTATCGCTGAGGGCGTGGAAACCGCCGAGCAGGAGGCTTACATCATCGCCCAGGGTTGCCATGAAGGTCAGGGCTACTTCTACAGCAAGCCATTACCGGCGCGCGAGTTGACCCAGTACCTCAAGCAATCCAGCCGCGCCCACCAGCTCAGCAACCCGATGCCACTATAGCGTCCAGCGCGATTCGGCATACCTGTGAGCCTGTTGCTACAGCCGCAAATAGCGGCAGTAGCACACCCAGCCTTTGCGTAAAATGAAAATCTTTCGCATTATGTTGCAGCTCGCGTGGACGACCGCGCGCGCTCCCCATTAACACGCAAAGGATTTCGTCATGATTCGTATGCCCCTGGCCTCTGCCAGCCTGCTGACAATCGCCATTGCCCTCGCGGGCTGCGGTGAAGACAAAGCGCCTGCCAACCAAGCCGCTGCGCCGGCTCCGCAAGCGAGCACCAGCAGTGCACCAGCAGCAGCCGGCGCCTTCGACGAAGCCGCTGCGCAGGCCGTGGTCAAGCACTATGCCGACATCGCTTCAGCCGTGTTCGACGACGCCGCCAGCACCGCCAAAACCTTGCAGACGGCCATCGACGCCCTGCTCGCCACACCTAACGAGGAAACCCTCAAGGCTGCCCGCGAAGCCTGGCTGGCCGCCCGCGTGCCGTACATGCAGAGCGAAGTGTTCCGCTTCGGCAACACCATCGTCGACGACTGGGAAGGTCAGGTTAACGCATGGCCCCTGGATGAAGGCCTGATCGACTATGTCGCCACAGACTACCAGCACGCTCTGGGCAACCCCGGTGCCAGCGCGAACATCATCGCCAACACCGAGATCCAGGTCGGCGAAGACAAGCTCGACGTCACCGAAATCACCCCGGATCTGCTCGCCAGCCTGAATGAGCTGGGCGGCTCCGAGGCCAACGTCGCCACCGGCTACCACGCCATCGAATTCCTGCTCTGGGGCCAGGATCTGAACGGCACCGGCCCAGGCGCTGGCGAGCGCCCGGCTACCGACTACGTGGTCGGTGATGGCGCTACCGGCGGCCACAACGAGCGTCGTCGTGCCTACCTGAAGGCTGCTACCGAACTGCTGGTCGCCGACCTCGACGAAATGGCGGGCCAGTGGAAAGCCGGCGTTGCCGACAACTACCGCGCCACCCTGGAAAGCGAATCCGCCGAGAACGGTCTGCGCAAGATCCTCTTCGGCATGGGTAGCCTGTCTCTCGGCGAACTGGCCGGCGAGCGCATGAAAGTCGCGCTGGAAGCCAACTCCACCGAAGACGAGCATGACTGCTTCAGCGACAACACCCACAACTCGCACTTCTACAACGGCAAGGGCATTCGCAATGTCTACCTGGGCGAGTACAAGAAGGCCGACGGCACCAGCCTGACTGGCCCAAGCCTGTCGTCGCTGGTCGCCAAGGCAGACGCCGCTGCCGACACCACCCTGAAGGCCGACCTGGAAGCCACCGAAGCCAAGCTGCAGGCCCTGGTCGACAGCGCCAACAAGGGTCAGCACTTCGACCAGTTGATCGCCGCCGACAACGCCGACGGCCAGCAACTGGTACGTGATGCCATCGCTGCGCTGGTCAAGCAGACCGGTGCCATCGAGCAAGCAGCGGGCAAACTGGGCATCAGCGATCTGAACCCGGACACCGCCGACCACGAGTTCTGATTCGCCGCAACGCTGGGTAAAAGCAGGCCGATGCGAAGCAGTTCGCATCGGCTTTTTTCTGTGCGATTTTTACCCTATGGAGCGGCTACCGCCTTACTGAGCAGAACCAATCGGGAGAGTGAACATGAGCATGAAGCTATACATCGTCAAGGTTGCGCACACGAGCGAATACCCCGACCCAATCACGTTCAGCAAGGGCACACCATTGAAGGTGGGTGAGCGGTACGAGGGGGCGGAGGATTGGAATGACTGGTTTTTCTGCAGCACCGAAATGCACGAAGGCGGCTGGGTGCCGCTGCAAGTCATAGAGGTTACCGGCAAGGGTGCTGCATACGCTCGAGAGGATTACACCGCCAGAGAACTGGATGCTCGTAAGGGAGAACAGCTCAAAGGACTGAAAGAACTCAACGGTTGGGTTTGGTGCGTTCGAGACGGGACTCTGGATACAGGCTGGGTACCACAGGAGAACTTGGCGGAAATCGTAGAGACATCTACCTCGCTTTAAGTGCGAGTCAAAACTGGATCGAATGTCCTCTGCGATGGTATTGAAACGCAAATCCATCTTATTTAAAGCTGCATAGGCTGCTAAGATTCCCGCCCTTGATTTTCCTGTCACGGACTCTGTCGATGCCTGCGCCATCCGGTCGTCTGCTATCAATGCTGGGCCTGGCCCTCAGCCTGGTGGCGTGTGACCAGTCCCCGCGCTTTACCGAAGCAGAGCCTGGCGAAGCGCTTTCCGGCGGCACGGCCACGGTATCGCGCAGCGACCACAACGCCTTCTCCCTGCCCTCTGCGAACCTCAAAGCCGAACGTCGCCTGAATTTCAGCGTGGGCAACAGCTTCTTCCGCAACCCCTGGGTCATCGCGCCATCCACCACCACCGCCCGCGATGGTCTCGGCCCACTGTTCAACACCAATGCGTGCCAGAACTGCCATGTTCGAGATGGCCGTGGTCATCCACCCGAACCCGGCAGCGTCAACGCCGTATCGATGCTGGTGCGCCTGTCGATTCCTGCCGACAGCACGGACGAGTGGATCATCGAGCGCCAGGGCGTGCTGCCAGAACCGAAATACGGCGCGCAGTTGCAGGACATGGCCAATCCCGGCGTTGCGCCGGAAGGCAAGGTACGCGTCGACTACAGCACACACAGCGTGCAATTCGAAGACGGTTACCGCATCGAGCTGCGCAAGCCGCAGTTGAACATCAGCCAGCTAGGCTACGGGCCGATGCACCCGGACACGCTGTTTTCCGCCCGGGTCGCCCCACCTATGATCGGCCTCGGCCTGCTCGAGGCGATTCCACAGGAGGCCATCCTGGCCAACGCCGACCCCGAGGATCACGATGGTGACGGCATCGCCGGGCAGCCCAACTGGGTGTGGGACGATGTGCAGCAGAAAACCGTACTCGGCCGTTTCGGCTGGAAGGCCGGGCAACCGACCCTGAATCAGCAGAACGCCCACGCCTTCGCCCACGACATGGGCCTGACCAGCAGCGTCGTGCCCCGTGACCAATGCACCGATGCGCAAACCGCCTGCCGCGAGGCGCCCCACGGTGGCGAGCCGGAGGTCAGCGACAACATCATGAAGATGGTGCTGTTCTACACCCGCAACCTCGCCGTGCCAGCTCGTCGCAAGGCCGACGACGCACAGGTGCTGGCAGGCAAGACCCTGTTCCATCGCGCAGGCTGCCAGAGCTGCCATACACCAAGCTTCGTCACTGCCGCCGATGCGGCCGAACCGGAACTGGCCAACCAGACCATTCGCCCCTACACCGACCTGCTGCTCCACGACATGGGCGATGGCCTTGCCGATGGTCGCAGCGAATTCCGCGCCAGCGGTCGGCAATGGCGTACCGCGCCGTTGTGGGGTATCGGCCTGACCGAGAAAATCAGCGGCCACACACAGTTCCTGCATGACGGCCGCGCACGCAACCTGCTCGAAGCCATCGCCTGGCACGGTGGCGAAGCCGAAGCCGCCAAACGCCACGTGCTGACATTTTCCAGCGAGGAGCGCACCGCGCTTCTGGCCTTTCTGAACTCACTGTAAGGAGCCGCGCATGATCCGTTCTCCGCTGACCATCGCCCTGCTGGGCCTGACTCTGGCCGCCTGCTCACCTGCCGATCCGCAGGCAACGGTCAGCGCTGCGCTGGCCGAAGGCGTACTGCTACCCGCCCACATCACCTGGAAAGAAGCCGATGCTGGCCTTGCCAGCAGCGCCAAGTCGTTCTGCGCAGGCGAGAAGGATCTGGCCTCCGCCCGCCAGGCCTTCCTCTCCGCCCAGAGCGCCTGGGCCAACCTGCAGCCGCTGGCCGTAGGGCCGCTTGCCGAAGGCAATCGCGCCTGGCAGGTGCAATTCTGGCCGGACAAGAAGAACCTGGTAGCGCGTCAGGTGCAGGCGCTGGTCAAGAGCAAGCCACAGCTCAGCCCTGCCGACCTGGAGAAATCCAGCGTCGTCGTCCAGGGTCTCACCGCTTACGAATACCTGCTCTATGATCCGGAAATCGACCTGCAGGATACCGAGCAGAAAGCCCGCTACTGCCCCCTGCTGGTGGCTATCGGTGAACATCAGCAGGCTCTGGCCAATTCGGTGCTGGAGCAATGGCAAGCCAAGAATGGCGCGCTCAACCAGTTCAACACGTTCCCCAACGAGCGCTATGCCGAAGCCGGCGAGGCGATCTCCGATCTCCTGCGTACCCAGATCACCGCTATCGACAGCCTGAAGAAGAAGCTCGGCGCACCGATGGGCCGGCAGAGCAAGGGGTTACCACAGCCCTATCAGGCCGAAGCCTGGCGCAGCCAAGCCAGCCTGGCCAACATCGGAGCCAGCCTGGCCGGCGCCGAGCGCATCTGGCGTGGCGCGGACAAGGACGGCATCCAGGCGCTGCTCGGCAGCGACCATAACGACCTCAAGCAACGTATCGATGCAGCCTATGCCGATACCCGTCAGAAGCTCACCGGTCTGCAGCGCCCGCTGGGCGAACTGCTCGGCGATGAAGAGGGGCGCAAGGCTCTCAACCAATTCTACGACAGCCTCAACGTATTGCACCGCCTGCATGATGGCGAACTGGCACGTGCACTGGGCATCCAGCTGGGCTTCAACGCCAACGACGGGGACTGACCGATGAGCATCAAACGCAGAGCCTTTCTCGGCCTGAGTGCAACGGTTCTGGCGGCCGGTGCACTGGGCGGCTGGAAGCTGAGCCACACCGGCGAGCAGCCCCTGCTGCTGTCGGCCCGTAACGACCAGGGCGGCAAACATTACGCCGTCGGTTACCGGCTGGATGGCGAGCGCGCTTTCTCTACTCAAGTAACCGAGCGCTGCCATGATGTGGTGCCCCATCCCAGCTTACCCATGGCGCTGTTCGTCGGTCGCCGACCGAGCACCGAGAGCTACCTGATCGATACCCGCGACGGCCGCCTGCTACAAACGCTGCGCAGCGAGAGCGATCGGCATTTCTACGGCCATGCGGTGTTCCACAAGGATGGCGAATGGCTGTATGCCACCGAGAACGACACCCGCGATCCCGGTCGTGGTGTACTCGGCGCTTATCGACTGGAAGGCGAGCGCCTGCTACGTCGCGACGAACTGTCCACCCACGGCCTGGGGCCCCACCAGGTGCTGTGGATGCCGGATGGCGAAACCTTGGTGGTGGCCAACGGCGGCATCCGCACCGAGGCGGAAAGCCGGGTGGAGATGAACCTGAATGCCATGGAAGCCAGCCTGGTACTGATGGCCCGCGACGGCACCCTGCACAGCAAGGAGCAACTGCCCGAGCAGATGAACAGCGTGCGCCACCTGGCCGTGGCCAGCGACGGCACCATCATCAGTGGCCAGCAGTACATGGGCGACTCCATGGACGCCGTGCCGCTGGTGGCGATCAAACGTCCCGGCCAGCCGTTCCAGCACTTCCCGATGGCCGATGCGCAACGCCAGATGATGAACCAGTACACCGCCAGCGTGGCGGTGCACAGTGATCTGCGTCTACTGGCGATGACTGCGCCACGCGGCAATCGCCTGTTTATCTGGGATCTGGACAGCGGTGCAGTGCGCCTGGACGCCGCCCTGCCCGACTGCGCTGGCGTCGGTGCGGTGGAAAACGGCTTCGTGGTCAGCGCCGGCATCGGCCGCTGCCGTCTCTACGACTGCCGCAGCGAACGCATCGCCATGCAGCCCCTGGGGCTCCCGGCTGGACTCTGGGACAACCATCTGCGCCTGGCATGAGCGACTGCAAAAAAGGCAGAAGCGGACGGTCGCGATCTCGTGGGAGGGGCTTTAGCCGCGAGCTCTTTACGCCTAGCTAGGCAAAATCGAGGCTAAAGCCTCTCCCACAAAAGCTCTGCTCACCGGCCGCTTTCGCCACGCCGCTGCCTGATTACCTAGCCGTTTAGAGCAAGCCAAGCTGCTCGGCCCGAGGCTCGCTGTCGGTGTACTCAGGCAACGGCGGCAAGCCCGGCAGGCGTTCGCTCAACGCCTGATGAAAGCGCAGCGCCTGGGCGGCGGCCAGGTGGTTGTCCGGGGTGTGCAGGAAGACGTAGGGCGTCAGGCCCTGTTCGATCCAAGCGGCGACCTTGTCCAGCCAGGGCTCAAGAAAGGACTGATTGGCGTCGAGATCCGGGCCGCCGATGAAACGCACCTGAGGGCTGTCGCTGAACGCCGCCGGGCGAATCGGCAGACGTGGTTTCTTTGATTGCGCATGCAACACCGCCGGATCGCTGGAACGACAACTGAACAGCGCACGGGAATCCAGGCAGATGCGCTCGACACCCCGCTCGTGCAGCAGTCGATTGAGGGCGCGCTCTTCATCGCCCTTGTCGAAGAACGCTGGGTGGCGTACCTCGACGGCCAGTCGGCGCTGGGCGAACTCATCCAGCCACACGGCCAGCTCGCCCAGCCGTGACGGCCCGAACATCGCCGGAAGCTGCAGCCACAACGGCGCCACTCGTTCCCCCAACGGCGCCAGCAGGTCGAGAAACGCCTGGGTGCTGTCGAGCTGATCGCGCAGATCCCCTTCGTGACTGATGTCCTTGTGCACCTTGGCGCAAAAGCGGAAGTGCTCGGGCATGCGCTGTACCCAGCGAGTCAGCTTATCCTGGTCAGGCCGGGCATAGAACGTGGTATTGCCTTCCACCGCATTGAATACGCGGCAGTAGTGCTCGAGGCTATCAGCCAGATTGAGATCGGCAGGATAGAAGCTGCCGCGCCAGGCGGCCTCGTTCCAAGAGGGGCAACCAAGGAAATAGGGAAGCATCGCAAATCGCTGAGGAGTCAAAGGCCGCTATTGTGCCCTGTGTACAGCGATAGAGGCATACCGGAAGTCGATCAGGCGTACAGGTCGAGCCCAAGCACCTGCTGTGCGTCCATGTCGCGCACATAGGATTCTGTGCTGCTGTAGCTGGCGATGGCCTGGGCTGCGCGATTGCTCATGGCTGGCTGGTAGGTGACATCCAGCGAGCGCATCGGGAAGTTGTCGGTGCTGGCGTTGGTCTGCTGCACACGACGGATCTGCGGGGCCTGTTCGAAGCCCTGAGTAGCCGCGGTCGATGCCGGTTGCTCGCGCTTTACTTCCTCTTCCCGGTTCGCCTCACGATAGGGCGTAACCGCAGTCCCTGAGCGAGGGCCACGATCCGGTGAGTAGGGCGCGATGTTACCGTCGATACGCATCAATGAAGGCTCGGCAGAAAGGCGTGCGGAAGTGCTGGCAATTTAGCTGCACCACACGACCTTGGCAATGCATGGCGGGAAGTTGACGACAAAAGGACGGCTCGTCCGTCGGCAAATTCAAAATCCAGCCGGTGGCGGCATCTTGGGCGTAGCCACCTTGTCACGCAAGTAGATCGGCTGCGCCTGATCGGCGACCACCGCCTCACCCCGCGCCCAGGCGAAACGCGCCAGGCTCAGCAGGTCTTCGGCGTGGGGCAGCATGCCGTCGTCACTGGCAGCGACCTGCGCGGCGATACGCGGTGCGAAGGTGCCCCAGCCAGTGCCGGCACCGAACCAATCGCCAGCGGCGTCGGTCGGCAGCAGTGCCTGCTCGGGAGCCAGCACGGCCTCATGACCAACCAGACGCATCTCGCCTTGCTCAGCGCGGTAACAGCCCCAGTACACCTCATCCATACGCGCATCGATGGCCGCTGCGACCTGGGTGGCACCGTGTTCACGCAGCGAGCGCTGTGCCAGCACCGCCAGGTTGGACACCGGCAGCACCGGGCGATCCAGCGCGAACGCCAGCCCCTGTACCACGCCAATGGCAATGCGCACGCCGGTAAAGGCACCGGGGCCACGACCGAAGGCAATGGCGTCCAGCGCCGACAGTGCTACGCCCTGCTCGCCCAGTAGCGCCTTGATCATCGGTAACAGCCGCTGCGCATGCATGCGCGGGATCACCTCGTAGTGGCTCGTCACTCGACCATCGTGCAGCAGGGCGACGGAACAGGCTTCGGTGGCGGTATCGAGGGCCAGCAGAGTGGTCATGGTGATCTGTAGAGGTGGCTGAGCGGGCGGGCATTAAAACGGTTTGAGGCGTTTTTTTCCAGCACAGCGGGTCAAGCGGCGGGTTATAGATCCCGTGAGGCGGTGAGGCGGTGCGGCGGTGCGCTGTACCGCCCGCGCCGATGCCCCTGACAGGCACCGGCGGGTCTTCGAGTCAGCCCACCAGCAGGCGGGCCGGCTCGCTTACCATTTCTCGATGACGGGTTTGGCGTCCCAGCCCTTCAGGGGCTCTTTCGACCAGGTGCCATAGCCGGAGTTGGGGAACACGATCCACTCGGTGCCCCATTTTGCAGACTCGGCTTCGGCGGTCGCGCGCTGCTCCGACACCGGCGTCTTGCGGAAACGTGCATCGAAATCATGCAGGGTGTCGCCGAGCAGCATCACGATGCGGTAGTCCTTGGCGACCAGCGCACGACGCTCAACCTTGGGCGGCCCGAGTAGCAGCACGCTTTCTGCGCTGACCTGCGGCAGATCAAGTTTCTTCAGCGCCGTCAGGGTGTATTCCTTCTGCTCTTCCGAACGATCCGATACATAGCGGATGGCCACGCCCAGCTTGTCGGCATGCTCGAGGAACTTCTTGGCGCCCGGAATCAGCACCGGATTGCCATCGCGCTCCCAGGGCAGCCAGGTGTCCCAGCCGTCGTAGGTATGGCAATTGGCAAGATCGCGCGCCAGCAGCGCGGAGTTGTCGATGATGGTTTCGTCCACATCGGAGACGATGGCCAGTTTCGAAGGATCTTCTGCCGCTGCCACCGCGGCGTCCAGTTTCTCGGTGGCGATGTTGTAAGCCTGCATCTGCAAGGCCCGAACTTCCGCTGATTGCTGCTGATACCGCAGCGCCATGGTGAACTGGTCAACTGAGCACTCGCCCTTTTTTTCCGGGGCGCCGTCGGCCAATGCGACGGATGCGCTCAGCGCCGATGCCACGATGGCGATGGGCAAGCAGGCAAATCTTCTGTTCTTGGTCATGAAATTCACTCTGATGGGGTGGTTGATGTAAAGCCGCCTTCCTCAACTGTAAGTGACGGTCGATGAAACCAGGAGAGCAGCTCGGGGCCGTAGCCGCCATAGGCTGCTTACCCTGGAATAGTGATGCATGCCGAAAGTGGCAGCTCGATGCTGGAAAGGCCTGACCCGCTCGATACTAGATAGGGCGTCGCTCCATTCACGGTTCAGGAACGACCTTGGCCTACCCCGTACAGCCATCGACATGCCCAAAAACGACAACGGCCCGCAAGCGGGCCGTTGATGTCAGGTAAACATGGCTTAGCTGAGCGCCGCCAGTACCTTGGAGGTGATCTGCTCGACCGAGCCGACACCAGCGATGGCACTGTACTTCGGCGTGCCTTCGGCGGCCGAAAGTTTCTGGTAGAAATCCACCAGCGGCTTGGTCTGCGAGTGGTAGACCGACAGGCGATGACGCACGGTGGCTTCCTTGTCGTCATCGCGCTGGATCAGATCCTCACCGGTTTCGTCGTCTTTGCCGGCGACTTTCGG
This sequence comes from Pseudomonas sp. PME37.24/006, assembly GCF_055556635.1. Lineage (NCBI taxonomy): Bacteria > Pseudomonadati > Pseudomonadota > Gammaproteobacteria > Pseudomonadales > Pseudomonadaceae > Pseudomonas > Pseudomonas sp. PME37.24/006. Next base: position 772,084 of record NZ_JBVHNL010000003.1, read on the forward strand.
TGGATTGTGCTCGGTGTGGTATACGCGCCCGGAGTTCGGGTGTACCCGGCGGCCGGCAATGCGCCCGACGATTTCTTCGTCATCAACGGCGATTTCAACCACGAAGTCGATCTGCACGCCTGCATCCTTGAGGGCCTGAGCCTGAGGAATGGTGCGCGGGAAGCCGTCGAACAGGAAGCCATTGGCACAATCCGGCTGAGCGATACGCTCCTTGACCAGATTGATGATCAGCTCATCGGAAACCAAACCGCCAGCATCCATCACGCTCTTCGCGGCCAGCCCCAGTTCGGTACCGGCCTTGACCGCTGCACGCAGCATGTCACCGGTGGAAATCTGTGGAATCGAGAATTTCTTGGTAATGAAACCAGCCTGAGTACCTTTGCCGGCACCGGGCGCCCCCAACAGAATCACGCGCATCGATGTGCTCCTCAAGTTCTTGGTAGTGATGGTGGACTCGCCTCGTGGGGCCAATCTCGAACAATTTCGGCAGGCCAGCCAGAGGCCGTACTGCCAGAAGGTCGACCAAGATACACAGCGCCCCTGAGCCGCACAAGCCACTGAAAGACGCAGGCAAATGCGACCAAGGCCTCATTTCCAGGCGACATCACGCAGCTTGCAGCATATTTTCGGTTCGCCGCCATACAACCAAAGTCCAAACCGACACGATCTGAACAAAGAGCCGCTCTTATACGACTTTTTGCTGCCATTAACGGCATATTTTGCATATCGCAATAATACGCCCGTGTCGCACCCGAGACCCTTAGCCTGTATTGCGTAAGCCCGCTGCGATACCGGCTACGCTGACCAGCAACGCCTGCTCCAGAGCGCTCCCCGCCTCCTGCTCACGCTGTCGAGAGCGTGCCAGCAATTCAGCCTGTAGCAGATGCAACGGATCCAGGTAAGCGTTACGCACGGTGATGAACTCTAAGGTTTCGGGGCTGTGCGCAAGCAACTGCGATTGCCCAGTCAAACCCAGAACCACCGTCCCCGCCTGCGACAATAGGTCGCGCAAATGCACACCCAACGGATGCAATTCAGCGTCGACCAGACGTTCGTCATAAAGCCTGGCGATAGACTCGTCAGCCTTGGCCAAGACCATTTCCAACATGTCGATACGCGTACGGAAAAATGGCCAGTGCTCGCGCATATCTCGCAATACTTCGCCTTCACCACGCTCCAGCGAGCCGCTCAAGGCGGCTTCCCAGCCCAGCCACGCGGGCAACATCAAGCGCGTCTGCGTCCAGGCGAAAATCCATGGAATCGCCCGCAGGCTTTCCACTCCGCCCTCGCGCCGTTTCGCTGGCCTGCTACCCAGCGGCAAGCGACCAAGCTCCTGTTCTGGTGTCGCCTGGCGGAAGTACTCGACGAATTGTGGATTCTCGCGCACCACACCTCGGTAGGCAGCCACACCATCAGCCGACAACTGATCCATCTGCGCGCGCCAGGCCGGCTCTGGAGCGGGTGGCGGCAGGAGGGTCGCCTCCAGCACCGCAGCGAGATAGAGATTGAGGTTCTGCTCAGCGATGTCCGGCATGCCGAATTTGAAGCGAATCATCTCGCCCTGCTCAGTGGTGCGGAAACGCCCGTTCACCGAACCCGGCGGCTGCGACAGGATCGCCTCGTGGGCAGGACCACCGCCGCGCCCCACGGTGCCACCGCGGCCATGGAACAACAGCAATTCGACCTGATGCTGACGGCAGATCTCCACCAAACTCTCCTGAGCACGGTACTGCGCCCAGGCAGCGGCCGTGGTGCCAGCATCCTTGGCGGAATCGGAGTAGCCAATCATCACTTCCTGCGGGCCATGCAAATTCGCGCGGTAGCCCGGCAAGCCAAGCAACTGCTCGATGGCGGTCGCGGCGTTATCCAGATCCGCCAGGGTCTCGAACAACGGCACCACGCGCATTGGCCGACGCAACCCGGCTTCCTTGAGCAGCAGTTGCACGGCGAGCACATCGGACGCGGCACCGGCCATGGAGATCACGTAGGAGCCGAGGGACGCGGCAGGCGCGGCTGCCACTTCACGGCAGGTCGCCAGCACTTCGGCCGTCTCGCCAGCAGGGCGAAAATCGGCGGGCAGCAGCGGTCGGCGACTGGCCAACTCAGCCTGCAGAAACTCCAGGCGTTGCGCTTCATCCCACTCCTGGTAACGCCCCAGGCCCAGGTAATCGGTTATTTCACCGAGCGCAGCGGCGTGGCGCGTCGCGTCCTGGCGCACGTCCAGACGTACCAGAAACAAACCAAAGGTGCTGACCCGGCGCAAGAAGTCGAGCAACGGCCCATCGGCGATAACGCCCATGCCGCATTCGTGCAGCGAGCGGTAGCAAAGGTGCAGCGGCTCATAGAGCTCTCGGTTGTCATGCAAGACGGCGGCCGGCGGGCTGAGCGGCCCGCCGAGCGACTCATGGGCCCAACTGCGTGTCGCACGCAAGCGCTCGCGTACCTGCTTGAGTAAGGCGCGGTAAGGCTCGGCACTATCACCGGTGCGCGCATGCAATTCGGCACTGGCCTGCTGCATGGACAACTCGGCAGCCAGGCTGTCGATGTCGCGCAGGTACAGATCCGCAGCCATCCAGCGCGCCAGCAACAGTACTTCGCGGGTCACCTTGGCCGTCACGTTGGGGTTGCCGTCACGATCCCCGCCCATCCACGAGGCAAAGCGAATTGGCGCCGCTTCCAATGGCAGGCGCAATCCGGTTTCCCGGTGCAGCGCTTGGTCGGCTTTGCGCAGCACAGTCGGGAGGGCGTACCACAAGGAGTTTTCAATGACCGCAAACCCCCACTTGGCCTCATCCACTGGCGTCGGACGCACGCGGCGAATCTCCTCGGTGTGCCAAGCCTCGGCGATCAGCCGCTGCAGGCGTGTGGAGATCGCTTCGCGCTCGGCAGCAGAGAGATCACGGTGATCCTGCTCAGCCAGCTGCGCGGCAATGGCGTCGTATTTCTGGATCAGGGTACGCCGCGCGACTTCGGTCGGGTGAGCGGTGAGCACCAGTTCGATATCCAGCCGCCCCACCTGGCGCGCCAAGGCTTCGCGGTCATGGCCGCCTGCGCGCAGACGCTGCAGCAGCTCATCAAATATACGATTCTCGAAGGGTTGCGCTTCGTTCGCCTCACGCCGACGTACACGGTGGTACTGCTCAGCGATATTGGCCAGGTTGAGGAACTGGTTGAATGCGCGAGCCACTGGCAGCAGTTCGTCGTCGTTCAGTTCGTCAAGGGTGTCACTGAGCTGCTGGGCGCCATCCGCTGAACCCTGGCGCGCCGCCTTAGCACCCTTGCGGATACGCTCGATCTTGTCGAGGAAAGCATCGCCGTACTGCTCACGGATGGTGGTGCCAAGCAGCTCACCAAGCTGGTGAACGTCCTCGCGTAGACGTGCGTCGATTTGCGTCATCCGATATCCCTCCGCCGCTGCATGAACGTTCAGAGTGCCCAGCCTCGTGGCGCCTGACAAGCAGGTCTGCGACCAAAGCAGCAGAACGACGGCGGCAATCGGCAGCGCAGGTGCGTCAATCGGAACGCAGCCAGAGGGCTCAGGTCAGTAACAGAGAACCCGCCCACTTCGAGGTACCTATGAAGATTCGCGAACTCGTCCAGCAATGGGAACAGAACGCAACCGGCCGCTTGGTCAGCACGCCTTATCAGGTGCACCTGGATGTGGAGTCGGCCGCACGCCTGGCAGCGCTCAGCCACATGTATCCCAAACGACGCCCGGAAGAGCTGCTCGCCGAACTGCTGGGAGCTGCGCTGGAAGACCTCGAAGCCAGCCTGCCCTACGTACAGGGCACTCACGTGGTCGCCACCGATGAAGAAGGCAATCCCGTCTATGAGGACGTAGGCCCAACGCCGCGTTTTCTCGAATTGGCGCGCCATTACCTGCATGAGATGAACGCCAACGAAGAGGAAACAAGTCATTAAGAGCCTGCCAGGATCTTGCGCTCTGGACACCGGAAAGCGCCGAATGACGAGGCATCCGACATTTTTCTGGCGACGCGATCCTGGCAACACGAACTTTTTTGCTGAACGTTTCCTGTCTAAGCCAACTCACAGGGTTATGCCGTGATGACCGCTGGTCGCCGGGGAAAAACTTACTCAGCTGCTATCGCTCCTGAGTTGCCCGAACGGCAGGTGACCATTGTGGGAACCGACTGTTTGCCAGGAATTTACCAATGGAGTTGCACACCATGACCACTAAAACTGCCCCAAACGCTCGTACTCAACTAGCCGGCTGGAAGGTTGCGGCACTGGCTATCGGCAGCAGCTTGCTGCTTGTCGGTTGCGCGGGCAATCCGCCCAGCGAGCAACTGGCTGTGACCAAGTCGGCCGTCAACGAAGCCGTAAGCTCCGGCGGTACCGAATTCGCCGCGGTGGAAACCAAGTCGGCTCAGGACAAGCTGAAGCAGGCTGAGCTCGAAGTCATCGAGAAGAACTACGAAGAAGCCAAGCGCCTGGCTGAACAAGCCGAGTGGGATGCACGCGTAGCCGTTCGTAAAACCCAAGCGGCCAAGGCCGACAAAGCGCTGAAAGATGCCCAACAAGGCATCGAGGAACTGCGTCAGGAAGGTATGCGCAGTGCTCAGCCGGCTCCGACCCAGGGCCAGTAACGGCCTCGTCAGACTTCGCCAATTGAATAAAGGATGAACGACCATGCGTAAACAAGTGATGATTCCCGCCCTGCTGGCTCTGAGCGTTGGCTTGGCTGCCTGCTCCTCGCAACCTAACGTGAACCTGGAACAGGCACGTAGCGGCTACTCCACCCTGCAAACTGACCCGCAAGCGGTGAAGGTTGCAGCACTGGAAACCAAGGATGCCGGTGAAGCGCTGGAGAAAGCCGAGCGCGCTTACCGTGAGAAGGAAGACGAGAAAAAAGTCGACCAGCTCTCCTACCTGGCCAACCAACGCATTGAAGTTGCGCGTCAGACAATTGCCCTGCGCACCACCGAGGCAAGTCTGGAACAAACTGGCGCCCAACGTGCTCAGGCTCGCCTGGAAGCCCGTGACGCGCAGATCAAGCAACTGCAGAACAGCCTCAACGCCAAGCAGACCGAGCGCGGCACACTGGTCACCTTTGGTGACGTGCTGTTCGACTTGGATCGCTCCGAGTTGAAGCCAGGTGGCATGCACAACATCACCAAGCTCGCCCAGTTCCTGCAGGAAAACCCTGATCGCAAGGTAATCGTAGAAGGCTACACCGACAGCACTGGTGCAGCTAGCTACAACCAGACCCTGTCGGAGCGCCGCGCAAATTCTGTACGTACTGCACTGGTACGTCAGGGCGTAGGCCCGGAGCGCATCGTCGCCCAGGGCTATGGCAAGGAATACCCGGTCGCCAGCAACGCCGACTCTGCCGGCCGTGCGATGAACCGTCGTGTGGAAGTCACCATTTCCAACGACAACAAGCCGGTTGCTCCACGTTCGTCGATGAGCAACTAAAGGCCCCGGCCTGCCTAGGACTCTCTGCGCTCCTCTCGAGGAACGCAGATTTTCTACCCAACAAACCCCGCTTTTGCGGGGTTTGTTGTTTCTCGGCTCTTCACTCGTTACAGCGCACGGCCCGTTTGCGGTCATCCACCAGCACGCCGCTGAGCCCCTTCTGCTGAAGATCGAACAGCACCAATACGCCGTCAATGCATTGGGCAACCTGATCGGCCGGTTTCAGACTCACCTTGTAGTCCTCGCCGGGAACGGTCTTGAGCATGGTGAACTCGGACAACAGCAAGGCATCCTCCGGTTTGGCGAAGTGCAGGTAGCCGTAGTAGCCAAGCACCATGACCGTAGCAGCGATGCTGCCGATGGCGGTGAGAATCAGGGGAATGGGGTTGCGCTCGCTCATGCACACATCTCGAAAAACACCCTGACAGAGGATGACAGGGAGCATTGAAGTGGGGATCGGCGAAGCGAAACGCCACCAATCCCCCTCTGGCATGCAATCAGAGAATATTGGCGTAGTCGGCTTCGATCCGATCCAGGCTCAGGTGGTTGAGGAAGTTGGAGAAGCACATCCAGGCCGACAGCGAGTTGAGGTCACGGAACTGCTGCGGCAGGTATTTGGGTGGACTCACCAGCCCCTCATCGACCAGTTGGCGTAGCGTACGCATATCTTCGAGCGTGGTCTTGCCACAGAACAATAAAGGGATCTGTTCCAGCTTGCCTTTGCGCACCGCGAGCTGGATGTAGTTGTAGACCATGATGAAACCCTTCAGATAAGACAGATCCTTGGTGAAGGGCAGACCGTTCGGGGCGGAGCCTCGGAAGGCGCGACTGGCGTTGCTGTAGCTGTCTTCCAGGCTGAAGCCCTGCTCCCGGTAAAAATCACAGACCTGCAAAAAGTCCGCACCCTGCTCGGCCATATGAATGGCACGAGTACGGTTGGTGAGCTTGCGCAGACGGCTGGGATAGGAGGCGAAGGCGATCACTTCCATGAGGATGGCCAGGCCTTCCTGGGTGACCGTCGACGAGGGCGGCCCCTTGGCCAGGAAGGTGCAGATCGGCTGGTTCTGGCCATTGAGCGTGGTGGCCACGTGCACCAGGCCTTCGTGTACTTCCAGCGCTTTGACGTCGCGCTCGTTGAACATGGCGTCGCTACGGATCTTGATGTAATCGGCACCGGCGGCCGCATCGGCAAGAATGCCGTCGGACTCGAACACGCGAATGGTGCTGTCGCTCTCCCCGAACACCAGGTTCAGTCGGTTCTGCAGCAGCGCGACGGCATCCTTGGCGTTCAGCGTCTTGGGTTCGTCCTTGAGGTCGCCACGGCTGTCGATGTTGTTCAGGTAACCGGAAAACATCAGCCCCAGATCGGCCAGGGTCGGGTCACCGGCATGGAAGGCGTCGGACGCCGCGCCGTAAAGCTCCTGGGAAATCAGCCCGAAATCCGAGGTACCACGGGCCTCCAGCATACGAATGACCATGCGGTACTCGCGGCACATGCGCCGCATGATCTGCCCCACCGGGTTGAACTGGCCGAGCTGACGGGTGATGTCGCGCTCGATGTTCTGCAGCTCCAGCTTCTTCGCGGCCGGGTCAAAGGCCAGCGGCCGGCTGTCGTAGTAGCTACGATCGATCGCCGGTAGCTCCTTGCCCTTGTGCTTGAGAAAGGTCTGCCGAATGGAGTCGTCCCATTTCACCGCATCGAGTACACGGATCGGCGTCTGCGCCTCGACGATACGATCGGACAGCGCGCGCACGACCAGTTGGTAACCGTCGAGCCCTGTGTGGCTGTTCATGAGAATCCTCTTTGCGTTGCTGGAATTGCCGAACCGGCTCTCATGGCCCGGTTCGCTGATAGCGCGCCACCTCGACAAACACATCGGAGTTGGCCGGATCATTGAGGTAGGCGAACACCTGTTCCAGGCCACTGGAGACCAGAACGCCATCGCCCTGCGGCATCTCCACGCTGCTGCCCTTCAGCTCACCGTTGTCGATGGCCTGGAGAATGCGTTCAACATCGAGGTTGAACAGTACCAGTTCGTTGTTGTGGGTCAGCTCGAAACCGCCGATGGCGAAATTCGCGCCCATGCGCTTGGGCACACCCGCCGACAGGTACCAGCGCCGGCCATGGTGGGCGACGGTAAAGCTGTAGCTCTGCAGACTGGCGACGTTGTCGATGCTGTCGGTGTAGGCATCGGCCTTGTACAGATTAGAGCCCGAACGGCTGATATCCAGAAAGCGCAGCTCGCCCCACTCGTCGGTGCGCGACCAGGTGCCAAGCAGCGGAATTGGCGCTGCTTCGTTAGCCGGGATCGGCTCCTTGAAGGTCACCAGGCAACCGCTCAACAATAGAAACGACAGCACCACCAGTGCGCGCCAGGCTTTCATCATGCTCTCCTTGAAACGATCGAGGGATCGCCACGCGCTGATAGTCCATTCCCTCGACGCAGCACGTCAAGCATCCAAACCAGTTGTCCATCAACAGGATAGGCGCTGAATCACAGGTAATAAAAAGCCGCCCGAAGGCGGCTCTGGTAAACCCTTAGAGTTCCGGACGCATGTGCGGGAACAGGATGACGTCGCGAATCGACGGTGAGTCAGTCAGCAACATCACCAGGCGGTCAATGCCGATGCCCTCACCGGCAGTGGGCGGCATGCCGTATTCGAGGGCGCGAACGAAGTCGGCGTCGAAATGCATGGCCTCGTCATCACCGGCGTCCTTGTCGGCCACCTGCTGCTGGAAGCGCTCGGCCTGATCTTGCGCGTCGTTCAACTCGGAATAGGCGTTGGCGATCTCGCGGCCACCGATGAACAGCTCAAAGCGATCGGTCACGCTAGGATCATCGTCGCTGCGACGGGCCAGTGGCGACACTTCGAACGGATAACGGGTAATGAAGTGCGGCTGCTCAAGCTTGTGCTCGACCAGCTCCTCGAAAATCATCACCTGCAGCTTGCCCAGACCTTCGAAGCCGAGCACCTTGGCGCCGGCTTTCTTGGCGATCTCACGCGCCTTGTCCAGATCCTGCAGATCGGTAGCGCTGATCTCCGGGTTATACTTGAGGATCGAGTCGAACACCGAGAGGCGCACGAAGGGCTCGCCGAAGTGGAACACCTTGTCGCCGTATGGCACGTCGGTACTACCCAGGACGCTCTGGGCCAACTCGCGGAACAGCTCCTCGGTCAGGTCCATGTTGTCTTCGTAATCGGCATAGGCCTGGTAGAACTCGAGCATGGTGAACTCGGGGTTATGCCGGGTCGAAACGCCTTCGTTACGGAAGTTACGGTTGATCTCGAAGACTTTCTCAAACCCGCCAACAACAAGCCGCTTGAGGTACAGCTCCGGCGCGATACGCAGGAACATGCCCATGTCCAGCGCATTGTGGTGGGTTTCGAACGGCTTGGCCGCGGCGCCGCCGGGAATGGTCTGCAGCATCGGTGTTTCCACTTCGAGGAAGTTGCGCTCGGCGAGGAAACGGCGGATGTGGGCGATCACCTGGGAACGCACGCGGAAGGTTTCGCGCACTTCCTCGTTGACGATCAGGTCAACGTAGCGCTGGCGATAGCGCTGCTCGGTGTCGGTCAGGCCGTGGTGCTTGTCCGGCAGCGGACGCAGCGACTTGGTCAGCAGACGCACGTCGGTCATCTCGACGTACAGGTCGCCCTTGCCGCTGCGGGCCAGGGTGCCGACAGCGGCGATGATGTCGCCCATGTCCCACGATTTGACCGCTGCCAGGGTTTCTTCGGGCAGGGTCTTGCGGTTGACGTAGACCTGGATGCGCCCGCTCATGTCCTGAATGACCATGAAGGAGCCACGGTTGAGCATGATGCGACCGGCAACCTTGACCGGAATGGCAGCGGCTTCGAGCTCTTCCTTGGTCTTGTCGACGTACTGTTTCTGCAGATCAGCGCAGAGGTTGTCGCGACGGAAGTCGTTGGGGAAGGCGTTGCCCTGCTCACGGATGGCAGCAAGCTTTTCCTTGCGCTGGGCAATCAGCTTGTTCTCTTCCTGTTGCAGTTGCTGCTGGTCGGGTTGTTGGTCGCTCATGTTCGTCGGGATTCCATCACGGGGTAGTCGCCGCCCCCACTGGGGCGGAACCAAAAGGTATTACAGGCCTTGTTTCAAGCTGGCTTCGAGGTACTGGTCGATGTCGCCATCGAGAACCTTCTGGCAGTCGCTACGTTCGACGCCAGTACGCAGGTCCTTGATGCGCGAGTCATCGAGCACGTAGGAGCGGATCTGATGACCCCAGCCAATATCGGACTTGGTGTCTTCCAGTGCTTGGGAAGCCGCGTTGCGCTTCTGCATTTCCTGCTCGTACAACCGGGCCCGCAGCATTTTCATGGCGGTGTCCTTGTTGGCGTGCTGGGAACGTTCGTTCTGACACGCCACCACGGTATTGGTCGGCACGTGGGTGATACGTACCGCCGAGTCTGTGGTGTTGACGTGCTGACCACCCGCACCAGAGGAGCGGTAGGTATCGATGCGCAGATCGGACGGGTTGATGTCGATCTCGACCTTGTCGTCGATCTCGGGCGACACGAACACCGCCGAGAACGAAGTATGGCGACGGGCGCCAGAGTCGAACGGGCTTTTGCGTACCAGGCGGTGCACGCCGATTTCGGTGCGCAGCCAGCCAAAGGCGTACTCACCCTTGATGTGCACGGTGGCGCCCTTGATGCCGGCGACTTCACCTTCGGACAGCTCGACGATCTCGGCACTGAAGCCGCGCTTGTCAGCCCAGCGCAGGTACATGCGCAGCAGAATGTTGGCCCAGTCCTGCGCCTCGGTACCACCGGAGCCGGCCTGGATATCCAGGTAGGCGTTGTTGGGATCCATCTCGTGGCTGAACATGCGGCGGAATTCCAGCTTTTCGAGGATGCCGCGCAGGCGCTCAATCTCGCTGGCGACATCGTCGGCCGCACTCTGATCGTCTTCTTCGACGGCCATGTCGAGCAGGTCGCGCGAATCGGCCAGGCTGCCGGTCAGGTCGTCGATGGTCTCGACGATCAACGCCAGCGTGGCGCGCTCACGGCCCAGGTTCTGGGCGTATTCCGGCTTGTTCCAGACGTTCGGGTCTTCGAGTTCGCGGTTTACTTCAACAAGACGATCATGCTTGTGATCGTAGTCAAAGATACCCCCGAATAGTCTGGGTGCGCTCGGACAGGTCCTTGATGCTGTTCAGGATCGGGTTGATTTCCATGGCTGTCGGCACTCGCAGGTAAAACTTCGGAAAAGCCGACGAGTATACCCGACTCACTATTATCTGGCAGCATGCCAGGCTGCATCAATCGACCTGCGACAGACCAATGGCCATCTATACTCGAGAGGCTGCCCACTCAGCCGTTGAAGGATCATCGCGCACCATGTTTCGTGCCCAAAGCCTGCGTAGCCGTCTCGCCCTGTCGATCGCCCTGCTGGTGAGCCTGTTGAGCTGGCTGCTGGGCAGTCTGATCAGCCAGGATTCCGCCCAGCGCATTCGCGAGGACGTGGGCCGCGACCTGGCTGAAGCGTCGTACATGATGATCGACCGCCTCGACCGCGACATGCAGAGCCGCGCCAGCATGCTGCAGGTAATCGGTAGCCTGCGCGTGCTGCGCCAGCCGGATGACATCGATGACGTACGCCGCCTGCTCGATCACCTGCAAGGCGAATTCCCCAGCATCGCCTGGATCGGTTTTACCGACCCCCAGGGCACGGTACTGGCCTCCAGCAACCGTATTCTGGAAGGCGCCAGCGTTGCTCAGCGCCCGGTATTCCTGGAGGGCCGCAAGGGCCTATTCATAGGTGACGTGCACGAGGCTGTGCTGCTGGCCAAGCTGCTGCCCAACCCGACGGGCGAGGCGATGAAGTTCGTCGATATCAGCCTGCCGGTATACGCCCCGGACGGTAGTCTGGTCGGCGTGCTGGCCTCGCACCTGTCATGGTCATGGGCAGACGAGGTGCGCCGGGCGATTCTCAAACCCATCGAGGATCGTCGGCAGATCGAGTTCTTCGTGGTCGGTCGCGATCGTACCCTGCTGCTGACCCCCACGAAAATGATCGGCCAACGCCTGCACCTTCCCGCCATGCAGGATCTGCCGGGCAAAAACACCGACTGGGCCGTGCAGCAGTGGCCAGACGGTGACCAGTACCTGACCGGCCTGGCGCTCAGCCAAGGTTATCTCGACTATCAGGGCCTGGGCTGGATGGTCGTCGCCCGTCAGGCCGTGGCGCTGGCCGACGCACCGGTACGGGCGATCCACACCACCATCGTACTCTGGGGCAGCGTTCTGGCGCTGCTGTTCGCAGCCTGTGGCTGGTTGCTGGCGACTTACATCACCCGACCGCTACGCACCATCGCCAATGCTGCGGATCGCCTCGCCAATGGCGAGATCACCGTAATTCCGGAAATCGACAGTCCGCGGGAAATCGCTCAGCTCAGCCACTCCATCCGCCATCTGGTGGAAAGCCTGACCCATCAGCACGCCGAGCTCGGTGCCCTGGACAACCGTGCCCACCATGACCCGTTGACCGGCCTGCCGAACCGCGCAGCCCTGGCCAGGTACCTGCCGCGGGCTGAACAGCGTAGCCAGGGCACGCCATACGGGCTGGCGGTGCTGTATCTGGATCTGGACGGTTTCAAGCCGGTCAACGATCAGCACGGCCACGCCGTGGGTGATCACGTTCTGCGTGAGTCGGCCTCACGTATGCGCGGCTGCCTGCGTGCAGGGGATCTGGTGGTGCGCCTGGGCGGTGACGAGTTTCTGATGATCCTGCAGGTACCGCTCGATGAAGCGGCCGGGCAAGCCCGCCAAGTTGCCGAGCGGGCGATTCAGACACTCGGCGCAGTGATCGAATTGGAGGGTCGCGAACTGCAGATCGGCTGCAGCATCGGTGGCGCGCTGTGGCCGCAGGATGATGCCGATCTGGAGCAGGTGGTAGAGCAGGCGGATCAGGCCCTGTATCGCGCCAAGCAGAATGGCCGCGGTCGTGCGGTGTTTCATGGTGAGCCGCAGATCGACAGCTCGCCTGCTTGATTCAGGCCAGGGAGCTGGTGTCGTTCACCAGACCAACCTGGTCGCGACCCGCTTGCTTCGCCATGTAAAGGCCGCGATCCGCCAGGTTGACCAGTTGCAGGGAGGTCTGCCCGGCACGCGGTACCAGGGTCGCAACGCCCAGACTGGTGGTCAACACCGAGCCCGGCTCAGGCTTGTCGTGGGCAATACCTAGATCGGTGACCGCACGACGAACCTTCTCGGCCAGCAGCCGTGCGCCCCCCGCCGACGTGCTAGGCAACACCATGGCGAACTCTTCGCCGCCGTAGCGGGCCGGCATATCGCTGGAACGGCTGCAGCAGCTGCGTAGCGCCTCGGCAACACGCCGCAGGGCATCATCGCCGGCGACATGGCCAAAGTTGTCGTTAAAGCTCTTGAAGAAGTCGACATCGATCATCAGCAACGACATCGGCGTCTGCTCGCGCAGAGCGCGGCGCCACTCCATCTCCAGGTATTCGTCGAAGTGCCGGCGGTTGGACAGTCCGGTCAGCCCATCAGAGTTCATCAGGCGCTGCAGCACCAGGTTGGTTTCCAGAAGCTGCTGCTGGCTTTCACGCAGGGCGCGGTAGGCTTCGTCGCGCTGCTGCAACGCGGTGTAAGAGCGAGAGTGATAGCGAATGCGCGCTACCAGCTCGATGGTGTCCGGCAACTTGACCAGATAATCATTGGCACCCGATGCGAAAGCGGTGCTCTTGACGGTCGCATCGTCCTTGGTCGACAGCACGATGATCGGCACATCACGCAGCGAGGGCCGCGCCCGATAGGCACCCAGCAGGGTCAGACCATCGACGCCAGGCATCACCAGATCCTGCAGGATCACCGTCGGACGTAGCTGTTCGGCCACCGCGACTGCCTGAGTGGGATCGGCGCAATAATGAAAGTCGATGCCGCCCTCGCCCAATAGCTCGCGGCGCACTGCCTCGCCGATCATCGCCTGATCGTCGACGAGCAGCACCATGACCGCGCCTTCCTTGGGTGAGCCAAGTTCTTCCGTGGAATTTGGGGGGGCTTGCATATTGGTCTCCAGACCCCACCCAGATTGAAGGCGAGTCTCTAAAAATTTAACCGCAGGGTAAATCTATCAGCCAAATAGCTCAACGATACGGGCCGCGATGCGCTCTAGCGCAAGTATTTCCTTCGCAGCATCGAGTTCCGCAGCCGCTTTTGGCATGCCATACACCGCACAACTGGCCTGGTTCTGGGCAATGGTGAGAAACCCTCGCGCGCGCATGTTCTTCAGGCCCAGAGCACCATCGCGCCCCATGCCGGTGAGCAAGACGCCAATGGCTTCACCCGTCCAGTGCTCGACCACGCTGTCGAAGAACACGTCGATGGAGGGCCGATAGACATAGCTGCTTGGCTCTTCGGTATAAGTCAGTTCGCCATTACGCTGCAGACGCATATGGTTGTTGGTTCCCGCCAGCAGCACCACGCCTGGCTGCGGCTGCTCACCGTCGCGGGCCAGGCGCACCGGCAGCGCCGACTCACTGGCCAGCCAATCGGCCATGCCGGCAGCGAACACTTCATCGACATGCTGCACCAGCATCACCGCGGCGTTGAAGTCGCCTGGTAGCTGTTTGAGCAGCGACGCCAACGCCGCCGGGCCACCTGCCGAGGCACCGATAGCTACCAGCCGACGAGTCACAGACCTGCCTGGCACCTGCGCAGGAACACTGCGCTTACGGCTGGTGTTCTGGCCGATAAGCCAGCCAATGTTCTGGATCTTGCGCAACAACGTAGCCGCATCCGCCGTTCTATCGCCACCCAGCGACGGCGTATTGACCGCGTCCAGGGCGCCGTAACCCATGGCTTCAAACACGCGGTTGACGTGCTGTTCGATATCCACCGAGACGATCAGGATCGCGCAAGGGCTCTGCGCCATGATGCGCCGAGTGGCCTCGACGCCGTCCATGACCGGCATCAGCAGATCCATCAGCAGCAGATCCGGCAGTTCGACTTCGCAGTGCTGCAGCGCTTCGGCGCCGTTGCCCGCGACCCAGACGATGCGATGCTCAGGCTCCAGAGCGAGGGCCCGGCGCAAGGCCTCCACCGCCAGCGGCATGTCGTTGACGATCCCTATCCTCATTCGTGCGGCTCTCCAACCAGATCGACCACGGCGTCGAGCAACGCCTCGTCATGGAAACTGGCCTTGGCAAGATAATAGTCGGCTCCGGCATCCAGACCACGCCGGCGGTCTTCTTCGCGATCCTTGTAGGACACCACCATCACCGGCAGCGACTGCAGACGGCTGTCGCGGCGCACCAGGGTGACCAGTTCGATACCGTCCATGCGCGGCATGTCGATATCGGTGATCAGCAGATCGAAGTGCTCGGCGCGTAGGGCGTTCCAGCCATCCATGCCGTCGACCGCCACCGCCACGTCATAACCACGACCAAGCAGCAGCTTGCGTTCCAGTTCGCGCACGGTCAGTGAGTCGTCGACCACCAGTACGCGCTTGCGCTGAACACCGGCGAGCTGGCGGACGCTACGGTCGACCCGCTCCAGGCGACCACTGCCGAGCAGTTTGGCCACCGACATCAGCATGTCCTCGACGTCGAGAATCAGCACCGGCGTACCGTCGTCCAGCAACGCGCCTGCCGACACATCCTGCACCTTGCCGAGCCGCGCATCCAACGGCATCACCACCAGCGTGCGCTCACCGACGAAACGCTCCACCACCAGCCCGAACAGGTTGTCGCGGTCGCGAATCAGCACCACCGGAATGCCGTCTGCGCTAGGTTTGCCTTCGGGCCGCTGAAGAATCTGGCTGGCCGCGATCAAGCCGACATGCTGCCCCTCGCTCCAGAAATGCTGACGACCTTCGAGCTGGACGATATCTTCGGCCTGCAGGCGAGTCATTCTCTCGATATGCGCCAGCGGCAAGGCATAGGCCTCGCCACCGACCTCGACGACCAGGCTGCGCACCACCGACAACGTCAACGGCACCTCCAGGTGGAAGGTCGAACCCTGCCCCTGGCGTTGCTGCATGCGTACACCGCCGCGCAGTTGCCGCACCATATGCTGAACGGCATCCAGGCCAACACCACGGCCGGACACCTCGGTGACCTGATCACGCATGCTGAAGCCGGGCAGGAACAGGAAGGCCAGCAGCTCCTCCTCGGTCAGTTGCTCGCCGGTCTGCTCGGTGGCGAAACCTCGGCTGATCACCGCACTGCGCAGCTTGTCCAGATCAACGCCGCCACCATCGTCACTGAGTTCCAGCAATAGCATACCGGCATGGTGGCGGGCGCGAATCAGTATCTGGCCGTCAGGGTCTTTACCGCGTGCCAGACGTAACTCGGGCGGCTCGATGCCATGATCCAGAGCATTGCGCAGCAAATGCGTCAGCGGTGCCTCGAGGCGCTCCAGCACGTCGCGGTCGACCTGAGTGCTTTCACCCTCGATCACCAACCTCACCTGCTTGCCGAGCGCGCGAGCAAGATCGCGCAACATGCGCTCATGGCCGGACAGCACATCGGCAAACGGTCGCATGCGTGAAGACAGCGCGGCGTCGTACAGGGACTGGGCACGCTGGCCGCCCTGCCAGCCGAAATCGTCCAGATCGGTCATGTGCTGGGCCAGCACCTGCTGGCACTCGGTGAGCGCCTGGCGGGTTTCCACCAGCATGGCTTCGGCCTGCGCATCGATGCTGCCTTCGGGGAGCGCTTCACGGGCGACATCGAGGGCACGGCGCGCGACGGTTTGCAGACGTTTGAGACGCTGCAGGCCATCGCCGAGAGGTTTGATGCGCTGGAACTCGACCAGCGACTTGCTGGAGATATCCAGCAGATGATCGAGTCGCTCCGCGCTGACGCGCAGGATACGACTACGCCCCTCGCCCGATGCTTCGCTACTTTCGGGCCTGCTCTGCCTGGCAGGTGTCGCTTGCGGCTCCATCGGTACCTGAATAACGGGCTCCGGCTCTGGCGTAGTAGCGGATTGCGGCGGCACCAGCGGGCGGGGGCTCGACACGTACCCACCCCGTGCCAACGTACCGAGGCGTTCGACCAATGCGTCGACTTCGCCGTTCGCCCCGCTCGATACCCCTGATGGCGAGCCCAGGCTCAACAAAATGTCGGCCCCCTGCAACAGTGCATCGATATGTTCGGACTGCAGCAACAAGCGCCCTTCCTGGGCTTCGACCAGGCAATCCTCCATTACGTGGGCGACTTTCACCCCGGCGTCGAGACCGACGATGCGCGCTGCGCCCTTTAGGGAATGGGCTGCGCGCATGCAGGCCTCGAGGGAATCAGCGTGACGCGGATCGCGTTCGAGTACCAGCAAGCCGTTGTTGAGTACCTGGGTCTGGGCCTCGGCTTCGAGCTTGAACAACTCCAGCAGCGAAGCGTCGCGCATCTGATCGGGCGTCATCCAAGGCTCCTGGCGATGGTTTGCTGCAATATCTGCTCATCGAGCAGGGTCACGCTGCGACCTTTCCACTGCAGAACCCCGGAGGCGAAACGCCGTGCCATCGGCACACTGCCATTGCCCGCCTCGACCACCTGACTGACGGCGATGGCCTCGATGCCTTCCACCTCGTCGACCGGCATGACCACGGGGCCATCCGTAAGGCTGAAAATCAGCATGCGCGGCACCACGCGACGCTCGGTAGCCATCTCGGCGCTGTCCAGCCCAAGCATTTCAGCCAATGAGACACAGGCCACCAGGGCGCCACGTACGTTGGTCACCCCCATCAAGCCCAGTGAGCGTTGGTGTGGCAAAGAGTGGATCGAGGTGCGCGTCGCCACCTCGCTCAATGCACGGGTCGGCAGCGCCAACCAGGCCTCGCCAACGCGAAAGATCAGAATCGAGCGGCGCTCGCAGCTGTCCTCCTCTACCCACTCACGCTCCGGCTCATCCTCGTTGCGCTGCAGAGCGAAGCGATCCAGCAGGCGGGTGGCCAGAGATGCGTGAACCTCGCAGTTGCGGCAGTGGATGTGCTGCACCAGGCGCTCGCAGGACTTGTCGCCCTGCACGCCAATACGGTTCCAGCAATCGTCGATATCCGCCCGTTCGATATCGCTCAGCGGCAGAAGACTATCGGTCATCGCGGCTCACTCCACGCCCGGCACGTTGCTGCAGGCGCTTGGCGCCAGCCAGATCACCACGGGAGGCGAGTATCGCCGACAGGTGAGCAAGCGCCTCAGCGTGCTTGGGCGCCAAGTACAAGGTTTTACGATAATAGTCCTGGGCCTCGCTGCTACGCCCGGCCACATCACTGAGCAGGCCCAGCCAGTAGAACGCCTGGGCCGTCGGCCCGTACGCGGCGAGATAGCGTTCGCAGGCCGTGCGGGCTTCGGTGCTGCGCCCGGCGTTGGCAAGCGTGGCGATTTCAGCCAGGGCGGCATCGCCTGCGCCAGCGGCCACGGGCGGAGGTACTGCGGCAGGCACCCGGCGCATTGGCGGCTTGTTCGGGACAGCGACAGGTGCTGCGACCCTGGCACGCGCGGGTATGACCGGGGCGACTTGGCTCAGCGAGGCAGCGAGGCGCGGCGCCTTGTCACTGGCTCGGCGAAACACGAAGGCCAGCGGGATGTTCAAGGCCTGCATGCCGACTTGGCTGAACAGGCTGGCCTCGGCCGGGCCAATGAACAACGCACCGTCGTCACGCATCAGCCGTTGCAGCACGGCCGCCACGGCTTGCTGGGTCGGTCGGTCGAAGTAGATCAGCAGATTGCGACAGAACACGAAATCGTAGGGCGCCTCGCCGGCCAGCAGACCGGGGGCCAGCAGGTTGCCGGCGAGCAGACGCACCTTGCGACGTACTTCGTCCTTGAGCTGAAAGCCTTCCGGGGTCTCGACAAAGTGACGATCACGAAAGCTCAGGTTGTCGCCACGGAACGAATTGCGCCCGTACAGCGCTCGCTGTGCACGAACCAGTATCAGCTCGCTGATGTCCATGGCGTCGATGCGAAAGGTGCCGCCCGGCAGTCCGGCATCGAGCAGCGCCATGGCAATCGAATACGGTTCTTCGCCACTCGAACAGGGCAGGCTGAGTATACGCAGCGGGCGCACGCCCATGATCTGTGCGACCCGCTCGCGGGCCAGTTGCGCGAGCGCGACAAAGGATTCCGGGTAGCGAAAAAACCAGGTCTCCGGCACCACCACGGCCTCGACCAGTGCCTGCTGCTCGATGGCGGAGGCCTGCAATTGCAGCCAGTAGGCGTCTTCGTCGGCACAACCCAGCGCGGCAACGCGCTGGCGAACCGCACGTTCGATCACCACCTGGCCAACCGACTCGGCATCAAGGCCGATCAGGCCATGCAACAGGCGCTCGAAACGGCCGCTCATACACCGGCCTCCAGAGTCGCCGCGAACAGCAGATCACGCACCGGTTCGTCGAGCAGATCGGCCACGCGAACCCATTGCACCAGCCCCTGTTCGGCCTTGAGCACCGGCCCCAGGTAGCGGGCGTCCGGCAAGCTCACGCCTGAGTCGACAAACGCTTCGGCGGGGCTGCGCAAGGTATCGCTGGCCTGTTCCAGAATCAGCCCCAGCATGCGCGCAGGCTGGCTCGCCTGGGGTTGGTAGTTGACGATCACCAGACGTGTGCTGGTGCGCACGATGGCCGCCCGCCCGAGCGCCTGGAAAGACAGGTCGAGCACCGGCACCGGCTTGCCGCGATAGGCGAACAACCCAGCGACCCAATCCGGCGCTGCTGGAATCTGCTTGAAGCTGCGCAGCGGCATCACCTCGACGACCTCGCGAACATCCAAGGCGTAACGATCCGTGCCCATACTGAACAACAGGAACAGCTGACCGGGGCTACGCCGCCCCGGCGATGGCCTGCCCGTTTCGCTCACCGGCTCAGACCTTGAATCGGCTGACGCCGGTACGCAAACCGTTCGCCACCAGATTGAGGTCATCGATCGATGCGCTGGCCTGGCGTAGCGACTCGACGGTCTGCGACGAGGCTTCACTGAGCTGCACCAGCGCCTGATTGATCTGCTCGGCACCGGTGGACTGCGCCTGCATGCCTTCATTGACCATCAATACACGCGGCGCCAGCGCCTGCACCTGATGAATGATCTGCGCGAGCTGCTCGCCGACCTGGCCGACTTCGCCGATGCCACGGCGCACTTCCTCGGAGAACTTGTCCATGCCCATCACCCCGGCGGAAACCGCCGACTGAATCTCGCGAACCATCTGCTCGATATCGTAGGTGGCGACGGCGGTCTGGTCGGCCAGGCGACGAACTTCGGTGGCGACCACCGCGAAGCCACGGCCGTACTCGCCCGCCTTCTCCGCTTCGATGGCGGCGTTGAGCGACAGCAGGTTGGTCTGGTCGGCCACTTTGACAATGGTGGTGACCACGTGATTGATGTTGCCGGCCTTCTCGTTGAGGATCGCCAGCTTGGCGTTGACCAGCTCGGCGGCGCTCATCACCTGATGCATGGTGTCTTCCATGCGGGCCAGGCCCAACTGCCCTGCCCCGGCCAGTGTCGAGGTTTGTTCGGCGGCGCCGGATACCTCGGTCATGGTGCGCACCAGATCGCGCGACGTGGCGGCGATTTCCCGGGACGTAGCACCGATCTCCGTGGTGGTGGCCGCGGTTTCCGTCGCGGTGGCCTGTTGCTGCTTCGAGGTAGCGGCGATCTCGGTCACCGAGGTGGTCACTTGTACCGACGAGCGCTGCGCCTGCGCGACCAGGGTTTTGATCTCTTCGGCCATGCCATTGAATCCGGTTTCGATGGCCCCGAACTCGTCGCGGCGCCCCAGGTTCAGGCGCGCGGTCAGATCCCCGCTGGCCAGCGCTTGCAGGGTGTGCACCACTTGCTGAACCGGACGGGTGATCGCCTGCATGAGAAAGTAACCACAGACGAATGCAGCGATGATCGCCAGCACCACCGAAATAGCCATGCTCAGCTCGGCGCGGTCGACTGCGGAGACGATGCCCTCGGCCGAGGAGTAGGCCACGTCGCGATTGAGTTCGATCATTGAAGTGAGCTGAGTACGCCCAACGTTCCAGGTATCGGTCAGTTGCCCAGCCAGCAGGGCTCTCGCTTCGACGGGACGCCCCTCGTCGTATACAGCCAGTACGCTGGCCTGCTGCTGAGCGAACAATTCGCGGGTCTGATTGAAGGCCTCGAGTGCACCACGGTCGCTGTCATCGCGGATAGTGGCCCGGTAATCGGCAAGAGACGCGACCAGCTTGTCGCTGGCCATCTTGATCAGCTGACGGTCGGCGTCGCTGAGGGTGTGCTGCTCCCTGATGCTCACCTGCACGATGGTCTGGTGGAACATTTCCGTCCAAGCACTGCGCACCTGGGTGATGTGGAACATGCCGGGCATGGCATCGTCCAGTAGGCGCTTCGCCCCGCTATCGACCTTGAGCAGGCGCTCGAAGGATGCAGCGGCCATCAACAGCATGATCGCGATGATGACCGCGAAACTTGCCTGGATACGCTGGCGAACAGTCCAGTTCTTCACATTCAACCCCATCTGCCGAGACTCTAAATGAAGCCTGCGAGCAGCGCCCACAGGTCATGCGCCGGACTCTATGGGCGTTGCGCTTACAGCGCAAGCAAGACAGGCCTATTTACTGTAGCAACAGGCGCTTGAGTGTCAGGAGGGAGGAAGAAATATGGCTGCCGGACGGCGTGGAACCGTCGGCAGCACGATGCGGCAGGGTTACTGCAGATCCTGGCGAACCTGAGCTTCGAGTTCGGCCTTGAGGGCCGGGTCGAGCTTCAACTGGCGGGCCAGTTCTTCGAGGTAGGCACGTTCCATGAAGTGCTCTTCGTCGACCATCAACACGCTGGCGACATACATTTCCGCGGCCATCTCCGGCGTGGTGGCCGAACGTGCCACATCGGCGGGATCCAGCGGTTTGTTCAGCTCAGCCTGCAGCCAGCGCTGTGTTTCGGCGTCGCTGGCCAGTTTGCTGAACTCGCCTTCGATCAGTTCGCGCTCACGCTCGTCAACGTGGCCGTCGGCCTTGGCCGCTGCCACCAGCGCCTTGAGAATGCCCTGGCTATGCAGCTCCACCTGAGGAGCAGGCAGACGGTCGAGGGTCTGCGGCTCGCCCTGTGGCGCACCGGCCTGCTTGGCCTGCCAGTTGCCATAGGCCTTGTAGGCGATCACGCCCAGCGCGGCGAGGCCACCGTAGGTAATCACCTTGCCACCGATCTTGCGGGCGCTCTTGTTGCCCAGCAGCATGGCCAGGGCCGCACCGCCACCGGCGCCCTTGAGCATCGAGCCGATGCCACCGTTGTCACCTTTGCCGGCGCCGCCACTGCTGCCGCCCAGCAATCCACCCAGCGCTCCGCCCAGCCCCGAAGAGGACTTGCCGCCGGTTTTCTGTTGCAGCAATTCCTGCCCGGACTTCAGCAGTTGATCGAGCAAGCCGCGCGTATTCATGGATATCTCCAATGGTTCAAGAACGAACGAATCTACTGCGAAGCCTGGCCGCCGTTGGTTACAGATTGCGTCAAGATATTGCGCGTACGGCCGAGTCGCACAGGCAGATAGACAATCGGCCTGTGGGCAACGTTCAAGAGACGTGAAGAACCAGAGGCTGGTTAACGCGGCGCCAGATGAGAGATCAGCAACTGCACCGATTCCTGGCCACGGAATTCGTTGACGTCCAGTTTGTAGGCCAGCTCGACCCAGCGCACGGTCGGGTTGGGCCACACCTCACGGTCGACACCAAAGGCGATGCCGTCCAGCTGCAGGCTGCCGCACTCGCTCTTGAGCACCACCTTGAGGTGGCGCTCACCGACGATGCGCTGCTGCACCAGCTGGAACGCGCCATGGAACAGCGGCTCGGGAAAGTGCTGCCCCCAGGGCCCGGCATTGCGCAGCTCGCGGGCCAGCGGCAGATTGAATTCGTCGATGCTCAGTACACCGTCGGACAGCAGCCGCCCGGTAAGGTCATCCTCGCAGAGCTGACGACGAACTTCTTCATCGAACGCCTTGGCGAAGGTCTCGAAGTGCTCGGCTGGCAGTGACAGACCAGCAGCCATGGCATGCCCACCGAACTTGCTGATCAGCCCCGGATGGCGCGAGGCCACGGCATCCAGCGCGTCGCGGATATGAAAGCCCGGTACCGAGCGTGCGGAGCCCTTGAACAGTCCCTCGCCAGCATCGGCGAAAGCGATGGTCGGGCGGTGATAGCGCTCTTTCAGGCGCGAGGCGAGGATGCCGATCACCCCCTGGTGCCAGTCGGCCTCGAACAGGCACAGCCCGAACGGCAGGTTTTCCAGGGGCAGATCCTTGAGCTGAGCCAGCGCTTCACGCTGCATGCCCTGCTCGATGGCCTTGCGATCCTGGTTGAACTGATCGAGCTGTACGGCCATGTCACGGGCCAAACCTTCGTCCTCGCAGAGCAGGCATTCGATCCCCAGGCTCATGTCGTCGAGACGCCCGGCGGCGTTCAGGCGCGGGCCGAGAATGAAGCCCAGATCGGTCGAGGTGATGCGCCCATGCTGCTTGCCGGCAACCTCCAACAACGCCCGCAACCCAGCCCGGGCGCGGCCGGCACGGATACGAGCCAGGCCCTGATGCACCAGAATGCGATTGTTGGCGTCCAGAGGCACCACATCGGCCACACTGCCCAGGGCCACCAGGTCGAGCAGTTCGCCCAGATTCGGCTCGGGGCGCTCGGCAGTGAACCAGCCCAGTTCGCGCAGCCGCGCACGCAGCGCCAGTAGCACATAGAAAATCACCCCGACGCCGGCCAGCGACTTGCTCGGGAAAGTGCAGCCGGGCTGGTTGGGATTGACGATGGCATCGGCGTCAGGCAACTCGTGGCCCGGCAGGTGATGGTCGGTGACCAGCACCTTCAGCCCGGCCGCCTTGGCCGCCGCGACGCCTTCGATGCTGGAGATGCCGTTGTCCACGGTGATCAGCAGCTCCGGCTGGCGGGTTAGCGCCACGGCAACGATTTCCGGGGTCAGGCCATAGCCGTACTCGAAGCGGTTCGGCACCAGGTAATCGACATGGGCAGCGCCCAGCATGCGCAGCCCGAGCATGCCGACGGTGCTCGCGGTGGCGCCATCTGCATCGAAATCACCGACGATCAGCAGGCGCTGACGCTCGCGCAGCCCTTCGACCAGCAGCGCCACCGCCGCATCGATGCCCTTGAGCTGGGTGAAGGGAATCAGCCGCGCCAGGCCCTTTTCCAGCTCCACTGCCGAGAGCACCCCTCGGGCCGCGTAAAGACGGGTCAACAACGGTGGCAGATTACCCAGGTCGGGAAGAGAAGCAGGAAGCGGGCGGGACTCGATACGCATGGACGTCGGATTCTACTCTTGCGGTGAAACAGGGGGCCGCGCCAGGCCAAAAGGCGTCTCGCGGCTCGGATCAGTTGCCCAGCGTTCGCTCGCCGGCCAGCCATTCCACGGGGATTTCGTGCTGGCCACGCTCGTCGGTGACGAACAGTTCGCCATCACTGATCATCACGCTCCAGCTCAGTGCGCGAGGCATATCCAGGCAAAGATCGGCCAATGCTTCCTGCCCCAGGGCGACCACGTTGATGTTCTTCAGGGTGCGCACCGGGTCGAGGCACTTGGTCTGCCACACGCGCAGGTTGCCGTAGGCCACCAGGCTGAACTTCTCGGTACGGCGCGAGCACCAGGTGATGCGCTCGCTGTCCGGCTGGCCGACTTCGATCCAGTGCAGCACGCGACCGTCCAGGCTTTTCTCCCACAGCGCCGGTTCGTCAACGTCGGACAGGCCGCGCCCGAAGGCCAGATGCTCCTGATAGAACAACGCATAGGCGATCAGCCGCGCCGCGAGACGCTCCTCGGTTTCCGAAGGATGGCGGGCCACGGTGAAACGCAGGTTTTCATAGATGCTGCGATCGATATCGGTGAGGTTGAGGTCGATCTTGTAGGTCGTGGACGGCTGGGCCATTGCGCACTTCTTGGAATTCGGAAAAGTGCGCCAGTCTATCAGGCCAGTTGGAAGCGTGGGCAGAGCGCCGCCCAAAGGGGCGCCTGCCCTGACTCGTTAGGACTCGGCTTTCCAGTCCGGATAGCGACGCTCTGCTGGCGCCGGCGGGAAGTACTGGTACAGCCAGGTTTCGCTGAGCACCTCCTTGTTGTCGACGCGGCGCAGATAGGCACGCATGTTCACCGGCTCGACGCTGTCGCTGGTCGGGAACCAGTCGAACTGCGCGCGGAAACCTTCGACGTCCGGGTAGAGAGCAAGAATGCTGTAATCCTTGACCTCGCCATGAGAGGCCTCGACCACCACCTCGACCTGCGCCTTGGCGTCCATCTTGGCCAGCGGGCCGCCGCCGAAGTCGATGGCGAAGCGTCGTGCCCACTCTTTCGGCCAGTGCTCGCCCGGCGCCCAGCCGAGGGTGAAACCGCCCATGCCGGAGCGGGTTGCATGCACTTGCGCCAGGGTCGGTTTGACCGGCGGCAGCGCAGCCCAATGCAGCTTGTAGCCGAAGTTCAGCGAGGTGCCGGGCTCGATGGCCTGCTTGGGATTCCAGAAGCAGACGATGTTATCCATGGTCTCGCCAGTGGTGGGAATCTCCAGCAGATCGATGCTGCCCTCGCCCCACGGGGTGGTCGGCTCAACCCACAGGCTTGGCCGGCGGCTGTACCAGACCACGGTGTCCTGGTAGGACTTGAAGTCATGGTCGAACTGCACCAGGCCGAAGCCTTTCGGGTTGGTATCGGCGAAGGCGTTGAACTGCAGTTTCTCCGGATTGTTCAGTGGTCGGCAGACCCACTCGCCGTTGCCACGCCACATGGACAGGCGGTCGCTGTCATGAATCGCCGTGGTGACGAAATCACACATGCGGCGTTCATGGCCGCCGCAGGAGAACATGCTGGTCATCGGCGAGATGCCCAGTTGCTTGATGGTCTTGCGGGCATTGATGTGGGCGTCGATGTCCATCACCACGCGGTCTTCCAGGCAATCGATATCGAAGCGGAAGGCGCCGGTCGCGCTCGGTGAGTCGAGCAGCGCGTAGAGCACGAAACGGGTGGCGTTCTTGTCCGGTGTTTCGAACCAGAACTCGGTGAAATCGGGGAATTCTTCCGGCGTGTCGGTGAAGGTATCGACTGCCAGGCCGCGAGCGGACAGGCCGTACTGGCCGGTGTTGTCTACGGCGCGGAAGTAGCTGGCACCGAGGAAGGACAAAATGTCGTACTTGGCGATATTCGGCTGCTTGAACACCTTGAGGCCAGCGAAGCCCAGGTCACCCTTGAGCTGCGCTACATCCACACCGCTCTTGCCGTATTCGAACAGGTCGGGGCGGAAATGCACTTCGCGGGCGACCCGGCTCTTGGCGTCGACGGCGTGCATGCGCACTGGCTGACGGAAGCCCATGCCGACGTGGAAGAACTGCACATCCAGTTGCCCGCCCAGTTCGTTCCACAGCGAATGCGCCGGGTCGTACTGGATGGCATTGAACTGCTGGGGCGTCAACTCGGCGAGGGTCTTGGGCAACACCTCAGCGGTGCTCTTGTAGGCGCTGCCGGCCATGCTCTTGGCACGCCCCTGCAGTTGCTTGAAATCGAAAGGCTCGGCCTTGCCGTCAGCGGTTTCGGCGAAGCTGCGCAGGCTGAACAGCCCGGCTGGAAGTCCGGCACAAGCGGCCATCATCATGGAGGCTTTCAGGAGGTTACGTCTTTGCATGGGCGTACCCGAATAGGTGAGAAATATCTGCACGGAGGCGATTAAAAATACCTACAACAGATAGCCCTAGCCGCCACATGGTTCCGCGGAGAATTTGCAACCGCCGATGTCTTGCCAAACACTTACAAACGCTTGGCCTCTAGCAACGCCTTGATGGCTTTACGATCTCGCTTGCCGTCGCGCTTGCCGAGCAGCTCGAGAAAGGCAAAAGAATCGAGGCCATTGAGCGTGGTCTTCGGGCTGACGATCTTGCGCCGCGGATCGGCGCCGCCTTCGAGCAGCAGCTTCACCAGCTCAGGCTCGTCATAGAGGATGGCGCCATTGAGGGCGGACAGGCCCACCTGGTCAGGCTCATCGACCGGGCAACCGGCCTCCAGGGCCTCTTTCATCTGCGCCAGCGCCATGGCCTTGCGCGCTTGCGACTCGCCGTAGGCGGCGGCCATCAAGGTCAGGGTCGGTGCCTGCATGCTCGCGTTGCCGAGCACGCAACCGCGCTCGTCCATCACCTGCAAGCCATGATCCTTCTGTGCATCCTCGGCGTGGGCAAAGCCCGCCAGCAGGCACAGCAGCAGAACTTTAAACCGCATAACGTTTCTCCAGCGTGCTGTAACCCATCCCAACCCCCTTGCTGACTTTGAGCTGCACGGCGACCCGCTCCTTGAGCGCTTCGACGTGGCTGATCACCCCGATCATCTTGCCGCTGGCGTTGAGGTTATCCAGCGCATCGAGAGCAACTTCCAGGGTTTCTCCGTCCAGGGTACCGAAGCCTTCATCGAGAAACAGCGAATCGATACGCGTCTTGTGGCTGACCAGATCGGACAGCGCCAGGGCCAGGGCCAGGCTGACCAGAAAACTTTCGCCGCCGGACAAGGTGCGAGTATCCCTGGCCACATCGCCCTGCCAGGTATCGATCACCTCCAGCTCCAGCTCGCCCAGAGACTTGCGCGCCAACTGGTAACGACCATGCAGACGCTGCAGTTGACCATTGGCCAGGTGCACCAGATGGCCGAGGGTCAGCCCCTGGGCGAAACGCCGGTACTTGGCGCCATCGGCCGAGCCGATCAGGCTATTGAGTTGCTGCCAGCTGTCGTACTCGCGGCGCTGTGCCTCGATGGCCTCGAACAACGCCTGCTGATTGAGGCGGCGCTGCTCATCGCCCTGCAACTGCCCGCGAATTTCACCCTGGCGCTGGCCAAGCTGTTTCAATGTCGTCTGCAAGGCTTGCAGGTGTTCATCCAGATGCTCGGCGCTTTGTTCGGTCTGCGGCTCTGCGCGCAACACGCTCAGTTGCGTCTGAGCCGCAGCATGCAGCGCGCGCGCTTCGGTCTGGGCTTTTTCCAGGCGCTGCTTGAGCGCCTGCAACCCCTCGCGCTGCACGTCATCGAGCAAAGCGCCGAGAAACTCGTCTTCATCGCTGAATGGGCTGCCTGCCAGTGCTGCCTGCCAATGAGCCGCAGCGCTCTGCTCGGCCTCGTTCAGGGCGACCTGCCGCTGCGCGAAACCGTCCAGGGTGATGCGCAACTCCAGGCAGCGCCGCTCCGCACTCTGCCAGCTTGCCTGGGCAGATTCGAGGCTTGCAGCGGCCTGATCCAGCAACCCGGCAACCAGCGGTTCGCCACCCACTTCCTGCCAGCGTACCTGCCACTGATGTGCCTGTTTATCCGCATCGGCGACCTGATGCTGCATGCCTGGTTGCTGCTGTGCCAGCGCCTGACGCCGCTGCTGCGCCTCCTGCCAGCGCCCGGCGTCGGCCTTGCGATCGGCCAGCCAAGCGGCACCGTCATCGGGTAGCGCATGACCAAAGGCGGCCAATTGTGCCGTCAGCTCGGCTTCGACCTGGCCGTGATGCTCGCGCTGCACCCGGAGCTGTTCGTCCAGTGCCTGCGCCGCCGCCTGGGCGAGATCACGGTCGCGCTCGACGGCATTCAGTTGCTGCTGGGCAGCGGCATGTTTTTGGCTGCAGATATTGGCACCCTGACGAGCACGCTCCAGTTCCTGCTTGAGGCCATCGAGCCGTTTCAGGGTAGCGTCGACCTCGACGCGTTCGGCGATCTGCCGGGTTTGCGCGGCGGCGAGTGCCGGCTCGTCATCGGGCAATGGATCGAGCACCTCACCTTGACGTTGCCAGGCAGCCGCCAGCGCATCGAGCTGGCGCTGCAGTTCCTGCTCCTGCTCCCTGCTCTGCGCCACTTGGGCCTGCAGAGCGGCAAGCTGATTGCCGAGATTCTGCCCCTGCTCGGTCAGTGCCTCGAGCGTCTGCCGCGCCTCATCGCGCTCGCGCTGGGTCGCCGATACGTCCAGTGCCTGATAGGCGGCGATGGCCGGATGTTCGGTGGAGCCGCACAACGGGCAAGCCTCGCCAACCTGGAGCTGAGTGCGGTAGGCCTCCAGCGCCTGGATACGCTGCTCCTGCTCAAGCAACTTGTCCTGATCGGTCAGCCGCTGTTTCACCTCGCGGTAGCGCTCGCGCAGCGCCAAACGCTCGGCCTCGCGCTCGCTCAGGCCTTGCTGCTGTCGCGCAAGGCCGGTCGTAACGCGCTGCTGTTGCTGGTTGAGCTGGCTGCGCCGCTCGGCCAGTTGGCCAAGCTGCTCCAGTGCGCTGCCGCGGGCGTGCACCTGCTGCCAGTGATTGCGCCAGTCGGTTTCACTGCGCCCGGCCAGGGCCTTCTGCCAACGCTCGTCCACCTCGGCCACACGCTGCTCGGCATCGGCCTTGGCCTGAGTGGCAGTCTGCACCGACCGGGAAAGATCGCCCAGGCTGAGTTGAAACCGCTGCAATTGATCGGCGCCAACCTGCTGCTTGACCTGCAGAGCGGCAATGGCCTGCTGTGCCTGATCGCGCGCTTCGAAGGCGTGCTGCCAGCCGCTGAGCTGGGCGCTCAGTCGGTCATGATCGGCAGAGGCCTGCAACTGCACATCGAGGGCCTGGCATTCATCGCCCAGCCGCTGCAACGCTTCGTGCTTTTCCAGGGCAATCGCAGCACTGGCCTGCGCTGCCAGCTTCAGGTTGGTGTGCAGGCCTGCACTGGCCTCGGCAAGTTCCTGACGATGCGCTCGCTGTTGATCTTCACTGGCCGCCAACGCTTGGGCAGCCTCGCGCCGGGACTGATACGCCGGCTGCAGCCGCTGCGCCGGCTCGCTCTTGTGCAAGCGCGTGAGCTCGCTGGCCGCCTCGTGTTCGGCCTGGGTCGCGGCCTCGACCTGACTGGCGGCTGCCGTGACCTGCGCCTCGGTGCGCGCCAGATCGGTCAGCCACTGCCGCTGTCGGCCGGCTTCGGCGAACGCGCTCTGCGTCTCACCCTCCTCGACCGCCAGTTGCGCCGCCTCGTCACCAAGGGCCTGGCGCTGCTCGTCGCCAAGCAGCTCGACGCCCTCGGCACGGGCGCGCAACTGATCGAGATGGGTCTTCACATCACGGGTCTGCTCGAACACCCGCTGGGATATCTGCCCGTAGATATCGGTGCCGGTCAGCTCTTCCAGCAGCTCGGCGCGCTGGTTGGCGGAGGCTTCCAGAAAAGCGGCGAAACCGCCCTGGGCCAGCAGCATGGATTTGGTGAAACGGCCAAAATCCAGGCCCGTCAGGCGTTCCACTTCGCGGGGTTTCTCACTGAGCTTGTCGGTGATGATCTCGCCGTCCAGCCGCGCCAGCTCAGCCTTGGCGCCCTGCAACGCGCCGTCGGATTTGTCCCGCGCGCGCCGCTGACTCCAGAACGCCCGGTAGCCCTGCCCCTTCACCTCGAACTCGACCTCGGCCAGGCACTCGGCCGTGTGCCGGGTCATCAGCTCATTCTCGCCGCCGACCCGCTCCATGCGCGGCGTACGGTGATACAGCGCCAGGCAGATGGCATCGAGCAACGTCGTCTTACCCGCCCCGGTGGGACCGGTGATGGCGAACAGGCCATTGCTGGCGAAGGGCTCGGCGGTGAAATCGATCTTCCACTCGCCCTTGAGCGAGTTGAGGTTCTTCAGGCGCAGGCTGAGGATTTTCATGGAAAGGTTGCTTGGCTCGAGTCAATGGCAGGCCGCTATTGTGGCACTGTTGCCGAGCTGCGGGGATCAGACTCGAACCAACGCGCTTGACGTGCGTCGTAACAAAAACGTCCGGCTACCCCCGCAAGGCGCGGGTAACGTGTGAGATCCGTCCACAAGGAGAGAGATTCGCCATGGTCCGTCCCGTCCACCACCTGCTCGGTGGTATCGCACTCAGTCTCGCCACCCTCAGCGCCCAGGCCGCCGACGCCTTGCCGCAAGCGCAATGGCCGTTCACCGCCGAACCCCGTGCCACGCTCGACGAGCCCTGGGCCATGACCTTCCTGCCCGACGGCACCTTGCTGGTCACCGAAAAACGCGGGGCGCTCAAACATGTCGACCCGAAGAGCGGCGCTACCCACGATATCGCCGGTGTGCCGGAAGTCGCCTACGGCGGCCAGGGTGGCTTCGGCGACGTGATCCTGCATCCGGACTTCGCCAATAACGGCTGGGTCTACATCAGCTATGCCGAAGCCGGTGATGGCGATACCCGTGGCGCAGCAGTCGCCCGCGCCAAGCTGCAACTCAACGACGATGGCAGCGGCGCACTGACCGAACTGAGCGTGATCTGGCAGCAAACGCCGAAAGTCAGCGGCGCCGGCCATTATGGTCATCGCCTCGCGTTCGGCCCGGACGGCAAGCTATGGATCACCTCCAGCGAGCGGCAGAAATTCACCCCAGCACAGGACATGAAAGCCAATCTCGGCAAACTGGTGCGCCTGAACGATGACGGCAGCCTGCCTGGCGACAACCCGTTCGCCGATCAGGGCGGTGTCGCTGCCCAGGTCTGGTCGCTGGGCCATCGCAACATGCTCGGCATCGCCTTCGACGCCCAGGACAAGCTGTGGGTGCACGAAATGGGCCCGGCTGGCGGCGACGAACTAAACCTGATCGTGCGTGGCGAAAACTACGGCTATCCGGAGGTTTCCAACGGCGATCACTACGGCGGCAAGCCAATCCCCGATCACGACACCCGCCCCGAGTTCGAAGCACCGAAGATCACCTGGAATCCGGTCATCTCACCGGCTGGCTTCGTCATTTATCAAGGTGAGCACTTTCCGGGCTGGGACGGTGCAGGGCTGATCGGCGGGCTGTCCTCGAAAGCGCTGGTGCGCGTCGCCTTCGACGGCGACAACGCCCGCGAGGCCGAGCGTTACGACATGGGCGCGCGCATTCGCGAAGTGGAGCAAGGCCCGGATGGCAGCATCTGGCTGCTGGAAGATGGCAGCGGCGGTCGCCTGCTGGAGCTGCTGCCCAAGTAGCCGTACGCTGATTGCCCATTCATGGGTGTCGCCTCGCTCAACCCAGGCTACGTAAATACATCGCACACAAAAAACCGCAGCCTGGCTGCGGTTTTTTATGCCTGGCGCTGGCTTCAATAAACGAACGTCAGCAGCACGTTGAACACCAGAGCGGCGACGAAGCCGATGGGCGCCGCCTTGAACAGCAGTTGCGGGAACAGCGAGGCACGGCTCTGCTCCGAGGTACAGGAGCCGAGGATCAGGCTGCCGCCCGACGAAAATGGCGAAATCGAGGTGGCTTGAGCGCCCACCACAATGGCGATGAACAGCACCATCGGCTCCAGCCCCAGAGCCGAGGCAATCGGCAGCACCATGGGAAACAACGCGGGGGTCACAACGCCCAGGGTGCTGGAGAACAGCGACATGAACGCCGCCACCACGCCAAACACCACAGGGACTAGCACCGGAGGAATGCTGCCGCCGATCCACGAGGCCAGCACATCGATGGTGCCGGCCTTGATCGCCACCGAAATCAGCATACCCACACCGCAGATCATGATCAGCGTGCCCCAGGGCACCGAAGCCATGGCCTTGCGTTCGTCACCCAGTTTCAACAGCAATGCGATCACCGAGAAGATGCTGGCGATCAGGCCGATATCCATCTTCGCGTTGATGAAGCTGATGGTGGTATTGCCAGGCAGTGCGATATGGGCAATCGGCGCAGCCAGGACGATGGCCATCATGGCCAGGGTCAGCCACAAGGTGATCTTCTGCTCACGATTCAGCGCCGTTGGCTCGCTGACATCGAATACTGCGGTCTTCATCGCGCGGCCCTGACGGGTCAGGAACACGAAGGCGGAAATCACCAGCAACGGAATGACCAGGGTACTGACGAAGATCCCGATCGCATTGATGAACGCATCGTTGTCACTGATCCCGGCGTTGGTCATCAGCCCGCGGAAGATGATACCGCTCTGGCTGGACATGAAATTGGCGCCGCTCAAGGCACCATAGTTCACTGCCATGCCGCCGACGATCAGGCTCATGCCGGTGCGTTGGCAAAGCAACAGGGTGATCGGCGCCATGAACGCCAACACCGTGTAATACCCGGCCCCCATTGCAGCGATCACGGTGGCGGTGAAGAACACCGCGAACGGCAGCAATTGCGGCACGCTACGGCAGCGGTAAATCAGGTGTTCGGAGAGCTTCTCCAGGGTGCCATTGACGGTGGCGAAGCTGTAGAACAGGCAGACCGAGAAGATGATGAAGAAAATCTTCACCGGCCACATGCTGATCACCTCGGACGGGCTCAGGCCCATGCCGAAACAACCGATCAGGTAGGCAAAGGCGATGGCGAACAGACCGATGTTGATCTTGGTCTTGTAGCCGAGGGCTACGGCGGCGACGATCGCCGCAACGACGAGCAGGCTCATCATGATGAAGGCTTCCTATTTGTTGTTCGAATGGGATCAGCGGGTACTGGTAAAGCCGAAAAGTTTGCCGGGGTTATGCACCAACACCTGATGACGCTCGGCCGCATCCGGCAACAGCGTCTCGATCAATTCGAACTGACCGGCATAGTTTGTCCGATCTTCGAACTGGGTGTTGGGCCAGTCGCTGCCCCACAGGAAGCGCTCGACGCCACCCGCCGCCTGGCGCACCTGGATCAGTAACGCAGCCGCCCTGAGCGGGTCGGATTTGCTGCGGTATGCGGCCGACAACTTGAGCCATACGCGCGAATCGCCCAGCAGTTGCAGGAAAGCCTGATGGCCGGGGTTATGCGGGTCGATGCCGTCGGTCGGCAGGCCGAAGTGGTCGATCACTACGTCCACACCGGTGGCGACGATGGCCGGCACGATCTGCGCAAGGTCATCGATGCCGCGCTGGATCTCCACCTGCCAGCCACGGCTCGCCAGGCGAACGAAAAGCGCCGTCCACTCAGGCCCGGTGTAGTCCTCCAGTGCCTTGCCAATCAGGTTCAGGCGAATCCCTACCACGCCGCCTGCAGCGAGCTCGTCCAGTTGCGCGTCACTGACAGACGCGTCGACCACCGCCACGCCCCGCAGACGCTCCGGATGCCGGCGCAGGGCCTCAAGCATGAAGCTGTTGTCAGTACCTAGAAAGCTCGGTTGGATCAACACGCCATGGGACAGGCCGTGGCGGTCCAGATGCTCGAGGTACTGCTCGACCAACGCATCGTAATGCGGGCTGTAGCGGCGATTGGCGACCATCGGCAGATCTTGGCGAAAGATATGCGCATGGGTGTCGACGCCGGTGATGGCAGGGCTGGGAGTGCTCATGAAGGAAATACCTGATCGATTGTTGTAGAGGCCGGCATCAAGGCCGCCTGCTGTTATAACGACATCCAGTCATATATATGAATAGTTGACCATATATCTGACTCGGACATTCTGTCAATTGACCCGCCGGTGGTAGAGTGGCGCCAGCCTGTGGCAACCGGACAACAACACGCTATGAACGCCTCGACACTCGGATACGACCAACGCCTGCCGCTGTACCAACGTTTGCGTGAGGAGATGCTGGCCAAGATCGCCGCGGGCGAATGGTCGCCCGGTGCGCCGATTCCCACCGAAGCGGAACTGACCAAGCTGTATGGCGTGGCCATCGGCACGGTGCGCAAGGCGGTCGATACGCTGGTCAACGAAGGGCTGCTGCTGCGTAGCCAGGGGCGCGGCACCTTCGTGCGCCGACCGAATTTCGATTCGTCGCTGGCGCGCTTCTTTCGTCAGGTGAATGCCAGCGGCGGCCGGGAGACGCCCAGCAGCCAAATCCTCTCGAAGGAACTGCAGAAGCCCTCCAAGGAGGTTGCCAAGGCACTCGCCCTGAAAAGCGGCGAGCAGGTATTGCGCATGGAGCGTCTGCGGGTAATCGAAGACCGCACCCTGTTCCACGAGGAAATCTGGCTGCCCGCTTCACGTTTCATCGTGTTGCTGGATATCGACTCGAATACCTTCGGTGACCTGCTCTACCCCTTCTACGAAAGGCAGTGCGGCCAGTGCATCGCCTCGGCACGGGAAACGCTCACGGTTGGTTCGGCAAACGCCGAGATTGCCCAGACGCTGTCCATTGGCCAGGGTGACGCTATCGTGGTGATCGAGCGCACCGCCCTGGGCTACGACCGCAGCCCGCTGGAATACCGCCTGTCGCGGGCCGCGGCGGACAACTTTCGCTACCAGATCGATATCTGCTGACCACCACGAGGCGCCTGCTGAGCAGGCGCCTCGCAACTGTTCGTCGCCCTCCAGTCTCCCCCTCCCGACAAGAGCCAGACTCGCCCTGACAGCTGCGACCTTTTCGCGGTCAGGCCAGTGCCTTCTGCTCCTTTCAAGCGCTCACCTGAATAGCCGCCAGAGCCTCTGCCATGGGGCTGCGGTCATTTTCTGACAGGAAAATCTCGGCCGCCCACTATTTAGATTTACGCGGTGCTGCCGAAGTGCTATCAGGTGCTGAAAGAAACTGTCGCGCGGCAGAAAACAATAATTCCAACAATCAGGAATGCGCCCATGAACAGCTTACGTCGCTTGCCGATAAACCGTCGTCTGTGGCTCATCATGGTGCTGCCGATCCTGATGCTGGTGCTGCTTGGCGGCTACATGCTCAATCAGATCAGCATCGGTCTGTATGCGGGAAAGGCCGAGAAGACCCAGCACGTGGTACAGAGCACCGTTGGCCTGCTCAAGTACTACCAGGGCCTGGAAGCCAACGGCAGCCTGAGCCGCGAACAGGCGCAGAAACAGGCGATGGAAGTGATTCGCGGGTTGCGCTACGGCGGCCAGGAGTACTTCTGGATCAACGACCAGACGCCGACCATGATCATGCACCCGACCAACCCAAAGCTCGAAGGGCAGAACCTCTCCGGGCTCAAGGACCCGGACGGCAAGGCGCTGTTCAACGAGATGGTCGCCATCACCAGAAGCCAGGGCGCAGGCGCGGTAAACTATCGCTGGCCAAAACCAGGCAGCGTCGATCCGGTACCGAAGATTTCCTACGTCGAGCTGTTCCAGCCTTGGGGCTGGATCATTGGTTCCGGCGTGTATGTCGATGACGTGCAGGCCGAATTCAAATCCCAGGCCCTGCGCGCCCTAGCTATCGGCGTACCCGCTACCCTGCTGCTGATCGTTCTGGTGGTGATGATCTCGCGCAGTATCTCCCTGCCCTTGCAGCAAGCGGTAACCGCGATGTCCAACATCGCCAGCGGCGAAGGCGACCTGACCCATACCCTCGACGATCAGGGGCGCGACGAACTGGCCGCCCTGGCCGGACACTTCAACGCCTTCACCGGCAAGATGCGTCAGGTAATCCGCCAGTTGCTCGACTCTGCAGGCTCCCTGGATCAGGCCGCGCGCTCGCTGGGCGAAATCTCCAGCGCTGCGCAGCAGCACAGCCAGCAGCAGGCCCAGCAGATGGAACTGGTCGCCACCGCCGTCAACGAAGTGACCTACGGCGTGCAGGACGTGGCCAAGAACGCCGAACACGCCTCCAGCGAAGTGCACACCGCCGAGGAGCAGGCCAAGCAGGGCCAGCGCAATATCGACGCCAGCCTGAAACAGATCGACCAGTTGTCCGGCACCATCGATAAGGCCGTGACGGTGATCCAGTCACTGGCCACGGAAAGTACCCAGATCGGCGGCGTGCTGGAAGTCATCCGCTCGATCGCCGAGCAGACCAACCTGCTGGCACTCAACGCCGCCATCGAAGCAGCACGCGCCGGCGAACAGGGCCGCGGGTTTGCCGTGGTGGCCGACGAGGTTCGCCTGCTGGCCCAGCGCACGCAGAAATCCACCGCAGAAATCCAGGGCATGATCGAGCGCCTGCAGGGCAACTCCGAGGCGGCGGTAAAAGCCATCAGCGACAGCAGCCGGGCTTCGCAGTTGACGGTCGAACAGGCCAGCCAGGCTGGCGAAAGCCTGGTGCTGATCGCCCAATCGCTACGCAACCTGACCGGACTCAACGCCTCCATCGCCAGCGCCACGCTGCAGCAGTCCCATGTGGTCGACGACATCAACCAGAACGTCACCCACACCGCCGGGCTGGCCCACAGCGCCGCCGAGTCGGCCGAGCAATCGAGTGCCGCCAGCCAGCATCTCAAGCAACTGGCCGAGCAGCTCAGCCGCCTGCTGGGGCAATTCCGCGTTTGATGGGAGCTGAATGATCAAGCCCGTATTCGGCCCGGCAGCGGGCCGAATACCTCACGCAGCGAAACCGCCTAAGAAGCTCATCCCCCTCCCCAACGCAAATGCCGCCCCCTCGCTTGCAAACGTCGGCACCATGCACGATAGACGCCCGCTATAGCGTCAATTAGCCATCATTAAACGCTTGCTTTCCCATACAGAAACAATAGCCTCAGCGTCCTCAGGCCGCCCTTCAGCGCATGCACCTCACTCCGCGCGACGGGGATGGCCACACCCCTCCTAAAGGTACGCTGCACATGTCTCAACCGTTAACGATCGCCCAGCGCTTGGCAATGGGATTCGGTCTGGTGCTTTCGCTGATGATTCTGATCGCGCTGGTGGGCATTCAGCGTGTTCAAGTCATCGACAGCAGCCTTAGCGAGGTCAGCGAAGGTGCCAGCCTCAAACAGCGCTATGCCATCAATTTCCGTGGCAGTGTGCACGACCGCGCGATTGCCATTCGCGATCTGGTACTGGCCCGCGACTCCGCAGCGCTGGACAGCCAACTGCGGAACATCGAGCGGCTGAATGCCTTCTACCAGGAGTCCGCCGCGCCCCTCGACAAGCTGGTTGCGGCCAGCAATTCGAGCGCGGAAGAACAACGCCAGCTCACCCAGATCAAGGCCATCGAAAGCAGTACTCGCGAGCTTACCCAGCGCCTGATAAGCCTGCGCCAAACCGGTGATGTCGAGGGGGCGCAAACGCTGCTGTCCCGAGAAGTGGCAGCCGCCTACCTGGAATGGCTGAAGCGCATCAATACCTTCATCGACTTGCAGGAACGAGAAGTCACCACCAGCCTGGATGGCGTGCGCGAAACGGCCGGCAGCTTCGCCCTGCTGATCGTGGCGGTGACCACCGTGGCAATTCTGCTCAGCGTGATCGTTTCGATGCTGATCATCCGCCAGATGCGCTCGACCCTCGGCGCCGAGCCCCACGAAGTGGCCCAGGTCATTCAGCGTCTGGCAGGCGGCGCCCTCGACCAGAAAATCGAAACCCGCTACGCCAACAGCGTGATGGGCGCGGTCAAGGACATGAGCGCACGTCTGAGCGATACCATCAGCCAGGTGCGTAGCGCTGCCAACGAGTTGAATCAGTCGTCGGATCAGTTGCGGGCCACCTCGGCCAGCAACAACCGGCAGTTGCAGGCCCAGTCAGAAGAGGCTGAACAGATGGCAGCGGCCATCAACCAGATGGCTGCAACGGTCAACGAAGTTGCCGGGTACGCCGGCACCGCTGCGGCGGCAACACGCGCCGCCGACACGGAAGTGGAGAATGGCAGCCACCTGGTGACGCAAGGTGGCCAGGCGATTCAGGAGCTGGCCAGCGTGCTCGATTCGGCCGCGGACAGGGTCGAGCAGCTCGCCCGCGACAGCAGCAACATCGAAACCATCATCGCGGTGATCACCGCCATTGCCGACCAGACCAACCTGCTCGCACTGAACGCCGCAATCGAAGCGGCGCGTGCCGGTGAACATGGCCGAGGCTTTGCCGTAGTGGCCGACGAGGTGCGCTCCCTGGCCAACCGAACCCAGGCCTCGACCCGAGAAATCAGCGCAATGATCGAAAAACTCCAGGCCGGCGCCAGCGGCGCCGCGCAGATCATGCAGACCAGCAGTCAGATGGCGCGCAAGACCGTCGAACAGACCACCGCGACCGAGCAGGCGCTAGAGCGCATTCGCCAGGAGGTCGGCGCGATCAAGGACATGAGCGCGCAGATCGCCAGCGCCGCACAGCAGCAAAGCCTGGTGGCCGAGGACGTCAACCAGAACATCAGTCGCATCCACGCCAGTACGGTGGAAACCACTGCCGGCTCCACTCAGGTGTCTGCGGCCAGCCAGGAGTTGTCTTCTCTGGCACGCCGCCTGATGGAGCGGGTGAGTTTCTTCAAGGCCTGATAGCCTGTTCATGACCTTTATGAGCATGAAGCGGCAGCTACAACTTGACGGCGGGCTTTGAGCGAATTCGTAGGAGGAGCTTTAGCCCCGAGCTCTTTACGCCTAGGCAGGCACAATCGCGGCTAAAGCCCCTCCCACTAAAACACGATCGCGACTGGCTGCTCTCGCCACCTAGCTGCCAAAATCGACGAACCTGGGCTAAAAGATCATAAACAGGTCTGAATCAGGCCGACTCGTCGCGCAGGTCAGCCACCACCTGGTTGTAGAGGCCATGCAGCCGCTGCGCCTGATCCGGCTCGAAGGTTTCGCCAAGCAGACGCTGCTCGAACACCTGCTCCGGCGTCAGCTCATCAAGGGTGCTCTGCTCACCATGCAGGCTGGCTACCGCGGTGCCGCGAGCGCGACGAATGCGCAGCACCTCCACCGGCAGGCCTTCGCACAACGCGGCGATACGCACCTGCAGATCGCTGAGGTAGTCGTCGCCTTCGACCTGCACTTCCAGCCAGACCGGGCGCTCGGGCGTGCCGTCAGTGGCAGCGTCGGCAAGGGCGGCAGGTAGCGTTTTCAGGGAACCGCGAATCGATTGCAGGGCCTGGAAGCGCGGCACGGGCAGCGCACGCACCTCACGCAAGCCGCCTTCGCCCACGTCCACCAACAGCACCTCCTTCTGCTGGCGGGCTTCGTCGAAACTCAGGGGAATTGGCGAGCCGCTGTAGCGGATATGTTCGAGGCCGCCGACTTTCTGCGGCCGATGAATATGGCCAAGCGCGATGTAATCGGCGGCAGGAAAGGAAGAGGTCGGGAAGGCTTCCAGCGCGCCGACGTAGATTTCCCGCACCGACTCGCTGGCACTGGCGCCAACGGTGGTCAGGTGCCCGGTGGCGATGATCGGCAAGGCAGCGCCCAGTTCGGCACGACGCGCCATGGCCAGCTCAAAGAGCGCCTGATAATGCCCGTGGATGGCCTGTTGCAGCGACAGTTGCTTGTCCGCCGCGCTCTGCCCCGCCTCGCTGCGCAACACATCACGCGGGCGGATGAAGGGAATGGCGCAGAGCAGCGCCGCCGGCTGGCCATCGGCGCCAGCGAGCACCAGCAACTGATCCTGCAGGTGAACGCCAACGCCGGGAATCACCCGGGTGCCGAGCTGAGCCAGCAAGGTACGGCTCTCACCGAGCATGGCCACCGAATCATGATTACCGCCGAGCACCACCAGCTGGCAGCCAGTGTCGCGCAAGGCCACGACGAAATGGTTGTACTGCTCACGGGCATAACTGGGTGGCGAGCCGGTGTCGAAAATGTCCCCGGCCACCAGCACCACCTGCACGTCGTGCTCGCGCACCTGGTCGATCAGCCAGGCGCAGAACGCCTGGTGCTCGGCCTGGCGCGTCTTGCCCATGAAGTGCTGGCCCAGGTGCCAGTCGGAGGTGTGCAGAAGGCGCATGAATGGCCCGATCCCGTGACTGAAAAATCCGGCCACCATGCCTTTTCGGCGCTGCCAAGGCAATGGTTTCACATCAGGTAACACACCCTGCAGCGACCGTACCACCTGCGCTGCGAGCCTATTTGCGGCGAATTGCCCGGCACGGGCCGGATCACGGGTCGAACCCTGGCGCCAAGACCTCGGTCGGAAAATCGTTCCCCTCCCCTTACCGATCCCGCTGAGGAGTATCCGCCGATGAGAACCGCGTCCGCCCGCCCCTTCTCCCTGTGCGCCACTGCACTGGCCCTGTTTGGTCTGCTGCACAGTGCCACCGCCCACGCCCAGACGATCGCCCTCGACGTGCCCTACGTGCCCACGCCCGAACCGGTAGTGGCGCGCATGCTGGAAATGGCCAATGTCGGCCCGGATGACTACGTGGTGGATCTCGGATCAGGTGACGGTCGCATCGCCATCTCGGCGGTGAAGGATCGCGGCGCCAAGGCTGCCTACGGTATCGACCTGAACCCGCAGCGCATCGAAGAGGCCGAAGCCAACGCGCAGCAAGCCGGTGTCGCGGACAAGGTGGTGTTCGAGCAAGGCGACCTGTTCAAGAAGGACATCGCCGATGCCGACGTGTTGACCATGTACCTGCTGAACTCCGTCAACATGCGCCTGCGCCCGGTGATCCTCGACACCCTGGAACCCGGAACTCGCGTGGTTTCCCACGCCTTCAGCATGGAGGATTGGGAGCCGGATCGCAGCGATATCGTCGAAGGCGCACGCATCTACCTGTGGATAGTCCCGGCCAAGATTGCCGGCAACTGGCAGATCGAGAGTGAAGGCGAGACCTTTCATGTCGACCTGCAGCAGCGCTTCCAGGAGATCAGCGGCACCACCCAACATCAGGAAAACCTGCGCGGCCGCCTGAATGGCACCGAGCTGCGCTTCGAGGTCGACGGCAAGCTGTACGTCGGCCAGGTCGAGGGTGATCGCATCGAACCGATTTCCGCCGAAGGCGCGGTGACCGGCTGGAGCGCACGACGGAGCTAAGTCATGAACGCACGCACAGCGGCACGACAACCCGGCCTGTCGGTCATCGACGGCGTCGCCATGCTGGTCGGCGTGGTGATCGGCGTCGGCATCTTCGGCTTCCCGCCGCTGGTGGCCCAGCACGCCGACAATGCCTTCGTGTATATCGGCCTGTGGCTGGCCGGTGGCCTGGTGATGCTGGTCGGCGCGCTGTGCTATGCGGAGCTTGGCGCCAGCTACCCGGATCGCGGCGGTGAATACCACTACCTCAACCTGGCCTGGGGCCGGCAGGTCAGCCTGTTGTTCGCCTGGGCCAGAGGCACGGTGATCCAGACCGGCGCAATCGCCGTGGTGGCGTTCATCTATGGCGATTACGCCCAGCGCCTGCTGCCGTTGGGTGAATATGGCAGCGCCTGGCACGCCACCTTGGTGGTGCTGGCGCTGACCGCACTGAATATCCTCGGCACCCACGAATCCAAACGCCTGCAGGTGCTGTTCACCAGCATCACGCTGGCGTCGCTGGTCACGGTGACCCTCGCCGGCCTGCTGCTGGCCGAGCCGGTTGCGGCGGTGCCTGCGCTAGAAACACAAGCCAGCGGCAACCTGGCGGGCATGCTCGGCATGGGCATGGTCTTCGTGCTGCTCACCTACGGTGGCTGGAACGAGGCAGCCTATCTCTCCGGCGAGCTGCGCAACCCGGGACGTAACATGAGCCGCGTGCTGCTGTTCGGCACGCTGGTGGTGACCGCCGTGTACCTGCTGGCCAACCTGGTGTTCATCAACATCTTCGGCCTCGATGGCCTGCGCCAGTCGACCGCCATCGGTGCCGACCTGATGACCATCGTCGCTGGCCCCTGGGGTGGCGTGTTGCTCAGCGTGCTGATCTGCATCACTGCAATCAGCACGCTGAACGCCACCATTCTCACCGGCTCGCGGGTGTATTACGCGCTGGGGCGGG
Organism: Pseudomonas sp. PME37.24/006; assembly: GCF_055556635.1. NCBI lineage: Bacteria > Pseudomonadati > Pseudomonadota > Gammaproteobacteria > Pseudomonadales > Pseudomonadaceae > Pseudomonas > Pseudomonas sp. PME37.24/006. Next base: position 813,912 of record NZ_JBVHNL010000003.1, read on the forward strand.
ACGTACCGCAGTTGTCGATGCTCGGCGCCTGGAACGACCGCGCGGCAACGCCGGTACGGGCACTGCTGGTGCAATGCCTGATCACCCTGCCGCTGTTACTGTTCGGCGCCTTGAGCGAGAACGGCGTACAAAGCATGGTGGCCTACACCGCGCCGGTGTTCTGGCTGTTCATGTGCCTGACCGCCCTTTCGCTGCTGCGCCTGCGCCGCCTGCAACCGAATCGCGAACGGCCGTTTAGTGTGCCGCTGTATCCGCTGATGCCTGTTCTGTTCGCCGGCAGTTGCCTGGCGCTGTTCGTCTCCAGCGCGCTGTATGCGGGTGCGGGAGCGCTGCTTGGCTTGGTGGTGCTAGGCGTCGGGTTGCCGTTGCTGCTGTTGCAAAGGCCTGCTGAGGTGATGCCCAGCGGTTCGAACTGAGGTGGGATCTGTGTTACACAATCTTCCCGCCTTTTAGGAGACTGCTTGCCATGCAGCCGAAACCGCCCATCGAACTGCTGATCTGCGACTGCGACGGCGTACTGATCGACAGCGAGATCATCGCCGAGCGCCACCTGCACGCGGCACTGGCCAAACACTACCCGGCCCATGAGCTGGACGTAGTATTGGCCGGCACCTTCGGCCTGCAGAGCCGTGACATTCTCGCTCGGGTCGAGGCGCACTTCGGCAAACGCCTGCCCGAGGGTTTTCTGGAAGAAAACCGAACCCGCATCAAGGCGCTGATCCGCGCTGAAGTACAGCCAATCGAAGGCGTACGCGATGCCCTGCTGAAGATCGACCTGCCTCTGGCCGTGGCCTCCAACAGCTATGCAGACGCGGTGGCCTTTGCGCTGCAACGCTGCGAGCTGGTCGAACGAGTCAACCGTGGCGCGTTTAGCGCCGACCAGGTCGAGCGGCCGAAACCCGCGCCGGACCTGTACCTGCTCGCTGCGAAGAGTGCTGGCGTTGATCCACGCAACTGTCTGGTCGTCGAAGACAGCGTTACCGGCGCGACCGCCGCACTGACGGCGGGTATGCAGGTAGTCGGCTTCTTGGGTGCCAGCCACATCCCACCGGAACACGGCGAAACCCTGCGCCAGCTGGGTGTCCAGCATCTGATCGGGCGCATGAGTGAACTGCCTGAGCTGGTACAGCGCCTACAGAACGGCGGCACTTGAGCGCTAACAGAGCCTGTGCAGCGTCTTACTGCAAGGCGCTCGCCCCGGTTTAGCCGTTAATACGCTTCCACTCGTCCACCACATCGCCCATGGTGCGTGGCACGCCACTGCGAATCCAGGCCATGAACGGCCGGTCGAAACGGAAGGTTGCACCGCACTGTTCATGCATGAAACGGCGTACCTTCTGAGTACTACGATAATCATCGCCAATGGGCGTATCGCGAGTGATGTTGCCGCCATGCCAGTCGAAAGCCATTGCTGCATCTCTTGTTGATGAAAGTCTGCGTTACGTTACTAGCCAGCCGATCAGCGCGCCAGCCAGCACCACCCGCCAGGGCGGCTGCTTGCCGACCATGAGTGCGATCAGGGCAAGCAGCGCGAGCGCGAAATCCACAGGGCTGAGAATCGTGCTGGTGCCGACCGGCTGGTACAGCGTGGCCAATAGCAGGCCGACCACGCCGGCGTTAACCCCGAGCAGCGCCGCCTGCACACGTGGGCGAGTACGCAGCCGAGCCCAAAATGGCAGCACGCCCGCCAGCAGCAGGAACGACGGCGCGAAGATCGCCAATAGGCACAGCAGGCCGCCGCCCCAACCCGATAGCGGCGCCGGCATGGCGCTGCCGAGAAACGCCGCGAAGGTGAACAACGGGCCAGGCACGGCCTGAGTTGCACCATAGCCGGCCAGGAACAGGTCGTTGCTCACCCAGCCGCTTGCCACCACGTCGGCCTGCAACAGCGGCAGCATCACGTGGCCACCGCCGAAGACCAGTGATCCCGTGCGGTAGAACACGTCCACCACGCTCAGGATCGGGCTTTCCAGCGAGAGGGCCAGCACGGGCAAGCCGAACAGCAGCGCCACGAACACCAGCAACCAGAGGGCGCCCGCTTGTTTGCTGATGCTGATGGGCAACCCATCACCCGCGCTTTGCTTGGCGGGCTTGAACAGCACCGCACCCAGCAAGCCGGCGCTGATGATCACCGCCAGTTGCCCCACAACCCCAGGCACCAGCAATGCCAGGCCGGCCGCCGCCAGCATCAGCGCTCGGCGTGAGGTATCCGGGCAAAGCGTGCGGGCCATGCCCCATACGGCTTGGGCGACAACAGCCAGGGCGACGATCTTCAAACCCTGCAGCGCACCAGGCGTCAGCGCATCGCCCTGCCCGGCAATGCCCTGAGCGAACAGAATTAGCAGCACCGCAGAGGGCAAGGTAAAGCCGAGCCAGGCGGCTAGCGCACCACGATAGCCGGCCTGGGACAAGCCAATCGCCATGCCCACCTGGCTACTGGCCGGGCCAGGCAGGAACTGACACAGCGCGATCAACTCCGCATAGCTGCGCTCATCGAGCCAGCGGCGACGGCTGACGAACTCGTCGCGAAAATAACCGAGATGCGCAACCGGACCACCGAAGGACGTCAGCCCCAGGCGCAGAAAAATCAAGAAGATCGACCACGCCCGGCGGTCGTCACGGGAGGCATCCGGCATGCGCTATCTCAATACGAAGCTGCGGCATCAAGCGCTACGCATCGGCATAGCCGCGCTTCTGCGCCTAAATCGTGGGTAAATACGCGCTCCAATGTGCCCTGCCTGTGTGACTTTTTAAAGACACGCTGATCACCCAGAACCTGCTCACGATCTGGGCTGCCCCTCGAGCCAGCACGTTTTTGAGCCACGCCCTCGCGGCGAATGGTGGTCACACCGCTGTAGCGCAGGATGGCCGCTATCGCTTCGCGCCGGGGGCGACGCTCCTACACGATTAGCGTCCGGCGCTCATCTTGCGTGTAACTCGAGATTGTAGGAGTCGCGACCCCGCGGCGAATGGTGGTCACACCGTTGTAGCGCAGGATGGCTGCTATCGCTTCGCGCCAGGGGCAACGCTTAGAGGCTGTTCATCATCTGCTGCGCGTCGGCCCTTGCAGAGAAAAGAATCGTGAACCGGTGCTCAGTCGTGCTTCAACGAGCGACTCAGTGCCTTGGCCATATCCTGATCCACGTGCCGGCGCCACTCACGGTCGTCGTCGCTATCTGGCTGCAAACGCCGTTCGATTTCTGCGTTGGCGCTGGCCTGGCATTGGCGAAAACCGTCATCCCAGCCGGTGGCGTACTGAGGCTCGTGGAGATACACCGGCACGTCTTTGCGAAACGCGCCGAGCGCCTTGGCCGCACTGTTGCCGCTCACGCAACCGTCCTCGTACCCGGTGGCGAAGGCCGCAGAGTAGCCCTGCGCAAGCATGTAATCGCGCGTACTCTGGCACGCGCCCAGCAACGGCACGAGCAGCAGCGCCAGTAACAGCCGGCTCGCGTTGTTCATCGTCATGGCTTCCTCCTTACCCATTAAAGGCATTGAGCAGTTTTTCCTTCAGTGCGCAGTAAGCCCAGGGGCTGGTGCTGCACGCACCACTGTTCAAGGCAGTACGAAAGCGCAGCAGGTCGACCTGCTGCAGGTAACGCTCGGCGTCCTCGAAGCGCTCGCTGCCACCGAAGCCGCCCTCGCGCATTTCATCAATGGCCTGCTGCTTGCTCCAGCCCTGATAAACGATGCGGTACATGGCGGCTACCAGCCCCGTGCGGTTTTGCCCGTGCTTGCAGTGGATCAACACCGGGCCGTCAGCCTGGGCCTGACGAATGCTGCGCAGCGCCTGCAGTACATCGGCGTCGTCCATACGATCCGCGTGCAACGGTTGATGGATCTGGCGGATGCGCGGGTCGCTCAGCCACTCGGCATCGCTGCGCTGATAGAAGTTGATCACCGTGGCGATTTTCAACTGCTGCAGCTCGCCTTGCTGCGCGGCACTGGGCAAGGCACTGCGATACAGGTCGGGCTGCATGCGGTAGAGATTGAAGGTTTTGTCGACCGTCATCGCCCAACGTGGATCTGCCGGCTTGGCAGCGCCCGACTGAACGCCACTCCAGGCAGACGTCAGCGGCAGGCAACAAACAATCGCGAGCAACAGTGCCCGAGGGCTGAAAAGGCTCATCGGCGCTCTCCTTCGCGGGTTGCCTGCAAGCGCATCGGCACTCGCCTCGGGGTCGAGGTTGCGAGGGCAGCCGGGCGATACAGCAGCGCGCGGTAACCGACCACGGCGATCACCCAGTCGAACAGCAGCGTCCACAGGTTGTGGGAGAGGAAGTGCGCGCCTTGCAGCATGCGCCCAAGCGATAACACGCAGCCCAACGTCAGCGCGAAGGCGAGCGTCCACCTGGCCAGACGTGGGCGGCGATCACGCAGCGCGAAAAACAGCGCGAGCAGCGAAAAACCCGAAGACGCATGCCCGCCCGGCCAGCAACGCCCTGGTTTGTCGGTCACGGGGCGCGCACCGATCAGCGGGCTGAACGCCTCTTTACCGCCAAACGCCGTAAGGCTCCACGGGCACTGCACACCGGTGAGGGTTTTCAGCGGCACAACGATGCTCGTCGCCAGGCTCAGCATGAGCACCAAGTACCCCAACTCACGGCGCCAGCTACGCAGTTTCACGGGTAACAGGCTGAACAGGAATGCAGCGATACACAGCACACCCAGAGCGATCACCAGGTTCTTGGCTTGATCGTGCAACACATCTTCCAGCCAGAAACTGCCCTTGCCGATAAACCCCATCGCGGGATCGTAGAAGAGCCTGGCCAAGGCGAAATCCAGCGGCGCGGGATCGATCACCAACAGCAAGGCCATCAAGCCAAGCGGAATGCCCAGCCACAGCTTGAAATCGAAGGGCCGCGAATCGGTTGGCTTAGCGGAAATCAGCATGGTGAAACTCCTCGGCAATCGACGCGATCAGGGATGCTTGGCAACGATTTGCGGCGTGCTCGCTTGCCAGCTCAGCAGGCCTTGGGTAAAGGCGTGACTGGCACCCTGGTAGTAGGCAATGTCGCGCGCCACCAGCGGGTCGTCAGCCTTGACCACGCTTTCGTGGCTGAGCCCCAGCGCATCGTCATGGCGGCGCATGGCTCGCTTGGGGCTGAGGATGGCCAGGTCATGACCGTCGAACAGCCCAAGGTGCTGGTAGTTGCCGATTAACGCCCGGCCCGCGCCAGCGTTGCCGCGCAACACGTTGCGGCCAAAGAAGGTCGAGGTGTAATCGAAGCCCAGCAGCCCTATCAGCGTGGGCGCAATATCGATCTGGCTGGTCAGCGTGGACACCTCGGCCGGCTTGATGATGCCGGGGGCGTAGATGAACAACGGGATGTGGTAATTGGCCACGGGCAGGTCTTCCTTGCCCGCACTGCCGGCGGTGTGGTCGGCGACGAACAGGAACACGGTGTCGGCAAACCAGGGCTTGTTCTTCGCCTCGGCGAGAAAGCGGCCAATGGCGTAATCGGTGTACTTCAGCGCGCCCTCACGACCACTGCCGGAGGGAATGTCGACGCGGCCGTCCGGGTAGGTATAGGGGCGATGGTTGGAGGTGGTCATCAACTGCAGGAAGAACGGCTTGCCGGCAGCGTGATCCGCATCGGCGGTGCGCAAGGTTTGCTCGTACAGATCCTCGTCACACATGCCCCAGGCGTTCTGGAAAGTCATGTCGGCAGCGGCCACGCTGCTCTGGTCGATGATCCGGTAACCGTTGCCACTGAAAAACGCGTTCATGTTGTCGAAGTAACCGCGGCCACCGTAGATGAATACGCTGTCATAGCCTTTATCTTTGAACTGCTGCCCCAGGCTGGCATAGCCAGACTCACGGCCGATGCGTTTGACAATGGAACGCCCCGGCGTCGGCGGCACGGAAAGCGTAATCGCCTCCAGGCCCCGGTCGGTTCGCGTGCCGGTGGCGTACAGGTTGTTGAAAAACAGGCTCTGGCTACGCAGCGTATCCAGGTTCGGCGTCAGTCCACGGCTGTCACCGAAGCTGCCCAGGTAACGGGCACTGAGGCTCTCGATGGTAACCAGCACGACATTGTGGTGCTGCTCAGCCCCCGGATTATCGATAACCCGGCGGATATCCTCCGGGTCTTGGGTGACGAAGCGCGCGTTGTCCTCTGCCACCTCGTTGCGTAACAGCGAACCCACCTGCTGATCAGGCTCGGTGGCATAAAACGTCAAGTAGTCGAGTTCGTTATTGCGAAACGCGGCAAAGAACTGGAAGGGGCCATTACTGGCAAGCTCGTTCTGGTAGGCATTACCGCCCAGGCCACGGGGGAAGCTCTGATTGATCGCCAGCGTCACCAGCAACGCACTGGCGAGCACCGCCCCCCAGGCGCCCAATGCAGCTTTCTTGGGCATTAGCGGTGCGGATACGGCGCGAGTCACGATCCTGTTGAGGGCCAGAGTCAGCATCAAGGCCACCATGGCCAGGGCCGCGATCAACGGATACACCGGATAGGACTCGAGAATGTTGTTGATCACCTCCTCCGAGTAAACCAGGTAATCCACGGCGATGAAGTTGAAGCGCACGCCGAACTCGTCCCAGAACAGCCACTCCGCGGTGGCCGTGAACAGCATGGCGAACAGGCTGACGCCCAGTAACAGATGAAGAAAAACCACATGCCCGCGGCTGCGCCACACACGATGCGGGCACATCAGCAGATACAGCGAGATCGGCAGCGCCGCATACAACAGGAACGCCACGTCGTAGACCACACCGACCGCATAGAGCCGCAGGATCTCGGCGCCACTGGCACCCGCCTCGCCCCAATAGCCAATCAGCAGTGCGCTGCGGGTGAGCAGGAAGGTAACCGCCCAGGCGAGCAGAATAATCGACAGGTAGCGTAGTTGGGCGTATCGGAGCTGTGGCATCGTATGATCCTGGCTGGATGAACGAGCGACAGTCTTGCCCTGGCCCTGTGAGGGCCTCGTCAATGCCTCGTGAAGAAAACGTCAATTACGGTGAAGAGAACGTTGTATGCGCATTCTGGTAATCGAAGACAACCGTGACATCCTCGCCAATATCCTGGATTACCTGCAGCTCAAGGGTTACGCGGCAGATTGTGCCCAGGACGGATTATCCGGCCTGCACCTGGCCACGCAGGGCCATTACGACCTGATCGTGTTGGACATCATGCTGCCCGGCCTGGATGGCTATCAGCTGTGCCGGCGCTTGCGCGAAGAAGCGCGCAGCAGCATTCCGATCCTGATGCTCACCGCACGCGACGCCCTGGAAGATCGCCTGCAGGGGCTGAGCGCCGGGGCCGACGATTACCTGATCAAGCCCTTCGCACTCTCCGAACTGGTCGCCCGCATCGAAGCCATACTGCGCCGCTCACAAGGCAATCGTCAGCGCAAGCTGGAGGTCGCCGACCTCACCTACGACCTCGACACACTGAACGTGACCCGCGCCGGTATACCCATCAAGCTCAACCCACTGGGCATGAAACTGCTCGGCGTACTGATGCAGCGCTCGCCCGCCGTGGTGCGCCGCGAAGCCCTTGAAGAGGCCCTGTGGGGCGACGACTGCCCGGACAGCGACAGCTTGCGCAGCCACATCCACCAACTACGCCAGGCGATCGACAAACCCTTTGCCACGCCGCTGCTGCAAACCCTGCACGGCGTGGGTTACCGCCTGGTGGCGAATCGCGATGGGCACTAAGCAACCGTTCCGGCGGCGCATTCTTATCGCCTTCGTGACCATGACCATACTGGTCAGCGGCATCTTTTCCCTGAGCATCGTGGCTATCGTTCACCTGATCGAAGAGCACCTGGTTTCCGAAGAACTTGCCCTCGAACTGGGCGCGGTTCTGGAGCAGGACTTGAAGAACGACCAGGCCCCACGCCTTGACGCTAAAACCCGCTTCTATGCCTCGGGCTATCCGCAATACGCTATCCCCAGCCGCTATGCCGACCTGCCGGAGGGCTTCAGCGAGCAGGTCGAGGGCGAGCGAGCGTTCTACATCTTCACCCAGTTCATCGGCGGCGGGCGTTATCTGCTGGTACAGGAACAGAGCGAGTTCGAAAAGCGCGAACAGGTGCTGTTCAACGTCGTGCTGGCCGGTTTTCTGCTCTCCGTACTCGGCGCCCTGGGCCTGGGCTGGATCATGTCCGAACGGGTCATGCGCCCGGTGAGCAAGCTGGCCAATCAGGTACGCCACCGCGACCAGTTGCTGCCGCTGGCGCCCGCCCTGGCACCGGAATACCCGGACGACGAAGTCGGTCAGCTCGCGGCGGCCTTCGACAGCACCCTGGGGCGCCTGCGCCAATCTCTGGAGCGCGAACGCCTGTTCACCAGCGACGTCAGCCATGAGCTCCGCACGCCGTTGATGGTCATCGCCAGCTCGTGCGAGCTGCTCGCCCAAGTCGCCCTCGAACCCACCCAACGCAAACAACTGGAGCGCATCGAAAGAGCCAGCGCCGAAATGCAGGATCTGGTGCAGACCTTCCTGCAACTGGCTCGGGTCAAGGGCAACGAAAGCCTCTTCGCGGGCAGCGCCAGCCTGCGGCAGATCGCCGATGAGCAGGTCGATATCTGGTCACCGCTGATGCGCGAGAAAGGTCTCGATTTCCGCCTGGACGTGGAGGCGCAGAACGATGCCGTCTACAACCCGACCTTGCTGCGTACGGTGATGGCCAATCTGCTGCGCAATGCCCTGCACTACACCGAAACGGGCTTTGTGACGTTGACCCTGCACGCCAACGGCTTTCGCGTCGAGGACAGCGGCGTGGGCATTCCAGAGCAGCATCATGAGCAGATTTTCGACCCCTTCGTGCGCGGCGAACAGGCCCGTGGCGAAGGGTTGGGCCTGGGCCTCTCGCTGGTCAAACGCATCTGCGCGCACCAGGGCTGGCACATATCGCTACACAGCCTGCCGGTTGCCGGCAGCTGTTTTCAGGTGTCGTTCAAGGTGCCGGCCTAACGCTTTTTTCACATCCTTTTAACGGGTTCATCAGAAGCCGCTTCATAAGATCGGGGCACAACCACCAAGGTGCCTCGCCATGTCCAAACCCAGATCCATCGATCTCGCCTTTTCCGGCAAATACGATCAGAAACATGCTCAGGGTTATCTGCACAAACACCAGGATGGGCTGGCCCGGCGCCTCTCTCACTGGCGCGACGTTCAGGTCGGCCGCAGTGCCTTGCGTCTGGCCGGCGACCCCAACCTGGTGCTGGATCTGCCCTGTGGGGCGGGCCGCTTCTGGCCGATGCTCGCCGAACACCCGAACCGGGTGATCCTGGCTGCCGACAACTCCGCCGACATGCTCGCCACCGCCCTCGCCGCCCAGCCGCCTGAAGTGGTCGCACGGGTGAAAACCTTCAAGACGTCAGCCTTCGATATCGGCCTTGGCAACAGCTCAGTCGACTGCGTGTTCTGCATTCGCCTGCTGCATCACTTCCAGTCGGCCGAGCATCGTATGGCTGCGCTCCGCGAGTTTCACCGGGTCACCCGCGACACGGTGATCGTCTCGCTGTGGGTCGATGGCAACTACAAAGCCTGGCGGCGTAATCGCCTGGAGCGCCGCCGTGGCGCTGGCGAAAACCGCTTCGTGGTAAGCCGCGACAAGATCGAGCGCGAGTTTCTCGACGCGGGCTTCCAGGTGCTCGGCCACCGCGACTTTCTGCCTGGTTATGCCATGTGGCGCACCTATGTACTGCGCAAGCGCGAGGTGCTGTGATGGCCACGCTACTCGGCTTTCAATCGGCCGTTCAGACCAGCTCCACCTTCGAGCGCTGGTGGCAGCGCAGCGGCACCTGGGTCGAGCCGCCCAACCAACGCCGCGACGGCGAAAGCGGCGTGCAACTGCTGCAGCCACGCAACCCGTCGTCCCCTGCCCTGTATAGCAAACGCCAAACCGGCCACCTCTACCGCAGCCTGCTGCATCCCTGGGGTCGCCCGACCATCGTCCGTGAACTACAGGCCTATCAGGCATTTACCCTGCTGGGCATCACCGTGCCCACACTGGTGTACGGCGCAGCCAGAAAACAAGCCGGGCATTGGCAAGCGCTGTTGATCACTCAAACGCTGCCGGGCTTTATCAGCCTCGATCAGTGGTACGCCGTGGAGCGAAGCGCCGAACAGTCGATATGCATGCTGACGGCCCTGGCCAACACCTTGGCGCGCCTGCACCAGAGCCGCTGGCAGCACAGTTGCTGTTATGCCAAGCACATCTTCGTCAAGGTCAGCGATCTTGAAGGCAACTCACCCAGCGCAGAGATCGCCCTACTCGACCTGGAAAAAAGCCGTCGCCGCTGGCGCAAAGCCGACGCCTCACGCCACGACATGCGCCAGCTACAACGCCACCGCGGCGCGATGCCCGACGAAGATTGGGATTTCCTAATGGAAGCCTATGCATCATTGATGCAGCGCTAAGGTGTGTTGCCGCGCCAAGGCGTAGGGCGTATTAGCCGAAAGCGTAATCCGCCGAGTGAATCGAAAAACGCCTCGAGGTATTTGCTTTGCCATCTACAAATAAAGCTGAGGGGCGGGCTTTAGCCCGCTCCAGTGAGCGAAGCGAACGACTTGAACCACTTGTTAGAAAGCATTGATACGATTAAAGCGAAACTCTAAGAGAAATACCACCTACTGACTTAGCATGGTTTACAGTTAATTGCAGCTGTTGATGTTAATAAATACCCCCCTAAAATATTCAATTTCTGCTGTCACGCACTCAAAAGTGTGGTCGCTATAATTGATGGAATAGTTTGTCGGGCAGTAGTAATTTATTATGCAAAAAGTTGCCGCCGTGCAATAGCCGCCTAATGATCTATAGCTATCTACTGGTTTGTATAGTGCGTGTTTATCTATAGCATTCTTGAGCTTTTTGTTCGCGCCGCACTGAGTTTCGATATCATCATAGATCAGGCCAATAAATAGCAAAAGAGTCAATACTGCTAGTAGCATTGCTAATATCTTGATTATTTTTTTGGCTGATTTCATGTATGACATGACGTCTAACGTTTGGTTAAGGGGCGGGCTTTAGCCCGTCCCAGTGAGCGCAGCGAGCGATTTGAACCACTTGTTAGAGCTACCACTGGACTACGACCGGAGTGCTAAGTGTTTTATGGCTATTAAGGGGGAAAGCAGACTCACCTATTTGACCTCTTGCGCCACAATTATCAACTCTACAGCTTTCACCAACATCGTCTAGGATAATGCTATTGCCGCTTTTATAGATTCGCGCCTTGCAAGAGTTTACCTTCGGGAGGATTTCATTATCTTGGACGTGCTCGTATGTTTCATGGGCTACTTTTTTAGCTGTGCCATATAGTCTGCATACGTGCCCATTGGCATGCCAAGACTCATAGACAAAATATATGGAGTCTTGACTTGATGTTTCTACTTCTAGAAAGTTAACCATTGCGCTTTCAGTGCCACTTTCTAAATTTTCAATTGTTACTGTGCTTTCATAACGGCCATCTATTTCAATAGAAAAGGCAGTATTTGGCATACATGTGACAAGAATAGATAAAATTAGTGGAATGCGCATTTAGCCATGACTCTAACGTTTGGTTAAGGGGCGGCGGCACGCCGTCCCAGTGAGCGTAGCGAACGATTTGAACCGCTAGTTAGGTTTCTTGTTCATAGATTTTGAAAATACTCTGGATTTTTTCCTGAAAGTTTCTCGATACCGTCCAGCTCGGGGTTAATTAGGTTTCGAGAGTTGTGAGCGATAAGCTCGGGAAGACTCAAGCTTATACCTTTATTTATAGATTTAAACAGCACTATGCATAAGCCATGTTCTAATTTTTCGTCAATATTCGTGCTTACATCTTTGATTTTAGCGATGGATATAGTCCAGTTCATTTTTCTGGAAATATTTAGATTTAATACTACATAGTCTGATATTGGTAGTATGGTTAGTGTCACTCCGTTTGCGACGCCACACTCGCTTTTAAGGTGCTCGCTGTGTAGCCCAAGATTACTTCTACCCGGAATTACCGGCTCTGGATCACCATCTTTGAACCAGAGCGCTTTATTTAATTCTTGCGCGTAATCCGATGTGTCAAATTTCTCTCCAAAAATGACGTGACCAAGACCAATTGCAAGTTTTGCCATAAATCGAACATCATGGCGAAGATATAATGACAATTTGTTCTTACGTTGCTGCCCATCACTGCATTTTGTATTGAAGTACTCAATCCGCTTTAAGTCTAACTCGTCTGGCTCGGAGAATCCTATGTCAGCCAAGTTTGCCCCCAAAACCTCTGTGCAGGAGATTTTTCTAATTTTTCTGCCGGGGAAAGAGTCCTTGAATGATAGCCAAGTAATAGTAGGATTTTTTATTGAGCGTTCAGACCATATAAAGTAACCCCTTGTTTTTACCTTTTTTACCGTCCTGGGATTTCCGCCGGCATACCAATACATCCGCTCATCCGCCGGCCTGACCCAATATACTTGTTCTCCCAATGGGCCAATCCAGCACTCGCAGACCTCATTGCCTTCCATTTCGGGAGGGTTAAGGTCAGATACCCCCATATTTCTTAAAGGAAGAGGTGTCGGATTTTCAGGGTCAAAGAATGAATATGCTGCTTCATTTAACTCGTTAAAAACTAAAAAATCTTTTTCGAACGATGCGTCTACAAATAAGCCTAAATTATTATTACAAGCCCCACACACATTTCTAGTTTTAAGATTGTCAGGTGCTTGCGCCCCACCTAAGAATTGCGAGATTACATGCTCTAATGTGAATTCTTCATTGCTTTTTTTCGCCTTGCAATAAATACAGGTCTTCACTCAAGTATTTCCTTATTTTATAACTGGCCGGCAATGAGTTCGGCAGGGACCTAACGCTTGGTTAAGGGGCGGGCTTTAGCCCGTCCCAGTGAGCGAAGCGAGCGATTTGAACCACTGGTTAGCCTAGCGCTCATGTATCACTAGCAGCAACATGGATGAAAAGCTCAAGCGAGCTTTCCACTAGCAACGGCGAGTGGCCTTGATTTGAGTGGGTTAGAAAAAACAAAGCGCCCTGGGGGGTGCCTGATGGCATAGAAAAGTAAGTGTAGAGGCGATTTTTTACAAGCTCGGAATAGCTGATATTAATTTTGTAACCTTCAATTTGGATATTGGAGAGTTTGCCGTAGCACTTTGTTTGCAATGAGGAAAATAAAGAGTTTTCACTACACAGCTCAAAGGATGATGATGCGCCGTGCCTTCCTCTATGGATCGAGCGGGCTACTGCATTCAACTCCGAAGTACTACCGTGAAGGTGCAACTCCTTGTCTTTCAACTCTGCAAACATGATCTCCCCCTGGCTGTAGCTTTAAGACTTCGGCGGCTAACGTTGCGCTCACCCGCGGATTGTAAGTGGCGCGTTGCGATAAACTTCGCGCAGCGATATTGCAAAAGCGCTACTTACAATGCGTCAGGTGCAATGCTTTGTTAGAACTATTTGATAATTTGACGGAAAGTTAAACTGATACGCTCACCACTAGCACCAACTTTAGGTATTGCATGAAGCCAAAACTCTTGCATTTCTTGTGACATATAAAGCAATGAACCACTCTCTAACGGGTAGAAAAACTCTACAACCGGTTCCAGCTTTGAACGATATGCTATTTCACGCACAGCTCCAAGAGAAACAATTGCTACACCAGTGCCTTTTGCTAACTCCTCACTAGAGTCAGAATGAAAACCCATTGAAGAGTTGCCATCAAGATAATAATTTAGAAGACAATTATTTGGACGAAAACCAAGCTCTAGCTCAATAAGCGCACAAACATTTTCTAATTCAGGCAGCATTTTTACTTGCTCATAATATATTTGCGAATAATTATAGGAAACGCCAAAGCTAGCAGTTTTTCTCGCTCTCATCCGTTCGTCCCAAGTAATTGAATCACGAAGAAACGTGAACAACTCGCTAGGATGTGAGACGAATTTTGATTTTAAATATATTGGTGGTCTTTCCATATTCTGAAGTTCTAACGATTAAGCTAAGGGGCTGGCTTTAGCCAGTCCCAGTGAGCGAAGCGAACGATTTGAGCGCCTTGTTAGCTGCGCGAAGCTGGAGGGCTGGGGATTAACGCGGAGTTAAATTCAATAGTCCCACTTAGCGTTCCATTTCTTACGCTAAATGCTGCCTGTGCAAGCTTGTTTATATCATTGCAAGATGTATTTCCAACTAAAATATCTTGCTCTTCATATGTGAATTGTTCTGTGCCTAGTTTTTGATAATTAGAAATGTAGCCGTAGATCATTTCTATTTCTACAGGATACGATTTTTTCCCGATTTTATTTTTGAATTCATATTTTTCATCGAGGGAAAACCCAACTTTTACCCAAGGGTCTTGGCCGTTTTCCTCGTTCTCTCTTAGCTCTTTGTGTGCAATTTTACTTATCTGACTATCACTAAATAATTGATTGCAGAAATCCAAAGTTGCTAGCTCTTTACCTTGAAATAGTACAGTGGTTTCTGCATCCATTTCAAACCCTTCGTCTGTGGTTTCTGGCCTGTACTTTAACGATGCTGATTTAATGAAATATGTCCTGCCGTAAACGTAAGGGTTTCTTAAGAGCTCGAATAGAGGCAGCCAATCTTTTCTTTTAGCTGCGCTAAATGAAAGAAGCTTAATATTATTAATTTCTGCATAGTTTCTTGCTGGCTGTGAAAATCCGTTTTTTGCCACTACCACGCTCTGATTAATGCCTAGCCTTCTATGCTTTTCTTTTAGCTCTTCAACTTTTTTTATATCTAGCGCTCTAGATGTGGTGGTGCACTCTACGCCTATTTTAATATTGCAATTTAAGACTCTTGTTTCAATTAAAATGTCTACTTCACGATTTATGCCTGCCTCTCGGTCAAAAATCATTGCTGATTCTGTTATTTTTGCATCAGCTGGCGCCAAGTGCTTATTTATTATTTTTACCAGTTTCTGAAATTCATTTGTCCTAGGTGGCATCTTTCATCCTTGCACATAGTTTTAACTCGTAGTGCAGCTAACGTTTGGTTAAAGGGCGGGCTTTAGCCCGTCCCAACGAGCGAAGCGAGTGATTTGAACCATTTGTTAGCCTGCAGATACACCGAAAAACTGCCGTGCAGATTTTGCAAGCGCTGGAAGCTGACCAAGTTCAGTGCAGACGTTTCCTTCAAACTTCCATGGCTCAGTAATTCCGAGGTTTGAAATGGAGACCTTAAAGTTTACGATGCCGCGAGAGTTGCAGGTTGCCTCCAGCATAAATTCACCTTCTATTGACTCCCACTTTTCAGAGGTTTGCCAAGGCAGCTCATGGCTTGCAAGGTATTCAAAAAGATTTGCCAAGCCATATGCATCGGTATACGCCCAAACCTCACGCTTAACACTCTGTGCAGACGAACTGAAACAGGCGGAAAAATAGTCGCCTTGCACGTCATCAAAGATGAGTGTGTTGCCAGACTCTGTAGAGTGAATAGCGAACATCTCTTTCCTCTGTAGGCTAACGTTTGGTTAAGGGGCGGGCTTTAGCCCGTCCCAGTGAGCGAAGCGAGCGATTTGAACCACTAGTTAGGTATTTGGCCACTCGGTACATATGGTGCCACCACTGTTCGCTACCAGAAACTGCGCGATTTTTTGGACAAGTGAAGAAGACGTAGACGAAATTTTTAGTACCAGCGGTTTTTCTGAAACAGGGTCTATATCAAGACGTTCGCTATTTGTGGCGCGACATATGATTGTAAGCTCTGTCCATTGATCATCGTTAGGATGTCGACTATTACCATCAGAGTCAAAGTCCTCCTTACCCCACAGATAACGTGCGACAGCTGGAAACGGTGGCCGTGAGCCAGGTTCTATAAGGTAGAGCGAAAATTCTTCTTCCATATACCTAACGTTTGGCTAAGGGGCGGGCTTCAGCCCGTCCCAGTGAGCGAAGCGAACGATTTGAGCCAGTTGTTAGGCCTGGCCTGCCCGACACGGTAGCCGCAGCAACGCAGAAAGAAAAGGCTGACGCCGCCAAGCTGAAAGGTGAGCGCGGTAAGTTATTTGTGACATTGCCCGGCATAAACCAACTCCTTTTGATAATGCCAATAACCAGGGTGCTTATTGGCGATGCGGTGTTGCGGGTAAAACAGACCGGAGAGGAATTTCCGGAGGCTGCCTAACGTTTGGTTAAGGGGCGGGCTTTAGCCCGTCCCAGTGAGCGAAGCGAACGGTTTGAACCATTTGTTATGTATGGTTGGCGAGTACGGCAGGAAGATTTTTCTTGATTTGCTCTACAAACGGTTCCATGCGCCTATATGCTCTCTTGGATAAGTCCAGTTGATACTCAAGGCTCTTTCTTATTTCAGCATGAATGTGAATTGAGTTTCTGGCCTCATAGAATTCTATAATTTCATTCTTAAGCCCATCGTCAATTAAGCCTAGTTTCTCAGCGCATTGCGCTTTTCGGTCAAATCTTACCTTCGTGACATCGGTTTTTCCGATGTCTTCATATGTTGGTATTATTTCTTTGCCGTCGTGCTCAAGCGCGCTTTGTAGTGCTGCTTGTTTTGCTGCTGGAATAGAAATCACTTTTTTCATCTTGAATTCAGTGAGGGACTGAACATCAGGGTTTGATGATAAGTTTTCAAATAATATGTGATGAATTACTGCCTCATATATTGAGGCATACGATAGAACTTGGATTCGAATCTGTGCTCGTAATAGCCATGAGTCAGCTGATAGGCCTTCGAGGAGTTTATAAACATACCTGGCGGAAATGAACTCATCTGCGAGTCTATCTCTTAATGTTACATCTGTAATAAAGTCAAATCGGTCTTTGTGCCAAGCCCAATCTGCAAGATGGGCATCAAGGTAGTTATTTATTACTAATTTTGTTTCGTCCGGAAATGCCATGGATGTTCCTTGCAATAAATACATAACGGTTAGTTAAGGGGCGGGCTTTAGCCCGTCCCAGTGAGCGAAGCGAACGATTTGAGCCTGTTGTTATGTTGGTGGCGCTTTCATTCGCGCTCGGATACAAAGTAGTAACCGTTTAAATCGTTATTTAAATGTTCGATAAGCTTTCTTAGGGAAACATTAAAATCAAACTTATCCAGATTTTCCTTTTTGCAAAAAGAAATGTACCGATCATTTTGAATATTAAAAGCCTGCTTTATCAATTGATCGATAGTTTCTTTGAAGCCGGGCTTGCCCTTGTCGTGAACTTGGAAGCCCATCGTAAATGTTTTTGTGAAATCCCAAGGGCTAAGATACTTTCCGTCACTGCGCCGATTAAAGTTTTCATGATGAAAAGCTAGATTGGTTACTATCACGCCATCAACTTTATCGAAATCTTTTACATCAAAGATACACTCAGTTTGCTCATCAGGTCTATTCTTTCTAAAGCATACGCCTGAGCTTCCGGCCAGTGAGTTTGCAACGTCGACGAAGTCATCAAGGTTGTAACAGCATACGACTAGAATATTTGACTCAAAATCTCCTGCGGGGCGAAATTTTTCGTTTGCGCTCTTAAAAAAATCTTTTAACGGCAAGAATCTACTTTTGGGGCGGCCCTCACCTTGCTCTCCGCTGGGAGCAGGATCTTGTAATTTCAGTCTACTGAAGCATTTAACCTCAACGTTTACCTGAAGGAAGTCATAATTAAAAGAAAAGTCTATATCTTTTTTTCGATGCTCGGGATTACTTTCATTATGCTTTGGCTCGTATTCAAAACCATCTTTAAAATCAACATACATCCTGGACATTACAGTAAATTCGCATGCACTTTGAATATATTGATCTATATCGAATATGGATCTTTCAAACTGCAGCTTATGCGCTACAAGTGATTTCATTTGTTTTTTTGTTAAAAGTAAGTCAAGAGCTTTTAGCCACTCTTCTAGTTCGTGTCTATAATCCTTATTTTCGCAATTATAAAAATGCAAATCACTTTTGGGGGTAAGTTTCATTTTTCATTAAATTACATAACGTTTGGTTAAGGGGCCGGCTTTAGCCGGTCCCGAGCGAGCGAAGCGAGCGGCCTTGAATGCTGTAATGGACTCTCCCCGCGCCACAGTTCTATACCGAGAACGGTGGTGACTGAAATTGGGAGAGCCGTTATGAAGCATATTGCAGTTGATTTGGCCAAGTCCGTTTACCAGGTTGCCGAGAGTGTCCGTTCCGGCCAGGTGGTGCAGCGCAAGCGGCTGAACCGAGAGGCGTTCAGGCGATATATACAGGAGCAAACCGAGCCGGTCGAGTGGGTGATGGAGGCTTGCGGTACTGCGCATTATTGGGGGCGCGTCGCGCAAGCGCTGGGTCACCAGGTCAAACTGATACATCCGCGTTATGTGCGCCCTTACCGGCGCCGCAACAAAACCGACCGCAACGACTGCGATGCCATGCTGGAAGCGGCGCGCTGCACCGATATTCACCCGGTGCCGGTGAAAAGCCATGAGCAGCAACAGGTGCAGCATCTGCATGG
This sequence comes from Pseudomonas sp. PME37.24/006, assembly GCF_055556635.1. Lineage (NCBI taxonomy): Bacteria > Pseudomonadati > Pseudomonadota > Gammaproteobacteria > Pseudomonadales > Pseudomonadaceae > Pseudomonas > Pseudomonas sp. PME37.24/006. Next base: position 832,298 of record NZ_JBVHNL010000003.1, read on the forward strand.
GCTGCGCGAAACCTGGAAGAAAAGCCGCACCCAGCGGATCAACCTATTGCGCGGCATCTTGCGCGAGGCGGGTATAGAAGCCCCAGTCTCAACCGTCGCGTTTATCCGTACAGCCCACGAGTTGGTTGAGCGCCCAGAGGTTGCGCCCTTGAGCCATCAACTGCATATCGTCCTGGCGGAAATCAACCTGCATGAGCAGTGCATGAGCGAGTGTGAGCAGCAACTCAAACGCTGGCATGCCGACGATGAAGTCGTGCGCAAACTGGATGAAGTCAGCGGTATTGGCTTGCTGACCGCCAGCGCTCTGAAAGCCGCCGTCGGTAAGCCTGAGCGCTTTGCCAATGGTCGCCAACTCAGCGCCTGGCTGGGCATGACGCCGCGCGAATTCAGCAGCGGCAACCGACGCAAACTGGGCCACATCAGCCGGCAAGGCAACGTTTATGTGCGCACCCTGTTGATCCACGGTTCGCGAGCCGCCTTGCTTGCGGCTCAGCGCTGTCAGGCGCGTACGCCGGAGAAGTTGACGACATTACAACGCTGGGCCGTTGAGACGGCGGCGCGGATCGGCCACAACAAAGCGGCCGTGGCCCTGGCCAACAAACTGGTACGGATCTGCTGGGCGGTGTGGTGCCACGAACGGCGCCTCAGCGGTAATTGGCAAAGTACAAAGCCCGCCTGACGGCGGAGTAATCAGCAAAGAGATGATGATTTTCTAGTGGTTGTGATGAGCAGCAGCACTGTCGGAACAGGCGAGTCCTGCAGCGGAGCAAGGCCGATAACAATGATGATCTGTGTGATCGATTGAACGCTTGGCCCCCGCTGCGCGAACTACAGAATGGCCAGGGCCAAGCGCCCAACACAGGCCGGATATACGAATGCAACCGCGCTGACGACAGGTGCAGAGGGAAAGCTTTGCTCACTACTTGTGGGGAGAGTCCATATACAGTTGTTAGGCCTCGCCACGGTGTAACGCCGAATACAGGACGTGATTGTTCTGTGGTGCTGGAACTGTGGCTTGGAGCATACGCGTGCAGGCCTTCAGGCAGAAGAGCTTGAAGATGGAGGCAAGCGCGTGCCGATTGGCCTGCTGCTGATGTGAATATTCTGGTTCGCGAATGCGAGAGCTTCGGGCCGGATTTGTATGGCCGCTGCGAGCTTGCAGGTGAAATCCGTAAATTGTTATTTAAACGCATAACTTCCATGTTTCTCGGCCTTTGCTTTGCCGCCTAACGTTTGGTTAAGGGGCGGGCTTTAGCCCGTCCCAGGGAGCGCAGCGAGCGATTTGAACCACTTGTTAGGCTTTACCTAAATTACTGGGTGATAAGGAAAGCTCTTGAGCTCACTTTCGGTACACTGAGATTTTAGATTGATTTCAGGCTCTTGGTAACCCAAGCCATCATCAAGCATTTCATACTTGCTCATGCTTATTAGTGTGTTATTTCTAAGGTTAACTAAAATCGAACATCCGGTATTCACCCAAGATTTTGGATTATATGTGCTGTCGTGGAATTTAACGCTCAAATAATAAGGGAGATACGACTCGTCGTGATACCACGAACCGGATGCTATTACAGTGTTGATTTTATTTGTTTCTAGAAGGTTGCTAAGGCACGTAGGGAATACGAGGGATTTACCGCCGATGATTAGTTCTAGTTTAGAAATAGATGCGGACGCGTTTTCATTGGAAAATTCAATATTTAGCTTTGCTGCCCCAAATTCTGGCGGTATCCCGGATATTGAACCGTCGGCACTTATCGGCAGTGAAGTGTCTTCGTGAGCCGAAGCGATACTATTGAATATAAAAAATGTTATGAGGCTTGCGATGATTTTTTTCATAGGGCCTAACAGTGATTAGATGGAATTCTTTGTTAATGCAATAGTAGAAAATTCCGCATAATGCCGCACCACCCAGCGTCAGCATAAGTAAAAATACTTACTTATCAATAACTTAATCCCACACACCTCCCCACACTCCGTACTCGCTTGACTTGTGTATTCCCCTTGCCGCTACTACTGTATATAAAACCAGCAACACCACAGTGGAGTCGACATGGATCGTTCACCCTCCAAGCCTCGCCTGCGAGAGCAGGTCAGCGCAGTGATGCGCGTGCATCACTACAGCATTCGCACCGAGCAATCTTACTGGTACTGGATTCGCTATTTCATCCGTTTCCATCGGTTGCGCCATCCGATGGAGATGGGGGCTGTGGAGGTCAGTGCTTTTCTTACGTGGCTGGCGGTAGATCGCAAGGTGGCTGCCGCGACCCAGAACCTGGCGCTGAACGCGCTGGTGTTTCTTTACAGCAAAGTGCTTGAAGTGCCACTGGGCCAACTAGGTGAGGTGGTGCGCGCCAAACGCTCGACACGCATTCCCTGTGTATTGACGCATGCTGAGGCAACGGCACTGATTGCCCTGCTTGGCCAGCCGTATCAGTTACTGGCCTCACTGATGTACGGTGCCGGTTTGCGCGTGGTGGAGGCTGCTCGCCTGCGTATCAAGGATGTGGATTTTGATCGGCAGGTGATCACCGTACATGACGGCAAGGGCGCCAAGGATCGGACGACCTTGTTACCTTCCTCGCTTATCACGATGCTGCAGGAGCGGCGGGCACGCATGCTCGCGGCTTGGGAGCGACAAGACACTTTTTACCAGGTACCGGTCAGCCTGCCTTTCGCCTTGCACCGCAAATACCCCAATGCGGGGCGCTCACTGGAATGGCAATGGCTGTTTCCTTCCCGAGGTGTGTGCATGGATGAACATGGCAACGTGGTGCGTCATCACATCCACGTCAGCTCGATTCAGAAAGCGGTCAGGCAGGTTGTGCGCCGCTCCGGGCTGCACAAGCCCGCAGGCTGCCATACATTTCGGCATACCTTTGCCACCGAGCTTTTACGCCGGGGCAGCGACATTCGTACCGTGCAGACTTTGCTCGGGCATGCCGATGTGCGAACCACGCAGATTTATACCCATGTATTGGGCCAGGGCTTTGCCGGGGTGGTCAGCCCGCTCGGATGAGCCTTTGCTTGTTCGGCATACCGCTGAGTTGGCAATGCATGGTCGTCACAGCCCTGACTCACATCAGCCAGTCTTTGACGACCATATGGGTTTTTACTTTGTGCACCCCTGGGAAGTTTTCGATCTCGCCACGCACTTGCGCCAGCCGCTCCATGGAGGCGGCTTCGAGGTAGATCAGCATGTCGGTTTCGCCGCTGATGCCAGAGCAGCGGCGCACTTCCGGGAATACGCGCATGCGCTCGACGTATTGTTCGCAGCGCCCGCCCGTATAGAACAGCTCCAGATAGGCCTGCACCACGATGTGGGTGGGCTCGGCAATGCGGGCGTGGTAACCCTGAATCACGCCGCCCGCTTCCAGTTGGCGGATGCGCTCGCTCACGGCGGTGCGTGACAGGTTGACCTGTCGGGCGACCTCGGTGACGGTCAGGCGCGCATCGGCGCGTAGCAAAGCGATGATGCCTTGGTCGAACTTATCCACTCGCGCTCTCTGCACCAATCTGCATAACAGGATGACGGGCATTGCCGCCGTTTCGTCGGTCGTCGCCGACGCTTCGCCAGCAGCGATCGAGGCCGCGCGGCTTTACCATAACTGCCTGGCGAATCAGCGCACCACAACTGGACGCAGCCGCCACTTCAGGACGAGCGAGAGCATACAACATGAGTCGATTGAACAAGGAATTGGGGCTGCTGCAAGGGATCGGCCTGCTGTCGACATCACTGCTCGGCACCGGAGTTTTCGTGATCCCCGCGTTGGCCGCCACGGCAGCCGGCGAAGTTTCCCTGTGGGCCTGGCTGCTGCTGATCGTGCTGATTCTGCCGATGGCATTCACCTTCGCCCAGCTCGGCCGCCACTATCCCCATGCAGGCGGTGCGCCGCACTTGATTGGCCGTGCGTTCGGCGCGCGCATGGAGCGCTTGAGCGCGTTTCTGTTCCTGGCAGTTTTACCCGTGGGCTTACCGGCCGCGCTGAACATTGCCAGTGGGTTCTGGCACGCGCTGTTCGCGCTCAGCGACCTGGCGGTTCTGGCCATTCAACTGGTCACCCTGGGCATCATCCTGCTGCTCGGCCAACGCCCGGCGCGTACCTCGGGTAGCGTGCAGATCGCTATCGCACTGGCCATCGTCGCCACCATCGCACTGATCTGGTGGAAAGCAGACTTGCCCCACACAGAACAACCGTTGCTGCCGCCACTGACGGGCAATTGGCAACTGATGCCAGTGGCGTTGGGCGTGATGTTCTGGTGCTTCGTCGGCATCGAGGCCTTCACCCATCTGGGTGAGGAGTTCAAGAACCCGCAACGCGACTTTCCCTTGGCACTGTTGCTCGGCGTGGTACTTGCCGGCCTGGTGTACTGGGCTTGCTCGGTGGCGGTGCTGAGTTTGCATGCCTACGGCGATGCCCGCACTGACGCCGCGTCCATGCCGCGCATGCTCGCTATGCTGTTCGGTGACCAGGCTCGCTGGCTCAGCGCGAGCATCGGCTACCTGGCGTGTTTCGCTTCCATGAACGTGTATATCCAGGGCTTCGCGCGGCTGATCTGGAGCCTGGCCGACGAAGGCAAGCTGCCGCGCCTGCTGGCTGCCCGTAATACCAATGGTGTGCCGGCCAGGGCGCTGCTGCTGGTGGTGCTCAGTTGCGCACTGAGCACCACGGTGATCTGGAGCCTGGGGCTGCCGCTGGATCAACTGATCCGCTATGCCAATGGCAACTTCATCGTCATCTACCTGCTCAGCATGGCCGCCGGCTGGATACTGCTCAAAGGCCTGTGGCGCTGGCTGGCCGGTATCAGCGCCTTACTCTGCGGCGGCATCCTGCTGATGCTCGGCATCGATGCGCTGTATGCCATTGGCCTGCTGGGTGTGCTGATGCTGCTCGATCGCAGGCGTCACGCGCGCCGTACCGGCATGCCGATGGCCGAAAGTGGCTCCCAGGGGTGACTGACAGCGCGGTAGGGTTCTATCCTTGAGCGGATTCGTCGAAAGGAAGCGCCATGCCACGTGTACTCAACGACCTGAAAATCATGCTGCTGGCCAATTTCTGGCTTATTCCGGTACTCGCGGCACTGGTCGCGGCACTCTTCTACTTCGTGGCGCCGCCGCCGCCCATGCACGCCAGCATGGCGACGGGCAGCGCCAGCGGTGGCTACCATGCCTTCGGCGAGAAACTGCGTGACGAACTGGCGAGGGAGGGGTTTACCCTCACGCTGATCAACAGTGAAGGCTCGCGGGACAATCTCGACAAACTGCGCAGCAACGAGGTGCAACTGGCGCTGGTGCAGAGCGGCCAAGAGCTGACCCTAACAATGCCCGAGCGTGACGCGCTGCTCGGCCTCGGCGTGATGTACCAAGAGCCATTGTGGCTGTTCGTGCGCAACGCACAGAGCAGCGCCCACTTTAAGGATCTGCTCGGCCAGCGAGTCGCCATCGGCACACCCGGCAGTGGCTCAGGCGCAGTGATTTATGCGCTGCTAGAGGCCAATCGCATCACACCCGATCAGTATCCCGAACAATGGCAGGCCATCGGTGGCAACCGCGCTGCCGATGCACTGATCGCCGGCGAACTGGATGCCGGTTTCTTTCTCGGCCCGGCGGAGAACGCACTGATCCAGCGCCTGGCCAGCGACCCCAATCTGCACCTGATCGGCCTCGGCCGCAGCGCTGCTTATAAGGCACGCCTGCCCTACCTGAGCCGTCTGGAGGTGGGCGAAGGCCTGCTCGACCTGCCCAGCAATACCCCCGACCGCGATATCGTCACCCTGGGCCCTGCCGCCACCCTACTGGCCAATGGCGAGTTCCACGCGTCGCTGACCCCGCTGATTCTCGCCGCCGCTCGCGAAGTGCTGAAGGATGGCAACCTGCTCGACGCCCCTGATCAATACCCGGCGGCGCCACCACGCACCCTGAAGACGCTCGACGAAGCCGAGTATTTCTATAAGAACGGCCTGCCGATCTTGCAGCGCTACCTGCCGTTTCGCATCGCCTCTCTGGCCGACCGGTACATCATCCTTGCCATTCCGCTGCTGGTCTTGCTGTTTCCGCTCATCAAGGCCATCGGCCCGCTATACCGCTGGCGCATCCGAGCGCGCATCTACCGCTGGTACAAACACCTGCGTGAAATAGACCGGCAACTGCACGACGGCACCCTGCCTGCTGATCTGGACGAGGAAATCCAGCGTTTGGAGAGCCTGGAGGCAGAAATGGACAAGATTGATGTGCCTCTCTCCTATTCCAGCGAACTGTACGAACTGCACATGCACCTGCGTTATGTCATCGAACGGCTGCAGGCATTACAGCGGTCACGGGCGACCGCGGCGGCAACAGTCGGGTAAACTTTGCATCACTTTGGCCGCCTTGCAGCGGCCCCATTGCGTTAACGCCTGAAGAGACCCTCCATGCCGATCCGTCACTGTATCGTCCACCTGATCGACAAGAAGCCTGATGGCAGCCCTGCCGTGCTGCATGCCCGCGACACTGAACTGGGCGCCTCCCAGGCCATCGAGAACATGCTGGCCGACCTCAACGAAAGCTATAACGCCAAGCAGGGCAAAGCCTGGGGTTTCTTTCACGAGGAATCCGGCGCCTACCCGTTCAGTGGCTGGCTGAAAACCTACCTCGAAGAAGGCCAGGATTTCACCGCGTTCAGCCGCCAGGCCGTTGAACACCTGCAGAAGCTGATGGAAGAATCCAATCTGTCCACCGGCGGTCACGTGCTGTTCGCTCATTACCAGCAAGGCATGACCGACTACCTGGTCATCGCTCTGCTCCATCACAGCGAAGGCGTGGCAGTGAATGATGCGCTGGACGTGACCGCCGCCAAGCACTTGGATCTGAGCCAGTTGCACTTGGCCGCACGGATCAACATCTCCGAATGGCGCAACAACGCCAATTCCAAGCAGTACATCTCGTTTATCAAGGGCAAGAACGGCAAGAAGGTCTCGGAATACTTCCGTGACTTCATCGGCTGCCAGGAGGGCGTCGACGGCCCTGGCGAAACCCGCACACTGCTCAAGGCGTTCAGCGATTTCGTCGAAAGCGAAGACCTGCCCGAAGAACAGGCCCGCGAGAAGACCAAGACACTGGTCGGCTATGCCTCAAGCCAGGCCAAGATGGGCGAGCCGATCACCCTGACTGAATTGTCAGGGCTGATCGACGAAGAACGACCCAAGGCGTTCTACGACCATATCCGCAACAAGGACTACGGCCTGTCACCTGAAATCCCAGCCGATAAGCGTACGCTGAGCCAGTTCCAGCGCTTCACCGGGCGCGCCGAAGGCCTGTCGATCAGCTTCGAAGCCCACCTGCTCGGCTCGAAAGTCGAATACGACGAAACGCAAGGCACCCTGATCATCCGCAACCTGCCGACCCAACTGACCGACCAGTTGAAACGTCGCAAGGACTGAAGAGCTGCATTAGCCGACCTGATAAAACAAAGGGCTGCACGATGAAAAGGATTTTGCTGATTCTCGCGGTACTGGCGACCTGGCAACAGTGGGATCGCCTCGAGCCGATGCTGTTTGGCAACAGCCAGCAGGTCGCCGGCCAGGGAGAGGTAATCCTCTACGCCACCAGTTGGTGTGGTTACTGCGCCAAGACCCGAGAGTTTCTCGGCGAGCGCGGTATCGCCTACACCGAGCTGGACATCGAGAAATCATCCGACGCGCGCCGCGCCTACGACGCACTCGGTGGCCGAGGCGTGCCAGTGCTCAAGGTCAACGGCACGGTGATCCACGGCTATAACCCGCAGGGGATTTTGGCGGCGTATTGAGTTCCGGTGAGGAACAGGCAGGTCAAGGTGATTTCGGTTTTGAACGGCAGTTGCCGGGCGTCAGCGCCCGGCTTTTTAACCTGGAGTACCTTGAAACTGCTTCTGGCTTTTCCTGGCAGCAACGATCTCGGTGCCATGCAGAACGGCTTCATCTGGCATAGCGAACCGTTGCTACAGACCAAGTAGACGACCGGTCTAATTGCTGATAGGCTATTTTCACTATGAAGAAACCCGCTAACGAAATGCGCGAGCACATCCTTACTGTTGCCAGGGCGCTGATGACTCACAAAGGCTACACCGCAGTGGGCCTCAACGAAGTGTTGAGTACCGCAGGTGTGCCCAAGGGGTCGTTTTACTACTACTTCAAATCGAAGGAAGAATTCGGGCAGGCATTGCTAGACGAGTATTTCGATGAGTATCTGGCGCGTATAGCCCCGATTCTCAATCAACAGGCCAATGGAGCAGAGAGCCTTCTGGGTTACTTCCAGTACTGGATCGAAACCCAGCATGACGACTCGCTCTACAACAAATGCCTGGTGGTGAAACTGGGTGCGGAAGTTTGCGACCTCTCCGAGGTCATGCGTCAGGTGCTGGATAAAGGTACCGGCAGAATCGTCAAGCTGATTGCCGGGAGCATCGAGCGCGGTATCAGTGATGGCAGCGTCGTTACCACGGACAGCGTTGCGCTAGCCGAGGCCCTTTATCAGATGTGGCTCGGCGCCTCTCTGATGGCCAAAGTAAACCGCTCTACTCGGCCCTTCGAATCAGCACTGACCATGACGAAAAGCCTGCTCGGGTGAGCGGCTTTTTTTTACCTGAAAACTAGACGACTGGTCTACTAAATAGGATTTCACATGACTGACAATACCACTCGTACCGACCTGTTCGAGCCCACCCGCATGGGCGCCATCGAGCTCTCCAACCGCATCGTCATGGCCCCGATCACTCGCAGCCGCTATGCGGAAGACGGTATCCCCAACGAACTGCACGCCACCTACTACGCACAACGCGCTTCGGCTGGCCTGATCATCGCAGAGGCCACGAACATTTCCGCGCAAGGGCGTGGCTATGCCGCTACGCCAGGAATCTGGAGCGAGGAGCAAACCGCTGGCTGGAAGAAAGTGACCGACGCCGTGCATGCCGAGGGGGGCAAAATCGTGCTGCAGCTCTGGCACGTCGGCCGCTTCTCCAGCGTCGCGCTACAGCCTGATGGTCAGGCACCCGTTGCACCCTCGGCGATCAAAGCCGAAGGCGATACCTACACCACCGAGGGGTTCGTGCCAGTGTCCATGCCCCGCGCGCTGGAAACCGGCGAGATCCCCGGGATTATCGAGCAGTACCGCGTCGCAGCCAGCAACGCCAAGCGTGCCGGCTTCGACGGTGTGGAAGTTCATTCGGCCAACAGCTACCTGCTCGACCAGTTCCTGCGCGACTCAACCAACCAGCGCACCGACCAGTACGGTGGCTCTATCGAGAACCGGGCACGCCTGACCCTGGAGGTCACCCGCGCAGTGATCGAGATCTGGGGCAGCGAACGTGTCGGCATCCGCCTTTCTCCCGTGACGCCCGACGCCGGTAATACGCCGCCGGATAGCAACGTAATGGCCCTGTTCGGCTATCTGGTGCCTGAGCTCAATTCACTCAACCTGGCCTACCTGCATTTCGTCGAAGGCGCTACGGCGACCAGTCGCGACGTGCCGAAAGGTGTCGATATGGATGCCTTGAGTGGTCTGTTCGCGGGCCCTTACATCGGCAATAACAACTACGACCTGGACATGGCCATCGAACGCCGCGCCGAGAACAAGATCGACGCCGTCGCATTTGGCCGCCTGTTCATCGCCAACCCGGATCTGGTAAAGCGCCTGCGCAGCGGTGCAGCACTGACGATCGCGCCACGCGAGAGCTATTACGGCGGCGGAGCCAAGGGCTACACCGACTGGCCAGTTGGTAACTACTGAGAGGCGTCCGGCGCCACGCAGCCGGAGCCGTCCATGGCGAGTGCACGGGCATTCGCCACCACTCACGCGCTCGCTGTCGCGGGCGCAGGTATGAAGGGTCGATACATGAATTATCTGGATCAGAAAGTCGTGGTCATTACCGGCGCGTCGTCCGGTCTCGGCGCCGCCGCTGCAAGTGCGCTGGCCGCTTACAACGTGCGCATCGTCGCCGCCTCCATCGACGGTCCGGCGCTTGATTCCTTCGTCGCGGAGCTACGCGCCAACGGCGTTGAGGCGGTCGGCAAGGTAACTGACGTGACCAGCCTCGACGACGCCCATGCCCTGGCGCAATTCGCCAAGGACACATACGGCTCTATCGACATCCTGATCAATAACGCAGGCCTGATGCTGTTCTCCAACTGGGCCGACATCGCCGTCAACGACTGGAACAAGATGATCGACGTCAACATCAAGGGCTATCTCAACATGATCGCTGCGGTACTGCCGCAGATGCTGGCGCAGAAGTCGGGCCACGTACTCAACATGGCCTCCGTCGCGGGTCATCAGGTCGGTGAAGCTGCCGGGGTGTACAGCGCCAGCAAGTTCTTCGTGCAGGCCATGACCGAGTCGATGCGCAAGGAGCTGGGCGTCAAGCATGGCATTCGTGTGGGCACTATCAGCCCTGGCGTGATCGACACCGGCTGGGCAGACAAGGTTGAAGATCCCTCGGGGCGCAAGGCCGCCAAGGAACTCAACAAGATCGCCATCTCCCCTGACGACATCGGCAAAGCAGTGGTTTACGCACTCAACCAGCCGGCCAACGTAACCGTGAACGACCTGATTATCTCGCCAACCCGGCAGGACTGGTGAGGGTTCAAGACGTATTGCGCTGACGCCACGAAGAGGCGGTTTCTCGCACGCGAAGGCCTCACTGGCGTATTCACCAACTCCCAAGAAAGGACGACACCATGAACAAGCCCACCTACGTATATGAATACCAGGCCATTGTCGAAGTACTGAACCAGTACAACGAAGGCGGTAAGCAAGCCAAGAGCAGCATCATGAAACCTGCCTTCAGTGAGCAGGCAACCATCTTCGGCGTCGATGCCGACGGCAAGTTGGCTGGCGGCCCGATTCAGGGTCTGTTCGACACGATCGACAACCCGCCTTTCCGCCCCTCTCCTGAGGCTAAGGGCGTAATCGTCAATATCGATATCGTCGGCACTGCTGCCAGCGCCCGTATCGATACCAACGACATCTCGGGCTTCTGCTTCACCGACTTCTTCAACCTGCTGAAAGTCGAGGGCAGGTGGATGGTCGTCAGCAAGATCTACCACACCCACGTCGCACCGTAATTTGTAGCCCGTGTAGGCACGCTCTCTTTGACCTGGAGAAAAGCTATGAGCAAGAACATCAAGGCCGTTGCCACCGGTGAGTACGATGCCGTGATCGCCGTGGCTCAGAAGTACGTCGATGGCCTGCGGGCCGGTAGCGCTGCACGCGTGGCAGAGGCTTTCCACAAAGATGCGGTGATGTACGGTTTCACCAACGGTGAACTCTTGGGTGGCCCGATTGCCAACTTATTCGACTTCATCGAAAAGAACGGCAAAGCCCCCGACATCAGCACCCGCCTGGATGTGCTGGCGATCACCCCGACCACCGCCGTCGTGCGCGTCGATATGGAGAACGATGCCATTGGTGCCGACTACAACGATTACCTGACGCTGATCCGCATCGACGGTGCGTGGAAGGTCATCGCCAAGGTCTATCACCAGTTCGAAGGCTGATTTCTCTGACCAGACGCTGGCCCCGGCAGAGCGGATCGAACTGCCGAGCCGGGGCCTTCACGACCGTATGTCGCTCGAACCCCACCCCATGAAAGGAGACGAAGATGAGCCAGGTATTCGTAGTCGGCGGCGCCGGCAAGATTGGCCGCCGCCTGTCCCAGCAACTGAGCAGGAACGGTCATCGGGCACTGGCCTTGTACCGCAACCCGGAACAGACCGAGGAGCTGAAGTCGCTCGGCGCGACCCCGGTACCGGGCAGCCTGCTGCAGCTGGATGTGGATGCGCTCGCAGCGCTCATGGCTGGCAGCGATGTGGTGGTGTTCAGCGCTGGCGCAGGCGGCAAGGGCGGCCCACAGATGACCAACGCCATCGACGGCCAGGGCCTGGAACTGGCCGTCGCGGCAGCGCGCAAGGCAGGTGTCCCGCGTTTCCTGCTGGTTTCCGCATTCCCCGAAGCCTCTCGCGGCAAGCAAGTATCGGAGACCTTCGAAAACTACATGGCGGTCAAGAAGCTGGCCGACGTGCATCTGGCCGAAAGCGATCTGGACTGGGTCATCCTGCGCCCCGGCACCCTGCTCGACACTGCGGGTACTGGCAAGGTGCGCACTGGCTTGGCGATCCCCTATGGCGAAGTGTCACGCGACGACGTGGCTGCCACGCTGCTGGAGATCATCCTTCGCCCTACCGTAAGCAGAGTGATCATCGAACTGACCCAGGGAGACACGCCGATCGGCGAGTCCGTTCAACAGCTGGCGCGACCATAAGCGGCCAAGCCACAGCGGCTTTGCGGTCATGGCCGTAGCCCGCGGCCCGTGCCAGGGCCGCGCTATCTGTGCTCAGTGGCCAACGGCTGTTGGCCACCGCCCTGCCCTCGGCGACCCAGTCAGGGACGGCTTAACTCGGCGATGAAAACACGGGCGCTGCTCGACGCAGCCCAGCCCGGCGCCCAGGTCGTGCCCGCAGAACGCGGCCCGGCCTTTATCAATCCCATTCTCAGCAGTTATGCAGGCCACAGCCTGCAGGAGCCCAGCAATGCCTTCAGTCCACTACAACGCACTGATCGACAGCAGCGCCAAACCGGTATGGAACCTGCTCAAGCAATTCGGTGGCATCAGCCAATGGCACCCGGCCATTTCCGAGAGTTCGATCGAGGACAACCAGCCAGACGGCGTGGTTGGCTGTATCCGCCGCCTTACCCTGGAAAACGGCGCCATTCTGCGCGAGCGACTGCTGGCGGTGGATGACAGTCAACTGAGCTTTTCCTACTGCTTCGAGCAAGCACCTTTACCGGTGGACGACTACGTGATGACCGTGAAGCTGATCCCCATTTGCGGGCAGGAGCAGAGCTTGATCCAGTGGTTCGCGCGCTTCGATAACCGCGAACCCGATCCTCAGGGCCAGCAGTGCGATGTCATCCGTGACCTGATCATCGGCGGGCACGACAGCTTGCAGGCCTATCTGCGCCCCTGATCAGAACCGGGTGATTTGGTCTGCCCTCGCCATCATGCCCAAGCGGGCGAGCATTGCCGCAACGTACTGAACACGCACTCAGTGAGCACGCCCGCCGACACCATCGCTGTCGTGTCGCCACTGCCGTGGGCTGACGCCGAACCAGCGGCGGAAGGCGCGTGAGAAAGCACTGACTTCCGAGTAACCGAGCAGCGGTGCCAGGTTGGAGATGGGGAGCTGGTGCTGGCGTAGGTAGTGAGTGGCCAGCTCGCAGCGCAGCTTGTCCACCATCGTCGAAAAGCTCAGGCCCTGCTCGCGCAGCCGACGCTGCAGTGACCAACTGCTCATACCGAGCTGTTCGGCAGCCAATTCCAATACAGGTTCGCCCGTCAGCAACTGCTGGCGAATTTGCTCGCGAACGTCATCGGCAATATCCCGCTCTCCTCGCCCGCTCAGGTTGCTGAGCTGGCTGAGCGAGTCCTGCATGACCAGCAGCAACACCGGGTCGCTTTGCGGCATGGCGCGATCGAGGCCGCGTTTGGGAATGATCAGCGAGTTGAATGGCTGCTCGAAGTACACCGGCGCATCGAAGACTTTGCAGTGCTCATGCCAGTGCTCGGGGCGCGGGTGCTCGAAATGCACGGCCCGCGGCGCCCACTGATGGCCGAGTACGTGACGCACCAGATTAAGCACCATGCCCAGGGTCAACTCGGCGTCCTGACGGCGGCAGAGAATGGCGCCATGGCGCACCTGATAGTCGAAGCGGTAGCACTCTCCTTCATCCACCAGGCGAATCAGGCTATTGCGCTGATGCAGGGGGAAGGCACGGGAAAAATTGATTAGCGCCTGCTCGACCGTCGCGGAACAAAGCCCGATATAGCCGAGCAAGCCCAGCGCTTGAGGCTTGAACTGCTGCCCGTAGTACAGGCCGAAGTTGTCGCAACCGGATTGCCGCGAGGCCTCCTCCAACACCTGACAGTAATTGGGCAAGGCCAGGCTTAGCGTCGGGTGGCGCAGCGACTCAGGGTCGATACCGGAGACCCCAAGAATGCGATCCGCATCGCCACCGTGCTTTGCGATAAAGCCGCACAGGCCGCTGGCTGCAGCCGCCAATACACCGTTATTGGCTTGTCCGCCTGCCAGCAACGACAAACCGGGGGACTGATCGAACTGGGCGATAACGGGGCTCATCAGTGTTTCCTTCGTGACAATTTATGTCTGAAAGCAAGAAGCACGCCGGCCCTTACTCAACAGCCGGGATGCCCGCTGACTAGGCCTCCGCCACCGGTCGGTGAAAAAACGTCGATTGGAGAGAGCCCCAAAACGAGTCATTCGGAAACACCCGCACCAAAACGAGGCTCACCATTTGACCCATCACGTCTTCTGGAGCCTTGCTAACTGTTAAATGTGATTTTTCTTCCATTAATCAATCACCTACTAGATTTAACTTTTTGTGAAGTCCAGCATGAGCTTGTGAAGCTGGCTATCAATCTTTCGCATAGTAATTCTTCTCGGATAGGTCGTGTGTGACTAAGGAAGGATTTTAAAGCCGATTGATTAGCATTTTTCCGATCCAGATGCGCTGCGCCGGGAGCACCCTAAAAACCTAAAGGCGCTTGCCCCTCAATACGTGGGAGTACTGGAGGGTAAGGAAATATGATCGGGAATCGATGACCTCATGCCTCCTACCCTGTAGCAACCAATTGAGCTCTACCGAGAACGCGCCTTGGTGATGCGTACGTCTATAGCGCTCAGCTCTCGTTTAACGGTCGCGAGGAGGTCATCTACCTGTGTGCCATCAGTAAGGACGAAGCTTGCTGTGAGCAGTGAGAGTGGGTGAACACCGAGGGCCTCGCTCAGCGCTTGCACCTTCTCAAGTGTTGGGGACTTTAGTCCTCGCTCCAGTTCGCTTAGATACGTTCGCCCACTCATTCGCACGAAGCTTTCTTGGGTAAGTCCTGCATCTTTCCTAATGAGACGTAGTGCTTTCCCGAAACCCTCATTCAGTTCCATTCGCTGTACTCGCAAAAGGAACGATGAAGCAGTAGTGCACGCTATAACACTACACGCTATAGTGTGCTTTTGCTGGGGTGGCCTTATGTTTCTGACTTTTGGATGCGCAGAAATACCCGCGGGCGCGTTGATTCGTGGTGGCCGGGCTTGGCGTTATGTTGAGTACTTGAGCTCATTTCCGTATTTCCACGTCGCTGTACTGGATTTGGATGGCGACACCCCCAGGCCGACTGTGTTGCTCATCAATGCTGTTCCCGATCTCCTAGAGCTGGTTCAAGAGGCCAGCAATTGGGCAGTCCAGGAAATTCACCTCGTCAGTTCCGGAGGTATCAACGGCGGACGCAGATGGTTTATGGAAGGCCTGAGCGCGATTCAGAGCGCCGGGTTTGGAGACCGAACTAGCTACTCATACACAGTGACGTCCGGCGACGTTTACTTTGAACGCACGGAAGCCGCACGTTTGCCGGCGGACGCTTGGACAACGGTTTATTGCGTTGGCGAGCGTTGAGCTCGGATTCAAAAATCTCGCGTTTAACTTAGATTGGCTCAGGAAAACTATGGACTTGGTAGATCTTTTGCCCTCTGTCGTCGACAGGGTCCTTATAGCTGGTGAACACCTATCCGCAGAGTGGTCGCGCGCTGAAGGACCGCGAGGTGTGGGAGACAAAGCCTTTATCGACTGTGAGATAGAGGAGGAACTGCGAGCGGGGTTGCTAAATATTTTAAATTGCGACTTCTGGGGTGAAGAGACTGCACCGCGTATGACTGGGAATAGGTATTGCTGGGTGGTTGACCCTAATGACGGAACCGCTGATTTCCTTCAGGGCCGTCCAGGGTCCGCGGTTTCAGTCGGTCTCCTGCATAACGCGGCTCCCGTCCTTGGAGTGGTCTATGCACCTGTTACTTCGGATGGCGTTGGCGATTGCGTTTCATGGGCGCAGGGAATGGCATGTCTCGTTCGCAACGGGATAGCCATACCGAATGTGTTATCTCAACTAAAGCTGCAACCAGGGGCGACTGTGCTAGTGAGTACTGGCGCAGTGAACCAACGAGAGCTCAATGCCGAGCTTTGCGCTCCAGCCGGGTTTCACCCCATGCCGAGTATCGCTTACCGTCTAGCTCGTGTTGCCGCCGGCGACGCTGTAGCTGGTGTTTCATTGGCCGCACTTTCGGCGCACGATATTGTCGGCGGACATGCCCTTTTGATTGGTGCCCGTGGCGTGCTACTCGACCAAGCAGGAAAGCCAATCTGTTACGAGTCGGAGGCGAGGATGAAACTCATCTCATTGGGATGTTTTGGTGGCGTTTTCGACGCCTGCCGGGAGCTTGCATCTAGAGATTGGGCACGCCTCTTTACACAGGTATCGATACCCTCCTAGGAAAACTCCGACAGAGACTGTCGGGAATAACCCTGCTACAGATTTTTTAGCGAAGTCTTCTGCGTAGTGGGCTGCCATAGAAGTGAATCGCCACCGGTTTCGTAGACGCATTCAAGAGGCTGTTTCTGGTCGAAAACTGCCGTACCATGCAGACTGCTTTCGGCCGATTCTGTTGAAAAAGTCGGCCATGGTTTCCACGGCAGAAAAGTATGCGCTTAAGATTGAAGTCTTTACTTTGAGCAAAGGATTACGGGCTCAGATTTCGCGTAGCTGCGCGCAAAAAAGGCGTCTTCAGCAGTCAGTACGCGGGCAGTCTGGAAGAACCGACTTTTTAATACAATCGTCCATAAGCAGTCAGTCGGAAATATCTACGAAACCATGGGCAACTCATCACAATTTTAAACGTCATCAAGATCGCCCAGCGCTAAAGATAAAGCCTTCAGCCCTGCTAGAAATAGCAAGGCTATAGGTCTCACAAATTTCTCTTAGAACCTAATCAATTATACAAACGAAATGGTAGGTCTTCTGCGACGGCTTGACCAGGTGTGCAGAGCCACTGCCACACTTGTTGTTGTGTTAGGCTTCCCTCGCACAATCGCAATAGAGCCTCACCCAAATCCCCGCTCTCAACTACACTTAACCGGCCACAGGATGCAATTTGTTGTGGCACACTCGGATCTACTCCGGGATGGCAAAGAGTCACGCAAAAACAATCTCTAAAGCTATGAATTTCGGAGGCCGCTAAAACCTCTACCGCTTTATTGTAATCGACAAGCTTATCTCCCTCTTTCGATTTTAGCTCGACCACAACCGAAGGCGAATCGAAGAATTTTACTAGATAGTCGGGCGCGCCAGTTTTTGTCTTGTCATCTAATTTCTCAAACGCTACACCTAGCTGAACAAGCACCTGTTCGAATGCCACTTCAAACGCATCACCTTTTGCCTCATAGTAGTTCTCAATTAGAACCTTGCTATCGCATCTGCTAGCTCGTTTTAGATGCCTAACAGACATTCGCTTCCGCTGGTCAACTTTCCAATCTCGACAAGCGTCTCGTACCCAATTTGCTTTAGCTTGCGCATTAGGCTTAGATTTTAGAAAAGCTAAAACTCTTGCTGAATTCGCCTCAGGACTGCCAAGCATCAGCAATTGCGGCGTTGTGACTCCATGGTGCTTCAAGAGCAACATTTCATGCCTATACAGCTTTAAAGCACTACCCGCCGTAGATACCCCTGTCATCCAGAGAATATCGTCCGGCAATCCCTCTTGGACTCTGTATGCTAATCTTCGAATGTAGCGCGTCAGCTTGGATATAGTGCGCAGCAACGTATCATCCACTCTTAATTGTGGCGGACGAAGAACTGGCGGCACGCGTTTATCAGCGGCGGACATAGCTATCCCAGCTAAGCCTTGCAAGACCCAGGATAGGTTTCTGTTCATTTCTTTGACAGCGCCAGCACTCAGCGATTTAACTTCACGCTCAATTGCCCTAATCTCCACACCGCTAGTCCATTTCTGGCACAACCATGCCGCATTAGTGGGTACTGGATCAACTTGCCAAATTGATTCCATTAGGTCATCTGCGAGGTGCTGCGCATCATAAATAGGATCTTTCAACTGATAAGGCAGGAACCGAGTAGGTTTAACTCCATTTCTCGGACGAAACTCAGGGCTGGATAAGCATGCGGAAAAGATAAGCATCTCTAGCCTGGACTTGAGATCCGCCGATTCAAGATGCCCAATGAGCTCTGCCAAATAAAGTGATTTCTTAGACAGAAAGTTGATTAAAAACACCCCAGTTTCAGGTAGCAAACCACTGAACCCGACTGCTCGCCCCACTGGCGTAGGGCTTAGGTCCCCACCAGATGTTTCAACGACGAAGCCAGCATCAATCAACCCAGTCAGAGCAGCACCGACTTTACTCGGCCACGTCTTAAATGCAGTTAAGTTATTATCCTCCTCCCTTAACGCACTGAACGTTGTGCAAACAAGCTCTTCAAGCTCAGCTCTGTTGTTGCACAACCCTGAAGATATCAATTGCAGTGAAAGCTGACCGAACCTAGCAGGCACAATTCGCGCTTTGATTTCAGGAAGCTGCCCTATTGATAGATAGCTTGTAGCTAATGCTCGTTGCTGCCCGGTACCAAAATATATTACACGCCCTTCAGCATGTTCAAACCCCATACGCCCGACCCGCCCGGACATGTTGTGGAACTCTGCGCTATCTATTGCGACATACTGTCTTTGCTGGCCGTCCCAACGTTCCCAATTAGCAAATACTGCTGCCCCTAGAGGAAAGTTCACACCTGCTGCTAAAGTACTTGTGGCAAATACAACATCCAGCTTATTTTCTGACAAGTAACGTTCCACTACTCCTCGTTCTTCGTCAGTCAAGTCCGCGTTATGACTCGCAACTCGGAGATCCAGTATCTTCGCTAGCATCGTGTTCGCTGAAGTTTCAGGCAAGGTATCAAACTCTAACGACATCTGTCCTTGCTTACCCTTGTGGTACGAAGCTACAAAAGCCTCAGCAAGATCATAAGTATCTTGCTTTTTCATGCAAAAAACTATGATTGGAAGCGGTGGATTATCTAGCTTAAGCAGATATGTTAAAGCTGAAATCGTTTCCGCTTTAACTCCAGCAGGCAGCCGCTTGTCCGATTCCATCACATCAGGTTTTGCACTGCTTACCGAATAAATCTGATCGCCAATCCAGCATTCATACCGTAAATGTTTCTCGCGCTTTTGCTCGAAAATAAGCTGCACCCGCAGCCAGTTCGCTAAGTCCTGGGCGTCCTTGCTTTTTAAAACTGCTGATAGTCCTACAAATTGTTTCCAACCCGCGTTCCGCATAAGTGTTAAAAGGACTTCAACATTTTGCCCGCGGTTTTCGTCTCCCATTAGCTGAATTTCATCGCACACGACAATCGTATTTTGCATGCTTTTCGGCACCCCAGATGCCGACAGTAGCGCTAAATATTTTTCATAAGTAGCAATTATCAGAGGAGCACTTAGAGGAGCCGCAGAATACTGTCCCGTGGCATCTTCGACGTAATCCCCCGTGGCAATAACTATAGAAGCACCATCGCTCTCCAAATATCTGTCCAACAACAACGTTTTGAAATCTTCAAATTTCTGCTTGGCCAGTGCGCGATGGGTCACCAAATAAACGGTTTTATTCCCTGCGAGCAGTCCTTCAGCAATAGCCCAGAGCCCAATTTGAGTCTTTCCCGTGGAGGTTGGGGAAACCACCAGCATGCTTTGTCCATGCGCCACGCCAGACTCCAACGCGAGGTACTGAACATCAGTGAGGGAAATCGCCCCCTCGGATCGGTAAACCAACCCATCGGTCACAGATGCGGACAGACCGCGTTCTATTGGAAAGGTATCCCTCATGCCTAGCAACTCCTGTCATGCGTTTGGGTGCAAGCGCACAGAGCAATCTGGGCGCCGCGTGTCCGAATCCGGCAGAAGCATACGTAGCATTAAATTGCCATATTGGCCATCCTACTAAGCGTTAGAGCGGCAATCTGGGGAAAACAGGGCGGTAAAATGCATAGCCATATAATCTGTAACTACATAATTTTTGATAGAATTACACATGGATCATGTAGTGGATGAGTCGACGCCAGTTTCGTAGACAGAGCCAAGCATCCCTTTCGGGTCGAAAGCTACCCTCATCGGACGGCTGCTAATGGCAACGACTGACTAGAGCGGCAAGTTACAACCGGCAGCTCTCGACCCGAAGCAGTCGTAATGCAGCTTCCGTGTCATGGCTTAAACGGATCGATCCAGCCAGGCCGAAGTCCTGCCTCGTATTCTTGGCGTACGTAGTCGAGCGACTCTGCGCATCCCATTTCCGCCTCGATAGCGCCTATGCATCCCCAGCAATCCCCGCCGGTATCGCCTGATAATGGATCTTCCGGATTGTCGAGTAGGCATGCGCAGATCGTGCAGTGTTGCGGCTTTCTGCTGTTTGTCATAATTCTTCCGAGACGTTCTGTCTTAGATTCTCGCACGCTACCCCGAGGGGCTGCAGTCGGCCAGTTTCTGCCTGATATGACGGCCACTAGGGTCGAACGCCGGCCACATCTACTAGCTCGCAGATGGGATTTCGTACGTGCACCAAGCTGCAAACTCATTTCTGCTTCGCTCTCCAACCTGTTGACCTCCGGCGTAGATGCGAACATCAGTTGTCAGGCTGCCGCTGTTCTTATCGTTATTGGCTACGTGAACAACCACGCCTTGGTGGGAGAGTGCGCTGAGCTTTCGGCCGAGAATATGCCATCGCCCCATCACGGAGTGAGCAGGATTGATCAGGATGTCGAAAGGAAGCTTGATTCCGGACTTCGTGGTTCCGTCCGTTTGGAAAGCATTGATCTCGCCACACAGGATGAAAGAGACACGATGCTCCCCGATCTGCACTGTTCTGTGTGCAAAACGGGATTCGAGGTCAAAAAGCTGCTGCTTGGCAGGCGAGATGCCAAACACCTGCCGAGGCAGTCTTATTACGGCTGAGGAAGAAGTTAGAGCGGGCGATGTTTTCAGCTTATCTCCCGACTCAAGAAAAGCCCATGCCCCCTCTGAGAGAGCTTTGCGCATCCGGGCAACTGAAGGCGTATTGTGCCAGTGCCCAGGAAGAATCACCAAGTCCGCACGTATGGTTGTTACCAAACTCAGAATGTGATTCGCGCTGGATCTGTCGAGTGGCGCTATAGCGGTGATTTTCAAGCTGGACGCCTTTTAGGAATACGCAGGTAAGTCGACTTATACCGGCACACCTCAACCATCACCAGCAGCACTGGTGATAGCCACCGTGGCGGCAGACGCGTTCAGGAGCGCCCGATTCTGGCCGACGTGGGCTCTCTGCAAAGGGCAGCTATTGGCCGCTTGCGACCACTGGTCAATGATAGGTAGTCGATTGGTGACCGCAGAGGTGACATCAATGTATTCTCACTCTGCTCGCTCCGAGAATTTGTTGGCACATAGCCTCCCCTTGGAGACACCTGAAAGCCCGCCTTGATGGCGGGCTTTTTTGTCGCGCGAAACTGCACTACGACGGGCAGCGATCGGCCAGAAGCGGATATTGAGTAGCATCCCGGATGGGACTACATAATGAGGTGCCAGATTAAGCGTTTGATACTGAGTAGTTTCGGAGCCAGGAACCGCCCGTTGGCGCTGAGCCACTGAGTACGATATTGGAGATCGTATGCTTCAGATTGCCACTGGAAAGCTTTTCAGTCGCCCCGTAGGGTGGGAAAACCTGTTGCGCGGCATGCTCTACACCAACGCCAATATAGAGCCTGAGCTTGTAGTAGAAACGGCGGCAGGAAAGCTGATCCCATCCTCAAGAACCTCGATTCAGCCGACTGTACTCGTCTACGAGATGCAGGAGCGAATGGAAGCTGAGGAAAAGGGCCCGGGAGTACTCGTGTCCTGCGCTGCTGAGCCCTACCTCAGCGATTTTTCGGTTGTGACGTCATTTGCGCTGAATTGCGTATGTTCACCAGACATCGATCTGGCTCGGCGCCTGACTAGCGGAAAAAAGGGCTTAGCAACCCATGCATCTCCGCATCAGTTTGTCAGTCGCTTCTTCGAGCCAGAGCTTTGGTGTAAGCCTGAGGAAGTGGCTTTCCTCCAGGAGTTTGTTGGCCGGCTAATCGGCTTGCCGCGTCAGACGTATCTCGGTGTGATGAGAGCGATCCGGACGTACATAAACGGTATGCACCGGATCGCGGATGACCTGGAGTTGGCGTACACCCTGCTGGTGGCATCAGTAGAGTCACTGGCGCAGGATTTTGATGGTCATGAAAGCGATTGGGCTTCCTATGACCAGCGAAAGCGGCAAGCAATTGACGAGGCTTTGACAGGTGCGGATGAAGCGGTGGCACAAAGGGTTCGGGGTGCGCTGCTAACAGTGGAGCATACGGCCTTGGCGCGCCGCTTCCGCGAGTTTGCTATCGCTCATACACCGCCCGAATATTTTCGCGACGCATCGTTGGTCCCAGGCCAAGCTCTCTCCAGCACCGACATTGCCGAGGCCTTGACCACGGCCTATCAAGCCCGCTCCAAATACGTACATCAGCTAATGCGACTCCCTACCGTAGTTGTGCTTGGCCATGGTTATGGTGAAACAACGCTTCACGAGCGCAAGGCTTACTTAACCCTTCAAGGGTTATCCCGCTTGATGCGCAACGTGATCATTGAGTTCGTGTCTAGCCAGCCGTCACTAGATCGAGAGCCATACCCGGGCTACTCCTTGGAGCGGACCAACATCATTCAGCTGCGCATGGCCCCGCAGTACTGGGTGGGAAATGTGGGATCAGATCTAATGAGTGCTGGACGATGCAAGCTTGAGGGATTTTTAGAGCAATTGGTCTCTTGCCAGTTGGGCGAAAAGGGAGCGGTGCTTACAGACCTGCGCCCGGTCCTGAGTGCGGTAGCTGATGTTGTATTGGGCGCTAAGAGAGATCCGCGCTTACCGTACCTGGCGCTCTATACACTCTTTAACATGGTGGTTCCTGTAGAGCAGAAGGCGCCTGTATCTGAGGGGATAGAAAAACTGATCCAACAAGACCTATCGCACCCCTCACCGGAGGCTCTCCTCGTACACACGGTGGCAGGTAAGGTTCCCGGCTGGACATTGGAAGTGCACGATCAAACCATTGAGAGCTATTTCAAGCGACGGGGTCGTCCTAGTGGGCTGCGGTTCCCTCGATTCTACGAAGCAGCTGTCACTCTGGATTTAGCGGAGCGGTACCGGCTAGAGGGCGATATTTTGAACTGCCGTCGGTTAGTAGCGCTCGCGGTGGAGAGCCATCCCGGACATCCGCGACTGGTGGAGTTGGAGACTAGCATCGACCTGGATACCCCAATCCGTGGGGCTGATGTTCTGCTACCTCGCTCGGAACCTGGCACTGATGACTGATCAAAGCCACAACGAGTTTATGGCTCGTTATTTCGCGGATATGAAAGAGGAGTCCCGCAAGCAGCTTGCCGCAGCAGCAGATCTGATTGCTCGGTTCACTGTTATGGCTGAATTGAAAGGGGTGATCCTCAACGCGGACTCGTTCGAGTATGTCCAAACCACCGGAATTGTCGCTAAGGCGAAAGGCATTGCTAGGAAGCTTCTAGGGCCGATAACTGCAGAGCGTGATGGGCTGCTGCCGTTCAACGACATTGCGGCACGGCTACCCCCAAGCCACTTTGGTGGTGGGTGTTTTGCTGGTCCTGACTTTATTTTGATGGCCCACCCCTGTTACCGGCGCAGTATGAGCCTAGTGAACAACTGGGCCCCGAGGTTTATAGAGCTGTTCTGGAGCTTCGACGGTCCCGGGATAGAAAAATACATAGCCCTCGACGAAGACCGGGTTCGGATCGATGTTGATGGTGGGCGCTACCTCGAAGCTGACACATGGTTCGGCGCACCTTTCGACGATGACATCCGGAATATAAAACCCGGTATCGTCAAGCTGCGGCCTCCTCTGGACCTCGGTTCGATAGATCTCTCGATGTTCTTCGCTGATGCCTATTGCCTAGACATCAAGTGGAGCGAGTCGGATGGAATCAAGTCGTTCCAAGCGCTAGAGATGAAGACGGAGAGCGTCAGGGTTGAGGTCGAAGGGCAGCATTACTTCCCTGCTAGGTACCTGCATGCCGAGTACGACCTTAAGGCCGACTGCTTCAGGCACTTCGATGGCGCGATCCAGCTCTTTACGGAAGATGAGTATTTTCAGAGGCGGGATTCTGACTTCAACATGGTCATAAAGAATTCAGCGCACATCAAGGCAAGGTCGACCAAGGTCTTCAAGATCAATGGCCCGCTGAGAACAAAAGACTGGGTTGAGTTCTGCAGTCATTTTCTTGCGAAAAACCCGCTTGCCTTCGAGTACTTCACCGGTGAGTACCCGAAGCGCCTCACCGAGATCATCGAAAACATCAGGACGCGTTTGTCGTTACCTGCTGGCGGATCCTAACTATTACGGATGGGCGCAAAAAAAGCCCGCCTTGAATGGGCGGGTTTTCAGGTATCTCTCCAAGGGGAGGCAAGGGGCCAACGAAGTCTTGGAGCAGGCCGCCGGTACACGGGGCGCTTCCCTAAGACTAGTGATTGGATATGTCGATCATCGACTGTACGGAACAGCGTAGAACCTAGACCGATCGTTCGGCCCGTATATCTCTCCGTCTGATCTGAAACAGGGTTGTTCGCGTTTCAAGATCCCCACTTCGCACATGTCCCACTCTAGGTTGACACCTCTGCGCTCAAGCTTGGCTGCCTTGGTTTCCATCTCAGCAATCTGTGCGCGCCGAAACGCGAGCTCTGCTTGGCTCGGTAGCAGGGGGCCAACTAGAAGCCATGCTGTCGCGCCGATGGCTGCTAAAGAAACGACAAGTACCGCGAAGGTCTTCAGGCCAAGCATCCGGGCCGCGCTTTTGTACTGCTTAGCAGCATGGTCGGCAGCCTTGTTCGCCAGAACGAATTTATCTGACAGCAAAACTGCTGCCTTGGAGGCTGTTTCATCAGCAATGAGAGAAAGGTCTTGTCTCGCAGAGGTGATTTGACCAACGACTTCAGCCTGCAGTTTTCTCAGGGCAGCGACTGCTTTGTCGGCCTCATCCTGGGTGTGTAGTCCAGCAGAGAGCAACGAGGTGAGTACCTCGGCTTGAGCACGGATTTTCTCGTCGTAAGTTTCGTACTCACTCGCAGTAATGGGGGCTCTCATCCCAGACCTCGATCGAATGACTTATGTTTGGCAAGGTCTTTTGCTTTTGCTTTTTCAAGCGCTAGTCGGTGATTTTGCTCGGCTCGTTCGAACCGCTCCTTTGCCCATGCTCGAAGCGTCATGTTGAGCTCCAGCATGTCCTCCAAAGGTGCGAACTTCAGTACTCCCCCAGGCTCAGCCAAGAGCAGCAAGCCACCAGACCCCGAAGCCTCAGAACCGTTTACGGTCTTGACTGTCAGGAGGTAGTCGCGGATCTGCTTGGCGGTGAAGTTGGAATGCTGAAAAGCGATAGCCTCAGCTGTTAATTGGACCAGGTCCTGGAGTCGACCGACCCTAGTTCTATCCCTTGGGAATGCATCCAAGTAGGGAACGGTGAGGAGTCCGAGAGAATCTTCGGTGGACTTGGTCTCAACATACCAATGCACCTCACGGGAAATATCGGTGAGCTGCTTCTTTTCGATTGCCGCCTGAAGTCCTGCGTGCTTACCCCGTTCCTTGCGTAGATCCGCTCCCTCTGCCTTGAATTCCAGGAGGCGGGCCACACCACCGAAATTCAACAACACGTCGGCTAGCAACTGGTCGGCAGGGGTTTGCTGGAGCAAATTGATCGATCCTAGCGCGGCGCACTTTGAGCCTTGCTGGAAGTCACGGATGGCATAGCCAAGGGCAAACAAGAAATTCCCGATGGTGATGTTTTCGTAAAGCTTCATTCAGTGCGCTAGATCCTTAGGACGTAATGAGTAAAGGCGACAGTCAGCCACCTGCGCTTAAAGCTCGTCAGCTTTTATCTCTGACCAGGTGCACCGCAGCCGCCCGATTCGTCTTCGGGCCAGCAGGTGGGAAGCCCGAGCACCTCAGCAAGCGAAAAGCCGTCGCACCTTTGCATCCGATCCCCGCTAACGATCGCGTGAGGCATTGATTTCAATGCTTCAGGGAGTGGATGCGTAGCCCATGGATTGAGATAGATCGTGTGGCGTCGTGAGGAGAGCGAGTATGCGGTCAGGTCGTTGAAAATCCATGCACCGCTAACACGCCTGGCTCGAGGGCCTGACGGGCCAATCCATGCTCCATTTGATGCACGAGTAATTCTGGCTTCCTTCTCCGGATCTCTAGTGTCCAGAACGTACTGTTCCTGCCCGTATAGCGCGTCCATTTCGTCAATTCCGTCAAGATGGAAGGAGCCGAAATTCACCGCTACCAAGAGAGGCTTGTCGAGGTCGCCGTACTTTGCGCCCTTGTACTTGATGGCGTCCCGAATGGGCGACCACTGATCAATGAGTCCTGCGCCACTATCAAGCATGCCGATCAATGAACGGGACTTCCCACGGGCCTCAGGCTTAAGTGGATAGGCACGGAGGCGCACTTGCCATCCTTCATGGGCCCAATCAAGTGTGGGGGTTGAGTCCAAGCCTCGGCTTTCAGCTTCAGCTCGAACCCTATCGGGGTCGAGTGAATTCAGCCATTTCAATGTGGCGGTGAGCAGTTTCTTGCCGCTCGGTTGAGTATAGGGTGTGCCGTCGTACTCAACGAGGACCAAGAAGTTAGGGTGACTCGCCTTCCGCAGGGCATCGAGCGTTGAACCAATCATTGCTTCTGCTGCAGGAACAGACTCGTCCCTAATCGAAGCCAAAACAGCCTCGAGATAGAACTCTTCACCAGTGGGTGTTGTGACATGAAAATCTGGGCGTGCCTTTGACCCGCTCGGCAGCTCGGGGTGGGGTGACAAGGAGTAGCCCAGTCGAACCAGGAAAGCGAAGAGCGCCAGTTCGAACACTGCGGACTTGAAGTGCGTGTCGTCTCCGCATTTGAGCCGAGCGACCAGCTCATCTCGTTCCTCCTGTGGATATTCCCCCACAAGGCCTTCCAGGTAGTGACGGACTCGCTCCATCTCCGGTCGAGCAGATCGATCCAGGAAGGAAAAATTACTCTCGCGGTTCGCTTTGGGGCTTGCGTCGACACGCTGATAGTCAGTGAAGATCATGTTCAAACAGTCACATGGAGGTGCTCGGCTAAGCAGGTACGTCTTTTGTAGCCGGTTGAGCGGATGGTTGCTTGGCTAGGTGGTAGCGCGTTGTAAAGAAGGGCCCAGCAGATCAGGTGCCCTTGTGATCTCACACGCTTACTCGGACTTAAGCTTAGCCTTGAAAGATGCGGTGGCCGAAGTCAGCGCTAGGCGCTATCTGAAGTCATTTTTCTCCGGCGCGAAGCCTGCCTTTTCTCCAAAGTCGAAAGCTCGTGCTTCCTGGAGTGTTTTCCCTCGCATGCTTGAAAGCAACACCAGTGGTCTCACCTTGCAATAGGTGAAAGGCCAGGAAGGTCTGCGCGAACTGAGAGGCGATGGCGCCATGTACGCTGTGAAAAGGGGCGATAAATTCACTGCACAATGCCATTTTTGATAATACGCCCCCCACAGCTTGGAACCCGGTTTGGCAGCATAGCGAAATAATTACCTTCTTCTGAGCGCCGCGCTTGTGTAACGCCCGCTGAAGCTGCTCTGGATTGGCCCATCCATCATTCGAGAAACAGAAGCCCTTACAGCTACCATGTCCCACGAAGATCACATGGGAATAGAGAGCGTGTTCTTTACCCCAGATGGACGTGAGCTCTTTGAGCGACCTGATTTTGTAAGCTTTTACTTGGTCGTCAGGAACGAGCAACCGACAGTACTGCAATACTGATTTTGCCAAGGGGTCGAGTAGAGTTTCCTCAGTCGACAAATCCCCGAGCGTCAAAATCAGGATGCCTATGTTTCTGTGACACAGGCTGGAGCCTATCCACTCTGATATCGTGCCATCGCGTAGCTGGATTTTGACTTTGGCGGGTTCTGCGTCGACGATCTGCGTCCGCCAGACGACCGATGGCAGGTCTTCCATCCCATCGAAGCGAGATGCTGGGACGTAAACAGACTCACCCACCTTCAACTTTCTCGCCACACAGATCTCCGTCATACTTTGTTGTTGAGGTCGTATCTTAACTCGCTTCGTATTTGGTAGATCCACATCCGTCGATAGCGTACGGTCACAACGTCTTCCAAAGCCATAAGCGGACGCTCAAGATGTCTATGAACTCAGGGGCGACTCAATCTTCATCGTTTTCGATCAGGAGATGCCATTGGCTGCCGCTTCGACCTTCAATTCGAGCTCATGTGCTTCCGCAACACCAACGCTGACTAACCGCCCGAGCATGCGGTCGATACGGGCGCGCATCGGATGCTTGGGTAGGAGCAATTCCGGCGCCTGGATTACTGCAGCTGCCAACCACTTAACTACCTTGTGTCCGATGCCCAGTTCAATCCACAGTCCTGGCGCCTCCGTGCGACCAAACCAAGCCTCGGTCGCCTCAAGCAGGAAGTCTAGATGGCGTGCGCGCGTTCCAACGAGGAGGAGGTTCATCGTGCACAGCGCCACGAAGGCTGTCGGCCCCCCTGGTAGCAGCGGTCTTATGCTTGGAAGGAGCGGGTCGACACGGTCGAATAGTACGGGCGGCAGATAGCTTTGCGTCCCGTTGAACGGGTTGTAGGTGTTCAGCATTACCTTTGCGACGATCCCGCCGATCTGCATGTCGATCCGTGAACTGGCCGGATCGTGAGCATATCGCCACCGGTGGAGTGCCATCACACGTTGCGCCAAGCGGGCACGTAAATCGGCAGGTCGTGCGGCAGGACGCAGCGGATCATTGCAATAGAGCGCGTCGGCCGAATGGATGACAGTCTGCGCGACCTCGCCAAACGTCTTATCCGGAAGATCTGTCACGAGCTTCAGATCAGCTTCGAACGCCGAATCGCTGGCGTCGAGCAACCGCTCGGCAAACAGCGCGTAGTAGTGCAGATTCCAGTCGTGCGGATCGCGATCGATCTCGATATCTACCTGCAGACCTAACCCGTTGATCCGCGAGGTCCAGTCGACATAGGCCTCGACCACCTCCTGTCGCCAATCGACCGACCCTTTTGGGGCTGCCTGGAGGATCGCCAGCCATTGCGCTGCCGCCTTGCTGTCGACTTGAATGAGCGACGACTGCTCGGTGACTGCAGACTTTATCGTCTCGTCTTCCCTGAGCTCGGTCGGCGTTGTAAATTCAGGAACGTGGATGCGTGATCCACGCCGCAGACACGGACATTCCTCGGGCCAGAGCGGCCACTCAGGTTCGGCCTCTCCATCCAGCCAGGCAATCTCGGCTGCGACCTCAGCATCTACCGCCGCGGCCCGCCCCGCGCTGAAGCGAGCATGCTCTGCCTCGTCCTCTTCGTCGTAGCTCTTCCAGCGCCAAGTCAAGCTTGCGAACGCAGCGCGCATTGCTGCCTTGAAGAACTTGGGCTCGAATCTGAGGATCCGCCCGAGTCCAGCTGAGAACGCCGGCGCCGCACTGCGATCCTCGCGCGTCGCGAGCCGGATCAGCGCGTTCCGGTCCTTCGGACTCCCCTTACGGACCCAGAGATGTATCAGAGCAAGGATGGCAAGCGCCGGCCGATTGAAGCACAGCGTATCCTCTGATCCGCCGCCTCGATCGGAGTGCTCTTCAAGCGCGATGGCGACGACCTGCCGGACCCACGCCTCCTCGGCAGCGAGAAGAGCGTCGTCACCGTCGCGAGTCACCAGTAAGGCCGTCGTGATAAGCCGGGTTGAGCGCGACTTGAGGTAATCGGTATCCCTATCGTCGGGAAGATCGCCGCCCGCATACGCTACCGCATCGCGCGCCGTCGTGGCGGTAGCGTGTTCACCTCCGCCGGCGACCGCTAACTCGATGCGCGATTCAATCTCGTTCGAACGAATGAATGCGAGCCGCTGCTTTTCCATCTCTTCCAAGTGCGCGGTCTCGTCCGCTGGCGATTGATATAGTAGCTTCCCATCCCCGGTATCGATCCAGTTTGATCGCTGCAGCATGTTGTAGGCCGACCGCGCGATGAGCCGCGCGTCACTCCAGTTCGAGTAGGATTGAATGGGGTCGAGACTCTCGACCGCGGCACCTAGTTGCTCGCGCAGACGATTCGCCACTGGATCGTCCCCCAGATAAAAATGCACTACGTCCAACAAGCATGCGTGTCGCGACGGGCGGCCCTTCAAGTCGGCGAGCTTGATCTTGGCGTTCGGTTCCTTCCCGATCACAAACTGATCCAACCCGAGTCTCAGGCGATCATGGTCCCGGCGCATACGGTCAATGGCCAACAGCTCCGGGACGGCAATGAACGGCGCCAGCGCATCTCGCGCTACGTCGAAATGCGAAAGCAAAACATCGACCGCGATCAGGAGATACGCCGCACAGCTGCCCTCAGGCCCGAGGATATCGGCGAGCACTTCATCGACCGGGGCGCCATCATCGAGCCTTTGCTGACTCCAGGCCTCTAGCGCCTTAAGTCCGGAGGCAGCTGAATAATCGCGGCATTGATCCCGCGACCAGAGATAACTGTCGGGTCGGGGAAAGAGGCGTGGACCGTCACCGAAATCGACAGTGAAGCCAGAGTCTGCCGGCGCACGCGCGTCGGTGCTGAATGTTATCGCCTCCGCGACCAGTGCCCGGATCAGCTTCAACCCTTCTGAGGGGGCAGACTCCAACAGATCGAAGAATGGAGGCTGAGCCGGCGAGGCCGGCAAATAGCTGCTGTCGGCGAAGGTGAAGGTCTGCTCCATCATGCGGTCGCGACGGCTGCGCGGCTCCCTCTTCTGAAGGAGGCTCGTCAGTACAAGCTCCGCCAGTTCAGTGGGCGCAACTGGTGCGATCACTTTAGAGAAACTCCGGATCGCATCGACCTTGTGGCTGTTTCGCTCGTTTCCAACCTCCCTGAGATAGGCCTTGAGCTCTTCAGGTGCGAACTCGCCGAGCAACATAGCGATCACGCGAAGTTGCTCGATCAAACTGCTTCGTTCGTCGCTGGCAGTTCGCCCAAGGACCCGCTCATCCAGGATCGTCACCTTGGCGTCGCGGACGTCGAGCTGTCGTAGCCAGCCAAACAGCATGACAGCTGTTTGGCTTGCGACTTCTTGAAGATGCTTGAGGAGAGCGAGCTGTATCTTGACTAGTTCGAGCACAGCGCTGATCGCCGGAATCGAAATCTCGGCCACATGTGTCAGCACCCAGCGCAGCACTAGTAGGGCGGCGCCGGTGACATCGATTCGATAGGAGCGCGGGAGATCGGCCTTAGTTCCGTCCGGCATTGTCATCAGGTCGACCGCCGCCACGGTCTCGACCGCAGCAATAGTCGTGCATAATTCGACGAGTAGA
Organism: Pseudomonas sp. PME37.24/006; assembly: GCF_055556635.1. NCBI lineage: Bacteria > Pseudomonadati > Pseudomonadota > Gammaproteobacteria > Pseudomonadales > Pseudomonadaceae > Pseudomonas > Pseudomonas sp. PME37.24/006. The sequence continues at coordinate 863,581 of NZ_JBVHNL010000003.1, forward strand.
GCCGCCCCATTTGCAAGCAATCCGGCGCCGCACTTTTCGAGTAATTCGTATCCGGCCTCTGAGCGCGGCAAGGCAAGTATCGCCTGACGCCGCCAGGACCCATGCGCTTCAGGAGCCGAGAGTTGCCCGAGAAGTTGGAGCCATACGCTGCAATCTGCACTCGATTCCAGCGCGAGGCGCGCGGCGAACTCGATGCCGCGGGCAACGCGCGGTGAGACCGGCACACTCAAGTCTAAATCGGCAAGACGCTGGGGGTGCTCAGCGATATAACTGCCGATCGCCCAGTCACGCAACACGTCGTGATAGAAGTCGAGCCGGTCGCGCCGCACTTCCCTGAGCGTTAATGCGTCGATCAGATGTGAGCGCGCCATTGAGTCTTCGGCAACTTCAAGACCCTCTTCGCTCCTCAAGGCGCTGTCGGCGAGAGCTGCCATCAGACGCTGCGCTGCGCGAACGTCGTTTGCAGGTGCGCCGTCGGCACTGCTCCACCAGAAACCGGCCATCGCTGCCTCGGTCCGAATCCTGGTAGCGCTAGGCACCTTTAATAGTCGGGACAGTCGGTAGAGATTTCGTGCAAGTCCGGCTGCAGGATGCTTCGGGGCCAGCAACGATTGAAGATCCGGCGCCTGATCGACTAGGGTTTCAACTTCATCCTCCGACAGGGGGCCAACTTGAATCGCGTACGCGCCGCCCATTGCAGCAATGATCTGATCGTCGAGCCAGAGTTTCACATCGACATTGCTGGCCGTGCGGATGGTGGCGATCACCTTGAAGTCCGGGATCGCGCTCGCTGCTCTCATGAGCTCGGCAATAGTGCGCTGGTGCCCGGCATCGTCGAACATGTCAATGCCGTCGATGAAGAGTATTGCGCCGCCGCTAGCAGCCAGATCAGTCAGGAATTCGACAGCTGATCCTGGGATCCCGAGAGCGTTTGAAAACGGCAGCCAGCCCCCCGGAGGTGTCGAGTCGCGGTCGAGGACAATAATCGGTGCCTGGTGTGCAACACGCTCAGCGAGATTACGGAGGATCCAAGATTTGCCGACCCCGGGATTCCCACAGATCTCGATGAAACGATGAACTTCGGATGCATCGTCTACAGCAGCGATTGCCTCTAGCCGCGGTAAGGTCACCCCCGCCACGCTCGTGCCGATATGCGCAAGCGTGTTCTGCGCAAGCTCGGTTAGTCTGACGCGCGCCGGACCATATTCGCGGCCACCAGCAAGCCGGAATCCCGCTTCTGCGAGATTGAACTCTAGGGCTGTTCGGTTGATTTCACCACCGGTGGTCCCGGTCTTGATTGACAAGTCTATCAGCCTGCTCCACAACGCCCCGGCGCGGCCGACGTCCTCGTCAGCTAACGCTGTCCGTGCGAGTGCATGCCCATAGATCCGGGCGATCGGTGATGTTGCCTCAAAGTCAAACTCGAGAATGAGCATCCGCCGCAATAGCCGCCAGATCGCATCGTCGTCATCGGCGGTACCATTCGCCACTAAATGCCTTCGCGTCGTCGCGACAAAATCGCGCATATCGTTGCTCGCGATGCCTCTGGTGTTTATGCGAGTGAAGAATGCAGCCGCATTCCCCATGGTTCGCGCCCACTTGAGCACGTCCTGATAAGCGCCGGAAATCTTGCGGCTGGTTCGTTGCGTCGCGATGCCGAGAAGGTGCCGTTCCGGCGGAACGGAACCTGCCACGCTTTGCGCAAGCTGCGAGGCAACATCTTTATAAACTGTGTCCCCCGGCGAGAAAGTGATATCCCGCTTTGACTGAATTTCGAGGATAGAGTCGCCGGCTGGCCCCACACCAAAAGCGATCAGGTCGTCCAGCTTAAAACCTAGTTCGGTACCTTGAAATCGGACGCTGACGACTCGGGCTTCTGGCATACCTGGTGCTCGATTACCCGTCAGCAGGGCGAGCAGATAGAGAGCGCCAAGTTCGCCTTCGATATAAGCCCCGGCCGGCCCTCGCGAGGCCGGGCTTGAACCGAGATCCATATCAGGTCTGAATTCCACGTCCATAATCTATACGTTGCGCGAATGGCTGCTTTACTAAGGAAGCCTACCCTATGTGCAGTTTCACCTGAATGGACATGAACGACCGATCTATTTTTCCACAAATTAAATTGAGCCAGAGCCTAGGCCGGCGTGGCTGGTCTGTCCCGGGCTGAGTGGACACTGACTTAAGGTGGATAATGTCCGCCGCAAGGAGTGTTCATGACCCAGACCAGACGACGTTTTCCCGAATCTTTCAAACGTGAAGCGGTAGACCAGGTGTTTGCCGGCACGCCGCTTCGTCATGTGGCCGAGACGCTCGGCATCGCTGAAAGCCTGCTGGGCAAATGGAAGCGCCAGTACGAACAGCAAGGTGACGATGCTTTTCCGGGCAATGGCAAGCAGCGCGGTGAAAGTGCCGAGCTTCGTCGGCTACGCCAGCAACTGGCCCAAGTCACCATGGAGCGCGATGTTTTAAAAAAGGCGATCGCCATCTTCTCGCAGCCCACGAAGTGAGATTCCGCGCTATTGAGGCGTTGGCCGGTCGTTATCCCGTAGCACCGGTGTGCCGTCTATTGCGGGTATTTCGCAGCGGTTTCTATGCCTGGCAGCAGCGGCCTCCTTCAGCGAGAGAGATGGCCAATCGGCACCTGAGCCAAGAAATTCGCGCCATCCACCATGAAGTAAACGGGATCTATGGCCATCGCCGCATCAAAGCTGAGCTGTCGGCCATGGGGCATGCGTGTGGTCGGCACCGCGTCGCTCGACTGATGCGTGAAGCTGACCTGCGAGTTCGATCACGCAAGCGTTGGAGGCTGGTTTCAGGCAGTCGTCACGACCTCCCCATTGCTCCGAATCATCTGGATCGCCAGTTCGCTTCGGATCGCGCCAATCGTCACTGGGTTTCGGACATGACCTACGTGCGCACTGCGCAGGGCTGGCTGTACCTGGCGGTTGTGCTCGATCTCTATTCGCGCGCCGTTGTCGGCTGGGCAATGCACCACCGCATGCAGCAGGCTCTGGTACATGCAGCACTGGAGATGGCCGTTGCACGCCGGCAGCCAAAGACGGAGGTACTGCTGCATTCGGATCGTGGCAGCCAGTATTGCGCCTATGACTACCAGGCACTGCTGCGCCGGCATCGCATCGTGCCTAGTCATTCGCGACGGGGAAACTGTTGGGATAATGCGGCGATGGAGAGTTTCTTCCGCTCGTTGAAGGCCGAGCGGGTGTACCTGACTCGCTATGTCAGCTACCAGGAAGCGAAAACTGACCTATTCGACTACATCCGCTTTTACAATCACCGCCGTCGCCACTCGACGTTGGGCTATCTCAGTCCGATGGCGTTTGAACGGCAAAATGCGAGCAGTAGCTCTTAATTACCTGTCCACTGGCTCCGGGACAGACCAATTCAAGATGAACCTACTTCCAAGTCTCTGCTAAGCCGTTTTCGGCCAGAAGCGGACTTGCAGCTCGTCCCTGTCGCTAAATGATGCTTCAGTGGCGGGGCCGTCGGCGTGGTAACGGAAGCTCTGGCACTAAATGCGAAGCGCCGCGTGGCTAAGGGCGACGCTGAGTCAAAACCGAAAGCGCCGGTTGTATAGCGATGGCGCTGTCGAGTAGAGCTCAGATGACATCTGAGTACGGATAGATCAGCTGCTCGATTGGTGCTGGATGTATTCGATAAATGAAAAGGCCGCTGCTGCGGCCCTTTGTTCGAGGAAGCTTACTGAACCCAGCTTTCAACTACTTCCGAACCGTGCTCTGCCTTCCAGGTCTTGAGCACCTTATGGTTGCCACCTTTGGTTTCTATGACTTCACCCGTCTGCGGGTTCTTGTAACGCTTCAGCTCACGTGCCCGGCGAGCCGGTTTTTCAGCAGCTGCTTTGCGGCCTTTGCCTGCTTCCGGATCAAGCAGTGCGATTACATCGCGCAGCGAGTAGCTGAATTCACCCAGCAGTTTGCGCAGCTTGCTTTCGAATTCGATTTCTTTTTTAAGGCCTTCATCGCCTTGAAGTGCTTCTAGACGTTTTTGGTGCTCGGCAATCTGTGCTTCGAGTGCTTTGAATTCTGCGATTTTGGACATGAAGTCTCCCTAGACTTGAACTGAATGAGCATTTTTAGTGGCTGTTTTCGACTAATGATCGAGTTTAAACGTAAAATCATTTTTCTGGTATCACTACTTGGAGTCTTATTTCTCAGCTGGCTAGGTATAATGCTGCCATCTTTCAAATATTAAGCTTTCGAATGAAACAGGTTTTATCTCTCGTCGCTCTGTTGCTCTGTATTGTTACGCCCTCATTTGCCAGCGCACCTGGCACATTTACTGAAGCCAAAGTCATTGCCAAGCGCGAAATCTTTTTTGACCAGGCAGATGGCCCCGAAGGTGAGTTGTACTGCGGGTGCAAGTGGCAGTGGGTCGGGAAGTCAGGCGGCCGAGTAGACGCCGAATCCTGTGGCTATGAAGCCAGGAAGCAGGCTAGCCGCGCGGAGCGAACAGAGTGGGAACACATCATTCCTGCCTGGACGTTTGGACACCAGCGGCAGTGCTGGCAGAACGGCGGGCGCAAGAATTGTGTTGCGACCGATCCTGTCTTTCGAGCGATGGAAGCCGATCTCTTTAACTTGTATCCCTCAGTCGGCGAAGTGAACGGTGACCGCGCTAACTTCAATTACGGCATGGCTTCAAGTGCTGCTCCTCAATACGGCCAGTGTTCAACGCGTATTGATTTTGGAGCGAAGACCGCTGAGCCTCGTGACGAGGTCAAAGGGCTTGTCGCAAGAACGACCTTCTACATGTTTGATCGCTATAACCTGAGCATGTCGCGTCAGCAACAACAACTGTTGATGGCCTGGGGTAAGCAGTATCCGGTGACTGCTTGGGAGCGTGAGCGTAACGCCCGCATTGCCAAGATCGTCGGCTACCCGAATAAGTTCGTGACTGGCGAGCGTTCATGGGCACTTGGATACAAGCCAACGGGCGAGGGCATAGAGCCCCGTAATACTACTGCGGCAGCAAACTGGCAGGTGGCCAAGGCCAAGGAGCCTGCCCCCGTCACCCCAGCAGCAGTAACCACTGGCGAAGTGATCGGCAATCAGCGAAGCGGGGTTTATCACCTGCCTAGCGGCTGCCCGAGTTATGGGCAAGTTTCAGCAAAGAACCAGGTTTCGTTTGGATCAGAGGCTGAGGCTGTAGCGGCGGGCTTTCGCAAGGCTGGCAACTGCCGCTGAGCGAGAGAATGTGACGCAGGGTCGTTATCGCAGGTGTTTTTTGGGGCAAAGGAGCCTAGCTGCTCTCTGTTCTTAGGGAAAATCTACTGGCTTCAAAGGACAATTAAAATGTTTTGGACCAAGGATAAGACCATTCGTGTGGAACTGGTTAGTCCACCGATAGTATTGCCCGTCGCTGCATCGGCTTCACTGACGAGCTCTGACGGGGGGAAGGCTGCTGACAGTTTCATGATCACCCTCGATCAATTTTTCAAGATTGCAGCTGTGATGGTGGCGGTGGTCAATACAGCATTGGTAGTGCTGGGGTACATGCGTTATGTCGGAATGCTGCAGCAATTTGGTGTCAGCAGAACAGAGGTAAGCTTTTCACTCTCCGACATGCTCTCTTTTGGATACATAGGCTTCTTGAACATGACGCTTTCAGGTCAAGTTGCTGTATCTGCCGTGTGCTCCATCATTACGCTGCCAGTAATGGTGATTGTAATTCGTCTTAAGCGGAATATGCATTCGCTCCCCCAGTTCCTGTTGGTATGGGTAATCTCGATTATTTTCTTTTTTGTGATAACAGGTCCCTATTGGGTAGCTTATAACCCCGGGAAGCAAGCGGCTCTGAATTTGGCTGCGAAGTCATTGGGCATTGAGGAGAGTCAATTACTAGGGCTAGAGGTCGAGCAAGAGGTCAGTACGGACAGTGGCTTTATGACCGGCAGTATCGTCCTGGCCACCCCTGATTTAACCTTCCTGCTAAGGGATGCTGCGCTTTATAAAATACGTGTATCTGATGGCAAGATATTACGTAAGACAAGCCTGCAACCCAAGCTCGAACCAATCGACAGTGGCAAGTAAGAGTTAACATCGGCTGCTTTCGGTCCAGAGTGTGTAAAAACGTCCGGACAAGCCCTTGCTATGATTTCCGAGAATCTCATCGCAAGGGAAACCCATGAAGCGGTTTATTCAGGGTGAACACCGAGGTCAAAGCACCTTACTTCCCGAAAGCCTCGACGACTACGTCAGCGATACCAACCCGGTGCGCGTAGTTGATGTCTTCGTCGATGAACTTGACCTGGCTTCGCTAGGTTTTGATGGCGTCATTCCAGCCGAAACCGGCAGACCCGCATATCACCCCGCGATCCTGCTGAAGATCTATATCTACGGTTACCTAAACCGCATTCAATCGAGCCGGCGTCTTGAGCGAGAAGCGCAACGCAACGTCGAGCTGATGTGGTTAACCGGGCGCTTGATGCCCGACTTCAAGACCATCGCCAACTTCCGAAAAGACAACAGCAAAGCCATTCGTGGTGTCTGCCGTCAGTTCGTTGTGCTCTGCCAGCAGTTGGGGCTTTTTGGAGAAAACCTGGTCGCCATCGACGGCAGCAAGTTCAAGGCAGTGAACAACCGTGACCGCAACTTCACCAGCGCCAAACTGAAGCGCCGGATGGAAGAAATTGAGTCGAGCATCAGCCGTTACCTGGCCGCACTTGATGCGGCTGATCGGAAGGTGCCAACCGCCACGGAACCAGACGCTACGCGCCTGGAGGAGAAAATCGAAAATCTCAAAACTCAAATGAAAGAGCTTAAGGTGATCGAATCTCAGCTCAACGATTCGCCTGACAAACAGGTCTCACTGACCGACCCCGATGCCCGTTCGATGATGACGCGCGGCAACGGAATCGTCGGCTACAACGTGCAGACGGCGGTCGATACGCAGCACCATTTGATCGTTGCTCACGAGGTCACTAACAGCGGTTCCGACCGTGACCAACTCAGTTCAATGGCGAAGCAGGCTCGTGAAGCCATCGGCTCAGAAACGTTATCGGCAGTTGCTGACCGAGGCTACTTCAAAGGTGAAGAAATCCTGGCCTGTCACGACGCAAACATCACCGCCTACGTGCCTAAGCCAATGACTTCAAACGCCAAGGCTGATGGCCGATTCAACAAAGATTCCTTCGTGTATGACACGACGAAAAACGAATACACCTGCCCAGCGGGAGAGGCACTTATCTGGCGTTTCTCCAGCGTTGAGAAGGGCATGAATATGCACTGCTACTGGAGTTCAAAATGCCAGAGTTGCAGGCTGAAAACCCAGTGCACTCCAAGCACAAATCGTCGAGTAAAGCGCTGGGAACATGAAGCTGTGCTGGAGGAAATGCAACGCCGGTTGAACCAAGCGCCGGAGATGATGCAGGTTCGAAAACGGACTGTTGAACATCCCTTCGGGACGCTCAAACAATGGATGGGTTCGACGCATTTCTTGACTCGTAGGCTCGTCGGGGTCAGCGCGGAGATGAGCCTGAATGTGCTCGCCTACAACATGAAACGGGTTATGAAAATCATCGGCACAGAAGGCTTGTTGAAGGCGATGGCGGCGTAAAAGCCCCGCCTTTCGCTGTCCCAGGAGGCGCTAACGCGCTTTATAAGCGCTCTGGAACGTTACCGGTGCTGATCGTGGCAAATGCTTGGGCAATCGCCTCGTCCAGGAGCGCTGGGCTGCGGCCCCCAAATCACGAAAGTGTTTTTACACACTCTGGGCCAAAAGCGGTCGTCGGGTGTCTGCGAAGTTAGGGGCGATTCAGAATGGACAAGATAAAACAGCCAGTCAAGATGCGGTGCCCTTTCTTCACATCATGTGATTCTGAGTATCTGCGCGACAATCCAAGCATATGCAGCACTGCGCCTTGGGAATCTCGAAAATCTGAGCAGTCCAAGATCTGTTATTTTGGAGAGGCTGTGATAAACACAAAACAACCACCATCCTGCGAAGAAGGTGATCAAGAGAAGAAGAGCAAAGATGACTCGTGCAATCGAAGATAGAGCAAAACTTTACTTGCTGACCGAATTTAGGCACCCTAATTATGAGTTTCGGGGAAAAAGGGTAGGAGATAAGGGGTTTGACTTATGGTTAGACGAAAGAGGCTACGCCCCGAAAAAAGTTGAGCTGAAAGCCACCGTCGCCGCGTATCAAAGGCATAGCAATATTTTCGAGCGTCTGGTTTTCAATGCCGAAATTGAAAAGCAATTGTTTAAGAGTGGCGAGTCTGTTGTCGCAAGATTGTTCATGGGTTCAACGCCGCCACGCCTATTTATAGTTACTAATGCCATATTCAATGCCGGGGCAAAACTTACGGTTGAGTCGCGATATGTGGTTCGAGGTAGAATTAATTATACCAGCTCAATAGTGGAGCTCACTTAACTGCCTAATCAATGATAACTTCGAATCGGAGCCTGATGCTCTCGCACGTTCTGGCAATTATTGTGGAGGCGAGCTAGAGCAGAATTGGACTACATTAGTGCTGCTCGACTTGGCCTTCAAAACGGCGTTCTCATTCAAAAGAACCTCGTTAATCGAAGCGAGTTGCGCCACTTGAGCGCGCAAGTCTTCAATAGTCTGGCGGTACTCTGACGATTTCTTGCGCTCGGCAATGAGCTTCTGTTGCTTTAAGTCGCGCATCGTGCGACTGGAGCTACCTTGGACCTCGCGTATTGCCTCCGCAATTCTTGGATAGTGATTGTGGATCAGCGATGCTGATATGCCAGCCTCGCGGGCAACTGCTGTGATGGTGACCTTGGTTTCCGCTGTGTAAGCACGTCCCTTCTGAATCCGATAGAGCGCGAGCCGCAGATCCTTCTCCCGATCCTCCGCAGGCTTGTAGTTTTTTGGTTTATCTCTTGGCTTCATGCGCTCAATGCTCCCGAATCCATGCCTAGCTGGATTAGTACTTCACGGCACCGATTTAGGTCACGCTCAACACGTTTGCGGCCGCCCTCTCCAATGTCCGTGCAATTTGCCAGCCCTTTCAGATCATCGTGGAGTTGTTGATAGATGGTCGTGTGACCACGCCCAATCACGGCATTGTTACAACCCCCGCATCGAGTGCGCTCCAGAGTGTTGCCAACGCAGCCGTCGTTGTCTGCCGTACACCAAGCATGGCCGTTGCTGCGAATCGCAGTGCTCTCCGCAATGGACTTCAACATGGATGCGCGGTCTTTGAAGATAAGCAGGTTCTGCGGTTCCCGCTGCCATGTTTTGAGCGCTTCGCCATATCCTCCGGCCAGGGGGGCATCACCGACCCACCCATCGACGACGCCGAGCTTGATATCCACCAGCTCAGTCTGAATGTCCGTAAACAGTTCGGTGTCCAGATGTTGTCCCCAAGATTCATCCATCGCGTAGCCCAGAGTCATATCCAGCGTCCAGTGCACGTAGTGTTCTTTGAGGTAACGCAGGTCGCCGAATCTGCTGTGTGCCGCATAGTTCGCGAACTTACGGCGGAACTGGTGGCTAGCGAGATTCCAAGTCAACCCACAATCCTTGGCATATGCCTTAAGGTTAACGTTCCAAGACCAGCCGGGAAGTGTCCGTGCCTGCCTGCCCCCCTTGGTATCTAAGCGGAGAAAGAGGGCATGCTGATGCTTGTACGCCTCCGCGATCTCTGGATCATGAGGGTTGGTGCGTTGCCGCTTAACGACTTCGGCGGCGATAATTGCCTGATATGGCGCAGCCCATCTCTCCATCAGACGCAAAGCACGCACAGCCACCTCGGGTATCATCCAATCATGGATACCTGCATCCGTCTTGTCCGACCGCGAGCGCATCCAGTGGTACACGGTTCCGTCATCGTCCTGAGTACGGCGGTGTGCCCCCAATTGCAGGTTAGCCAGTTCGTGGTTACGACATCCTGAGGTGCTCGCGAGGACGATGTAACAGGCCGTGCGCAGGTCGTTCACCGTGGCGTTGAATGTCCTCAGGCCACCCCTCCAACCAAATGTGGCCAGGTACCTGTTCTTCGCCCAAACGACACCTGAGCTACTCCGATTCTTACGCTGCGTCGCAATGGCACCTAGCTCGTCCCGTAAGTCGAGCAATTGTGGGCCCTCCTTCACATGCTGGTATGCCCGATCGAACAAGGTGCAGAAATCCTCATCGGGGATCAGGGGCGTGGCTGCGCCGTGCCTGCGAGGAGAGCCGTAGCCTGTCATCCCCGCTAGCGCTGACGAGGAAGTCTCATCCCAAGGATGCAGTGGCATTGAGTCGTCGGTGTATTGACTTAGCTCATAGAGCGCTTCGACGGCCTTGAAGCGGTTTCTGAGCCCCGCCTGCGACAGGGGCTTGCCCTTTGATCGATACATCTGCCGGTGCGCCTTGCATGCATCTATATAGGTCGCACAGGCGAGGGGGGTCACCGCGCTGAGACTACTGAGATTGAGTGCTTCGAGGTGCCGTAGGAACGGCCTCGCACAGGTAAAGGTCTCTTGCAGCTGCCTGCCTTTTGGCCGACTCGCGCCACTACGCCCGCGGCGCAAATACCGATAGATGATGGCTTTCATCACTACCCGAAACGCCTGGGGTAGCGTACCGAAGTCCAGTCGTTTCGTGTTTGCTGGAATATTGCTGGAGAAGCCGCCGAGTTGCCAGGTGTCGTCGCCGTAACTACTGACGATGACCCAACGTCCATCGACCTGCACAGCTTTTATTATCAGCGCGTCGCGTTCTGATTTTGACATCCCACGCACATCTTGAGGCTGGCCAGTCAGGAGTGGCCATTGCTGCGCTGTGGCATCTTTGTCGCTCATCCAAAGACCTCCAGGCTATCGACGACATCGACTGACCAAAATGGGTGAGGGGCGATGCGCGCGTGTTCGCGGGCTGCCGCAACGGCAGCTCTCTTGAAGGTGCCGCGCCGAAGGCCTTCGGCAATAATGTAATGGTCAATCAGGCGGGGGATATGGGCATACCCCCGCGCCCATTGCCGCTTGTCCATGCGTGATCGCTCGGCAAGCACGCGGAAGTAAAAGCTGAATAGCTTGTGCAGATCTTCGGCGGTTACCGCGTAGTGCGTGCAACGCAGGCAGTTCATGAAATTCATGCAGGTTGCGCCCTCGCGCTTTGGGGCGAATTGTCCATTTATAGGATCTGCGCACCTGCCTGTGGGGGTGTCCTTATATGTCGCGCCGATGGTATTGGTTAACAGCTCCTGTACCAGCAGCTCACCCATGAACTGCCAGTTGCGGCGGGCATCCTCCCCGGGCGCGAGGTAGTTGCGGTCCGCCACCTGTGGGGAGTTACCCAGAGCCGCAGCGGTGATTGCTAGATCGCCGTCAGTCAGTTCGAAGATTCGGTTGGCGAAGGTTTTGCGCAGGCGCGAGACATTGAGTCGCAAAGGCTGCCCATCGCTACCAGTCAGTCCATGCTCTGCCACCAGTTGCCGGACGGCCCAGCACAGTGTCTGTGTTGTTATCGCCGTGACGTACCCAAATTCCTTGCAGCCGTCGGTTCGATACAGCCATAGACGGCCCTTTAGGTCGTCCGGCGCGTCGTGATGAAGCTGCTCTGTCAACGCCTGCACGCGGCGGATCAGGCGCTCGACGCTGATTTGAATGGTAGGAGTGGACTCAAGTAGACGCTCGATATCCGACTCCGCCCGCAGTGCCACCTTGCTGGTATTGCGTCCTCGCCGTTTCCATAGAATAAGGAAAACCATGTTTTCCTTAGGATGAGGGCGCAGGCAATTGCGGGTCATTTCCAGCAGTGGCGTTAGATTACGTCCGGTATGCAATGCTACGACCAGTAGCGCGTAAGCTAGTAACGCACTGGTCACAGCCCGATCCTCAGCCCAGATTGGCTCTATGGCCTTCCGTAGTGCTTTGGTGACAGCCCGCCGCTCAAGTTTGGTCAGCGCGGTCTCGCCCTTAAACTTACGGTTGATGTTAGGGAATGGGTTTCGCGGGAAGGTGGTGGCATCGCCTGCGGTAGTGAGGTGGAACAAAAGGCGTCTCCCTAGGGAGAGCAGCACTGGCTTGGTTTGTGAGTACGACGTCTTCTGGCTGCTGGTTGAGATGCCCAGCCCGGCCAGGTAACCAAGGTAACCGTCGATCAAGTCTCTGTTTATATCGTTTAAAGCCAAGTCTCGACCGAAGGACTTGGCCTGCAGCGCGCTGTAGTTTAAGAAATGCCGCAAACCACCATGGCAGTAGCTAATCACCGTTCTGGTCGAGACGGCACCATCCTGGCCGGCAATTAGGCGTTCGACCTGTTTCTGGCACGCGTAGGTGAAGGAGTCGATGCCGGTGCCGTACCAGGGGGCGAAGTCGAACGTTCGAGCATTAGAAATGTTCCGTACGAAATCTACTCTGGTGTTCGTCGGTGGAATGGCATCGGGCAGTATCACCACATTGCCTGCGGCGTCATGGCTGTGCTCCACCTGCGCAATTCGGAGATCGGTTTTGGTGAATACCTTTCGCTTGGACATCAGTCGATAACCGCCAGGTTGTTAAGCTCCTCGTCATATGCCAGCACTGCTTTATCGGCCATTTCGTTGACCAGATGCAGGTAAACCATGGTCGTCTGAATGCTGCGGTGGCCGAGCTGACGCTGAACAAACATCAGAGGTTCGATTCCGCTACCGGGGCTTCGCTGAAGGTTTACAAGTGTATGAGTGGCGTAGGTATGCCTAAGCATATGGGTATGGACTTTGATTCCCGCCCGCTTGCCGACGCCGCTGATGATGCGGTTGATACTTTTGCCGTTGTCGCTATAGGGCTCCCCAAACTGACCGAGAAAAAGTTCCTTTTTCTCGGTCCCGCTTGGCGAGGCTCGCTCGCCGCGAATAGTCGTCACATAGCGGTACATTTCGGCCATGAAGCGCCGGCTGATGTAAATTCCTCGAGGCTGGCGGCCTTTTGTAGTCATGCCGCTGCCATCGAACGGATCGATTCTGATGAGTAGATTGCGCTCGTTCCGTCCGGCCTTGTTAGGATCGAAGACATAGGCTAGGGGGAAGGAAGCAATCTCCTCTCGACGCAGACCCGTATGCAGCGCCAAGCGGATCATCATCCGATGATGAGGGTTACTCGCTGCTGTCAGGAGTGCTTTGACGTCAGCCATGCTCAAGAACTTGGGTAAGGTATTTGAGGCTCGAGGCATCAGATCGTTTGCGATGGCCTTACCACCACGCGCATCGACGTGAGCTAGTAAGCCCGTTGCGCGCTTGACTGTGCGTTCTTCAAAGCCGAAGGGCAGGCGCTTCACCCATTCCTGACTCAGTGCGTACTCGTAGAACTTGCATATGTAATGCAAGCGCTGGCGAGCGGTGCTTACGGCTAGTTTGCACTCTACTAAGCAGTAGTCACGGTAGGCCGCGACAAGGCTTTTTGCCTCGCCACGATCAACGTCATGCCAATCCAGATCATGGGCTTGGAGGAAACTGAAGAAATCGTACAGCGCACGTCCGGTGCTGGGCCACGAGCGCCTAGAGCCGATGGCTCCGCGATGCAGGTAGTGACGAAGAAATTGATTGGCCGGGACACAGCTCTCCATCGTGTCCCACAGGAGAATAGGGAACCCAGAATATCGAGACCCAGCAATCACCAAGTCATTAGTTGCCCACACTAAATTCATACACCGTCCTTTGCATTGACCAGATAAGTAATCCGTCAACTGCCCCCAACAGGATTAAAGGTTTCGGGCAGGCTCAATAGGTACCTAACCGTCTTTCTCCCAGTCGATTTGATAGCCCGATTCGCTTTGAATGCCCCAATGGTTCACAGCCAGACAGGCCACGCCTGCTAACTAGTACCGTTTCAGCGAGATATGCGAAACCGTGAAGCCGCATCTACTTCATGGTCAGGTGAGATCCACCTGACCATGAAGTAGATGCGGGATAATTCCCCCTGAAACCGAGCTAGCTATGGGCAAGCTCCAGCTACTTAGTCGTAAAACGTATGGGTAAGGGGGAAGGGGTTAGGGGCGGTAACCCAGACGGGCTTTGGGGATGAGAACTTGCCGGCGGCTGCAGCAATAAGAGTTCAGGCCTTGCGAGATACTTTTCGAGCCGGCGGCTCGGAGCCAAGGCCTGTGGAAGAGCTTTGCGCAAGCTTGATATCTCTCGCACGGTGCTACCAGCTAGGGAACCTAGGAATCAACGGAGAGCTTGGCGCCTGTCCTCCACCTGTAAGGCTTATGCTCAGTCGTGCACGCCTTCCCAGGATTTAACGTTTGTTAGGCCCCGGATCACGACACGCTCCCGACGGTTCACGAAATTTGACTTTGCAGAACAGCCAGGCTCGCCTAGCGTCAAGTCGGCCACATGAATTCGTCTCATAGTTCAAGCGCGCTTCGGTTGCACTAGCGACCCGCCCCCTTACAACTACAAGAAACCGTCCTTGGGAGAACTGTCATGATCTACGCCAAACCCGGTACTGCAGGCGCCGTCATCACCCTCAAACCGCGCTACGGCAACTACATCGGTGGCGAATTCGTCGCCCCGGTCGGTGGCCAGTACTTCACCAACACCAGCCCGGTGGATGCCTCGGTGATCGGTGAATTCCCCCGTTCCGACGCCAAGGACATCGACAAGGCCCTGGACGCTGCCCATGCCGCCGCCGATACCTGGGGCAAGACCTCGGTACAGGATCGTGCGCTGGTTCTGCTGAAGATCGCCGACCGCATCGAAGCCAACCTCGAACTGCTCGCCGTCGCGGAAACCTGGGACAACGGCAAGGCCGTGCGCGAGACCCTAAACGCTGACGTGCCGCTGGCCGCCGACCACTTCCGTTATTTCGCCGGCTGCATCCGCGCCCAGGAAGGCAGCGCAGCGGAGATCAACGAACACACTGCTTCCTATCACTTCCACGAACCGCTGGGCGTGGTCGGGCAGATCATCCCCTGGAATTTCCCGCTGCTGATGGCCGCCTGGAAGCTCGCGCCAGCCCTGGCGGCCGGCAACTGCGTGGTACTCAAACCTGCCGAGCAGACGCCGCTGTCGATCACCGTATTCGCCGAACTGGTCGGCGATCTGCTGCCGCCGGGCGTGCTCAACATCGTTCAGGGTTATGGTCGTGAAGCCGGCGAAGCGCTGGCCACCAGCACGCGCATCGCCAAGATCGCTTTCACCGGCTCCACGCCGGTCGGCTCGCACATCATGAAGTGCGCTGCCGCCAACATCATCCCGAGCACCGTGGAGCTGGGCGGCAAGTCGCCGAACGTGTTCTTCGAAGACATCATGCAGGCCGAGCCGGCGTTTATCGAGAAGGCCGCCGAAGGCCTGGTGCTGGCCTTCTTCAACCAGGGCGAGGTGTGTACCTGTCCGTCCCGCGCGCTGGTGCAGGAGTCGATTTTCGAGCCGTTCATGGTCGAGGTGATGAAGAAGATCAAGGTCATCAAGCGCGGCAACCCGCTGGATACCGAAACCATGGTCGGCGCCCAGGCGTCGCAGCAGCAGTACGACAAGATCCTCAGCTACCTGGAGATCGCCCAGCAGGAAGGTGCCGAGCTGCTCGCCGGCGGCGCCACCGAGAAGCTCGAGGGCGACCTGGCCAGCGGTTATTACATCCAGCCGACCCTACTCAAGGGCACCAACAAGATGCGCGTATTCCAGGAGGAGATCTTCGGCCCGGTGGTCGGCGTGACCACCTTCAAGGATGAAGCCGAGGCCCTGGCCATCGCCAACGACACCGAGTTCGGCCTAGGCGCCGGCGTGTGGACGCGCGACATCAACCGCGCCTACCGCATGGGCCGTGGCATCAAGGCCGGCCGCGTATGGACCAACTGCTACCACCTGTACCCGGCGCACGCTGCCTTTGGCGGCTACAAAAAGTCCGGGGTCGGGCGTGAAACCCACAAAATGATGCTCGACCACTACCAGCAGACCAAGAACCTGCTGATCAGCTACGACATCAATCCGCTGGGCTTCTTCTGATCTGCCGATTTGCCATAGATAGCCAACCCATAAAGCATCGCTCGCCGCACCGCGGCGGGCGTGAAGGAGTCCTGAAATGTCCAAAGAGACACTCTCCACACCCTCCCAGAGCGGTGTGGAAACCGAAGCCGTTGGCGCCGAGTACTTCGCCAACCGGCAATTGAAGCAAGGCGCTGCCGGCTGGATCCTGTTGATCGGCCTCGGCGTTGCCTACGTGATTTCCGGCGACTACGCCGGCTGGAACTTCGGCCTGGCGCAAGGCGGCTGGGGCGGCATGTTCATCGCCACGCTGCTGATGGCGACCATGTACCTGTGCATGTGTTTCTCGCTGGCCGAACTGTCCTCGATGATCCCTACCGCAGGCGGCGGCTACGGTTTCACGCGTACCGCCTTCGGCCCGTGGGGCGGCTTCCTCACCGGCACGGCGATCCTCATCGAATACGCCATCGCCCCCGCAGCCATCGCCTGCTTCATCGGCGCCTACTGCGAGTCGCTGTTCGGCATCGGTGGCTGGATCATCTACCTGGTGTTTTACGTGGTGTTCATCGGCATTCACATCCTCGGTGCCGGTGAGGCACTGAAGCTGATGTTCGTCATCACCGCCGTGGCGGCCATCGCCCTGGGCGTGTACATCGTGGCCATGGTGCCGCACTTCCAGGTCGCCAATCTGTTCGATATTCCCGCTACCGAAGCCACTGGCGCCAGCAGCTTCCTGCCGTTCGGCTACCTGGGCATCTGGGCCGCGCTGCCCTACGGCATCTGGTTCTTCCTGGCGGTAGAAGGCGTGCCGCTGGCCGCCGAGGAAACCAAGGATCCCAAGCGCGACCTGCCACGCGGCTTGATCGGCGCCGTACTGGTGCTGCTGGTGTTTGCCGGGCTGATCCTGCTGGTCGGCCCTGGCGCTGCCGGTGCGCAGTCGCTGGTGGCTTCGGGCAACCCGCTGGTCGAATCGCTGGTCAAGGTCTACGGCGGTTCCACCTGGATGAGCCAGTTCGTCAACCTAGTGGGCCTGGCCGGCCTGATCGCCAGCTTCTTCTCGATCATCTACGCCTATTCGCGGCAGATCTTCGCCCTGTCGCGTGCCGGCTATCTGCCACGTAGCCTGTCGCTGACCAACCGCAACAAGGCACCGGTGATGGCTCTGATCGTACCGGGCATCATCGGCTTCGGCCTGTCGCTGACCGGCCAGGGCGACCTGTTGATTCTGGTCGCGGTATTCGGGGCCACAGTGTCCTATGTACTGATGATGGCGGCGCACATCACCCTGCGCACCCGTCGTCCTGACATGCCGCGCCCGTACCGTACGCCTGGTGGCGTGGTGACGTCTTCGGTGGCTCTGGTGCTGGCAGCGGTCGCGCTGGTGGCCTGCTTCCTGGTCGACCTGCGCGTCGTGATCGGCGCTGCCATCATCTACGCTCTGTTCATTGCCTACTTCGCCTTGTACAGCCGTCACCATCTGGTGTCCGGTACGCCGGAGGAAGAGTTCGCCGCCATCCAGGCAGCCGAACGCTCCCTACGCTGATTTGCCCAAGTGGCCGCTCCGGCGGCCACGACAATGAGGGCACTTCTAAAAACGTAGGCGAGGCAGTCAGCGCAAGGCGAAAACAGGCGAGGAAGCGGAGTTTACGAGTTGTAAATGAGCATTCCGAGCCTGTTTTCAACGCAGCGATGACAACGCAGGTAGTTTTTAGAGGTGCCCGGGAGAAAGGATATGGCTCGCTTCACTCATACCATCGGCAACATGACCTGGAGCTTCGACAGCCTGCGCGAGCTGATGGCCAAGGCCAGCCCGGCGCGCTCCGGCGACTATCTGGCAGAGGTCGCCGCGCAAAGCGACGCCGAACGCGCCGCGGCACAGATGGCCCTGGCCAACGTACCGCTCAAGCATTTCCTGCAGGAAGCGCTGATCCCCTACGAAAAGGACGAAGTCACCCGGCTGATCATCGACACCCACGATGCCGCCGCCTTCGCCCCGGTTAGCCACCTCACGGTTGGCGGCCTGCGCGACTGGCTGCTCGGTGAGGCTGCCGACGAAGCCAGCCTGAGCGCCCTAGCGCCGGGGCTGACGCCGGAGATGGCGGCAGCGGTTTCGAAGATCATGCGTGTGCAGGATCTGATTCTGGTCGCGCAAAAAATCCGTGTCGTGACGCGTTTTCGCAACACGGTGGGCCTGCGCGGGCGGATGTCCACCCGGCTGCAGCCCAACCACCCCACCGACGATCCGGCCGGCATCGCCGCCAGCATTCTCGACGGCCTGCTCTACGGCAATGGCGATGCGATGATCGGCATCAACCCGGCCACCGACAGTGCGAGTTCGATCCGCGCCCTGCTGGACATGCTCGATGCGATCATCCAGCGCTATGAAATCCCCACCCAGTCCTGCGTGCTGACCCACGTCACCAGCTCCATCGCCGCCATCGAGCGCGGCGCACCGCTGGATCTGGTGTTCCAGTCGATCGCCGGCACCGAGGCGGCCAACGCCAGTTTCGGGGTCACCCTCAAGGTGCTGCAGGAAGGTTACGACGCCGGCCTGAGCCTCAAGCGCGGCACGCTGGGCAACAACCTCATGTACTTCGAAACCGGCCAGGGCAGCGCCCTTTCGGCCAACGCCAACCACGACGTCGACCAGCAGACCTGCGAAACCCGCGCCTATGCCGTGGCCCGGCACTTCAACCCGTTTCTGGTCAACACCGTGGTCGGCTTCATCGGCCCCGAGTACCTGTACAACGGCAAGCAGATCATCCGCGCCGGTCTGGAAGATCACTTCTGCGGCAAGCTGCTCGGCGTGCCAATGGGCTGCGACATCTGCTACACCAACCATGCCGAAGCCGATCAGGACGACATGGATACGCTGCTGACCCTGCTCGGCACCGCCGGCATCAACTTCATCATGGGCATTCCCGGCTCCGACGACGTGATGCTCAATTACCAGACCACCTCGTTCCACGATGCCCTCTACGCGCGCAAGGTGCTCGGCCTGCATGTCGCGCCGGAATTCGAACAGTGGCTGGCGCGCATGGGTATCTTCCAGCAGCAAGGCGGTCAACTACGCATGGGCGACGAGCTGCCGCCGGTGTTCCGCCAGGCCCTGGCGCAACTGGCTTAAGAGGACGTCATGTCAGACAAATCCCCCGCTACCGAGAACCCCTGGCAGCAGTTGCGGCAACTGACCCCGGCCCGTATCGCCCTCGGGCGGGCGGGCACCAGCCTGCCAACTGCCGCGCAGCTGGATTTCCAGTTCGCCCATGCCCAGGCCCGTGACGCCGTGCACCTGCCGTTCGACCATGAGGGCCTGCGTGAGGAGCTGCAGGGCCGTGGCCTCGACACCCTGTTGGTGCACAGTGCTGCAGCGGATCGGCATATCTACCTGCAACGCCCGGACCTGGGCCGGCGCCTCGACGAGGAGTCCGCCAACGCGCTGGATAACTACGCCGCAGAAAAGGGCTGCGGTTACGACCTGGCTATCGTCATCGCCGATGGCCTGTCGTCACTGGCCGTGCGCCGCCACAGCCTGCCGTTTCTGGAAAGGCTGCTCGATCAGCTCGGCGAAGAAGGCTGGAAACTGGCGCCCATCACCCTGGTCGAGCAGGGCCGGGTCGCGGTGGCGGACGAAGTGGGCGAACGGCTGGGGGCGAAGATGACGGTGATCCTGATCGGCGAACGCCCCGGGCTCAGCTCCCCCGACAGCCTGGGCCTGTACTTCACCTACGCGCCGCGGGTAGGCCTCAATGACGCCTACCGCAACTGCATTTCCAACGTGCGCCTGGAAGGCCTGAGTTACGGCATGGCGACCTTTCGCCTGATGTACCTGATGCGTGAAGCCTGCCGACGCCAG
Organism: Pseudomonas sp. PME37.24/006; assembly: GCF_055556635.1. Lineage (NCBI taxonomy): Bacteria > Pseudomonadati > Pseudomonadota > Gammaproteobacteria > Pseudomonadales > Pseudomonadaceae > Pseudomonas > Pseudomonas sp. PME37.24/006. The sequence continues at coordinate 883,332 of NZ_JBVHNL010000003.1, forward strand.
CTATCGGGCGTCGACCTCAAGGACGAAGCCGAAGTGCCGACCCTGGAGGACGCCGGGCCGGGCAACTTTTTGTTGCCGGATCAGCGTTGAAGCAGTAGACCGATGGGTCAGGCCGACTGCCAAACCTCTCGCGGCTAAAGCCGCTCCCACGGTTGATGCCGCTTGTGGGGAGGGGCTTTAGCCGCGATCTTTATCGAATTCCCTATCGATCAACGCGCCCTGGTGAGGAAGCCCAGGATGGCAATGGGTTGCACCTACGCGGCCCGCCCCATCCTCCGCCCTGAAAGCTAAATGCGGCCATTGCACAGTACCTGTGGAAGCGGGCCATGCCCGCGAAAAAAATCACGGGCATGGACTAGGCGTCCCAGCACGTTCCCACAGGGGAAAGTGGGTTAACGTCCCGCCCTTCAGCAACCGTAAACTACTAACGCCCTTCAATATGAAACCCGAGCCGCGGGAAGTGCACGTGCACGATCCCGGCGCGGGCATCCTCGCGGCGCACAATCAGCTCTTCCACGCCAGCAAACAACAGCTCGCCTTCGACGGCATCCACACCGTAGTCGATGGCCGAAATCGACACGGCCTGACCGCTGACGAAACCGTTGAGGTCACTGAAACTATCCGCCGGCAAGGGCGCTGGTGTGGCCTCGCGCGCCACCGTGATGGCATCCTCGCTGCTCAACGGCTCAGGCTTGCCGTGCCCCTGCGCCAGCACCCGATCCAGCCAGGCCGCGACAGCCGGGTAGCCATCGACCAGCGGCGAAGTCACCGACGTTGCACGCATGAACCACAACGGGTGAGCCATGGCGATATCGGCCAAGCTCGCCTCACCGAACAGGAACTCACCACCACCCTCCTCAAGTTGCGCCTGCAGGCGGGCCATGAAGACCGGCCACTGGTGCTTAGCTTGCTCGGCGGGCAAGCGGCTGGCCTGGCCACCAGAGAACAGCTTGGTGCGGTCGGCGATAAAGGCCTGAACGAACTCCGGAGGTGCCTTGGCAAAGCGCACGGCGATGGACTCGGGCTGGAACACCAGGCTGACCGCATGCTGGAACACCACCGAGTCGGCCCATTGGGCGAAGGCGGCGATGGCGAACGCCCGGTTGCCAGGCAACAGCGCCGGCTGCGACTGATGGGCTTCCAGGCGGCGGGCGATCAACGCGGTGTCGCAGTAGATATCGGCACCGATCTGCAGCACCGGTGTCTTGCGGTAGCCGCCGGTAAGGGCTGTGAGGTCTGGCTTGGGCATTACCGGTGGAATCTGCACCGAGCGCCAGGCCAGGTCTTTGAAACCCAGCAACAGACGCGCCTTTTCGGCGAAGGGCGACGTGGGGTAATGGTGCAGGATGAGCTCAGACATTGGAGACCTCCGGGAAGGGATGAGACCTGCAGCTTAACTCAGCGTGCTGCTGGTACTAGGCAGACCCCATTGGGGCTGATGAGTGCTCATCAAGGACATGCATCAGGCTACTGGTGGCCACCAGCGCCTCCTTGGCTCCTTTGCCCAGCCGCTTGATCGCCCGCTCGCGGCGCAGGGCATCACCCTTGCCGATACAGCTTTCGCTGTAGACCAGAGCCACTGCAGGGCTGGAAAAGAAGAAACGTGCGCCCTTGCCACTCTGGTGCTGGGCGAAGCGGCGCTGTGGATCATCACTGATGCCACAATAGAGCGCACCATTGGAGGCGCGCACCAAGTAAACGAACCAGACCTTATCCGGCGAGACACTCATTGCCGGCGATCAGGCGAACCATTCGCGGGCAGAGCGCCATACGCACATGCCGACGAAGTACGCCGAAGACAGGCCCCACAGTGCCAGCAACCACAGCGGCTGGGTCGGGAACTGGATAATCAACCCGGCACAGGCGAGCATCCAGATCATCGTCACCGCGATGTTCAGCGCCATGAACTGCTTGACCCGGAACGGGTGCAGGAACTTCATGCGGGTCAGCGTCAGGCCTGCCAGGATCATGATGACCAGGAAGGTCACCCATGGCTGGAAGTCGAGCAGATAGAGATACACCACCACCACGTTCCACGCCGCCGGGAAGCCGACGAAGTAGTTGTCCTTGCTCTTCATGTTGACGTTGCAGAAGCAGAACAGCGAAGACAGCAGAATGATGCCCACGGACAGCAGCAACGTGTACTCGGGCAGCGGGATGAAGCGATAGACGAAGATCGCCGGGATGAACACGTAGGTGAGGTAATCGATCACCAGATCAAGGGTCGAACCGTCGAAGTGCGGCAGCACCACCTTGACGTCGTACTTACGTGCCAGCGTGCCGTCCAGGCCATCGACCAGCAGCGCTAATCCCAACCACAACAGGCAGCTTTCCGCCCTCCCCTCAATCAGCGCGAGCAGCGCCAACATGCCAAGGATTACCCCGCTGGCGGTTACCGCGTGAACGCTCCATGCCTTGGCTTTACTGGGTGATAGCGACATAACACTCATGATCGAAATACTCTGGTAGACGGACTTTCACGCAACGAACCGACCCTTTACATGCACAGGGCCATTCATCGATGAAGATTCAGACCGAGAAGCCTACCACTCCGTTCAGCTGCGCGCTTCTACACCTTGATGTTCGTCTGACGCACGGGAGGACTGAAACTGACGCAAACCGCTCCTGGCCTTTCGGCGCACGGTGTTTTTTAACAACGGCGTCCAGCCGATCAGCATGCCCTGAAAACCCAGCGCCTGCGCGGACCAGCGCCACATATCGAAGTGATCGCGGTGCTCGACGATCAATCCGTCGCGAATCACGAACGACGCCTGGATACGGTTGACCACCGTGCGGCCGGTCTGGCTGAACAGGTAAGTGGCTACCCAGCTGGCGCTACCACCATTGGCATCGGCCTGCACATCACTGAAGGTCAGCGAGAACTTCTTGGCGCGGGTGGTCAGCATGCGCCACATGTCTGCGGCGTCGTCACCGGTCAGGGTGCCAAATGCCGGATCGCTGAAACGGACATCAGGCGCGTAGCAACTCACCATGCGCTCGGCATCCAGCTGCTGGAAGGCCTGGTAGAAACGGGTGATCACATCGGCATTCGGGTGAGACATGGTTGAGCTCCTTGGCGATACGCAGAGTATCGCCGCAAAACGCCAATCCGACGATGGGCATATCGGCCATTGATACGCCCTCATCAGAACGCAAAAGGGAGCCCTTAGGCTCCCTTCAAATACGCATCCACCATCAAGAACGCGCTTTCGATCTAGCGAGCTAGAGCCCTGCAAGGCAAAAACAGGCGAGGAAGCGGAGTGTACTTTTGTACATGAGCATTCCGAGCCTGTTTTTAACGCCGCAGGGCCGACGCGCAGCAGATCGTAAGCTCGTTCTCAGTGCAGGATCTGCCCGAGGAACAGCTTGGTACGCTCGTTCTGCGGATTGTCGAAGAAGGCGTTGGGTTCGGCCTGTTCGACGATCTCGCCCTTGTCCATGAAGATAACCCGATCCGCCACGGTACGGGCGAAGCCCATTTCGTGAGTCACGCAGAGCATGGTCATACCGTCTTGGGCCAGGCCGATCATGGTGTCGAGTACTTCTTTGACCATTTCCGGATCGAGTGCCGAGGTCGGCTCATCGAACAGCATGATCTTCGGCTTCATGCACAGGGCACGGGCGATGGCCACACGCTGTTGCTGCCCACCGGACAGTTGCCCCGGATACTTGTGAGCCTGCTCGGGAATACGCACGCGCTCGAGGAAGTGCATGGCGATTTCTTCGGCTTTGCGCTTGGGCATCTTGCGAACCCACATAGGCGCCAGCGTGCAGTTTTGCAGCACGGTAAGGTGCGGGAACAGGTTGAAGTGCTGGAACACCATGCCCACTTCGCGGCGCACGGTTTCAATGTGCTTGAGGTCGCGAGTCAGTTCGGTGCCATCGACCACGATGCGACCGGCCTGGTGTTCTTCCAGACGGTTGATGCAACGGATGGTCGTGGACTTGCCCGAGCCCGACGGCCCGCAGAGCACGATGCGCTCGCCCTGACGCACATCCAGGTTGATGTCCTTGAGTACGTGGAACTGCCCATACCACTTGTTCACGCCTTGCAACTGAATGATCGGCTCGGCGCTGGGTTGCTTGTTTGCTTCGCTCATCTAAGTGACTCCTAACGCTTGTGGCCAGTGTCCAGTTTCCTCTCCAGATGGAGGGAATAACGGGACATGCCGAAACAGAAAATCCAGAAAATCAGGGCGGCGAACACATAGCCCTCGGTCGCCATGCCCAGCCACGTCGGGTCGGCTGCTGCCTGTTTGACGCTGTTGAGCAAGTCGAACAGACCGATGATGATCACCAGACTGGTGTCCTTGAACAGGGCGATGAAGGTGTTGACGATGCCCGGGATCACCAGCTTGAGCGCTTGCGGCAGGATCACCAGACCCATCATCCGCCAGTAGCCCAGGCCCATGGCGCCAGCTGCTTCGTATTGCCCCTTGGGAATCGCCTGCAGACCACCACGTACCACTTCGGCGATGTAGGCCGACTGGAACAGAATCACTCCGATCAGCGCCCGCATCAGCTTGTCGAAGCTCATGCCTTCAGGCAGGAACAGCGGCAGCATCACCGAGGACATGAACAGGACGGTGATCAGTGGAACGCCACGCCAGAACTCAATGAACGTCACGCAAACCACTTTTACCGCAGGCAGATTGGAGCGACGCCCCAGGGCAAGCAGAATGCCCAGCGGCAGCGCACCGGCGATACCGACGGCGGCGATCACCAGCGTCAGCATAAGGCCGCCCCAACGGCTGGTCGGTACGGTTTCCAGACCAAACACACCACCATGCAACAGGCACCAGGCGACGATCGGGTAGATCACCAGAAAACCAATGCCGTAGAAGGCCTTGCGCGGGAACTTGGAAATGAACAGCGGCGCAGCGCCAACGATTGCCAGCACCGCGGTCAGATCCACACGCCAGCGCAGCTCGCTAGGGTAGAAGCCGTACATGAACTGGCTGAAGCGCGCCTGGATGAACACCCAGCAAGCGCCTTCCTTGGTGCAGTCGGCACGGGTGGTGCCCACCCAGTTGGCGTCGATGAACGCCCACTTGAGCAGCGGTGGCACCATCAGCCAGATGAGGTAGATGGCGAAGAAGGTCAGCAGCGTATTAAGCCAGCTGGAGAACAGGTTGCTACGCATCCAGGCCACCACACCAACGCTGGCGCTGGGTGGTGGCTGATCCGGTTTGAAAGTATGGGTCGTGCTCATTGCGCTAGGTCCTCACCGCTCGATCAGCGCGATGCGCTTGTTGTACCAGTTCATCAGCAGGGAAATGCTGATACTGATCGCCAGGTACACGCTCATGGTGATAGCAATCACCTCGATGGCCTGCCCCGTCTGGTTGAGTACCGTACCGGCAAACAGCGACACCATATCCGGATAGCCGATGCCGGCCGCCAGAGAGGAGTTCTTCGCCAGGTTCAGGTATTGGCTGGTCAGCGGCGGAATGATCACCCGCATGGCCTGGGGAATGATCACCTTGCGCAGGGTCGGGCCCGGGCGCAGGCCCAGAGAGCGAGCCGCTTCGGTCTGCCCGTGGCTGACCGCGTTGATCCCGGAGCGCACGTTTTCGGCGATGAAGGCCGCGGTGTAGACGGTCAGCGCGATGGTCAGCGCCAGCAGTTCCGGGATCATCACCCAGCCGCCAACGAAGTTGAATCCCTTGAGCTCAGGTAGCGACCAGTGCAGCGGGCTGCCGAAGATCAAGGCGAACAGCGTCGGGATGACAATCGCCAATCCCAAACCAACCCAGAACTTGTGGAACGGCACGCCTGTGGCTTCAAAGCGCTTGTTGGCCCAACGGGTCATCAGCACGATGGCGACAATGGTGATCAGCACGCCAACCATGAACGGCCAAAAGGCGCCAGTCGCTTCAGCGGCGGGCATGTTCAAACCACGGTTACTGAGGAAGAAGCTGTCGCCCAAGCTGATACTGGCGCGCGGACCAGGCAGTGGCAGCAGCACGGCGAAGTACCAGAAGAGAATCTGCAGCAACGGCGGAATGTTGCGGAAGATTTCGATGTAGACGGTCGCCAGCTTGCTGATCATCCAGTTCGGCGAAAGCCGCGCGATACCGATAAGGAAGCCGAGGAAGGTGGCCAGCACGATACCGATGATGGACACCAGCAGCGTGTTGAGCAGCCCGATAACGAAAACGCGGGCATAGCTGTCCGCTTCGGTGTAGCTGATCAGGTGTTGGGCGATGCCGAAGCCGGCACTGCGCTCAAGGAAATCGAAGCCGGAGGTAATGCCCCGGTGTTGCAGGTTGGTCTGTGTATTGCTGAACAGGAACCAGCCCATTGCGACCACGGCCACAACGGTAATGATCTGGAATAGCCAGGCACGCACACGTGGATCGCTGAGGGAGAACCCCTGCGGTGCGCCGATGTTTTTCTGCATGGGAATGCCCCAGGTATAACGGAACGAAAATCGCCCGGCAGCAGGCTGCCGGGCGACAGGTCAATCAACGCACTGGAGGAGCGTAGTGCAGACCGCCTTTGTTCCACAGAGCGTTGAGGCCACGCTCGATTTTCAGCTCGCTGCCTTTGCCGATGTTACGGTCGAAGACTTCACCGTAGTTACCGACCTGCTTGACGATCTGGACAACCCAGTCCTTCGGCAGCTTGAGATCTTTACCGTACTCACCATCGGCACCCAGCATACGGGCGACGTCAGGGTTCTTGGTTTCCTTGGCCAGGGCTTCGACGTTCTTCGAGTCGACACCCAGCTCTTCGGAGTTGAGCATGGCGAACAGAGTCCACTTGACGATAGCCATCCAGTCTTCGTCGCCACGACGAACCAGCGGGCCCAGCGGCTCCTTGGAGATCACTTCCGGCAGTACAACCCAATCACCTGGTGCGCCCAGCTTGATGCGCTGTGCGTAGAGTTGCGATTGGTCGGAGGTCAGCACGTCGCAACGGCCAGCTTCAAGAGACTTGGCGCTCTCGTCGGAGGTGTCGAACGTGATGGGGGTGTACTTCAGGCCGTTCGAGCGGAAGTAGTCGGAGACGTTCAGCTCGGTGGTGGTGCCTGCCTGGATACAGATGGTCGCGCCATCCAGTTCCTTGGCGCTGGCAACGCCCAGCTTCTTGTTAACCAGGAAGCCGATGCCGTCGTAGTAAGTCACGCCGGTGAAAACCAGGCCCATGCCGCCGTCGCGGGAGCTGGTCCAGGTGGTGTTACGCGAGAGCATGTCGACTTCACCGGACTGAATCGCGGTGAAACGCTCTTTGGCGGTCAGGGGACTGTACTTGACCTTGGTCGCGTCACCGAATACTGCTGCGGCTACACCGCGGCAGATATCGACGTCGATACCCTGATAGTTGCCCTTCTCATCTGGTACCGAGAAGCCCGGCAGGCCATCGCTGACGCCGCACTGTACGAAACCTTTCTTTACCACAGCATCAAGGGTGGCACCGGCGTGGGCCATGCCTGCAGCGCCCAGAACGGCGGCGGCGGTCAACATCGCCAGGGTGGTTTTAACCATCTTCATTGAACATTCTCCGGTTGCTTTTGTTGTGTTGGAGTCTCAGTCGGATCGCCGTACCCTTTTGGGGCATGTCGACACTGTTGGCAGCAACGGTGTCGACCAGTGACCAGACCTCGGCGCGAGTGTAGGACCTGTTCGAGTGTGGGTCATCAACTCTCGCACCGGCCCATTGGTGAACGGGCCTGAGACGGATAGCAAATTTGCAAATCGCCTGGCATGCAGCGCCCTGCGAACCTTTTGGAAACCCCATCAAATCGGCTTTCCCGTCTGCTCCGTAACCGTAGGCGGTGTTACCGCATAAGGCCAACGACATCAGTCTTCAGGTTTATAGCAAAGCCCATACCATCCCTTGTTTTTTCCCATGGCATGGGCAGGTCAAGGGCGAAACTTGTAATCTTGCGACATCTTGTTCACGGATTAGCGTAGTGCCTAAAAAGTACATCGCACCAAAAAAGAGCGAAGGCCCCACAATGGAGCAACACATGAACACCACATTGGTACTTCAGTCCCCACTTCCCGCGGACGCCTGCGTCATCTGGCTACACGGTCTGGGTGCAGACCGCTTCGACTTCCAACCGGTAGCCGAAGCGCTGCAGCAGTCGCTACGCAGTACCCGCTTCGTATTGCCCCAGGCACCTACGCGAGCAGTGACCATTAATGGTGGCTGGGAGATGCCGAGTTGGTACGACATTCTCGCCATGAGTCCGGCCCGGGCGATCAATCGCGACCAACTCGAGCAATCGGCACAACAGGTCATCGACCTTATCGAAGCACAGCACGACGACGGCATCGATCCAGCACGTATCTTCCTTGCCGGCTTTTCGCAGGGCGGTGCAGTGGTGCTACATACCGCGTTTTTGCGCTGGCAAGGCCCGCTGGGTGGCGTATTGGCACTTTCCACCTACGCACCGACCTTTTCCGATCAAGTACCGCTGAGCGACCTGCAACGCGGCATACCGGTGCACTGCCTGCACGGCAATCAGGATGCTGTGGTGCTGCCTGATATGGGCCGCGCCGCCTACGATTGGCTTCGCGCGCGAGATGTCGCCGTAACGTGGCAGGAATATTCCATGGGCCATGAAGTGTTACAGGAAGAAATACGCGATATCGGCGCTTGGTTGGCAGCACGTCTACAACGGTAATTTCCGCGAGACGCAGAGATGTGATGGATATCACAATCCGCACACTGACAACCCAGGCCATTACGCAAGTTCATTGTCAACCCCTCAGCCGCCGGATACTGTCGCTGAGATATGGCTCCTACCTTCGCCATGAATGGGGTCATCGACCCAGGGAGCGTTAGCGGTGCCAATCGTTAATCGTTGTCGAGCAAGGATGCTGATGCCATGAAGGCCGCCCATTGGCAGACCGATCTCCAGCAGATTCGTCATTTGCGATTGTTCAACAACGTCGCACTCAGTAGTTTGACGCGACTGCTCGACTCCTTTCGCCCCTGCGACTTGGATACCGGCGAAGTTCTGCTCTCGCCGTTCGAGCGCAATCAGTACCTCTATATCGTGGTCAACGGCGGCCTCAAGGTTTACCTGGGCTCTCTGGACAACCAGCCGGTCAACACCCTACGCCCAGGCGATTGCGCAGGCGAGATTAGCTTTATCGACAACGGGCACCCCAGCGCTTATGTGGTGGTCACCGAGCCTAGCAGCGTTCTGCGCCTACACCGTGACGCCCTGAGCACACTGTTCCAACAGTCACCGCAGATGATGCAGAATCTGCTGGAAGTGCTCTGCAGCCGTGTACGCCAGGGCAACCGGCAGTTGATCGACAGTGAGCAGAACGCCAATGTCGACAAGCTCACCGGCGCCTTCAATCGGCGCTGGCTTGAGCATATATTCGAACGCGAACGCACCCGCTGCCTATTCAGCTATCAGCCCCTGAACCTGCTGATGCTCGATGTCGACCACTTCAAGGATTACAACGATCAACACGGGCACTTGGCTGGCGACTATGCCCTGTGCCTGGTTACCCACACCCTACGCAAGCAGTTACGCGCACGCGACAGCCTGGTTCGCTTCGGTGGTGAAGAGTTCGTGGTGTTGTTGCCGGAGCTGTCGCTGCAGCAGGCCATTGACATCGCCGAACGCCTGCGTGAAAGCCTGGAGCAGATCAGCGCTTTCTACTCACCGCTCGGCGCCCAGCCGGGTGTAACCATTTCCCTTGGGCTAACGCAGATGACGCAAAAAGACAGCCTGAACAACCTGATCGAGCGCGCCGACCAAGCGCTGTACAGGGCCAAAGACGCAGGCCGCAACCGCCTCTGTCACTGAAATGCCGTCACCGCGTGGCATGCTGCCAGAACCCATATCTTTCAGCGGATGCTCCCGATGCGTAAACGCCTGTTGATCGTTCCGGTTGCCCTGATCGTTGCCGCAGGTGTGTTCTTCACCTTGCCCAGCATCCTCGACCGGCGCATGAACAGCGTCGAATCACCAGCGCCTTACCCCGCCAGTGAGGCAGCCACCCGCTTGCATGACACCCTGTTCATCGCCGACTTGCATGACGACGCGCTGCTCTGGGAACGCGATCTGCTCAAGCGCTACAGCTACGGGCACTCGGATCTGCCACGCATGCTGGAAGGCCGTGTCGGCCTGCAGGTGTTCTCCACCGTGACCCAATCGCCACGCGGTCTGAACTACGAGAGCAACGCTGCCGATAGCGACACCATCACCCTGCTCGCCATGGCCCAGCGCTGGCCTCGGGCGACCTGGAACAGCCTGCTGCAGCGCGCCCTGTACCAGGCCGAAAAGTTGCGGGAAGCGACGGCAGGCAGCGATGGCCACATGGTGCTGATCAGGACGAGGGCCGATCTGGCCGCCTTCCTGCAAGCCTGGAACCAGGATCCCCGCCGTGTTGCGACCCTGCTGGCCACCGAAGGTCTGCATCCGCTCGAGGGACAACTGGCTAACGTCGACCGTCTCTACGATGCCGGCTTTCGCATGGCTGGCTTGACCCACTTCTTCGACAATGAGATCGGCGGCTCGGCCCACGGTCTGGCCAAGGGTGGCCTGACGCCGCTAGGCAGGCAGGTAATCGCCCGCCTCGAAGAAAAATCCATGCTGATCGATCTGGCTCACGCCTCACGCCCGCTGATGGATGACGTGCTGGCCATCGCCACACGCCCGCTGCTGGTCTCCCACGGCGGCGTCGAAGGCACCTGCCCCGGTACCCGCAACCTGAGCGACCGGCACCTGCGCACCATTGCCGCCACCGGCGGCGTGATTGGTATCGGCTATTGGGACACGGCCGTCTGCGCGACCTCGGTAGCCGCCATCGTCAAGGCGATTCGCTACACGGCTGATCTGGTCGGCATTCGGCATGTCGCGCTCGGCTCGGACTTCAACGGCACCATCCATGCACCTTTCGATGTCACCGGCCTCGCACAACTGACCGAGGGCCTGCTCGGCGCCGGTTTCAGTCGGCAAGAGATAGCCGCAATCATGGGCGGCAACGTCCAGCGCCTGCTGCTTGCCAGCCTGCCGCCTGGTTGATCGCTAGCCCTGAAACGGCGCTATCGGTAGGGTACTTCGCCATGTACGCGTCTTGCTTTACACTGACTGCCGTTCATTCCTTAATCAACCGACGAGATGACCGTGCTCAAAGCACTCAAAAAAATATTCGGCAAAACCGAAAATGAGCCACACAGCTCAGTCTCCACGACCCTCGAGCCCTCCCCGCCTCCCGCCAGCCCTGCTCGCGAGGAACGCCAACCGCGGCACGCGAAAGACTCGGCCGCCGCTACGCAGCCCGCCCAGAGCAAGCCGGAAAAACCTCGCCGCGAACGCGTGACCAAGCCCGTCGATACGTGGAAGCTCGAAGACTTCAAGACCGAGCCTGCGCCTGGCAAGACTCGCTTCCACGACTTCAACCTGTCACCGGAGCTGATGCACGCCATCCACGACCTCGGGTTTCCTTATTGCACGCCAATCCAGGCTGGAGTATTGGGCTACACCCTCAAGGGCCAAGACGCCATCGGCCGCGCCCAGACCGGTACAGGCAAAACAGCGGCCTTCCTGATCTCGATTATCACCCAGTTGCAGCAGACCCCGCCGCCCAAAGACCGCTACATGGGTGAGCCACGGGCACTGATTATCGCGCCGACCCGCGAGCTGGTTGTGCAAATCGCCAAAGACGCCGCCGACCTGACCAAGTACAGCAACCTGAATGTGATGAGCTTCGTTGGTGGCATGGATTTCGACAAGCAGCTCAAGCTGCTCGAATCACGCTTCTGCGACATCCTGGTCGCCACCCCGGGCCGTCTGCTGGACTTCAACCAACGCGGTGAAGTGCACCTGGATATGGTCGAGGTGATGGTGCTCGACGAAGCCGACCGCATGCTCGATATGGGCTTTATTCCCCAGGTTCGCCAGATCATCCGCCAAACACCGATGAAGGGTGAGCGCCAGACCCTGCTGTTCTCTGCCACGTTCACCGAAGACGTGATGAACCTGGCCAAGCAGTGGACCACCGACCCGGCCATCGTCGAGATCGAACCAGAAAACGTCGCCAGCGACACGGTCGAACAGCATGTTTATGCCGTGGCCGGCAGTGATAAATACAAGCTGCTGTACAACCTGATCACCCAGAACGACTGGATTCGCGTCATGGTCTTTGCCAACCGCAAGGACGAAGTGCGGCGCATCGAAGAACGCCTGACCCGCGACGGCATCAGCGCCGTGCAAATGTCTGGTGATGTGCCGCAACACAAACGCATCCGCGCGCTGGAAGGCTTCCGCGAAGGCAAGATCCGCGTGATGGTTGCCACCGACGTTGCCGGCCGTGGCATTCACGTGGATGCCATCAGCCACGTCATCAACTTCACCCTGCCGGAAACCCCGGACGACTACGTACACCGTATTGGTCGTACCGGCCGCGCCGGCAGCAGCGGCACCTCAATCAGCTTTGCTGGCGAAGACGACGCCTATGCACTGCCTGGCATCGAAGCGCTGCTGGGCCGCAAGATCGCCTGTGAAATGCCGCCCGAAGAGCTGCTCAAACCGGTACCGCGTAAGAACTGACAGCAGCCACCAAGCAGTGTCGGCCAGAGTGATTGATCGCTCTGGCCGCTCCATCTACCGCTTCATCGCGTAGCGCCCTGTGCCTGCACCGGCCGACAAGGTGTCACGCCAGTACAGGGATTCGTTCATGACACTCAAGATCGACAGCAGCGACCTGAGCCGCGCCGTCCAGGCCGGCGTTCTGCAGCCCGGCCAGGATCAGGCCCTGCTGGATTTTCTCCAGCACGACCCGCATAGCCGCCCCAGCTTTCAACTCTCCCACGTGGCTTATTACTTCGGTGCGCTGCTGATCATCGGCGCCATGGGCTGGCTGATGACCGAAGCCTGGATGAGTATCGGTGACACCGCTCTGTTGCTGATCAGCAGCACTTACCTACTGCTGTTTCTGCTCACCGGCCGCAGCCTGTGGCAGCGCGGCCAGCCGATTCCCGGCGGGCTGCTGGCAGCGGTGGCAGTGAGCATGACGCCGCTGGTGGTATTCGCCGGGCAGCGGGTATTCGGCTTCTGGCCGCTGGGCGACACGCAAACCGACTACGTCGATTACTACCGCTACATCCAGGGCGGTTGGCTGTTCATGGAGGCGGCGACCATCGTGGTGGGTCTGCTGGTACTACGCCTGATGCCCTTCCCGTTCATCGTCATGCCGATTGCCGTGGCACTCTGGTTCATGTCGATGGATCTCAGCGAGCTGCTGCATGGCGAATACTTCAGTTGGGAACAGCGCCGTGATGTCTCCCTATGGTTCGGCCTGCTGATTCTGCTCGGCAGCCTGCTGGTCGACGGGCGCAGCAAACAGGATTTTGCCTTCTGGGGCTACCTGGCAGGGCTAACCGCCTTCTGGGGCGGCCTGAGCCTGATGGACAGCGGCAGCGAGTTTGGCAAGTTGCTCTACTGCCTGATCAATCTGGGCCTGATCGGCCTCGCCGTGTTGCTGCGTCGGCCGCTGTTCATGGTCTTCGGCGCCTTGGGCGTGGCGGGTTATCTCGGCTACCTGGCCCACGACGTGTTCGAGGACTCGCTGCTGTTCCCGGTGGTGGTCAGTCTGATCGGCCTGGCCGTCATCGGCCTGGGTCTGCTCTACCAAAAACGCCGTGAAGCGATGACCAGCGCCCTGCGCCGACACCTGCCAGACAGCTGGCAGGCGCTTCTGCCAGCGCTGCGTCGCTGATCTCGGAGGCCAACTCCTCGCTACCGCTCAACCGGGGCGGTAGCGCGTCCACAGCTTGTCGAATTCCCGCGCATACTCGACGACCAGATAAGGGTCGTCGGTCACCAGCAGGTTTTCCTCGTTGCTGGTGCTCGCGCTGCGCGTCCAGTTGAAACTGCCATTGAGCAGCAGGCGGCGGTCGAACAGGGCGAACTTGTGGTGCATGTGGAAGGGGCTGTCATCGATGCGCAGCGGCACGCCCTGATCAATCAGTCGCTGGATATCGCTGCCCACGTCGAAGCGCTTTTCACTGTCACTGATGATTCGCACGGCCACGCCACGACGGTGCACGGCGATCAGTTCGTCGCTGAGTTGGTCGTCGGAAATGGTATAGACGCACACGTCCACCGACTCGCGGGCCTGCCGACACAGGTCGCGAATGCGCTGACGGCAACTCTCCCCTGGGCTGAAATGCGCCGTGGCATGCCCGCGAACCGGCGAGCAGCGCACCTCCAGGGTCTTGATCACCTGCTCCAGCCACTTCAGCGCTGGCAGCGCATTCTCTGGGTTGCCGATCAGCTCGCGGGTAAGCGCAAAAGCGCGATTACGCAGGTATCGCACCTGATCGGCCGAGAGGTCGTTGCCAAGTTCGCGTAACTCGTCACGCTCCTCGTTGCTCAGCCTGAGATCGGCGAGGCTATCGCGCAGTTGTTGGTCAAGGCGATTGAAGTCCATTTTGCCCCCTTATCGAGTACGACGTGCGCGGCGCTTCTGCCCGCCACGCTGCCATGAAGCGTAAAGGCCGCCGCACAATGCGCCGGCCAGGTGATATTCGAACGACACGCCCTGCTGCGGCAGCAGGCCGAAGAAGAAGCCGCCGTAGAGCACCAGGGCCAGGGCCGCCAGCAGCAGATCCGTGAAACTGCGACGGAACCAGGCGCGCCCCAACAGCAACCCCCACAGCCCGAACAACCAGCCGCTGGAGCCGACATGAATGCCCGGGCGGCCAAACAGCCAGACAAGCAGGCCACTGGCGGCGACGATGAACAGGCTGGCGCGAATGAACTCGCTGCGCGACTCCAGCAGCGCCAGCGCGCCCAGTACCAAGAAGCCGCTGAGATTGCCGAACAGGTGCAGCCAACTGCCGTGCAGCCAGGGCGCCAGAAGCACGCCGGGGAGCGCTTCCAGCACCCGTGGAATCAGCCCCCAGCGGTTCAGGCTATAGCCATCCAGACTGTTGACCAGTTGCAGCACGACCATCAGCGCGGCGATGCCGAGCAGCAGTTTAAGGCGCGGCAGCAGCCAGAGGGTCACGGCGTGTCGCCGCCCTGCCCCATCAGGCGAGCGATCTCACGCAACTGGCTGGCCATGTCGCCCATGCGTTTGTGGGTACCCAGGTCGATATCGATCTTCTTGTCCATGGCATTGATCAACGGCACCACGCCGTCCTGCAAGCCATCGGCGAGGCGTTCGAGCAACGCCTGTACCCCCGGCTGAGGCGCGGCCTGAACGGCGACCTTTACCGACGGTTTCACCTCGCGAAGGCGCTCAAGCCCAGCCAGCAATTCCTGCCACGGCACCTCGGCCGTAGCGGGCTTGCTCTCGCCCAGGCGGCTCAGGCCACGCACACCCTCGACCAGGTCGTTGAGTTGCGCCACCACGCGCCCGCCAATGTCGGAGTCGCTGCCGCCCATGGCTTTGTTGCGCATAAAGTCGCGCTTGATCTGCGCCCAGCGCTCGAGCTGTTCGGGCGTCTGGTTGCCACGCAGCTCGGCGAGCTTGAGCAGGTTTTCCTCGGCGCCGGTGGTCAGCAGCTGCGATTCGCCCTGGTAGTGATCGGCGATCAATTGCAGCAGCTCGGCGTCGTTCATCACCGAAGAGATCTTCTCGGCCATCTTGTTCATGTTGCGGTAGCTGCCCTGCAGCTTGAACGAGGGCTCGGTACGGTACTCGTTGGCCTGGGCAGCACTGGCGATGTACTGCTGATTGACCTTGAGCACCACGTCGCGCACCTGCATCAGGCGCTGCAGGGTGGAGACGATCTCGTTGACCTCGGCGCCGCTGTAACCGTGGCTCAGTTCGTTGCTGGAGAACGGCTTGCCTTCGGCCTTGGCGACGAAGCGATAGACATCGGCCATATCGCGGGTGGCCAGCGGCGCCAACACCGGATTGGACGTCAGGCCGTTCTCGATGTAGCTGAGCGCGAAGGCCTCTTCCATGCCGCCCAGGGTATCGCCCAGGTTGTAGATATCCGCCCGGTTGGCCAGCATGTCAGGAATCTTGAATACGTCGCCGGACTCGGTATAGGGGTTGCCCGACATCACCACGCAGAACTTCTTGCCGCGCATGTCGTAGGTCTTGGTGCGGCCCTTCCACACGCCCTCGATGCGTCGGGTACCGTCGCACAGCGAGATGAATTTCTGCAGAAATTCCGGGTGGGTGTGCTGGATGTCGTCAACGTAGAGCATCACGTTGTTGCCCATTTCCAGCGCTAGGTTGAGCTTCTCCAGCTCCTGGCGGGAAGTGGCGTCAGGAGCCTGAGCCGGGTCGATGGAACGCACCTCGTGACCGAGGGCCGGGCCGTTGATCTTCATGAAGATCAGACCGAGACGGTGAGCCACATACTCCATCAGGGTGGTCTTGCCGTAGCCAGGCGGCGAGATGAGCATCAGCAGGCCCATCAGATCGGTGCGCTTGCTTTCGCCCGCGGTGCCCATCTGCTTGGCCAGGTTGTCGCCGATGACACCCAGGTATACATCGTTGATCAGCTTGTTACGCACGAAGGAGGACAGCGGCCGTGGCTTGAACTCGCTCAGGCGCAACGCATCGCGCTCGCGATTGACCACCTCCTGACGCAACGCCTGATAACGCTGCAGAGCCGGCAGGAAGGTCTCGCGGTGGTGACGCAGGCGCTGGAAGAAATCGTCCAGAGCGAACGCCAGGGTGCCTTGCTCGATACGTGGATGATCGCCGAGCAGGCCATCGACCCGCACCTGCAGATCCACCTCGGTGACACGAACCGGCAGCTCGGCATCGATCAGGCCGAGGGCCACGGCCTCGGGTACATAGGCCTGGGAGGCCGCACTCTGCTCGGCGCAATACGCACGCAGCCAGTTCTCTGCCAGTGCCCAGCGTTGATCGGGCCTTCCGCGCAGGCGTTCCTGAGCCTGCAGATAGCCGTCCCACATGTGTGCGGTCTGCAGGTGCTGGCGCAGGCCGTCGAGCAGATCGCGGGCGTACTTGCTGACCACGAACTCGACGCGCTCGGCAGCCAGCTCTTCGACCAGATACTCGGCAGCCTCACGCAACAGTGCCGCCTCGAACTGCATTGGGTGGCGTGCCAGGAAACCCTGCATCGCCGCCAGCACTTCAGCACGCAACTGCACCAGGCCTTCATCGCGACCGAACAGCTTGCGGATGTTGGCGCAGGTGTGGGCGCGCTCGGCCCAGTGGGCGGCGTCCATGTCCTCGCGCCAGCGGTTCCAGAAGAACAGTGCGAAACCACGGGCCAGAGGCGTGTAGGTCAGCAGCCCGGCGCCTTCGCGCAACGCCAGCAACCTGAGCAGGATGGCCATGGCGTCCTGGTCGTGAATGCCCTTCTGGTAGCCTTCCTTGTAGCGCGGGGCCGCGAACTCGCGAATGCGCTTGATCAGTTCCTCGGGCTGGCTCATCTGCACCTTGAGCAGGTCGAGGCTGAGCCCCTCGGCGTTACGCACGGCGGCGTCGAGCACCAGACCGGCGAGGAACTCGCCGCGATACAGCGCGGCCGATTCCGACTCCAGCGCCACCTGCCAGTAATCGCGCAGCGACTCCAGTTCGCGGTCGTGGAGGGGTTCGAGAAAATCGGTGCCGGTCAGGTGCAGGAACAGCGCGTCGCCACGGGGCAGCAGGGTCAGATCCAGCTCCTGGGTGTTGACGGCGAAGCGGTGGCGCGGCCCCAACTTGATGACATCACCGCCCTCTTCGAACAGTTCGCTCTTGTCGCGCAGTGCACGCACGGCCTGGTCCCGGGCGCCCTTCAGACGCGCCTCGACATCATCGGCCTTGACGCTGTCCTTGAGCTCGCGCAGGCGTTCGGCCAGTTCACGCAGTTTGAGGATCAGCGGGTCAGCGGCGAAGAACGCATTCAGTTCCTCGGCCTGGTCGAAACGCGCGGTGCGGCGGCCCAGGCTGTCGAGAATACGCCGGGCGGCATCGAGCAAGGCCTGAGCCTTGCGCTGACGCTCGTCGAGCAGGGTCTGCTTGTGGGCCTCGAAGGTTTCCAGCAGCTCCTCGCGCTTGGCCAGGATGTCGCCGAGAAACTGCTCGTGGTCGCCGAACTGACTCTCCAGTTCTTCAAGCTGCACCAGCAGGCGCGACAGTTGCTCGTCGCAGCGCTCGGGATTCTGGGCCAGCGCCAGGGCGTTGGTGATGCTCTGGCTGAACAGCTTGAACTGGGCACCGAACTGCGCCACGGTTTCCGTCGAGCCAAGCCCCTTGCGGCGCTGCTCGGCTCGCGCCTTGGCCTGGTTGAGCTTGGCGTACACCTCGGAAATGGCGTCGACGATGCGAGTCCGCTCGGTAGCATCGTCGATCTGCAGCGAGGCCATCAGCCCGGAGAGCATGTCCAGGTTGGCGGCCATCTCGCCCAGTCCCGCCAGGGGTTCGGCCAGCTGCGCCACGGTCTCGGCTTTCTGCGCCTGGGCATCGAGTGCCTGCAGGTTATCGTGATACGGCTGTAGCGCGGCATCGCCTGCCAGGTAACGCGAAGTGGCGGCGGCGGTCTGCTCGCGGGCTTCGAGCAGAGCCTGTTCCATGGCGTCGATACGCGCCACGTCGATGTAGCGATAATCGCGGATGGTCAGCAACTGGCCGCGCTGGGCGGTGATGGCGTTGAGTGCCTCGACGTACTGCTCGACCTTGTCCCAGCTCTCCGAGCGTAGGCTCTCGAGCAGCGCTTTCTGGCGACTTTCCGCACTGGCCATGGCCGTGGCCGACTGCTGGCGAATGCTCTCGACCTTTTCGAACTCGTCGAGCACCAGCTCGCCGGTCGCGGCAATCTCG
Organism: Pseudomonas sp. PME37.24/006; assembly: GCF_055556635.1. Taxonomy (NCBI): domain Bacteria; kingdom Pseudomonadati; phylum Pseudomonadota; class Gammaproteobacteria; order Pseudomonadales; family Pseudomonadaceae; genus Pseudomonas; species Pseudomonas sp. PME37.24/006. The sequence goes on from NZ_JBVHNL010000003.1 coordinate 902,048, forward strand.
CGCAGCAACGGTGCCATGCCCGCGCACTGCGGATCACTGAGCCAGTGATAGACGTCGAACAGCCGCCGGGTGTTCTGACACAGCAGGGTGTAGCGCGGCACCGAGACTTCGCGGCTGTCGATCTCGCGGCTGAGGTTGAACAGGTCGGAGACGCCGCGTACCAGCTCGGCATTGCCGATTCGCCCGAAGAAACCGCTACGTGCCGGCTGACGGGCGGCGTACTCCTCGCTGCAGAATGGCGTTTGCCAGATCTGCATGGGGTGGATGCGCGTCGGCTCAATGCCCTCGGCAGAAAAGATCACCATGCGCCCGTCTTCCAGGCGCGCGTAGCCGTGGCCGAAGATCGGGTTCTGCAGCTGCCGGGTGACCATGTTGTAGGTCAGCAGTACCGCCCGGCCTTCGCCCGGGTGGTAGAAGATGTACTGCACGTCCTCGCCATTGGGCGAACGCACCGAGCGCTTGAAGCGCATGCCGGCCATCGACTGCTCGAAAGTCTTGTGTTCACCGTTCTGCAGGTAATAACCGCCGGGGAAGATGATGCCGTGGTCTTCGGGTAGCTGCACGCAGGCCAGGCCGATGGCATCGATGCGCTCGACCTTGCGGGTCAGGCGGTTGAACACCAGATAGCGCCACTGCTCCTCGCGGTACGGCAGGATCTTCAGCAGAATCAGGCTGCCCAGGGCAGCGAATTCGACCTGGGCATCGTCCAGCGACTGGGTCTTGTCCACCACCTCTTCGCGGTAGATGCCCTCGCCCTTCTCGGTGTTGTTCTCGACCTTGATCGTCAGGTCGCCACCGATGGTCTCGACGAATACCGTGTCGAGGATGTTCAGGTGCGGGAAGCGCCCGTTGACGGTCATGTCACGGGTGGTTTTCTGCCATTCGAAATCGAACGGCGCCGGCAGAGCGATATCGCGCTCGCCGCGGTTGTCGATGTAGCGCACGTCCTTGCCGTCGAGTGACAGTGACCAGCGAAACACGCGAATGTCGGTGATGCGCTCGCCGATCTGGAAGCTGGCCAGCAGCTTGCCGTCACGGATCGCCAGCTGCAGCAGCCGGGTGTTCTTGTAGTAGGTGTAGAGCTCGTTGAAGTCGTTGACGAAGCCGCTCTGCGCCAGGAAGGAGCCATCGAGAGCGATCGACTCGGCCTCGTAACCCTCCGGACCTTCCACCAGCCGATAAAGCGAGAACACGTCGGCGACTGCGGTTTCCTTCTTCAGGCCGAGGAACACGTTGTAGCCGAACAGCAGCCAGTCGCCGACCTGGACGATATCGCGGGCGATGCAGTTGTTCTCGGTACGGATACGAACCCGACCGGTCACCTCCATCTGACTGCTGCCGAACTCCTGCAGACGCTGCTCGTTCAGTGCCTCGGTATTCTGCCGCAGGCGCAGCCCCTGCTCCTGCAGACGCTTGTGCAGCACCTCATAGGCACCGCCTTCGGCAACGGCTTTGTCGAGAATGTCCTGCTGGGTGTTTTCGGCTTGGGCGTCCGACATCGTGGTCTTCCTGAATCTGCGCTGTCTGCAAGCAAAAGCGCGCCTACCGCGAGAGGCCGGCGCGAAAAGCGATTTCTAGCGGTGCTCAGGCACCGATCTTGCGAGCGATCTCGGCGAGTTTCTCGCGCATCGCGGGGTCGAGTTCTTCCGGCTTGATGCGGGCGATGATCCGCGTCAGCACACGAATCTCGTTGTCATCGATCACGCCGTCGCGCTCAGCGATCGCCAGCAGCGAGCCCAGTTCGTCTGCATCCAGACGGCCATCGTCGGCAAAGCACTGGATCGAACGAAAGGTCATTTCCAGATGATCTCTTGGTTCTGACATACAAGCTTCCTAATCGGGGGAATACATTTCTTTAGCGCTGGCGTGCGCCTGCGCCCACAAAAAACGGACGCCTAGGGGCGTGCCGTTAACGAGAAGCGCTTGAAGAAGTCACTCAAGGTCGTCGATGCCAAATCGCGAAACTCGCCAGCGTCAAAAAAACTGCCAAAACAAGTTGGGCAACGCTCGAACCAAATATGCGGCTGGCCAGGGTCGACCATGCGCGTCATCGGGCTATTGGCACACTCCGGGCAATTGATACGGTCGTTCGTGTTCTGCGAGCGCCCCAATTCGGCGCTGCCTATATCAAGCTGCTTGGCGTAGGGCTTCAGGTCTTCGTGTTCGAGCATGTTGAACCACAGCCCTTTACAGGCAACGCAGCGGTCGATCACGCCATCCTGCGTCGGTACTTTTTCCATCGCGGCCTGGCATTTTGGACAGTGCATGTAATTTCCTTATTAAGTGAAGATGGGCATAGCGTCACTGGAAAGCACGACAGCAGCTCGCGTCGAGGAATCGCAGCGCCTAACCGCCCACTTTAGTTTCAGAGGGAGCCCCCTAGAATCCAATCGTGCCTCACTCGCACCCAGCAACACTCCGTACGCCGGGTGCGAGTTCGGTCAGGTATTGGGGCTGTCTACAGCATCCGCCGCTTTGCTTTCGCTGCCGCGACCGTTCAGCAGTCGTGCCAATACGTCCTGAACCACCGGGCTCTTGCCGACCACACCCTCGATGGCCTTACCCACCGACAGCGACTTGGCGAACGAGTTGAAGAAGTCGCCTTCGCCGCCGACGATCTCGATCTTCGCCTTGGACAGCGCCGCCGAGAGCACCTCGGCCTGATCCTTGGCGATTTCCTTGTTCGCCGCGATGGCGGCCATGGCTTCCTCGAAGCTCTTCTCCAACTGCATGCGGAACTCTTCGTGCTGACGGGCGTTGTCGCTGAGCGCGTCGAGGGCACCGAACTTCTTGCCCAGGCCTTCCGCTTCGGCGTTCAGACGCTCCAGCAATACCTGCGCCTCGGCCATGCCCAGATCCTGGGTCGCCTTGGCCTTGGCCACACCGAGCTGCTCTTCGCCTCGTGCCTGCGCGCCGAGCTTCTCTTCCAGCACCTTGGCATCGGCCAGGCCGTCCTTCTCTTTGGCTGCCGCCTGCGCTTCGGTCACACGAGCCTGGGCCAGGCCCTTCTCCTGCTCGCCCTTGGCTTCGGCAATCAGACGTTCGGCCTGCACACGAGCCTCGGCAAGACCTTCCTTCTCCTTGGCCGCAGCGGTGACTTCACGCACCCGCGCATCGGCCAGACCCGGCGCAGCGCGCTCGGCTTCGATACCTTCGGCGAGCTTCTTCTTCGCCTCGGCGCTCTTGGCAGCAGCCTCCAGCTCGGCCTGGGCGAGGTTGTTGATTTCCACCGCCTTGTGCTTGGAACGGGTTTCGTCCGCTTCGGCCTGCTTGACCTGGCGCACCAGCTCCTGCTCGGCTTCGGCCTGGGCATTGATCACGGTGACCTGCTTCATGCGCTCGGCTTCGGAAACCTCGCGGACTTCCTTGATGCGCTCTTCTTCCTGAGCCACGGTCTTCTCGACCGCAACCCGCTCGCGCACCACGCTGGCGATGTTCTTGCGCTCTTCTTCCAGTGCCTTTTCCTTCTCGATGCGCTGCAGCTCGACTTCGCGCTCGCGGGCCACCACCTCCAGATCCTTGGCGCGAGTGACTTTCTCCACCTCGATGACCACCGCACGCTGGCGGTTCTGCTGCGCCACTTCCACTTCGCGCTGATGATTCTCGGCGCGGATATCCAGCTCCTGCTGGGTCTGGATACGCGCCTGCTCGGCCTTCAGACGCTCTTCTTCCTTGACCTTGAGGGTCTCCGCCTGTTCACGGGCCTGGATGGTTTCGATCTCGCGTTTCTGGCGTGCTTCGGCATCGGCCTGCTGACGCTCGAGGGCCAGCGTCGCCTCGCGGGTTTCGACGTTCTTCTTCTTGATCGCCAATTCTTCGTTGCGCTCCAGGTCATTGGTGATGACGTTCTGCGCAGCGGTCAGCTGGGTGATCTTGCGGATACCCTCGGCGTCGAGAATGTTGCTCGGATCCAGAGAGCTCTTGGCGGTCTGCTCCAGGTAATCGATGGCCACGTCTTCGAGCACGTAACCATTGAGGTCGTTGCCGATCACTTCGACGATGCGATCACGAAATTCCTGGCGGTTCTCGAACAGCTGGACGAAGTCGAACTGCTTGCCGACGGTCTTCAGGGCTTCGGAGAACTTGGCGTTGAACAGCTCGTTCACCGCCGCGCGATCGGAGGCACGCTCCACGCCGATGGCCTTGGCGACCTTGAGCACGTCTTCCTGAGTCTCGTTGACGCGCAAGTAGAACGCCACGGTGATGTCCGCGCGCATGTTGTCGCGGCAGATCAGCCCGTCCTTGGCGCGGCGGTCGACTTCCAGGGTGATCAGGGAGATCTTCATGAACTCCTTGAGGTGGATGACCGGGTAAACCAACGCGCCGGTGAAGTGCACCTTGGGCGTCGACGACATGTCGTTGACGATCAGCGCGGTTCCCTGGGGAACCTTGATATAGAAGGCCTTGAACAAGGCCAGCAGCCCGACGATCAGCAGGACGACCAGGCCAACCCCGACCAGCACGGGAATCAACGACGGTGGAAGGTTATACATTGCGCTCAATCTCCTTTGAGGCGGATGGAACCGGCTGAAAGCTGGATCACGGCCTGCCGAACTGCTGCCCGGCAGACGCTGATCAGCGCATCAGATACCCCGGAACTCTTCTTCAGTTATCACCCGGTAAGCATGTTGCGCTTCCAGGTATTCCAGTAAAACGACACGGTCGCCACGCTTGAAGCCCAGCTGTTCGTCGGCCCGAACCCGCAGGATCAGCCCGGCACCACCATCTTCGAGTACGGCCTCGCCATGGCTGGCAGTCACCCGACCACTACGCACCACGGCGGTCTGACCGAGCACACTCTTGCTGCTGGTCACTTCCAGCTTGAGGAACAGCGGGCGCAGCGGCGCGCACAGCAGGCGAGTCGCAGGCACGGCAAGAAACAACGCGACCACTGCCACTAGCGCGCCCAGTGGGTAGCGCAGCCACTCCAGCGGCAACAGGCCGAGAAGCCAGAGGTCGGCGAAGTAGCTGATGAACCAGGCGAAGAAGAACAGCAGGGTCAGTACCAGGGTAAGCGGTACGTCACGCAGCTTGAGCTTGGACAGGAGTGCCGCAGCCGGACCTTCCAGTGCGGAGTCGGCTTCGATGTCGAGCACGTCGATCTCGATCAGGCCAAACGCGACGATGACCCAGTACACCACTGCCAGACACAGCAGGAAGCTGAAGATGACAGTGGGGAAAGCCAGCGAGATCTGCAGGAAGATTTCCATGATTTCCTATCCCTGAAAAACATGGCGGAGCCTGTTGGCCCCACCATTCATGACGTACCACAGCCACGTACCGTGGCTGGCCCGATGAATCAGGGCTTGGCCTTGTCCTTGAGACGCGCCAGCACGCTGTCGGCACTGGTCTTGTCGGCGACGATACCTGCCGCACGCAACTTGGCATCCAGCGAGTCATCCGGGTTGGACGCCTCTGCCAGCTCGGCCGCGGCTTCCATCTTCGCCGCACGCTCGGCCTGCTGCTGTTTGATGCGCTCCAGCGACTCGACCGCAGTATGCAGCTTGGCCTGGGAACCACCGTAGCGCTGAGCCACGGCCATCTGCGCCTTCTGCACGCTTTCGGTCGCCTTGACCGTGTCCACCTGCTGCTTCAGGCGCTTGATGTTGGCCTCGGCCTGGCTCACGGCCTTGCGCAACTGCGCCACGCTGGCGGCATAGCCATCAGCCTGCTCACGATCGCTGGCCAGCTCGATTTCCAGGTTGGCGATCTTGCCGGCCACTTCGCCAGCCAGTGTCTCATTGCCCGCCTCCAGGGCCTTGAGCGCGTACTGCTCGTACTCGGTGACCTTGGCTGCGGATTTACCGGCACGTTCGGCGGCAAGCTTCTGCTTGGCCATGATCTCGGCAAGGGCTTCCTTGGATTTGCGCAGCTCGACATCGGCGTCGCGGATTTCCTGATCGAGAATGCGCAGAGCCTGCCCATCGACCAGCGTATCACCCAATTCGTTGGCACCGCCACGCAGCGCCGTCAGCAATTTGCTCCAGACGTTCATCAGCGTTTCTCCTTATGCACTGGCCTTGAGGAAGTCTTCGTAGGCTTCGGTCGCCTTGATGACGTTGTCTGCCAGGGTTTCGATCTCCAGCACCACGTTGGGCAGGATCGAAGAGGCACTCAACGCACCGAACATGGTGTAGCAGGCCTGCCCGTCGGGCAGGGTTTCGAGGCCGACGCTGGAGAGCGGAAAAAGCTTGTGGCTACGCAGCACTTCCTCGTTGAAAGCGGCAGTATCGCGCACATCAGTGGCAGGCCAGAGCAGCGCCTCGACGATGATCTGATCACCGAATACCGCGATGAACAGCGGCAGATCACCATAGTCCTTCATGGTCACGTGCAAACTGGCATCGGCGCCCTGAATCAACTCGACGGCTGCGCGGCCATCAGCAAACGGCTCTGCCCCTGAAAGCGCATCCAACAACGTTTGTGCAGTCCAAACCTGAGGCATGCTCACCCCCTCCTCCATTGAAGCCAGCTCCGACTGAGGCTGGCGCAGTTTCCGTTCGACCGCCGAGAGCCGCTGGGCATGCTCGGGCAGTATCCAGACTTCCTTTTTCACCAGACCCTGTTCGCGCAAACGCTGGCGAAAGAGACGCTGGTAATGAGCTGACGATTTGTTTTCCATGAAACGCAGACTAGATCATCACATGTGATATTTCAATCCATCACATGTGATTAATTTCAGTCTTGCCAAACAGGCCCGAAATCATAAGAAGGGAAAGACGACGCGGAGAAAATCCCAGCAATTAAATCGGCTCCACGAAGAAAAATCCGCCGACCCTTTCGCAGTTGCGCAAAAGCATACAGGCAAAGGGCGCGCCATCAATTGGCTAGCCTTGGCATCCGGCAGCGAACCGGTATGATTCGCCCCTTTTTCGGAAAGCCGCATGTCGTCCCGCAGCCTCCTCGCTCTGCTCTGCATCACCCTATCCACCCCTCTCCTCGCCGCACCGCCGCAAACCTTCAGCCAAGCCAAGAAGATTGGCTGGAAGCTCTACGAACGTCAGTCGGTGGAGTTCTACTGTGGCTGCAGCTTCAGCGGCAACCGCGTCGACCTGAAAAGCTGCGGCTACACCCCACGCAAGAATGCCAACCGCGCATCGCGGATCGAGTGGGAGCATATCGTCTCGGCCTGGGAAATTGGTCATCAGCGCCAGTGTTGGCAGAACGGCGGCCGCAAGAACTGTAGCAAGAACGACAACGTATTCCGTCGCGCCGAAGCCGACCTGCACAATCTGGTGCCCGCGATTGGCGAGGTGAATGGTGATCGCAGCAACTACGATTTCGGCTGGTTACCCCAACAACCCAGCCAGTACGGCGCCTGTCCGACAGTGGTCGACTTCAAGGCACGCAAAGTCATGCCGCGCAAGGAAGTGCGCGGCATGATTGCCCGCACCTACCTGTACATGAGCGACCGCTACAAGCTCAGGCTGTCGAAGCAAAACCGCCAGCTGTTCAGCGCCTGGAACAAGACCTACCCGGCACAAGCCTGGGAACGCCAACGCAATCAACTGATGGGCTGCGTAATGGGCTGGGCCAACACCTATGTCGGGCAACTCAACAAGAGCCTGTGCAAACAGGCTCCCATGGCAGCCAAACGCCACACCTAACAGCAATAAAAAAGCCGGCACCTTACGGTTACCGGCCTTAATAGTACTGAAAGCGCTTAACGCATCAGAGCGGTTTACCGCGATTGCCATGGGCGGCCACGAAGGCCTGCACCGTCTTCAGGTCGTTGGCCAGTACGGTGCAACGCTCGTCGCGCTCGAACAGATCGGTCAGGTGCGGCGGCAGCGCCGGCGACTGATCGACGGCGGCCTTTTCCACTGCCTCCGGAAACTTGACCGGATGCGCCGTGCCCAGCACCACCATCGGCACAGCCAGGCTGCGACGGCATTCACGCGCGGCGCGCACGCCAATGGCGGTGTGCGGGTCGAGCAGCTCGCCAGTGGCGGCGTACACCTCGGCAATGGTTGAGCAGGTCTGCTCGTCGCTCACAGCGAGGGAATCGAACAGCTTGCGGGCCTCGGTCCAGCGATCGTCCTCGACGGCAAAGCCGCCGGTCTGGCGGAACTCGGTCATCAGTGCAGCGATCGACGAACCATTGCGACCGTGCAGGTCGAACAGCAGGCGCTCGAAGTTCGACGACACCATGATGTCCATCGACGGCGACAGGGTCGGATACAGCTCGCCCTTGGCATACTGGTTGCCGCTCATGAAGCGATGCAGGATGTCGTTGCGGTTGGTGGCGACGATCAGTTGGCTGATTGGCAAACCCATGTTGCGCGCCAGGTAACCGGCGAAAATGTCACCGAAGTTGCCGGTCGGCACCGAGAAGGCCACCGAACGCGCCGGGCCACCAAGCTGCAGAGCCGCATGGAAGTAGTAAACGATCTGGGCCATGATCCGCGCCCAGTTGATCGAATTGACCGCCACCAGACGCGTGCCTTTAAGGAAACCCTGGTCAGCAAAGCTGGCCTTGACCATCTCCTGGCAGTCGTCGAAGTTGCCCTCGATGGCGATGTTGTGGATGTTATCGCCCAGGATGGTGGTCATCTGCCGACGCTGCACCTCGGACACGCGGTTGTGCGGGTGCATGATGAAGATGTCGACATTGTCGCAGGCCTTGCAGCCCTCGATGGCCGCCGAGCCGGTGTCACCCGAGGTGGCGCCCATGATCACTACACGCTCGTTGCGCTTGGCGAGCACGTAATCGAGCAGGCGACCGAGCAGCTGCAGAGCGAAATCCTTGAACGCCAGGGTCGGACCATGGAACAGCTCGAGCACCCACTCGTTGCCGTTTAACTGGCGCAGCGGCGCCACGGCGGAGTGTTCGAACACGCCGTAGGTGTCTTCGAGGATCTTCTTGAAATCGGCATCCGGAATGCTGCCGGTGACGAACGGGCGCATCACCCGGAACGCCAGCTCGTGGTACGGCAGGCCCGCCCAGGAAGCGATTTCCTCCTGAGTGAAGCGCGGCAGATTTTCCGGCACATAGAGGCCGCCGTCAGTGGCCAGACCGGCCAGCAGGACATCTTCGAAATTCAGGGCCGGTGCCTGGCCGCGAGTGCTGATATAACGCATTGTCTGCAAACCTTCGGTTGAGCGTCACACCGCGACGCAAAGCGCGGTGTGCGGCTGAATTAGCTGAGTTGTTCGACGCGGATGCGCACGACGTTGCCGACCACATCGGTCAGCGCCTCCAGTGCCGAAATAGCGTCGTTCATGCGCTGCTCGGCAACGCGATGAGTGACCAGGATCATCGGCACCAGGCCATCCTGCTCTTCGACTTCTTTCTGCATGATCGATTCGATATTGATGCCGCGCTCCGACAGAATGCTCGCCACCTGGGCCAGCACACCGGGGCGATCCTTGGCCTGAATGCGCAAGTAATAAGCGCTTTCACATTCAGCGATAGGCAGGATCGGATGGTCGGATAGCGAATCCGGCTGGAACGCCAGATGCGGTACGCGATTGGTCGGATCGGTGGTCAGGGCACGCACCACATCGACCAGATCCGCCACCACCGCCGAAGCGGTCGCTTCCATGCCAGCGCCAGCACCGTAGAACAGCGTGCTGCCAGCGGCGTCGCCATTGACCATTACCGCATTCATCACGCCGTTGACGTTGGCGATCAGGCGGTCGGCCGGAATCAGCGTCGGGTGCACGCGCAGTTCGATACCGGCCTCGGTACGGCGTGCAACGCCCAAATGCTTGATGCGGTAGCCCAGCGCTTCGGCATAGTTGACGTCGGCGGTGGTCAGTTTGGTGATGCCCTCGGTGTAGGCCTTGTCGAACTGCAGCGGAATACCGAAAGCGATGGACGCCAGAATGGTCAGCTTGTGGGCCGCATCGATACCTTCGACGTCGAAGGTCGGATCAGCTTCGGCATAACCCAGCGCCTGCGCCTCGGCTAGCACGTCTTCGAAGGTGCGACCCTTCTCGCGCATTTCACTGAGGATGAAGTTGCCGGTGCCGTTGATGATCCCCGCCAGCCAGTTGATACGGTTGGCCGCCAGGCCTTCGCGAATTGCCTTGATAACCGGGATACCACCAGCCACCGCCGCTTCGAAGGCGACGATCACGCCCTTCTCGCGAGCGCGAGCAAAGATCTCGTTGCCATGCACGGCGATCAGCGCCTTGTTGGCGGTCACCACGTGTTTGCCATTGTCGATGGCCTTGAGCACCAGCTCACGAGCGATGCTGTAGCCACCGATCAGCTCTACGACGATGTCGATCTCGGGGTTGCTGGCCACCGCGAAGACATCGTCGGTAATGGTAATGCCGGTCGTTTGGTACTGGGGCTTGGGTGTACGGGTGGCAATCTGCGCCACCTCAATGCCACGCCCGGCACGACGCGCGATTTCCTCGGCGTTGCGCTTGAGCACATTAACGGTACCGCCACCGACGGTTCCGAGCCCACAGATACCTACTTTGACCGGATTCACACTAGACTCCCCAACTGCACTGCATAGAACGCCCGGAGCAGGCTCCGGGCGTGGAAAAAGAGCCGCACATTACGAAGCGGCCAATGGATAGTCAAACTACCCCTTCAAATCACTTGGCTTCCAGCGCCAGCTTTGCCAACTGCGCTGCGGGCTGATAGCCCGGAATCATCTTGCCGTTCTCCAGAATGATCGCCGGCGTGCCATTGACCCCGATCATCTGCCCAAGCTGATACTGCTCGGCCACCGGATTCTCGCAGGTGGCTTCGGCGACCGACTGGCGCGATTTGGCCTGATTCATCGCCGCTTGGCGATCCTTCGAGCACCAGACGCTAGCCAGGTCTTTGGCACCCTTGCTGCCCAACCCCTGACGTGGGAAGGCCAGGTAACGCACTTCGATACCCTGCTTGTTGAGCTCGGCCACTTCACTGTGCAGCTTCTGGCAGTAACCACAGTCGGTGTCGGTAAACACGGTGATATGCGCTTTCGGCTGCTTGGGCGCGAACACCACCATGTCCTTGGCAGGAATGGCGTTGATCTGCTTGGCGATGGCGCGGCTCTCTTCCGCCTCGGTCAGGTTGATGGCCTGCCCGTCCTTGAACTGGAACAGGTAACCCTGCATGACGAATTGCCCGTCGGCGCTGGCATACAGCTGGCGACCGCCCTTGAGCTGCACCTGATAAACGCCTGGCATCGGGCTTTCGGCAATGGCTTCGATCGGCAGATCAGGCTGGATCGACAACAGGTTCTTGCGGATCGTCTGATCCGGGTCGGCAGCATGGCCGAGGGTGCTGACCAGACCAAGGGCCATAGCCGCGAAAATGCGAGTCACACGCATGAATACTCCTATCGAGCGACGGGGTGACGAGGGAAGAGCGAAGATTATCACAACCACAGCCGAGGGCCGCAGAGCCAGGATACAAAGCACGAACTCGCCCAACCGATTCAGCCCCGCGGATGGTGCTGCGCATGCAGGGCCTGCAAGCGAGCCCGCGCCACGTGGGTGTAGATTTGCGTGGTGGACAGATCACTGTGCCCCAGAAGCATCTGTACCACACGCAGGTCTGCGCCATGGTTGAGCAGATGGGTCGCAAAGGCATGCCGCAGCGTATGCGGCGACAGCGACTTGGCGATGCCGGCAACCCTGGCCTGATGCTTGATGCGGTGCCAGAAGGTCTGCCGGGTCATCTGCTCGCCGCGCAGACTGGGAAACAGCACATCACCTGGCCTGCCGCCGAGCAGAACCGGGCGCGCCTCGCGACAGTAACGTTCGACCCAGCCGATCGCTTCCTCACCCATGGGCACCAGCCGCTCCTTACTACCCTTGCCGAACACACGCACCACACCCTGACGCAGATTGACCTGTTCGAGCGTCAGGCCGATCAGCTCACTGACCCGCAACCCACAGGCATACAGCACCTCGAGCATGGCGCGATCACGCAGCCCGATGGGGTCACCCAGATCGGGGGCCGCCAACAGCGCCTCGACATCTGCCTCGGACAGCGACTTGGGCAACGGCCGACCGAGCTGCGGCATGTCCACCTGCAAGGTCGGGTCGGTTTCGATCACCCCCTCACGCAGCAGAAATCGATAAAAACCGCGCATCCCGGAAATCAGCCGCGCCGTGGAGCGCGCCTTGTAGCCCTCATTCATGCGCCAGGCCAGATGATCGAGCAACACGTCACGCCCTACCGCCTGTAGCTCGACATCGCGGCCTTGCAGCCAACCATTGAGCAAGGCCAGGTCACTGCGATACGCCGACCGGGTGTGCACGGAAAGGCCTTTCTCCAGCCATAACGTCTCGATGAAACGCTCGATCAGCGGATGGTCGACTGCAGACATCGGTTACCCCTGAAACAGCAAAGGTTTGGCGGCGCCAGCGGCGCGCACGATCAGAAACCCGGCAGCACCGGCACCGGCTTGCCATCCTCCCCCATCGCCACGAAGCTGAAAGCACCACGAATGGCGAGCTCTCGACGGGCGCCGTACATGTCCTCGACGAACACGTCGACCTGCACCTTCATGCTGGTGTTACCAACCGCACTCACGCGGCCGACCAGCTCAACGATAGTACCGGCCGGAATCGGATGACTGAAGTCGATACGATCGGAGGACACCGTAACCAGCGGCAGCCGGCAGAAACGGGTAGCAGCGATGAACGAAACCTCGTCCATCCAGGCCATGGCCGTACCACCAAACAGGGTGTTGTGATGATTGGTAGTCGGCGGAAACACCGCCTTGGCCACGCGCGTTTCGGAAAGCTCGGTACGCCGCTGGATTTCCTGCTCTCTGGGGGTCATCACTCAGAACCTGCTCACGACTGTGGTGTGCGTAGTAGATACAAAAATCGCACCTAATAAGAAAGGCCTAAGGCGGAAGCGGACGGTGGGCAGCGCTTTTGCGGGAGAGGCTTTAGCCTCGATTTTGCCTAGCTAGGCGTAAAGAGCTCGCGGCTAAAGCCCCTCCCACGAGATTGATGATGGCTCCCACGCTCCAGCGTGGGAGCCCAATCCAGGGCGCTCTGCGCCCGCCAGGTCTCGACATCGGACGCAGAGCGTACCTGCAGGCATTCCCACGCGGAGCGTGAGGAACGATCAGATCGAACCCCGCAGCAGATGACCGCTTTCGCTTTTTTGCTGCCACTTCAACAAACGCCAGAAACGAAAAAAGCAGCTCAAGGCTGCTTTTTTCGAGAGGGAAGCGTGGCTTAAGCCAGCTTCTCCTTGATGCGTGCTGCCTTGCCGGACAGGTCGCGGAGGTAGTACAGCTTGGCCTTGCGAACGTCACCACGACGCTTCACGGACAGGCTGTCGACCAGAGGGCTGTAAGTCTGGAAAGTACGCTCTACGCCTACGCCGCTGGAGATTTTGCGCACGGTGAAAGCGCTGTTCAGGCCGCGGTTACGCTTGGCGATTACCACACCTTCGAACGCCTGCAGACGCTGACGGTCACCTTCCTTTACTTTCACCTGGACGATTACGGTGTCGCCCGGGGCAAAGGTAGGGATCTCTTTACCCATCTGCTCAGCTTCGAGTTGCTGAATGATTTTGTTGGTCATGCTGCGCTCCTAAGACGGGCCATCAGGCCGGCCATCGATACATTAGTTATCGTCCTGCTGGCGGATGTATTCCTCCAACAGCTTTTTCTCTTCCCCAGAAAGCGAGCGGCTATCCAGAAGATCGACACGGCGTTCCCAGGTACGCCCCAGGGACTGCTGCAAACGCCAGCGCCGGATGTGTTCGTGGTTGCCGCCAAGCAGCACCTCAGGAACACGTTTATCCGCATACACCTCCGGACGGGTGTAATGCGGGCAGTCGAGCAAGCCATCCGTGAAGGAGTCTTCCTCGGCCGAATCTGCATGACCCAATGCACCAGGCAAAAGGCGCGTTACCGCATCGATCAGCACCATGGCCGGCAGCTCACCGCCGGACAGGACGTAGTCGCCAATCGACCATTCCTCGTCGACATGCGTTTCGATGAAACGCTCGTCGACGCCTTCGTAGCGGCCGGCGATGAGGATCAAACGCTCCTCCTTCGCCAGCTCGCGTACCGCCGCCTGCGTCAGCGGGCGGCCTTGTGGCGAAAGGTAGATCACCTTCGCCTGACCGCCGCTGGCCTGCCTGGCATCAGCCAAGGCATCTTCGAGCGGCTTGATCTTCATCACCATGCCAGGACCACCACCGAAGGGGCGGTCGTCAACGGTGTGATGACGATCCGTGGTGTAACTGCGTGGGTTCCAGCAGGTCAGCTGCAACAGCTCCTGCTTGACCGCACGGCTGGTAATGCCGTAATCGCCGATGGCGGCGAACATTTCCGGGAACAGCGTAATGACATCGACGCGCAAGCTCGGCATGGCGTCAGAAGTCCGCATCCCAGTCGACCCGCATCTCGCCAGTCTCGATACTGATCGACAACACACACTGCTGCGTATACGGCAACAGGCGCTCGCGATCATCGAGGCTGCCGATGCACGGCTTGACCGCCATCACATCATTGGCACCGGTCTCGAACAGATGATCGATCTTGCCGAGCAATTGCCCTTCTTGATCGATGACGCTAAGACCTTCCAGCTGATACCAGTAGAACTCGCCGTCTTCCAGTTCCGGTAGCTGGCTGCGGGGAACGCAGATCTCGAAGCCGGCGTAGGTACGCGCAACCTCACGATCATCGAGCCCTTTCAGCCTGGCGACCAGAACCTTGCCCTGCAAGCGTCCACCAGCCAGTTCAACCTGTTTCACCTCGCCATCGCGCCGCAGCGTCCAGCGAGGGTAGTCGAGCACGTTATCCAGAGGATCGGTAAAGGAAAACACCTTCACCTCACCCTTGACGCCATGCACCGAGACAATCTTGCCAAGAACCATCAGATCCTCGGCGGGAGCCGGCGTCGTGCTCATAAAGTGCTTAGGCAGCAGCCTTGGCAGCTTCTTTCAGCAGCTGAGCAACACGCTCAGACGGCTGCGCGCCCTGGCCCAGCCAGTAGGTAGCGCGTTCTTGATTCACGGACAGCTTGATTTCAGCACCCGAAGCGACCGGATTGAAGAAGCCAATACGCTCTACGAAGCGACCGTCGCGCGCATTGCGGCTGTTGGTCACGGTCAGGTGGTAGAAGGGGCGCTTTTTGGAGCCGCCACGAGCGAGACGAATAGTTACCATGTGAACATCGTTCCTGTAGTCGGTGCTAACTTGAGGCACACATCAAAATGGGCCTAGGCCCGAAAGGCCGCATATTCTAAGGATTATGCGGCTGTTTGCAAATCTCTTTTTCCGCCGACCGTCGATAGACCGGCACAGAAGCTTCAGAACTTCGGCATACCGCCGCCCGGCATCATACTGCCCATGCCGCGCATCATCTTGGCCATGCCGCCTTTGGCGGTGAATTTCTTCATCATTTTCTGCATTTGCTTATGCTGCTTGATCAGCCGACCAATGTCCTGCACCTGAGTGCCAGAACCTTGGGCAATGCGGCGCTTGCGCGAACCACTGATGATCTCTGGGTCACGGCGCTCGGCAGGCGTCATGGAGTTGATGATCGACTCCATCTGCTTGAATTGCTTCTCCGCCGCCCCCTGGGCGCCGCCCATCTGCGACAGGTTGACGCCACCCATCTGCGGCAGCTTGTCCATCAGGCCGCCAAGGCCGCCCATGTTCTTCATCTGCTGCAACTGGTCACGAAAATCTTCGAGATCGAAGCCCTTGCCCTTTTTCAGCTTCTTGGTGAGCTTCTCTGCCTTGTCACGATCAAGGGTCTGCTCGGCCTGTTCGATCAGGCTGAGCACGTCGCCCATGCCGAGGATGCGCGAAGCGATCCGCTCGGGATGGAACGGTTCGAGCGCGTCACTCTTCTCGCCCATGCCGATGAACTTGATCGGTTTGCCGGTGATCGCGCGAACCGACAGTGCGGCACCACCACGCGCATCACCGTCGACCTTGGTCAGCACCACGCCAGTGAGCGGCAGGGCGTCGTTGAAGGCCTTGGCGGTGTTGGCGGCATCCTGACCGGTCATGGCGTCGACCACGAACAGGGTTTCCACCGGCTTTACCGCCGCGTGCAACGCCTGGATCTCGGCCATCATTTCGGCATCGATGGCCAGACGACCGGCGGTATCCACCAGCACCACATCGATGTATTTGAGCTTGGCTTCGCGAATCGCCGCTTCAGCGATAGCGACCGGCTTCTGAGTGATATCGGACGGGAAGAACGTCACGCCGATGTCGCTGGCCAGGGTTTCCAGCTGTTTGATCGCGGCGGGACGGTAAACGTCCGCGGACACCACCATCACGCTCTTTTTCTTACGTTCTTTCAGGAACCGCGCCAGCTTGCCAACGGTGGTGGTCTTGCCCGCGCCCTGCAGACCGGCCATCAGCACGACCGCTGGCGGCGTAGTGCTCAGGTCAAGATCTTCGTTGGCCGCCCCCATGAGGCTTTCCAGCTCCAGGCGCACGATTTTCACAAACGCCTGGCCAGGCGTCAGGCTCTTCGACACCTCGGTGCCGACTGCACGATCCTTGACCCGAGCGACAAAATCCTTGACCACGGGCAGCGCCACGTCGGCCTCGAGTAGCGCCATGCGCACTTCGCGCAGGGTGTCCTTGATATTGTCCTCGGTCAGCTTGGCCTTGCCAGTGACGCTGCGCAGGGTCTGCGAGAGGCGATCTGTTAAATTTTCGAACATGCGCGTTCCTATCGGGCCGGATGTGCTGGCAGTAAACGCGGGATTATAACGGAGACTGCCCTGCTGTTGAGGCTTCTTTATCGGAGCCCCTGCGACATATGAGACCTGATACCACTTGCGGTCTTTTGGCGACCACCGTTGTGTGCCACACTCAGCGCCTTTCAGGCCTTGTCATTCAGGATCTATGCACCCTCTGTTGCCCAGCCTCGCCGCAGCCATTTTCTATTTTGGCGCCGCCAGCTATCAAGGCCTGCACCTGACTCGTCGCAGCACGCCCAGCAAACGAGTGCTGGCGCTTCTTGGCGTGATTGCCCTGTTCTTCCATGGCGGCAGCCTCTTCTTGCAGATGCACAACAGCGCCGGCCTGACCCTGGACTTCTTTAACGCCGCCAGCCTGATCGCCTACACGGTGATCGTGCTCATCCTGCTAGCCAGCCAACGCATGCCGGTTGAAAACCTGCTGCTGTTCCTCTTCCCGCTCGGTGGCCTCACGGTACTGTGCGCTCAGTTCATGCCCAGCGGCACCACCCAGCCGCTCGAAGAAGGCCCGGGTATCCTCGCCCACATCCTGCTGTCGATCATGGCGTACGGCATGCTGACCATCGCCATGTTCCAGTCGCTGCTGCTGCTGGTGCAGGACCATCAGCTCAAGCACAAGCATCCCTCTGGACTGATCCGCAACTTCCCTCCCCTGCAGACCATGGAGAGCCTGCTGTTCGGCTTCCTATGGTGCGGCTGGGCGCTACTCTCGCTGTCGCTGCTGTCCGGGGTGATCTTCATCGATAACCTGTTCACCCAGCACCTGGTGCACAAGACCATCCTGTCCTGCTTCGCATGGGTGGTGTTCGCTGTACTGCTATGGGGCCGCCACCAGCTTGGCTGGCGTGGGCACAAGGCGATCCGCTGGACGCTGGCCGGGTTCTGCCTGCTGATGCTGGCATTCTTCGGCAGCAAGCTGGTTCGCGAATTCATCCTCCACATCTGACCTTGGACACGCCCTCCCCCTTACCCCAACTAGCCCTGCTACTTGTGCTGCTGGGCTGCGCCGCATTCTTCATCTGCGCGCGTACCGTGCTGTTCGGCCTCAATCGCTATCGCCTGCGCCACCGCGCCCGCCAGGGCCATCGGGCAGCCGCACGACTGATCAAGCTGCTGGATCAACCGCAACGCCTCTCCGCCACCCTGCGCATCGGCACCATCTGCAGCACCATGGCCGCCTCGGTGGCCGCCACCCTGCTCGCGCTGAGCCAGGGCGGCACCGCGACTCTGGCCATTTCACCGTTCCTGCTGACCCTGGCCGCCCTGATGCTGGCCCATCCGCTGGGCCGCGTACTAGCCGTTCTGCCGGCGTCGCTGTTCGCCTACCCGGCCAGCCGCCCGCTAACGCTCTTCAGTACGCTGCTGTCACCGCTGACCAGCCTGCTACTGAGCATCAGTCAGGCGCTGCGCAGCAGGATCGGCAAGCCCGCTCCTGGGCAACACCATGACCTCAGCCTCGAAGAACTGCGCGGCGCGCTGCAGGCCGATGACCTGCCACTGCCCAGCGAGAGGCGCGCCATGCTGCTGGGTGTGCTCGAGCTGGATCGGGTCAACGTCGACGACATCATGATTCCGCGCCACGAAGTCACCGGCATCGACCTGCACGGCAGCACGCCATTGGCCGAACAGATCCGCAATGCTTCGCACACCCGTCTACCGGTGTACCGCGACAGCCTCAACCAGACCGAAGGCATCCTGCACATGCGGCGCCTGGCAGGCCTTGGCGAGCTGAACGAAAGCAGCCTGCTGCAGGCCTGCGACGCACCCTACTTCGTACCGGAGGGGACGACGCTGGCCACCCAGCTGGTGAATTTCCAACAGCACAAGTACCGCACCGGCATCGTCGTCGACGAATACGGCGAAGCCATGGGCATCGTCACCGTGGAAGACATTCTGGAAGAGATCGTCGGCGACCTGAGCACCGTGGAAACCGCCCACCCGAGCGAATTCCACCCCCTGGGCGATGGCACCTGGTCGATCAAGGGCAGCGCTTACATCCGCGAAGTGAACCGCGGCCTGGGCTGGAGCCTGCCGGTCGACGGGCCGAAGACCGTCAATGGCCTGGTGACCGAAATACTGGAGAACATCCCGGACAGCGCCGTATGCCTGCAGGTCGGCCGCTACCGCCTGGAAATTCTCAAGGCCAGCGGCAGCCGGGTACTCGAGGTACGGGCCTGGGAGGCCCTGCAGAGGTGAAGCAGCCAGCGGGAGCAATACTCCCGCTGACTCTAAGTTTTAGAACCTTTTGAAAGTCTCGCGAGCTAGAGCAATGCAAGGCAAAAACAGGCGAGGAAGCAGAGTGTACTTTTGTACATAAGCATTCCGAGCCTGTTTTTAACGCAGCAGTGCCGACGCGCAGCAGACTTGAACAGGTTCTTACAGCTCGACGTTCACCGCCTGCGCCGAACGCAGCGCCTTGGCGCGTGCAGCCTCCAGCGACTCGTCACGAGCCAGCGCCACGCCCATGCGGCGCTGACCACTGACTTCCGGCTTGCCGAACAGACGCAGTGCGGTATCCGGCTCGGTGAGCGCGGCGCCGAGGTTGCCGAAGCTGACCTGCTGCGACTCGCCTTCGACCAGAATCACCGCCGAGGCCGACGGGCCGAACTGGCGGATCGCCGGGATCGGCAAGCCGAGAATGGCCCGTGCATGCAGAGCGAACTCGGACAGATCCTGAGAAATCAGGGTGACCAGACCGGTGTCATGAGGGCGCGGGGAGATTTCGCAGAACCATACTTGATCACCCTTGACGAACAGCTCGACGCCGAACAGGCCACGGCCACCGAGAGAACCGGTCACAGCCAGGGCGATGCGCTCGGCCTCGGCACGTGCGGCCGGGCTCATCGCCTGAGGCTGCCAGGACTCCTGATAGTCGCCCTTCTCCTGACGGTGACCGACCGGTGCACAGAAGGTGGTGCCGCCGACATGGCGAACGGTCAGCAGAGTGATTTCGTAATCGAAGTCGATGAAACCCTCGACGATCACCCGGCCTTTGCCAGCACGACCGCCAGCCTGGGCGTAATCCCAAGCCTTCTGCACGTCATCGGCGCCCTTGAGCACCGACTGGCCCTTGCCCGACGAACTCATGATCGGCTTGACCACGCAGGGGAAACCGATGGCGCTGACCGCAGCCTGGAACTCCTCGAGGGAATCGGCGAACTGATACGGCGAAGTCGGCACGCCCAGCTCTTCGGCAGCCAGGCGGCGGATACCCTCGCGGTTCATGGTCAATTGCGCGGCACGTGCGCTAGGGATCACCGTGTAGCCTTCGTTTTCCAGCTCGACCAGCGTAGCGGTGGCGATCGCCTCGATCTCCGGCACGATGTAATGCGGCTTCTCCAGCTCGATCACCGCGCGCAACGCCGCGCCATCGAGCATGCTGATCACGTGGCTGCGATGCGCCACCTGCATGGCCGGAGCGTTGGCATAACGGTCGACGGCGATGACTTCGACGCCGAGGCGCTGCAGCTCGATCACCACTTCCTTGCCGAGCTCACCCGAGCCACACAGCAACACACGGGTCGCGCTGGGCGACAGGGGGGTTCCGATACGGGGCATAACAGGATCCTTGGGTAGCAGGAGAATTCACAGGCTATGTGAAAACTACTGCGCTCGGTCATGCGGCGTTAAAAACCAGCTCAAAATGCTCATTTACAACTCGTAAACTGCGCTTTTTCGCCGGTTTTTGCCTTGCCTGACCTTCGCTCGCTACGTTTTCACACGGCCTGTTCAGGCGGCGATTTTAATCACGGCAGGCGCCGACCGCGAACTAAATCGCTGCACCGTCAATCGGCAAGGCAGCGCAACGGCTCTGAATCGAGGTGTTTCGCCGGCGGCAGGCGGATGCTTGCCAGGGGCATTATTGATCCCGCGAATTGCCATGGATCAACGCGGCAAGATCACGCGTCAGCTACGCTCAAAGTGGATGCCGCCGCTGCGTCAGTAACACACGCAGCGGCGCAGCTCCTGGCAGGCAAGACTTCCAGAGGAGGCATCGCCATGGACGCGTTCCACATAATGATCGTGCTTTTGGTCAGCGGCTTTCTGCTGCTGGGCATCGGCTTTAACAACCGCGAGCAGGAATGGGGCATCTGGCTAACCGGCCTGGGCGCGCTGTCGATGTTTGCGCCACTGCTGTTCAAGGTGTTCATCGAGCTCGGCTGAGGCTTGCAGCTTAGAGCCTGCTCGGAAACCTGATCAGCCGCCGTTCTGCCAGCGTCGGGCTGATGCCTGATCGCTCTCCCGTCCTTCGACCCAGCGCGGGCCGTCGGCGGTGTCCTCTTTCTTCCAGAACGGTGCCTGGGTCTTCAGGTAGTCCATGATGAACTCACAGGCTTGGAACGCCGCCTGGCGATGGGCACTTGCCACGCCGACGAAGACGATCGGCTCGCCCGGCTCCAGCCGCCCAATTCGGTGAATCACTTCGATGCCCAACAGCGGCCAGCGCTCACGCGCCTGGGCCTCGATACCGGCCAGGGCCTTTTCAGTCATGCCGGGGAAGTGTTCGAGAAACATCCCTGCCACATCGCGGCCATCGTTGAAATCACGCACGTAGCCAACGAAACAGGCCACCGCACCGACACCGGTATTGGCCGCATGCACGGCATTGGTCTCCAGCCCCGGATCGAAAACCGCCTGCTGTACACGAATGCTCATCTCAGCCTCCGGTAACCGTGGGGAAGAACGCCACGGCATCGCCATCGACCAGCGGTTCGCTCAGCGCGCAGAGCACTTCGTTGCGCGCACACATCAGGCCGCGCTCGGCGAGCACTTCCCACACACCGCCGCGTTCCAGCAGGTGCTGACGCAGCTCGTCGAGGGTGGCAAAGCCAGGTTGCAGCTGCTCGGCGTCCAGGCCAAGGATTTCGCGATAACGGGCGAAGTACTGCACGCTGATCATCGCTCGCCCTCGTCTGCCAGGAAGTGGCCGCTCTTGCCGCCGACCTTTTCCAGCAAACGCACCTGTTCGATGACCATGCCGCGGTCCACCGCCTTGCACATGTCGTAGATGGTCAGCGCGGCAACGCTGGCAGCGGTGAGCGCTTCCATTTCCACCCCGGTCTGACCGGTGAGTTTGCAGCGGGCGCGAATCAGCACGGCGTCATTACCGTCGGCCTGCAGCTCGACCTTGACGCTGGTCAGCATCAGCGGGTGGCACAGCGGAATCAGATCCGAGGTTTTCTTCGCGGCCTGAATACCGGCGATGCGTGCTACGGCGAAAACGTCGCCCTTGGGATGTTCGCCGTCGACGATCATCTGCAACGTATTGGGCAACATACGCACCCGAGCCTCAGCCACGGCCTCGCGAACGGTCTGCGCCTTGTCGCTGACGTCGACCATATTGGCGCGTCCCTGGGAGTCGAGATGGGTCAGCACGGGCAATCTCCAAATGAATGATGCGGAGATTGTAAGCCTCAACCCTCAGGCTTCAAGCCAAAAGAGCGTGACGAGGTTGCAGCTCTCGTCACGCTCGCCACTCGAGACAGGTTGCCTGCCGCTACATATGGCTTTCCGCGTACTCGGCGAGTATCGAGCGTGGAACGCCCTGCAGGGTGATGTGCACGCCGTGCTCGAAGCCTTTGAAGCGCTCGGTGAGGTAGGTCAGGCCTGAGCTGGGTGCCGACAGATAGGGCGTGTCGATCTGCGCCAGGTTGCCCAGGCAGATCACCTTGGAGCCACTGCCGGCGCGGGTGATGATGGTCTTCATCTGGTGCGGGGTGAGGTTCTGACACTCGTCGATGAGGATCAGGCTCTGCTGGAAGCTGCGCCCGCGAATGTAGTTCAGGGATTTGAACTGCAACGGCACCTTCTGCAGGATGTAGTCGACGCTGCCGTGGGTGTTCTCGTCGTCCATGTGCAGGGCTTCGAGGTTGTCGGTGATGGCGCCCAGCCAGGGCTCCATCTTCTCGGCTTCGGTACCCGGCAGGAAACCGATCTCCTGATCCAGGCCCTGTACCGAACGGGTGGCGATGATGCGCCGATAGCGCTTGTTGACCATGGTCTGTTCGATGGCCGCTGCCAGGGCCAGGATGGTCTTGCCGGAGCCTGCAGCGCCGGTCAGGTTGACCAGATGGATGTCCGGGTCGAGCAACGCATAGAGCGCCAGCGCCTGATAGATGTCCCGCGGTTTGAGGCCCCAGGCCTCCTGATGTAGCAGCGGCTCCTGATGCAGATCGAGAATAAGCAGTTCGCCGCCTTCGGCCTCCTTGACCCAGCCGACGAAGCCCTGCTCGTCGATGATGAATTCGTTGACGTTCACCCCCGGCAGCTCCTCGCTCAACTGCACTCGGTGCCAGGTACGACCATGGCCCTGACGGGTATCGACCTTGGCGACACGATCCCAGAAGGCGCCTTCGACGTTGTGATAGCCCTTGGAGAGCAGCGAGATGTCGTCGACCAGTTGGTCGGTGTGATAGTCCTCGGAATCCAGACCGCAGCCACGCGCCTTCAGGCGCATGTTGATGTCCTTGGTCACCAGCACCACCGAGGTGCCCGGCCGGCGTGATTTCAGCTCGACCAGCTGGTTGATGATCTTGTTGTCGTTGAGGTCTTCCGGCAGCCAGGTAACCGGCGCCGCACTCTTACTCATGAGAATCGATAGAAAACCGCGGGGCTCGTTCTTGCCACGCTGAATCGGTACACCGCGCTCGACTTCCTCGGGGCTGGCGCCATCGAGGATCTTGTCGATCAGACGAATCGCCTGGCGACACTCGGCGGCGACCCCCTGCTTGCCGGTTTTCAGCTTGTCGAGTTCCTCCAGCACGGTCATCGGAATGGCAACGTGGTGTTCTTGGAAATTGAGTAGCGCGTTGGGATCGTGAATCAGGACATTGGTGTCGAGGGCATACAAGGTTGGGGCGGTGGGCTTGATGCGTCCGTGGTCATCCATACTCGTCACCTCTTGTCGGATCCAGCGACGGAATGCCAGGACGGCGCTCCGCCACACAGGGCCACCGACTCCCCCTTAAAGGAGAGATGCACACGGATGAGGGCCGATGGCCGCCACCTGTCTGCAGGGTTCGGCGGTCTTTCAAGGCGTGGCCTGCGACGGTGGATCATCATGATCGATTCGCGGCAAACCACAGTTCGTTGATACTCCAAAAAATGTGACAGGAAAATGATCTTTTCAGATTTTTGAAGTTTATTTTTCGGTTAGACGAATGACGCTTGGCGCTCGTGCAGCTCACCGCTAAAGTCATAAGTCCTGCTGCAGCGCTCCATTGGCGAACCCTGCCCCCTCTTCCCTGCCGGCTAACTGCTCTTGTCACCGAATCGGCTAGAATCGGCGCTCCGCTGAAGGAGACGACCTATGCTGATGGTGATTTCACCCGCCAAGACCCTGGATTACGACACCGCGCCGGTGACGTCACGCTTCACCCAACCCGAGTTCCTCGACCACTCCCAGGAACTCGTCGCCCAGCTGCGCGAATTCTCCCCCGCGCAAATCGCCGAGCTGATGCACCTGTCGGACAAACTCGCCGGCCTCAATGCCGCGCGCTTCGGCAGCTGGACGCCGGCCTTCGACACGCACAACGCCAAGCAGGCGCTGCTGGCATTCAAGGGCGATGTGTACACCGGCATGGATGCGCAAAGCTTCGCGGAGGCGGATTTCGATTTCGCCCAGCAGCACCTGCGCATGCTTTCCGGCCTGTACGGCCTGCTGCGCCCCCTGGATCTGATGATGCCCTACCGTCTGGAAATGGGTACCAAGCTGATCAACGCCCGCGGCAAGGATCTCTATGCTTTCTGGGGCGAGCACATCAGTGAGTGGCTGAACGAGGCACTGAAGGCTCAGGGCGACGATGTGCTGCTCAACTTGGCCTCCAACGAGTACTTTGGCGCGGTCAAGCGCAAGGTACTCAAGGCGCGCATCATCGATACCGAGTTCAAGGATCTGAAGAACGGCCAATACAAGATCATCAGCTTCTATGCCAAAAAGGCCCGCGGCCTGATGGCTCGCCACGTGATCAGGGAGCGACTGAAGAATCCGCAGGATCTCAAGGACTTCGACGCCCAGGGTTACCGCTTCTCGGCCAAGGACTCCAGCGTCGACAAGCTGGTGTTCCTGCGCGACCACGCCCCGGACTGATCGGCGCTGGAAACATCCGCCAACCCCTGCACGGGTGCCGAGGCAGCCGGGCTTGTGTAGGATTGGCACACATTCGACGTTCAAGGTTTAGCGATGATTTTCGGCGCGATTCTGGTGCTCAGCTGGTTCATCCTGCTGATCCGCTACCCGGCCAAAGCCCTGCCCATTTCCCTTGCCGCACTGGTTGGCCTGGGGCTGGTATCGAGCTGGGTGCTGTGGCAAGAGAGCCGCGAGAATCGCCACCTGGCTCACTTGGAGCTGCGCCTGAGCCATGCGCCGCAAAGCTGCCCGGCAGATCGCCCGCTGAGCGTGCACCTGCACAACGGTAGCCAAGCCGCACTGCTGGAGCTGCGTTGGCAGGTAGCCGCCTACCGCCCAGGCGACAGCGTCAACCTGGCGCAACGGCTTTACGAAACCCCGCGCTACAGCGGCCCTGGCGAATTGCTGCCGGGGGCCGACTGGCAAACCTGCCTGCCCCTGCCTACCCTGCGTAGCGGCTATCGCGCCAGCACCCTGGAGTTTCGTGCCGAACAGCTGCAAGGTACGTTCAGCCGCTGACCGGCGCCTGAAAAGATCCAGATAACAACAAACACAAGGATTGCCCATGAGCCACCCCACGGTTCTGATCACCGGCTGTTCCAGTGGCATCGGCCGCGCACTGGCGGACACCTTTCTGCAGCAGGGCTACCAAGTCTGGGCCAGCGCCCGCAAAGAGGAAGACGTGGCACGCCTGAGCGCAGCCGGCTTCAACGCCGTGCAACTGGACGTGGACGACGCCGACGCTGTCGAGCGACTGGCCGCGACGCTCAAGGAACGCATCGGCGGCCTTGACGTACTGATCAACAACGCCGGCTATGGCGCCATGGGCCCGCTGCTCGATGGCGGTGCCACAGCGATGCGTCGGCAGTTCGAAACCAATGTCTTCGCTATCGTCGACGTGACCCGGGCGCTGTTCCCGTTGCTGCGCTGCAACAAAGGGCTGGTGGTGAACATCGGCAGTGTCTCCGCCGTACTGGTCACCCCGTTCGCGGGCGCCTACTGCGCCTCCAAGGCTGCCGTCCACGCCCTCAGCGATGCCCTGCGCCTGGAGCTGGCACCTTTCGGCGTCGGTGTGCTGGAAGTGCAGCCCGGCGCCATCGAGTCGAGTTTCGGCTCCCAAGCCAGTCGCCAGGCTGAACAGTTGATCGGCGAGCACTCGCCCTGGTGGCCCATGCGTGAAGGCATCCGCGCCCGCGCCATGGCGTCCCAGGACAATCCGACGCCTGCCAGCCACGTTGCCCGCAACGTGTTCGCGGCTGTGAACAGCGGCAAGCGACCACGAGTATTGCGCCTCGGCAATGGCAGCCGCGCATTGCCGCTGCTCGCTGCTCTGCTGCCCGGCGCACTGCTGGATCGCATACTGAGTCGCCGCTTCGATCTGGATCGCACCTTGTAGAACCTGGCGCCAGCGGCGAGACTCAGAGCTCCACCTTTTGCACCGAGCCGTGCCGCCATGCCCCCATCCCATTCTTCCGTCGCCATGACTCGCTACGCCGTGATCGGTGTGGTTGCAGCTGTGGTGCTCAACCTGCTGCTGCGCAGCTTCGTGAAACTCGGTGGCGTGCTGGCCACATTGGTGATCGCTGCCAGCGTGGCGGCGCTGATGGCTTTGTTGTTCGCCTGGCAGCAGCGGCGCCCGCCAACCCGCGGTGAACGTCGCCGCCTGGTGTGGCTGTACGGCGGCCTGCTGGCGCTGCTGTATGTCGGCCTGCTGACCATGATGACGCTGCAGGATGAGCCCAGCCCGATGGGCGTGGTGATCTTCGCGCTGCACTACTTGAGCTATCCGCTCCTCGCGCAAATGCTCTTTTCGGAGCGAATATTCAAAAGAATGCCCTGATCAGGCGGCACTTGCGGGACGATCGCGGCTCTACACTCGTTACCAATAAGCTTGATCGGAACGTCGATGAGAACCAGCCGGCACCTCAAAACCCAGGAGCAACGCATCATGTTTGCGCTGCTCGCTGCGCTATTGATCGTGCAGATCGTCATTTATCTGGTCAGTGTGCGTACCAATCGCGGCATCGTTGAAGACACCACTGCCACGCAGTTGGCAACCACCGCTCAAGTGGTCGACCAGTTGCTTGAACTACGCCACCGTCAGCTGACTCAGGGTGCGGCCGTGCTAGCGGCGGACTACGGCCTCAAGGAGGCCATCGCCATTGGCGAACGAGCGACTATCGAATCCATGCTGCAGAATCATGGCAGCCGCCTGCAGGCCGATATCGCCGTGCTCAATACCCTCGACCGGCAACTGATCGCCAGTGTCCCCAGCGAGCTGCAACAGGCCGATATCGTTCCCCTCCTCAAGGCCGCCGCACAATCCGGCAGCGCTGACGGGCAGATGCCTATCGCCATGCTGCGCAGCCAGAGCGGCGTGCTCTACCAGTTGATCCACAGCGTGGTAAATATGCCCACGCCACAGGCCGAACTCACCCTGGGCTTCGCCATCGACGACGGCCTGGCCGAGGATCTCAAGCGGGTCACCGACACCGAATTCGTATTCCTCTCCCGTGGCGAGAATGGCGCCTGGCAATTGCATGGCAACACCCTGAACAGTACGTTCGAGCGCTTGCTAGGCAATCCATCGGCACTGGTCGATGGCGCCACCTGGAGGCTGCAAGACGAAGGCAATGAATACCTGATGCGCTCGGTGTCGCTCGCCAACGTCAATGCCCAGGGCGCCAGTGAGGTACTGCTGATCATGGGCAAATCTCTGGGCCGGACCATGGCCGCCCACGCACGCATCGAGACCCTCCAGCTTTATCTGCTAGTAGCCAGCTTGCTGCTTTCTGCGTTGGTGGTGCTGCTGGTCAACCGACACCTGCTGCGCCCGCTCAACACCTTGGCCTACCTGGATGCACTGACCGACCTGCCAAATCGCCGCCTTTTCGACCACAGCGTCGCCAACGCACTGAATGCTAAAGGGCGACGGCGCACCTCTTTCGCGCTGATGATGATCGACCTCGATCATTTCAAACAGATCAACGATCGTTACGGTCACGCCGCCGGGGACGAGGTTCTCAAGGTCAGTGCCAAACGGCTGCGCGGCCTGCTAAGACGTGTCGACATGCCAGCGCGCCTCGGTGGCGACGAGTTTGCAGCGCTGCTGCCGGGCCTCGATCGCGCGGCGGCGATTCGCTTGGGGCAGCGCATTGAAGAGGCCCTCAGCGAGCCAATCGTCTTCAATCAGCAGACCTTGCAAATCGGTATCAGCATCGGTATCGCCATCGCGCCCCAGGACGGTGAAACCGCCAGCGATCTGCTACGCATGGCCGATGACGAGATGTACGCCGACAAGGCGCAGCGAGAGAGCGAGTCGGTCTGAAAAGTCGAACACCCACTCGATAGCCCGGTCGCACCTGAAGTCCTTCTCGGTAAACAGGCGCATTCATGGAGTACATCGACTGGCTGCAATGGCCGGCTATGTTGGTCACCGTCGTGGCGGCCTGGCTGATCGCTTCGAAACAGCGCCAGCGGCGCAACCTGGGCTTCTGGGTATTCATGGCCAGCAATCTGCTGTGGATCATCTGGGGTCTCTACAGCCACGCGTATGCGTTGATCGTGCTGCAATTGTGCCTGGCAGCCATGAACATTCGCGGCGCCATCAAGACCGAAGACAAATAAACGCGGCACCGCGATGACAACGCAGGTCAGTGTTAGACGTGCCTTGGTGCGGGCACGTCAGCCGCATCTGATCTGCCAATCCCGCTCAGGCTGTGAGACCATCGACGGCTTGCCATCGTATTCATCGCCCCATGCCGAAGCCTGCTTTTGACCTCCGAGACGTAGCCTGATGCCAGACATCCTGCACCTGCAGCAGGCCGACTGGCGCGGCGATTTCGATGACGGCGCGCTGCGCCGCGGCCAGGACTACGCCACCCGCGGGCTCAGCCGCCTGCTCAGCCTCAAGGATCACAGCCTGCTCGCCAGTTGCCTGGGCAGCGGCGAACGGCCGTACCAGCAACGCATCACCCTGCATCCCTACGGACAGGGCTGGGGAGTGACGGGTAACTGCAGTTGCCCAGTGGGTTTCAACTGCAAGCATGTCGCCGCCGCCCTGCTCACCCTCGAGGCGCGCCAGCGCTCCGGTGAGGATCTGGGCTCGTTGATCGTCGTCGAAAAGCCCATGGAAGAAACTCGCATCGACAATGTGCCGCCGATCCCCGTGCTGACCTTGGGCAGCCATGTACGCGTGCACTTCGATGCGCGCAAGGGCCGCATGCTGGAACAGACCCAGCACCGCGCAGCACTGGCCTTCGACTATCAGGGCCACAGCGCAGCGGGCAAGCCGGCCAAGGATCTGCTGTATCGCCTCGGCCCGACCCATCAGTTGCGCATCGTGCGTGATGGGGCCCGCGAAGCCGAGCTGCGTCATCGCCTGGAAGAAGGCGGCCTGCGCACGGCCCTGCGGCAGAGCGAGGCGCTCGCCCAGCATCCCGGCGAACACTTCGAACTGCAGGGCGACGCAGCCTGGCTGGCCTTCATGCAGCAGCAGGTACCGGCCCTGCGCGAAGAAGGCTGGCGGGTCGAGGTGCAACCTGATTTTCAGTACAACCTGGCACAGATCGACGACTGGTACGCCGATGTCGATGAGGTTCCCGAACAGGGCTGGTTCGACCTGGAGCTGGGGATCGAAGTGGAAGGCCAGCGCATCAGCCTGCTGCCTATCCTGCTCCAGGCCATTCGACGCACGCCCTGGCTGCTTTCCGGCGAAGCCCTGGCACAGCGCCAGGATGGAGAAATGCTGCTGGTCACCCTGCCCCACAGCCAGCGCCGCGTAGCCCTGCCCTATGCACGGCTCAAGCCGTTGCTGGCAGCGCTCGGTGAACTGTTCATCGGTGACGGCGAAGACATCGGCACCCGGGTGCGCCTGCCCCGCGCCGATGCGACGCGCCTCAACGTGCTGCAGCAGGGACCCGAGCTGAACTGGCAGGGTGGCGCCGATCTGCGCGATTTCGCCCAGCGTCTGCAGCACACCACGCTGCAGCCGGTCAGCGCGCCGGACGGCCTGGCGGCACAACTGCGCCCCTATCAGCTGCAGGGGCTGGGCTGGATGCAAGCCCTGGCCGAACTCAAGGTAGGCGGCGTGCTGGCCGACGACATGGGCCTGGGCAAGACCCTGCAGACCCTGGCGCATATCCTCCTGGAAAAACAGAACGGCCGCCTGCAGCAACCGGCCCTGATCGTCATGCCCACCAGCCTGATCCCCAACTGGGAGGATGAAGCCGCCCGATTCGCCCCGAGCCTCAAGGTGCTGGCCTTGCACGGTGCCAAGCGCCGCAGCCAGTTCAAGCTGATCGCCGAACACGACATCGTGCTCACCACCTATGCCCTGCTGCCACGCGACCTCAAGACGCTGACCGCGCAACGCTTCCATCTGCTGATTCTCGACGAAGCCCAGAGCATCAAGAACCCGCGCAGCAAGGCCGCTCTCGCCGCCAGCCAGATCAACGCGCAACAACGCCTGTGCCTGAGCGGTACGCCGCTGGAAAACCACCTGGGCGAGCTCTGGTCGCTGTTCAACTTCCTGATGCCGGGCTGGCTCGGCGACAGCAAGAGCTTCACCCGCGACTACCGCACGCCCATCGAGAAGCATGGCAACGAGCAGCGCCTGGCGCATCTGCGTGGGCGTATCAAACCCTTCGTGCTGCGCCGCAAGAAGGAACAGGTGGCGCGCGAGCTGCCGCCGAAAACCGAGATCACCCAATGGGTGGAACTGACCCCGGCGCAGCGCGATCGCTATGAAATTCTGCGCCTGGCCATGGATCGCAAGGTGCGTGAGGAAATCACCCGTCAGGGCCTGGCCCGCAGCCAGATCGTCATCCTCGAAGCGTTGCTGCGTCTGCGCCAGGTGTGCTGCGACCTGCGCCTGCTGGATGAAGCCCCGGAAGAACTGAGCAGCAGCGACTCCGGCAAGCTCGGCAGCCTGCTGGAAATGCTCGAAGCACTGATCGGCGAAGGCCGTCGGGTGCTGTTGTTCTCCCAGTTCACCTCGATGCTGGCGCTGATCGAAGCCGAGTTGCAAACCCGCGGTATTGCCTATGCCAAGCTCACCGGCAGCACCCGTGATCGCCGCACGCCGGTGCAGCAGTTCCAGGCTGGGCAGTTTCCGGTCTTCCTGATCAGCCTCAAGGCGGGCGGCTCGGGCCTAAACCTCACCGCCGCCGACACGGTGATCCACTTCGACCCCTGGTGGAACCCCGCAGCGGAAGCCCAGGCCAGCGACCGCGCCTACCGGATCGGCCAGGACAAGCCGGTGTTCGTCTACAAGCTGATCGCCCGCGGCAGTGTCGAAGAGAAGATCCAGCAACTGCAGCATGCCAAGGCCAGCCTGGCTCGCGGCCTGCTGGAAGAAGGCGGCAGCCAGACGCAATGGCAACTCAGCGAAGACGACCTGCAGGCGCTGTTCGCCCCGCTGAGTGACTGACTACTTCTCCGAGTAATTATCGCCGACCACGTCGCCAGTCGAATCGATGGCCTTGCTGGACGGAAACTTGTACGACGCGAAGCGTACCGCCAACACCGACAGCGCCAGGAAGAAGATACCGCCACACAGGTACAGTAGGCCGATATCCGGCGCCTTGTGGTGAGACACGTCGCCGATCAGGTAACGGGTCAACGCGGTGATGGCGATGTACAGCAGAAAGCGGATCGGCAGATGATTGGTCTTGAAGTAGATGCCGACCATCGCCCCCAGCTCCAGGTAGATGAACAGCAGCAGAATGTCGTCCACGCTGGCACTGCCCTTTTCCAGCATGCCCATAAAGGCTGCCACGGACGCCCAGGCAGTCGCCCCACCGATGACGAACAGGCCCAGGTAGTGGAAACCCTCGACGAACAGGTTGCCGATCGAATTCGCGCCCTTGTGCATCTGCTTGCGGCCGTTATCTACCCACTTCATACCCTTCCCCTTTAACTATTGATGCAGCCGAAACGTAGCCATCATGGCGCGTCTGCGTGACATTCCCATGCAGGAACAAGACCAGCGAAGCTGGCCCGGAGCGACTGCCTTGGCACAGAGAAGCCCGCCGTCGCCAAAAAGGCACGGATGCGGCAACCTGCAGCGCGTGACAAGATGCCGCGCACAGCAAGATTCACGTTTACCCTGTTCAAATGCAGCGCGGTTCATTATGCTTGCCACAACTGTATGCATACACAGTATATTTTCAACCATTAGCGTGAAGGCGTAGAGGTGATGAATGGCCGTCGAAGTGGTGTACCGCAGCAGTCGAGATCCGGAGCGTTTATTTATGGATAAAGCCGAAGCCGACCGTCACGACAAGATGCTGGAGCTGGCTGAACTACTCAGCGAAGTGCTGCAAAAGGCGGTGCCGTCTCTCAGCGATGAGCAGGGCGAAGAGCTGGGCATCTACATGGCCAGAAACCGCGATGTGTTCGCCAAGGCTTTCAAGAACCAGCCCGATGCCCTTGCCGAGCTGGGCAGTGAAGCACTGGCGGAATGATCACCAGCCGGCGGCGCACAAATCGCCGGCAACATATCCTCGGCCTTCAGCTCTAGACGTCAGGCGCGCGCACGGTTAAAACAGAGGTCACCCACGGGAGGTGACCATGAGTGCGCGTGACCACTGCCTTGCCTGTCTGAACACCGAGCAGCCGGCGCTCTTCGAAGCGGCCCTGTGGGTCGCTGCCGAACACGACATGGCCGTGCAACCCAAACTGATCGTCAGCGAGCTCGACGGCCTGAAACATCAGGTCGATGCAGGCCTCCCCAGCCTCCCCCCGCAGGAACTCGCGCAGCCCCTGTTGCGGCGCCTCAACGACCTGCACTTTTATGAAGACGACGACAACCCGGTTCGGCCGCAGGCAGCGCTGCTGCACAAGGTGCTGCTGCGCCGTCGTGGCCAGCCCCTGAGCATCGCGCTGATCGCTGTGGAGCTGGCAAGGCGCCTGGGCATCCCCCTGCAGGGTGTCAACTTCCCCGGCTACTTCCTGTTGCGTGTTCCCGGTGCCGACCACCTGCTCGATCCCTGTGGCGGGCGGCGGCTCTATACCCGCGACTGCCGTGAACTGCTGCTGCGCTATATCGGCCCCCAGGCACAGCTGAGCGCCGAACACATGTTGGGTTGCGATGCGCGGAGCATGATCGTACGGCTATCACGTAACCTGCGTTATCTGCACATGCAAGACGAGGACTATCTGGCCGCCCTAAAAGATGCCGAGCGCGTGTTACAGCTGGCGCCTCCCAACGTCAGTGATCATCTGGCCAGAGCCGACCTTTATCAGCGCCTCGACT
Source organism: Pseudomonas sp. PME37.24/006 (assembly GCF_055556635.1). NCBI lineage: Bacteria > Pseudomonadati > Pseudomonadota > Gammaproteobacteria > Pseudomonadales > Pseudomonadaceae > Pseudomonas > Pseudomonas sp. PME37.24/006. The sequence continues at coordinate 935,087 of NZ_JBVHNL010000003.1, forward strand.
GCCCACAGGCGGAGCGTTTCGATGTCCAGCGTGCCCTGCTGCTGTGCGACGACCCATCGCTGCATGTACGGCTTGGCGATCGACTGCGCCAGCTGAGTACGGGCACTGCGCTGCACTGATTGCGCCTTCCTGCCGCCCTGATTCAGCACTTCCCAGCCATTCGTATTGATTTAGACACAGCGTATTCAATACGACACGGAGTTTGCCAGCTGCGACATTCGGGGCCTTTAAGTGAACCCACATCGAAAGGCGGCGAACTTCGTATCGAAATCGATACAAAGCGCCTGATTTCACTCACTTAAAAACATTATGTCATTGATTTATATACAAAAAACAAACTGGCACCTAGTTTGCTAATGGCTTTACCCATTAGCCGCGCCCGCACAGACGGGCCGAAAATCACCAAGGAGTCCCCATGAGCGAATTGCGTTTTACCGTCGAGCACGAATGGCTGCGTCAGGAGGCCGATGGGCTGGTCACCGTAGGGATCACCGCCTACGCTCAAGACGCACTGGGTGACGTGGTGTTCGTTCAACTGCCTGAGCTGCAGGCCTACACCGCCGGCGAAGAAGTAGCCGTGCTTGAGTCGGTAAAGGCAGCGAGCAATATCGGCATGCCGCTCGACGGTGAAGTGGTCGAAGTGAACGCCGACCTCGAAGCCAGCCCTGAGCTGATCAATGCCGAACCGCTGGGACAGGGCTGGTTCTTCCGCTTCCGTCCAACCGACGCCAATGCAGTGGCCGGCCTGCTCGATCAGAACGCCTACGAGCGCCTGCTCAACGCCAAAGCCGACGCTTGAGAGAAAACCATGACCGACTTGACCACCCGCAACGAGTTCATCGCACGCCACATCGGCCCACGTGACCAAGATACCGCTGCCATGCTGGAAACCCTTGGTTTCAGCGACCTCGATGCACTGACCGCCAGCGTCATCCCGGGCAGTATCAAGGGCACCAGCGTGCTACCCGCTGGCGATGGCCAGAGCGAAGCCGATGCGCTGGCAGCCATCAAGGCCATCGCCGCCAAGAACCAGCTGTTTCGCAACTACATCGGCCAGGGTTACTACGGTACTCACACGCCCTCGCCGATCCTGCGCAACCTGCTGGAGAACCCGGCCTGGTACACCGCCTACACGCCTTACCAGCCCGAGATATCCCAAGGCCGCCTGGAGTCGCTGCTGAACTTCCAGACCCTGATCAGCGACCTCACCGGCCTGCCGATCGCCAACGCCTCGCTGCTCGACGAAGGCACCGCCGCCGCCGAAGCCATGACCTTTTGCAAGCGTCTGTCGAAGAACAAGGCCGCCAACGCCTTCTTCGCCTCCCAGCACTGCCACCCGCAGACACTCGACGTACTGCGTACCCGCGCCGAGCCGCTGGGCATCGACGTGGTGGTCGGTGACGAAGCCGCCATCGACGACGCCAGCGCCTTCTTCGGCGCTCTGCTGCAGTACCCGGCGAGCAATGGCGACATCTTCGATTACCGCGAAGTGGTCGAGCGCTTCCACGGCGCCAACGCTCTGGTAGCCGTCGCGGCCGATCTGCTGTCCCTGACCCTGCTGCAAGCGCCAGGTGAATTCGGTGCCGATGTGGCGCTGGGCAGCGCTCAACGCTTTGGCGTGCCACTGGGTTTCGGTGGCCCACATGCCGCCTACTTCGCCACCCGTGACGCGTTCAAACGCGACATGCCGGGTCGCCTGGTCGGCCTTTCGGTGGATCGCTTCGGCAACCCGGCCCTGCGCCTGGCCATGCAGACCCGCGAACAACACATTCGCCGTGAGAAGGCCACCAGCAACATCTGTACCGCTCAGGTGCTGCTGGCCAATATCGCCGCCATGTACGCCGTCTACCATGGCCCGCAGGGGCTCACCCGTATCGCCCAGCGCGTTCACCAGTTGACGCTGATCTTCGCCCGCGGCCTGCAGGCGCTCGGTCTGCAGATCGAGCAACAGGCATTCTTCGATACCCTGACCCTGCGCAGCGGTGAGCAGACCGCAGCGCTGCACCAGAAAGCCCGTGCAGCCGGCATCAACCTGCGCGAAGTGGATGCCGAGCGTATCGGCCTGTCATTCGACGAGACCACCACTCAGGCGGATATCGAACAACTCTGGACACTGTTCGCAGACGGCAAGGCCCTGCCGGACTTCGCGGCCCTCGCCAAGACGGACGATACTGGCCTGCCTGCTGCACAACTGCGTCAGTCGGCGATTCTCGAGCACCCGGTATTCAATCGCTACCACTCGGAAACCGAGCTGATGCGCTATCTGCGCAAGCTCGCCGACAAAGACCTGGCCCTGGATCGCAGCATGATCCCGCTGGGCTCCTGCACCATGAAGCTGAACGCGGCCAGCGAGATGATTCCCGTCACCTGGGCTGAGTTCGGCAACCTGCATCCCTTCGCCCCTGCCGAACAGAGCGCCGGTTATCAGGAGCTGACCGACGAGCTGGAAGCCATGCTCTGCGCCGCCACCGGCTACGACGCCGTGTCGCTGCAGCCTAATGCCGGCTCCCAGGGCGAATACGCTGGCCTGCTGGCGATCCGCGCCTATCACCAGAGCCGCGGCGACGATAAGCGCGACATCTGCCTGATCCCGCAATCGGCCCATGGCACCAACCCGGCCACCGCCCACATGGCCGGCATGCGCGTAGTAGTGACTGCCTGCGACGCACGCGGCAACGTCGACATCGCCGATCTGCGCGCCAAGGCCGAGCAGCACCGCGATCAGTTGGCTGCAATCATGATCACCTACCCGTCCACCCACGGGGTGTTCGAGGAAGGCATCCGCGAGATCTGCGCCATCGTCCATGACAACGGCGGCCAGGTGTATATCGACGGCGCCAACATGAACGCCATGGTCGGCCTCTGTGCACCAGGCAAGTTCGGCGGTGACGTCTCCCACCTCAACCTGCACAAAACCTTCTGCATTCCCCATGGCGGTGGCGGTCCGGGTGTCGGCCCGATCGGCGTGAAATCCCACCTGGCGCCGTTCCTGCCCGGCCACGCACACATGCAGCGCAAGGAGGGTGCGGTCAGCGCCGCGCCATTCGGCAGCGCCAGCATCCTGCCGATCACCTGGATGTACATCCGCATGATGGGCGGTACCGGCCTGCGCGTGGCGTCGCAGATGGCGATCCTCAATGCCAACTACATCGCCCGTCGCCTGGAAGAGCACTACCCGGTGCTGTACAGCGGTGAAGGCGGCCTGGTGGCCCACGAGTGCATCCTTGATCTGCGCCCGCTCAAGGACAGCAGCGGCATCAGCGTCGACGATGTGGCCAAGCGCCTGATCGACTTTGGCTTCCATGCCCCCACCATGTCCTTCCCGGTGGCTGGCACGCTGATGATCGAGCCGACCGAAAGTGAGTCCAAGCAAGAGCTGGATCGCTTCTGCGAAGCCATGATCGCCATTCGCGAGGAAATTCGTGCGGTCGAACGCGGCGAGCTGAATGTCGACGACAACCCGCTGAAGAATGCCCCGCACACCGCCGCTGAACTGGTGGGTGAGTGGACGCATCCGTACAGCCGCGAACAGGCGGTCTTCCCGACCCGCAGCCTGATCGACGGCAAATACTGGCCGCCGGTAGGCCGGGTCGACAACGTGTTCGGCGACCGCAATCTGGTCTGTGCCTGCCCGCCCATCGAGGCTTATCAGGACGCCTGATCGCGCCTGGGCTGCCGAACGCTTCGGCAGCCCCACCCTCTATGCCCGCACGCTGTTGCGGGCCGCTCACGACCTATACAGGAGAGCGCAATGAGCTCTGAAATTCTGGCGAAAACTTCCCTCCACGCGTTGCACCTGGAGCTGGGCGCACGCATGGTGCCGTTCGCCGGCTACGAGATGCCGGTGCAATATCCGCTCGGCGTGATGAAGGAACACCAGCACACCCGGGAAGCCGCCGGCCTGTTCGACGTCTCGCACATGGGCCAGATCATCCTGCGTGGCACGGGCGCCGCCAAGGCCCTGGAAAGCCTGGTGCCGGTGGATATCGTCGACCTGCCGGTGGGTATGCAGCGCTACGCTATGTTCACCGATGCGAACGGCGGCATCCTCGACGACCTGATGGTCGCCAACCTGGGCGACGACACGCTGTTTCTGGTGGTCAATGCGGCCTGCAAGCATCAGGATCTGATGCACCTGCAGCAGCACATCGCCAACCAGTGCCAGATCGAATCGCGCTTCGAGCGGGCCCTGCTTGCCCTGCAGGGCCCCAAGGCGGTCGACGTACTTACCCGCCTGGCACCGGAAGTCGCGAAAATGACTTTCATGCAATTCGCGGCGGTGCGCCTGCTCGGGGTCGATTGCTACGTCAGCCGCTCCGGCTATACAGGTGAAGACGGTTACGAAATCTCGGTACCTGCCGCCCATGCAGAAGCGCTGGCGCGCAGCCTGCTGGCCGAACCGGAAGTTCAGGCGATCGGCCTGGGCGCCCGCGATTCGCTGCGCCTGGAAGCCGGCCTGTGCCTGTATGGCCATGACATGAGTGCCGACACCACGCCGGTCGAGGCAAGCCTGCTCTGGGCAGTATCCAAGGCGCGGCGAGCCGATGGCACTCGCCCCGGCGGGTTCCCCGGTGCCGAGCGCATTTTCGCGCAACAGCGCGAAGGGGTCGCCCGCAAACGTGTCGGCCTGCTGCCTCAGGAGCGCACGCCCGTCCGTGAGGGTGCGGAGCTGGTGAATACCGATGGCGAGATCATCGGTCAGGTGTGCAGTGGCGGCTTCGGCCCAAGCCTGGGCGCGCCGCTGGCCATGGGTTACGTGCAGAGCAGTCACGTCGCAGTGGACAGCGATGTGTGGGCCTTGGTACGCGGCAAACGCGTTGCCATGAAGGTCGCCAAGACGCCGTTCGTGGCGCAGCGCTACTACCGCGGTTAAGTACCGCTGGGGCGGCAGTTTCTGCCGCCCTGCTCACTCGATCAGTCTGCGTCCAGGCAACTGCGCCGATTGCTGAAGGCTTCACGGCGCATGTCCCGCACATCCAGAGAAATGCTCTCCACCTCTGGCAGGCGCTCTACCAGCGAACGCACGATGGCCATAGACAAGGTTTTCTTCTGCTCGTCCGTGCGCCCCGCCAGCAGGTAGAAGATCACATGCAGGAAATCATTCTGGCTACCGCCGACACTGTAGTGATCGTAAAGACTCAGCCGCACCTTCACTTCGCCCTCCCTGAACAATCCTGTACCCATTGCGGCGTCATGAACCAGCGCGACCAGCTCACTGCCAGCGAGCGTTTTTTCCAGGGAGCGTGAGCCCTCGACAAGACAATGCGGCATGAGATTTCCTGCACTGATAAATATCGTCATACGTTATCACACAACATTTCTTATCAGTCTGTCTGCGGCCAAGGTCGTATACTCAAGCTCGCACAGATACCCAAGAATAAGCCGTAGCGATAACTGCAAAGCCACAGCCCATGCGGTATTGCTAACATTTAGGAATTGCTTTCTGCGTAAAAAACGTTCCGAACGGAACTTTTTTACAGAGTGCGTTGACAAGCCGATTGAGAGCTGCAGATAATCAGCGGCAATGTTGTATGACAACACAGCCTTATAAAAACAAAAAAGGTCGCACCATGAAGACTGAAGCATTCACGCTCTTCGCACGCCAAATCGACTCGGGTTTCTCTACCAGTCCGTCGCATTCATCTCAATATCTGCGCGCCACTTATTCGCCGACGGCTAGGGCCTGAGGCAGAGTCCTGCGTGTCCGCACGCGGGTCTGTCGCCCTGCACAGGGCTATCCACACCCTCCTCACGGCATGTTGATCACTGATCGACAGAGGATGGTTTGTTCAGAAAACGGGAGCACAACAACAATGAAAATCATCGCCGCACTACCACCTAGCCTCATCGCACTGGCTATCGCAGCAAGCGCCCTGCCAATGGCTGCCCAGGCCGAAGGCTTCGTTGAAGATGCCAAGGTCACCCTCGGCCTGCGCAACTACTACTTCAACCGCAACTATCTGAACGGCACCGATCCGGTGATCCGCGGCGAGCGTCAAGGCCAGGCTGAAGGCTGGACCCAGAGCTTCATTCTCGATGCCCGCTCCGGCTACACCGCCGGCACCATCGGCGTTGGTCTCGACGTGCTGGGCCTGTACAGCATCAAGCTGGACGGCAACCGCGGCGCCGCCAACACCCAACTGATGCCGATCCACGGTGATGGCCAGGCCGCTGACAACTTCGGCCGCACCGCCGTTGCTGCCAAGGCCAAGCTCTCCAAGACCGAACTGAAAGTCGGTGAGTGGTTCGCCGTACTGCCAATTCTGCGCGCGGACGATGGTCGTTCCCTGCCGCAGACCTTCCAGGGTGCGCAACTCACCTCCAGCGAAATCGACGGCCTGACCCTGTATGGCGGTCAGTTCTGGAAGAACAGCCAGCGTAACGACGCCAGCCGTGAGGACATCTCCTACAACGGTATCGCCGGCGATGATTTCAACTTCGGTGGTGGTGAATTCAAATTCAACGGCAACAACACCATGGTCGGCGTCTGGCACGCACGACTGGAAGACATCTACCAACAAAGCTACCTGCAACTGACACACAGCCAACCGGTGGGCGACTGGGTACTGGGCGCCAACCTCGGTTATGTAGATGGCAAGGACGAAGGCGCTGCCAAAGCAGGCAAGCTGGACAACAAGGTCTATCAGGGCAGCTTCTCCGCCAAGACCGGCAGCAACACCTTCACCGTGGCGTACCAGAAGCTCAACGGTTCGACCAAGTTCATGCGTGTCGACGGCGCCAGTGGCGGCACCCTGGTCAACGACGGTTTCACCAACAGCTACGACGCTCCGAACGAGCGCTCCTGGCAGGTGCGTCATGACTTCAACTTCGCCGGTGTCGGCGTTCCGGGCCTGACCCTGATGAACCGCTACGTCAGCGGCGACAGCATCCACGCAGCCGATGGCCGCAAGGATGGCGAAGAGTGGGGTCGCGAATCCGAACTGGCCTACACCATCCAGGACGGCACCCTGAAGAACCTCAGCGTGCGCTGGCGTAACTCCGACGTCCGTCGTGACGTTGGCCAGGATCTTCACGAAAACCGCCTGATCTTCAACTACCCGCTGTCGATCCTGTAAGGCTTACACCGCATCGCTTTACTCCAGTGTCATGGCATATTTGGCCCGTCCTCGTGACGGGCTTTTTTATGACACCGCAAAAACGCTGCAACCATGAGCGAGCCACTGCTTTGCTTTAAACTGCTGCGCCCCGGCAAACGATAGAGCCCCATGACACCGGACAACCTTGCTTTTCTGCAGCAGCACCTGAACCACGCCCTGAATGAAGCGCCGACGGATACCAGGCGTCTGTTCCATGGCCGCGGCCGCTGCTGGGAAGGACTTGAACACATCACCGTCGATTGGCTGCAGGGCATCGTGCTGGTGTGCCTGTTCAGAGAGCCAGCAGAAGACCAACTCCAGACACTGCAGACGATGTTGCTGCAGTTGAGCCAGTCCGGCGAATGGCAGCGCAGCCAAGCTCACAGCCTGCTGCTGCAGCATCGTTATCAGACCGACAGCCCGATGCAGTGCCTGGTGGGTGAGTTACCCGAGGAGTGGGTCATCGAAGAAGACGGCCTGCGCTATCTTCTCGACCTGGGTCGCAAGCAAAACACCGGCCTGTTTCTCGACATGCGCCTGGGACGACACTGGGTACGCGAGAATGCCAAAGACCAACGGGTGCTCAACCTGTTCGCCTACACCTGCGGCTTCTCCATCTCGGCGCTTGCCGGTGGCGCCGAGCATGTGGTCAATCTGGACATGGCCAAGGCGGCGCTGAGCCGTGGCCGCGATAATCATCGCCTCAACGGCCACGACCTGAGCCGAGTCAGCTTTCTTGGCCATGAGCTGTTCAAGTCATGGGGCAAGGTGAAACGCCATGGCCCCTATGATTTGATCATCATCGACCCACCGTCCTTCCAGAAGGGCAGCTTCGCCCTCACCCGCGACTACCAGAAAATCCTCCGTAAGCTCCCCGAACTGCTCAGTGCCGAAGGCCGCGTACTGGCCTGCGTCAACGACCCCAACATCGGCAGCGACTTCCTGATCACCGGCATGGCCGCCGAGGCCCCCGAACTGCGCTTCGATCAGCGTCTGGAAAACCCACCGGAATTTCCGGACGCCGAGCCCGAAGGCGGGCTGAAGGCGCTGCTGTTCAGCCGCTCTTGAACCAGTCCCACAGGCCCAGCGAAAACCCGGAAAACAGGTTGATGCCCAGGGCTGACTTGAGCAGGTAGAGAAACAGCAGACCAAGCGCCAGCGACACCAGCAGGAACAAGCTGATGCCTATCGCCTTGGCGGTCAGCGACAGATCCTGCTGGGCTCGACTGAGGTCGCGCTTGTTGCGACCGGCCAGCAGCACGAAGTAATAGCGCCAGCGCCACAGCTTGAGCGTCCATCGCAGATCCAGAGGATGGCGCCCCCACTGGCGTGCGCCAAAGGCAACCTTTAGCGCATCGAGCTGCTCGTCACTGAACGAATCCTTGAGATCATCGGGCAGGCGCTCCTTGAGCCCCTTGATGAAGGAGTCTTGCTCATTCACGGTCTTTCTCCAAATAGCTGAACCCTTCATGCCAGACACCTTATCAGCCCTGAACGAAAACGGGCCCCGTCATCGGTGATGACGGGGCCCGCTCGATTCACTTGCCGAATTCAGCGCGAGGCGAACGCCGCACAAAAACCACTGAGATTATCGGCGCCACAGATGTGGTTGACCGATGTCATCAGCATCTGGCTCGGCGTGGACTGGGAATCCACCGACATCATCACGCTCAGCGCAGTGATGGTGACGATCGAGAACACGAACAGCTTGCGTGCCCAGACCTTGTCATCGACAGCCTTGTAACCCGACACCCCCATCCACAACCAATAGGCGCCGCTGACCACTGCTACCACGAAGTAGCTGTAACCGGCGTAACCACTGATGGTCAGCATCAAGGTGGCGACCAGGAACGCGGCGATGTACAGGACGATGCTGCGCTTGGCAGCAGGAATGCCCTTGATCACTGGCAACACCGGAATGTTGGCGGCCTGGTAGTCATTGAAACGAAAGATGGCAATAGCGTACGAATGGGGCATCTGCCAGAGGCTGAAGATCAGCAGCAGAATCGCTGCTCCCATATCGAACTCGTTGCTTACAGCGCAATAGCCCACAACGGGTGGAGCGGCGCCCGACAGACTGCCAACCAGCGTTCCATAAACCGAATTGCGCTTGAGGTACAGGCTGTAAAGCCCGACGTAGACGACGAAGCCCATCAGGACCAGGCCAACTGCAAGCAGATTCGTAGCTTTATAGAGCAAGGCAACGCCTGCAATCCCGAGGATGCAGGCGTAAATGATGGCATGTGTCGGCGGAACCAGGCCTTTAACTAGCACCCTGTTCTTGGTCCGCTCCATCTTTACATCGATGTCCCTATCGATGTAGTTGTTGAACACGCAACCGGAAGCAATCACCAGAGCGACGCCGAGTGCTGTTGCCAGGAACAGCATCAGGTCGATATCCCCCTTCGAAGCCAGGAAGAAGCCACCGGCGACGGAAATCATGTTTCCGAAGACGATGCCTGGCTTGGTCAGGAGCAGGTATTGCTTGAACATCAGGCTGCTCTCTTTTTAGTTGGCCATCATGTAGTAGTGCATGCTCCAGATGATCCAGATCGAGAGCGCTACGACGATGATGGTGATCAGGATGGTGAACGCGAACGCCACCGTGTTCCAACGCTGCTCGGACGAGGTGTTCATGTGCAGGAAGTACACCAGGTGTACGTAGATCTGCACGACCGCGAAAGCGACGATGGTGAACAGCGTGGCCGCTTTCGACATGACGGGATTCATCACGATCGCGAACGGGATCACGGTGAGGATTACCGACAGTACGAAACCGACGACGTAATCCTTGGTGCTGCCATGGCTCGCGCCTGCGGCAGAGTGGTGATCATGAGCCATTACAGAGCCCCCATCAGATAGACAACGGTAAACACGCAGATCCACACCACGTCGAGGAAGTGCCAGAACAGGCTCAGGCAGCTCAGGCGGGTCTGGGTGACCGGCGTCAGGCCGCGGCTAGCGACCTGATGCATCATCACCGCCATCCACACCAGGCCGGCACTGACGTGCAGACCGTGGGTGCCGACCAGGGTGAAGAACGCGGACCAGTAGGCACTGACCTGCGGAGCGGCACCTTCGTGGATCAGGTGATGGAACTCGTACAGCTCGATCGAGATGAACACCACACCGAACAGGAAGGTAGCTGCCAGCCAGGCCAGCACCTTGCTCTTGTCGCCACGGTACATGGCCAACATGGCCATGCCGTAGGTGATGCTCGAGAACAACAGAGCGAATGTTTCGACCAGAACGAGCTTCAGGTCGATCAGATCTGCCGGAGTTGGACCGCCGGCGTACGCGGTGCTGAGCACCGCGAAGCCTGCGAAGATACTCGCGAACAGGATGCAGTCGGTCATCAGGTAAATCCAGAACCCGAAGACCTTCATCTCACCCGCGTCGTGGTGATGTTCGTGCTCATGCTCATCGGCATGAGCAGCGTGGTTGCTGATCACTTCACTAGACATGGTTTAAGCCTGCTTAGCCTTTGCTTGAATGTGTGCCTTCTCGATGCGTTCGATTTCATCGGGCTGCACGTAGTAGTCGACGTCCGTGTTGTAGCTGTTGCGAATCAGAACGGCGAAGGTACCCACGAAGCTCAATGCAGCCAGCCACCAGATGTGCCAGATCAGTGCGAAACCGAAGACCAGAGCGCCTACGGACATGATCAGGCCAACGCCGGTGTTCTTCGGCATGTGGATCGGCGAGTACTTGCTTGGCGCAGCCGGCAGACCGTCACGCTTCATTTCGTGGAACTCGTCGATGCGATCGCCGCGCGGGGTTACCGCGAAGTTGTAGAACGGCGGTGGCGACGAGGTCGACCATTCCAGCGTACGAGCGTCCCATGGGTCGCCAGTTACATCGGCCAGTTCCTTGCGCTTGATGATCGACACAGCGAACTGGATCAAGGTGCACAGAATACCGATACCGATCAGCACGGCGCCTACTACGGCGATGTACAGCCACGGCTCCCACTCTGGGTTGGAAGTACTGTTCAGACGACGGGTCATGCCCATGAAGCCGAGGATGTACAGCGGCATGAACGCCAGGTAGAAACCGACGATCCAGAACCAGAACGACGCCTTGCCCCAGCCTTCGTGCAGCTTGAAGCCGAACGCTTTCGGGAACCAGAAGGTGATACCGGCCATGTAGCCGAATACCGCACCACCGATGATCACGTTGTGGAAGTGGGCGATCAGGAACAGGCTGTTGTGCAGCAGGAAGTCAGCACCTGGAACAGCCAGCAGTACGCCGGTCATACCACCGATGGAGAAGGTGATGATGAAGCCCAGGGTCCACAGGATCGGCGAAGTGAACTCCAGACGACCGCGGTACATGGTGAACAGCCAGGTGAAAATCTTCACACCGGTCGGGATGGCGATGATCATCGTCGCGATACCGAAGAAGGCGTTGACGCTGGCGCCAGAGCCCATGGTGAAGAAGTGGTGTAGCCATACCACGAACGACAGCACGGTGATCGCCACGGTAGCCCAGACCATCGAGGCATAACCGAACAGACGCTTACGAGCGAACACCGAAGTCACTTCGGAGAACACACCGAAGGCCGGCAGGATCAGGATGTACACCTCAGGGTGGCCCCAGGCCCACAGGAGGTTGACGTACATCATCGGGTTGCCACCAGCTTCGTTAGTGAAGAAGTGGAAATCCAGGTAGCGATCCAGAGTCAGCATGCCGAGTACGGCAGTCAGAATCGGGAAGGCGCCGCAGATGATCACGCTGGTGCACAGGATGGTCCAGGTGAAGATCGGCATTTTCATCAGAGTCATGCCAGGGGCACGCATTTTGATGATGGTCACGAAGAAGTTCACACCGGTCAGCAGCGTACCGATACCGGATATCTGCAAGGCCCATATGTAATAGTCGACCCCGACTCCCGGACTGTACTCGATGCCTGACAACGGCGGATACGCAACCCAGCCGGTCATGGCGAACTCGCCCACGAACAGCGAAATGTTGGTCAGCAGTACACCCACCACGAACAGCCAGAAGCTCAACGAGTTGAGGAACGGGAAGGCAACGTCACGCGCACCGATCTGCAGTGGCGTCACGATGTTCATCAGGCCGACCACCATTGGCATGGCCACGAAGAAGATCATGATCGTACCGTGAGCGGTGAAGATCTGATCGTAGTGGTGTGGTGGCAGATACCCTTCAGAGCCACCAGTGGCGATAGCCAGCTGGGTACGCATCATGATTGCGTCGGCGAAGCCACGCAGCAGCATGACCAGGGCGACGAGGATGTACATCACGCCGATTTTCTTGTGGTCGACCGAAGTCAGCCATTCATGCCACAGGTAGCCCCACTTCTTGAAGTAGGTCAGGGCGGCGAACAGCCCGAGACCACCCAGAACCACAGCAATCATCGTGATTACCAGGATGGGCTCGTGCAGCGGTATTGCGTCTAGCGTCAGCTTTCCGAACATCGTTTATTCCTCCGCACCTGAATCGTGCGCGGCTTCGCTCACGGGGTTGCTCTTGTAATCGATGTACTGGCCGAGGATCTGACGGAACAGACCTGGCTGAGCGTTGAAGTACTCGACTGGGTTGTTTTCACTCGCTTTGGACAGCAACTGATAGCTGCCATCGAAGGTCAGCGTGTCTGGCGACTGCTTGACCTTGGTCACCCACTGCTCGAACTCTTCGTTACTGGTCGAATGCACCTTGAACTTCATGCCCGAGAAACCATGACCGCTGTAGTTGCCAGACAGGCCGAAGAACTCGCCTGGCTCGTTGGCAATCAGGTGCAGTTGGGTGCGCATGCCGCCCATGGCGTAAACCATGCCGCCCAGCTGCGGGATGAAGAAGGTATTCATCACGCTCTGCGAGGTGATCTGGAAGCTCAGCGGGGTATTTTCTGGTATGTACAGTTCATTGACGGTAGCGATGCCCTGCTCCGGATAGATGAACAGCCATTTCCAGTCCAGCGAAACCACCTCAACGACCAGCGGTTTGACATCGGACTCGATTGGCTTGTACGGGTCGAGCTCGTGGGTAGTTTTCCAGGTGATGACTGCCAGCACGGCAACAATCACGCAGGGAACGCCCCAGACGATAACCTCGATCTTGTGCGAGTGAGCCCACTCAGGCGCGTAGGTCGCGTCCTTGTTCGAGGAGCGATAGCGCCAGGCGAACAGAATGGTCATGAAAATGACGGGTACCACCACGATCAGCATCAGCAGAGTGGCGGTAATGATGAGGTTGCGCTGCTCAATGCCGATCTGGCCTTTCGAATCGAAAAGAATCCAATCGCAGCCACTCAGGGAGACGGCCACGACAATCGTCAGAAGCGTGCGGAACAAGCGGTGGTACTTCTCTTCTCTCATTTCACGACCTTCAGCAAAGTGATATCCCACATAGCGTTCTGTTCAGCCTGATACCCAATACGGCAGGGCATGCCAGGAAAACGGTGCACAGGCGCACCGAAATCGTTTCAGCATCGAAACTACTAAACGGAGGGGGCGACATTTTCGGTTACGCAGCCAAAAAAACCAACCGCATAACGACGATGGGTCTACAAATAGTCGGGGTGTATAGCTCGCCCCGCAATGCCCCAGCCCTACACCGCCGGCCGCAACCCTGCGCCCGGTGACATCTCGCTTAACTCGCAAAGCCCCATATGACCGCACCTACAGCGCGAGACAAAACCGCGGCCCGCTGACGGGCTACGGATAAATGGATATGTTGCGACTCATAATAGTGGCTCATATCACCAGAATTGCGCGGCAATATGTCGCACAGCAATACCCCTTCAAAAGCCAGGGAATTGCCTGAAAATCAGGATCCTTCTGCCGGTTTCCAGTCGCAGTAGCAACCTACTGCCATGGTATTGGCTGCGGAAACGCTACGATTGGCTGAAAGCGCGTCGAGGATCGGTTCTACGAAACTGTTCGAGGAGTTGCACACCAGCCCCTCGCTATAAGGGCCGGCATAGGCCAGACGGCCTTGCTGATCCCAGATGGCGATGGCCGGGCTGGCCGGAATCGACTCCATACCTTCCAGAGACTCCAGCGGCGTGAGCTTGCCGCGCAGGAACGGCAGCATTTCGCCCTCGCTCCCCGGCTTTTGCACGCTGTAGAACTCGACCCCGGAGAAACGGTAGAGGCTGATCAGATAATTGAGGTGAGCGTCGGTTTCCTTGTGGCACGGGCACTGGGGATCCCAGAAATGCACCACGCGAATCTTGCCAGGCCCGGCGAGCTCGGCCGGCAGTTTGAGCCCGCCGCCCTGAAAGAATACCGCCTGTTCCTGATCGCCGAAGGGGCGCAGGTACGCGACACCAAAACGCCCCCACACCCACGCGCCGATCGCCAGCACGATGGCCAGCAACAGCAGGCACAGAATCAGCAGAAAGCGCTTCGACGGAGCGGTCTGATCCTTGATCATCTACTCGGGCTCACGACCGTATTTGATACGGAACTGCTTTTCCATTTCCTTGCAGCTATCGGTCGCGAAAGCGCGCGAGGTTGGCTTGGCCGTGGGGTCGTTTGCCTTGATCCAGCAAGCCTGAATAGCACTTAGTTCATTGGCTTGAATATCGGCAGTCTGCTCACGAGTGATGGCATAGATGATGATGCCGAAGACCAGCACGATAAAAGCCAGACCTAGCAGGGTCAGCCACAGGCAACCGCCGCGCTTGCCAGTATCCAGCTGCTCTGTGGATGGATTGCGTGCCTTATCGTCGCTCATGATCTACCCCTGCCGAAGAGGGTGCGGAACATAGCATTTTTACTCTGGCCGGGGCAGAGGCCAAAAAGCACACACAAAATGAAGGGCTAACACCCTCCCCTGTCTTAATAAGGCCTATAAAGCCTGCCATTGAAGGCCTCAGGGGCAAAGCACCACAAAGTCCATTACGCACAATCGACATACCTCGTTACGACCCATGGCCTAGTGCCGAGAACGCCTGGAGCATCCT
Organism: Pseudomonas sp. PME37.24/006; assembly: GCF_055556635.1. Classification (NCBI taxonomy): domain Bacteria; kingdom Pseudomonadati; phylum Pseudomonadota; class Gammaproteobacteria; order Pseudomonadales; family Pseudomonadaceae; genus Pseudomonas; species Pseudomonas sp. PME37.24/006. Next base: position 950,117 of record NZ_JBVHNL010000003.1, read on the forward strand.
GCCCACAGTGGCTATGGCAGGATCATCATGGCTCTCGACGAGGCGATGGCGGCAAACGGCAAATTTCTGGTCAAACCTATTGGGGTGAACTTCACTCATACCTTGTGAGGGCTGAATTGAATTGCGGAAGCCGCACGATCCAGACTGATCAGCTCTCGGATATCTCATACCGGCACGAATGCTGGAGCCAGAGGAGAAGAGTCATGATCAACCACATTTGGGGACTGCTGGCCAACCCAGGCAGCGAATGGCGCAACATCGACCGGGAAAAGGAGAGCATCACGCACCTTTACGCCCATCACGTACTGCTGATGGCGCTTATCCCGGTAATCAGTGCCTTTATCGGCACCACCCAAATCGGTTGGCAGTTGGGTGGAGAGGCTTACAAGGTAGCTGTGCCGACAGGAGCGGTACTGGGCCTCGTATTTTATATTCTGATGCTGTTCGGCGTCGCCATCATGGGTAATGTTATCCACTGGATGTCAGACTCTTTCGCCAGCCGCCCTAGTCGCCGCCGCTGCATCGTTTTTGCCGGCTACGTCGCTACGCCGCTGTTCATCGCTGGCATTGCACTGCTCTACCCGAAAGCCTGGTTGCTGCTGGTGGTTGGAATCATCGCTCTCGCCTACAGCGCTCGCCTCCTTTATATCGGCATGCCGGCATTCTTGCGCATCCCGGTTAATGAGGGGCTGACCATCTCTGGCGGTACCCTAGCCATCGGAGTGCTGCTGCTGGAGCTGATTCTGGCACTGACCGTAGCGCTCTGGGGGCTGGGCTTCAACGACTATGCAGTGAGCTGGTCACTGTTCCGTTAGGGCAGCGAAAAGCTTAGGGGCATGCGTAAAGCGTCAAGCTTGTGGCTTAGAACGTCTTCATAGAAACCAGCGATACTCGCGGGCACTGATGCTCTCCATGAACGCCAGGTGATCCTGGCGTTTGTTCTCGCAATAGACCATAACGAACTCCTCGCCCAACCCGGCGTTCACCGCCGGATGGTGACGCATGGCAGCGACCGCGGAAAGCATGTCCATGGGGAAGTCGATACCGCTCTGACGGTTCTCGTTCAATGGTGCGATGGGCTCAATGCGCTGCTCCAGACCATGTTCCATGGCCGCCAGAATCGCCGCCAGCACCAGATAGGGGTTGGCGTCGGCACCTGCCAAGCGGTGTTCGATGCGCAGGTTACGGGCGTCCGAATCGGGAATACGCACGCAGGCATCGCGGTCTTCATAACCCCAACTGGCACGACTCGCGGCATTCACCCGTGAGCCGTAGCGGCGATAGGCGTTGTGGTGCGCAGCGAAGATCGGCATGCAGTGCGGTAGCCACTCCAGGCAACCCGCCACCGCGTGACGTAGCGGGCGCTGCTCATCGACAGCCAGCAGGTTGTTGCCCTGCTCGTCATAGAGGCTGACGTGCACGTGCATGCCGCTGCCCGGAGCATCGAGGTAGGGCTTGCTCATGAAGCTGGCCCGATGGCCGTTCTTGAGCGCCACGCCGCGGGTAAGCCGCGTGAAGAGCGCCGCCCAGTCCGCCGCCTGCAGGCCATCATCACAATGGCCGAAGTTGATCTCGAACTGCCCGGGACCGATTTCCGCGGTGATCACGTTGGCATCGATGCCCTGCTCCTCGGCCGCCTCGACGATCTCGTGCAGCACTGTGGAAAACCGAGACAGCCGGTCGATGTGCAGAGTGGGCTGATCATCCTCATCGCCACACAGGGTGTCGCGCGGATACTGCGGCAAGCCGTCCTTGAGCGTACGGTCGAACAGATAGAACTCCAGCTCGAAGGCCACCACCGGGCGAATGCCCTTGGCCGCCAGCCGTTGCAGCACCCGCGACAGCACCTCCCGTGGCTCGAACTCAATGGGCGATTCGGTGCCATCGGAGCTGATCAGCATCTGACCCAGCGGCTGGCTTTCCCAGCGTACCGGCTTGAGCGTGCCGGGAATCAGCCGGCGCGTTGCGTCGGGGTCGCCATCGTTGAAGCAGTAGTCGCCGATCACGTGCAGGCCGCCCTGGGCGCCGAGCAGCACGCAGTTCTGCGGCAGCTTGAGCAGGCTGCCGGCCGCGACTTTCTCCAGCATGTCGATGGGATAGCGCTTGCCGTAGAAATGCCCGGGAATGTCCAGACAGATCAGATCCACATAACGGACGTCAGGGTGAGCGGCGCGAAAGATACGGACTTCGTCGAGCAGGTTGTCGGTGGTCATGGCGAGGTTCCTGTGTCCGCTCAGCGGAACACCCAGAGTACCCGTGCGGGCTGATCAGTGAGGTTGGCGTAACGAAAGTGGCGATGGGGCGGCAACTGGAAGCTGTCGTTGGGGCCCAGAGTGACGGGATCCGGCTGATCGTCCAGCCAGATGCTCAACTGCCCTTCGAGCACGAAGCCGCCCTGCTCGGAACTGTCGTTCAGGTGCCCGTCACCACTGGTGGCACCAGGCGCCAGGTGACTTTCCAGCATGGAGAACCCGGCCGACATGCTCGGCGAAACCAGCACATCGGTGATCCCACCGGCGTAATACAGCGTGCGGCGCTCGCCAGGCCGGGTAACCCAAGGCAACACGCGCGGCTTGGCGAGGCTATAGAAATAGGTGGTCGGCACCCCCAGAGTCTCGCTGATGGCGGTCAAATCGGCCACGGTCGGCCGCGACAGGCCGCGCTCGACCTGGGACAGAAAGCCCACCGAGCGACCGATACGTGCCGCCAGCTCACCCAGCGTCAGGTTCTTGTGCTTGCGCAGGTCGCGAATCAGGATCGCGAGCCCCTCGATTTCTTCTTGCATGTCCATGGCGCTGTCCTTCAGATACTGTCGCGCAGCCGGTACCAGGCCTTGCCCGCCGCTTCGAGCGGCGCAGCCAGCCAGGAGCCACCGGGAAAACGCGGATTGCCGACGCGTTGATAGAGCGCCAGCAACTGCTCATCGCCGAGAATAGAGTCGCTCACTGCCCGCGCCGCAGCCAGGGTCGGCAGCACGCCGTGCCCGGAGAACCCCTGCAGCCAATAACGCTGGCCCTGCCGGCCAATGTCGGGGGTGCGCTTCATGGTGACATCGATATGCCCGCCCCAGCCGAACTCGATATCTATACCGGCAAGCTGTGGGAACACCCGCTCCAGATAGGGCCGGGTCGCTGCAGGCACGTCCTTGGGCAAACCACCCAGGTAGGTGCAGCCGCCGCCGAACAGCAGGCGGTTGTCCGGCGTGAGGCGGAAATAGTCGGGGACGAACTGGTTGTCGATCACGCAACTGTCATGGGGCAGCAGCGAACGCGCCAGCTGAGTGTCGAGCACCGCCGTCGCCACCTGATAGGAGCCCACCGGCAGAATGCGCCGGGACAGGGATCTGTCCAGATCATCGAGATAGGCATTGCACGCCAGCACCAGCACATCGGCCCGCACTTCACCTCGAGCGGTACGCGCACGATAGCCGCCAGGCACCTCTCTGTAACCGAGCACCTGGCTCTGCTCGAAGATCAGCCCTCCAGCCTTTTCGATGGCCCTCGCCAGGCCCTGGGCCAATTTCAGAGGATTGAGATGAGCACCCCGGGCGTCATGCAGCGCCGCGATGTAGCGTGGGCTATCGACCCACCCGCGTAGCTCCTCGCCCTCGATCAGGCGCAAGTCTTGATAACCCCACTTGTGCTGCGCGTCGCTCTGGGCATCGCGCAACTGAGCGACACGGCGCGCCTGTACGGCAGTCCACAAGCTGCCGACCCGATAATCCACGTCGAAACCATGGCGACCAGGCAGCTCGCGCATTTCCTCGGCAGCCCAGCACATGCTGTCCCAAAGCCGCTGCGCGCCCTCCAGGCCAAGCGCCTTTTCCAGCGGCGGCATATCGCAGGACCAACCCAATAAAGCCTGCCCACCGTTACGCCCAGAGGCCGCCCAGGCGATACGGCTGGCCTCCAACAGCACCACACGTTTGCCGCTCAGCGCCAGCCGCAGGCCGGTATGCAACCCGCTGAAGCCGGCGCCGATGATCAGTACGTCACAATCGAGGCTAGCCTCCAGAGCAGGACGAAGTGGAATCGGGCCGGGGTAGGTGCCGGCATAGTAAGTACCGACATGCTGGGCGGATTGCTTGAACATAAAATGAAATTATCGAAATATATTTCATGAAAAAATACACGGTTAATTTCACAACGCCAAGCCGGTTCGACTTTTACCCAGATGAACGAACCGTTGAGCTGCAACCGGGTCGAACCCCCCACAACAATCGAAGCACTGGCGGCTGCGTGACCAGAACCGGTCACCGAGCACAGCCCGTCCTTGCCCTGGAGCCAAGCAATGAACCGACTTTCACACCTGACCACTCCCCTGTTGCTCGTATGCGGCATCCTGCTGATCGCCGGTTGTGCCAGCCGGGAAGATTCAGACAAGGCACCCGCCACCACCCAGGATCCAGCCGCAGCGGTGACGCCCGAACAGCAGGCAGGAGACGCCGACTTCCAGCGCCTGAGCAGCCTGGCGCAACGCGGCGACCTGGACAGCCAGTTCAAGCTCGGCAGTTTCTACTTCGTCGGCAACCCGAAAAAGGATCTCAAACAGGCCGAATACTGGTGGAAACAGGCAGCCGATCGCGGCCATGCCGAAGCGGCCGTCAGCCTCGCCTATCTGTACACCGGGCGCGACAACCCTGAGTTCGGCAACCCGCAGGCCATGCTCAAGTACCTGAACCAGTCCGCCAGCAGCGGCAATCCCATGGCTCAGCACATTCTCGGCAACCTTTATATGCGCGGCATCCAGGGCGTCGAACGTGACCCGAACCAGGCCCGCCGCCTGTTCCAGAGCGCCTGCCGGCAGAACTACGCGGCCAGTTGCAAGGCGCTGGACAGCAAACCGGGCGCCTAAAGTGACCGCAGCCCTGCGCAGGCAGGGCTAGAACGCCCAGCTAAGCCAACGCGTGCAAGGCGTCATCCAACGCCGAGACCAATAGGTCGGCATGCTCCTTCTCGAAGGCCAGCAGTGGGCGAATCTTCAGGATGTTCTCCAGCGGCCCGGCCGCGCTGATCAGCACACCAAGTTCACGCATGCCGTTGACCACCCGCCGCGTCTGCTCCGCCGCCGGGGCTTTGCTTTGCCGGTTGCTCACCAGTTCCACGCCGAGGAACATTCCGGCGCCGCGTACATCGCCGATCAGCTCGTGACGCTCGCTGAGCTTGCCAAGCTCGTCGAGCAGATAGCCACCGACCTGCGCCGAACGCTGCTGCAGGCCTTCGTCGCGAATCACATCCAGCACGGCCTGGCCAGCGGCGCAGGACACCGGGTTGCCGCCGAAAGTATTGAAGTAGCGCATGCTGCGCCCGAAAGGCTCGAGCACTTCAGGGCGCACCACTACGCCGGCAATCGGCTGACCATTGCCCATCGGCTTGCCGAGGCTGACCAGGTCGGGCTGCACGGCGTGCCGCTGAAAACCCCACATGTGTTCGCCGGTACGGGCAAAGCCGCACTGCACTTCATCGGCGATATACAGCAGCCCTTCGGCCTGGGCGATGGCCACTGCTTCGCTGATGCAGCCCTTAGGGCCTGGAAATATCCCATCGCTGGCGAAGATGCCGTCGATCAGCAGTGCCGCAGGCTTGATGCCGTTGGCGCGCAGATCGGCGATGGCCGCGCGCACGTCCTCGGCGAACAGCTTGCCCGCCTGCTCGGCCCCCAGACGATAGCCGTCCGGCGCGCGCACGATGCGCGCATGGACGGGCAGCTGGATGCTCGCGCCGAGCGACGGCGACAGAGCGGAAATATCGCCGGTAACGCCGTGGTAGGCGAACTGGGTGATGATCACCCCGGTGCCGCCGGTGTAATGGCGGGCAATGCGCAGGGCCAGGTCGTTGGCTTCGCTGCCGGTGCAGGTGAACATCACCTGCTGCAGGGCAGCGGGAAAGGTGGCGAGCAGGTTCTCGGCATAATCGAGAATGCCTTCCTGCAAATAGCGGGTGTGGGTATTCAGGCGCGCCGCCTGCTCGGCGATGGCCTGTACCACGCGCGGGTGGCAATGACCGATGGACGCGACGTTGTTGTAGGCATCCAGATAACCACGGCCGGTCTCGTCATACAGCCACACGCCCTCCCCGCGCACCGTGTGCAGCGGGCGCTCGTAGAACAGCCGGTAGGCAGGGCCAAGCAGCCGTTCACGGCGTTCGATCAGGCTTCTTTCTTTTTCGCTCAAACGCGCCGCATCGGCGGCGCTAAAACCGTTGATCATGCTCATGGCTGCAGCGCTCCCTGACAGGCCTGATGAATTCGCTCCCGCGCCGTATCGCTGGAGATGGCCGCCAGGCCACGCAGACTGGCACTCGCCTGGCGCACGTTGCGCAGGATGTAGTCGCGATTTTCCGGATGCAGGCTGGCCCGCCAGGCGGTAATGCTGATGGTCATCACCAGCCGCGTGGCGATCAGTTCGGCGAGGATATCCAGCTCGGCATCGCGTAGCGGATTGAGGTGGTGATAAGCGGCGATGAAGGTCAGCGCTGGCGCCAGCACGTCGCCCTCGCTGCCCAGCTGATAGGCGGCGGCCACGCCCACTTCATTGATCAGCGGCGCGTGCACCATATCGCCGAAGTCGAGGATGTTGAGCAGTCGCTCGGGATGCTGGGGATCGACGATGACGTTGTGCGGATTGAGATCGTTATGGATGACCTGCGCACGCAGCTGCGGGTAACGCGGCTGTGCCTGGCCCTCGAAGGCATCCAGCGCCCGCGTCACCAGATCGCGCAGTTCACCGTCATCGATGTGTTGCAGCAATGGCCGCAACCGCGTGGCTTGCTGCATGTCCCACAGCAGTTCATGGCTGGAGGCTGGATGGTGAAAGTCGCTCAGCGCGCGGTCGAGCCGCGCCATGGCCTCGCCCAGATTATGGCGAAGCGCCGAACTGCGCTGTGCCACCTGGTGCAGCGGCAAGCCCTCGACGAAGGAGAACAGACGCACCAGCATCTGCTGCCCGTCGATATCGACGGAGACCGCATAGCGCCCGTCACGCGCGGCATATACACGCTGCACGGGGAGCTCGGGATCGGCCCGCTGGATATGCAGCAAGGCCTGATTCTGGAAGTCCACCACCTGGGGATTTTCCAGGGGATGGGAAATTTTCAGCAGGTAGGATGAGCCGTCCGCACAAGACAGCTGGAAATTCAGGTCGCGCTCGCCGGCCAACGGCCGGATCGCGCCCAGCACGCCAAAGCATTCGCTGGCGATGGCGCCAGCCCGCACCGGGTTAACCCGGGCCGGCTGCGCCTGCAACAAGGGATCATGCACAACCAGGGTATTCAGCGACACATCCATATACTCCGCAATTGACTGCTTACTGGCGGTGCCCGACCGCTTCTAGCCGGCCGGGCACTGCGCGTTTACTTACTGGCCCAGGCGTTGAAACGCTGCTCCAGATCTTCGCCATGGTCGATCCAGAACTCGATATCCATGGCCCGAGCGTTCTTCAGGTTCTGCGGCGCCGTTGGCAGGCTGCTCTGGATCGCCGGATCGATCATCGCAGTCGTATGGATATTAGTCGGGCCGTAGGGAATCCCCTCGGCGTAGACTTTCTGCAGTTCCGGCGTGCTGGCCATGGCGATGAATTTCTCGGCCAGCTCCTTGTTCTTGCTGCCTTTGATGATCGCCCAGTGATCGAGGTCGTAGAGGCTGCCGTTCCACTGCATGACGAAATCGCGGCCTTCCTTCTGTGCGGTGGTAACCCGACCGTTGTAGGCCGAAGTCATCACCACGTCCCCGGCGGCCAGCCACTGCAATGGCTGCGCACCGGCTTCCCACCACTGAATGTTCGACTTGATCTGATCGAGTTTGCGAAACGCCCGCTCGACACCTTCGTCGGTGCCCAGCACCTTGTAGAGATCGGCCTGCGCCACGCCATCGGCGAGCAGGGCGAACTCGAGCGTGAACTTGGCGCCACGGCGCAGGCCACGCTTGCCGGGGAATGTCTTCACATCCCAGAAATCCGCCCATCCCGTCGGTGTGCCCTTGAGCTTGCTGCTGTCGTAGGTCAGCACCGTCGACCAGATGAAAATGCCGGCGCCACATTCGCTCACCGCCTCCGGGATGAAATCTTCACGCTTGCCGATGCTTGCCCAGTTCAGCGGCTCGAACAGCCCTTCACTGCAACCACGGATCAGTTCCGGGGTCTCCACTTCTACGACATCCCAAGTGACCTGACCGGTATCGGCCATGACCTTGATCTTGGCCATCTCGCCGTTGTACGCGGAGGCTTCGATACGCACCTTCTCGCGCTCTTCAAAGGGTTTGTAGAAGGCTTTTTCCTGAACCACCTTGTTATCGCCGCCGAAGGAAACCACGGCGAGCTTTTCCGCCGCTTGCAAGGTCGCGGCGCTGCAGGTGATGGCGATCAGTAATGCGGTTTTCTTGAACATTGAGGGTTGCTCCTGGCAGGGCCTCACTTGGCACTGGTTAGGTAAGGGCAGCTTCAAGGAAGAAACACCGATGCTTTACCGACAAGAACCACTAGGGTCTGTTGCCGTTTCAGCACAAGCCGCGTTGCAGCGAGAAATCTCGCCAGGCGAGGCGGAGGACGCAGGGAATGGCATTCCCTTTTCAAGTCCTCCAACGACGCATGGCGAGATTTCCCGCGCAACCCAAAGGGCCGGGCCCGTTTTGCCGCGATACTGCGTTTCTCGCCGGCTCATTTGGCCAGCCAAACTTCGCGGCTCGCGCCTTGCCTCGCGGCAAAACGGGCTTCGGCGCGGCAGTGCTGAAATGACAACAGACCCTAAGCACCTGGGGGTGGAGCGGGAGCCTAGCGCTGGGAGGCTGACAACGTTCATCAGGCCATCTAATTGTTGTTATTGGCTTGCACGGCAGGGCCATTAAAACACCCAGAAAATTATGATGCATCATATTTTTAATTGAGCCATGATCCATCCAGGCAGTTGTGCCTGAGCACGCCTTCTATTCCGGGAGATACGCAATGAGCGATCAGAAAACGCTGCTGCTGACCGGCGCCAGCCGCGGCATCGGCCATGCCACGGTGAAGCATTTCAACGCGGCCGGTTGGCGGGTGTTCACCGCCTCGCGGCATGACTGGGTGGCTGAATGCCCGTGGGCGGAAGGCAAGCTCAACCATATCCACCTGGATCTGGAGGACATCGAGCACTTGGAGGAGAGCCTGCCGCTAATACGCGAAAAGCTTGGCGGGCGCCTGGATGCACTGGTCAACAATGCCGGCGTGTCGCCCAAGGGCGACGAAGGCCAGCGCCTCGGCGTGCTGGGCAGCGACTACGCGACCTGGATCCAGGTGTTCAACGTCAACCTGTTCTCCACGGCCCTGCTCGCCCGCGGCCTGTTCGAAGAGCTGAAGGCAGCCAAGGGCAGCATCATCAACGTCACCTCCATCGCCGGTTCACGGGTGCACCCATTCGCGGGCTCGGCCTACGCTGCGTCCAAGGCCGCCCTCTCCGCCCTGACCCGGGAGATGGCGCATGAGTTCGGCTGCCACGGCGTGCGGGTCAATGCCATCGCTCCCGGTGAGATCGACACCTCGATTCTGTCCTCGGGTACCGAGCTGATCGTCGAACGCGACATTCCCATGCATCGCCTGGGCAAACCCGAGGAGGTGGCGTCGCTGGTGCATTTTCTGTGTACCTCGGGCGCGGGTTACGTCAACGGCGCAGAAATTCACGTCAATGGCGGGCAGCACGTGTGACGTTCGCCGCGGTAGAATCCGCGCGCCCGCGCTCCGGAAGTCACTGCCATGAAGTACCCCATCGATGGTCTCAGCCATGCCTACCTGGGCAGTGGCGTTTATGCATTGCTGCGCGAGGCGCTGATCACCGGTCGCTTTCGGCCTGACGATCGCTTGCGCATCCGCGACCTGGCCGAGCAGCTAGGCACCAGCGTCACACCGGTGCGCGACGCCATTCTGCAACTGGCCAAGGAAAAGGCCCTGGTTCTCAAAACGCCGCGAGATATTCGCGTGCCGGTACTGAGCCAGGAGCAGTACGCCGAGATCCGCAGCATCCGTCTGGCGCTTGAAGGTCTGGCGGCGGAAACCGCAGCCGGCAAGGTGACAGCCGAGCAACTGCAGATGCTCGAAAGCAATATTCGCGACAACCTGCAAGCCGTGCACAGCGGTGAACTGGTCGCTGCGCTGAAGCTCAATCAGGCTTTTCATTTTGCCCTGGCCGATATTGCCGGCATGCCGCTGCTGCGCGACGTGCTCGATAGCCTGTGGATGCGTACCGGCCCACTGATCGCCCTGGCCTACGGCGACTTCAACGAACGCATGGCCATCGAACATCATTGGGAAGTGTTGCGCGCCTTGGAAAAAGGCGACGGCGCTGCGGCGCGCCAGGCGATCTGCACCGATATTCTCGATGGCAATCAGAAGATGATGGAATTCATCGCCAGGCGCGAGACCACGCTGGTCTGAGAACAGAGTTACCAACTTTATGCGGTAGTTCGGCGCTACTGGCCACAGAGATACCTGCCCTGGCCAAGACTGTGGGAGCGCGCCATGCGCGCGAAATCACGGGCATCGACTGGGCGTCCCCACTCATTCCCACAGGCGGTGTGCTAACAGGATCGTGAACAGGTTCTGAAGAGACCGGTGCGCTTGTGGCGCACCGGGTGACGCTCAAGGGTAAGAACCGCGGTCAGGCTTGTGGCCCGGCGCGTATAAGCGAGGCCGCCGAGGCGACCCGCCTATTCGGTCAGAGCGCAGTGACCAGCTCACCACGCTCGATAAAGGCATCGAGATTATCGAACACCAGGTTCTCCATGGCCAGCCGGGTTTCCTCGGTGGCGCTGCCAACGTGGGGTAACAGCACCACGTTGGGCATCTCGAACAGTACTTCGGGCACTCGCGGCTCATCTTCGAACACGTCCAGCCCTGCACCGCCAAGAGTACCGGCCTGCAATGCAGCGACCAGCGCCTGCTCATCTATCACGCTGCCCCGGGCGATATTCACGACGATACCTTGCGGCCCAAGCGCCTCGAGCACCGCGGCATCGATCAGGTGATGGGTCGACGCCCCACCCGGACAGGCCAGCACCAGAAAATCGGCCCAGCCTGCCAGCGCTTTGAGATCGGCCTCGTAGCCATAGTCGGTGGTCGGATCGGGACGGCGATTGTGGTAGCGAATGTCCATGTCGAAACCGGCAGCACGCTTGGCGATGTCCTTGCCGATCCGGCCAAAGCCGACGATGCCCAGCTTCTTGCCACTGACCTTGCGGGTCAGCGGGTACTGGCCCTTGAGCCATTTGCCCTGCCGCACATGCTGATCGGAAGCGGAGAACTGCCGTGCGGTGTCGATGAGCAGACCGATGGCCGTGTCGGCGACACATTCGTTGAGTACGTCCGGCGTGGTGCTGATCGGGATGCCCCGCGCTTTCGCCTCATCGACGGCAATCGAATCGTAGCCGACACCGAAACTGCAGATGGCCCGCAGGTTGGGCATTTGCGCCAGTTGCTCGGCCGAGCAACCGTAGCGAGCCGAGGTGACCACGATGTCGATATCGGCACCGTGCTCGGCGAGAAAATCCTTGGGCTGTTCCCATAGACGGGTCAGCTGATAGTCGCGCTGCAGACGCTCGTTGAAGCGACTCGGGAAACGACCGACCTGAAGCACGTTGGGGCGACTCATGCAGCTCTCCTCTGATTCTGGCTGAGAAGCAGATGATACCTGCCACTGCGCAAGCGAAAGCAACGCGGCAGTGATCATCGCGCTATAAAACGAACCGACCTCAAGTCTTGCGAGCTAGAGCCCTGCAAGGCAAAAAGAGGCGAGGAAGCGGAGTGTACTTTTGTACATGAGCATTCCGAGCCTGTTTTTAACGCCGCAGGGCCGACGCGCAGCTGACTTTAGGCTGGTTCTCAGGTCACTGGAGCCGGATTGAAAAGCACCAAGTCGTTGTGCAGGCGATGCTTCTCCGCCCAGGTCTGCTTCCTGCCGCTGGCGACGTCCAGATAGAGCTGGAAAATGTGCCAGCCCATCTCATCGAGGGTCATGCGCCCTGAAGTGATCTGCCCGGCATCGACGTCGATCAGATCCGGCCAGCGCTCCGCCAGTTGCGTGCGTGTGGCCACCTTGATCACCGGCACCATGGACAGGCCGTAAGGCGTGCCGCGACCGGTGGTGAAGATGTGCAGGTTCATGCCGGCCGCCAATTGCAGCGTGCCGCAGATGAAATCGCTGGCCGGGGTGGCGCAGAAGTACAGACCTTTGCCACGAATCCGCTCGCCCGGCGAAACCACGCCGACGATGGGGCTGTTGCCCGATTTGGCGATGGAGCCCATGGCCTTTTCGACGATGTTGTTCAGGCCGCCCTTCTTGTTACCTGGCGTGGTGTTGGCACTGCGATCGGCCATGCCGCGTTCCAGGTAACGGTCGTACCAGTCCATCTCGCGGATCAGCGCATCGGCCACTTCGGTGGTCGAGGCGCGCGGAGTCAGCAGGTGGATGCCGTCACGCACTTCGGTGTTTTCCGAGAACATCACAGTGGCGCCAGCGCGCACCAGCAGATCCGAGGCTACGCCCAGCGCCGGGTTGGCGGTGATGCCGGAAAACGCGTCGCTACCGCCACACTGCATGCCGACCACCAGCTCGGAAGCCGGTACGGTTTCGCGACGACGCTGATCGAGCACCTTCAGGCGCGCCTCGATCATCGCCATGATTTCTTCGACCATACCGACGAAGCCGGTGCTGGAGTCCTGCAGGCGGAACAGCCACTCCTCCTCCTCCATACCGTTGGTCAACTGGTCGCCATCCATCAACTGGTTGGCCTGCAGTTTTTCGCAACCCAGGCTGATCACCAGCGCCTGGCCGCCGAGGTTGGGATTGCGGCTGATGTTGTAGAGGGTGCGGATGGGCACCACGGCGTCCGGTGCATTGATCGCCACGCCACAGCCGTAGCTGTGCGACAGCGCCACCACGTCGTCGACGTTAGGGTATTTGGGAAGGATTTCCTTACGTACGCGGTCGACGCAATGGTCGAGCACCCCGACCACACACTGCACCGTGGTGGTTACGCCCAGGATGTTGCGCGTGCCGACGGTGCCGTCCGGGTTACGGAAGCCTTCGAATGTGTAGCCTTCCAGCGGCGCCGGCGCAGGCGCCTTGAGCGTCGCCTTGGGCAGGTTGTCCAGCACTGGCGGTTCGGGCATGCGCAGCACCGCCTCGGTCACCCAGGTGCCGGCAGCGATAGGTTTCAGGGCATAGCCGATCACCTCACCGTAACGCACCACGTTGCCACCTTCGGGAATCGCCACCAGCGATACCTTGTGGCTTTGCGGTATGCCCTCCAGCGCCTCCAGGCCATCGGCGAAACGGCCACCGGCTGCCACACCCTGCTCGTTGACCACGACGCCGACGTTGTCGTCGGCGTGCAGGCGGATGTAACGCGGGGAGTCCAGATGTTGAATGAGTTCCATGAGGCTAATCCTTTTCTTGTTGTCTTAAACACGTTCAAGACCTCACCTAGCGTTGCCAGGCAAGGCCATGAGCGGAGTCAGGTTGTCAGCGAGGGCGACGCCTGATCATTGATCGCCAGGCCGTTTTCATCCCTCAACACCACGCGCTGGATACGCCCGACGATGAACAGGTAACTGAATACCGCCACCAGTGCGTTGGCGCCGACGTACACCAGCGCCCATTTGAACGAGCCGGTGGCACTGATGATGTAACCAATAACGATCGGGGTGGTGATCGACGCGATATTGCCGAAGGTGTTGAACAACCCACCGGACAGGCCGGCGATCTGCTTGGGCGAAGTATCCGATACCACGGCCCAGCCAAGGGCGCCGAGACCTTTACCAAAGAATGCAAGGGTCATGAAACCGACGACCATCCACTCGGCCGACACGTAGTTGCACAGCACCATGCTGGTCGATAGCAGCAACCCGAAGATGATCGGCAGCTTGCGCGCCAGGGTCAGGCTGTAGCCGCGACGCAGCAGCCAGTCGGAGATCACCCCACCGAGCACACCACCAAAGAACCCCATGATGGCCGGCAAGGAAGCGATGAAGCCAGCCTTGAGAATGGTCATACCGCGCTCCTGCACCAGGTACACGGGGAACCAGGTGAGGAAGAAATAGGTGATGCCATTGATGCAGTACTGGCCCAGGTAGACACCGACCATCATGCGATTGGTCAGCAGTTGGGCGATGTAATTCCACTTCGGCCCGCCCCCACTCTTCGCCTGATCCATGTCGACCAGACCACCGTTGCTGGCGATGTGCTCGACTTCAGCAGCACTGATGCGCGGGTGTTCCTTGGGGTTGTAGATGGTCTTCATCCATACACCGGCAAACATGATGCCCAGCACACCCATGACCACGAATACGTGCTCCCAGCCGTAGGTGTAGACGATCCAGCCCATCAACGGCGCGAACAGTGCAGTGGCGAAATACTGCGCCGAGTTGAAGATCGCCGATGCCGTGCCCCGTTCCGCCGTTGGGAACCAGGCAGCGACGATGCGCGCGTTCCCCGGGAACGACGGTGCTTCGGCAAAGCCGACCATGAAACGCAGCACGAACAGTGTCACCACGGCCCAGGCCACCGGCATCATGCCGACGAACCCCTGCAACAGGGTGAACAGCGACCAGATGAAGATGCCGGCGGCATACACGCGCTTGGAGCCGAAGCGGTCAAGCAGCCAACCGCCTGGAATTTGACCGATCACGTAGGCCCAGCCGAACGCCGAGAATACATAGCCGAGGGTTACCGCATCGATGCCCAGATCCTTCTGCATACTGGAGCCCGCGATCGCAATGGTCGCTCGGTCCGCGTAGTTGATCGTCGTCACCAGAAACAGCATCAGCAGTATCAGGTAACGGACGTGGGTCTTCTTAGCGTCTCCCATGGAGATTTCACCTCAAGCGTTATTTTTATTACTGAACGGTTGCCAACAAGCACGTGCGGACGCGCCAGCCGCCCGCGGGCGGAATCAACGAAGTTTTGAAAAAGCGGTGCCTGGGCTGCTATCCCGTGGCAGCAGCCGTCATGAAACCCGGGCTGGGTCTCAAGACAATTGGCGCAGAGGCGCGCCGGTGGACATTGCCCGCTGCGGAGCATGGAGAAGGTGTGCGGATACTGATGTTCACGGTTTTATTATCCTTATTGGCTGACGGCGCCCCCCGCTCAGTGACCGGCAACTCTATGATTGCGCAATCAAACCAGCAGATAACAAGGCACCACGCAGTTCGCTACAGAGCCGACTTTACTATGATTGCGCAATCATTCAAGCAATTTCTTGTTACGTTGTCAGTTGTCTGATGAGAGGTTAGGTGGTGGCGCGATCGACCAGCGTGAAACCGGTGTCGAGGCGTATCGGTTGCTGCTCGGTGTCGTCGCGAAAACGCTGAAGAAGCGCGCTGGCGACCAGCTTGCCCATGCGCGCGCCGTCGACATTCACCGTCGACAAAGACGGGTGAAAATGAGCGGCGCTGGACAGGTCGCCAAAGCCCATCACCGCCAACTGACCGGGAATTTCGATGCCCTGACACGCCGCTTCGGCCAATATGCCCTGGGCCACGGTGTCCGAACTGCAGACGATCACCTGCGGTTCATGCCCCGCGTCGAGCAACTGGCGCAGCCCTTCCCGGCCACTCTGCATGGTGGCAGGCGCCGCCAGAACGGACATGGGCACTTCATCGATACCCAGCGTGTTGAGTTGCGCGACAACGCTGCTGCTACGCCGGAGGGCTCGGACGTCATCGACCGAGACGATGGCGAAACGGCGATAGCCCTTGTGATACAGATGATTGGCAATCGCCTGGCCAACCTTTTCGTGGGAGAACCCTACCTGCATGTCGATGGGCAACGCGCCCAAGTCCCAGGCCTCGACCACAGGAATACCGGCGGCCTGCAAGCGCAAGCGGCTTTCCTCGGTGTGCAGCGTGCCGGTCAGCACGATGCCGTCAGGCCGGCGGCCCAGTACCGCGCCAAGCAGGCGCTCTTCCTGCTCGGCGGAATAGCCGGTGAGGCCGATCATGGTCTGGTAGCCAGCGGCAGTCAGATGATCCATCAACGACTGAACCGTCTCGGCGAAGATCGAGTGAGCGATGGTCGGCACGAAGATGGCAATCAGGCGGCTCTTGTTCGAGGCCAGGCCGCCGGCCAGCATGTTCGGCACGTAGCCGGTCACCCGCACGGCTTCGAGCACTTTCTTGCGGGCATCCTCGCTGACCACCTCGGGCCGGTGCAGCGCCCGCGATACGGTGATCGGCGAAACGCCAGCCACCTTGGCCACATCGATCAGGGTAACGCTCGCGCCCTTGTTGGACGGGGCAAGAGAAGATGAGGAGCGAGAGGATTTCTTTGCCATGAAGGGCCGCAGACTGTGCAAGTGAAGCCGCATCTTAACCAGCGGATCGGACGGCAACTAGCGGCAAGCGTACATAGCACTGTAATCGGCTATTGCTCCCTAGAAACCAAAAAGCCCGGGCAATAGCGCCCGGGCTTTCAACACCTCAGCGAGGTGGTCGTACTTACTGCGGGCCTTGCTTCTTGATCAGTGCAGCCAACTGCTCGTACTCGGCCGGCAGCAGGTCGGTCAGCGGCGCGCGAACCGGACCTGCGTCGTAACCGGAGATTTTCGCGCCGGCCTTGACGATGCTGACCCCGTAACCGGCTGTCAGGTTGCGGATATCCAGGTACGGCAGGAAGAAGTCATCGATGATCTTGCCAACGGTGGCGTGGTCTTCACGGGCGATCGCGCTGTAGAAGTCCATCGCGGTTTTCGGAATGAAGTTGAACACCGCAGACGAGTAAACCGGTACGCCCAGTGCTTTGTAAGCAGCGGCATAGACTTCAGCAGTCGGCAGGCCGCCCAGGTAGGTGAGACGATCACCCAGACGACGGCGAATCGAGACCATCAGTTCGATGTCACCCAGGCCATCCTTGTAACCGATCAGGTTCGGGCAGCGCTCGGCCAGTTGCTCCAGCAGCGGAGCGGTCAGGCGGCAGACGTTACGGTTGTAGACCACCACACCGATCTTCACCGACTTGCACACTTGCTCGACGTGCGCAGCAACACCTTCCTGCGAGGCCTCGGTCAGGTAATGCGGCAGCAGCAGCAGACCTTTGGCGCCCAGGCGCTCGGCTTCCTGTGCGTACTGGATGGCCTGGCGAGTGGAACCACCTACGCCAGCGAGGATTGGCACGCTACCGGAGCAGGTGTCGACGGCAGTTTTGATAATCGACGAGTACTCGTCGGCCGCCAGAGAGAAGAACTCACCGGTACCGCCAGCGGCGAACAGCGCGGTGGCGCCGTACGGGGCCAGCCACTCGAGGCGACGAACGTAGCCTGCCGGGTTGAATTCACCAGCGGCATCGAAGTCGGTCAGCGGGAAAGACAGCAGGCCGGAGGAGAGGACGGTTTTTAATTCTTGTGGAGTCATTCTTCTTACACCTTGGATGAGGACATGAAGGCCGTTACCGGCAACTGAAGTCATACGTTATCGTACAACTATAAAAATTCCAAGTCCCCGGAAGCATTTTCCTGCTAATTGCCCCGTTTCAGGGCAATAACCGTAAAGTCCAACGAAATGTCCAAAAAACAGGAAAAACCTCGGTAAATCTCCAATTACATTGGAAATTTCATCCTTTAGATTGGCGAAAAGTCGCTTTCTGGCGAAAAAATGTTCCTTCAGCTGGCATGCCAAAGAACATCTGCAGCCAACCAGTCGTACGACAACACCAGCCAGAGAGCCGTTACGAAACGACAATGACAAAGGTGCGCGACATGACGACACCCATACCTAACGCCTACAGCATCGCCCTCCGTTACGCCGAATCGCGATGCTCCGCACGCAGCGTCTGTCCCACCACGACGCCTTCCCCGATCAACAACATGCAATCGCTCGCGAACTAGAACGCGGCTCTCCAGCTGTTCGATCACGTACCACACCGCTCCGGTGGCCCCATCGGCTCGAATCGCTGGAGCCACTCGGCTTGCGCCCCCTTCGCGACACAATAACAAGAGAAGGAAATACCCATGCGAACCACCTCCCTACGCACCGCCATAAGCTTGCTGGCCGCCCTCACCTTCAGCACGGGCGCGGGACTCGCCCAGGCTGACGATAGTTACCCGGCCAAGACCATCCAAATCGTGGTGCCCGTATCACCGGGTGGCGACACCGATACCAACGCCCGCTTATTCAACAAATACCTGGAGAAAGAGCTGGGCCAATCGCTGGTCGTCGTCAACGTCGACGGTGGCGGTGGCACCATCGGTATGCGCCGCGTCATGTCGGCGAAGAAGGACGGTTACACCGCGATGTTCTTCCACGGCGAAGCCATGGTTCCCAAGCTCGCCGGGATTGTAGATGTCGGTATCGATTCGCTGGAAATGGTCGCCATCGCCCTGCTGGACAACACTACCGTGCTGGCGACCCACAAGGACGCGCCCTTCAAGACCATGCCCGAGCTGGTCGAGTACGCCAAAGCCAACCCCCGCAAGGTCGATTTCGGCATGCTCACCGGCGGTTATCCGCACCTGGTGGGGATTGCTGCGCAACAGCAATTGGGCATCGACATGAACCTGGTCGACGTCGGCGGTAACTCGGCGAAAATCGTTGCCCTGCGCGGGCACAAGGTCAACCTGATCAACGTTCAGTACGGCATCGCCAAGGACTATTTCAGCTCCGGCGACTTCATCAACCTGGGCCTGCTGTCCCCTGAACGCAACCCACTGATGCCTGATGTCGCGACCACTGGCGAAGCGGGCTTCCCCATGGAGTTCAACAAGTTCTTCTTCTTCGCCATGCCCAAAGGCACTCCTCAGCCAATCGTCGAGACGTTTTCTGCGGCGGTGAAACGCGTCGTGGAGAACCCCGAGTATCAGCAAGACGCGAAGAAGTTCTTCCTCACGCCCACCTACATGGCACCGGCTGCTGCGACTGATTATGCGCAAAAGCAGTACAGCTACTTCCAGCAGTTCCAGAAGCTGTTCACCGGGCAGTAACAAGTGCCAGGTCGCCCCGACGCGTTCAAGTACCGGGGCGACCGTCGTGACGAGGAAAAGACAATGCATGTAGCGAAACGATTAGCCAGCCCGGATCTGCTGACCGGGATTTTCTTCCTGGCCCTCAGCGCCCTGCTGTTCTGGGCCTGCATGAACATCAGGGAATTTGCCGCCATCGGTGTCGGCTCGGCGTTCGTGCCGCGCCTCACCGCGGCACTGCTGTTGGTCGTGGGCGTGATACTGATCATCGATGGCTGGCGCCAAAAATCCGCGCCAGACGCCCCGAGCGCAGACCAGCCAAGCACACCGACGCCCATGTTCGTAGGCTTGCCCGCCGTTGCAGCGAGCGCGGTCATCATGGGTATCTACCTGGCGTTGCTGGAGCCTCTGGGCTTTCTGCCGGCGTCCGCGCTGTATGGCTTTTTGCAGATGCTGATCCTGGCCAAGGACGCCAAGCGCACCTACCTGAAGTTCGCGGTCATCGCCCTGCTGCCGGCCGCCTGCTTCTACTACCTGTTCGTCAACGTATTCGATATCAGCCTGCCCGCTGGAATTCTGGGCTGAGGAGCAACACATGCTTATAGAAGGCATTCTTTCCGTACTCAATATGCAAACGCTGCTATTGATTACCGGCGGCACCCTGCTGGGTATCGTCATCGGCGCCATCCCTGGTTTGACGGTGACCATGGGCGTTGCGCTGTTTCTTCCGGTCACGTTCGCCATGTCCCCTGTGGATGGCCTTTCGCTGCTCATGGGCCTGTATATCGGCGGCACATCGGGTGGACTGATTTCAGCGATCTTGCTGAAGATTCCCGGCACGCCCGCCTCGATCGCCACCACCTTCGACGGCCACCCCATGGCCTCGCGAGGTCAGGCCGGTAAAGCCTTGTCGGTGTCGATCATCTGTTCATTCCTGGGCGGTATCTTCAGCCTCGCCGTACTGTTCTTCGTCGCACCCAAGCTGGCTGAAGTAGCGCTGCAGTTCGGCCCCTATGAATACTTCGCTATTGCGCTGTTCTCGCTGACCCTGGTCGCGGGCCTCAGCGGTGGTTCGCTGGCGCGCGGCCTGGGTGCTGCCGCCGTTGGCCTGGTGATCTCCTTCATTGGCATGGCGCCCATCACTGCATTCCCGCGGTTCACCTTCAATTGGGCGGAGCTCGATGGCGGTATCGCCCTGCTCCCGGCACTCATCGGTCTGTTCGCCGTTTCCCAGGTGCTGGAAGAGGCGGAGTCGCGAGACAGCAGCAAGCCTCCGGCAGCGGCCAACTACAACCTGCGCCAGATGGGTTTTTCCGTACGCGCCGGCTTCAGCCATTTCGGCAACTGGTTGCGCTCTTCGTTAATCGGCACGGGCATCGGCATACTCCCCGGCCTGGGTGGCTCGGTGTGCAACCTGCTGGCGTATGGCGCCGCGAAAAAATACTCCAAGCACCCAGAGAAATTTGGCACAGGCATCACTGATGGGCTGGTTGCCAGCGAGTCGTCCAACAACGCCTCTACAGGCGGTGCGCTGGTGCCGTTGATGACGCTCGGGATTCCCGGCGACAACACCGCAGCGATCCTGCTGGCCGGTTTCATGATTCACGGCATCACCCCGGGCCCGATGTTGTTCGAAACCCAGGGGCTGCTGGTGTATGGGATTTTCACCGCGCTGGTGATCGCTAACCTGGTGATGGTGGTGGGCCTGTTCAGCTTCATGCGCGGCTTTGTGCGCCTGTTGTCGGTGCCCAAGCACATCCTCCTGCCGCTGATCATGATGCTCTGCGTGATCGGCGCCTATGGCATCAACAATCGTCTGTTCGATGTCGGCTGCATGCTGCTTTTCGGGCTGATTGGCTGGCTGATGAAAAAGGCCTCGATTCCCGTCACGCCCCTGCTGCTCGGCTTCATTCTGGGGCCAATCATCGAGGTCAACCTGCGCCGCGGCCTGATGAGCAGCCAAGGCGATCTGCTGCCCTTTATCACCGAACCGATTTCCGGAGTTGTACTCCTGGCCGCCCTGATCGTGGTGCTCGTGACCGCGTACAAAGAGTTTGCCAAATCGCGTCCCCCTCAAGCACGCCCATTCACTGACGTCTGATCAGAGGAGCAAGCGATGACTGCTGAAGTTCTACAACTCTGCCCACTCTCACCCACGCTCGATACTGCATTGGCGAGCGACTTCCTGATTCACCGCCTGTGGGAGCAGGCGGATGCGCTGCGCTACCTTGAGGAACATGGCCAGCGCATTAGCGGTATCGCCACCGCCGCCCCGACTGGAGTACCCGAGTCGATCATGGCGGCTCTGCCTGATCTTAAAGTGATCTCCTGCCGAGGCGTCGGCCTCGACAAAATCGACCTGCCCAGTGCACAGCAGCGTGGCATACAGGTGGCCGGAACCTTCGGCACCCTGAGCGATTGTGTCGCGGACATGGCCTTCGCCCTGCTGCTCGATTGCGCACGGCAACTCAGCGCAGCCGATCGTTACGTGCGTGCCGGCCAATGGCCGCAAGCCCGCTACCCGTTGACGACACGGCTGAGCGGCAAGCGCCTGGGCATTGTCGGCCTCGGTCAGATCGGCCGCCTGGTGGCCAAACGAGCCAGCGGCTTCGACATGCAGATCGCCTACACCAACCGTAAACGGATCGACGATCTGGATTATCGATTCGAAGCGCAGCTCGTGGAGCTCGCGCGCTGGAGCGATTTTCTGGTGATCACCGTGGCGGGCGGCGCCGAGACCCGTCACCTGATCGATGCGCAGGTACTCCAAGCGCTTGGTTCGAAGGGCTTTGTGATCAACGTTGCCCGTGGTTCAGTCATTGATGAAGCGGCTCTGGTCGAGGCCTTGGCGCAGGGCACCATTGCCGGTGCCGGGCTCGATGTATTCGAGCATGAGCCGGATGTGCCCCAGGTATTGCTGACACTCGACAACGTCGTCTTGGCGCCGCATATGGGCAGCGGCACGCGAGAGACTCGCGAGGCCATGGAAGACCTCGTGCTGGAAAATTTGCGTGCGTTCTACACCAAAGGCCAGGTACAGACGCCAGCGTTCTGACCCTCGATGCTGCCAAGCTGCAGCCGCGCTATCCGGGACTGCATAGGCATCGATAACTAACCGCAGCGCCGATCATTGAACACTCACCGTCTTCGACGGACGCGTTTACACCCTCCGCCAGTCGAAAAGGGAGTAGATGTCGACGCATTGATTGGTCATGTTCGGCTAACCCCCTGACGGGAGACGCGAGCACCGAAAAATGCAATACAAACACGCACACCCGAAGGGCGGCATGCAGCGAGAAAGGAAGCATTGCGTACCCTGTTTGCTTTTTACAGGGCATTGAAAGAAACAACACCCGCTTGCTGCCGCAAAAGGGCAGCAAGCGGGTTTAAAGCATTGTCAAAGAAGGCTTACTGCGGGCCTTGAGCCTTGATCAGCGCTTCCAGCATCTGGTATTCGTTGGGCAGCAGGTCGGTCAGCGGCGCGCGAACCGGGCCTGCATCGTAGCCGGAGATCTTCGCGCCTGCCTTGACGATGCTCACGGCATAACCGGACTTGCGATTGCGGATGTCCAGGTACGGCAGGAAGAAGTCGTCGATGATCTTGGCGACGGTGGCGTGATCGTCCTTGGCAATGGCGTGGTAGAAGTCCATCGCGGTTTTCGGGATGAAGTTGAACACCGCCGACGAGTAGACCGGTACGCCCAGTGCCTTGTAGGCAGCGGCATAGACTTCAGCGGTCGGCAGGCCGCCCAGGTAGCTGAAACGATCGCCGAGACGACGACGGATCGACACCATCAGCTCGATATCGCCCAGACCGTCCTTGTAACCGATCAGGTTCGGGCAGCGCTCGGCCAGTTGCTCGAGCAGCGGAGCGGTCAGGCGGCAGACGTTACGGTTGTAGACGACTACGCCAATCTTCACCGATTTGCAGACCTGCTCAACGTGCGCGGCAACGCCTTCCTGCGACGCTTCGGTCAGGTAGTGCGGCAGCAGCAGCAGGCCTTTGGCACCCAGGCGCTCGGCTTCCTGCGCGTACTGGATAGCCTGGCGAGTGGAACCGCCTACACCAGCGAGAATTGGCACGCTGCCGGCGCAAGTGTCGACGGCAGTCTTGATGACAGACGAGTACTCGTCGGCAGCCAGGGAGAAGAATTCACCAGTACCGCCAGCGGCGAACAGAGCGGTAGCGCCGTACGGGGCCAGCCACTCAAGGCGACGTACATAGCCTTCTGGGTTGAATTCGCCTTGGGCATCGAAATCGGTCAGCGGGAAAGACAGCAGACCGGAGGAGAGGACAGTTTTTAATTCTTGTGGGGTCATTCTTCGAACACCTGTAAAGCGAGCTGAAATGGAGGGCAGCCTCGGCTGCTAGAGATACGTTATCGTACGACAAAAATGAAAGCGAATACTTTCTCCTGAACAACGCCGACCCACTCATGAGGCTTCGCAGAAGCCGGCCCCACGTTGTTGACAAGCTCAGAATTGGCTGAGCAAACTCCGTCATATGACGACCTACAACACGACAGGTACGCCACGCGTTAACGCCCCTTTCCCATTAACCCAAGGCACATGCCGCTCTCCTGCTAGAACCTGCGCTCATTTTGCTGAACACATCGTCATCCAGTTCCCTGACAACAACAAGAAAGGACATGACCATGAAACTCAGACGCACCCTGCTGTCGACCGCACTTCCCCTTGCCTTGCTGCTCCCCTCCCTGGCAAGCGCGATGACCTTGCAAGTTGCCGATACGCAACCCAAGGGCTACCCAGCCATTACAGCCATTGAGCATATGGGGGAAAAGCTCAGCGCCGCGACCAACGGTGAAATCACCATGAAGGTATTCGCCGGCGGCGTACTGGGCGGAGAAAAAGAAGCCATCGAACAGACCCAGATCAACGCCATCCAACTGACGCGTGTCTCCCTGGGTGTTGTGGGCCCTGTGGTACCGGACGTGAACGTCTTCAACATGCCCTTCGTGTTCCGCGACAGCGCACACATGCGTAAGGTCATCGATGGCGAAATCGGCCAAGAGATTCTCGACAAAATCACCAATTCCCAGTTCGAACTGGTTGGCCTGGCATGGATGGACGCCGGCTCGCGCAATTTCTACAGCAAATCTCCCGTCCGCTCGCTCGCCGACCTGAAAGGCAAGAAGATGCGCATGATGGAAAACCCACTGTTTCTCGACACCATGAATGCCCTAGGCGGCAGCGGCATTGCCATGGGCACCGGGGAAACCTTCAGCGCCTTGCAGGCAGGCGTGATCGATGGCGCCGAGAACAATCCTGCGGTCATGCTCGCGCAGAACCACCAACAGGTGGCCAAGTACTTCAGTGAAACCAGCCACCTGATAATTCCCGAACCCTTGGTGATGTCGAAGAAGGCCTGGGAAGCGCTCAGTGCCGAGCAGCAAGCGCTGGTGAAGAAGTTCGCCCGAGAGGCTCAGATCGAGCAACGCGCCCTCTGGGACAAGCAAGTGGCAGAAAGCGAAGAGAAGCTGAAGGCTGCGGGGGTCGAGTTCATCCAGGTGGATCGCAAGCCGTTCTATGACGCCACGGCAGCCGTCCGCGAGAAATACGGCGCACCTTACGCCGAGCTGATCGAGCGTATCGAAGCCGTTCAGTAAACCGGGCATCCGCTGCGGCCACTCGCCGCGGCGGGTCACTGCAGCACAGCAAGAGCCAAAGCCGATGACTCTCCCCATGGACATGATCTGTGATTGCCACGCGCATATTTTCGGTGATCACAGCCGTTACCCGCTGGCAAGCGGGGCTGACTACCGACCGCCTACCGCCACCGCAGACGACTACCAGGCGCTGCTCAACAGCCTGGGTGTAGAACGCTGCGTACTGGTGCAGCCGAGCGTATACGGCACCGATAACCGTTGCATGCTCGATGCGCTCACCCAGCTTGGCCCCAAGGCGCGAGGCGTGGCTGTCATCGCCCGCGATACGCCACTCGAACAGCTACACGTCATGCACCAACTTGGCGTTCGCGGCGTACGCCTCAATACCCTTGCCGCCAATGGCCCCACACTGGAACAGCTTGCCGATGTCGAAGAGCAGATCAGCAGCCTGCAATGGCACCTGCAACTGCTCCTGAAGCCTGAAGCCCTGCCCAGCGCACTCGAGCACATCGAGCGCCTTGACGGCCCGGTGGTACTGGATCACTTCGCATCCTGTTCACCCACGACGGATGCGGGCACCCTCGACGCGCTATTCGACCTGGCGAAACGCAAGAAAAATCTGTGGATAAAGCTCTCAGCACCTTATCTGTTCAGCGATTGCTCCGCGTCCGCGCTGGGCCATTATCAAGCCTTCACCGAACGCGCGGCAGCGCTCATACCCGATCGCCTGTTATGGGCAACCGATTGGCCACATACCGCCCGCGACGATACCAGCCTCAGCACATATCAACTCCAGCAATTGCTTTTCGGTTGGCTCGCAAGTCACGAGATGCGAGAGAAAGTTGCCGTGCACAACCCGGCAGAACTTTACGGCTACTGAACCAGGGAGACCGCTAATGGCAAGAATTCTGCTCACCTACCCGCCGTCCAGCGTGAAGATGTGGTACGGCGAAAAAGCCATGAGCGAACTGGCGGAGCTCGGCGAGTTGGTGCTGAGTTCAAAAGAGGGGGTACTGAGCGAGAACGAATTGATCGAACTGGCCAACACCTGTGACCTGATCATCTCCGACAAACCGACCGCCGGGACAGAACGACTGTTTCGCGAAGTACCAAGCTTGCTGGCCTACATACGCTGTGCCATGGACACCAAGAGCATCGATATCGATGCCGCCTCCCGGCACGGCGTACTGGTCACCCAGGCCGGGCCGGGTTTCACTAATGCGGTCAGCGAATGGATCGTCGCCCAGATGATCAACCTCGCACGCCGGCTGCCACATTACTTCAGCGCGTATCAGCATGGCCAAATCCCCGCGCAGCACATGGGCCGCCAGTTAGCCGGTGCAACGGTCGGGATCATTGGCTTTGGCAATATCGCTATCGCCCTTGCACCGGTTCTCCAGGCGCTGGGCATGCAGATCCTTGCCTATGACCCTTACCTGACCAGCAGCCCGGAGGGTATCGAATGCGTTGGTCTCGACACCTTGCTTGAGCGCTCCGATCAGGTGATTTGCCTGGCGCGCTACAGCAAGGAAACTGACAACCTGGCCAACGCGGATTTCTTCGCAAAGATGAAGCCTGGTGCGTTTTTCATCAACGCCTCCCGTGGCGGCCTGGTCGACGAAGCGGCCCTCAGTGAAGCGTTGAGCAATGGTCATCTGGCGGGTGCAGCTGTTGACGTAGGGCGGGGCCATGATGATCACCCCACCACAACCCTGGCCCAACACAGTGAGGTCATTGCCACACCGCACATTGGCGGCATGGTGCCGGAAGCGATTACCTACCAAGTGCAGAGAACCGTGCAGCAGGCACGTGCGATTCTTGCCGGCCGCTTCCCTGAAGGCGCATTGAACCCTGAAACGGCCAGACGCCTGATCGCGCGCATGCGCTGACCCAGCGACTCACGAGCGTCGCATCCAGACGCCAAGTTGTCTGACAACCTAGACTTAAGAAGGAGCACGCAATCAATTTGCCAGCAGCGCTGCAAAA
Source organism: Pseudomonas sp. PME37.24/006 (assembly GCF_055556635.1). Lineage (NCBI taxonomy): Bacteria > Pseudomonadati > Pseudomonadota > Gammaproteobacteria > Pseudomonadales > Pseudomonadaceae > Pseudomonas > Pseudomonas sp. PME37.24/006. The sequence goes on from NZ_JBVHNL010000003.1 coordinate 976,639, forward strand.
ACCTGCACAAGCCGCTCTACATCAGGCCAAACAGCCTCATAGAGCGCCTCGATCACACGATATCGTAGTTTTGTGACCGCGTTGACAAACGAATAGATGGATGCCGATAATCCAACCCATGTCATACGACAACAGATGACAATCTCTAAATAACAACAAGCAGAGAACAGGCCTCCCGCCCATGACTACGACTTCCAACGCCCAAGTACCCTTCAATCGTCTGCTGCTCACTGGCGCAGCTGGCGGGCTGGGCAAGGTACTGCGCGAACGTCTGCAGCCCCTGACCAAGATCCTGCGTCTCTCGGACATCGTCGAAATGGCGCCGGCCGAAGGTGAGCACATCGAGGTGCAGCTCTGCGATCTGGCCGACAAGCAGGCCGTTCATCAGCTCGTTGAAGGTGTCGATGCGATCCTGCACTTTGGCGGGGTGTCGGTTGAACGTCCATTCGAGGAAATCCTCGGCCCGAACATCAGCGGCGTTTTCCACATCTACGAAGCCGCACGTCGCCATGGCGTCAAACGTGTGATCTTCGCCAGCTCCAACCATGTCATAGGTTTCCACAAGCAGACCGACACCATCGACGCCAACGCCCCGCGCCGTCCCGATGGTTACTACGGACTGTCGAAGTCCTACGGCGAGGACATGGCCAGCTTCTACTTCGATCGCTACGGTATCGAAACCGTCAGCATCCGCATCGGTTCCTCGTTCACCGAGCCGCTCAACCGCCGCATGATGAGCACCTGGCTGAGCTACGACGACCTGGTGCAACTGATCGAACTTGGCCTCACCACGCCGAATGTCGGCCACACCGTGGTTTACGGCGCGTCGGCGAACAAGACCGTGTGGTGGGACAACAGCAAGGCCGCTCACCTGGGCTACGCGCCCAAGGACAACTCCGAAGTATTCCGCGACAAGGTCGAGACCCAGCCAGCAGTGGCGGCAGACGATCCCAACGCTCTCTACCATGGCGGCGCATTCACGGCAGCCGGCCCGTTCGGCGACAACTGATACCTCGCATACTCGATAACAATAAAAGAGGTCGGACATGCCCAAGCAAGCCGAACTGATTCTCGATGCCCGCAACAGCGTGGGCGAAAGCCCGGTGTGGAGCGTGCAGGATCAGGCCCTTTACTGGACCGACATCCCCAACAAGCGCCTGTACCGCTGGAACCTGGCCGACGCCACCACACAAAGCTGGGAAGCCGACGAGATGCTCGCCTGCATCGCCCGGAGCGCTGACGGCAGCTGGATAGCTGGCATGGAAAGCGGCATCTTCCAGCTAAGCGCCGGTGACGATGGTCGGCTGACCGGCGAACGCCTGGTCGAAGTCAGCCATGCTCGCGAAGGCATGCGCTTCAACGATGGTCGTTGTGATCGTCAGGGCCGTTTCTGGGCAGGCAGCATGCTTCTGGACATGGCGGCAGGCGCCAACGTCGGCGCGTTGTATCGCTATGATGGTACGGGGCAAAGCACCCTCCCGGTGTTGCTCGATGACCTGATCGTTCCCAATGGCCTGGGCTTCAGCCCGGACGGCCGCACCATGTACCTGTCCGACTCGCACCCGTCGGCGCAGCTCATCTGGGCATTCGATTACGACATCGACAGCGGTACGCCGCACAACCGTCGCCTGTTCGTCGACATGAACGACTACCCCGGCCGCCCTGATGGCGCCGCAGTGGATGCCGATGGCTGCTACTGGATCTGCGGCAACGATGCCGGCCTGATTCACCGTTTCACGCCAGCTGGTCGCCTTGATCGCTCGCTGGAAGTGCCGGTGAAGAAGCCGACCATGTGCGCCTTTGGAGGCCCCAACCTCGATACCCTGTACGTCACTTCGATTCGCCCGGGCGGCAACCTGGACGATCAACCTCTGGCCGGTGGTGTTTTTGCGCTGCAGCCAGACGTTAGTGGCCTTGAAGAAACACCGTTGCGATTCTAATTTCCAACATCCGAGGAACCCGCACACGAAACGGGTCACCCCGGAGCTTCAATCCTGCACGCATACAACAACAAAACGGAGCTTCACAATGAACCTCAAACGCAAGTTTCTCCTCGCTGCACTTCCTCTGGCGCTTGGCCTGTCTAGCGTAGCCAACGCTCTTGAAATCAAGTTCGCCGAAGTCCATCCGGCCGGTTACCCGACCGTGGTCGCCGAAGAGAACATGGGCAAGAAACTGACCGCTAGCGATAGCGATATCACCTTCAAGATGTTCGCCGGTGGCGTGCTCGGCTCCGAGAAGGAAGTGGTTGAACAGGTGCAGATCGGCGCTGTACAGATGACTCGCGTCAGTCTGGGTATCGTCGGCCCGGTAGTACCGGATGTAAACGTGTTCAACATGCCGTTTGTGTTCCGTGACCAAGCCCACATGCGCAAAATCATCGATGGCGAAATCGGTCAGGAAATCCTCGACAAGATCACCAATTCCGAATTCAACCTGGTCGCCCTGGCCTGGATGGACGGCGGTACCCGTAACCTTTACACCAAGAAACCAGTACGCAAGATTGAAGACCTGAAGGGTATGAAGATCCGCGTACAAGGCAACCCGCTGTTCATCGACATGATGAGCGCCATGGGTGCCAACGGTATTGCCATGGATACCGGTGAAATCTTCAGCGCCCTGCAATCGGGCGTGATTGACGGTGCAGAAAACAACCCGCCAACCATGCTTGAGCACAACCACTTCCAGAACGCCAAGTACTACACCCTGACTGGCCACTTGATCCTGCCTGAGCCAATCGTCATGTCCAAGGCAACCTGGAACAAGCTGACGCCAGAACAGCAAGCCCTCGTGACCAAGGTCGCCAAGGAAGCCCAGCTGGAAGAGCGCCAACTGTGGGACGCCAAGTCCGCGGCCAGCGAAGAGAAGCTCAAGGCCGCCGGTGTTGAATTCATCACTGTCGACAAAAAGCCCTTCTATGATGCGACCGCCCCGGTACGTGCCAAATACGGCGCGCCGTATGCTGACCTGATGAAGCGCATTTCCGAAGTCCAGTAATCCCCCTCGCGAATGCGTGGTGCCGACATGCTGTCGGCACCACGCCACCGGTGAAGTCTCATGAAAAACCTGGTTCTAGGCGTCAATGACGCCATTTACCGTGCCTGTATCCTGACTGCCAGCCTGGCAATCGTGATCATGGCTACGATCATCCCCTGGGGCGTCTTCAGCCGTTACGTGCTGGGTCAAGGACTGGGCTGGCCCGAGCCCATCGCCGTGTTGCTAATGGCAATATTCACCTTCGTCGGTGCTGCTGCTGGCTTCCGCGCAGGTGCTCACATGGCTGTGACTTCACTAACCGATCGGCTGCCGGCAAACCTGGAATCGCTGATCACCCTGTTCGTTCGCCTGACCATGGGTGCCGTTGCCCTGTTCATGCTGATTTGGGGCTACAAATTGTGCGTGGCGACCTGGAACCAGTACCTGAGCACCTTGCCATCGGTTCGCGTGGGCATCAGCTACATGCCAATTCCAGTGGGCGGCTTTATCACGTTGCTGTTCGTTATTGAGCAACTGCTCTACGGCGATCAAAGCAAACGCCGCGTCGTTGATTTCGAAGCGGTCGAAGACTCCAAGGAGGCTGTGTAATGGATGCCGCCATTCTCGTAGGCAGTTTCATCGCACTGATCCTGCTACGCGTTCCCGTTGCTTATTCGCTCGGCATCTCGGCTCTGATTGGCGCCTGGTGGATCGATATCCCACTGCATGCCGTAATGATCCAAATCGCTGGTGGCGTGGGCAAATTTTCACTGCTAGCCATTCCCTTCTTCGTTTTGGCCGGTGCGATCATGGCTGAAGGTGGCATGGCTCGTCGCCTGGTCGCCTTTGCCGGCGTACTGGTTGGTTTCGTGCGCGGCGGTCTGTCACTGGTCAACATTACCGCGTCGACATTCTTCGGTGCCATTTCCGGCTCCTCGCTGGCCGATACCGCGTCGGTGGGCTCGGTGCTGATTCCTGAAATGGAGAAGAAGGGCTACCCACGTGAGTTCGCCACTGCCGTGACCGTTGCCGGTTCGGTGCAGGCGCTGCTCACTCCGCCCAGCCACAACTCGGTGATCTACTCGCTCGCCGCTGGCGGTACGGTGTCCATTGCCGCGCTGTTCATGGCCGGCATTGGTCCAGGCCTGCTGATGAGCGCCACCATGGCGGCGCTGTGCCTGTGGTTCGCCAAGAAGCGTAACTACCCGAAAGGTGAAGTGATCCCGCTGCGTCAGGCGATCAAGATCTGCGTCGAAGCCCTGTGGGGTCTGATGACCATGGTCATCATCCTTGGCGGCATCCTCTCTGGCGTGTTTACCGCCACCGAGTCGGCTGCCGTAGCGGTGATCTGGGCATTCTTCGTGACCATGTTCATCTATCGCGACTACAAGTGGCGTGAGGTGCCGAAGATGCTGCATCGCACCGTACGCACGCTGTCGATCGTGATGATCCTGATCGCCTTCGCCGCCGCGTTCGGCTACATCATGACCTTGATGCAAATTCCATCGAAGATCACCACCGCGTTCCTGGCCTTCTCGGACAACCGCTACGTGATCCTGATGTGCGTCAACTTCATGCTGCTGGTTCTGGGCACGCTGATGGACATGGCGCCGCTGATCCTGATCCTCACCCCGATCCTGCTGCCGGTGGTGACCTCGTTCGGCGTCGACCCGGTACACTTCGGCATGATCATGCTGGTCAACCTGGGTATCGGGCTGATCACACCGCCAGTGGGCGCGGTGCTGTTCGTCGGTGCGGCGATCGGCAAAGTGACCATCGAGAACACCGTGAAGGCTCTGCTGCCGTTCTACGCGGCTCTGTTCATGGTGCTGATGGCCGTGACCTATATCCCGGCAATCTCGCTGTGGCTGCCTAGCGTCGTACTCTGATACTGCTACACCCGCGGCGGGTCGCGTGTATAACGCGACCCGCCGTTTTTTTTAGCGAGGCAGAACGGTCACCAAGCCGTCACAACACCTCACTAACCGGCTCAATCAATATGGGAATTGCTGCCAATGACTGCCCCTGCCCTGTTTCCCCGCCATATCGCCGTGCTGTTGCTAGCCCTGCTGGCGTGCTCCTTCGCTGGTAACCACATCGCTGCACGCATCGCTTTCGACAACGACACTGGCCTGCTCCTGGCAATCCTGTGCCGTTCCGGTGTCACCATGCTGGTGCTGCTGGGCATCGTTCTCTGGCAGCGCCAAGCGCTGCAGATGCCACCTGGCGCCTGGCGCTGGCAACTGCTGCTGGGGTTGCTGATCGCCACCCAGAGCATCTGCCTGTACTCCGCCGTGGCGCGCATTCCGGTGGCGCTTGCGCTGCTGATCGGCAACACCTTCCCGATCCTGCTCGCCCTGCTCACCTGGGCACTGGGTGGCTCGGCGCCGACACGGCGCACGGTGATGCTCATGGGCCTGATTCTGCTCGGCCTGGTGTTCGCCCTGGATCTTCCAGCACGCCTGAGCGCCAGCGAGCCGGCTGGCCCGGAATGGGTGGTTGGAGTAAGCGTGTCGTTCCTCGCCGCCTGCGTATTCGCCTGCGCGCTGTGGATTACCGACCACAAGCTGTCGAGCCTGCGTGGCTCGGTGCGCAGCATGCTGACCCTGATGATCGTGTTCAGCAGCATGGCACTGGCTGGCAGCGCCGACCTGATCCCTGGCGGCATGAACCTGCCGGGCAACGAAACCGGCTGGATCGCGCTGGGTGCTCTGGTGCTGCTCTACGGCATCGCCTTCTGCATGCTGTTCGTCACCGTGCCGCGCCTGAACATGGCCAAGAACGCACCGGTGATGAATATGGAGCCCATCGCCACGCTGCTGTTCGGCTGGCTGCTGCTGGATCAAGTATTGAGCGGTATACAGATGATCGGCGGCGCGATCGTGCTGGCGGGGATTGTTCTACTGACCTATCGCAAGGACGCCTGAGTATCTACCTGCGATCAGTTGTGCGTCGGTACTGCGGTGCTGAAAACGGGCTGGATCACCAGCCCGCTTTTACCTTGCAGGGCTCACGCCTGCTTGACGACCACTTCCGCGGCCTCGTGGGCCTGACGCAGCCGCTCACGGCTGTTGGTCAGGTGCAGGCGCATGGCGGCGCGTGCCGCATCGGAGTCCTGGCGGGCGATGGCCTCGAAAATCTGCTCATGCTCGCGCTCCAGGCGCGCCATGTAATGAGAGTGATCGTCATGGGCGATACGCGCCGAGTTCAACCGGGTGCGCGGAATGATGCTGGTGCCCAGATGGCTCATGATATCGGTGAAGTAGCGATTACCGGTGGCATGAGCGATCTGCAGGTGAAACTGGAAATCGGACGACACCGCATCACTTTCGTGGGCGGCGCCTTCATTCAGCGCATCGAGCGCCTGGCGCATGGAAGCCAGCTGCTCAGGGGTACGTCGTTGCGCAGCCAGGCCAGCCGACTCGACTTCCAGGCTGATGCGCAGTTCGAGAACGGCGAGTACTTCACGCAGGGTGACGATGGTCGCCGGATCGATGCGAAAGCCACCCGGATTGGGTGTATCCAGAACGAAGGTACCGATGCCATGGCGGGTTTCCACCAGCCCGGAAGCCTGCAAACGCGACAAGGCCTCGCGCACTACGGTGCGGCTGACGCCCTGCTCTTCCATGATCGCAGACTCGGTCGGCAACTTCTCGCCACGCTTGATCACTCCATCGCGAATGCGCTCGGACAACTCCGCGACCAGCTCCTGAGCCAGGCTGCGATGCTTACGGCGCGCACGTGGTGGTGTGTTCTGATTTTCCATAGCAATCGATATCGTCTGGATGGTCAAACCGCATCATATAACAGGCGGTTGTATGATGACACGTTCTTCGTTTATCTCCGGCAAATGACTCGTTAACTGCACAGGTACCGCACTATGCCGCTCGACACATTGCATCTGCAGGATCGCTTTACCCAGCTCACATTGGCGCCTCGGACTGGCGGCAGTATCGCCAACTGGATGGTCAAAGACAGCGCTCAGCCCCTACTGCGCCACAGCGATGAGCAAGCCCTGCAAGCCGGCACGCCTCGCCAGCTTGGCTGCTACCCGCTGGCACCCTGGTCGAACCGCATCACCGAGGGCGGTTTCGACAACCCCAAAGGCTGGCTCGCGCTGGAGGCCAATGCCGACAACTCGCCACTGCCGATCCACGGCAGCGCCTGGCAGCAACCTTGGCAAGTAGTCGAGCACAGTGAAGATTCGGCACTGCTGCGCCTGGAAAGCCAGACACCGTTCGCTTACATCGCAGAGCAACGCATCCGTCTGCACGAAGGCCGCCTGGACATCCAGCTGCAGGTCACCCACAGGGCCGACGCGCCAATGTGGCATGGGCTGGGCCTGCACCCGTATTTCCCCCGTACGCCGGCGACCCGCCTGCAGGCCCGCGCGAGGCAGGTCTGGAATTGCGACGCGAACAGCCTGCCAACGCAACTGAGCGACCTGCCGGAACATTGGGACTTCAACGAAGCGCGTGATCTCCCGGCGCAGCACACCGACAACGCTTTTATCGATTGGAACGGTCAGGCGCGCATCCTGCAGCCTGACGCCGGCTACAGCCTGGAAATAAGCGCCACAGGCAGCGACCTGTACTTACTGTTCTGCCCGGAGCAAAAGCCGTTCTTCTGCTTCGAACCAGTCAGCCACCCGGTCAACGCACACCATATGCCAGGCAAGCCCGGGCTGGTGCTGTTGCACAAGGGACAGAGCCACAGCCTGACGTTCAGCCTGCAGTACCGCACGCTGGCCTGACACAACATGGGTCACAACTCGCGGCGACTGCGCTGGACTTTCGCTGCACTTTGACGATAATCAGCCACTGTCCCCCTGACTTCCCGCTGCGCTTGATGCCAATAGCCGGAACTTTAGTAGGGGCAAGCGCTTCAAACAGATGTGGCGACCGTATCAGTAAGACCGCCCGGTCTTACGTTGTCGCCCTTCTCCTATCAGAAACCATGGGTACTATCGTGACGAAAGACGAACTGCGCGCCGAACTCGAGCGCCAGGCGCAGCGTTACAAGGATGTATACGGCGGAGAGGTCATTACTTACGCCGCCCAACCGGATCCGGAACGCAAGCCTTGGCGCAAACGAGCCAGCCTGCTCGATCAGGCATTCGATAAAGAAATCGAGAAGATCGAGAAAGACTTGTCCAGCAAGGAAGAAGCCAGAGCCGAAAGCGCCTGAGCCGCTGACCGGTGCCGGCTGGCGTGCCCGAGCACACCGCCGGCGGTGCAGTATTCAGCGTCGCTTGGACGTGGACTTGCCGCCCAGCAAAGACCCCAGCACACCGCGAACCAGCTGCCGACCGAGTTGATTGGCGACCTGACGCATGGCGCTTTTCATTGCCTGACCAGCCAACCCGCCGAGGAACTCGCCAGCCACGCTGACAGTGGACGGCGGTGCCTTGCCCGCTTGCACCTGCTCACTCGCTTGAGTCGCACGGGCGGTCAGAATCTCGTAGGCCGACTCTCGGTCGAATGCCTTGTCATAGCGCCCCGCCTGTGGTGACTGGCGAATCAGGCCTGCGCGCTCGCTTGCCTCCAGCGGCCCGATACGCGATTGCGGCGGGGCGATGGCGACACGCTGCACCATCGCCGGCGTGCCTTTATCCTCTAGCGTCCCCACCAGGGCCTCACCGATACCCAGCTCGGTCAGCACCGACAGACAGTCGAACGCCGGATTGGGCCGAAAGCCGTCAGCCACTGCGCGCAGCGCCTTCTGCTCCCGGGTGGTGAATGCCCGCAGACCGTGCTGGATACGCAGCCCCAGTTGCGCCAGCACATCGTCCGGCAGGTCACTCGGCGACTGGGTGACGAAATACACGCCCACGCCTTTCGAACGAATCAGCCGCACGACCTGCTCCAGCCGCGCCTGCAGGGCCTTCGGAGTATCGGCGAAAAGCAGGTGGGCCTCGTCGAAGAACAGCGCCAGAACCGGTTTGTCCGCATCTCCGCGCTCGGGCAGTTGCTCGAACAATTCCGCCAGCAGCCACAACAGGAAGGTCGCATAGACCTTGGGCGCTTCGTGAACCAGGCGGCTGGCATCGAGCAGGTGAATGCGCCCGCGACCATCACGATCCGGCTGCAGGATGTCTTCGAGCTGCAGCGCCGGCTCACCGAAAAGTGCCTCGCCACCCTGCTGTTCCAGGCTGGCCAGACGCCGCAACAACGCCTGCGCGGAGGTATTGGTGAACAGCGCGCTGTCGGCGCCCAGCACCTGCGGCTGTTCTTTCAGATGAGTCAGCAGGGCTTTGAGGTCTTTCAGGTCGAGCAGCAGCAAACCTTCACGATCGGCCACCTTGAACGCCGCATACAGCGCTGCCTGCTGGCTGTCGGTAAGTTCGAGCAGTGCGCCGAGCAGCAGCGGGCCCATTTCACTCAGGGTGGTACGCAGCGGATGACCGCTTTGCCCGTGCACATCCCACAGAGTGACCGGATAAGCCTTGGGGCTGTGCGCCAGCCAGGGCATGCTGGCGATACGTTCAGCGATCTTTCCTTGAGGAGCCCCGGCGGCGCCAAGACCACACAGATCCCCCTTCACATCCGCGGCGAAGACCGCGACGCCCGCATCACTGAAGTTCTCGATCAGGCGCTGCAGGGTCACCGTCTTGCCGGTTCCCGTGGCGCCTGCGATCAGGCCATGGCGGTTGGCCAGACGCAGTGACTGACCAACTGCCTGGCCATCGCCGCCATCACCCAAAATGAACTGCTGATTCAACGACATGATTCCGTCCTCTGGACTAAAGCTTTGCTACTTCAATGCCGACATAAACGCCGGGCGATGACCGATCAGCCTTCACCGATCCTCCGCCCCGCTCCACTCGCCAGATGGCGACGCCCCCAAGACTGGTTCCAGTGACTTCCGGACGCAAGATGCCATGACGAGAAACCTGCAGTTCAGCCACAAGATTCTGCTGGCCGCCACCTTGGTGGTCACGGTCGCCTTCGCCTTGTTCAGCCTCTATAACGATAGCCGCCAGCGTAACAGCATCCAGCAGGCACTCCAGAACAACCTGAGCCAGGCCAGCAACGCTGCGGCAGGCAATATCGAAAGCTGGTTGTCGGGCCGTATTCTGCTGGTCGAGAGCCTCGCCCAGAACCTGGAATTGGCCATTGCCCAAGGCAACCTGCAGGAGGTCATCTCCCGCCCGGTGTACAAGAGCGCTTTTCTCTCCACGTATATCGGCCTGGAAAGTGATGGACGTTTCCTTTCCAGCCCGCCCACACAGATGGCCGCCGGCTACGACCCGCGTACACGTCCCTGGTACAAGGACACCGCCCAGGCCAGCCGTACAGTCCTCACCGCTCCCTACGTGGATCAGATCACCAACTCGCTGGTGATTTCGCCAATCGCACCCGTGCGCGGCCCGGACGGCAAACCGTTCGGCATGACCGGCGGCGATGTCAGCCTGGATACGCTGGTGAAGATCATCAATTCCATCGAGCTCGGTGATCTCGGTTACGCCTTCCTGGTCAGCAAGGACGGCACCGTGCTGGTTCACCCCCAGGCTGACCTGGTAATGAAAAACCTGCGCGACCTCTACCCCAATACCAGCATTGGCCTCGACAGCAAACTGACCGAGGTCGAACAGGATGGTCAGGATCGGCTGCTGACATTCGCACCGGTCAAGGGCCTGCCCGATGTGCAGTGGTATGTCGGCCTGTCCATCGACAAGAACCTGGCCTATGCGGAGCTGGATGAATTCCGCCTGTCAGCGGCCATCGCCACGCTGATTGCAGTGGCATTGATCATCGCTCTGCTCGGCGTGCTGATCCGTGTACTGATGCAGCCGTTGACCACCATGGGCAAGGCCATGGAAGACATCGCCCGCGGCGAAGGCGACCTGACCAAACGCCTGGCCATTCAGTCCAACGACGAGTTCGGCGCTCTAGCCAGTTCGTTCAACCGCTTCGTCGAACGTATCCATGCGTCCATTCGCGAGGTGTCCTCGGCCACTGCCCAGGTCAACGAAGTCGCCAAACTGGTGGTCAACGCCTCCAACTCGTCCATCGTCAATTCGGACGAACAGGCCAGCCGCACCAATAGCGTTGCAGCAGCGATCAACGAGCTCGGCGCCGCCGCCCAGGAGATCGCCCGCAACGCCGCAGACGCCTCCAATCAGGCGTCGGCCGCCCGCCTGCAGGCCGAGGATGGTGGCAAGGTGGTGCAACAGGCGATCAAATCCATGACCGAGCTGTCGACCAAGGTCATCGACGCCCGCGCCAAGATCGAGATGCTCAACGGCAAGACAGTGGACATCGGGCAGATACTCGAAGTGATCAAGAGCATCTCCCAGCAGACCAACCTGCTCGCTCTCAACGCCGCCATCGAAGCGGCACGCGCCGGTGAGGCAGGTCGCGGTTTCGCAGTGGTCGCCGACGAAGTGCGCAACCTCGCCCACCGCACCCAGGAATCGGCGCAGGAAATCGAGAAGATGATCGCAGAACTGCAGATCGGCTCCCGCGAATCGGTCACCACCATGACCGAGAGCCAGCGCTACAGCGAGGAAAGCGTGGCAGTCGCCAACCAGGCTGGCGAGCGACTGGGCAGTGTTACCACGCGCATTGGCGAGATCGACGGCATGAACCAGTCAGTGGCAACCGCTACGGAAGAACAGACCTCGGTGATCGAGGCGCTGAACATGGACATCACCGAAATCAACACCCTCAATCAGGAAGGCGTGGAAAACCTCCAGGCCACCCTGCGGGCATGCGCGGATCTGGAGCAGCAGGCCGCTCGCCTGACGCATCTGGTCGGTAGCTTCCGCATCTGATCGCTGCAAACGAAGAAGGGCGCCAATGGCGCCCTTCTTCGTTGATGTCCGACCTACTTGTCCGACGTAGCGTCATGCTCACGCTGCAAGCGCTGCCATAACGCCTCGGCACCTTCGAACTCGGTGCCATCCTCCTCGCTCAATGCCTCAGGATCGTAACGCCGCACGCACCCTTCACCCAGTGTGGGCGGTGGCGTTGCAGTACCGGGCTGGCGAGGCGTGTCGTCGCTCATGGCCGATCAGCAGTGCTGGTTGTCTTGCTCATACGAGAGCCTCATCACAGAGAGGCACCGATGCAGCACTGTTCGGCCACCTCGACATAGATCAATCGAACACAACGGTCTTGTTGTTGTGCACCAGTACCCGATCTTCCAAGTGATAGCGCAGACCACGGGAAAGCACCATCTTTTCGACATCTTTGCCGAGGCGCACCATCTCTTCGATGCTCTCGCGATGACTGACGCGCACCACGTCCTGCTCGATGATCGGGCCCGCATCCAGCTCTTCGGTCACATAGTGGGAGGTCGCACCGATCAGCTTGACGCCTCGCAGCGAGGCCTGATGGTAAGGCTTGGCTCCCACGAACGACGGCAGAAAGCTGTGGTGAATGTTGATCACCCGGTGGGCATAGTCCTGACACAATTTGGGCGGCAGTATCTGCATGTAGCGGGCCAGCACGATGGCATCGGCACGGTGCTCTTCCACCAAGCGCGCGACCTCATCGAAGGCCGGCTGCTTGTTCTGCGCATCCACCGGCACGTGGATGAACGGAATGCCGTGCCACTCGACCATGCTGCGCAGGTCGTCATGGTTGGAGATCACGCAGGGAATATCGCAATCGAGTTCGTTGCTGTGCCAGCGGTACAACAGGTCGGCAAGGCAGTGTGACTCGCGGCTGGCCATCAGCACCACACGCTTCTTCTGCGCCGAATCGGTGATCCGCCACTCCATGGAGAATTCCCGAGCGATCGGCGAAAACGCCTGATTGAAGCCATCGAGATCGAAGGGCAACGAATCGGCGCGAATTTCATGACGCATGAAGAACCAGCCGCTCTGCGTATCCGAGTGGTGGCTCGCCTCGGTAATCCAGCCGTTGTAGGTCGCCAGAAAGTTACTGACCTTGGCGACGATGCCGGTACGGTCAGGGCAGGCGATGACCAGCCGAAAAGTGCGCATGAACAACTCCAGAGAAATAGCGAAGGCGCGCATTTTAGCCAGACTAACGAAAAACTGCAGTAGCCCTACTGCACTTACCGCAATCCCTTCGTCTGCATGCCCCACAGGCACTGAAAAAAACCTCGCAGATGGGAGTAATAATGCGCTCGCCGTGCGCTGAAAACAGGATTAATTCCCGCATCTTTCAAGTGCCAATAAACAGTGAATTCGTGCCGCAGTTTGCAACTTAATTTTTTATAACAACACGCTTTACTACAAAGCGGTTTACTTACAATTAACCGATGTCTACTATAAGCAACACTTGGCCACTCCCCTAGATTAAAGGTAAGCACATGTCGTTGATCACCGAATACCGCAGCCTCGAAGAAAACATCAAAGAACTGCAAGAGCGCCTGAAGAACCTGTCGCAAGACGACAAACTGAAAAAAGAACTGGAATTCGAAGGCAAGCTGCGCACCTTGATGGGCGAATACCAGAAGTCGCTGCGCGACATCATCGCTCTGCTGGATCCAGATGCCAAAGCCGGCAAAACTACCCGTAATGCCAAAGCTGCAACAACTGGCACCAAGCGCGCTCGTAAAGTTAAGCAGTACAAAAATCCGAATACCGGCGAAGTCATCGAAACCAAAGGTGGCAACCACAAGACGCTGAAAGAGTGGAAAGCCAAGTGGGGCGCTGACGTCGTTGAAAGCTGGGTTACCCTGCTGGGCTGATGCCATGCCGGGGCGGTGAGTCCATGAAAAACGCCAGCACTGCTGGCGTTTTTTATGGGCGCGCTTAAGTTAATCCCGTAGCAAGGATCACCATGAACAGAGCCAGGTTAGCTCAGCGTGCGCTGATCCACAGCCCCATCCTGCCCTTTGCTCACCGTACTATCCATCTATAGATTTACAGCGTGTAACGCTGGCGCAAGTGTTCGGCATACTCTCTCCACCCCTGCAATACCACTCGCTGAGCATCTGTCGCTGTGGCCAGATACTGCACCATTTCCGCCTCGAAACTCGCCAGCGTATTAGGCGCACCGAACTCAGGCTGGCTCAGGCGCCGCTGACAGAGTTCGCGCCAGCGCTGCCGCTCCTCGTTATTCAAGGTCAGGGGAAAGTTGCGAGCCCGATAACGGAACAGCAATTCGGGCAACCGATGATCATCGAAAGGCCAGCGTTGAGTTGCTAGCTGTTGTGGATCGCAATTGCGCACTTGCTCACACAATCGTCGATCACGATCTCCGATAAAGCCGTCATACAACTGCTGTTCCGGATCAATCCCGGCGGCAAAACTTTCCTCCTCGTAGACCTGCGACAATTTGTCCTGCCACTCGGGCTGACAATCGATCAGACGCTGTGCGCGAGCCATGTAATCGGCTTTATCCAATTGCAGCCGCTGGCAATCCTCAGGGCGTAGCACGCTCAAGGGAGCAACCACCGGACAACGGTTGATATGGATAAGTTTGAGCGGCACCGGTTGCTGACCTTCAGCCAGCTCGTCTCGACGGGTGTAAAGGCGGCGGCGCAACGTTTCGCCATCTTCGCTCAGCAACGGAGCGGCATCGAGGTGTAAGTCGCAGACGATCAGTGCGTTCCGATTACGCGGATGCCAGGCCAGCGGCAATACGATTCCCAAATAGTGACGCGCCCCGGCAAACCTCCCGGACACGTGCACCAACGGCTGCAACAGGCGTATTTGATCCAGCACTTTCTGCTTACCGCGCAGCCCATACAGGTAATCGTAGAGTTTTGGCTGGCGCTCACGCACCAGGCGCGCCAGGGCAATGGTCGCGCGCACGTCGGACAGCGCATCGTGGGCCTGACCATGCGCGATACCGTTGGCAGCGGTCAGTTGCTCGAGTTTGAGACTGACCCCCGTTTCGCCCTGCGGCCACTCGATGCCCTCCGGGCGCAGTGCGTAGGCGGTTCGCACCATGTCGATCAGATCCCAGCGACTATTGCCGCCCTGCCATTCCCGCGCATAGGGATCGAAGAAGTTGCGATACAGACTGTATCGCGTCACCTCGTCATCGAAACGCAGGCTGTTGTAGCCAACCCCGCAGGTGCCAGGGCGCGCCAGTTCGGCATGCACGCGCGTCATGAACTCGGCCTCGCCCAGCCCGTCATTGGCCAGCCGATCAGGGCCGATGCCGGTAATCAGGCAGGCGGCAGGGTGCGGCAGGATGTCATCACTGGGCTGGCAATATAGGTTGAGTGGTGCCTCTATTTCATTGAGCTGTTCATCGGTGCGGATACCAGCAACCTGCAGTGGCCGATCACGGCGCGGGTCGATGCCGGTGGTTTCATAGTCGTACCAGAAGAGGCTGGTGGGCACGAGGTGCTCCTATGGCGATTGAGCGCTGCAGTCTAGGTTCGTTACAGGTTCATCACAAACCACAAACACGATGAAAAGCTTGACCGACCTCACGCCTGAGCAAAGCGGCAGGGCGCTTGCCCTTGTGACGCTTTAGCCTAGCCATTAATATTACGAAACAATCTTACTCACACTCGCCAAGGATGAATCATGAGTGACACTCTCTCCACGAACCCCTACGCCGTTCCCACCAGCGAATTGCAGGAAACGTCCAACAGCGATCATGCGCCGAGCATCGAGCAGGCCCTGAGCCGTGGCTACGATTTCAGTATCAGCGCGCTGATCAGCGAAGCCTGGCAACTGACCAAAGGCACCAAAGGCATCATCGTCGGCGGCTTTCTGATCTTTTACGTGGTGATGTTCGTCGCCATGTTCGTGATTGGTGGCGCACTCGGCATTTTCACAGTATTCAGCAATAACCTGGCGCTGATCATCATCGGTCAGATCGTTACAACCGTTCTCGCGTCTGCGGTGACCTACCCCTTCATCGCCGGCCTGAACATGATCGGCATTCGCCGCGCTGCAGGCCAGCCATTCAGTTTCAATGAAATCTTCGCCCATTTCGGCCGCACCGTACCGCTGCTGATCGCAGCCGTACTGATGATGCTGCTTATCTACCTCGGCATGATCCTGCTGCTGATTCCGGGCATCTATCTGGCAGTCGCCTACATGCTGGCAATTCCGCTGATCGTCGAGCGTGGCCTGTCGCCCTGGCAGGCCATGGAAGTGTCGCGCAAGGCCATCACTCAGCACTGGTTCAAGATATTCGGCCTGTTCCTGCTGCTCGGCCTGATCCTCGCCATCAGTGCCATCCCGGTGTTCATCGGCCTGATCTGGACCGTACCGTTGTTCGTAATGGCCATCGGCGTGTTGTACCGCACCATCTTCGGCGTGTTGCCAGCTACTCGCTAAGCACCTCCTCACCTGGCCGCGTTTCTCGCGGCCAGGTTGCTTCCTGACTCGCTGCTGGCTAGCATCGGGCTTTGCTCATATGACGTGACGATGCCGCCCTCTTCTATTTCCCCTCTCACTCGACAACAGCACCCGGTGCTGGACACGCGCTATCAGGTGGAAACTCCGGAAGGCATCGACTTGGCATTGCGCCCAGCCGGCCTGGTACCACGGGCGCTGGCCTTTACCATCGACCTGCTGATCCGCGGCGCGATTCTCGCGGTCGTCTACCTGACGCTAGGTATGTTCGGCCAACTCGGCATGGGCCTCGCGACCATCGTGCTGTTTCTGGTGACCTGGTGGTACATGGTGCTGTTCGAAGTGCTCAACCAGGGCCGCTCACCCGGCAAGCAACTACTCGGCCTGCGCGTGGTACATGACGATGGCACACCAATCGGCTGGCCGGCCTCGCTGACCCGCAACCTGTTGCGCTTCGTCGACCTGCTGCCATTCGCCTATACCCTGGGCATCATCAGTTGCCTGAGCAATCGCGCTTTCAAACGTCTCGGCGACATTGCTGCCGGTACTCTTGTGGTCTATCGCGATCAGTCCATCGAACGCCCCAATCTGCCCGAGGCCGAAGCATTGCGTGCGCCCTTCCCTCTCGACTTCGCCGAGCAGCGCGCCATGCTCGCCTTCGCCGAACGCGGTGAAGGGCTATCGACTGCTCGGCGCACCGAGCTGGCGGCCATTCTCGCCGCGCCCCTGCAGGTGGATGCCGAGCAGGCGGAAGGCAGAATCAACGGCATCGCCCGCAGCTTGCTGGGTCCGACATGAAGCAGAGTCTTTTCGAATCCAGGCACCAGCCCCAGTGGCAGGCATTCAGCGAGCAGTTAGGTCGATTGGAAAAAGGCAGCGCCGAAGCGGAAAAAAGCCGTACCTTCGCCGCCGACTACCGGCGCCTCTGTCAGCACCTGGCGCTGGCCAGAGAACGCGGCTACAGCAACCACCTGATCGATGAGTTGCAGCAACTGGCGTTGCGCGGCCACCAACAGTTCTATCGTCACCACAGCGCCATCGGGCCGCAATTGATCGGCTTCGTACTGGCTGGGTTTCCGCGCCTGGTACGTGAGGAATGGCGCCTGGTGACGATCGCCAGCCTGCTGTTCTTCGGCAGCCTGGCTGTCATGGGCACCCTCGTTTACCTGTTTCCGGATCTCGTCTACAGCGTCATGGATCCCGGCCGGGTCAGCGAGATGGAGAGCATGTACGACCCCGACACCTCGCGCCTCGGACGCTTCGGCGAACGCGACTCCGGCGATGACTGGATGATGTTCGGCTACTACATCATGAACAACATCGGCATCGCCTTTCAGACCTTTGCCAGCGGCCTGCTGTTCGGCGTCGGCAGCCTGTTCTTCCTGCTGTTCAACGGGCTGATGATCGGTGCTGTGGCCGGTTACCTGACGCAACTGGGCTACAGCGAAACCTTCTGGTCATTCGTGATCGGTCACGGTGCCTTCGAGCTGACCGCCATCGCCCTGGCCGGCGCCGCGGGCCTCAAGCTCGGTTGGGCGCTGCTCGCCCCCGGGCGCCTGCCGCGTGGCGAAGCCCTACGCCTGGCCGCGACGCGCGCGGTACGGCTGCTTGGCGGCGCGGCGCTGTTTCTGTTGATCGCCGCCTTTATCGAGGCTTATTGGTCGTCCATGACCTTCGCCACCGCGCATATAAAATACGCGGTGGGCGCCGGACTCTGGACGCTAGTGCTGGCTTACCTGTGTCTGGCCGGTCGGGGGCAGCATGCGCCTGACTGATGCCAGCGTGGCGATCCGCCCGCGTACGCCCTGGGAAGCCATCGATCTCGGTGTGCTCATGGCCGGCCGTCATCGCGGCCTGCTGATGGCCAGCTGGGCGGCCGTCACCGTACCGATTTTCGCCCTGCTCTGTGCGCTGCTGTGGCAATACCCCACCTGGGCCATATTGGTTTTCTGGTGGCTGAAGCCAGCCTACGAACGGCTACCGCTATACATCCTCTCGCGCGCTCTGTTTGGCGATACGCCGACCTTCAAACAGGCACTCAAGGCTTTCCCCGGCCTACTCAAGCCGCAGTTGCTGGCCAGCCTGACCTGGCGACGCCTCAGCCCGTCGCGCAGCTTCGACCTACCGGTACTGCAACTCGAAGGTCTCAAGGGCAAGGAGCGTACGCAGCGCCTCAACGTATTGGCGCAACGCGATGCCGGCGCCGCAATCTGGCTAACCGTGGTTGGCGTGCACCTCGAAACGGCTCTTTGGATCGGGCTGGGCAGCCTGGTCTATTTGCTGATCCCCACCCAGGTATCCACCGAGTGGGACTGGCAGAGCCTGATCAGTGGCGATACCAGCGACTGGTTCTGGCTGGAGCACCTCTCCAACCTGGCCTACGTGCTACTGCTGATTCTCTGGGAGCCGATCTACGTCGCCGGTGGTTTCAGCCTTTACCTGAACCGTCGCACCGCGCTGGAAGGCTGGGACATCGAACTGACCTTCCGCCGCCTGCGCCAGCGCCTAACTGGTGCCGCCTACGCGCTGCTACTGGGTTGCGGCGTGCTGTTGCTGCACACACCAACGCCAGCCCTGGCAGACACGCCGCACAGCTGCCCGCTGCCCAGCGAAGACCCGAACGGCCCACAGGCTCCACGCATGCTCGCCCAACCGCTCAGCAGCGAGGCCTCGCGCGAATCGGTGCTGGCGATTCTCGACGAACCACCCTTCGAGAACCGCGAGACGGTAACCCGCTGGCGCTTTGGCGACGAAGCCAAGCAGGAAGAACCCTCGGAAGACACCCGTAAGGCTCTGGAGAGCCTGTTCGAGATGCTCGAGAACTGGACGGCCTTGAAAGGCATCGCGCTGTTCTTCGAAGCCCTGCTGTGGGCCTTGCTGATCGGCATCATCGGCCTGGTACTCTGGCGCTACCGCGAATGGCTGAGCACCTTCGCTGGCCGTACTCGGCTGCGCATGCCGGTAAAAAATCAATCACCTGACCAACTGTTCGGCCTGGAAGTACTGCCACAGAGCCTGCCGGACGATGTCGCCAGCACCGCCGAACGTCTCTGGCAGGACGACCCACGGGCAGCCCTGGGCCTGCTTTACCGTGCCCTGCTCAGCCGCCTGATTCACGACCACAAGTTGCCGCTCAAGAGTTCTCATACCGAAGCCGAGGTGCTGTCCCTGGTCGACGGCCTCGACGATCCGGAACTCAGCAACTTCAGCCAGACCCTGACCCGTCACTGGCAGAACCTCGCCTACGGCCACCGCCTGCCGCCGACAGAAGCGCACCCGGCCCTATGCAATGACTGGCGACGCCTGATCGAACACGGTGGCAGGCCATGAACCGCACCGCACGTTTCGTTATCGGCGCGCTGCTGGTTCTGGGCCTTGGCCTGCTCGGCAGCTATCTGCTGAGCCGTGCCGAGCCCTACGAAGATATAGTGAGCCACGGGCCATCCCCGGAGGCACGTGCCAACCCCTATCTGGCCGCCGAGCACTTCCTGCGCAAACAGGGCCTGGACGTTGCGCGCGCCGACAATCTCGCCGGCCTGGCCGAACTGCCCAGCCGCGGCCATACCCTGCTGCTACTCGGTAACCGCAGCAACCTGACACCACGCCAGAACGAGCGCCTGCTGCAGTGGGCAGCCCAGGGTGGTCATCTGCTGTTCGTCGCCGAACGCATGTGGGACGAAGAGCAAGGCAAGAGCGGCGACCTGCTGCTCGATGCCTTGAACGTGCAGCAATACCCGGTCGAGAAGCTCGACGAAGACGAGGAAGAAGCAGACAGCGCTGCCGACGAGGAAACCGCGGAGCCGAACAGTGAGGAAAGCCAGGAAGAGCCGACGGATGCTTATCCGCAGTTGACCAAGCTGTATCTGGAGAACGAGCAGGCACCCGCCTATGTCGGTTTCGATACCGACTTCCATCTCTACGACGCCAACAACCTTGCTCATGTCTGGGCCAACAGCAGCGAAGCCACGCACCTGCTGCAGATCTATCACGGCGAGGGGCTGATCAGCATCGTCACCGACGCCTGGGTCTGGCAGAACGCCAACCTGGCCGATTACGACAACGCCTGGCTACTCTGGTACATGACCCAGGACAGCGCGGTGACCCTGGTCTACAACGCCGACCGCGACAACCTGCTGACCCTCTTGCAGCGCCATTTCACTCCGGCTCTGCTGGCTCTCGGCCTCCTGCTGGTGCTGGTGCTGTGGCACGTGGGGCAGCGTCACGGCCCGCTGCTGCAGCCGCAAACGGCGAGCCGCAGGCAGCTGCAGGAACACCTGCGCGGCGCGGCCGACTTCCTGCTTCGCCACGGTGGTCAGCAGCGCCTGCTGAACAACCTGCAGCAGGACATCCTACGCCGCGCCCGACGCCGTCATCCCGGCTTCGAGCGCCTGGGCGTCGCCGATCAGTGGCAGATTCTCGGCCGCCTCAGCCGCCAGCCTTCCGCAGCCATCAGCCAGGCCATGCGCCCGCTGAGCAAGAAACGCCTTTCCGCCAACGACTTCACCCGTCAGGTCGCCCACCTGCAAACACTCAGGAATGCCCTATGAGCGAACATACGCCCGACCAGCCGAGCAGTCCGATCAGCGAGCCTGCCAGCAGCACCTCCGTACCAGCCGTCAGCAATATCGCCCAGCAGCGCCAGCGTGCCAGCCAGTTGGCCCAGGCCTTGCGCCAGGAGCTGCAGAAGGCGGTAATCGGCCAGACGGCAGTCATCGATGACGTGCTCACCGCACTGATCGCGGGCGGTCACGTACTGCTCGAAGGCGTGCCCGGCCTCGGCAAGACGCTGCTGGTACGCGCCCTGGCCCGCTGCTTCGGTGGTGAGTTCGCACGCATCCAGTTCACCCCGGATCTGATGCCCAGCGACATCACCGGCCATGCCGTATACGACCTGCAGAGCGAACAGTTCAAACTGCGCAAGGGGCCGATCTTCACCAACCTGCTGCTTGCCGATGAGATCAACCGCGCACCGGCCAAGACCCAGGCCGCGCTACTGGAGGTCATGCAGGAGCGTCAGGTGACCCTGGAGGGCCGTCCGCTGGCGGTACCGCTGCCGTTCATGGTGCTGGCCACCCAAAACCCCATCGAACAGGAAGGCACCTACCCGCTGCCGGAAGCCGAACTCGACCGTTTCATGCTCAAGCTGCACATGGATTACCCCGAGCAGGACGAAGAGTTGAGCATGGTGCGTCAGGTATCGCGCTCGACCAAGGCCGACATGCTCGAAGTCACGCCCCTGCGCACCCTGCTGCAGGCCAAGGACGTGCTGATCATGCAGAAGATCGCCGGCGATCTACCGCTGGACGAACAGGTACTCGACTACGCTGTGCGCCTGGCCCGTGCGACCCGCAGCTGGCCGGGCCTGGCCATCGGCGCCGGTCCCCGCGCCTCCATCGCCCTGGTACGTTGCGCACGCGCACGCGCTCTGCTGCGTGGCGGCGATTTCGTGTTGCCCGATGACATCAAGAGCTGCGCCCTGGCCGTGTTGCGCCACCGTGTACGCCTGTCGCCGGAGCTGGATATCGAAGGGCTGTCCATCGATCAGGTGCTGCTGCAGTTGCTTGATCAGGTTCCCGCGCCCCGTCTATGAACACCTCGATCCTGGATAGCGCGGCATGAAGCCCTCCTCCCTCCTGCTCCGCCTGCTGGCCGGGCTGTTGGTGGTCGCCATCGTACTCGGCGCGCTGGATGCCCTGTCCGTCGCCGTGCCGGAGCGCCTCGTCGCGCTGTGGTGGGGTGCCTTGCTGTTACTGGCGGGCGCCGCGCTGATCGACGCCCTGCGCCTGTACCGCCAAACGTCGCCGCGCCTGCAGCGGCACCTGCCAGGCAACCTGCCGCTGGGTCGCTGGAGCGACGTACAACTGACCGTCCATCACGCGTACCCGCGTGCGCTGCACATCCAGGTATTCGATCATGTCCCGCAGGACATGGCCGTCGAGCATCTGCCGCAACAGGTCGAACTGCGCCCAGGCGAACAGACCACCTTCAGCTACCGGGTGCGCCCGCTGCTGCGTGGCCATTTCGTCTTTCCACGCTGCGAGGTCAGCCTGCCCAGCCCGCTGCGTCTTTGGCAGTCGCGGCGCTATCTGGACGTGCGCGACGAAGCACGCGTCTACCCGGATTTCGCCCGCCTGTACGGCGCTCAACTGATGGCCGTGGACGACTGGATCGCCCAGTTGGGCGTGCGCCAGCAACAACGTCGTGGCCTTGGGCAGGAATTCCATCAGCTACGCGAATTCCGCGATGGCGACACCCTGCGCCAGATCGACTGGAAGGCCACTGCCCGCAAGCGCACGCCCATCGCCCGTGAGTATCAGGACGAACGTGACCAGCAGATCCTGTTCCTGATCGACTGCGGCCGGCGCATGCGCAGCCAGGACGGCGAGCTGTCGCATTTCGACCACGCGCTCAACGCCAGCCTGCTGCTCAGCTACGTGGCGCTGCGCCAGGGCGATGCCGTGGGGCTGATGACTTTCGCCGGCGAGCAAAGCCGCTACCTGGCGCCGGTCAAAGGGCAGGCTCAGGTCAACGTGCTGCTCAACGCGGTCTACGACCTGCAGAGCACCCAGCGCCCGGCCGACTACGCCGCGGCGGCGGATACCCTGCTCAGCCGCCAGAGCCGACGCGCCCTGGTGGTATTGATCACCAACCTGCGTGACGAAGACGACGAGGAGTTGCTAGGCGCGGTGAAACGCCTGGAGCGTCGGCACCGGGTGCTGATCGCCAGCCTGCGCGAGGAAGTGCTCGACAGTCTTCGACATACCCAGGTGCGCGACCACGAGTCGGCCTTGAACTACTGCGGCGCCGTGGATTACCTCAACGCACGCAACACCCTGCACGAGCGCCTGGCGGCTCAAAACGTCCCGGTGCTGGACGCCCGACCGGGCGAACTCGGCCCCGAGCTGGTCAACCGCTATCTGGCGTGGAAAAAGGCAGGGGTGTTGTAAAGCACGCCCTTGGTAGCCAGTGTCGAGCGCAGCGATACCCGTAAGATCGCGCCCTGGGTATCGCTGCACTCAACCGCAGGCTACGGGGGAGGGTTGTTTGTTTCTGGCTACTGCCCTGAAACTCGGCATTCCTTATACTGCGCTCCATCGATTTCGCCTGTGGAGCGTACGCCTGTGAATTTTTCTTCCTGGACACCCAAGGAGCGCCTGATTTCCGGGGCATTCTTCGCCGTGGCCATCGGTTGCCTGCTGTATGGCTTCACATCGGGCGTACCACCCATGAGTAGCGAGTTCTTTTCGATGTTCGCCGTGGTGTCGCTGGTGATCGGCCTGGCGCTGACGCCGCAGTTCATGCTCCAGCCGCTGCGCGAAAGCCTGGGCAGCAATCTGTCGAAGCCGATGCGCATCGCCTTGGGCTTCTTCTGTGCCTTCCAGCTGATCGCGGTCATTCGCGTAATTCTCGGCTGAGCCCCACAGCCCGCCACTCAGCGGGCTGACACGCTCAGTTGGCTGGCAACGGCATGACCGTCACCTGCACCTCGGGATCATGATCACCGCCACCGAGAATCACCCCACGCAACGGGGAAACATCGGAGAAGTCGCGGCCCCAGGCCAGGGTGATGTGTTCCAGCGCCGGCAGGATGTTGTTGGTCGGGTCGAAGTCCACCCATCCATTGCGCGGGCAATACACCGACACCCAGGCATGCGAGGCATCGGCACCGATCAGACGCGGCTGGCCGGGAGGCGGTTGGGTGAGCAGATAGCCGCTGACGTAACGTGCTGCCAGGCCTCGGGAACGCAGGCAGGCGAGCATCAGGTGGGCGAAGTCCTGACAGACCCCACGACGCTCCTCGAGCACCTTGAGCAACGGCGTCGCCACCTGAGTGGCTTCGGCATCGAAGGTGAACTCGTCGAAGATTTTCTGCATCAGCGCGCGCACCGAGAGCAGCAGCGGCTGATCGGGCAGGAAGCAATCATCAGCGAACAGGCTGAAGGCGCGCTTCAGGCGCACGTAGGGTGACTGAAAGCGGTAGCGGGTGGCGTCCAGCAACTCCGGCTCCCACGGCCGTCCGTGATACCCCAAGGCTTCACAGGTGGACTCCCAGGACGGTGAATCCTGCAGATCGAGATATGCCCGCGGCAGCACTTCGACATTCAGCTTCGCACAGACCTTCAAGGCGTCATGGGGCCGCTCGAAGGCCAGGCGGGTCAACGGATTGCCGAATACATCGACGATATCGTGACGTTGACAGGGCTGCGGGGTGATCTGCAGATGGCGCTCCTCGCAACGTTGCCAGGCACAGTCACGCGGCCACAGATGGGCCAACTGCTGGGCCAGGGATACCGGCGAAGCGTAGCGATAATGGGTGTCGTGCAACACCTGATAACGTGCACTCATGACGACCGGGTTCCCTGGCTGGCGGCAACGTGCACGAAAAAGCGCAGGCCCAGCTCATCCGATGCCTTGCCGGACGCCTGCCCAATGGCCTCGAGCAGATCGGCCAGGCCGTCGAGTACCGCGCGAATGCCCCGGGCGCCGAACAGCGGGTTTTCCAGGCTGTGCAGATCGACGGCACTCAACTGCCGTTCGAGCTGTGCCAGTGCCGGCGCCTCAGGCAGATGGAAGCGCTCGGCCAGGCGCTCCAGGGAGCGCAACAGCGTACGCACCTGAAACAGTACTGCGTGGGGATTCTGCTCATCGAGCAGTAGCAGGTCGAGTACCGGAATCAGTTGTGCCGACGCCATGTAGCGGGTGCGGTAGGTGATGCTGCTGTTACCCAGTTCCAGCAGCCACTCCAGAGCCGATTGATCATCCGGCGTACTGCTACGCAGGAAGCTGCCGACGCTGTCGCAGAGGAACTGCAGGCGTTCGATGCAGCGGCCGATCATCAGGAAGCGCCAGCCATCGTCACGGGTCATGTCGTCCAGCGCGAAACCGGAGAGCGCCGCCAGCGACATCAGCAGGCGATTAAGAAAATCCAGCAACTGCCCAAAGTCGCCGCCACGGGCTTCCAGATTCTGCGCATCGCGCTGTAGCTCCACCAGCGCTTGCCAGTTGGCCTGGGACAGCTTGCCACGCACGCTGCCGGCGGTCCATTGCAGGCGTTGCAGATTGGTACGCAGGCTGGCCGGCCATTCGTCCCCAAGCACCGCCTCAAGCAGCCGGGCATCCAGCGCGCCGTGCTCTTCATCCGGCAGCAAGCCGAGACTTTCGCCCAGATCCAGCGCAGCCTCCAAGGCCTGCGGGTCATCATCGTCGTCGACGTAACGGCCGAGCATGATGCGCAGCAGCCGCGCGTTGTTCTCGCAGCGCTCGCTGTAGCGACCGAACCAGAACAGGTTTTCCACCACTCGCGACGGCAGATAGGGGTCGCTGCGCACCAGATCGGCGGCGCCCAGCGGGCGCATGCCCTGCCAGGGCTCACCAGGGCCGTGGCGCTCGCCGAGTACCCAGGTGTCCTTGCTGGCTCCGCCGCGCTGCATCGACACCACCTCGGCGTCGGCTTGCGCAGCGACTCGGGTCAGGCCGCCCGCCATCACCCGGTAACCGTCGGCACTGGCCACGGCGAACACGCGCATGCCGATGGCCCGCGATTGCAGCTTGCCTTCCTCGGCTTGCCAGACCGGTGCCTGGGACAGTTGCGCCAGCGCCTGAGCGACATAGGCATAAGGGCGCAGCCGCAAGCGTGCGGTCAGTTCAGCACGCTGCGCAGCATCCAGATCACGGCCAAATACCGGGGTGAAACTCTGTGACGGGAAGCTCGGCCGGATCAGCAGCTCCGGTAATTTCTCCAGCGCCTCCTCCAGTACCGGCGGCTCGCCGCACCACCAACTGGCAATGCTGGGCAGCAGCAGCGGCTCACCCAGCAGCTTCTCGCTGATCGCCGGCAGGAAGCCCGGCAGGCCCGGCGCCTCCAGCACGCCACTGCCTAGGGCATTGGCAACCAGTACACGGCCCTGACGCACCGCCTCCAGGAGACCGGGCACGCCCAGAGCAGAGTCGGTACGCAGCTCGAGGGGATCGCAAAAATCGTCGTCGAGACGGCGCAGTACCGCATGCACGCGGCGCAACCCGGCCAGCGTCTTGAGATACAGGGTGGCGTCACGCACGGTCAGGTCGCTACCTTCCACCAGCGGATAACCGAGCTGACGGGCCAGGTACAGGTGTTCAAAGTAGCTCTCGTTGAATCGCCCAGGGGTCAGCACCACCACCAGCGGCGTCTCGCCATCGGCGGGTGCCTGACGCGCCAGGGTGTCCTGCAGGGTGCGGAAGAACCCGGCCAGGTACTGCACGCCAAGATCCCGGTACAACTCGGGAAAGGCGCGGGAAACGATCTGCCGGTTTTCCAGGGCGTAACCGGCGCCAGAAGGCGCCTGGGTGCGATCGGCCGTCACCCACCAGCGGCCATCGGGGGCCCGCGCCAAGTCAACGGCATACACATGCAGGAAGGTGCCACCCGGTGGTTGCAAGCCCTGGCAAGGCCAGAGAAAGTTCTCGTGACCGAACACCAGCTCTGGCGGCAGCAGGCCGTCGGCCAGCAGCTGTTGTGGTCCGTAGAGGTCGGCCAATACCTTGTCGAGCAACGCGGCACGTTGCGCCACCCCGGCAGCGATGGTCTGCCACTCGGCGGCGGGAATCAGGTTGGGCAGCAGATCCAGTTCCCAGGGGCGATCCGCGCCATCAGGATCGGCGTAAACGTTATAGGTAACGCCGTTTTCCTGGATCTGCCGGGTCAGCATGGCCTGGCGCTGCTGCAGCTGCGCCGGGCGGCTGCGTTGCAGTTGGGCCAGCAGTTTGCGCCAGTGCGGACGCACCTCTCCCTTGGCATCGAGCAGCTCATGGTAAGCCGCATCAGTCAGCGGATAATCGGCAAGCAGGTCTGGCATCAAGATCTCGACAGTGTCTTCTCATACCCACAGGCCAGGGGCTGTTCCCGTTTCCAGCTCAGTCATGCCGAAACGGGAACACACCTTAGGCATCGCGGCGTTACAGAATAGCCGCTGCCAACCCGCGCTGTCGTCAGACTCGACGCAAATCCAGAGTCATGGGCAGTTCGTTATTACTGATGGGTACCAGCAGCGGTCTTTTACCCGGGCTGTGGCCCAGGCGGAAGAAGCGTGCCAGGCGCCGACTTTCAGCTTCATAGGCATTCACCGGCAGGCTTTCATAGCTGCGCCCGCCCGGGTGGGTGACATGATACTGGCATCCGCCGATGGAGCGATTCATCCAGGTATCCACCAAGTCGAATATCAAAGGCGCGTGTACGCCTATCGTTGGCTGCAGGCAGGCCGCCGGCTGCCAGGCACGAAAGCGTACACCGGCAACGAACTCGCCGACCTTGCCCGTACTGCGCAATGGTACCGGCACACCATTGCAGGTCAGTACGTAGCGATCCGGTGTCAGGCCATTGAGCTTGACCTGCATGCGTTCGAGAGACGAATCGACATAACGCACCGCGCCGCCAGCCGCGCCCTCCTCACCCAGTACATGCCAGGGCTCCAGCGCCTGACGCAGCTCCAGTTCGATGCCTTTGACGTTGAGATCCCCGGCACGCGGGAAGCGAAACTCGAAGTGCGCGGCAAACCATTCAGCACCCAGGCGGTAGCCGCTCTGCGCCAGTTCCTGAAGCACGTCGGCGAAATCCTGCTCGACAAAATGCGCCAGCAAAAACCGGTCATGCAACTCGGTGCCCCAGCGCACCAGGCGCGCCGGCTTGTAGGGTTCTTTCCAGAAACGCGCGATCAGCGCCCGCAACAGCAGTTGCTGGGCAAGGCTCATGCGCGCATTGGGCGGCATCTCGAAAGCACGCAACTCGAGCAGACCAAGGCGCCCCGAGGCCGAATCCGGCGAATACAGTTTGTCGATACAGAACTCGGCGCGGTGGGTATTGCCGGTGACATCGATCAGCAGGTTGCGCAACAACCGGTCAACCAGCCAGGGCGGACACTCGCGCCCCGCTTCGGGCATCTGCGCGAAGGCGATTTCCAGCTCGTAGAGCGAATCGTTACGGGCCTCGTCGACCCTCGGCGCCTGGGAAGTCGGGCCGATAAACAGACCGGAGAACAGATAGGACAATGAGGGGTGGTTGTGCCAATAGCTGATCAGGCTACGCAGCAGATCCGGACGGCGCAGAAACGGTGAGTCGGCCGGCGTGGCCCCGCCAAGGACGAAGTGGTTACCGCCCCCCGTGCCGGTGTGACGGCCGTCGATCATGAACTTCTCGCTGCTCAGGCGACACTGGCGGGCCTGCTCATAAAGGAACTCGGTGCGTTCGACCAACTCGTCCCAACTCGCTGCCGGGTGGATGTTCACCTCAATCACACCGGGATCCGGGGTGACGCGAAAGAATTGCAGGCGCGGGTCATTCGGCGGCTCGCAGCCTTCAAGCAGCACCGGGCACTGCAACTCGGCAGCGGTTTCCTCGATGGCGGCGGCCAGTGCCAGGTAGTCTTCGAGATCGCTCAGCGGCGGCATGAACACGTAAAGGCGACCGCCACGAGGCTCAGCGCACAGCGCCGTGCGCACGACATCCACAGCTGACTGACCACGCTTGGGTTTGCCTGATCCATTCCCCCGGCCACCATTCCAAACGCCACGTTCCTGGTACTGAAGCTCAGCAGAGGACGGTAGCGGCGCGAATACCTGAGAAGGGTCTGCCGGTGTCACGTAGGGGTATTCCTCAGCCTTGACCCAGGGCAACGAATCCAGTGGCAAGCGGTAACCCAGCGCCGAGTCGCCAGGCACCAGGCGGCAATATTCATCGCGCAGGTACCAGGAACCACTGCGCCAGCCGGCCCGGCGCGTATCGCGCGCCAACGGTAGAACATGCCCGATCACTCGGTCCAGCCCCTGATCGAACACCTGGCGCAGGCGTTCACGCTCAAGCGGGTCTTTCAGCCGCGCATCTTCAGGCGAGACGTTGTCGGGCAAACGCCCTTCGCGCCACAGGTAGTAGAGACCGTCCTCATAAGCCGGGAAGCAGTGTTGAGCCTCCACACCCAGGCGCTCGGCCAGGTTGGCGAGAAAACGTGCGGCCATTTCCGCATCGGCGCCGTAGTCGCGCCCTTCGTCAGCCAGTAGCTCGGCGTTGCGCCAGACCGGCTGGCCATCGCGGCGCCAGAAGGCATTCAGCGACCAGCGTGGCAACTGCTCACCCGGGTACCACTTGCCCTGGCCGAAATGCACCAGAGCAGCCGGCGCATAATGCTCACGCAGGCGCAGGAACAGATCCGTGGCCAAGCGGCGCTTGTTGGGCCCGAGGGCCGCGGTGTTCCATTCGGCGTCATCGGGGTAATCAAGGGCGACGAAGGTCGGCTCACCGCCCATCGTCAGGCGCACGTCAGCGGCCTGCAGGTCTTGATCTACGCGCTGGCCCAATGCGACGATATCGCGCCACTGGTCGTCGCTGTAGGGTTTGGTCACTCGCGGCGCTTCCCAAATGCGCTCCACACGCATTTCGTGGCTGAACTCGCTTTCGCAATCCTCCACCGCCCCGCTGATCGGCGCGGCTGAGGAAGGTTCCGGGCTACAGGCCAAAGGGATGTGGCCCTCGCCGGCGAACAGCCCGCTGGTAGGGTCAAGCCCGATCCAGCCCGCGCCCGGCAGGTAAACCTCGCACCAGGCGTGCAGGTCGGTGAAATCCACCTCGGTACCCGAAGGCCCATCCAGGGATTTGACGTCGGCACTGAGCTGGATCAAGTACCCGGAGACAAACCGTGCGGCCAGCCCCAAATGACGGAACAGTTGTACCAGCAGCCAGGATGAATCGCGGCACGAGCCGGAGGCATTGAGCAGGGTTTGCTCGGGCGTCTGCACGCCCGGCTCCATACGAATCAAGTAATTGATATCGGCAGCCAAGCGCTGATTCAGGGCCACGAGGAAATCCACACTGGGCCGTGGCGTGCGATCAATGCTCGCCAGGTACTCGGCAAAACGCGGTTCGCTCGGCAGTTTGACCAGATAGGGCGCCAGCTCGCGCTGCTCGCCTGCCGTATAGGTCAGGGGGATTTGCTCGGCATAGGGTTCCAGGAAGAAGTCGAACGGGTTGAACACCGCCATCTCGGCGACCAGATCCACCTCGACGCGCAACTCGCGGGTCTTCTCCGGGAATACCAGGCGCGCCAGGTAGTTGCCCTGGGGATCCTGCTGCCAATTGATGAAGTGATCGCCCGGTTCGACGCTCAAAGAGTAGGAAAGAATCCGTGTGCGACTGTGCGGTGCCGGGCGCAAGCGAATGATCTGCGGCCCCAGATTGATGGCACGGTCATAGCGATAATGGGTGACATGGTGCAGCGCGACATGAATCGACACGGCGGCCTCCTACAAGCCTGGGCGATAGAGATGCAAGCGCAAGACTTGTGCCAGCGCCAGCCTGCAGCAGCGAGCCGAACGCTTTGACGAAGACCCTGCCCCAGCAAAGGGCAGGTCATGCCCCACGACGAACATCACGCACCATAACAGCACCTTAGCCAGCGCACTGCGCTTCCGTTACCATCGCCATACTCAGTAGCGAGACGCGGCATGTATATCTATCGATTGGTTCTGATCCTGGTAGTGGGCATCTACCTGTTCTCGCCCGCCATCATGGACTGGTGGATCGACCCCAACGGCGCCTGGTATCGGCCTTATATGCTCTGGCTGATTCTCATCGTAGTGACCTTCATTCTGCAGAGTCAGCGTGATGCCGATGAGCTTTAGCCTTACCCAGCTGATGCTGGTCAGCGCCGCGTACCTGCTTGTCCTGTTCAGCGTCGCCTGGTGCGCTGACCGTGGCCTGATTCCGCGCCAACTCATTCGCCACCCACTGACCTACACCTTGTCGCTTGGCGTGTATGCCAGTGCCTGGGCCTTCTATGGCACTGTCGGCCTGGCTTACCAGTACGGCTACGGTTTTCTCGCCAGTTACCTGGGCGTGACAGGGGCATTTCTCCTTGCGCCGGTGCTGCTCTACCCGATTCTGCGCATCACCCGCACCTATCAGCTGTCGTCACTGGCCGATCTGTTCGCCTTTCGCTTTCGCAGTACCTGGGCCGGCGCGCTTAGCACAATTTGCATGCTCGTCGCGGTGCTGCCACTGCTGGCACTGCAAATCCAGGCCGTTACCGACGCCATCAGTATTCTCACCCGCGAACCGGTACAACCGCAGATCGCGCTGGCGTTTTGTGGCTTGTTCATCCTGATCACCATCCTGTTTGGCGCCCGCCACTTGGCCACACGGGAAAAGCACGAAGGGCTGGTGCTCGCTATCGCCTTTGAGTCGATGGTCAAGCTGCTTGCCATGGGCGCTATCGGCCTCTATGCGCTGTATGCGGTATTCGATGGCCCGCGCGATCTGGAACAGTGGCTGGTACTCAACCAGGCAGCCCTGGCCAGCCTGCATACACCGCTACAGGAAGGCCCGTGGCGCACCTTGCTGCTGGTGTTCTTCGCCTCGGCTATTGTCATGCCGCACATGTACCACATGACCTTCACCGAGAACCTCAATCCCCGCGCCCTGGTCAGCGCCAGTTGGGGCCTGCCGCTGTTCCTACTGTTGATGAGCCTGGCGGTACCGCTGATTCTCTGGGCCGGCCTGCGCCTGGGCTCGACCACCAGCCCGGAGTATTTCACCCTGGGCCTGGGTATTGCGGTGGACAGCCCCACGTTGGCACTGATCGCTTACGTCGGCGGGCTTTCGGCCTCCAGCGGTTTGATCATCGTCACCACCCTGGCACTGTCTGGCATGCTGCTCAACCACGTGGTGCTGCCGCTGTACCAGCCACCGGCCGAGGGTAACATCTACCGCTGGTTGAAATGGACGCGCCGCGCACTGATCGTCGCCATCATCCTCGCCAGCTACGCGTTCTATACCCTGCTCGACGCCGAGCAGAACCTGGCCAACCTGGGCATCGTCTCCTTCGTCGCCACCCTGCAGTTTCTTCCGGGCGTGCTATCGGTACTGTACTGGCCGACCGCTAACCGGCGCGGCTTTATCGCCGGGTTGCTGGCCGGTATCGCAGTGTGGGCCGTGAGCATGCTGCTGCCACTGCTGGGCACCCTGCCTGGCCTTTATGTACCGATCCTCGATCTGGTCTACGTACTGGATGACAGCAGCTGGCACCTGGCGGCCATCGCTTCCCTGGCAACCAACGTGCTGGTGTTCACCCTGGTCTCGGTATTCACCGACTCAAGCCCAGAAGAAGACAGCGCCGCCGAAGCCTGCGCCGTGGACAACGTGCGCCGCCCGCAGCGCCGTGAATTGCTGGCCCTGTCGCCCCAGGAGTTCGCCACTCAACTGGCCAAGCCACTGGGCGCCAAGACCGCCCAGCGTGAGATCGAGCAAGCCCTGCGCGATCTGCAACTGCCGTTCGACGAGAGACGCCCTTACGCTCTACGCCGTCTGCGCGACCGCCTGGAGGCCAACCTCTCCGGCCTGATGGGCCCGAGCGTTGCCCAGGACATCGTGGAATCCTTCCTGCCTTATAAGTCCGGCAGCGAGAGCTACGTGGCCGAAGATATCCACTTCATCGAGAGCCGCCTGGAGGACTATCACTCGCGCCTCACCGGCCTTGCCGCCGAACTCGACACCCTGCGCCGCTACCACCGCCAAACGCTGCAGGAATTGCCCATGGGCGTCTGCTCCCTGGCCAAGGACCACGAGATCCTGATGTGGAACAAGGCCATGGAAGAACTTACCGAAATCCCAGCGCAGCATATCGTCGGCTCACGCCTGTCGACCCTCGGCGAGCCCTGGCGTGACCTGCTACAGCGCTTCATCGAGATACCCGACGAACATTTGCACAAACAACGTCTGCCGCTGGACGGCCAGATCCGCTGGCTCAATCTGCACAAGGCAGCGATCGCCGAACCCCTTGCACCGGGCAACAGCGGGCTGGTGCTGCTGGTCGAAGACCTGACCGAAACGCAGATGCTCGAAGACAAACTGGTGCACTCCGAGCGCCTGGCCAGCATCGGCCGTCTCGCCGCTGGCGTCGCTCACGAAATCGGCAACCCGATCACCGGCATCGCCTGCCTGGCGCAGAACCTTCGCGAAGAGCGCGAAGGTGATCCCGAACTGACCGAAATCAGCGGACAGATTCTCGAACAGACCAAACGGGTGACGCGCATCGTCCACTCGCTGATGAACTTTGCTCACTCAGGCAGTCATCAACAGGCCGACGAGCCGGTATGCCTGGCCGAGGTGGCCCAGGAAGCCATTGGTCTGCTGGCGCTTAACCGGCGCAGTGTGGACGTGCAATTCTTCAACCTGTGCAGCCCTGAACACTGGGCAGAAGGCGACCCACAGCGCCTCGCACAAGTGCTGATCAACCTGCTGAGCAACGCTCGCGACGCCTCGCCAGACGGCGGCGCCATTCGGGTGCGCAGCGAAGTCTCGGAGCACACCGTCGACCTGATTGTCGAGGACGAAGGCAGCGGAATCCCCAAGGGCGTGATGGATCAGCTCTTCGAACCGTTCTTCACCACCAAGGATCCCGGTAAAGGAACCGGACTCGGCCTCGCGCTGGTCTATTCCATCGTGGAAGAGCATTATGGCCAGATAATAATCGACAGCCCGATTGACCTTGAGCAGCAACGTGGCACCCGTATCAGGGTGACGCTGCCCAGGCATATCGAGGCAATGCCACTGGCAACCTAAACACCGAAGAACCGCATTCCCGACGACGCGCGTGGCCCGGCTTGGCTGCAGGCACCGTGGAAGCAGGTTCCGAGACCGTCGAGAGAATTCGATTAAATGCCTCATATCCTGATCGTCGAAGACGAAACCATCATCCGCTCTGCTCTGCGTCGCCTGTTAGAACGCAACCAGTACCAGGTCAGCGAGGCCGGTTCGGTGCAGGAAGCCCAGGAGCGTTTCGATATCCCTGGGTTCGACCTGGTGGTCAGTGACCTGCGCCTGCCTGGCGCACCGGGCACCGAGCTGATCAAACTGGCCCAAGGCGCTCCGGTGCTGATCATGACCAGCTACGCCAGCCTGCGCTCGGCGGTCGACTCGATGAAAATGGGCGCGGTGGATTACATCGCCAAACCCTTCGATCATGACGAAATGTTGCAAGCCGTGGCGCGCATCCTGCGTGACCGCCAGGCGGTGCGCAGCCACTCGGGCGACGCCCCCGCAGCAGCCCGTGCGGCGGAAAAAAGCGACAAAGCTGCCAACGGAGAAATCGGCATTATCGGAACCAGCCCTGCGATGCTGGAGCTGTACAGCAAGATCCGCAAAGTCGCCCCGACCGACTCCAACGTACTGGTGCAAGGCGAGTCCGGCACCGGCAAGGAACTGGTCGCACGTGCACTGCACAACCTGTCGAAGCGCGCCAAGGCGCCGATGATTTCAGTCAACTGTGCGGCAATCCCGGAATCGCTGATCGAGTCGGAACTGTTCGGCCATGAAAAGGGCGCCTTCACCGGCGCCAGCGCGAGCCGCGCCGGTCTGGTGGAAGCCGCGGACGGCGGCACGCTGTTTCTCGATGAAATCGGCGAACTGCCCCTCGAAGCCCAAGCGCGTCTATTGCGGGTACTGCAGGAAGGTGAAATCCGCAGAGTTGGCTCGGTGCAATCGCAGAAGGTCGACGTACGCCTGATCGCGGCCACCCACCGCGACCTGAAAACCCTGTCGAAAATAGGCCAGTTCCGCGAAGACCTTTACTACCGCTTGCATGTCATCGCTCTGAAATTACCACCACTGCGTGAGCGCGACGGCGATGTGCTGGAAATTGCCCGCGCCTTCCTACTGCGTCAATCCACACGCATGGGCCGTACTGACCTGCGTTTCGCCCCAGACGCCGAGCAAGCGATCCATCATTACAGCTGGCCGGGCAACGTGCGGGAGCTGGAGAACGCCATCGAGCGTTCGGTAATCCTTTGCGAAGGCAGCGTCATCAATGCCGAACTGCTCGGCATCGACATCGAACTGGAAGATCTGGACGACCACGCCTTTATCGGCCTGCCGCCGCATAGCGGGACAGTCAACGCTACCAGCCAGGATCCCAGTGAAGATCTGTCACTGGAGGACTACTTCCAGCACTTCGTACTCGAGCACCAGGATCACATGACCGAGACCGAGCTGGCCCGCAAGCTGGGCATCAGCCGCAAGTGCCTGTGGGAACGCCGCCAGCGCCTGGGCATTCCACGCCGCAAATCGAGTGTCACCAGCGAATAGTGTGCGAAGGCTCTAGGGCGGCTGTTACCGCACCGAGCGAAGCACGTAACAAAGCCGGGGTTTACGGTAACGTAACCCCGGCTTTTTTCTGCTCATAACAAATACTAAAATCACCAAGCCCTTGTTTTTAAAGTAAAAATAAAAACTGGCACGCAGAATGCTTTATCTCTTGCACAACAACAATAACAAGCATGACCAAAGACAATAAAAATAAGACGAAGCGACTCCAGCACAATAAGAACAAGACGGCAGGAGACGTAGCTAACTGATTCTTTTGGAGAGGATTTCCTCATAGGGCCTTGCCCTGTAACCAGATAGAGAACAATAAAACTGTCGATAGACAGCACCGGTTCTGGTTGGGTCGAAGACCCGAGGTAGCGTCAGCATCCAAAGTAATCCGTTTGCTCTTGCTCCCGATGACGGGAGGTTTTCCGGACAGCTGGATTCCGGGACGGGTGATCAAACAAAAACAACAAGCCCGCATAACAAGAAAAACGCATAGCAACATTTATGGGGGAGCTTCGGCTCCCCCAGTAGCTTGTGCCCCGATCTGCCTTCCCCTCCCCCGCTTACACCCATCTGCGAC
Source organism: Pseudomonas sp. PME37.24/006 (assembly GCF_055556635.1). Classification (NCBI taxonomy): domain Bacteria; kingdom Pseudomonadati; phylum Pseudomonadota; class Gammaproteobacteria; order Pseudomonadales; family Pseudomonadaceae; genus Pseudomonas; species Pseudomonas sp. PME37.24/006. The sequence goes on from NZ_JBVHNL010000003.1 coordinate 1,012,546, forward strand.
TCAATGCTAGAATCCGCGCTATTTCTGCGCCTTTACATTATTCTGGCCATTCATTTCGTCATACAGTGCCCTCCATGCTGAAAAAGCTGTTCAAGTCCCTTCGTTCGCCGTTGCGCCGCGCTCACCAGCCTCACAGTACGCCGCACGTGCTGAACAACAACCAGCACCCCATCCAGCGCGGGCAGATAAGCCGCTACGCCATCAGCGTGGTCGAGCGTTTGCAGAACGCCGGCTACGAGGCCTATCTGGTCGGTGGCTGTGTACGCGATCTGCTGCTGGGCATCGAGCCCAAGGACTTCGACGTCGCCACCAGTGCCACACCCGAGCAGGTCAGGGGCGAGTTCCGCAATGCCCGGGTAATCGGTCGCCGCTTCAAGCTGGTTCACGTGCACTTCGGCCGCGAGATCATCGAGACCGCCACCTTCCGCGCCAATCACCCGCAAGGTGAAGAGGAGGAGGACACCAATCAGTCCTCGCGCAACGAGAGCGGCCGCATTCTGCGTGACAACGTGTACGGAACGCTGGAAGACGACGCCCAGCGCCGCGACTTCACCATCAATGCGCTGTACTACGATCCTGTATCCGAGCGGATTCTCGACTACGCCAATGGCATGCACGACATCCGCAACAACCTGGTGCGACTGATCGGCAATCCCACGCAGCGTTATCAGGAAGATCCGGTGCGCATGCTGCGTGCCGTGCGCTTCGCCGCCAAGCTGGACTTCGATATCGAGAAGCACAGCGCCGATCCTATCTTCGACCTGGCCCCTCTGCTCGGCGGCATTCCTGCGGCGCGTCTGTTCGATGAAGTGCTCAAGCTGTTTCTCAGCGGCTACGCCATCTACACCTATGACCTGCTGGTGGACTACGGCCTGTTCGGCCAACTGTTCCCGGCCAGCGCCGCAGCGCTGAGACAGAACCCGGAATACACCGACACGCTGATCCGCAACGCCCTGGACAACACCGATCTGCGCATTCACCAAGGCAAGCCGGTCACCCCCGCTTTCCTGTTCGCGGCGCTGCTCTGGCCAGCGCTGCCGGCTCGGGTGATCCGCCTCCAGGAACGCGGCATGCCGGCCATTCCGGCCATGCAGGAAGCGGCTCACGAACTGATCGCCGAACAGTGCCAGCGCATCGCCGTGCCGAAACGCTTCACCCTGCCGATCCGCGAGATCTGGGACATGCAGGAGCGCCTGCCACGGCGCAGCGGCAAGCGCGCCGATTTGCTGCTGGAAAACCCACGCTTCCGTGCCGGTTACGACTTCCTGCTGCTGCGCGAGAGCGCGGGCGAGGAAACTGGCGGCCTCGGCGACTGGTGGACGGATTACCAGGACGCCAGCGACAGCGACCGCCGGGTGATGATCCGCGACCTGTCCAGCAAGGACGACGTACCTGGCGCCCCCCGCAAGCGCCGCCGCAGTGGCGGCAGCAAGCGCAAGCGTAGCCCTCAGGGCGGCGGCACAGCCGAGTAAGCATGGAACGCGTCCACATTGGCCTGGGCAGCAACCTCGCCGAGCCGGCCGAGCAACTGCGCCAGGCGCTCGCCGCGCTCCAGCACCTGCCAGGCACTCGTCTCGCGGCAGTTTCCTCCTTCTATGTCAGCGATTCGCTGTTGCCAGGCCAGCCGCGCTACACCAATGCGGTCGCGGCTCTGGAGACCGATCTGCAACCGCTGCAGCTGCTCGATGCGCTGCAGGCCATCGAACGGGGTCAGGGCCGCGAACGCCACGAACGCTGGGGCCCGCGTACGCTCGACCTGGATATCCTGCTGTTCGGCGAACGCCTGATCGACGAGCCACGACTGCGCGTCCCGCACTACCACATGCACGCGCGAGCCTTCGTGCTCTACCCGCTCGCGGAAATCGCTGCTGGCCTGGAGTTGCCCGATGGACGCAGCCTCGGCGCACTGCTGGCGGCCTGCCCGTTCGAGGGCCTGGAACGCCTGACACCCTGAAGCGGGTGGTTCTGCCGCTGGCGGTAACGACGTAACAGCGCGGTAACACATTCGATTGACTTGCCCCCCCGCCATCGGGACTATAGCCACCCATTGCCCCATGCCGGAGCAAAAAGGGCCGCTAAACAGGCCGAATCGAGGTAGCCCCGCTGCCTCTTGAATGCCAGAAAGAACCTGCTCCACGAGAGCCTGCATTCAACAGGCCCGCACAGGTTCCGAGTGAGGATACGTTCATGCCTGATGTAACCCTGACCACCCTGCGAGCGCTCAAGCAGAAGGGTGAGAAGATCACCATGCTGACCTGCTACGACGCCACTTTTGCCAGCGCCTGCTGCAAAGCCGGTGTGGAAGTGCTGCTGATTGGCGATTCGCTGGGCATGGTGCTACAGGGGCATGACAGCACCCTGCCGGTAAGCATGGCCGACACGGTCTATCACACTGCCAGCGTGAAGCGCGGCAACGAGGGTGCGCTGATCGTCGCCGACCTGCCATTCATGGCCAACGCCACGCTCGAGCTAACGCTGCACAACGCCGGCCTGCTGATGCAGGCGGGTGCGCATATGATCAAGGTCGAAGGCACTGCCTGGCTGGCCGAATCCATCACTCGCCTGGCCGAGCGCGGTGTACCGGTGTGTGCGCACATGGGGCTGACCCCGCAGGCAGTGAACATTCTCGGCGGTTATAAAGTGCAGGGCCGTGAACAGGCCCAGGCCCGCCAGATGGTGGCGGACGCTATCGCCCTGGAGCAGGCCGGCGCAGCCATGCTGTTGCTCGAATGCGTTCCGAGCGAACTGGCTGGGGAAATCAGCCGCGCGGTGAAGGTTCCAGTGATCGGCATTGGTGCCGGCCCGCAAACCGACGGCCAGGTGCTTGTGCTGCATGACATGCTGGGCCTGTCGCTGAGCGGCCGCGTGCCCAAGTTCGTGAAGAACTTCCTGGCCGGCCAGGCCAGCATTCAGGACGCCCTCGCCGCCTATGTGAGTGAGGTCAAGGCTGTCAGCTTCCCGGCCGCCGAACACGGATTCTCCGCATGAACACCGTGAAGACCGTGCGCGAGCTGCGCGCTGCTGTTGCTCAGGCCCGTGCCGAAGGCAAGCAGATCGGCCTGGTGCCGACCATGGGTAACCTGCACGCCGGCCACGCCGCACTGGTGGAAAAGGCCGCGCAACGCAGCGACTTCGTGGTCGCCAGCATCTTCGTCAACCCGATGCAGTTCGGGCCCTCCGAAGATCTCGACAAGTACCCTCGCACCCTCCAGGCAGACCAGCAGCGCCTGGTCGACGCAGGCTGCCATCTGCTTTTCCACCCGGACGCCCTCGAGATGTACCCGGGCGGCATGGGCGAGCAGACTCGCATCAGCGTGCCTGGCGTGTCCGAGGGGCTTTGCGGTGCCAGCCGTCCTGGTCACTTCGAAGGCGTCGCCACCGTGGTGACCAAACTGTTCAACATGGTGCAGCCTGATCTGGCGGTGTTCGGCCAGAAGGACTTCCAGCAACTGGCGGTGATCCGCACCATGGTGCGCGACCTCAACATGCCGATCCAGATCATCGGCGAGCCCACCGTGCGCGCCGAGAGCGGCCTGGCCCTGTCGTCGCGCAACGGTTACCTGAGCGATGAGCAGCGCGACACCGCCACGGTTCTCTACCGCTCGCTGCAGCAGATTGCCCAGGCTATCCAGACTGGCGAACGCGACCTGCCCGCCCTGATTGCCCAGGCGCAGCGCCAGCATGCCGATGCCGGTCTGCGCGCCGACTACCTGGAAGTGCGCGAAGCACAGAGCCTGCGCCAACTCAGCCCGGGCGACCGCGAGTTGGTGGTGCTGGTAGCGGCCTATCTAGGTAACACCAGGCTGATCGACAACCTGAGTTTCACCCTCGACCAGGGATACTGACGGCCACCTCCACCGGGTACAAAAACCCGGATACACTCGAAAGCCCGGACGATCAGCCGGGCTTTTTGGTATGTAATCATCGCTGAAGCCTGCCAACCGAATGCCTCAACAAGGAAGCCCCATGGCGTATTACCAACAGCCGCTCGATGTTCTCGCCCTCCCCACTTGGCAGGCGCTGCAGCAGCATCGCCAGGCCATGCAGAACTTCAGCATGCGCGACGCCTTCGCTGGCAACCCGCAACGTTTCGAGCAGTTTTCCCTGAGCAGCTGCGGCCTGTTTCTCGACTATTCGAAGAACCTGGCCAGCGACGAGACCATCTCACTGTTGATGGCGCTGGCTCGCGAAGCCGGTCTGGAGCAGTCGATCCGCGCCATGTTCGACGGCGAGAAGCTCAATGCTTCGGAAGGCCGCCCGGCGCTGCACACCGCACTGCGCCGGCCGCTCGGCGACAAGGTATTGGTCGACGGCGTCGACGTGATGCCCCATGTCCAGCGTGTACTGCAGCAAATGACCGAACTGGTCGGGCGCATCCACAACGGCCTGTGGCGCGGCTACACCGAGAAGCCCATCACCGACGTGGTGAACATCGGCATCGGCGGCTCCTTCCTCGGCCCGCAACTGGTTTCCGAGGCGCTGCTGCCATTTGCCCAGCGCGGTGTGCGCTGCCATTACCTGGCCAATATCGACGGCAGCGAGTTCCACGAGCTGTCGGCCAAGCTGCAGGCCGAAACCACCCTGTTCATCGTTTCGTCGAAATCCTTCGGCACCTTGGAAACCCTGAAGAACGCCCAGGCCGCTCGTGGCTGGTACCTGGCTCAGGGCGGCTCCGAGGCCGAGCTGTATCGCCATTTCATTGCCGTATCGAGTAACCGCGAAGCCGCAGTGGCGTTCGGTATCCGTGAAGAGAACATCTTCCCGATGTGGGACTGGGTTGGCGGGCGTTATTCGCTGTGGTCGGCCATCGGCCTGCCGATTGCCCTGTCCATCGGCATGTCCAACTTCAAGGAACTGCTGGCCGGCGCCTACAGCATGGACATGCATTTCAAGACCGCGCCGTTCGAGCAGAACATGCCGATCCTGCTGGCGCTGCTGGGCATCTGGTACGGCAATTTCTGGGACGCCCAGAGCCAGGCCATCCTGCCGTACGACCACTACCTGCGTAACATCACCCGGCACCTGCAGCAGTTGGACATGGAGTCCAACGGCAAGAGCGTGCGCCAGGACGGCAGCCAGGTCAGTGGTTCGACCGGGCCGGTGATCTGGGGCGGCGTGGGCTGTAACGGCCAGCACGCCTATCACCAGTTGCTGCATCAGGGTACCCAGCTTATTCCGGCGGACTTCATCGTCCCGGTGGTCAGTTACAACCCGGTTGCCGACCACCACCAGTGGCTCTACGCCAACTGCCTGTCGCAGAGCCAGGCACTGATGCTCGGCAAATCCCGCGAAGAAGCCGAGGCGGAACTGCGCGGCAAGGGCCTGAGCGAAGACGATATCGCGCGCCTCGCACCGCACAAGGTGATCCCCGGCAACCGGCCGAGCAACACTCTGGTGCTGGAGCGCATCAGCCCCCGCCGCCTTGGCGCGCTGGTGGCCCTGTACGAGCACAAGGTGTTCGCCCAGAGCGCCATCTGGGGCATCAACGCCTTCGACCAGTGGGGCGTGGAACTCGGCAAGGAGCTGGGCAAGGGCGTCTATTCGCGCATGGTCGGCAGCGAGCCAAGCACTGCCGAAGACGGCTCCACTCAAGGGCTGATCAACTACTTCCGCAGTCGCCATCGCGGTTGATCGATTGCGGGCGCTCGCTCATCGGCGAGCGCCCGCAACACTTTGCGTCACTCCCAGGCTCGTCCGAGTCGACCAATAAAACTTGGCTGCTACCCTTAGTGTCTATTGGATACCTCTAAAAACGTCGGCGAGGCAGGCAGCGCAAGGCAAAAACAGGCGAAAAAGCGCAGTTTACTGATGTAAATGAGCATTTTTAGCCTGTTTTTAACGCCGCGATGGCAACGCAGGTAGTTTTTAGAGGTGTCCATTGCGGACATATAACAACAAAGGTGCCCCGCCATGTTCACGATCAGCCGTCACCCCGTCAGCGACGAAACACGCCAACGTGCCCACATCGACGACGCCGCCTACCAGCGCCTCTACCGCCAATCGGTCGACGACCCCCAGACGTTCTGGGGCGAACAGGCCAAGGCCTTTCTCGACTGGTTCAAACCCTGGGACGAAGTCTCCAGCGGCAGCCTGAGCAAGGGCGACATTCGCTGGTTTTCCGGCGGCCAGTTGAACATTAGCCACAATTGCATCGACCGCCACCTGGCCAAGCGTGGCGATCAGGTAGCGCTGATCTGGGAAGGCGACGACCCCAAGGACTCGGCCAGCATCACCTACCGGCAGTTGCACGAGCAGGTCTGCCGGCTGGCCAACGTGCTCAAACAACGCGGCGTGAAGAAAGGCGATCGCGTGTGCATCTACATGCCGATGATCCCGGAAGCCGCATACGCGATGCTCGCCTGCACCCGCATCGGCGCCGTGCACTCGGTGGTGTTCGGCGGCTTCTCGCCGGATGCCCTGCGAGACCGCATTCTCGATGCCGACTGCCGCACCGTGATCACCGCCGATGAGGCCGTGCGTGGTGGCAAGTACATTCCCCTCAAGAGCAATGTCGACAAGGCCCTGAAGAGCTGCCCCAACGTGTCCACCGTGCTGGTGGTCGAGCGCACCCACAACAAGGTCGACTGGGACGAGAAGCGCGACCTCTGGTACCACGAGGCTGTGCAGCAGGTGAACGCCGACTGCCCCGCCGAGGCCATGGATGCCGAAGACCCGCTGTTCATCCTCTACACCTCCGGCAGCACCGGCAAACCCAAGGGCGTGCTGCACAGCACCGCCGGCTACCTGCTGCAGGCGGCGATGACCCACAAGTACGTGTTCGACTATCACGATGGCGATATCTACTGGTGCACCGCGGATGTCGGCTGGGTCACCGGGCACAGCTACATCGTCTACGGCCCGCTGGCCAATGGCGCCACCAGCCTGATCTTCGAAGGCGTGCCCAACTACCCCGACACGTCGCGCTTCTGGCAGGTGATCGACAAGCACAAGGTGAACATCTTCTACACCGCGCCGACGGCTCTGCGTGCGCTGATGCGCGAAGGCGAAGCACCGGTGAAGAAAACCTCGCGCAGCAGCCTGCGCCTGCTCGGCAGCGTCGGCGAGCCGATCAACCCGGAAGCCTGGGAGTGGTACTTCAACGTGGTCGGCGAAAAGCGCTGTCCCATCGTCGACACCTGGTGGCAGACCGAGACTGGCGCCATCATGATCACCCCACTGCCGGGTGCCACCGACCTCAAGCCCGGCTCGGCGACTCGCCCGTTCTTCGGCGTACAACCGGTGCTGCTGGACGAGCAAGGCAAGGAAATCGATGGCCCCGGTGCCGGCGTACTGGCGATCAAGGCCAGTTGGCCAAGCCAGATTCGCAGTATCTACGGCGATCACCAGCGCATGCTCGAGACCTACTTCACCGCCTACCCCGGTTACTACTTCTGCGGTGACGGCGCACGCCGCGACGAGGACGGCTACTGGTGGATCACCGGTCGCATCGACGACGTGATCAACGTTTCCGGCCACCGTATCGGCACAGCAGAAGTGGAAAGCGCACTGGTGCTGCACGACGCCGTAGCCGAAGCGGCAGTGGTCGGCTACCCCCATGACGTCAAGGGCCAGGGCATCTACGCCTTCGTCACCACCATGAATGGTATCGAGCCGAGCGACGAGTTGAAGAAGGAGTTGCTAAGCCTGGTCGGCAAGGAAATCGGCAGCTTCGCCAAACCGGAGCTGATCCAGTGGGCGCCGGGCCTGCCGAAGACCCGTTCGGGCAAGATCATGCGTCGCATCCTGCGCAAGATCGCCTGCAACGAGCTGGACACTCTGGGCGACACCTCGACCCTGGCCGACCCGGCGGTGGTCGACAGCCTGGTCGCCGAGCGGCTGAATTCCTGACGCAGGCTCCCTGGGTATCGCTACGCTCAACCGCAGGCTACGCAAGGTTCGGTAGCCCGGCGTTGAGCGCAGCGATACCCGGGACGATCTCAAGCCGGCCGCTGACTTGTGGCATGCAGCGGGGCACATTAACCTCGCGCCATGGAAGTCATCCGCCGTCGTATAGAAAGCCAGGTACTCAGCCTCAGCGGCATCGCGCTGGGGCAGATCGATTTCGAGAACCCCAAGGGCGATCCCGGCCTGTTCGGCCCGGATTCGGTGTGCTGGCGCATCCATGGCGACTTCACCAGCATGCTCATCGGCGGGGTCAGTGCCTTGCTGCTGCAGGCCCTGCATCCACTGGCACTGGCTGGCGTGTGGGATCACTCGAATTTCCGCGATGACTTACTGGGTCGCCTGCGCCGTACCGGCCAGTTCGTCTCCGGCACCACTTTCGCCAGTAGCAAAGATGCCGACTGGCTGATCGACAAGGTCAAACGCATTCACCTGCACGTGGTTGGCACCGCGCCGGACGGTCGCCCCTATGCCGCCAGTGACCCGCACCTGCTGACCTGGGTGCATGTGGCAGAGGTGTACAGCTTTCTGCAGGCGCACCTGCGCTACCTGAATCCGCACATGAGCGAAGCCGATCAGGATCGTTACTACGCAGAAATCGCCCTGGTCGCCGAGCGCCTGGGTGCATCCGAAGTGCCGCGCAACCGAGCGCAGATAACGGCCTATCTCGAGCGCATGCGCGGCCAATTGCTGTGCAACGAGCGTTCCCACGAGATATTGCGCATCCTGCTCGCCGCGCCAGCACCAAGCAGACTGGCCGCCCCGGTTGGTCAACTGTTCCTGCAGGCAGGCATCGACCTGCTCCCGGACTGGGCGCAGAGCATGCTCGACCAGCGCATGACACCGCTGCGCAGCCGCCTGACCCGCAGCGGCGTGCGCGCCATCGCACCGCTCATCCGCTGGGCGGTACGCAGTGGCTCATTGCACAAGTCGCGGATACGCATGGGCCTGCCGCCCAATTGAGGGTGATAAACTGCGCGCCCCTTATCATGAGTCGCCGCACATGCCGTCTCTCGACCAGGCAGTGCGCAGCGCGCTTGCCAATCGCCACGCCCTGATCGCCGAGCTGCATGGGCAGCAGACCGACTGCTACCGCCTGTTCCATGGCAGCCAGGAAGGTGCTGGCGGTCTGACCGTCGACCGCTACGGCCAGCAGTTGATGGTGCAGAGTTTCCACCAGACACTGGCTCGTGACGAATTGCTGGCTCTGCATGAGCAGGTCAACGAAGCGCTCGGGCTACACACGCTGCTGGTCTACAACGACCGTTCCCGGGGCAACTCGCGCGTCGACCGCAGCGACCCCGTCTATACCGCGAGTGATGAGGCCCTGGCCGATCAGACGGGTCAGGAGTGGGGCCTCGATTACCGCGTCCGCGGCCGCCACGCTGGGCAGGATCCACTGCTGTTTCTCGACCTGCGCAACGTCCGTGGCTGGATTCAGCATCACAGCGCCGGGAAAAGTGTGCTCAATCTGTTCGCCTACACTTGTGGCGTTGGCCTCAATGCGGCGGCCGGTGGTGCGCATGAAGTGGTCAACCTCGATTTCGCCGAGGGCAACCTCGCGGTCGGCCGCGAAAACGGTGCGCTCAATCCGCATCTGCAGCCCATGCAATTCGTCCAGTCGGACTACTTTCCAGCGATCCGCCAGTGGGCAGGGCTGCCCATCGCTGCGCGGCGCGGGCAGAAGCTGCCGAGTTATCCACGCCTCGAGCAGCGCCAGTTCGACCTGGTGTTTCTCGACCCGCCAGCCTGGGCCAAGAGCGCCTTCGGCACCGTCGATCTCTTGCGTGATTACCAGAGCCTGCTGAAACCAGCGATTCTCGCTACCGCCGAGCACGGCACCTTGGTGTGCTGCAACAACCTGGCGAAAGTACCCATGGCCGACTGGCGCGAACAGGTGCTGCGTTGCGCCAGCAAGCTGGGGCGCCCGGTGCGCGAGCATGAACAACTGCTGCCGGCCGCGGACTTCCCCTCCACCGATGGCAACCCGCCGCTGAAAACCCTCGTCCTGCATTTTTGAACGGGCGCAGCGTCTCGCGGAACCCAGGGCTCATGCCATAATCCAAGGCACTCTCGCCAGGAAGATGAAGCAAGACCATGCCCAAAGGATTGCGACGCGCCACCACCGCCTTATTGGTTACCCTCGGCCTTTACAGCCTGATCGGGTTCCTCATCTTGCCCGGCATTGCGCTGCGCATCGCCAATCAGCAGTTGGAGCAATACGCGAACGAGCCGGCGCGGCTGGATCGCCTGCAACTCAACCCCTTCACCCTCGAGCTGGATCTATGGGGCTTGCATCTCGGTGAGGCAGGCAAGGAACAGGTAGCCTTCGAGCACCTGGCCGTGAATCTGCAACTGGACAGTCTGTGGAGCGGCGCCCTGCACCTGGCCGACGTAACGCTGGTGAAGCCCCACACCGAAGTGCGCTTCGACAAGGACGGCACCCTCAACCTGGCGCAATTGTTCAAGCTGCCGGCCAGCGAGCAGCAGCCGGAAGAAGCCAGCGAACCGTTCCCTCTGCGCATCGACCGCATCGAACTGCTGGGTGGCAATCTGCACTTCCAGGATCTGCGCCCGCAGGAGCCGATCGACATCCACTACGACGATCTCAACCTGGAACTGCACAACCTCAGCACCCTGCCCGACGACAACGCCGATATGACGCTCGTCGCTACCGGTCCGGCTGGTGGGCGTATCGACTGGAGCAGCGAACTGAGCCTGAGTCCGATCAGCTCCAGCGGCACCCTGAAGATTACCGACGAACCCATGAAAGCGTTCTGGCCCTACGTGCGTGACGCCCTCCCGCTGGCGCTTGAGAAAGGCGTAGTGAGCCTGTCGACTGACTATCAGTTGAACCTGCGCGACGGCACCGAGTTGCTGCTCAGCAACGCCCGCATCAAGGTCGCGCCATTCGCCATGCAGGCACCGGACGGCAAGCCGCTGGTGAAGCTGGATTCCCTCGAGGTCAGCGAAACGTCTCTGGATCTGGCCAAACAGCAGGTGGTGATCGGCAAGGTACGCGGGCAGAAACTGGAAGCCTGGGCGGCCCGCGAGGCCGATGGCGAACTCGACTGGCAGAAGCTCCTGACCGGCAAACCGCAGCAAGCCGCGAAGCAGGCGCCAGCGGCAGATGCGCCAGAGCCCGAAGCCACCGCCCCTGCCGGCGACGCTACACAACCAGCTGCGAAAGAGCCTGGCAAACCCTGGCAAGTGCAGGTCAAGGACGTGCAGTTGCGCGACTATCACGCCCACCTGGTCGACCGTGTGCCGAGCGAGGCAGTCACCGTAGAGCTTGGTCCGCTCGATCTGGACATGCAGAACTTCGACAGCCTCGGCACCTCGCCCTTCGCGCTCAAGCTGGATACCGGCGTCGGCAAACAGGGCAAGCTGCAGGCCGAGGGCCAGGTACAACTGAGCCCGACCACCGCCAACCTGAAGGTGGCCACCCGCAATATCGACCTGCGTGTAGCACAGGCCTACCTCAGCCCCTTTGTGCACCTGGAGCTGCGCAGCGGCCTGCTGAGCAGCGATCTTGGCGTTGAACTCACGGCAATCGAGCCACTGGCGCTGCGTGTTCAAGGCAAGGCCCAGATCACTCAGTTGCACACCCTCGACACCCTCAAGGATCGCGACCTGCTGCGCTGGAAGCAGTTGGATCTGGGCGGCATAGACTATCGACACGGCGACCGCCTGGACATCGAGCGAGTCGACCTGGAACAGCCCTACGTACGCTTCATCATCAACGAAGACCTGACCACCAACGTCAACGAGTTGATCATCAAGCAACCTGCCGGCAATGCCGCCCAGGCGCAGTCCTCGGCCACCGCCGACAAGCCGATGGCGATTCGCATCGGCGAGGTCAGCCTGAAGGATGGCTCGGCCAACTTCGCCGACTTCAGCCTCAGGCCCAACTTCGCCACCGCCGTGCAGCAGCTCAATGGCCGCATCGGCACTCTCGACAGCACCAGCAGCAAACCGGCGCCTGTGGATATCAGCGGCAAGGTCGACCGCTACGCACCGGTCAGCATCAAGGGCAGCCTGACGCCTTTCGACCCGATGCAGAGCCTGGATATCGCCACCCAGTTCAAGCAGGTCGAGCTGACCACCCTGACGCCTTACTCTGGCAAGTTCGCCGGCTACCGCATCCGCAAGGGCCGCCTCAACCTGGACCTGCACTACCGCATCAACGACGGCAAGCTGAACGCCGAGAACAAGGTGCTGGTCGAGCAATTGCAGCTTGGCGAGAAGGTCGACAGCCCGGATGCGGTGGATCTGCCGATCCGCCTGGCCGTGGCCCTGCTCAAGGACACCCAGGGGCGCATTTCTATCGAGCTGCCATTGGAGGGGGATCTCAACAACCCGCAGTTCAGCGTCATGCCGATCGTCTGGCAAACCCTGCGCAACCTGGTGTTGCGTGCCGCCCAGGCACCCTTCAAATTCATTGGTGGTTTGGTGAGTGGCGGCACCGACATGGATCTGAGCACCGTCGCCTTCGCAGCAGGCAGCGACGAACTGGACGGCCAGGCGAAGAAGTCTCTCGACGTACTCTCCAGCGCCCTGCAGGAGCGTCCTACCCTGCGCCTGGAAATCGAAGGCGCCAGCGCACAGAGCAGCGACGGCCCACTGCTGGCCGCGCAGCGCCTCGAGCGCGAGTATCAGGATTATCTATATCGCATCATGCAACGCCGCGGTGATCAGGTGCCGGCCAGCGCCGAGTTGCTGGTAGTGCCTGAGGACGAAAAAGCCCCACTGCTGGAAGGCATCTACCGTGCGCGCCTGAAACAGCAGCCGCCTGCCGAGTGGGCCGACCTGGACAGTGACGAACGCACGCAGCGCCTGCGCGATGCCGTGGTCGAATCCTGGACTGACAGCCGTGGCCTGCTGCGCCAGCTGGCCCAAGATCGTGCGGCAGCGATCAAGGCCTATCTGGTAGATAGCGGCAAACTGGCGGCCGAGCGCGTCTATCTACTCGACGTCAGCTTCGGCGAGGCCACCAGCGACGGCCGTGTGGCCACCCCCCTTCATCTGGGCAGCGAGTGACGACATGAAACGACTGGGTCTGATGCTGGCGCTTTGCGCCGCCCCACTGCTGAGCCAGGCCGATACCCTACGCTGCGGCAGCAAGCTGGTGAACCTCGGCGATCGCACCTTCGAGGTGATGCAGAAATGCGGCGAGCCGGCGTTCCGCGACCCTGTCGGCTACACCCTGGGCGGCTACGACAGGCGCGAAACGAATATCGAGGAATGGGCCTACGAGCCCAGCAACGGTATGTTCACCATCCTGACTTTCGAGGGCAATCGGCTGACGCGCATCGAGCGCAAACGCCAGCAATGACGACCATGAAGACACTCATCTCTTGCACCCTGCTCATGCTCCTGGCCGGCACCGCCAACGCAGCGACCTGGCGCTGTGGCAGCGCTCTGGCAAGCAGCGGCGACAGCACCGCCGAAGTCCTGTCCAAATGTGGCGAACCAAACAACCGCGCATTCATCGGCTACAAGGATCAGACCGACAGCTACGGCTTCACCCATGAAGTGCAGATAGAGGAATGGAATTACGGCCCGCGCAACGGCATGAACTACTTTCTGCGTTTCGAGGGCAATCGTCTGAACAGGATCGACAGTAAACGCGGCGATTAGCCGTCAGACGATCAGAGCGGGCGACGACAGGACGCCGTCACCCGCTGGCGATCAACCGCGCGCGGCGTTGATTGCCTGGATGTAAGCCTCGGACTGACGCTGATCCTTGATCAGGGCGACGAAGTCATTACCGTCGGCATCCTTGGCATCGAGGTCATAACCGGCTTCGACGAAGAAACCCACGAAACGCTCGAAGTCGTGGTCACGCAGACCGCGATAGGCCTTGACCAGCTTGTGCAGCGAGGGCGGCGTGGCGTCAGCCGGTTCCACGGCGAGAAACAGCTTGATCTGCTCATCGCTCACTTCGTCGCCAATCACCTGCTTCTTGTCTTTACGCATCGCTCACTCCAGCAAACCAGACCACACGGGGCGGGCAGTGTAACCCCGGCGTCGCGACCGCTCAACGCAGGGCGCGTGACTCAGACGCAGCCGACCTTTCTAGCACCAGCGCGACCCAAGCGGTACGCGACCTAAGTCAACCACCACGCCCTCTACCCGCTCCTATACTGGCGGCAATCTCCCAGGAAGTGCCACGATGCCTACCCTGTTCGCCGCTTGTCGCCAGAGCCTGCGCGGTTACTCCTGGGCCAGCCTGCGTGGCGACCTGAGCGCCGGCCTCACGGTGGGCATCATCGCCATCCCGCTGGCCATGGCCCTGGCGATCGCCGTCGGCGTGGCGCCGCAACATGGCCTCTACACCGTGCTGGTTGCAGCGCCGCTGATCGCCCTGTGCGGCGGTTCGCGCTTCAACATTTCCGGCCCCACCGCAGCCTTCGTGGTGATTCTGCTGCCGATCACTCAGCAGTTCGGCATCGGCGGCCTGCTGCTATGCACCATGCTGGCCGGACTGATCCTGATCGCCCTGGGCCTTCTCAAGGCGGGTCGCCTGATCGAGTTCGTGCCCTACCCGGTCACGCTTGGCTTCACCGCGGGTATCGGCATCGTCATCGCCACGCTGCAGATCAAGGACTTGCTCGGCCTGCAACTGGCCGGACAACCGAGCCATTACGTGGAGCAATTGCAGTTGCTGTTCCAGGCCCTGCCCGGCATCCATCTGGGCGACAGCCTGGTAGCACTGGCCTGCTTTGCTATGCTGCTGCTGTGGCCGCGGCTGGTACCGCGCATCCCCGGGCATCTGGTGGCACTGACGGTCGGTGCGCTGCTGGGCCTGCTGCTGGAGCGAGGCGGCCTGCCGGTAGCGACTCTGGGCGAGCGCTTCAGCTACGTCGTCGACGGCGTCAGTTACCCGGGCATTCCGCCCTTTCTGCCGACCTTCGCCTGGCCCTGGCATCTGCCGGGCGCCGATGGCCAGCCCCTGATTCTGTCCTTCGAGCTGATCCGCCAGTTGCTGGCACCAGCCTTTGCCATCGCCATGCTCGGCGCCATCGAATCGCTGCTCTGCGCGGTGGTCGCCGATGGCATGACCGGCAGCAAACACGACCCCAATGCCGAATTGCTCGGCCAGGGCATCGGCAATCTGGTCGCGCCGCTGTTTGGCGGTATCACCGCAACCGCTGCCATCGCCCGTAGCGCCGCCAACGTGAGAGCCGGTGCCCGCTCGCCCCTGGCAGCCATCATCCACGCTGCCGTGGTGCTGGCGGCGATCCTGTTTCTCGCCCCGCTGTTCAGCTACCTGCCGATGGCCGCGCTGGCCGCCCTGCTGCTGATGGTCGCCTGGAACATGAGCGAAGCCCACCATGTAGCGCATACCCTGCGCATCGCTCCACGCAGCGACGTGCTGGTATTGCTGACCTGCCTGCTGCTCACGGTGCTGTTCGACATGGTGCTGGCGGTTGGCGTCGGCCTGTTGCTGGCCGCCGGGCTGTTCATCAAACGCATGAGCGAACTGACCGACACGCGCAGCCTGCCACGGCACAGCCACCAGGCCCTGAATGACCTGCCGGAGCATGTGCAGGCCCTGGCCATTCGCGGCCCGCTGTTCTTCGGTGCAGCGGAGCGCACGCTGGGCGCCCTGCGTCGCCTCGATCCGCATATCCGGGTGGTGATTCTCGACGTCAGCGCCGTGCCGATGCTCGACATGACCGCCCTCGCGGCACTGCACAGCATCGTGCTGGAGTACCGCAAGCACGGCATTTCACTGATCGTCAGCGGCGCCTCGCCGTCGCTGCGCCTGAAGCTGCGCCGTGCCGGCCTGCAGAGTGCCCACGGCCGCCTGAGCTATGCCCGAGATCTACCCCGCGCCCGGGCGATCTGCGAGAGCTGGCGATCAGAGTCCGACGAATCGACGAACCTTTAGAGCCCTTTCACCGCATAAATCCCCGGCGCATTGCGCCAGTAGCCCTTGTAGTCCATGCCGTAACCGAAAATGTAGCGGTCGACGCACGGCAGGCCCACGTAGTCGGCCTTGAGATCCGGACGCGCCTTGCGGTCGTGATCCTTGTCGATCAGCACGGCGGTATGCACTTTGGCGGCGCCGGCGTGGTGGCAGAAGTCGATGATCGCGCCCAGGGTGTGCCCTTCGTCGAGGATGTCGTCGATGATCAGCACATCGCGGTCGATGAACGAGACTTCCGGCTTGGCTTTCCAGAACAGCTCACCGCCACTGGTCTGGTTGCGGTAGCGGCTGGCATGCAGGTAGGAGGCTTCCAAGGGGAAGTCGAGCTTGGTCAGCAGCTTGCCGGAGAAGATCAGCCCGCCATTCATCACGCAGAACACCACCGGGTTGCGGTCGGCCAGTTCGGCGTTGATGGCAACGGCGACGCGAGCGATGGCGGCTTCCACTTCGGCTTCGCTGTACAGACAGTCGGCTTCGGTCATTACCTGGCGGATGTGGGCGAGATCGGCGGGCATGTCATGTCCTCATTGGCGGCGACTGTGAGCAGAAGCGTGGCTCTGCGGGCGTCGGTTCGCACGGTATGAATGGCTCCGGCGTAAGAGCTGATCACCGGGTCAGAAAAAGGCGGCACGTTACCCATCCGCTAGATGAGGCGCAAGCGTCCACGGATGCGCTCGACAAGTGGCATGGCCGTTGCGAGCGGTTTTTAAAAAGTTCCACATGCGCAGCGCCCACAGCGCTACGCAATGCTTTAATCTAGCGTGTTTTTTGCCCATTTTTGCCGGAGACCCCGCAATGCCAGTCCTCGAGATCCGCCATCCGCTGATTCGCCACAAGATCGGCCTCATGCGCCGCGCGGATATCAGTACCAAGAACTTCCGCGAACTGGCCCAGGAAGTGGGCGCCCTGCTCACTTACGAGGCGACCAAGGATCTGCCGCTGGAAAACTACGAAATCGCCGGCTGGGCAGGCCCCGTGCAGGTCGAGAAGATCTCCGGCAAGAAGATCACCGTGGTGCCGATCCTGCGTGCTGGCATCGGCATGCTCGACGGCGTGCTCAGCCTGATTCCGGGTGCCAAGGTCAGCGCTGTCGGCGTGGCCCGCAACGAAGAAACCCTGAAGGCGCACACCTACCTGGAGAAGCTGGTACCGGAGATCAACGAGCGCCTGGCGATGATCATCGACCCGATGCTGGCCACCGGTGCTTCCATGGTCGCTACCATCGACCTGCTCAAGAAGGCCGGCTGCAAGGAAATCCGCGCCATGGTGCTCGTCGCTGCCCCCGAGGGCATCAAAGCGGTCAACGAAGCCCACCCGGACGTGAAGATCTACACCGCGTCCATCGACCAGCGTCTCAACGAACACGGCTACATCATCCCCGGGCTGGGCGATGCCGGCGACAAGATCTTCGGCACCAAGCAGAAGGACGCCTGATCGATGCGCGACGAATTCAACGATCCGTTGTGGCGTCAGGTGCTGTCCGGCGCGCAGATGCTCTTCGTGGCCTTCGGCGCCCTGGTGCTGATGCCGCTGATCACCGGCCTCGACCCTAACGTGGCATTGTTCACGGCGGGTCTGGGCACCCTGCTGTTCCAGATCGTCACGGGCCGTCAGGTACCGGTGTTCCTGGCCTCGAGCTTCGCGTTCATCACCCCGATCATTCTCGCCAAGGGCCAGTTCGGCCTGGCGGAAACCATGGGCGGCGTGGTTGCAGCCGGTTTCGTCTACACCTTTCTCGGCCTGGCCGTGAAGATCAAGGGCACAGGCTTCATCGACCGCCTGCTGCCACCGGTGGTAATCGGCCCGGTGATCATTTCCATCGGCCTGGCCATGGCTCCGATCGCCGCCAACATGGCGATGGGCAAAGCCGGTGACGGCAGCGTACTGCTGCCCTACAGCACGGCGATGTGGATTTCCATGCCGACCCTGCTGACCACCCTGATCGTCGCCGTTTTCGGGCGCGGCATCTTCCGCCTGGTGCCGATCATCTCGGGCATTCTGGTGGGTTTCGCACTGTCGATCTATTTCGGCGCCCTCGACCTCAGCCATGTTGCCGACGCGCCCTGGCTGGCAGTGCCGGCCTTCACCGCACCAGCGTTCAACTGGCAGGCGATTCTGTTCATCGTACCGGTGGCGTTGGCTCCGGCCATCGAGCACATCGGTGGCGTGATCGCCGTGGGCAGCGTCACCGGCAAGAACTACCTGAAGAAGCCAGGCCTGCACCGCACACTACTCGGTGACGGCCTGGCTACATCTGCAGCCGGTATGTTCGGCGGCCCGCCCAACACGACTTACGCGGAGGTCACTGGCGCGGTGATGCTGACCAAGGCCTACAACCCGAAGATCATGACCTGGGCGGCGATCTTCGCCGTCACCCTGGCTTTCATTGGTAAGTTCGGCGCTATCTTGCAGAGCATTCCGGTGCCGGTAATGGGCGGTATTCTCTGCCTGCTGTTCGGCTCCATCGCCGCGGTAGGCATGAACACCCTGATCCGCCACAGCGTCGACCTCAGCGAAGCGCGCAACCTGGTGATCGTTTCGGTAACCCTGGTGTTCGGGATCGGTGGCGTGCTGATCGGTACCGGCGACGGCCCGGACGACTTCGGCCTCAAGGGCATCGCCCTGTGCGCCATCGTCGCCATCGTGCTGAACCTGATCCTGCCGGGCAACGACGGCTGGAAGAAGAAATCTGCCGACGACGCGCCAGACATTTAAGAGATGAAAAAGCCCTGAGATAAGTCGCGCCCAGCTCCAGTAGCTGGGCGCTCGGTCTTAGCCCAGACTTTGCGGCGCCCGCTCGCAAAGTCGCTTGAGCGCTGCCGCCCAGCCTGGGTGGTCGTTCAGGCAAGGCACCAGCTCCAGGCTCTCGCCCCCGGCCTCCACGAACTGCTCGCGACCGCGATCACCGATCTCTTCCAGCGTCTCGATGCAATCGGCAACGAAGGCCGGGCACATCACCAGCAGCTTTTTCACGCCCTGAGCCGCCAATTCGTCAAGGCGCGCTTCGGTGTAGGGCTCGATCCACTTGTCCTTGCCGAGGCGCGACTGGAACGACACCGACCACTGCTCCGGCCGCAAGCCCATGCGCGTCGCGAAGGCCTCGGCTGTGCGCATGCACTGGGCGCGGTAGCAGGTGGACAGCACCTGCGGCGGCGCCGTGCGGCAACAGTCGGCCCCGCGCAGGCAGTGATTGGTCGGGTCGAGCTTGCGCAGGTGACGCTCCGGCAAGCCGTGGAAGCTCAGCAGCAGGTGATCGAAGTCCTTCTCCAGGTAAGGCCTGGCGCTGTCGGCCAGGGCGTCGATGTAATCGGGATCCTGGAAGAATGGTGGGAGGATGGCGAAGCGGATCGGCAGCTGGCGCTCACGCACCACGCGCTTGGCTTCTTCGATCACGGTGGTGGTGGTGCTGTCGGCGAACTGCGGATACAGCGGCGCAAGGGTGACCTGTTCGATGCCCTGGCTGGCGAGACGGGTCAGCACGGTTTCCAGCGAGGGCTCGCCGTAGCGCATGGCCAGTTCGACCGGCCCCTGGGTCCACTGGATTTTCATCGCCTCCTGCAAACGCTTGCTGAGCACGATCAGCGGCGAACCATCAGGCCACCAGATCGAGGCATAAGCATGGGCCGATTGCGCCGGGCGGCGTATCAGAATCAGCGACACCAGTAACCGCCTTAGCGGCCACGGCAGATCGACCACATAGGGATCCATCAAAAACTGGTTGAGATAACTCCTGACATCCGCGACTTCCGTGGAGGCGGGCGAGCCGAGATTGACCAGTAGTAAGGCGTGATCGGTCATGCAATATCATCCTGTTAATGAAGGCTCAGCAAATCCACCAAAGCCACGTCGAGATGCGTGAAACGAAATTCGAAGCCGGCCTCCTGCGCCCTGACCGGCAGAGCATGCTGGCCACCCAGCAGGAGCAACGACATCTCGCCCAGACCGGCACGCAGCGCAAAGGCCGGTAACGGCACGATGGCAGGCCTGTGCACGGCATGGCCGAGTTCGCTGGCGAATTCACGGTTGCGTACCGGGTGCGGTGAGCAGGCATTATAGGGACCGCGCGCCTGCTCCTGCTGCAAGAGAAAATCAATCAGGGCAATTTGGTCAGCGATATGAATCCACGGCATCCACTGGCGGCCATTGCCTATGCGGCCACCCAACCCAAACCGGAACGGCGTGACCATACGCTTGAGGATGCCACCCTCTTTCGCCAACACCAGACCGGTACGCAGCAGGATCACGCGAATGCCAAAAGCCTCCGCCTGCTGCGCGGTGTCTTCCCAGGCCACACAAAGCTGCGCGGCAAAATCCACTCCAGGCGAAGCCTGCTCATCAATCAGGCGCTCACCACTATCGCCGTACCAGCCGACTGCCGACCCCGACAGCAGTACCGTGGGTTTCTGTTCACGGCTCTGTAGCCAGGCCAGCAATTGCTCGGTCATGTGGATGCGGCTTTCACACAGGAGCTGCTTGCGCGCTTTGCTCCAGGGGCGGTCAGCGATGGGCGCACCGGCCAGGTTGACGACGGCATCCAGCGGCTCGGCACCGATATCCTCCAGCCGCCCGACACCGCGTACACGAGTACCGCAGAGCGCTGCCACCTGCTCCGGGCGGCGACTCCATACCGTCAACTGGTGCCCCTGCTCGAGCCAGTAACGACAAAGCGCGCGGCCAATCAGGCCAGTACCGCCGGTGATCAGGATATGCATGGCAGATTCCTCACTGTGGTGTGCTCACAAGGCCCGACGCTGTTGCAGGACGATGCTCAACAACAATAGCCCGGCAGCACAGGCAGCCGACATAAACAGGGAAACTATTGCCACCCGCACCTATTCTGAAGAATAGATGCCCTGACTGCAGGTACGGTGCCGCTGCGGACATAAGCTTATACAGAAACTGTACATTGTACGACCTATGTCCAAGGCGTAGCCTTGGGGCCCAGTGGACTGACGACCTTACGGTCGCAACAGCCCGATAGCACACGAGGTAAACATGACCAGTACCGCTCCCATCGCCATCATCGGCACCGGTATCGCCGGATTGTCCGCGGCCGAGGCACTGCATGCCGCCGGATACCCGGTGCAATTGTTCGACAAGAGCCGTGGCAGCGGCGGTCGCATGTCCAGTAAGCGCAGCGACGCTGGAACCCTTGATTTGGGTGCTCAATATTTCACCGCCCGCGACCGCCGCTTCGCTGCCGCCGTCCAGCAATGGCAGGCGCGTGGCTGGGTAGAGGAATGGACGCCCAGCATCTATCAATTCGCCAACGGCACACTTAGCCCATCAGCCGATGAACAGGTTCGCTGGGTCGGCAAACCACGCATGAGCGCTATTACCCGCGCCATGCTCGGTGCCCTGCCGGTGAAGTTCTCCTGCCGCATCACCGAAGTATTTCGCGGTGAGCAACACTGGCATCTGCTCGATGCGGATGGAGAAAGCCACGGGCCGTTCAGCCACGTCATCATCGCCACTCCGGCGCCCCAGGCCAGCGCCCTGCTGGCTGCAGCACCGAAACTCGCCGCCACGGTGGCCGGCGTAACGATGGAGCCCACCTGGGCAGTGGCACTGGCTTTCGAAGAGCCGCTGAAGACGCCCCTGGAAGGCTGCTTCGTGCAGGACGAGGTGCTCGACTGGACGGCGCGCAACCGCAGCAAGCCGGGCCGCGATACCACCCTGGACACCTGGGTGCTGCACGCCAGTAGCAGTTGGAGTCGCCAGCACCTGGATCTTTCCAAGGAGCAGGTGATCGAGCATCTGCATGGCGCCTTTGCGGAAATGATCGGCTGCGCAGTACCGGCCCCTGTATTCAGCCTCGCCCACCGCTGGCTGTACGCCCGCCCCACGGCAGCGCATCAACTGGGCGCCCTGGCTGACGCCGACCTGGGCCTCTACGCCTGCGGTGACTGGTGCCTGTCCGGCCGGGTCGAAGGTGCTTGGCTCAGCGGTCAGGAAGCGGCCCGCAAACTCATAGCGCATAACCAATGAATACCGCGAAGCATCGCCTGACCCCGCGCAAGCTGCTGCTCTCCAAATGGACGGCAGCCATGCCACAGAACCGCGAAAAGCACTTTCTGGTCACCGAACTGTTCTGTGATGAAGAAGGCAGCGTGCTGGAAGTGGAGCTGCAGGCCATACTCAGCAAGCGTGCCCAGCGCATCGACTGGCGCGTTCTTCAGGATGCCGACAACTGGAAGATGGGCTGGCGTTGAGACGTCGCTTATTGCACCTGATGCGGACAGAAGCTGTACACAGCATTTGACTTGTACAAGATCGCGCTTAAGATGAAATGAAACTTGTACAAAAATAAATCCTTGTACAAGAACATTCTCGAAGGTGCGCCATGCCAGCCAGCCCGCTCCACCGCGAAAAACCCAAGCTTGGCGTCAGCGCCTGCCTGCTCGGCGCCGAAGTGCGCTACAACGGCGGCCACAAGGCCTCCCGGCTATGCCTGGATCAGTTGAGCGACTATTTCGAGTTCGTGCCCTTCTGCCCCGAAGTCGCCATTGGCCTCGGCACACCGCGCGAGCCGATCCGCCTGGTCGGTGATCCGACAGCACCACGTGCCGTGGGCACCGTACACCCCGACAAGGATCACACCGACGCCCTGACCGCCTATGGCGAGCAGGTGGCTGCCGATTTGCCGCCGATCTGCGGCTATATCGTCATGCAGCAGTCACCGTCCTGTGGGCTGGAACGGGTCAAGGTCTATCAGGACAACGGCCACCCCAGCGAGCCGAAAGGTCGCGGCCTGTACACCGCTGTACTGTGCGAACGCCACCCCAACCTGCCCATCGAGGAGGATGGTCGGCTCAACGACCCGGTGCTGCGTGAGAACTTCCTGACCCGGGTATTCACCTACGCGCAGTGGCAGGCGCTGTGCCAATCCGGCCTGAGCCGCGGCAAGCTGATCGCATTCCATGCCCGCCACAAATACCTGCTGATGGCCACCGACCCACTGCGCTACAAACGCCTCGGTCGCCTACTCAGCGATTTGTCCGGGCAGGATCTACACAGCCTGGCCGAGCACTACATCGGCGAACTGATGACCGCGCTGAAACGCTGCGCGACGCGCGGCACGCATGCCAACGTGCTGCAACACCTGAGCGGCTACCTGAAAAGCTCCCTGAGCGCCGCGGAAAAGCAGGAAATGCAGCAGCTCATCGAGCAGTACCGGCAGGGCATCGTGCCACTGGTGGTGCCGCTGACCCTGCTCAAGCACCACTTCCGCCAGCACCCCGACAGCTACATCGAGCAGCAGGTCTACCTGCAACCGCACCCGGAAAACCTAAGCCTGCGGAACGCCCTATGAACCAACCAATCTCTCCCGAGTCGAGCGCCGAGGCTTACCGCGATGCCATTGCCGACGGCTACCTGCCGATCCGCGACGTGGCCAGCCTGACTGGCGTGAATCCGGTCACCCTGCGCGCCTGGGAGCGCCGTTACGGCCTGATCGTGCCGCACCGTACCGCCAAGGGCCACCGCCTGTACTCCCCGGAGCAGGTGCAGACCATCCACGCCGTGCTCGGCTGGCTCAATCGCGGCGTATCGGTCGGCCAGGTCAAGGGCCTGCTGCGCGCCGATCAGCCGCTGCCTGCCGACCAGGCCTCGCAGTGGCAGGAAAAACGTGAGCAGCTGTGCCATGCCATCCACTTGCTCGACGAACGCCAGCTGGACGAACGCTTCAATGCCGAACTGGCTCTCTACCCGCCACAGATTCTTTGCCAGCACCTGCTCCTGCCGCTGCTGGCAACCCTGGAGGAGCGCTGGCCACAGCGCGCCGGCGCGAAGACCGAGCGGCTGTTCCTGCACAGCTGGTTGCGCAGCAAGCTCGGCGCACGGGTCTACCACGACAACCGCCAGCACAGTGGCAAGCCGCTGCTGCTGATCAATCTCTGCCAGGTACCGATGTCGCCGCAGCTGTGGCTGTGCGCCTGGCTGATCGGCACCGCTGGCTGCCCAGTCGACGCCTTCGACGGGCCGATTCCGCCCAACGAATTACCGCTGGCCATCGCCCGCCTGCAACCCCGCGCCCTGCTGCTGTTCTGCGAAGCGGACTCCAACCCCGATGCCGAGTCGTCGCTACATGAGTGGCTGGGCGACCACGGCATTCCCTGCCTGCTGATCGGGGTTCAAGACCAGGCGCGTGGTGAGCAACTGATCGCCAATGCACCAGAGGGCGCAGACATCACTTTCATGGCCGATCCCCTGACAGCGTTGCAAACGCTCGCTGATCGCCATCTGCTCGAATAGGACGACTCATGTTGCAACTGATGTGGTTTCGAACCGACCTGCGCGTCACCGACAACAGCGCGCTGGCTGCGGCCATGCAGGCCGGGCCTACCGTCGCCGTATTCCTGCTCAGCCCGGCTCAGTGGCGCAAGCACGACGATGCACCGAGCAAGGTGGATTTCTGGCTGCGCAACCTGGCGGAATTGAGTGTGGAACTGCAGCGCCTCAACGTACCGCTGCTGATTCGCGAGGCGGATGAGTGGAGCGCAGCGCCCAGAGTTCTCGGCAAGCTGGCCCAGGAACTGGAAGCCACTGCACTGCACGTCAACGAGGAGTACGGCGTCAACGAAACCCGCCGCGACCGTGATGTCGCCGCCGCACTGGACGAACGTGGCGTCAACTTCAACAGCCACCTCGACCGCCTGCTGTTCAAGCCCGGCAGCGTGCTGACTCGCACGGGCACCTACTTCAAGGTTTACAGCCAGTTCCGTGGTGTCTGCTATCAGCGCCTGCACAGCGCGCTGCCGCCTCTGGTGGCACTGCCCAAGGCACAAGCCAAGCTGAAGATCGACGCCGATCAGGTGCCGAGCAACGTCGCCGGCTTCGAAACGCCAAGCCAGGCGCTGCGCGATACCTGGCAGGCCGGCGAGCAGGTTGCTCGCGAACGGCTGCAGCGCTTCGCTGATGAATGGATCGAGGATTATCACGACAACCGCGACTTTCCCGCACGCCCCGGCACCAGCCAGCTGTCCGCTTACCTGGCGGCGGGTGTGGTATCGCCTCGTCAGTGCCTGCACACGGCGCTGAACATCAATCAGGGTGAGTTCGAAAGCGGCAATCAGGGCGCCGTCACCTGGGTCAACGAGCTGATCTGGCGAGAGTTTTACACCCATATTCTGGTCGGCTATCCACGGGTATCCATGCACCGCGCCTTCCGCCCAGACACCGAGGCCCTGCCGTGGCGCAACGCCGGCAAGGAACTGCAGGCCTGGCAGGAAGGGCGCACCGGCATCCCGATCATCGACGCGGCGATGCGCCAGTTGCTGGAAACCGGCTGGATGCACAACCGTCTGCGCATGGTGGTGGCGATGTTCCTGACCAAGAACCTGCTGATCGACTGGCGCGAGGGCGAGCGCTTCTTCATGCGCCACCTGATCGACGGCGACCTTGCCGCCAACAACGGTGGCTGGCAGTGGAGCGCGTCGACCGGCACCGACTCGGTGCCCTACTTCCGCATCTTCAATCCGGTCAGCCAGTCACAGCGTTTCGATCCGGATGGCCGCTTCATCCGCCAGTGGCTGCCGGAACTGGCCAAGCTCAGCGACAAGGCGATTCACGACCCGCACGCCGGTAGCAAGGGGCAGAAGGGTCTGTTCGGAAGCAGCCCGGACTACCCGCTGCCCATCGTCGATCTGCGCGCCAGCCGCCAGCGTGCCCTGGATGCGTTCAAGAACCTGCCCTCGGCAAGCGAGCCCTCATGAGCGAATTTCTGCAGCGTTTCGCCAGTGGCTTCGCCGCCCTGGACAAGCACAACCTGGATCGTCTCGGCGAGCTGTACAGCGACGACATTCAGTTTCGCGACCCGCTGCATGAGATTCATGGGTTGGCCGAGCTGCGGCGCTACTTCGAGCAGCTGTACGCCAACGTTCGCGAACTGCACTTCGACTTTCAGGGTTATGACCAGGTTACCGAGGGTGAGGGCTATTTGCGCTGGACGATGCGCTATCGCCATCCGCGCCTCAGTGGGGGTGAGGCGATCTGCGTACCCGGTTGTTCCCACCTGCGCTGGCGCGATGGCCGCGTATACAGCCATCGCGATTTCTTCGACGCGGGCAACCTGCTTTACGAACACCTGCCTGTATTCGGCTCGGTCATTCGCTGGCTGAAAGGCAGGCTGGCATGAGCGCCTTCAGCAAACGCATCTGGCTGACCGGCGCCAGCAGCGGCATCGGCAACGCCCTGGCCGAGCGCCTGCTGCGCGATGGCCATCACCTGGCCCTGAGCGCGCGCCGGGTAGAACCACTGCAAACGCTGGCCGAGCGCTTCCCCGGCCAGGTACTGGTGCTGCCGGGCGACCTCAGTGAGGCCGCCGAGGTCAACGCCATTGCCGAGCGTCTTACCGAACAGTGGGGCGCCCTTGACTGCGCGATTCTCAACGCCGGCACCTGTGAATACATCGACGCCAGTCATTTCGAGGCGGACATGGTCGAGCGCGTGATGCGCGCCAACCTGTTCTCGGCCAGCCACTGCATCGTCGCGGCGCTGCCGCTGCTGCGCCAGGCGAAGTCGGCGCATCTAGTCGGCGTTGCCAGCGCGGTCACCTACCTGCCACTGCCGCGTGCAGGTGCCTATGGCGCATCGAAGGCAGCGCTACGTTACCTGCTGGAGTCCCTGCGCGTGGATCTCGCCCACGAGGGCATCGCCGTCACCGTGGTCAGCCCAGGCTTCGTCGATACACCGCTGACCGAGAACAACGACTTTCCCATGCCCATGCGCTGGTCCGTGAGCAAAGCGGCCAACCATATCGCCAACAAACTTGACGCACGCCCGCTGGAAATTGCCTTTCCCGGCCCGTTCATCGCCGCACTGTGCCTGCTTGGCCGGCTGCCTGCGCGCCTGCAACTGGCGCTGGGTAAACGCCTGGCCCGCACTGACAAGGACGCTTCATGAAGATTGCCATCATCGGCAGCGGTATCTCCGGTCTCACTAGCGCGTATTTACTCGCGCGGCGTCACGACATCAGCGTGTTCGAGGCCAGCGACTGGGTCGGTGGTCATACCCACACCGTGAAGGTCGAAGTAGCGGGCAAACCCTATGCTATCGATACCGGTTTCATTGTTTTCAACGACTGGACGTACCCCAACTTCATCCGCCTGCTGGATCAGTTGGGCGTCGGCTACAAAGCCACCGAGATGAGCTTCTCGGTCAGCGACCCGGTCAGCGGCGTCGAATACAACGGTAACAACCTCAACACGCTGTTCGCCCAGCGCCGTAACCTGTTTTCACCCGCGTTCATCGGCATGGTGCGCGACATCCTGCGCTTCAACCGCGAAGCCCTCGACGACCTGCAGCACAACCGCCTGGCAGCAGATACCACGCTGGGCGATTACCTGAAACGCGGCGGCTACAGCCAGCGCTTCATCCATCACTACATCGTGCCGATGGGCGCTGCTATCTGGTCGACCTCACTGAGCGATATGCAGGCTTTCCCCCTGCAGTTCTTCGTGCGCTTCTTCAAGAACCACGGCCTGCTTTCGGTCAGCAACCGGCCTCAGTGGTGCGTGGTCGACGGCGGCTCAAGCAGTTACGTGGCGCCGCTCAGCGAATCCTTCAAGGAGCGTATCCGCCTCAATTGCCCAGTGCAGCGAGTGGAGCGCGACAGCGAGGGCGTGACCTTGCACAGCAGCGCTGGTGTGGAGCGTTTCGACAAGGTGATCTTCGCCTGCCACAGCGACCAGGCACTGGCGTTGCTGGCACAACCCACTGCGGCCGAACAGGCGATCCTGGCTGACCTGCCCTATTCCACCAATGATGTGGTACTGCACACCGATACGCGCCTGCTGCCCAAGCGTCGCCTGGCCTGGGCTAGCTGGAACTACCGGCTGGGCGGCAGCGAACAGCGCCCGGCAGCGGTGACGTATGACATGAACATCCTGCAAGGCATCGTGAGCGACACCACGTTCTGCGTCAGCCTCAACCAGACCGAGACCATCGACCCAAGCACGATTCTGGCCCGTTACAGCTATGCCCACCCGCAATACAGCCTTGCCGGCATCGCCGCGCAAGCACGCTGGGAAGAACTGCAGGACAGCCAGCACAGCTACTTCTGCGGTGCTTACTGGGCCAACGGTTTCCACGAAGACGGCGTGGTCAGCGCGCTGCGCGTGGCCAGCGCATTTGGCGAGAGCCTCTGATGAACAGCGCGCTGTACAGCGGCTGGGTGCAGCACCGGCGTTTCTCGCCGCGCGCGCACCAGTTTCGTTATCGCATGGGCCTGCTGTACGTGGATCTGGATGAGCTCGACCAGGTGCTGGCGTTATCGCCCCTGTCCGGTCATGGCCGCTGGGCGCCATTTTCCCTGCGCGAACACGACTTCCTACCGGGGCATATCGACCAGGGCGTACGCCTGATCGAAGCCGTACGCCAACTGGTGGAAAAGGCTCTGGGCAAACGTCCGAACGGGTCGATCTGCCTGTTGGCGCAGCCTCGTAGCTGGGGCCTGGCGTTCAACCCGGCGAGTTTCTTCTACTGCCACGATGAAGCCGGCAGGCTAGTGGCGATTTTGGTCGAGGTGCGCAATACGCCCTGGCGCGAGCGCTACCACTATGTGCTGCCGGTCTCGGGTGATGGTCATCAGCATGTGCGTGTCGATAAAGCATTCCACGTTTCGCCATTTCTGCCTCGCGATCTCGAATACCGCATGGCGTTCAGCCCGGTAGGCGAGCGTTTGGGCATTCACATGGCGGACTGGCAGGCTGACGAAAAACTCTTCGACGCCACCTTGAGTCTGCACCGCCAGCCGCTGCACCGGACAGGCATACACCGCCATCTGGTGAATTTTCCCTGGATGACCGGCAAGACCCTGGCCGCTATCTATTGGCAGGCTTTGCGCCTGCTGTGCAAACGCATCCCCCTATTCAATCACCAAGCTGCCAACGGCAACTTCCAGATAGCCCGCCCAGCCGAGGACGCGCACCATGAAAAGCCCTGATCTGACGAGCGCCAAACGGTCGGTGCGCGCCAGCGCGGGCATCGGCGCCAGCCTGTTGCGCGGCGCAGTGCTTCGCCAGTTACGCGGTTTGCGCCACGGTTCGCTGCACATCACCGAGAGCGGCGAACACCTGCAGTTCGGTGATTCGCACGCCAGCATGAGCGCGCATATCGATGTGCACGACAGTGCGATCTGGGGCATGGTCGCCAGCAATGGCTCGATCGGCGCCGGCGAGGCGTATATCCACGGTTACTGGAGTAGCCCGGATCTAACCGCTGTGATTCGCATATTCGCCAGCAACCTCGACCTGCTCGACGCCTTGGAAGGCGGCCTGGCACGCCTCGGCCGGCCGCTGCTGCACGGCCTGCACTGGCTCAATCGCAATACCCGGCAAGGGTCGCGTGACAACATTGCCGCCCATTACGACCTGGGCAATAGCCTGTTCGAACAGTTTCTCGACCCGACCATGATGTACTCCGCCGCCCAATTCCTGAGTGCAGACGACAGCCTGGAACAGGCTCAGTTGAACAAGCTGGAGCGCATTTGCCAGAAACTGGCGCTGACCGCGGATGACCATCTGCTAGAAATCGGTACCGGTTGGGGCAGCATGGCAATCTACGCCGCGCAGCATTACGGCTGCCGTGTGACCACTACCACCCTGTCGCGCGAACAGCACGCCCACACCGCGCAACGTATCGCAGAACTGGGCTTGCAGGATCGCATCACCCTGCTGCTGGAGGATTACCGCGACCTCAGCGGGCAGTTCGACAAGCTGGTGTCGATCGAGATGATCGAGGCAGTCGGCCACCGCTTTCTGCCCACCTACTTCGACAAATGCGCCAGCCTGCTAAAGCCCAACGGCTTGATGCTGCTGCAGGCCATCACCATTCGCGACCAGCGCTACCAGCAGACGAAACGCAGCGTCGACTTCATCCAGCGCTACATATTCCCCGGTGGTGCCCTGCCATCGCTGCACACCATGCTGCAGATCGTCACAGACAAGACCGACCTGAACCTGCACCACATGGAAGACTTCGGCCTGCACTACGCGCGCACCTTGCGGTTGTGGCACGAAAATCTGCAGCAGGCACGACACAAACTGGAGCACCTGGGTTACGACGAATTCTTCTTCCGCCTGTGGGAGTTCTATCTCTGCTATTGCGAGGGCGGCTTTATCGAGCGCACCATCGGCACCGCTCAACTGCTGCTGGCCAAACCGGCGGCGCGCCCACAACCGCTACTTGGACGATTCGGTGCCTAAAAACCTGCTCAACGCCATCCTCTTTCAAATCGGCTGGTTCGCCTGTGTACTCGGCGGCGGCCCCTGGTTGTGGCTGGTGGCGGTGATCATGCTGGTGCACCTGTTTTACATCGGCAGTTGGCAACGCGAAGGCAAACTGCTGGTGAGCGTGTTTCTGGCTGGCAGCGCGATGGACAGCTTTCTGCTGCAACTCGGCGTATTCGATTTTGGCGAACCTCGCCAGCTCGTTCCGCTGTGGTTGGGTCTACTGTGGCTGCTACTTGGTACCACGCTGTGCCACTGCCTGGCCTGGACCGCGCGGCCCTGGTGGCGCGCCAGCCTGCTTGGTGCCGTCTTCGCGCCGCTGTCTTACTACGCCGGCGCCGCCTTGAGCGGAGTGAGTTTCCCTTACGGCAGCACGATCACCCTGGCTGTGCTGGCGCTAATCTGGGCGGCGGTGCTGCCCGTGCTACATGGTTTCGCCAGGCTTTACGCGGTGGACAACCGCCCGGCTTGAATCCACTCCCGTACAGCCGCACCTGGCGTAAACTAGCGCGATGAGCATCGACCACTACATCCCCCATACGCAGATCCCCGAAAGCACCGAGGTCAGCTGTAGCAGCTGTGCGGCCTGCTGCTGCCAACTGGAAGTGATACTGATCACCGATACCGGTGTGCCGCAGCGCTTTATCGACAACGATGAGTGGGGCGGCGAGGTGATGCTCCGGCTGGATGACGGCTGGTGCGCGGCACTGGATCGCGACACCATGCGCTGCACGATCTACTCGGTGCGCCCACTGCTTTGCCGCGAATACGAGATGGGCGCCCCCGAGTGCCTGGAAGAGCGCCAAGGCATCGTCAATGCCTATCGCTGAGCGCGCTTGCACGGCTCAGCCACGCACTTATTGCGCGCATAAAAAACCGGGCGCGAGGCCCGGTTCAGGTGCAGTGAAGAAAGGTGCTTAGAAATTCAGACGATAGTGCAGCGAGTAGGCCTCGACGCCATCGTTGGGGCTTTTGATGCCAGCGTTCGAGTAGTGAATCGCCCGAATACCAACTTCATGACCACCGGCAAAACGCAGGCCGGCACCAATGCGGTCTTCGAACTGGAACGAAGACCCCAGATCGTTGGACTCAAGCTTGGTATTGGAGAACGCCGCTACGCCGATACCCGCTTCCAGGTAGGGTTTGACGTTCTGCCCGGCAAACTCGTAAACGAATACTGGCGCAAAGGAAATGCTGTGGTTGGTGGACGTATCATCACCTTCCCAATAGGTGTAGCCCGCATCCCAGTAGCCACTCAGATGGCCGACACTGCTTTCAAACCAGCGGCTGTTGAAATCGAACTGGGCACCGAGACGGTAGACCATCGTGGAGTCGCCAGACTGACCTACCGAAAAGGTCACTCCCGCAGCATGAACCGCTGTAACCGACCCAAGAGACAACGCAACTGCAGCGGCCAAGCCAACCAGTTTCTTCATTGGAAACACCCTTCTTATAGAGATCACGGACTGTTTTAAGTGAGGCACGGGAAAACTATAGTTACAGAGTTGAGCTAAGTTCCATTTGTTCTAAAAATATTTAATGGCCAATGGCCCATTAGCTCGTTTGGATAAAATCACTCACCTGCTCGGCGCTGCCCCATAGCTGCGGCATGACTCTCTGCATGGCAGACGGTTCACCACTGCACCAGAACCGGTCTGGCGCTGCCGGCCCGCCAGCCAGCAACTCTCTCTCTCCCAGCAAGCGCTGCAGTTGTCGGGCCACTGCGGCGCCGGTGTCGATCAGACTGATCGACGGCCCCAACCATTGGCTTAGCAACGGTTTGAGAAACGGGTAATGGGTGCAGCCGAGAATCAGCGTATCGCAGCCCTCGGCGAGCAGTGGCTCGACATAACCGCGCAGTAACTGGTGCAGTCGCGGATCGTCCAGATCACCCGCCTCGATCAGTTCCACCAATCCAGGACACGGCTGAGTAACCACCCGCACATCGCTGGCGAACTGGTCGAGCAGCGCGGCAAAGCGGGCGCTTTTCAAAGTGCCGGTAGTGGCCAACACCCCAACCACGCCGGAGCGGGTTGCAGCCGCAGCCGGCTTGACCGCAGGCTCCATGGCGACGATGGGCAACTGAGGGTATAGCGCCCGCAGCTCAGCCACGCCGGCCACTGTGGCAGTGTTGCAGGCCAGTACCAGCGCCTTGGCACCTCGAGCCAGGAGGAATTCGGCGATTGCGCGGCAACGCGCGCGGATGTACTCGGCGCTTTTCTCGCCATAAGGCACGTGCCCGCTGTCGGCCACATAGAGCAGCGACTCGTTCGGCAGCAGCGCACGTATCTCACGCAGCACCGTCAGGCCGCCGACACCGGAATCGAACACGCCAATAGGGGCTTCACTCATGGACGCGGCTTGCGCATACGGTACAGCCGGGATCACGCTTGACCCGTAGCTCGCGGAATCGCGAGCCAAAGGCATCGATCAGCAGCAGGCGCCCCACCAGCGGCTCACCAAAACCGACCAGCACTTTCAAAGCCTCCAGCGCTTGCAGGCTACCGACCAGCCCAACCAGCGGCCCTGCCACCCCGGCTTCGCTACAGGTCAGTTCGGCTTCGCTGCCATGGCCGTACAGGCAGTGGTAACAAGGGCTGTCATCACGACGCGGATCAAAAACGCAAAGCTGCCCCTCCAGACGGATCGCGGCGCCACTGACCAAGGGCCGGCGTGCGGCAACACACGCTGCGTTGACCGCCTCGCGGGTACTGAAGTTATCCGAGCAATCGAGCACCAGGTCGACCGCAGCGACCGCAGCGGCCAAGGAGTCCGCATCCATTGCCTGCCGATGCGCACGTAAATGAACACCGGGGTTGATGGCCGCCAGCCGCGCCAGCGCCGAATCCACCTTGCTCTGGCCAATGCTCGCGGTGTCATGGGCAATCTGGCGCTGCAGATTACTCAGATCGACGGTATCGAAATCGGCCAGATGCAGCTCACCCACCCCGGCCGCCGCCAGATACAAGGCCACCGGTGAGCCGAGCCCACCGAGGCCGACGATCAGCACGCGGCTGCTCTTGAGGCGCAATTGGCCCTCGATATCGATCTGCGCTAACAGAATCTGCCGGCTGTAGCGCAGCAGTTCCTCGTCACTCAATTGTTCACTCATGCGGCCACCGCCCCAGGCTGATGCGCTCATGATTGGCCAGATCGCGTCGGCTGTGAACCTCTGCGAAGCCACGGATCATCAGTAAATCGCGTACTGCCTCGGCCTGATCGAAACCATGCTCCAGCAACAGCCAGCCGGGTGCTGCCAGATAGTCCGGCGCCTGCTCGATGATCAGTCGGATATCGTCCAGGCCGTCGACGCCCGAAACCAGCGCACTGCTTGGTTCGAAGCGCACATCGCCCTCCTCCAGATGATGATCATCACTGGCTATATAAGGAGGGTTGCTGACGATAAGCCCATAACACTCGCCGTCCAGCCCGGCGAACCAATGGCTCGATCTGAACGCGGCATTGTCCAGCCCCAGACGCGTACGATTACTTTCCGCCAGAGCCACGGCTTCTTCGACCCGGTCGACACCCATCAATTGCCAAGCCGGGCGTTCACTCGCCAACGCGAGGGCGATGGCGCCCGTGCCGGTACCAAGATCGAGCACCCGCGCCGCGCTGCCAGGCAGCAATGTCAAAGCGGTTTCCACCAGCAGCTCGGTATCCGGGCGCGGAATCAGAGTATGCGGCGCGACGTCCAGATCCAGGCTCCAGAAGCCCTGGCGCCCGAGAATGTACGCCACCGGCTCGCCGTTACGCCGGCGCGCCAGGCTGGCCGCAAAACGTACCGTAGACTCGGCCTCGACCTCGCGGTCGGCCCAGGTGCGCAGGTAGCTGCGCGGTTTGCCCAGCGCGTGAGCCAGCAACAGCTCGGCGTCCAAACGGGCGCTGGGCGAGTCCGGCAGTTCAGCGGCATTCAATAAAGACTCAATGGAAGCGATGACACACCACCTTTCGAGGGAGCTGAGGGGGACGCCGAGTGCTTGCCAGCGATGCCGTCTTCGCGATGCTCGCCGGCAAGCCGGCTCCTACAGGAGATTTATCGATCACAGTACGAACTGTCGGGTAGATGAGCAGCACGACATCCTTCCTGAACCGACTCAGGGCTTAATCGCTCAGCGCGGCCAACTGGTCGGCCTGGTATTCGGCGAGCAGCGGTTCGATCACCGCATCCACGCCACCGGCGATCACTTCGTTGAGCGAATACAGGGTCAGGTTGATACGGTGATCGGTGACCCGGCCCTGGGGGAAATTGTAGGTACGGATACGCTCGGAGCGGTCACCGGAGCCGACCAATAGCTTGCGCGTGTCGGAGATTTCCTTGTGCGCGGCAGCGTCCTGTTGATCCTTGAGCTTGGCACCCAGCCAGGCCATGGCCTTGGCGCGGTTCTTGTGCTGCGAGCGCTCTTCCTGACACTCGACCACCGTACCGGTGGGAATGTGGGTGATGCGGATCGCCGAGTCGGTGGTGTTGACGTGCTGGCCGCCAGCGCCCGAGGAGCGATAGGTGTCGACGCGCAGATCGGCCGGGTTGATCTCGATTGCCATCTGTTCGTCCGGCTCGGGCAACACCGCCACGGTGCAGGCCGAGGTATGGATACGGCCCTGGGATTCGGTCTCCGGGACGCGCTGCACACGGTGCGCGCCGGATTCGAACTTGAGCTTGGCGAACACATTGTCGCCCTCGACACGGGCAATCACCTCCTTGAAACCGCCGTGCTCGCCTTCGCTGGCAGACAGCACTTCGACGCGCCAGCCCTGCTTCTCGGCATAGCGCGAATACATGCGAAACAGGTCGCCGGAGAAAATTGCCGCCTCGTCGCCGCCGGTACCGGCACGCACCTCGAGAAACACGTTGCGCCCATCGTTGGGGTCTTTGGGCAGCAGCATGCGCTGAAGGCTGTCTTCCAGCTCGATAAGACGAGCCTTGGCAGTATCGACTTCTTCCAAGGCCATTTCGCGCATGTCCGGATCGCTGTCCTTGAGCAGCGCCTGGGCGCCCTCCAGGTCAGCCTGCACCTTGCGGAACTCGCGGAAGGCCATGTTCACCGGCTCGATTTCAGCATATTCCTTGGAATAGGCGCGAAACTGGTTCTGGTTGCCGATCACCTCGGCATCGCCGAGCAGGGCCGTGACCTCTTCGAAACGATCCTGCAGCATGTCGAGTTTGTTGATCAGCGAAGCTTTCATTGCATGCCTTCTATTTATTGACCAAGCCGGACGATGCGCCTTCTTCGAGGGCAAAGAGCTCCTGGGCCACACCCAGTGCGTCGGAGCGCCCGTCGGCGGAGAATTTTTTCAGTTGCACGCTGGGTGCATGGAGCAATTTATTGGTCAGACCACGGGCCAGTTGCGCCAACACATCTTCCGCGGCGGCGCCATTGGCGAGCATGCGTTGGG
This sequence comes from Pseudomonas sp. PME37.24/006, assembly GCF_055556635.1. Lineage (NCBI taxonomy): Bacteria > Pseudomonadati > Pseudomonadota > Gammaproteobacteria > Pseudomonadales > Pseudomonadaceae > Pseudomonas > Pseudomonas sp. PME37.24/006. The sequence continues at coordinate 1,048,009 of NZ_JBVHNL010000003.1, forward strand.
CGCGGGCCAGTTCATCGTCACGCAGGCGCTCGGCCTGTTGCCGGTAAGCCCTAAGCACGTCCACCACGGCCAGCTCACGCAGGCGCAGCATGAAATCATCGGCACCTGTGGCGACCAGTTGCTCGGCGGCCTGGGCAGCGCCTTGGCGGCTCTTGAGGTTTTCTTCGATGACTTCGTGCAGGTCATCGACGGTATACAGGTAGACGTCGTCCAGCTCACCGACCTGAGCTTCGATGTCCCGCGGCACGGCGATATCGACCATAAAGATCGGCTTGTGCTTGCGCTGCTTCAGAGCGCTTTCCACCGCGCCCTTGCCGAGAATCGGCAACTGGCTGGCAGTAGAGCTGATGACGATATCGCTGTGCACCAGTTCCTGCGGGATATCGGAAAGTAGCACGGCGTGCGCGCCAAACTGCTCAGCCAGGCTGCTGGCACGCTCCAGGGTACGGTTAGCCACGACGATTCGCTTGACCCCTTGATCGTGAAGGTGGCGGGCGACCAGGCTGATGGTCTCGCCCGCGCCGATCAGCAGTGCCTGGCTGCAATGCAGGTCGGCGAAGATCTGCTTGGCCAGGCTGACGGCTGCGAAGGCCACCGATACCGGATTCTCGCCGATGGCGGTATCGGTTCGCACCTGCTTGGCGGTGCTGAAGGTCGCCTGAAACAACCGCCCGAGCAACGGCCCCAGGGTGCCGGCTTCGCGAGCCACGGCAAAAGCGGACTTCATCTGGCCAAGGATCTGCGGTTCGCCCAACACCATCGAGTCGAGGCCCGAGGCGACGCGCATCATGTGACGAACTGCCGCATCATCTTCATGGACGTAAGCACAGGCGCGCAGCTCTTCGAGGCTCAAATGGTGATAATCGGCCAGCCAACCGAGCACAGCATCGACGCTCAGCCCCTCCTGCTCCAGATACAATTCACTGCGGTTACAGGTCGACAGGATCGCCGCCTCACGGCTTGGCGTATGCCGACAAAGCAGCTGCAAGGCCTCCACTAGCTGCTCTGGGGTAAATGCCACGCGCTCGCGGACATCCACCGAAGCGGTCTTGTGGTTGATACCGAGGGCGATAAAGGCCATGCACGTCGCTGACAGGGGGGTGGAAGCCGACAATTGTCCTACTTCGATCAGTGCAGGACAACCATTGCCCAATGCATGCCGACGATAGTCTGCCTTGATCACAGGCAATGAGAATTACTCAGCCCAACTGATCACGGCAGCGCGCCGTCCAATAAATAAGCCGCCCTGATCAGATGCAACACTGCCTGCGTTCGGCAGTCCAAGCTCACATCGCCAGGACACACGGCCAGCCCATGGGCTTGCCCAACGGCTTGTGTCATGATGGCCAAAACCGCAGGTTAGTCGCATTCTCCCTTATGAATAGACCCATCGCATTGCTGACCGCCCTTGCCTTTTTGGGTGGTTGCCAGACTTTTTCGCCGTCCGCTCCGGACGGTAACGTGCCCGTGGAAGAACCAGGCAACGAAGCGCAGGCCTTGGCGCCAGAGGTTTACGGCTCATTCAGCCAGGAAACCCTGCTGGCACTACTCACCGCCGAACTGGCGGGGCAGCGCAATCGCTTCGACATCGCGCTGAGCAATTACGTCCAGCAGGCCAATTCGACTCAAGATGCAGGCGTCGCCGAGCGCGGTTTCCGTATCGCCGAATACCTGGGGGCTGACGAAGAGGCACTGAACCTTTCGCTGGTCTGGGCCAAGAACGCTCCCAACGATGTCGACGCGCAGCGCGGTGCTGCCGTGCAGTTGGCGCGCGCTGGTCGCTATGACGAATCCATGACGTACATGGAGCGTGTGTTGCAGCGTCAGGGCAACACCCATTTCGACTTCCTCGCTTTGTCGGCGGCGGACTCCGATCCGGACACCCGCGCTGGCCTACTGCAGAGCTTCGACCGCCTGCTCGGCAAGTACCCGAACGACGGCCAACTGCTGTTCGGCAAGGCACTGCTCCTGCAGCAGGACGACCGCCCCGAAGAAGCCCTGAAATTGCTCGAAAACAGCGATGCCAAGCATGACCAGTCGGCTCCCCTGCTGCTACGTGCACGCCTGCTGCAGAGCCTGGGTCGTGGCGAAGAAGCCCTGCCGCTGCTCAAGAAAGGCATGGAGCAGACCCCCAACGACAAGCGCCTGCGCCTCACCTATGCCCGCCAACTGGTCGAATTAGGCCGCATGGATGAGGCACGCAGCGAGTTTTCTTCGCTGCTGCAGCAGTTCCCTGAAGACGACGACCTGCGCTTCTCCCTGGCACTGGTCTGCCTGGAAGCCGAAGCCTGGCGTGAAGCCATCGTTTACCTGGAAGAGTTGGTCGCGCGCGACGCCCACGTCGACCCGGCACAGTACAACCTGGGGCGCGCTCATGAAGCCTTGGGCGAAGTGGACGAAGCCCTGCTCGCCTACTCCATGGTCGGTGGCGGCAACGATTACCTGCCAGCGCAGGCACGCATGACCGACCTGCTGATCGCCAATGGCCGCGGTGCCGAAGCCTCTAAACATCTGGCCGAAGCACGCGACAGTGAGCCGGATTACGCGCTGCAGCTGTACCTGATCGAAGCCGAGTCGCTGTCCAAACAGAACGAGCCGGACAAAGCCTGGGCGCTGATCCAGCAGGCACTGGGGCAATACCCTGGCGATATCAACCTGCTCTACACCCGCGCCATGCTTGCCGAGCCGCGCAACGACCTGAAGCAACTGGAACAGGATCTGCGCACCATTCTCGACCGCGAGCCGGACAACGCCATGGCGCTCAACGCCCTCGGCTACACCTTGGTCGACCGCACCGATCGCCACCAAGAAGGCCTGGAGCTGATCCAGCAGGCTCACGACCTCAACCCCGAAGATCCGGCGATTCTCGACAGCCTGGGCTGGGCGAACTTCCGCCTGGGCAATCTCGCGGAAGCGGAAAAGCTGCTGCGCCAGGCGTTCGAACGCTTCCCGGATCACGAAGTCGCCGCTCACCTGGGCGAAGCACTGTGGGCTCAGAACAAGCAACGCGAGGCCAGAAAGATCTGGCGCGAAGCGCTCAAGGAACAGCCCGAGAGTGAAATCCTGCGCAGCACCGTACAGCGCCTAACCGGATCAGAGAGGCCTTGATGTCGTTTCGCCCCCTACTCGCACTCGCATTGGCAACCCTGCTCGCCGGCTGCTCCGGCCTGTCCACCCGTGAAGCGGTGGAACAGGGCCTCGGCGACCCGGCGCGCTGGCAGGCGCACAAGCAACAGATCAGCACCCTCGATGGCTGGCAGATCAACGGCAAGGTCGGCATCCGCGCACCACGCGATTCCGGCAGCGGCACGCTGTTCTGGCTGCAACGCCAGGACTATGCCGACATCCGCCTATCTGGCCCCCTGGGCCGCGGCGCCGCACGCCTCACCGGGCGCCCTGGCGACGTACAGCTGGAAGTCGCCAACCAGGGACGCTACCAGGCCGAATCGCCCGAAGAACTGCTGCAACAGCAACTGGGCCTCAACCTGCCGGTCTCCCATCTGCTGTGGTGGATTCGTGGCCTGCCTGCGCCGGACAGCAAAAGCCGCCTGACCCTGGACGCCGACAGCCGCCTGGCACAATTAAGCCAGGATGGCTGGGAAGTAAGCTACACGAGCTACGCCGAGCAGAACGGCTACTGGCTGCCCGAGCGCCTGCGCCTCGAAGGCCACGACATTCAGGTGACCCTGGTGATCAAGGACTGGCAACCGCGCCAGCTCGGCCAGTAACCCATCCCAGTGCGTCAGCGTGCGATGCATTCCCGTATCGCGCGCTGACACTGATCGCCGGCAAGCCAGCTCCTACAGTTGGGTGCGGTATTTGGCCGCAACCGTAGCCTGCGGTAATCTCTCATCCCCTCTCGCCAGCCATCGCCCCATGACGACTCACGCCATCCCTGCTCACGCCGAACTGATTCTGCCGGCTCCGGCCAAGCTCAATCTGATGCTGCACATCCTTGGCCGCCGTGCAGACGGTTATCACGAACTGCAGACCCTGTTTCAGTTCCTCGATCACGGTGACGAGCTCGGCTTCAGCTTGCGCGAAGATGGCGTCATCCGCCTGCATACCGAGATTGACGGCGTGCCCCACGACAGCAACCTGATCGTGCGCGCCGCGCGGCAGTTGCAGGAGCAAAGCAGCACGGACCTGGGGGCGGACATCTGGCTGAACAAGCAGCTGCCCATGGGCGGTGGCATAGGCGGCGGCAGCTCGGATGCGGCGACCACCCTGCTCGGCCTCGCTCATCTCTGGAAGCTGGACTGGAGCGAAGATCGCCTGGCAGCACTGGGCCTGGGCCTGGGCGCCGACGTGCCGGTATTCGTGCGCGGCCGTGCGGCATTCGCCGAAGGCGTCGGCGAGAAACTCACGCCGGTGGCGCTACCGGAACCCTGGTTTCTCGTCGCTGTACCGCAAGTGCTTGTCAGCACAGCAGAAGTTTTCTCCGACCCTGAGTTGACACGCGATACGCCGCCCATTAAAGTTCGCAGCCTTCTTGAGGGGGGTGGTCGTAATGACTGCCAGCCGGTCGTTGAGAAGCGTTACTCAGCTGTTCGTAACGCGCTGATCTTGCTGAACAAATTTGTTCCAACAAGATTGACCGGTACTGGAGCTTGTGTGTTTGGGAGCTTCCCAAACAGGGACGATGCTGATAAAGTCGCCCGCCAACTTCCAGCCACACTGCCAAGTTTTGTTGCACAAGGTGCCAACGTTTCGATGTTGCATCGCAGGCTACAAGAACTGGTCAGGAAGTGAATGCGTAGCATCGGTTATACGTTACAGGGGCGTCGCCAAGCGGTAAGGCACCAGGTTTTGATCCTGGCATGCGTTGGTTCGAATCCAGCCGCCCCTGCCATTTTTACTCATCCAGGTTACCCTCAGCCGACAGGTACTGCGCGTGTCCAAGATGATGGTCTTTACGGGGAACGCTAACCCCGATCTGGCGCGACGTATCGTTCGTCAGCTGCACATCCCCCTCGGTGATGCTTCGGTCGGAAAATTCTCCGACGGCGAAATCATGATTGAAATCAACGAAAACGTCCGCGGTAAAGACGTGTTCCTGATTCAACCGACGTGCGCGCCAACCAATGACAACCTGATGGAACTGGTCGTGATGGCAGACGCCTTCCGCCGCTCCTCAGCCACCCGAATCACGGCTGTCATCCCCTACTTCGGCTATGCACGCCAGGATCGCCGTCCGCGCTCCGCCCGCGTGGCAATCAGCGCCAAAGTTGTGGCCGACATGCTGACCGTCGTAGGCATCGATCGTGTTCTCACCGTCGACCTGCACGCGGATCAGATTCAAGGCTTCTTCGATATCCCGGTAGATAACATCTACGGTTCGCCAGTACTGGTGGACGATATCGAAGATCAGCGCTTCGAAAACCTGATGATCGTCTCCCCGGATATTGGCGGCGTGGTGCGTGCTCGCGCCGTGGCCAAGTCGCTGGGTGTGGATCTGGCGATCATCGACAAGCGTCGTGAGAAAGCCAACCACTCCGAAGTGATGCATATCATCGGTGACGTGGAAGGCCGTACCTGCATCCTGGTCGACGATATGGTCGATACCGCCGGCACCTTGTGCCACGCGGCCAAGGCGCTGAAGGAACACGGTGCTGCCAAAGTGTTCGCCTATGCGACGCACCCGGTGTTGTCGGGCCGCGCCATCGAGAACATCGAGAACTCGGTGCTGGACGAACTGGTGGTGACCAACACCATCCCGTTGTCCGCTGCCGCGCAATCCTGTTCGCGTATTCGTCAACTGGACATCGCGCCGGTTGTCGCTGAAGCGGTACGCCGCATCAGCAATGAAGAATCTATCAGCGCGATGTTCCGCTAACCCGGAACGCCGTTGAGAAAACATGCCTGGCCATTTGGCCAGGTCTTTCACTGAACCGCCCCGTCGCTGGTCGCAAGCGTAACGGGCGGTTTGGTTATTTTGGAGAAGTGAAATGACTGCTGAATTTACTGTGAATGCCGAAGCGCGTTCCGACCTGGGGAAAGGTGCGAGCCGCCGCCTGCGTCGTAACGCCAGCCTGGTTCCTGCCGTAGTTTACGGTGGCGACAAAGCGCCTCTGTCCATCAGCCTGGTTGCTAAAGATTTCGCCAAGCTGCTGGAAAACGAAGCTGCGTTCAGCCACGTGCTGAACCTGACCGTTGATGGCAAGAAAGAAAACGTTCTGATCAAAGCCCTGCAACGCCATCCGGCCAAAGGCTTCGTTCTGCACGCTGACTTCATCCGCGTCGTTGCCGGCCAGAAACTGACCGCCCACGTACCGTTGCACTTCATCAACGAAGCCACTTCGGTTGGCGTCAAGAAAGGCGGCGGTGAAGTGCTGCACAGCACCAACGAAGTCGAAGTTTCCTGCCTGCCGAAAGACCTGCCGGAGTTCATCGAAGTCGACATGGCCAACGTTGAAGTCGACCAGACCGTTCACCTGTCCGACATCAAACTGCCGAAAGGCGTTGAGCTGGTTGCTCTGGCCCACGGTAGCGATCTGCCGGTTGCCAGCATCCACCTGCCGCGCGTTCGTGTAGAAGAAGACAGCGAAGGCGAAAGCACCGCCGAGTAATATCGACGGGCTGTGCACTTAGGTGCACGCCAGCTTCAAGAAAGGGCTCCTGTATGACTGCCGTACAACTGATCGTTGGCCTGGGTAACCCGGGCCCCGAATACGACCAGACCCGGCACAATGCAGGGGCCTTTTTCGTTGAGCGCCTGGCGGATAGCCAGCGCGTCAACCTCAGCGTAGATCGCAAGTATTTCGGCCTGGTGGGCAAGTTCAATCACCAGGGCCGCGAAGTTCGTCTGCTCATCCCCACCACCTTCATGAACCGCAGCGGCCAGTCCGTGGCGGCGTTGGCGAATTTCTTCAAGCTCAAGCCCGAAGAAATCCTGGTGGCCCACGACGAACTCGACATGCCTCCCGGCGTCGCCAAACTCAAACAGGGTGGCGGGCACGGTGGGCATAACGGGTTGCGCGACATCATCGCGCAACTCGGCAACCAGAATACGTTTCACCGCCTGCGGCTCGGCATCGGTCACCCCGGGCACGCCAGCATGGTCTCCAACTTCGTGCTCGGCCGCGCCCCGCGTGGCGAGCAGGAACTGCTGGATACCAGCATCGGCTTCGCCCTCGACGTCCTCCCGGAAATACTCGCCGGTGACTGGACGGTAGCGATGCGCAAGCTGCACAGCCAGAAAGCCACTCTCTAATTTTATCTACCGCCTTTGGCGCGAGGGACACACCATGGGATTCAATTGCGGCATCGTCGGCCTACCCAACGTCGGCAAGTCCACCCTGTTCAATGCCCTCACCAAATCCGGTATCGCGGCCGAGAACTTCCCGTTCTGCACCATCGAGCCGAACAGCGGCATCGTACCGATGCCCGACCCGCGTCTCGACGCCCTGGCGGAGATCGTCAAGCCCGAGCGCGTGATCCCCACCACCATGGAATTCGTCGATATCGCCGGCCTGGTAGCAGGCGCGTCCAAAGGTGAAGGCCTGGGCAACAAGTTCCTCGCCAACATCCGCGAGACCGACGCCATCGCCCACGTAGTGCGCTGCTTCGAAGACGACAACGTCATCCACGTCGCCAACAGCGTCGACCCCAAGCGTGACATCGAGATTATCGACCTCGAACTGATCATGGCCGACCTCGACAGCTGCGAGAAACAACTGCAGCGCGTCACCCGCACCGCCAAGGGCGGCGACAAGGAAGCCGTAGCGCAGAAAGCGCTGCTGGAAAAACTCATCCCCCACTTCACCGAAGCCAAGCCGGCCCGTAGCCTGCTCAAGACCCTGGGTGACGACGAGAAGCGTCTGGCCAAGACCTTCCACCTGCTGACCACCAAGCCGGTGATGTACATCGCCAACGTCGCCGAAGACGGCTTCGAGAACAATCCGCTGCTCGACGTGGTGCAAGCCATCGCCGACGCCGAAGGCGCTATCGTGGTACCGGTGTGCAACAAGATCGAGGCCGAGATCGCCGAGCTGGACGATCTGGAAGAAATGCAGATGTTCCTCGAGACCATGGGCATGACCGAGCCAGGCCTGAACCGCGTGATCCGCGCCGGTTACTCGATGCTCAACCTGCAGACCTACTTCACCGCTGGCGTGAAGGAAGTACGCGCCTGGACCGTCAAGGTCGGCGCCACCGCGCCGCAGTCCGCTGCCGCGATCCACACCGACTTCGAGAAAGGCTTCATCCGCGCTGAAGTCGTCGCCTATGACGACTTCATCCAGTTCAAGGGCGAAGCCGGTGCCAAGGAAGCGGGCAAATGGCGCCTGGAAGGCAAGGAATACATCGTCAAGGATGGCGACGTGATGCACTTCCGCTTTAACGTCTAAGCCGCCCCCGTGACCAGACGAAGCCGCGTAGAAACGCGGCTTCGTCGTTTCTGCATGACCTCGCCTAGCCTGCCGCACCCGCCTGAAAAGCCCTGAAAGCCTGAAACCACGGCACCTGCAGGCATTCCATCACTGCCAAGCAGACGAAAGGCGGTAAAATGGCGGCATTTAGCCATCACCCACCATCGCTTTGCTCTAGCGCCGCAGTATACTGGCCCTGCCCTCACCAGCAGGCGCAGTACCTTGAAACCTGACGATGAGCTGCAGGAATCGTCGAACGCCGCCCCCGCGGAAGCCCGTTTCGACGCTTTGTTCCGGCTCGCAAAACGCCTCAGTGGCGTAACCCTCGCAAGGATCGCAACCGACACCCTCCTCAGCGGCTCTACAGAGCCCGAGCAACGCCTGCCCGATACATTCAGCGCCTACTTGCAGGAACTGGTCATACGCACCAGCTTCGGCCACTCGCCCCTGCTGCTGCCCGACACCCGACTCGACACCGCGCCACAGGCTGCACCACCGCCCGGCTTTTTCGCCGGATATCCACTGCGCAGCAGTGAGGGTGGCTACCTGGGCGTGTTCTACCTGGCCGACACCAAGCCCCAGCGGCTCAGTGAAGAGCAGCTCCTGGCCCTGCACGATATCGCCGAAAGCGCCGCCAACCTGCTCGAACAGATTCGCCGTGAAGCCGCTGCCTGCCAGGCCAGCGAAACCCTGCTCGCCGAGGAAAGCCGCATGGCCCTGGCCATTCAGGGCAGCGGTACGGCCATCTGGGATCGCGACGTGGTCACCGGCGAGATCCACTACTCCACCGCCTGGAAAGCGCTGCTCGGCTACGCCGAAGATGAAGTCAGCAACCGCATCACGGACAGCTACGAACGCGTCCATCCCGATGACCTCAGCTACGTGCAGCAGGCCCTGCAAGCGCACCTGCGAGGCCACACCGAGAGCTACGAGGTGGAACACCGCCTGCGTTGCCGCGACGGCAACTACAAATGGGTGTGCAGCCGCGGCAAGGTGGTTACCCGTGACGAGTCAGGCAATGCCCTGCGCATGCTCGGCACCACCACCGACATCACCGCTCTGCGCGAGCTCTCCGAGCGCCTGCAGCGCAGTGTCGAGCTGATCACTCGGCTGACCGACCAGGTGCCCGGCATGGTCTTCCAGTTCCGCAGCCTGCCGAACGGTAAAGGCCACATCACTTATGCCAGCGCTGGCGTCTACGACATGTTCGAAGTAACCCGCGAGCAGATACAGCAAGACCCGGAAATCCTCCATGCGCTGGTACACCCGGACGACGTTGCTATCTACCAGAAGGCCCGGAAGCAGGCGGAGCACGAGCTCAGCACTTGGCACATCGAATACCGCGTGCTGCTCCCGCGCCAGGGCCTACGCTGGCGTCTGGGCGAAGCACGGCCGCAGCGCGAAGCAGACGGCAGCATCTTCTGGCACGGCGTGGTCACCGACATCACCGAACGCAAGCGTATCGAAAGCGAACTGCAGGAATTCGCCTCCCTCGACGGCCTCACTCAGCTGGCCAACCGTCGGGTATTCATGGGCTACCTGGAAACCGAACTGGCCCGTATCCAGCGCGGCGACGTGGGCGTTTCCAGCTTGCTGATGTGCGACCTGGATCACTTCAAGCGCGTCAACGACAAATGGGGCCACGCGATCGGCGACCAGGCACTACGCCATTTCAGCCGCATCCTCCGCGAGCAGCTGCGCAAGAGTGACCTGGCCGGGCGTGTCGGCGGAGAAGAGTTTGCCGTGGTACTCAGCGGCGCCGGCCTCATCCAGGCCCGCGACTTCGCCTGCCGCGTGCAGCACTGCCTGAAGGACGAGCCACTGTTCATCGGCGACCAACAGATCCGCCTGACCCTGAGCATCGGCATCGCCCTGCTCGACCGCCAGGACACCACCCCGGACACCGCCCTGTGCCGCAGCGACGCAGCCCTCTACCGTGCCAAAAAGAACGGCCGCAACCGCATCGAGGTCGGCTGAAGCCGTGCCACCACCCAACGCCCACGAAAAAACCGCAGCCGTTCGGCTAAGCAATTGAAAGTGCGTAAATTTATTCTGCCCCGGGGCTTGACACATCAGGGGCAGATGCGGAAAATGCGCGCCACTCGGCTACGTAGCTCAGCTGGTTAGAGCATAGCATTCATAATGCTGGGGTCCGGGGTTCAAGTCCCTGCGTAGCCACCAAACAAAACAAGGGTTTACCGAAAGGTAAGCCCTTTTTTGTGCGCGCTAGTCACTACAAAGTGACTACGGCGTGCCTACCCTTGCGGCTTTTCAAGCTGCGCAGATTCTGCAGCACTAACCACCGAAGCCTCCTTTACCTGCCATAGCTTCGGTGCTGCATAACCAACGACAAAAGACAGAGCCCATATTTTGGCGAATGTGGCGGGCGTTTCATGCAAGGCTCCAACAAAGTAGAGCCCAAAGACGAAACCTAAAACACCACCAACAAAAAGGCGCATGAAAAGCCAGTGGCTGCGAAGAGTTCTGACTTCGGCATCAGCCAAGCTAAACACAGACGTATCGTTAGGCGGCCCTTCAACAGAGATCGTCTGCATCATCGCGTGCGAAAGGCTTCCAAATATTGCCCCGCCTGTACATGCACCAACCAAATAGATGTCGTAAACAGAGAACCCTAAGCTAGCAAGCATCCTTACCTCCCATGAAATACTGGCCGAACGATATCAATCTTGGCTAGTAACGAGGCTGGAAGTCGACATAAATTTACCCTGCGAGACGAGCGAGAACCGAGGGCTGGCTGCTACAAGGGGAATGGCGCTCACCGATAACTGCACAGCTGCTCTTCACACGGCACGCCGTCATTGTCGCCGTCCATCTTCACACCGGGGCAGTTGCGCAGGAAGAATTTAGCTTCATCGCAGGAACGCATCTGCGAACAATGCTGACGACCGTCGCAACGAAAGTTCGATGCGGGCTGTGACTGGGGCTTTGGCTGAGCTTCTGTTCCCGTCCAGGCGAACGTGGGTATGAAGCGCTCGAAGGAAAAACCAGGGGCTGCCTGCTCGATCACCGGGTTGCTCAGTACCGAACCATCCGCTCCGATATTGGTGATCACCGGGCTGCTTGGCGGTTTCACATAGAAATGCCAGACCGCAAAGCCCAGAGCCAGTAAAACGATGATTTTCTTCATGCTGCACTCCTTTGCCTATGTGTTCTCCACTCGCATAGACACAGAGAATACAGCACCTTATCTAAGGCAGGGCTGGCCGGATCCTATCTATGGCTGCGTAACACGCTATGCCTAGCCTAGCTAGGTGGTGCCATTCACGGTTTACTAGGAGAAGGCGTGGTGGCACTATGCCAAAAATAAATTTGTCCCTTTATCTCCCTGTTACCAGAAAGGTGGCACCGGAAGCTGGCCAGATTTCGCCGGAATACGAAGAGGCGAACCCAAAATTGGAAGAACAAGAAGCGGGCAGCAGGTAACGGCGGAAGAGGCCCGGCGATGATTTTGGGGTAGACACTGATACTTTAACTAAAAATCTTTTGGTTCTGGAATATTAAGCGGGAATTCATGATTACTGTTGGCAAAAATAAAGTAATTAATTACACGTCCTTACTGGTCTTAGAAGATCAGAAAGCCTTAATTGAATTTGAGCATGGAGGTGATGTTCAAAGATTTTCATTGGAGTTCAAAATAGATGATACGTTGAACGGCGATGGAAACAAAACTAGAGAACTACGATTTTCTGGTCAAGAAAATTGCCTTTCCATGACTTTCGTAAATTGGGTTTCTCCATTTGGTCATACTACTAAGAAACCAATCGAGGTGGGCGTTGTAGATACAGGAGAGTATATTTTTATATCGGCCTATGCGCAGAAGGTTGGAAATGTTTACCGCGTAGATATCCAGGCTTCAGTCGGAGAAAGAGATGAGTCCGGGGAGTAAAATACAATATAAGCGCTCTGCCGGCGTCGAAGTTACCGAGATTCACAGAAATGTTTCGCAAGAGATCATAGAAATTACGGAGGATAAGCTAAGGCTTCTGCTTAATGAGCACCGGTCGACTACTGAGCATAGAAGCCGATGGCATACGCCCTTGGCACTTTTTATAACAATCATCCTAGTTCTAACCACTACGTCATTTCAAAACTCGCTTGGGGTAAAGGCAGACGTATGGAATGCAGTTTTTATTTTCGGCGCTATAGGTTGCTTTTTATGGGTGACGAAGGAGCTCTACTATCAGCCTAAGAAGAGCTCTATTGATGATCTTCTTGAGAGAATAAAAAATAGACAGGTCTCCTAAGGGTAGCTAGTAGGTGTCCCCTAATGGGCTAAAAATGCCGTGCAATGGGCCCTAACCACTAGGTGGCCCGGACGTAAGCCATATATTTATTGGCTTCCAGCTTTTATCAAGGCGGGTGGCGCTTTTTCATAATCCTCAGCCATCCGAAGCGCCTCCCCAAAACAAAAAGGCTTATCAAACGATAAGCCTTTCCACTTCAAGCGTTGCCGCGAGCTGAACAACACCTAAAACACAAAATACCCCACCGCCACCATCGACCCACAGGCGACCACGCCGAGGATCAGCAGCAAGCGGCTGGTGCTGGTGCCTTCGCGGGCGTCGAGGAGCTGTTGGGCGTGCAGGTGCAGATAAGAGGGGGTAGCGCGCAGTTTGGCGGGGCGCTGAATTCTGAGGACGCTGGCGTCAGGCGTGGGGGAGTCGTTTTCAGGTTTGGCTCTGAAGTTGTCCCATGATGCGCTATGTCCCTGTTGGCGGCGTTCTTCACGCCACCATTCGTGGTCTTCCAATCCCATGACTCAGCCCTCCTGGCTGGTGATTATCGATGCAGGTGAACATTCAGAGCGGCGTTGGTAGCTCTGAGTTCAGTGCACAGCTGTAAACGGATTCGTGCAGGCCTGTTGGGGGCGGCAATTTTAGTCCCACCCACATTCGTTGTGCTGTGCTGCCTGTCACCCTAACACTATGGCATCGCTGCAAGCCTGGGCGCACAATCGGCGTTTCCGCGTTTACCCTGACTGCCTGCCGTGAGCTGCCCTCTCCTGCCCCTAACCGACGGCCTGCCTGTATTGGCAAAGCGCGGCTGCGTCTGGCTGTTGGCTGTGCTGATGAGTTTAGCCGTGCTGACGGCTCACGCGGAACCATTGGCGGTGCGCGAGCATCACCGTTGGACGACGGCGGACGATGACGGCCCCAACCAGGTAGGCGCACTAGCGCAGACGGCAGATGGTTACCTGTGGCTAGGCAGTGATGACGGGCTGCTGCGTTTCGATGGTTTCCACTTCGTGCCCTATCTTCCCAGCGACGGTCAGCCACTAGGCACGGTCGCCAGCCTGCTGGCGGTGGATGCTGGCCTGTGGGTGGGGCTGCGGGCCGGTGGCGCACGGCTGATCGAGGGGCAGACCACCCGCTACTTCGCGCCTGGGGACGGGCTGCCGACCGGCGCCCTCTACGGTTTCGCGCGCGAGGCCAGCGGCGCGCTCTGGGCTGCCGCCCATGACGGGCTGGCGCGTTTCGATGGGCAGCGCTGGCAACGGGTTGGTGAAGCCGAGGGTTTTACCGCGAACAGTGCCCGTGCGGTATTCGTCGACCGCAATGGTGGCGTGTGGGCGGCGAGCAGCGAGCGCTTGTACCACCGCCCTGCTGGTGCACAGCATTTCACTGAAGTCGCCGGCGAACTCGACTGGGCCAGCCAGATCGCCCAGGCGGCGGACGGCACGTTGTGGGTCGCCGAGCGCTACGTCAATCGCCTGCACCGGGTGCTGCCAGGACGGGCGCCGCGCTTGCAGAGCCAGGCTCTGGACTCGCCCATCAACGGTTTGTTGTTCGACCACAGCGGCGGGCTTTGGACGAGCACACCGGGCAACGGGCTGCGTCGTTATCCGGCCGCTAATGCGCCGTTGAACAAGGCTGATGCCGAACAGCTCACCAGTGCCCAGGGATTGAGTGCCGATTACCTGTGGCCCTTGCTGGAAGACCGCGACGGCACGGTGTGGGCTGGCAGCAGTGGCGGCCTTGATCGTTTTCGCCTCGGCGAGCTGAGCGCCGCACCGCTACCCGCCGGCACGCTGAATGCCGCACTGGCGATAGCGACTGACGGCGCGCTATGGGCGGCCAGCAATAACCAGGGATTGATGCGCCTGCTGGGCAACGACTTGCAGCGCAGGCCGATCCCCGAACCGGTCACCAGCCTGATCGCCACTACCGCTGGCAATGTCTGGGTCGGCGGCCCCCATGGGGTCTGGCGCGGTACGCCTGCGGGCATCGAGCGGCAGGCCGAACTACCCGCACAGGCACCGGACGATGCCTCGATACGGGCGATGACGGTTGGCGCGGATGGTGCCCTGTGGGTGTCGATCAACCGGCTCGGGCTCTTTGTGCTGCGCGGTGCGGACTGGCAGGCGATAGCCGGCCCCAGCGAGGCGCCAAGCCAACTGATGCCGGTCAGTGCAGGTACCGATGGCGACGGCCGTCTGTGGTTCGGCTACCGGGACAATCTGCTGGTCACACGCCTGGGCGATCAGGTGCGCCAGTGGAGCGCGGCGGATGGCCTGACCATCGGCCACGTTACCGCTCAGTTGCACCACGGCGGCACCACATGGGTGGGCGGCCAGCACGGCCTGGCGCGCTTCGATGGCCAGCGTTTCCAGACCCTGCACCTGCCAGACAACGGCCAGTTCGAGAATATCTACGCAATCCTCCCCGGCGCTGGCGGCGATCTGTGGGTGCATGGCAAGGCCGGCATCGTGCAGCTGCCTGCGGCCGAGTTGCAGCGCGCCTTGGCCGAGCCGCAGCACCGCCTGCGCTACCGTTCCATCGGCCTGGACGGCAGCCTGGCCAACGATCCCTACCGGGTGCTGCCCTTGCCCACGGCGGTGGCCGGGCCGGATGGGCGGCTGTGGTTTTCCACCAGCGCCGGGGTGAGTTGGATAGACCCGGCCCGCCAACTGCCCGCCCCGCCGTTGCCGCCGGTGGTGATCGAAGCGCTGCAGGTGGACGGTGCGCCCATGCCGCTGCAAGCCGCACTGCGATTACCTGCCGATACGCAACGCATTGTCATCGATTACACGGCGCTGAACCTGCGGGCACCACAGAGTCTATCGTTCCGCTACCGCTTGCAGGGCTATGACCGCGACTGGATCGAAGCCGGGCGCCAGCGCCGGGCCATCTATACAGGACTGTCGGCTGGAGACTTCCGCTTCGAGGTGCAGGCCTTCGACCAGGGCGGCGGCGAGCCGGCAGCCCCGAACGTGCTGGCGTTCAGTGTGGAGCCGGTGTTCTACCTGCGCCCGATCTTTTACCTGCCGCTGGGCGCGGTCCTGCTGCTTGGCTTGTGGTGGCTGCACCGCTTGGTGGTGCACAGGGATCGACGGCGCCTGCAACTCCGGCTCCAAGCCCAACAGAGTGAACGCGAGCGGATTGCCCGGGAGTTGCACGACACCCTGCTGCAAGGTTTACAGGGCCTGATGCTGCGCTTCCAGGCGGCGACCGACACATTGACTGTCGACCACCCCGCGCGGCCACGCCTGGAGCACGCGCTGGATCGTGCCGACGAGGTGATGCACGAAGGCCGCGAGCGCGTGCAGGAGCTGCGCCAGCCAAGCCCAGGTATCGACTTGCCCGCTGCGCTCGAGCGCCTGGGGGCAACGCTGGATGAGCCGGGCATTGCCTTTACCGTACAAGTCAAAGACCACAGGCGCGCATTGCAGGCAGCAGTGCACGACGAGGCCTACCGCATCGCCGCCGAGGCCATCGGCAATGCGCTACGCCATGGCGCCGCACGGCGGATAGAGATCAGGCTGGTGTATGGTGCACGGTGCTTCCAGCTGCGCATCGATGATGATGGCCAGGGCATCCCCGCCTCGTATGCCGCAGCACAAGGCCGGCCAGGGCGCTGGGGCATTCGCGGTATGCACGAACGCGCCAGCGGTATCGGCGCACGGCTCGAGGTGCGGCCGCTGCCGGGTACCGGAACCCGCGTGCAGCTGGAACTGAGCGCCCGCTTGGCGTATGCCGGGCCAACCCGAAGTGCCTGGCGGCGCTGGCTGACAGCGCGCCCCCGAACGGAAGACGATGCATGAACGACGTTCCCATCCGCCTGCTGGTAGTCGACGATCACCCGCTACTGCGCGAAGGCATCGCCGCGGTGCTCGAAGCCCACGATGACATCTTGCTGGTTGGCGAGGCCGCCGATGGCCTGCAGGCCGTGGAGCGCTTCACGGAGTTGCGCCCGGACGTGACCCTGATGGATCTGCAAATGCCCGGCCTCAACGGCACCGAAGCGATCCAGGCGATTCGCCGGCAGTTCAGTGATGCCTGCATCGCCGTGCTCACCACTTACAGCGGCGACGCGCGTGCCTTGCAGGCGGTGCAGGCCGGAGCCCGTGGCTACCTGCTGAAAAGCATGCTGCGCAAGGAGCTGGTCACGGCGATCCGCACCCTGGCGGCGGGCAAGCGCTACTTCCCTGAGCCGATCGCCAGCGAGCTGTTCGACGCCATCGCCCAGGACACCCTCACCGCCCGCGAAACCCAGGTACTGAACAGCGTTGCCCAGGGCCTGGGCAATGGCGATATCGCTGCCCAATTGGCGATTTCCGAAGATACGGTGAAGGGCCATATGCGCAGCATCATGGACAAGCTCAAGGCGCGTAACCGCACCCACGCGGTGGCCATCGCCATGCAGCGCGGGGTCATCGATGCCTGGCCGCAAGGCTGAGATGGCGCAACGTTAACCGCCGACCTTAACCTTAATTAACATTACGCAACTCGCCCCCACCGCCCCACTCTCCAACAATCCGTATAGCCCGCGGCGTTCCCTGCAACGCCGCGCAGTTCCGCGCTCTTGCGGCGCTGCCAGCGAATACGGACATCACCATGAATCGAGCAGCACAGCCCCGCCCTACCCTCGTCGCCCGTGTGGCCGCGCCCGTGATCGGCAGGCTCACCGCCTGGCAGGAGGATGTTGCCAAGCAACTGATGCTCGATCATCTGGATGCCGGCATTTCGGTGGCCGAAGTGGCCGAGGCCTGCGCCCTGTCACGCAGCCATTTCACTCGCAAGTTCAAGGAGAGCACTTGCCTGTCGCCCCATGTGTGGTTGCGCCAGCAGCGAGTGGAAAAGGCCAGGGAAATGTTGCTGCAATCGTCGCTGTCGCTGACGGCTATCGCCATGGACTGCGGCTTCTTCGATCAGGCGCATTTCTGCCGGGTATTCGCCAAGAGCATGGGCATGAGCCCGCTGGCCTGGAAGCGTCAGCAGGCGGCTACGAACCCCATGACGGCGATGCTTCAGCAGCTCGCCTGCTAAGCCGGTATAGGCAGCACCTGAGCCGCAACGATGGCAGCCTGGCAACGCTTCTCGGCGGCATAGGCACGGGTGCTGTTGAGCATGTGGTAGTAGACCAGATCGCCGTCGCGGCGCAGGCCAATCAGCGACAACGAGACCAGCCGTGACAGTGAACCGCAGCGCTCGCTGTCGCTGATCGGCAACCCTGCCAGCGCACTACGTACATCGGCCACGGTGAAGTATTCGTCGCACACCGACAGCCCGTGCAGGCAGTTGCGCTGGTGCGCGTCGAGCAGCGCGTAGCTCCAGTCCAGCGAGGCCATCAGGCTGGAATGGCGAGCCGGCGTAGTGCGTCGGCCGAGCAGGCTCAGGTAACTGTGGTTTTCCAACTGGGCGAGGATGCCTTCCAGGCTCTGGACGTCGAGCTGCGCTGCGGCCAGTTCGATGGCCAGGGGCAGGCCGTCGAGCCGCCGACAGAGTTCGACGACCCGCGGCACGTCGGTCTCGCGCAGGCGGAAGCCCGACTGCCGTGCGCGGATGCGCCGAGCGAGCAACTTCACGGCGGGGTAGCGCAAGGCAGCGGCCAGACGCAAATGGCTGCCCAGCGGTGGCATGTCCAGCGGCGCCAGCGGCTGCACGTACTCCTCGCGGGTGCGCAGGGCCTCGCGGCTGGTGGCGACAATGCGCAGCGCTGGCGCAGCCTGCAGCAGGGCTTCACAGAGCGCGGCGCAGGCGTCGATCAGGTGCTCGCAGTTGTCCAGCAGCACCAGCATGTGACGATCCGCCAGGGTGGCGAGCAGAAAGGCCTGAGCATCCTGACCGGGCGGTAATACGAGGCCCAGCTCCGAAACGAGCGCGGTGGGTAGTTGAGCCGGATCGCTGACCATCGCCAGGTCGACGAAGCGCACACCGTCGCGGAAGTTGCCGAGCTGCTGCTGGGCAACGCGCAGAGCAACGGTGGTCTTGCCGACGCCACCAGGGCCGATCAGCGAGATGTGCCGGCGGCTCTGCAGACGGCGGGTCAGCTCGGCGATCAGCTTATCGCGGCCCTCGATGCGTACCGGCCGCCCAGGCAGGCTCGGTACGCCGCAGGGCTGCAGGTCGAGATCGCCGGTACGCTGGCTGACCTGTTCGACGTAGGCGACGAAGCTGTAGCCGCGCTGGCGCACGTTGGTGATGTAGTCCCGCGACTGCGGGCAGACTCCCAGGGCACGGCGCAGAGCCGAGATGTGTACGCGCAGGTTGATCTCTTCGACGAAGGTCTTCGGCCAGACCTGGGAGATGATGGCCTCCTTGCTGACGATCTTGCCGGCGCTTTCCACCAGCACCAGCAGGATGTCCAGCGCGCGGGCGCCTATCGGCAAAGGGCGGTCGCCATCGAGCAGCAGGCGACGCTGCGGGTGCAGTTCGAAACGGCCGAAACGCAGGACTGTGTCTTCGCCACCGGTGTCGAGATCGTGCATGACCGTTTCAGCGCCCCGCCAAGCCGAACCCAGTGAGCCTCGACCAGTCGGCAATACGCCGCTCCTTGCTGTGATAAGAGAATCATTCTCCGCCGTTCGCCGGCAGCGCGACATCAGTAATAGGGTGTCGATTCGGCCATACAGGTGCCCATCACGGACAACAGGCGAACCGCTCTGGCATGGGCCTCACGGCCATTTCACAGCATGCCGGCAGCGGTCAGCCGAACTGGTGGCGGTACTGCACCGGGGTCAGCCCCAGGCGTTTATCGAACATCTGGCGCATGTGCCGGGTGCTGCCGAAACCACTGCGAAAAGCCACGGTTTTCAGCGGCAGGTCAGTGCTTTCCAGCAGGCTGCGGGCGTGATCGATACGGGCGTTGAGCACGAAATCCATGGGCGTCATCTGCAGCTCACGGGTGAATACCCGGGCGAAGTTGCGCACGCTCATGGCGGCCAACTCGGCCAGTTGCTCGACGCTGAAGGGCTCGTGGATGTTATCCAATACATGCTGCTGCACCCGCTCTAGGGGCGTGGCGCCCTGCCCGGTCGGCGGCAACAGCGGGCTGAACTGGGCCTGGCCGCCCTGGCGTTTGATCACCACCAGCAGCACCTTGGCCACATCCAGCGCGAGCTTCTTGCCGTGGTCGTCGGCGAGGATCGACAGCGCCAGGTCGATGCCTGCCGTTACGCCGCCGGAGCTGAGCAGCTTGCCGTCCTTGGTGAACAGTTGATCGCTTTCCAGGTGCGCCTTGGGATATCGCTTGGCCAGGCGATCCAGATAATGCCAATGGGTGGTCACACGATGGCCGTCGAGCAAACCGGCTTCACCGAGGATGAAGGCGCCGGTGCACACCGCGCCATGCCGACGCGACGCCGCAGCGGCGTCACGCAGCCAGCCATGCAGGTGTGGGTGGCTGAAGTTGTAGGCACCGGGGCCTCCCGGCACCAGCAGGGTGTCGTAGGCGACCGGCGCCTCTTCGGCCAACTGGTCCGCCTGCATGACGATGCCGTTGGAGGCACGCACGGCCAGCGACGACGCCCCCAGGGTGACGATGCGGTAGTGATCGCTCTCGGGCAGATAGCGGTTGGCGACCGAAAACACCTCGATAGGGCCGGCCACGTCGAGCATCAGCACGTCGGGAAAGAGCAGAATCGCCACGGTCTTGGTGGGCATGCGGATCTCGAAACACGGAGGGACACGGCCAGGCGTGGATGTCTGGCAGGTGTCGGGTGAGTAATCGTACGCCGATTATCAGGGTACGAGAGCCTGCGCGGCAGACCCGCAAGGGCTGTCTCAACACAACACTAAAGTGTTGCTGGCACGCGGCCAGAAAGGCGGAATCAGACGCCCATGAAACGCAGGATCTGCTCACGCAGCCAGCGCTCGGCGGGATCCATATCCTGGGCAGCGCGCCAGACCATGGTCAGTTGCGCGGGGACGATCTCGAACGGCGGCTCTTCCATCACCAGCCCACCGCCCTGCACCAGCGCTGCGGCGGCGTAGTCGGGGATGGTGGCGATCATGTCCGAGTTGCGCAGCAGCGCGCCGAGGCCATTGAAGTGCGGCACCGCCAGGGCGATCTTGCGCGAGCGATCGAGGCGCGCCAGATCTTGGTCAATGTTGCCGCACAGGTCGCCGGACATGGACACCAGCGCATGGGGCCGCGCGCAGTAGTCGTCCAGGCTCAGCGGCGGCGAGCCGTCAGCGGCGCGGATGACCATGGCACGGATGTCGCGCAGGCTGCGGCACTTGGCGTTGGCCGGCAACTGCGTGGTGTAGCTGATGCCGATGGACACCTCGCCCGTAGCGAGCAGGCCCGGCAACAGCAGGAAGTTGGCGTTGCGTACCACCAGTACGCAATCGGGCGCCTGTTGGCGCAGGTGGGCGAGCAGTTGCGGGAGCAGGCCGCATTCGACATCGTCGGACATGCCGATACGAAACACTGCGGTGCTGCTGCTCGGGTCGAAGTCCCTCACTTCGCTGATCGCCTGGGAAATGCCATCCAGCGCCGTTGGCAGGCGCCGGAAGATTTCCAGGGCACGGGGCGTGGGCTCCATCTCGCGGCCGTTGCGAACCAGCAGCGGGTCGTTGAAATAGTCGCGCAGACGGGTCAGCGACGCGCTGATCGCCGGCTGGCCGAGGTACAGCTTCTCCGCCGTACGCGTGAGGTTACGCTCGTGCATCAGGCTTTCGAACACGACCAGCAGGTGCAAGTCGACTTTGCGAAGATCGGTACGGTTCAAAGAGGTGCTCCAGAAGCCGACCGCAGTGCTCGAGCACCGCGGCCGGATGTCATCACTTGTTGGCGGTCAGCGTGAAATAGCTGGTCATCAGGTTGCGGTAGTTGGGGATGTGGTTGGACAGCAGCGCGCCCAGGCCTTCGATATCGTTGCGCCAGTCGCGATGCAGCTCACAGGCCACGGAGAACCAGTTCAGCAGTTGTGCACCGGAAGCGCTCATGCGGTTCCAGGCAGCTTGCTGCACGGTCTTGTCGAAGGTGCCGGATGCATCGGTGACCACGAACACGTCGAAGCCTTCGGCAATGGCCGAGAGGGTCGGGAACGCCACGCAGACGTCGGTCACCACGCCGGCAATGATGATCTGCTTCTTGCCGGTGGCCTTGACTGCCTTGACGAAATCTTCGTTGTCCCAGGCATTGATCTGGCCAGGGCGGGCGATGTACGGCGCGTCCGGGAACAGTTCTTTCAGCTCGGGAACCAGCGGGCCGTTGGGGCCTTGCTCGAAGCTGGTGGTGAGAATGGTCGGCAGGTTGAAGAACTTGGCGCAGTTGGCCAGGGCCAGCACGTTGTTCTTGAAGTCGCTGGGGCTGAAGTCCTGAACCAGGGAGATCAGGCCAGCCTGGTGGTCGACCAGCAGAACGACGGCGTCATCTTTGTTGAGGCGCTTGTAGGGAACGGTCATGGTGATACTCCTGTTGCGTTAGGGGTGTTTGATAAAGGGGTTTGCGGGGCGCGCGGTATGGGTACGCCAAGCAGGTGGCGAATGCGCACGGCGACGCCGTCGCGCTGGTACTGCCGGGCGTTGGCTTCGATGCGCTGCTCGGCGACGGTGACGCGGCCGTGGTGGCGCAGGTGCTCGAGCCAGGACGCATCGAAGAAGAATTCCTGCCAGAGCTGCGGGTTCTCGCTGTCCTGCAGCAGGCCCCAGGACAGCGCGCCGTTGCGCCGGCGCATGGCACGCACGGCGAGCATGGCTTCGCTGAACGCGGCGGCGTGCTCGGCGGGGATGTCGTACTCCAGGGTGACCATCACCGGGCCGCGCTCGCGGTCCATGTCGGCGCTGAGTACCGGCGCGGGCCAGTGCACGGAAGGCGCCAGGTCTTCGGCGGCGGTGACCGGCAACTCGAAACGCCAGGACAGCAGCACACCGAGCAGCAGCATCGTGCCGCCGCCAGCCAGGGCAACGGTCAGCGAGAACTCGCTGGCCAGCGAACCCCAGACGATGCCGCCCAGGGCACTGCAGCCGAAGAACACCAGGATATATACCGCCAGCGCCCGAGCCCGTACCCAGCTGGGCACCGAGGTCTGTGCGGCCACCTGCAGGTTCGACAGCACGCAAATCCAGGCAGCGCCGCTGACTAGCATCACCGGAATCAGCAGCGTGAAATCGCGGATGAAGGCCAGCGCGAATAGCACGGCGGCGTAGGCGACGCTGGCACCGGCGACGATCAGGTCGCTACGCAGCCGCTCACGCAGCTTGGGCAGGAACATCGCCCCGGCGATGGCACCAGCGCCCACGCAGCCGAGCAGGATGCCGAAATCCGCCGCCGTGCCCTGCAGCTCGCGGCGCACCAGCAGAGGCAGCAACGACATACCGGCACTGGCGCCGACAAAGAACGCCAGGGTGCGTACCAGCACGGCCTGCAGCGGCTTGGCACTGCGCGCATAACGCACGCCAAGGCGCACCGCACCGAACAGCCGCTCGGCCGGCAGGATGCTCACCGTGGGCGTGCGCTTCCAGGCGTACAGCGCGGCGATTACCGCAAAGAACGACACGGCGTTGAGGGCGAAGGTCAGCCAGGGCCCGCTGAGGCTGACCAGAATTCCGGCGATGGCCGGCCCGATGGCCCGCGCCACGTTCATGCCCAGGCTGGACAGCGCCACCGCGGCGGGCAGTTCATCCTTGCCGACCAGCTCCGGAGTCAGTGCCGACCAGGCCGGCATCATCAGCGCGGTGCCGATGCCCATCGCCAGGGTCAGCAGGAGCAGCAGCGGCACGTTCATCCAGCCAAGCAAGGTCAGGCTGGCAAGCAGCACCGCCACGCTGGCCATCCACAACTGCACGGTGAGCAGGTAGCGACGCTTGTCGACGATGTCCGCCAGGGCACCAGCGGGCAGCGCCAGAAAGAACATCGGCAAGGCCGCCGCCACCTGCACCATGGCCACCGCCAGCGGGCTGGCCGACAGCGAGGTCATCAGCCAGCCAGCACCCACCTCATGCATCCAGGTGCCGATGTTCGAGGCGATGCTGGCCAGCCACAACCAGCGAAACACGCTACTGCGCAACGGGCTCCAAGGGCTGGCGGGGTTCTGTTTGATGACGCTTTCCATGGCTACTCTCGTAAACCGCACAATGACGATCGGTGTTCGTTGAAAAAATGCGCGTGCCTGCGGTGCAGACGTCTGCCCCCGTAGGAGCCGGCTTGCCGGCGAAGCGATTTCAGCCGCAACACCTGCGTGAAACCCACCAGCGCTTTCGCGGGCAAGCCCGCTCCTACAAACCCAGTAGGGTGGATGACGCCTCACCCATCCACCGGA
>NZ_JBVHNL010000003.1:1071985-1112731 GCF_055556635.1 Pseudomonas sp. PME37.24/006
AACCCACCAGCGCTTTCGCGGGCAAGCCCGCTCCTACAAACCCAGTAGGGTGGATGACGCCTCACCCATCCACCGGAGCCGCGAGCGTGTGGTGGATGAAAAAAGCGTCGGCTACGCGCCCCGATCCACCCTGCGGCGCGCACCACTACCTGCCGATCACAGTGCGATCAGGTGGAAGGCGTCAGAACGCAAAACACGAACACCCAAAGGCGCCCCAGAAGCCGGCGTAGTCGCTGATCGGCACCTTGCTCTGCCGCGCCCGCTCATGGCTGTGGGCATGTACCGCGCAGGAGCCGATGCACTGGTGCACGGCAGCCTGCAGAGGGGCCGACGGCTTCCAGTGCCCAGGTACCTTGGCCACCGGCGACCATTCCGGCAGTACCGGCAGCGGCGGGTTGCCGAGCGTGTCGAACTCACCCGCACCGTAGACGACCTTGCCGCCAACCACGGTGAGTACCGACTCGAGGTGCTTGATGGCTTCTTCGGTCACGCTGAAGTAATCCGCCGAGAGCACCGCCACGTCGGCTAGTTGCCCGACCTTGATCTGGCCTTTCTTGCCCTGCTCGCTGGAGAACCAGGCGCTGCCCTGGGTGAACAGTTGCAGCGCAACGGCGCGAGACAAGCCTTCGGGATACAGCGCGGTGCCGCCCACGGTCTTGCCGCTGACCAGCCAATACAGCGAAGTCCAGGGGTTGTAGCTGGCCACGCGGGTGGCGTCGGTACCGGCACCGACCGGCACGCCTTCGGCGAGCATGCGTTTGATCGGCGGCGTGGCTTCGGCGGCCTTGGCGCCGTAGCGGTCGACGAAGTACTCACCCTGGAAGGCCATGCGGTGCTGGATGGCGATGCCGCCACCCAGCGCCCGAACCCGTTCGATGTTGCGCGGGGTGATGGTTTCCGCGTGGTCGAAGAACCACGGCAGGCCGTTGAACGGAATGTCGCGGTTGACCTTCTCGAACACGTCGAGCATGCGCGAGATGGATTCGTCATAGGTGGCGTGCAGGCGGAACGGCCAGCGGTGCTCGACCAGGTGGCGCACCACCGGTTCGAGATCGGCCTCCATGCCGGCCGGAAGATCCGGGCGCGGCTCGAGGAAATCTTCGAAGTCGGCAGCGGAGAACGCCAGCATCTCGCCCGCGCCGTTGTGGCGGAAGTAGTCGGTGCCCTGGCCGTAGGTAACGGTCTTCGTCCATTTCTGGAAGTCGGCCAGTTCTTCCTTGGGCTTTTGGGTAAACAGGTTGTAGGCGATGCGCACGGTGAGCTGGTCGGAGTCGGCCAGTTGCTGAATCACCTGGTAGTCGTCCGGGTAGTTCTGGTAACCGCCGCCGGCATCGATGGCGCTGGTCAGGCCCAGGCGGTTGAGTTCGCGCATGAACTGGCGCGTCGAGTTGACCTGGTATTCCAGTGGCAGCGCTGGCCCTTTCGACAGCGTCGAGTAGAGGATCATGGCGTTGGGGCGGGCGATCAGCATGCCGGTCGGGTCGCCGTTACTGTCACGCTGGATCTCGCCACCGGGCGGATTCGGCGTGTCCTTGGTGTAGCCGACCACACGCAGTGCGGCGCGGTTGAGCAAGGCACGGTCGTAGAGGTGCAGCAGGAACACCGGGGTGTCCGGCGCCGCCTGGTTGATCTCGGCCAGGGTCGGCATGCGCTTTTCAGCGAACTGGAATTCGTTCCAGCCGCCAACCACGCGTACCCACTGCGGCGTGGGGGTGCGATCCGCCTGGTTCTTGAGCATGCGCAGGGCATCGGCCAGGGACGGCACGCCCTCCCAGCGCAGCTCCAGGTTGTAGTTCAGGCCACCACGAATCAGGTGCAGGTGCGAGTCGTTGAGGCCGGGAATCGCGGTGCGCTTGTTCAGGTCGATGACCTTGCTGCCTGCGCCCTTGGTAGCCATGGCTTCGGCGTCGCTACCCACGGCGATGAAGCGGCCGTTCTTGATGGCGACTGCGGTGGCGTGCGGCCGCTCGGGGTCGACGGTGTGGAATTTACCGTTGAGCAGGATCAGGTCAGCGTCGTTCATGTTCGCTCCGAATGCGTAGCCGGCGCGACCGGCGAAAGGTAAGGCAGACCAGAGCGCGCCAGCGGCGCCAAGCAGGCTGCCGGCAGCGACGACCTGGCGGCGCTTGGGATCTTTGGGATCTGAAGTCATGGCTGGGCGCTCCGGGTGATCAGCGGGACACGAAGGCCAGTAGGTCTTCGTTGAGGCGTTGCTGGTGGGTCACGGCGAAACCGTGGGGCGCGCCCTCGTACACCTTCAGCTCGGAGCCCTCGATCATCTGCGCGGCAAGCCGGCCGGTGGTCTCGAACGGCACGATGGCGTCGGCGTCGCCGTGAATCACCAGGGTCGGCACATCGACCTTGGCCAGGTCGGCACGGAAGTCGGTTTGCGAGAATGCGGTGACGCAATCCACGGTGCCCTTGAGCGATGCCAGCAGGGCGATATTGAGGGTCTGGCTGAGCACGCCATCAGAGACCTGCTGGCCCTTGTCGATGCCATAGAAAGGCGTGGCGAAATCAGCGATGAACTGCGCGCGATCCTTGAGCAGACCGGCCTTGATGCCGGCGAATACCGACTCATCGACACCCTCGGAAAAATCCGCTGCCTTGCCGAAGATCGGCGTGACCGCACCGAGCAGCGCCAGCTTGGCGACCCGCGACGTACCGTGGCGACCGATGTAACGGCTGACGTCGCCGCCGCCCATGGAGAAACCGACCAGAGTCACCTCACGCAGGTCAAGGTGCTCGATCAGTTCATGGATGTCGTCGGCGAAGGTGTCGTAGTCGTAGCCTGTCCACGGCTGGCTGGAGCGCCCGAAACCACGGCGGTCGAAGGCGATGGTGCGATAGCCGCGGTTGCTCAGGTACTCCATCTGGTATTCCCACATGTCCGCGTCCAGCGGCCAGCCATGACTGAACAGCACGGGCTTGCCGCTGCCCCAATCCTTGAAATAGATCTCGGTGCCGTCGCGGGTCGTGAAAGTGCTCATGGGCGTGTCCTCTCGGGTATCGCAATGGATGGGGAAATCAACGGGCGCTCAGCCAACCCGCGCAGCAGCGGGTGACCACCGGCATAATCCAGAACACCACCGGCACGACGATGCACAGGGTGATCAGCAGGTTGCTCGCTACCACTCCACCCAGGGCCGGGTACTGCTGGAACAACGGCAGCCACAATTGCGGGATGAGCATGGTCAGCGGGCAGATGACCAGATAGGTCAGTACCGCCTGCTTCCACTTCGGTGGCTGCGGCGCCTGGGCGTGTTCGGGGGTGAACCAGAATTCATGATCGCGGCTGACCTGGGTCTGGTCGCCGCCTTCGAGCAGTGGCAATACCTCGTCGATCAGCAGGCGCCGGCGGTCGGAGGCGATCCACTCATCCAGCTGCCAGCTTTCGGCAAAACGCAGGACGGTGGTGAAGGTGTCGCTCTGGCCGTCCGAACGGATCACGTTCACGCCCAGGTGACCACTCTGCTGCTCGGCGGCCGTCAGGGCACGCTTGAGCCAGGCCTCATAGGCCGGCACATGACCGGGGCGCACCTTGTGCTGGATGACCAAGGTCACCACGTCGCTGGGTTGAACGGCAGTCATGATCACCGGCCTCCTGCCAGATACACGCAGCCAAGCCACGCACTGAGACGCTCGAAGGCGGATGACGACGCGCGGAGCAACGGCTTCAAGGGCATCTCCCGTAGCGAAATCGACGAAACGCATGGCCATGCAAGGGCCAGCGACGTGACAAGTGACGGGCGCTCAGGCGCACGACGACCGTGCAGCCACTATGCCGCCGGGGTCGGCTTATCGA
Organism: Pseudomonas sp. PME37.24/006; assembly: GCF_055556635.1. Taxonomy (NCBI): domain Bacteria; kingdom Pseudomonadati; phylum Pseudomonadota; class Gammaproteobacteria; order Pseudomonadales; family Pseudomonadaceae; genus Pseudomonas; species Pseudomonas sp. PME37.24/006. The sequence continues at coordinate 1,075,791 of NZ_JBVHNL010000003.1, forward strand.
TTGGACGTATGTGCTGAATCGTCGCAGGCCGAGGGGATCGGCCGGAGGGAGTGGTTACTGCAGCACCAGCTCGACGAGCAGGAACAGACCGGCGATGCTCAACAGCAGCACGCCCAGCCAAAAGAACGAAGCGCCGCGCTGCACCGGGGTGTCGATCACCGCACGCTTGGGAAAAGCAGGGTCGTAGCGAACCGGTACCGCATCGCCTTTTCGATAGTGGCGCCAGCTGCTCATGCTGCTCTCGTGCATGTGCAGCTTGCCGTGTTCGTCGCGCCATTCGAAACGCGGATAGCGGCTCGAAGTGCTGAGCCCCAACTCGCTGGCGATGATTCGCCCCTGAACCTGTAGCCAATCCTGGCTGGCGCGGCGACGGGACATGCCAATGCCCACCAGCACAGCACCGACGCAACCGAAGACCAGGGCGAGAAACACGGAAACAGGCATGATTGACTCGAATAGCTGAACGTCAACAATAGGCGCACTAGCGCAGCGAAGGTTCATGGAGAAACAGCACCGTTCGGCGGTTGTATGATCTCCCTCTTGCCGTATGTAACACCGCACGTCCGAAATATTCGGCCGCAGACTGCACCTGAAAATTTAGGTTGAGTTTTCTGCAACCTCCTCCTGTCCATAATCATGGACACGGATTAAGGAGAGTCACCGATGAAAACCACGCCTACCCTCAGCGTTTTGCTTGGCACTTTGATGGTCGCCGGCCTTGCCCACGCGGCCGATCCGGCAGAGCAGGAACCGGCCCGTGAGGTCTATCAGGAGCAGGTGCTCAAGCAGCAACCTGATCAGGAAGACCCGCAAGCCAAGGATCCAATGCACATTGGTGATCTCAAGGAAGGCACCCCCGCGCCACACAAATACTGGCGTGACGATTACGCCATCAAGGATCTGAAAAAGCACGACCTGCCCGAGCCGGAAGACAAGGAACAGGAGCACTGGGTGAAGATCGGTACCGACTACGTGTTGCTGAATAAAGACACCGGTACTATCCAGCGCATCATCAAGGCCAAGTAACCGCTCTAGCGCAGCATGCAGATACGCAAAAAAGCTTATTAGCTGCGCGGAAGTGGCTATTATTCACGGACGTTTCGGCCATGCGCACGTGTCGGCCTTTTCTCTTCTAGAGATGGATGATGAAAGCTCACTTTAGTAAAGCTTACAGCCCGCGCAACGAGCTGATGCTGGGTGCCGTGGCTGTAGCCGTAGGCGCTGTGTTGGCCTATGGAGGGGCGCTTCTGTTCGCCATGCTGCGCCCTGAGCCACAGCCGGCGGCGCCGCAAGCCATCGCAGTGCCAAACATTGCTGCGCGCACGACGCCGATCACTGTCGAAGCACCTGCTGTGGGTGAAGATCCCTGGTGGCGGGGCGACGCTGCGTTTTGGCAGGATCAGGCACGCCTGAACAGCGCGGCTGTGGCACCTCAGTACCGCGACTTGCAGTTCGCCTGGTCCGAGAAGATGGCGGCCAATGCCAAACAGCGTGCCTTGCAGGATGCAACGGGCAGCGAATCACTCGCCGTACCGGCCAAAGAAGCACAAAACACCGAGTTGCACATTACCGCGCCCCTGCGCCGCTGATTGCTGCGCCCCCTCCCTACTTCCTAGTCTTTCGTCGCCGCGCCCCTGTTCGACGGAACGCTTGTGCTAAGCACGGCTCAAACGACTGCCTGAACCCGTGTAGCACGCGCCTTTGCACGCTGACGCGAGCATAATGCCGCCCCCAAGCAGCCCGCCCCTGAACGCGCCGGGCCGCGCATATCGTTGGAGCCCTCGATGGAATTCATTCACCTGGTTATCGATTTCATCCTGCATATCGACCAACACCTGGCGGCCCTGACCGCCCAATACGGCACCTGGATCTACGCGATCCTGTTCCTGATCATTTTTTGCGAAACCGGCCTGGTGGTCACCCCCTTCCTGCCAGGCGACTCGCTGCTGTTCGTGGCCGGCGCCATCGCCGTACACGGCACCATGAACGTGCACCTGCTGGTGCTGTTGCTGATCACCGCAGCGATCCTCGGCGACGCACTGAACTACACCATCGGCCGCTTCATGGGCCAAAAGCTGTTCAGCAACCCAGACTCGAAAATCTTTCGCCGCAGCCACCTGGAAGTCACCCAGAACTTCTACGCACGGCACGGCGGCAAGACCATCATCCTCGCGCGCTTCGTGCCCATCGTGCGTACCTTCGCGCCCTTCGTCGCCGGCATGGGCCGCATGAACTACGCCCACTTCGCCGCCTACAATGTGGTCGGCGCGATTCTCTGGGTGACCCTGTTTACCTACGGCGGCTACTTCTTCGGCAACCTGCCGGCGGTGCAGAGCAATCTGCATTACTTGATCATCGGCATCATCGTGGTCTCGATCCTGCCGGGCGTGATCCAACTGATCCGCCACAAGATGAACCGTTCGCCCCGTGTGCAGACGCCGTAACCGGCGAATCGCGGATATGAAAAAGCCCCGGAATTCCGGGGCTTTTTTTGGCCTGGCCGCAGTGAATCAGGATTGCGGTGCAGCGACTGGCGCAGGTGCTGCCTGGGTACGTTCGTTCCAGCCACCACCGAGTGCCTTGTACAGGTTGACCTCGCTGGTGAGCTGCGACAGACGCACACCGATCAGCTCTTGCTGCGCGCTGAACAGCTGGCGCTGGGCGTCGAGCAGAGTCAGGTAGCTGTCCACCCCGGTACGGAAGCGGCGATCGGCGAGGTCGTAGTAGTTCTCGGAGGTTTCTACCAGGCTGCGCTGAGCCTGCAGTTGCTCCTCAAAGGTGCCACGAGCGGCCAGGCCGTCGGAAACTTCCTGGAAGGCGGTCTGGATCGCTTTCTCGTAGCTCGCCACCTGGATGTTCTTCTGGATCTCGGCATAGTCGAGGTTGGCGCGCAGACGCCCGGCCGTGAAGATCGGCAGGTTGATCTGTGGCTGGAACAACCAGGTACCCGAACCGCCATCGAACAGCCCCGACAGCTGGCTGCTGGCGGTGCCGGCGTTGGCGGTCAGGCTGATGCTCGGGAAGAAAGCGGCACGCGCGGCGCCAATGCTGGCATTGGCAGCGAGCAGTTCACGCTCGGCCTGCAGCACATCGGGACGACGCTGCAGCAGATCGGACGGCAGACCCGCCGGCACATCGGCCAGCAGTTGCTTGTCCAGGCCTTCCCCCTTAGGCAGATCGGCCGGTACCGGGCCACCCAGCAACACGCCCAGAGCGTTGCGATCCTGGGCGACCAGGCGGGTGTACTGCGCCAGGTTGGCCTGGGCGGTCTGCACCGAGGTGCGCGACTGGCTCAGGGCCAGTGCATCGGTCACGCCGACGTCGAAGCTGCGCTGGGTCAATTCCAGGCTGCGCTGGAAGGTTCCCAGGGTGTCACGCGTCAGTTTCAGCAGCGCCTCGTCGGCCTGCAGGGTCAGGTAGGCGTTGGCCACACTGGCGATCAGGCTGATCTGCGTGCTGCGCTGCGCTTCTTCAGTGGCGAAGTATTGCTGCAGGGTCTGTTCGTTGAGGCTGCGCAGGCGACCGAAGAAGTCGACTTCCCAGGCATTCACACCAACGGTCGCACTGTACTGGCCGCCAACGGTGGAGCGACCGGTCTGCGATAGATCGGCCGGCGTACGTTGACGGGTACCGCTGCCGTCTGCCGAGATGTTGGGGAACAGCTCGGAGCGCTGGATGCGGTACTGCGCGCGATACGCCTCAACGTTCAACGCGGCGACACGTAGATCGCGGTTGTTGTTCAAAGAGGCTTCCACCAGACGCTGCAGCGCCGGGTCACGCAGGAACTCGCGCCAGCCGAGATCGGCCGCGGCGACCGAGCCCTGCACGGTGCTGCCCTCGTAAGCCTGGCCCTGAGGCCAGGCACCTTCGACTGGCGCCCCGGGGCGCTGGTAGTCGGGGATCATGCTGCAGCCGCTGAGCACGATGCTCGCGACTGCCAGAGACAACAGGGACTGCCTCACAGGCCGGCCTCCTTCTCGTTGGTTTCTTTGACGCTCTTGTCCTTGAACATGGAGCTGACCACCACATAGAACAGCGGAATCCAGAAGATCGCCAGAACCGCCGCAGTCAGCATGCCGCCGATCACGCCCGTACCGATGGCGTGCTTGCTACCGGCACCGGCACCGCTGGAAATCGCCAGCGGAACCACACCGAGGATGAACGCCAGGGAAGTCATGATGATCGGGCGCAGACGCATGCGGCACGCCTCCACTGCAGCTTCAAGATGGCTCATACCCTGTTCGTGCAAGGACTTGGCGAACTCGACGATGAGAATCGCGTTACGCGCTGACAAACCGATGGTCGTGATCAACCCCACCTGGAAGAAGACGTCGTTCGACAGCCCGCGCCCCAAGGTGAACAGCAGCGCACCGATGATGCCCAGCGGAACCACCAATATCACCGAGAACGGAATTGACCAGCTTTCGTACAGGGCTGCCAGAGCCAGGAACACGACCAGCAACGACAGTGCATAGAGTGCCAGCGTTTGCGAGCCCGCCAGGCGCTCCTCGTACGACTGTCCCGTCCAGGCGAAACCGACACCCTGCGGCAACTCGGCAGCAATCCGCTCGACCTCGGCCATGGCCTCACCCGAGCTGTGTCCTGGTGCTGGCGTACCGAGAATCTCGATACCGCTCACCCCGTTATAGCGCGACAGTTTGGGCGAACCATAGGTCCACTCGCCAGAAGCGAAGGCGCTGAACGGCACCATCTGGCCCTGGTCATTACGCACGTGCCATTTATCCAGGTCCTCGGGGTTCATCCGCGAAGAACTCTCGCCCTGCAGATACACCTTCTTGACGCGACCGTGATCGATGAAGTCATTGACGTAACTGCCACCCCAGCCAATCTGCAGGGTGCTGTTCACGTCTGACAACGACACGCCCAGAGTGCGCACCTTCTCGTCGTCGATCAGCAGCTTGTACTGCGGTTCGTCGAGCAGGCCGTTGGCCCGCACGGCGCTGAGCACCGAGCTCTGGTTGGCCAGTTGCAGGAACTTGTCGCGCGCTTCGTTCAGGGTCGCCTGACCGACGCCGGCACGATCCTGCAGGAACAGGTTGAAACCGGTAGCGTTACCCAGCTCCATTACCGCTGGCGGGGCGAAGGCGAAGACCATGGCATCGCGGAACTCACCACCGAAGAATCGGCCCTGAGCACGCTGCGCGAGGTCGAATACGCTGGTGCCTGCGGCGGTACGCTCGGACCATGGCTTGAGCATGATGAACGCCATACCCGAACTCTGCCCACGGCCGGCGAAGTTGAAACCGGTCACGGTGAATACCGAGTTGACCACATCCTTCTCATCCTCGAGCAAGTACTTGCGCATGTCGTCGACGACGGCCTGGGTACGCTCGGCGCTGGAGCCGGACGGGGTTTGTACCTGGGCGAACAGAACGCCCTGATCTTCCTCGGGCAGAAATGCCGACGGGATCAGGGTGAACAGCCAGATCATCGCCCCGACGATCACCGCGTAGATGATCAGGAACGGTGCCTTGCGCTTGACCACACTGCGCACACCACGCTCGTAGCTGTTAACACTGCGCTCGAAGGTGCGGTTGAACCAGCCGAAGAAACCGCGCTTCTCGTGATGATCGCCCTTGGCGATGGGTTTGAGCATGGTGGCGCACAGCGCCGGGGTGAAGATCAGTGCAAGAATTACCGAGAGCACCATGGCCGAAACGATGGTGATGGAGAATTGCCGGTAGATAACCCCCACCGAGCCGCCGAAGAAGGCCATCGGCAGCAATACCGCCGACAGCACCACGCCGATGCCCACCAGTGCGCCCTGAATCTGGCCCATGGATTTACGCGTTGCCTCGAGCGGCGAGAGCCCCTCTTCGCGCATCACCCGCTCGACGTTTTCCACCACCACGATGGCATCGTCCACCAGCAGGCCAATGGCCAGAATCATGGCGAACATGGTCAGAGTGTTGATGCTGTAGCCGAATACCGCGAGTACGCCGAAGGTACCCAGCAGAACCACCGGTACGGCGAGGGTCGGAATCAGCGTGGCACGGAAGTTCTGCAGGAACAGATACATGACCAGGAAGACCAGCACGAACGCTTCGATCAGGGTCATGATCACGCCGTGAATCGACTCTTTCACCACTGGAGTAGAGTCGTATGGCATGACCACCTCCATGCCTGCCGGGAAGAAGGGTTTCAGCTCATCGATCGTGGCGCGGATCGCATTGGCGGTATCCAGCGCGTTGGCGCCGGAAGCCAGCTTGATCGCCAGGCCGGATGCCGCGTTGCCATTGAACTGCGCACGGATGTTGTAGTTCTCACCGCCCAACTCGACCTTGGCCACATCGCCAAGCCGCACCTGGGAACCGTCACGGTTGACCTTGAGCAGAATATCGCGGAACTGCTCGGGCGTTTGCAGACGGGTCTTGCCGATGATGGTGGCATTGAGTTGCTGACCAGGGCTGGCCGGTAGTCCACCGAACTGACCGGAGGATATCTGCACGTTCTGCGCCTGCACGGCGGTACGTACGTCGACCGGGGTCAGTTGAAAGTTGTTGAGCTTGGCGGGATCCAACCAGATACGCATGGCGTACTGGGCACCGAACACCTGAAAGTCACCGACACCCGAGGTACGGGAGATCGGATCCTGCATGTTGGCGACGATGTAGTTGGACAGATCCTGATTGGTCATGCTGCCATCGGTGGACACTACACCGATTACCAGCAGGAAGTTACGTACCGACTTGGTGACGCGCAGACCCTGCTGTTGCACTTCCTGGGGCAGCAATGGCGTTGCCAGCTGCAACTTGTTCTGTACCTGAACCTGGGCGATATCCGGGTTGGTGCCCTGGTTGAAGGTAACGATGATCTCCATGCTGCCGTCGGAGTTGCTCGCCGAACTGATGTAACGCAGCCCGTCGATACCGTTCATTTGCTGCTCGATCACCTGCACCACGGTGTCCTGCACGGTTTGTGCAGAAGCACCCGGGTAGTTGACCTGGATGCTCACGGCCGGGGCCGCAATACTCGGGTACTGGTTGACCGGCAATTTGAGAATGGACAGACCGCCCGCCAGCATGATCACCAGCGCGATCACCCAGGCAAAAATCGGCCTGTCGATGAAGAAATTCGACATCGTGTAATCGCTCCTTAGCGGTTGTCAGCCTGGTCGGAAGCCGACGCCTGCTGCGGTTCAGCGACATTCTTCGCTTCGGTGGTCTTCACCTCGGCACCTGGCTGCACGAACTGCAGACCTTCGGTGATCAGCTTGTCACCGGCGTTCAGGCCTTCACGAACGACCCAGCGATTGCCTGCGGTACGCTCGGCCTTGAGTTGACGCAGCTCGACCTTGTTTTCCGCATTGACCACCAGTGCGGTCGGATCACCCTTGGGATTGCGCGTTACACCTTGCTGCGGGGCGAGGATGGCTTGTTGATTGACCCCGGCGGCCAGCCGCGCATGCACGAACATGCCGGGCAGCAGATTGTGATCCGGGTTGGGGAACACGGCGCGCAAGGTGACCGAACCAGTGCCCTCGTCGACTGACACTTCGGAGAATTCCAGGGTGCCTTCATGCTCGTAGGTGCTGCCGTCTTCCAAGCGCAGTTGAACCTTGGCGGCATTTTCACCGACCTTTTGCAGCTGGCCACTTTCCAGGTCGCGGCGCAGGCGCAGCAGATCCTTGCTTGGCTGGGTCACATCGACGTAGATCGGATCGAGCTGCTGGATGGTCGCCATGGCGTTGGTCTGGCCGTTGCTGACCAAAGCACCTTCGGTCACCACAGAGCGACCAACCTGACCGGCGATTGGCGCCAGCACCTTGGTGTAACGCACATTGATGCGGGCCTGCTCCAGTGACGCCTCGGCCTGCAGGCGCGCGGCCTGGGCTTCGTCATAGGCTTGGCGGCTCACGGCCTGATCAGCGACCAGATCCTTGTAACGCTCGGCCAGCGACTTGGCGGATGCCAGGGTGGCCTGAGCGCTCTTGGCAGCAGCCTCATAGACCGACGCATCGATCTGATACAGCTGCTGGCCAGCTTTGACTTCCGAGCCTTCCTTGAACAGGCGCTTCTGGATGATGCCATCGACCTGCGGGCGCACCTCGGCAATTCGGTACGCAGCGGTGCGGCCCGGCAATTCGGTGGTCAGGGTGTAGGGTTCGGCCTGCAGCGTGACAATGCCCACAGTAGGCGCTTGGCGGGGCGGCGGCGCGGCATCGTCGCTGCAACCAGCGAGCGTCAGCGTGGCCAGAGCGATAGCGGAAACCATAGCGGCGAAGGCTGGCTTCTTCTGCATCTGAAAGAACCTCATTGTCATATTGATTCGAGCCGTACGGGCGGTACCTAGGCAGATAGCCGAGGTGGATAGTAGGAATAGACGGCAAATATACTTACATCCGAGAATGTTTGTAAACGCATCTTTTATGTAACACTGTGGACGCCTGAGACCCTGCACCAGGGTTTTCATCCACTTTTTCGACCGTGGAAACTGCCCAAATGGCGAGACGCACCAAAGAGGAAGCCGAAGAAACCCGTACGCACATTCTTGATGCGGCCGAGCGGGTGTTCTATGCCAAAGGCGTATCCAGCACTTCGCTGGCCGATATCGCGACCTCGGCCGGTGTGACACGCGGCGCCATCTACTGGCACTTCCAGAACAAGGTCGACGTATTCCAGGCCATGCTCGATCGCCTCATGCTGCCCCAGGAAGAGCTGGCCCGCGCCTGCGAAAGCGAGGACGAGCCCGATCCGTTGGGCAGCATGCGCAAGCTGTTGGTGCAGCTACTCCTGCGCATGTACAGCGACGCCCAGTGCCGCCGGGTTGGAGAAATCCTGCAATACAAATGCGAATACACCGCTGAACTCGGCGACCTGCGCCAACAGATGCAAACATTCAACCAAGATTGCGATCAGCGCATTGCAAAGACGTTACGCAATGCCGTGAACCGCGGCCAACTGCCTGCCGATCTGGACTGCCAGCGTGCGGCCATCTGTCTGCACGCCTATATGGATGGCATCCAGGCACACTGGTTGCTCAACCCCGAGGCCTATGACCTTGGCGCCCATGCTCATGCCATGGTGGAAGCGATGATCGACATGCTGCAGTACAGCAAGGCCCTACGCAGCGCCTGACCCTAGCAAGCGGCTGTGCTGCTCCAAGACGTTCTGGGCATACTCTACCAACGTCGGCAGTGTTTACATTCATGCCACCAGTCAACACAGCGGCAATAGGCTACCGCCGCGCCCAAGCGGCTTGACTCACCGCCAAACCTGCGCAAAAGGATGGCCCATGTCAGCACGCACGCTGCTCCTCACTGCCGTTGCCATGCTCGCCTTCGCGGGCAACTCTCTGCTCTGCCGTCTGGCCTTGAAAACCACGCAGATCGACCCCGCCACCTTTACCAGCCTGCGCCTGCTCAGCGGCGCATTGATGCTGACGCTGCTCTTGCGCCTGCGCCACAGCGGCGCTCCCGTCGGAGGCAGTTGGTATGGCGCCGCCGCTCTGTTCATCTATGCGGCGGCGTTTTCCTTTGCTTACGTCAGCCTGGATGCCGGCACAGGCGCCCTGCTGCTGTTCGGCGCGGTGCAGATCAGCATGTTGCTGTGGGGCTGGCGGCAGGGTGAACGACCAAGCCCGGTGAGCCTTGCCGGTTTGCTGCTGGCCTTCGCCGGGCTGCTGGTACTGCTGCTACCCGGCGCCAGTGCACCCGCACTTGTTCCCTCGTTGCTGATGCTGTTCGCGGGCGCGGCATGGGGCGCTTACTCGCTAATGGGGCGCGGTGCCAGCGATGCACTCGCCGCCACTACAGGCAACTTCCTGCGTTGCGTGCCCGTCGCCGTGCTGCTCAGCCTGGTACTGATCAACAGCGCCAGCTGGGACATGCCCGGCGCTCTCTATGCCCTGGCCTCCGGCGCCCTGGCGTCCGGCCTCGGTTATGCGATCTGGTACACGGCCATCAGCGAGCTCAAGGCCATTCAGGCGGCCACCGTGCAACTGAGCGTGCCGATCATCACCGCCCTGGCTGGCAGCCTGCTCCTCGGCGAAGCACTGAGCCTGCGCTTGAGCTTGAGTTCACTGGCCGTACTGGGCGGAATCGCGCTGGTGCTTGGCGCCAAGCAGCGGGCAAAGGTCTGAGTCGAACGGTGCCATGCGCGGTCACAACTGCATGATCGATTACCCTCGGAGAACGCCATGCGCTTCGTAGCACCCCTGCGCCATCTGACCACCCTGTTTCTAGTCGTGGCTCTCACCGCCTGCGCCAGTTGGGCGCCGCGCGACCCGCTGCATATCGACCTGGTCGGCCTCGAGCCACTGCCAGGTGAAGGCCTGGAAGTGCGTTTTGCGGTGAAACTGCGGGTTCAGAACCCCAACGAAAGCGCCATTGATTTCAATGGCGTGTCGCTGCAGCTGGATATCAATGATCAGCCCCTGGCCCGGGGCGTCAGTGACCAGAGCGGCCAGGTACCGCGTTTCGGCGAGACCGTGATCAGCGTGCCGGTCACCATCTCCGCCTACTCGGTGTTCCGTCAGGCCTGGGGCGCCAGTGTCTATCAACCTGGCCAAAGCCTGCCGTATCAACTACGCGGCAAACTCGCCGACGGCCTGTTCGGTACCCGCCGTTTCAGCGACAGCGGGCAACTGACCTGGCCGACGGCACAGCCCACCGTCAGGTAGTGGGCTCGTTTTCCGGCAGGATTTCCTTGTCGCCCGGCTTCTTGCCTTCTTTCGAGAAATGCTCGATCACGGCATTCAGTTCGGCGCCGAACAACAGCACCGCACAGGAGATATGCAGGTACAGCAGGAAGATGATGATCGCCCCGATACTGCCGTAGGTGGCGTTGTAATTGGCGAAGTTCTGCGCGTAATAGGCGAAGCCCACCGACGCGGCGATCCACACCACCACCGCCAGCACCGAGCCCGGCGTGATGAAGCGAAAGCGTTGCTCGACATCCGGCGCCACGAAGTACACCACCGCCACGACGATCATCAGCAGGGAAATCGCCACCGGCCAGCGCAGCCAGTTCCAAAGGGTGACGACGATCTGCTCGATGCCAATCTGCTGCGCCAGCCAGCTCATCACCTGCGGGCCGAGCACCATCAGTGCGGCAGCGGTGAGCAGCGCGGCGGCAATACCGATGGTGTAGAGCAGCGACAGGGGAATACGCTTCCAGGGCTTGCGCCCCTCTTTCACGCCATAGGCCTTGTTCATCGCATCCATGGTCGAGCGCACTGCTGACGATGCTGTCCACAGCGCAACCACGATACCGATCGAGAACAGACCAGCCTTCTGGGTCTGCAACTGATCGATGACCGGGTTGACCAGTTCTACCGTCGATAACGGCAGCACCAGCTCCGCCTGCTGTCGCAGCCAATCGAAGAACGGTTGCATATCCAGTAGGCTGATCAGTGCGACTAGGAACAACAGGAAGGGAAACAGCGAAAAGAACATCTGGAAGGCCAGGGCCGACGCGTAGGTGGGTAGCTCGTCCTCGATGAAGTCGCTTACCGTCTTCTTCATCACCTGAAACAGGCTGACACCCTCTAACTTGGGTAAAAACATAGCGCCTCCACTGGCTATGCCGAACCGCCCGCTCGCGGCCCGGTGAATCATCAACAGGTGCAACTCCCGATCCCGGATCAAAGGGCTGCTAACGGTTGGAGGTGGCGAACCCGGCATGAGTTCGGGTTATCCATACCCGCATCGTACAACTGGCAACAACTCTCGAATTATCCGATGGTGAAGTCTGCCCTAGACTGCCTGGCCGTTTTTCTAGCCTTGGAGGCATTGATGCACAGGCAGACACTGAACCCGGATTCGGTATTCGACACCCTGCAATATGGTTTCAGCCAGGCGGTGATTAGCCAGGGCGGACGGCGCATTCACCTGTCCGGACAGATCGGGGTGGATGCTCAGGAACGCCTGGTCGGCGAAGACCTGGCCAGTCAGACCCATGCGACCCTGGACAACGTTCGCAAGATCCTTGAACACGCTGGCGGCAGCATGACGAACGTATTGATGCTGCGCATCTATATCGCGGCTGTAGCCCGCAACGAGCAAGCCTGCATCGTTGATGCACTGCGCGAGTTCTTCCCCGAGCGACCTCCCGCAACATCCTGGATCGTGGTCAGCGGCCTTTCGGAGCCCGAGTGGCTGATCGAAATCGAAGCCGAGGCGCTGCTCCCGGACGCCTGAAGCGCCGATCCACCGGCTGGCGATAAAACCCTATATAATCTGCGGCCTTTTTATCATTGGTCTCAGAAGGATCCTCCGTGAGCACGCTGCCACCCTGCCCCGCCTGCAACTCCGAATACACCTACGAAGACGGCACCCAACTGGTCTGCCCGGAATGCGCCCACGAGTGGTCGGCCAATGCCGGCGAGGCGGCCGATGACACCAAGGTGATCAAGGATTCGGTCGGCAATGTCCTGCAGGATGGTGACACCATCACCGTGATTAAGGATCTCAAGGTCAAGGGCTCGTCGTTGGTGGTCAAGGTCGGTACCAAGGTCAAGGGCATCCGCCTGGTCGATGGCGACCACGATATCGACTGCAAGATCGACGGTATCGGCGCGATGAAGCTCAAGTCCGAGTTCGTCAGAAAGGTCTGATCCTAAGCGCTCGCCACGCAGGCGAGTGCTTACTGCACTGGCAGGAAGTTCAGGAACATCAGGCTGTGGGCGTAATTCACGCCGATACGCCGGTAGCGCTCGTCGAGTACGTCGCTGAGGTAATCCAGGCGCGCGACGATCTTGCCGAACTCCACGGCGAAGCTCAGGTTGCGCCCCTGCTCGGACAGCTCGTTGGACAACAGCAACGGATTGCCCTGGGCATCACGCCGGGTCGCCAGCAGCCAGGTGGCCTTCTCGATATTGCGCGCAGCGTTGTGCACGAACTGCGCGTCGATGGTGTCGGTGATGTAGAACTGGGTGTTGCCGCCATGGGCGGTGACCAGCATGCTGCCGATGGCATAGATGAAAGCGCCGACCCTGTCCCCCTGAAACTCCGGGCTCAGCGCGTAGCTGAGGGCGACGATGTCCTGCCTACCGTCCAGTGCGGCTGGCGGCCTGCCCTGCTCGATAGCCTGCTGTACCGCACGCTGGGTGGCCTCGCGATCACCCAGACCACTCTTGCGCCACTCCCGCGGATTACGCTGGTAGAGCTTGCCCATCAGGCGGTAAAGGCTGTTCAGGTTGTTGCGCATACCGATGGTGGCAAGGCGGTCTGAATGCGTCTGGAACAGTTCGCTGGGCGCAGCAGGCGAGCTGTTGCTGAGGAAGGCGCGGTTATCCTGGTTGCGGGCGCAGCCACTCAGAAAAAGCGCCAGCGCCAGCACTATCAGTGCGTGCCAGCGGGCATTGCGCTGAGACACGAAAAACGCCGCCAGCGCAGCGACGGTATTGAGTTTGAAAGCTCGAGAGGCGTGCGAGTAATCCATTAACTCACGATCCATCCTTCCGCAGATGACATAACACTAGCAAGGTTTTGCCGTTATGCCCGTTACGGCGCTGCGTTCGAGACGCACGCCAGCCAACGGCATAGACCTGCGAACATCGTGCAAAGTTTTCCGACGCCGCAAATTAGCCTTACAAAGACCACGGTCAAAGGCTTTCAGCGCGTACGTTTGCAATCTTTACCCGTTGAGAAAGCTTCTCGATCAGCCGTGAGTGCTATGTTCCCCGCCCTGAAGATTTCGGCATATCAGCCGAGATCCAGCACGCCAAGGAGCATCATTGAGGTGAAGAAGGTCACTCTGTTTACACTGCTGGCCATGGCCATTGCCGGCTGCAGCCACGACACCCAGCAACGTGCCAATACCGTCAGCGTCGCCCGAGCTGGTGGGCAGGTCGATGTCGCTCGCGACCCGCAGCGGGTCGTCAGCTACGATTACGGCAGCTACGACACGCTGATCGCCCTCGGCGTTGGTGATCGCGTGGTGGCGACTCCCGCCAATGTGCCGCCCTACCTGGCGGACAAGGCCGGTGAGTTGCGCGATGCCGGCGGCATGAAGACCCCGGACGTGAACACGGTGCGTGCCCTGCAGCCGCAACTGATCCTGATCACCGGGCGTCAGGGCGAAAGCCGCGACGCCCTGCAGCAGGTGGCACCGACGCTGGACATGGGCATCACCGCGGGGGATTACTTCGCGGGTGTGGCCCACAACGTCGAGCTGCTCGGGCAGATCTTCGACAAGTCCACCGAAGCGCAACAGGCGCTCGCCACACTGCGCAGCAAAGCCGACAAGGCGCGCCAAGTCGTCGCCTCGTCAGACAAGCGCACCTTGGTGTTGACCCACAATGATGGCCGTTTCTCGCCGACCGAGCAGCCAGTGATCTATTCGCTGCTGCAGGCCCAACGCACCCTGCCCGCTCCGCCCCCTCAGGCAGCGGATGCACCCCGCCAGCGCCCGCAGCCGATGACCGTGGAGACCATCGCCGCCGCCAATCCGCAAGTGATCTTCATCATTGATCGCAGCGCCGCCATTGGCGCAACACCGCTGGACGTCGCCACCCTGGCTCACTCACCACTGGCCAGTACACCAGCAGCCCAGGCCAAACGTATCGTCTACCTGGATCCGGCACTGTGGTACCTCTCCGGCGGCGGCCTGCAGAGCCTGGATCTGCAGATCGACCAAGTGCTGGCGGCTTATCGCTGAGCAATCGGGTGGGCTGGGCGACGATCCACTTCAGCTCACCGCTTGCTGCGAACGCTTCGGCAAGGTCGCCAGCAGCAGGCCAGCGAAGATCATCGCGCCACCGGCCCAGTGGAACAGCAGCAACGCCTCTCCCAGCAAGATCCAGCCGAGAATGGCAGTGAACACCGGCATCAGGTAATTGCCCATGGCGGCCGTCGATGCACCGAGCACTTTCACCCCGTTGTTCCACCCCAAGTAGGCCAGCAGCGAAGCGAATATCGCGGTGTACGCGATGGCCGCCAAGTTAGCAGGCGTCGCCAGCACTTGAGCGCCCGTGGAGAGTTCGTAGAGGTACAGCGGCAAGATTAGTGGCACACCCAGCAGCATGAAGATGCCGAGCAGCGCCAACGGTGGGATCGGCGCCAGGTAATGGCGCCAGCGCCGCAGCAACACGGTGTAGAGCGCCCAGTCGAGCACCGCCAGCAGCATGATCAGATCGCCACGGTTGAACGCCAGCCCGGCCAGTATCTGCCAGTCACCCCGACAGATCAGCACCAACAACCCCAACACTGCCAGCGCCATGCCCCACCAGGCACGCCGCGCCGGCCACTCGCCAAGCAGCAGCCCGGCGAAGATGAAGGTCATCAACGGGATGCAGGTGTTGACCAAGGTGATATTGATCGCCGCAGTGGTCTGCGCTGCGCTGTACAGGAAGGTGTTGTAACCGGCGATACCAAACGCGGCGATGATCAACAAGCGCCAGCTGGCATGCCGCAAGGCGGCGCGGTGGCGCCACAAGGGCAGTGCCACGAAGGGCAGCACGAGCACCAGCGCCAGGCTCCAGCGCCAGAACGCCAGGGTAAAGGGCGGAATTTCACCGGCGAAGGCCCGAGCCACCAGCGCATTGCCGGCCCAGCACAGCACGGCCACGAGAACACCGGCAATGGCCAGGTTGCGCGAAGCAGCAGGCGTACTCATGGCTGCAGCGGGCGCAGGCGGTACTGCTCGGGCAGTTGTTCGGCAGCGCTGACGGTAACGTCGAGATCTTTCCAGCGTCCATCTTTCAAGCCATAGATGCAGCCATGAACCGACAGCGGCTGACCACGGTGCCAGGCGTTCTGGATGATGCTGGTACGGCTGACGTTACCCACCTGTTTCATCACGTTCAGCTCGCAAAGCCGGTCGACACGCGCCTCTTCGTCGGTGAGAACAGCCAGGTGCTCGTACTGCTCGTAGTAGAGATCACGGATGTTGCGCAGCCAGCCATCGATCAAACCGAATTGCGTGTCGTGCATGGCCGCACGCACACCGCCGCAACCGTAATGACCGGTGACCAGGATATGCCGAACCTTGAGCACGTCGACCGCGTACTGGATCACCGAGAGGCAATTCAGATCCGTATGCAGCACGACGTTTGCCACATTACGGTGCACGAACAACTCGCCGGGGAGCAGCCCGACGATGTCATTGGCTGGCACGCGGGCGTCCGAACAGCCGATCCACAAATACTCCGGCGTCTGCTGTCGAGCCAGGCGGGGAAAGAAGTCCGGGTCATTCTGGGTGATCGTTTCAGCCCAGCGCTCATTGTTGTCGAACAGGTGCTTGAGGTCGCTCATGCCAGCGGCTCCCGGAAAAGGTCGATGCGCACCATACGGATGCACAGCCCTTTTTGACAAGGCGATTTCCATCCACCTCGACGCTTGCCGCCAAGGGCCGACGCACGAAACGCTGAATCTTTCAGCCCGTGCGGCCGTCTACTCCGGTAGCCATCGACAGATTGGGAGTTCGTCATGACTGACAAGACAACAGCAAACAGCGCACAGGGGGTCATCGAGAAGCGGAGCGAACCACCCGTTCTTCATGATGAGGTAGAGGCGCTTTCGCCCAAGGGCTTGCGCGAAGCCGGAAGCCCGCGTGGCGACATAGTCGCCAAACAGCCTCGGAGCGAGAGCGGTAGAGCCGCTGCCCCGGATAGTGGCAAGCTGGTGCCAACATTTTTGGATGAGTACGACCTGAGCCTCGTCGATGAAGAGCGCGAGATGCGCCTTCAGACACGCCGCTGGTAGATCATTCGACCAGCGTGCAGGCCATCACCAGCGCATCTTCACGACCGCCCGGTGCCGGGTAGTAATCCCGGCGCCTGCCAATTTCATTGAAGCCGTATCGCTCGTACAGACGATAAGCAACCTGATTGCTCGAACGTAGTTCGAGAAAGCACTCCCCAGCCTTGAGCTGAGCGGCGCGCTCCATCAGTTGCTCCAGCAAGCGCAACCCCAGGCCGCGCCCCTGGCTTTCCGGTTTGACGGTAATGTTGAGTAGATGGGCTTCATCGATGATCACGTTGATCACACCGTGGCCCACCTGCTGGCTACCTTCGAACATCAGCCAGACTTCGTAAGACTTCAAACTGTCGAGAAAGATACCGCGCGTCCAAGGGTGGCTGAACGCGGCGTACTCGATCTTCAGCACAGCATCGATATCCGCTTCGGTCGCCCGGCGAAAGGAAATCGCGTCATTGATCATGCCGATGCCTCCAACCAGCGCCGGCGAACTCGCTGCATGGCCTGCCACACCTCACGCTTGCGCTGTGGCTCATCCATCAACAGTTCCAGGCCTGGAAGAGCCCAAGCGATCCCCAGCTCCTCGACCTGCAGCTCGCGGTTGTAGGCTTCGGCGTCAGCGTCGCCTGCAAAGCGAATCGCCGGCAGACCGATCAGCCACAGGCAGGCACAGGGCTCCTGCTCTTCCAGCCGCGCGCCGATGAAACTCTGCACGAAATCCAGGGCCGCTTGCGGCCCCTGATCCATATTGCCGCGCACCAGTAGTGGCCAGCGCACCGGCTCGCCAATGATCAGCGGAGCGTCCGGCAAGCCAGCGGCGCGCAGCAGATCCTTGAGCAACAGATAGGCCGGATCGCGGCTCTGGAACGGCTCGCCCGTCGGCAGCTCGACCAGCAGCGCGCAACTGCCAGCACGCAATAGCTGCAAGGAAAACCGCGGGGGCGGTGTCGGGCGTACGCGCGGCGGCACCGCACTGACCTCAGCGGCCGTTTCAGGCTCATCGGTCTTGCCTGCCGAACCTGGCTTGGGAACTTCGATGCGAGGCCGCTCGCGCACTACCTCATTACCAGCAGCCACCACCACGGGCAGTGGCGGTCGCGCTGGCGTCGGCGCCTGGGGCGCCACGACTACCTCGGGCTCTGGTTCGAAAGAAACCAGTAACTCAGGCCGCGATGGCGCCGCAAAAGGTAACTCGACACGCGGCAGCCAACTGGCCACTTGCATGGCATCCAGGTAGGCACGGCGGCGCAACTCGGTATTCAAACGTCAGGTACCTGGCACATCGACTTTCAAGGGCTGTGATTGTCGCGTGAATCGCCTGCTGGGGGTAGCCCCATCTGCATAGAGGGTTACCTGCCAGGCTTGCTAGCATGCTGCTTGAGCAGGCTGACGAAAGCCTGGGCCGGTGGGCTCAGGTAGCAGGGTTTGCGCTGCAGCACGCCAATGCCACGGGCTGGTGCAGCCGGCAGCGGGTGGACGGATAGATTGCCGTCGCTATTGAAGGTATCCACCACGCTCGCGGGTAACAACGCATAGCCCAGGCCCGCACGCGCCAATGCTGCAGCACTGCTCATGTAGGCGACCTCCCACGCCGGTTCGCGCAGCAGGCCCATGTGCTCGAGGGTCTGGTCGGCCATGGTGCGCAGGCTGGTATCCCGGGTAGTCGCCACATAGTCGAGATCTCGTAACGCGACCACCAGCTTTTCGCCACGCAGCCTGGCCAGGCCTCGCACCAGCAGCACCAGGCTGTCGTCGTAGAGGGGCTGGAAATCCAGCACACCGGGTTCGTCCGCCACCGAGGTGATGGCGAAGTCCACTTCGGCGTTGCTCACCCACTGACGGATTTCCCCGGCGCGGCCATCGCGCAGGCTGATCTCGATCCCCGGATAGCGCTGGCGATAGTCGACCAACACCCGTGGCAGCGGCTCGATGGCGACAGAGGGCAGCACGCCGATACGCAGCGAACCGCTCTGCAGATGCAACTGTTCATGGGCGTCGTGCACCGCGTTATGCATGTCGCGCAGCAGGCGGCGGGCCTGCTCGAGAAAGCGCACCCCGGCCTCAGTCAGTTCCACGCTGCGGGTGTTGCGCGCGAACAGCGACAGCCCCAGCGCCTCTTCGAGCTTGCGCAGGCTGTAGCTGAGTGCCGGTTGCGAAAGATGAATCTGCTCGGCAGCGCGACTGAAGCTGCGCTGTTCGGCGATCAGCACGAAGGCTTGAAGCTGACGAAAGCTGATGTCCATGACCACCGACTCATAAAATTAACTTATCAATTGATATCACATTTCGAATTCACAACTAAATCCAGACCCTGCACGCTGCCAGCAGACCATCGACCTGGATCAATAATGATGACAACAGTCCATATCGGTTGTGGGGCAGGTTTCGCCAATGATCGGCCCGATGCCGCCCTGGCGCTGGCCAGCGATCTGGCCACGCGCGACGGCCGCCGCTTCCTGTTCTTCGAACTGCTCGCCGAACGTACCCTGGCCGAAGCGCAGCTGCGTCGCCTGGCCGACGCTGAAAGCGGCTACGCCACCCGGCTGTTCGACTTCCTAGGGCCGGTGCTGGAGATCTGCCTGGATGCCGGCATCCCGATCATCACCAATGGCGGCGCAGCCAATCCCAGCGCCGCCGCCCGGCGCTTGCGCAAGCAACTGCAAGACGGCCGATTCGCAGCGGCGCGAATTGCCTGCGTACTGGGTGACGATCTGCTCGACTCGGGTGAAGCGCTGCAACGCTGGCTGCCGGAGACGCTCGACGGCGAGGTGGTGTCGGTCAACGTCTACACCGGTGCCGATGGCATCGTTCAGGCACTGGACGAGGGGGCCGATATCGTTCTCTGCGGTCGCGTGGCCGACCCCAGCCTGGCGGTTGGCCCGCTCCGCCATGCCTTCGGCTGGCAGGCCGAGGATTGGGATCGCATCGCCCTGGCCACCGCGGTTGGCCATTTACTCGAATGCTGCACCCAGGTCAGCGGTGGCTATTTCGCCCATCCGGGCCTCAAGGACGTGCCGGATCTGGCCAACGTCGGTTGCCCGATCGCCAGCATCCAGGCCGATGGCCGCGTGACCATCGGCAAAGCCGCCGGCACCGGTGGCTGCGTCACCGAGCGCACGGTCAAGGAGCAACTGCTCTACGAAGTTCATGACCCCGCCGCCTACCTGACCCCGGACGTGACCCTCGACCTGAGCCAGGCACGAGTCCGCCAGGTCGGCCCTGATTGTGTGCAGGTAGAAGGCGTGCGCGGTCATCCACGCCCAGCCGAACTCAAAGGGCTGATCGGTCTGCGCGGCAACTGGTTCGCCGAGGCGGAAATCTCTTATGCAGGGCCCGGTGCCCTCGCCCGCGCCGCACTGGCCCGGGACGTTCTGCTACAACGCTGCGCGCGCCTCGCGCCGCGGCTCACGCCGTGGATCGATCTGATCGGCGTCGCCAGCCTGTTCAACGATGCCCGGGGCGAGTGGCTGCAGCAGCGCCTGGCCGAAGCACGGGATCCGCAGGATGTGCGCCTGCGCATCAGCTTCGTCGACCACGACAAGGCACTGCTGGAAAACCTCCTGCTCGACGCCGAGTCGCTCTATACCAACGGCCCCGCAGGCGGTGGTGGTGTGCGCCGGCACCTGAGTGAATCCCTGGGCACGGCGAGCTTCCTGATCCCACGCACCGCGGTGCAGCAACAGGTGGAGTGGTTCTGATGAGCGACGACGTATTGCTATGCGACTACGCCCATGCCCGCGCAGGCGACAAGGGCAACATGCTCAGCGTGGCGGTGTTCGCCTATGACCCGGCGCATTACGCCTGGTTGGCGGCCGAACTGACCACGGAACGCGTTGCAAGCTGCCTGGCCCACCGCCAGATCGGCAGCGTGCGCCGTTATGAATTGCCAAACCTGGGCGGCCTCAACTTCGTGGTGGAAAACGC
Source organism: Pseudomonas sp. PME37.24/006 (assembly GCF_055556635.1). Lineage (NCBI taxonomy): Bacteria > Pseudomonadati > Pseudomonadota > Gammaproteobacteria > Pseudomonadales > Pseudomonadaceae > Pseudomonas > Pseudomonas sp. PME37.24/006. The sequence goes on from NZ_JBVHNL010000003.1 coordinate 1,096,375, forward strand.
CCTGGAAGGTGGCGTCAATGCCAGCCCCGGCATCGACCGCCACGGTAAGAGCCTCAGCTACAGGCTGCTCGACCTGAGGCTGCCCGCTCCCTGATAACGCCAGCGCTATCAGCCTCACGACTCCAACAATAATAAAATCGGAGAGATCGACATGATCACCGCCCTCGGCTTCACCTTGATGTTCGCCATCGTCGCCCTGATCCTGATGCGGCGCGTTACGCCACTGGTGGCGTTCGTCACGTTGCCTGTCATCGCCTGCGTCATGGCTGGCTTCGGCCTCGGTGAGATCGGCAAATTCATCACCGAAGGTCTGAAGGCGGTCGCGCCAACGGCCACGTTGTTCATCTTCGCCATCCTGTATTTCGGCGTCATGCGCGAACGAGGCCTGTTCGCTCCGCTGGTGACCTTCCTGCTCAAAAGCACCAAGGGCAGACCACTGGCGGTGGCGATCGTCACCGTGGCAGTGACTGCCGTCACGCACCTGGACGGCATCGGCGCGGCGACCTTTCTGCTGGTCATCCCCGCCCTGCTGCCGCTGTACCTGCGCCTGGGTATGAGTCGCGAGATGCTGCTGTGCCTGGTGGTGCTCAGCGCCGGCGTGATGAACATGGTGCCCTGGGGCGGCACCACCGCACGCGCGTCGGCGGTGACCGGCATTGATGCCTCGCAACTGTGGATATCCCTGATCCCGATCCAGGTGATCGGTCTGGCATTGGTCATGAGCCTGGCGGTATTCCTCGGTTTACGCGCCCAGCGCAACCTCGCCAGTAACGGTGGCGTGGCAGGCCATTACACTGCTGACCAAACGCCGGCAGCGGATACTGCGCACCGGCTCAGCCCACGCGACTGGCGCTACTGGGCCAATCTGGCGCTAACGCTGATCATCCTTGTCTGCCTGTTCACCGGGGCGTTTCCGCTCTTCGCCTGCTTCATGGTCGGCCTGGGCATTGCACTGGTCATCAACTACTCAAGCCTGGCAGAACAGAACAACGCGGTGCTACGTCACGCCAGCGACGCCATGCAAATGGCCCTGGTGATGCTCGCTGCGGGCATATTGCTGGGCGTACTGGCCGGCGCCGGCATGTCCGACGGCATGGCACACTGGATGATCAACATCCTGCCCGAAGGCTCGGGCAACTGGCTGCATGTGATCATCGGTGCTTTCGGCGTGCCACTGGGTATGTTGTTCTCGCCAGACGCCTACTACTTCGCACTGCTGCCTGTCATCCGCGATGTCGCCGTAGCGGCAGGTGTTGACCCGGCCGCCGTGGCCAATGCCATGCTGATCGGCGAAAACACCGGCTTCGGCATCAGCCCCGTGGTGCCGAGCGTCTACCTGGCCATTGGCCTGGCAGGCGTCGAGCTGTACAAGCACATCCGCTACACCGTGCTATGGGCCTGGGGCATCAGCTTGATCATGCTGGCTTCGGCGGTACTACTGGGCGTTGTGACGGTATAGTCGAGATAGCTTGCAGCCCACAAAGCGCATCAGCTCTGCGTACAGCAACAAAAAGGATCGCCGCGGCGATCCTTTTTTGTGGGCCTGAAAACCGATCAGGGCTTGGGCTGCAGGATCTCGATCCACAGCGCGCCATCACCAGATGCCGCCTCGCTGACCCGCTTGAGGCTACCCTTTTCGCCGATGGCGTAGCTGCCGATCGTCTGGCTTTTCTCACCGGTTACCAGCAGCCACTTGCCGCCGGGGAAGAAGGCGATGTTGCGCGGCTGTTTTTCCTTGACCGGGTAGTTGCCGACGAAGCTCAGGCTGCCACTCTCTGTGTCGACCTTGAAGGCCGATACCGAGCTGGTGGTGCGCTCGGTGATGTACAGCAATGTGCCGTCTGGCGACAGGCGAATATCGGCGGCCCAAATACGCGGCGTAGGGTCATCCTTGAGGTCATTGTTGGCGGCGCTGCGGGCTTCGCCGTGAGCAAGCCCCAGGCTTTCGGGAATCCCGTTGGCGTGGCTGACTTCTTTCAACGCACCGCTCGTGGGGTCGATGGCAAAACCGGTGACCGTACCGCTGAGCTCACCCACCACATACAGGTATTTGCCATTGGGCGAGAACGCGATGTGCCGTGGGCCGGTTTTGGCGGCGGTGCTGGCAAAGCCATCACCGATGGGGGTCAGCGCGCCGGTTTTCTTGTCCTGGCTGAACTGCAGCACCTTGTCGGCGCCCAGATTACCGGCGTAGACGAAACGGTCACTGATATCGCTGCGGATCGAGTGTGCGAACGGGCCGGTTTTGTAGACCTCGGCCTTGTCAGAAACACGCTGCTCGGCATCAATGGTTTGAACGGTGAGCACTGCACCGCCATAGGAAGCGCCCATCAGAAAACGGCCGCTGCGGTCAGTCGATATGTACGCGAGGCTGTCGGCCAATGGCGCCTGACTGCGCTTTTCCAGGTGCCCGGTTTTGGCGTCGATGTTGTAGACCAGCACGGTGAACGGCGCGACGCGTTGCGCGGCGAAGAGCGTCTTGCCGTCTGGCGAAAGCGCCATGGGATTGACCTTATCGCCCGCCTTGGTCTGCTCGACCAGGGTGATGGCACCGTTACTTTCGTCCAGCCGGTACTGGGAAATCAGCCCGTCGTTGGGGCTGGAAATATAGGCAAAGGTATCTGCTGCATGCGCCTGCAACGTCATGGACGAAGCAAGAGCGGCAGCGAGTACGAGCGGCTTGAACATAGTCGAACACCTTATTGTTATGGTTATTGTGATCGGTCATCGTACGACCGCCCAATTGCAACTGCAAGTGTCTAAAATTCAAGCAAAGAACGCGTATCCAAAGCCCTCTATCTGCCGTTCAAGCCTGATAGCCAGCAGCCGATATATTGCTCACATTACAACAATACCTGCCCGAGCTAACGAGGCCGTCATGCTATTACGCAACTGGAACATTGCTCCCCGAGCTGCCTTTGGATTTGGTTTGATCGCACTGATGGTGGCCTTTCTAGGCATTTTCTCGCTGCTCACCATGTCGAGCATCCGCGAACGAGCCACTGCCATCGAAACCGACTGGGTGCCCAGCATCCGCAACGTCGACACCATCCGCGAGAACATGCTGCGCATCCGTACGATTTCCCTGCGTGTAGCGCTCGACCCCGATCCCAAAAACATCGACACCTATGTGGGTCAGTACGAGGCGCGCAACAAGGTTCTCATGCAGAACATTCAGGACTTCGAGCCCTTCGTCGATACACCGGACGAGCAGCGCATCTATGACCAGTTTCGCAAGGACTTCGCGGCGTATCAGCGTGGAATGGCCGAGTCGTTCGTACTGGCGCGCAGTGGTGATCGGCAAGCGCTGAACAAGCTACTGCTGGTGGACATGAAGCCCGTGGTCGATGGCACCGGCGCACAACTTGCCGAACTGGGCGAAATCTACGGCAAAGGCATCGAACAGGAAGGCAAGGTCTCGGCGGATGAATATGCCCAGTCGCGCCTGGTGGTCATCGCCGTAATCGTGCTTGCCGCGCTGGTCACCGTACTGCTGGCCTGGTTGCTGACCCGCAGCATCGTCGGCCCGCTGAAGAATGCTGTGCAGGCCGCGCAGCACGTAGCCGATGGCGACCTGACCAAACGCATCGAGGTCGATGGCCGCGACGAAGTCAGCCAGTTGCAGACCTCATTGGCGCAGATGCAGCAGCGCCTGCGCGAAACCCTGGCGGAGATTTCCGGCTCCTCGACTCAACTGGCCGCGGCTGCCGAAGAGCTCAACATGGTGACCGAAGAAGCCGGCCGCGGGCTGCAGCAGCAGAACGACGAGATCGAGCAAGCCGCCACTGCCGTCAATGAAATGAGCGCAGCAGTGGATGAAGTGGCGCGCAATGCGGTGTCGACCTCGGAGGCCTCGAAGGCTTCCAACCAGTCCGCCCAGGTCGGGCAAACGCGGGTCTCGGAAACCATTACCGCCATCAGTGGCCTGTTTGGCGAAGTAGAAAGTACCTCGACGCTGGTGCAGCGTGTCGCAGAGCAATCCCAGGAAATCGGCAAGGTGCTGGACGTGATCCGTGCCATCGCCGAACAGACCAACCTGCTGGCGCTCAACGCGGCCATCGAAGCGGCGCGTGCTGGCGAATCCGGCCGCGGTTTTGCGGTGGTGGCCGATGAAGTGCGGGCGCTGGCCCATCGCACGCAGAACTCCACCCAGGAGATCGAGCAGATGGTCTCCAGTATGCGTACCGGCGCCAGCCAGGCGCTGACGTCCATGCAATCGAGCAGCAGCAGAGCCCGCGAGACCCGCGAACTGGCGCAGAGCGCAGGCACGGCGCTGGAAGAGATCACCGCCGGGATCGGTGAAATGTACGAGCGCAACCTGGTGATCGCCAGCGCGGCAGAAGAGCAGGCCCAGGTGGCCCGCGAAGTCGACCGTAACCTGGTGAACATTCGCGACCTGTCGGTACAGTCCGCAACCGGCGCCCACCAGACCAGCGCATCCAGCCACGAGCTGTCCCGACTGGCTGCAGACCTCAGCCGCCTGGTGAACCGCTTCAGCGTTTAAGCAACCGCCAAGAAACGAAAAAGGATCGCCGAGGCGATCCTTTTTCGTTCAACCGAGGGGGCTCAGAGCGCCTGATCCCAAGGACGGTCGCCGTGCTCATCCTTGATGCGGGTGGGCAGCCCCATCACATCGAGGAGTTTGAGGAACGGCTCGGCCGGCAGCTCCTCGACGTTGACCATGCGCTGCACGTCCCACTCACCACGGGCGACCAGCAGCGCAGCGGCTACGGGTGGTACGCCTGCGGTGTAGGAAATACCCTGGCTGTCGGTCTCGGCGTAGGCTTCTTCGTGGTCGGCCACGTTGTAGATGAACACTTCGCGCGGCTGGCCATTCTTGGTGCCTTTGACCAGATCACCGATGCAGGTCTTGCCGGTGTAGCCCGGCGCCAGCGAGGCGGGATCAGGCAGCACGGCCTTGACCACTTTCAGCGGCACGACTTGCAGACCTTCTGCTGTGGTTACCGGCTGCTCGGAGAGCAGGCCAAGGTTCTTCAGCACGGTGAACACGTTGATGTAGTGCTCGCCGAAACTCATCCAGAAACGCACGTTGGGCACGTTGAGGTTCTTGGAGATCGAGTGCACTTCATCGTGACCGGTCAGGTACAGGTTCTGCTCGCCGACAAAGGGCAGATCATCAGTACGCTTGACCTCGAACATGGTGTTGGTCGTCCACTGGCTGTTCTGCCAGCTGTAGACCTGACCGGTGAACTCACGGAAATTGATTTCCGGGTCGAAATTGGTGGCGAAATATTTGCCGTGGGAGCCGGCATTAACGTCGAGGATGTCGATCGAATCAATGCGGTCGAAATGCGCTTGCTGGGCCAGCGCCGCATAGGCATTGACCACACCCGGATCGAAGCCCACGCCGAGAATGGCGGTGACGTTCTTCTGCTGGCATTCCTCGAGGTGTTTCCACTCGTAGTTGCCGTACCAGGGCGGCGTTTCGCAGATTTTGCCCGGTTCTTCGTGAATGGCGGTGTCCAGATAGGCCACGCCGGTATCGATGCAGGCACGCAGCACCGACATGTTGAGGAAGGCGGAACCGACGTTGATGACAATCTGCGATTCGGTCTCGCGGATCAGCGTCTTGGTCGCCTCGATATCCAGAGCATTGAGCGAGAAGGCCTGGATGTCGGCGGGCACCTTGAGGCTACCCTTGGCCTTGACGCTGTCGATGATGGCCTGGCATTTGGAGATGTTCCGTGACGCGATGGCAATACGACCGAGTTCGTCGTTGTGCTGCGCGCACTTGTGGGCCACCACCTTGGCGACACCTCCTGCACCAATGATAAGGACGTTCTGCTTCAATTGTTTCACCTCCAGATACTGCATGTGTTGAGAAAGTTACTGCGCTATCACAAGCCAACTCACCCGCTCACGCCTGAGCACGGCGCTGAAAGCCATTCGATCTGGTGGGCTGAAGCCCACCCTACCCGCACGCTGCGGTATCACTACGCGTGACTTGTAGGGTGGGCGTCGCTTCATCCGTCCACCAAATACGGCGGACAAAAGAAGCGTTGGCTACGCGCCCCGGGCCACCCTACGTCCACACTCCGGCTGTTACGAAAGGCTGGACAGGTAATCGTCGAAACCGAACTCGCGAACCACCTCGACACTACCGTCGAGCTGCTTGACCACGATGGACGGCATCTTCAGGCCGTTGAACCAGTTCTTCTTGACCATGGTGTAACCCGCCGTATCGACGAACGACAGGCGATCGCCGATGGCCAGCGGCGCGGCGAATTGATACTCCCCGAAAATGTCACCGGCCAGGCAGGATTTACCGCACACCATATAGGTGTGTTCACCGTCGCTCGGCGCCAGCTTGGCGTTGAGACGGTAGATGAGCAGGTCGAGCAGGTGAGCCTCGATGGAGCTGTCGACCACCGCTAGGTGCTTGCCGTTGTACAGGGTGTCGAGCACGGTGACTTCCAAGGAAGCGCTGTTGGTGATCGCCGCCTCGCCTGGCTCCAGATAAACCTGCACAGCGTACTTCTCGGAGAACGCCTTGAGGCGCGCGCAGAAGGCGTCCAGCGCATAACCTTCGCCGGTAAAGTGAATGCCGCCACCGAGGCTGACCCACTCGACCTTGTGCAGCAGATGGCCGAAGCGCGTTTCGATATGGCTGAGCATCCCATCGAACAGGCCGAAATCGCCGTTTTCGCAGTTGTTGTGAAACATGAAGCCGGAGATCTGATCGATCACCGCTTCGATCTTTTCCGGATCCCACTCGCCCAGGCGGCTGAACGGACGCGCCGGGTCGGCCAGCAAATAATCCGAGCTGCTCACCTGCGGATTCACGCGCAAGCCGCGCACTTTGCCCGCGGACGCCTCGGCGAAACGCTCGAGTTGGCCGATGGAGTTGAAGATGATCTTGTCGCAGTTCGCCAACATCTCCTCGATCTCGTCATCGGCCCAGGCCACGCTGTAGGCATGGGTCTCGCCGGCGAACTTCTGGCGGCCGAGTTTGAGCTCGTAGAGCGAGCTCGATGTGGTGCCGTCCATGTACTGCTGCATCAGGTCGAACACCGACCAAGTGGCAAAGCATTTGAGTGCCAGCAGCGCCTTGGCCCCGGAGTGTTCGCGCACGTAGGCGATCTTCTCCATGTTGCCCAGCAGCTTCTGTTTGTCGATGAGGTAGTACGGCGTTTTGATCATTGCGCAGTCCGTAATAAAGGTCGGCCAACAGGAGCCCGCCAGCCTCCTGAAAAAAGCGGACGCGAATTGTGCCGACAACCGCTGCAGATCGAAAGGCCACTGGGCATATTTTGTCCATTTACGGATATTTCAGGCCGCGACCGAAGCAGCGCCGTTCAGTCGATTCGCCGCCGAGCATGCCCACCGGCGATGACGGCCGCGTGACAATGCAGCGACGTGCCGCTTTCCCGTACAATCGGCGTTTTTTCGAAATCGAGCGACAGCCCCGCGATGATCGATCCCAAACGCGTATTGCGCGCCCTTGCCGAGCACTGGGCGCTGCTCGAACCACTCTGCGAAAGCTTCGACAGCGGCACCCTGAGCCTGGTAGATCTGCGCAAGCAGCTCACCGCGCAGTTACCGCCGCAAAGTACCGCGGTGGACGTCACCGCGCTGCTCGACCAGTGGATCCGCCTGGACATCCTGGTGCCGGTGGCCAAGAGCCCCAACCGCTTCGAGCTCAACGCGCAGATTCACGACTTTCTCGCCTACCTGCGTCGTGAGCATCGCCTCGGTCTGTGCCTGGAAATCGAAGCCTACCTGCGCCATCTCGAACGCCTGGCGGGCTATATCCAGGATGCCTTCGAGATACGTGACGGCAACGACCTGGCCCGTCAGTTGCGCCTGCTCGACATGCGCGTTCGCGACGTCCTGAAGAAGCTCGGCAACGATGAGCAGGCACTGGTAGGCGTGGCCGAACGGGCCAAGACCAGCGACCGGCAGATCCCGCTGCGCCAGCGCTACGCCGAAGTGCTGGCTACCTGGGACGAGTATGTCGAACCGATGATCCAGCTGGTCGCCGCCGACGGCGCCTTCGAGCAGGGTGTGCGCCGCGTCGAGCAGGTGCTGCTCAAGCTGCTCGGCGAACAGCAGCGCCTCGGCCAACTGGTCGATGATGACCTGCTGCTGCGCACCCACGCCCGTATCCTGGAAATGCAGACCACCGCCCAGTTGACCCTGCGCAAGGCCCGCGAGCTGCTGCTGCCGCTACGCGAGGAAGCACGCCGGCACAACGCCGTGACCCGTGGCGCGGCGCTGGCCCTGTCAGTGATCCGCAAGAAGGGCATAGAGGCGGTGCCGCAGGCAGCGATGCCGATGTTCACCCGCCCGCAGAGCAACTTCCTCGGCAGCGCGTCCCAGGTCGAGGCCTATGTGTATGCCCTGGCTCGCTTCGAGGCCAAGCCCAATCATTTCCCGAAGGCCAGCGGCAAGCGCAAGGGCGACAGCCCACGGGCACCGAAAACCGCCCGGGAAATGATCGACCGCTGCGAGCAGTCGCTGCCGCTGCCGGATCTGATGACCTGGCTGCTGGAGCAGGAGCCCGAAGGCGCCACCGACGAACTGCTCTACTGGTTCTCGCGCCTGTCGCGCGAAGGCCGCTTCCAGCGCGATCGCCTGGAGCGCCAGGTCTACCTGACCCGCGAGCACGAGATCAGTATCAGCTCCTATGCCCTGGTGGGTCGCCCGAGTGCCTAGCCCTTTGTCCACCACCGACCATCACGAATTCTCGGCTGTAGCCCAGGCTCCAGCTGCCAACGAGCACCGCACATGAATATCGACCTGAAAGAAATGACCCAGCTCGCGGCCGCGTTCCGCGACCTGTTCAAGGGCTACCACATCTCCCGCAGCGAGCCCGAGTGCTACGCCCAGCTGTCGAGCATGCAGGATCAATATCGCGCCCTGTTCCGCGCCCTGGGCTTCGAGCTGGTGTGCGACCCACGCGGCTTCTACTACTTTGTCCCGGAACAGGCCGCGCCGCAGGTCAACAAGACCGCCCAGCGCCTGGCGCTGTTCACCTTCATTCTGGTCGAGCACCTGGCTGACCAGGGCCGTGACCCACTGTCCGTACTCGATGGCGGCACCATTGGCCGTGACGAGTTGCCAGCGCTGCTCGACAAGTACCGCGACCTGTTCCTGCAAGCCGAAGTCACCACCCACGAAGAGCTGGAAGACAAGGTCATCCGCCGCCTCACCCAACTCGGCTTCGCCGAAGACAGCAACGGCGTGTACCGCTTCCTGCCGCCGATGCATCGCTTCCTCGATGTCTGTCTGGCGGTGCAGCACGACCGAGACCTGGCCGCCAGCCTGCACAGCACCGACCTGCCGCTGCCGGCCCCGATCCTGATCGACGATGACAGTGGTGACCCGATCATCACCCTCGACGATGCCGTCGAAGAATCCGAGGAAGAAGCCATGGCCCGTGCCCTGGCCGAAGAGCGCGCTGCACAGGAGCAAGACGCATGACCCAGGAACGCTACGGCATCCGCCGCTTCGCCCTGCTGAACACCGCTGGCTACAGCCTCGGCCTGTTTCCGCTGGAAAACCCGCTGTCGGTGTATGGCGCCAACAACCTCGGTAAGTCGGCATCGATCAACGCCCTGCAGTTCCCGATCCTGGCGCGCATGTCGGACATGAGTTTCGGCAAGTACAGCCTGGAGCAGTCGCGCAAGTTCTACTTCGCCACCGACACCAGCTACATCCTCGTCGAAGTCGCCCTGCCCCATGGCCCCCACGTGATCGGCGTGGCCGGGCGTGGCCCCGGTGGCGGCTTCGGCCATCAGTTCTTCGCCTATGCGGGCGAGCTGGATCTGGATCACTACCAGCAGGGCGGCACCTGCCTGCGTCAGCGCGAGCTGTTCAAGAACCTCGGCCAGGCCGGCATCACCGCCTATGAGCTCAAGCCCGACGAGCTGCGTCGCCTTTTGGTCGGCGGGCACACCAGCATCCCGCTGGATCTGACCCTGATTCCGCTGCGCTCGACCAGCGAGCAGAGCCTGAAAACCTTCCGCGCGCTGTTCATCAACCTGCTGCACATGCGCGAGATCACCGCCGCCAAGCTCAAGCAGCTGTTCCTCGATGCCTTCGAGCACAGCCTGCGCTCCGGCAGCGTCGACTACATCGCCGCCACCGAAGAAGCCTTCCGCGACGTGCGCCGCATGGAGCAGGACTACCAGGCGCTGGTCACCGCCGGCCCGCTGATCGAGGCCCTGGCATCCGGCGTGAACCAGCGCGAACACCTACGCGGCAAGCTGCATCGCCTGTCGCCGCTGCTCGACTCGCTGCTCGGCACCTGGCACGACTACGCCGATGCACGCAAGGAAGAGCTGGTGATCCAGGCCGAGCACTACCGCAACGAGCAGGACGGCCTGCAGAACGATCAGCGCGGCGGCACTCAGGAACTGATGCGCATGGAGCGCGAGATCAGCGAGATCCAGCGCTGGCTCGGTGAGCTGGCGGTGCTGAAGAACCGCTTCGCGCTGGTCGACGACGTCAAGGTACTGGAGGCCCAGTTGCTGGCCGCCAAGGATGCCCACGACGAACTGGCCGGCGCTCTGGCTCAGTCCCGTCAGTTCTCCAGCGAAGACTTGGACGAACGTCTGCGCGATCTGGAAAAACGCCTCAAGTCGGTCAAGCAGCAGCTCGACCACGCCGACAACAACAGCTACTCGCGCCTGCGCGAAGAGTTCTCCCAGGCTGACGTCGATCGCCTGATGCGCCTGTTCAACGGTCAGTTGTTCAGCCTGCCGCTCGGCGAGAAAGGCATTCAGCTCGACGACGGCGACGTGTGGGTCAAATCCCTGGAAGCGATTCTCGACAGCTTCAAGGGCGAGCATTTCCAGGTGCCCGGTCTGGATATCGACCTCTCGAATATCGAGCCGCCTGCCCTGCAGGCCCTGGCCGACCGCGCTGCCCTGCGTGACCAGAAGGATCGCCTCGACCGCGAATACAAGCAGCTCAAGACCCAGCAGTCGGTGGCAGCCGACCGCGCCGCCAGCAAGGCCCAGGCCGAGCAGCTGTACCAGGCCGTACTCGACGCCCAGAAGGCGCTGGAAGACTTCCGTCGCAGCCAGACGCTAGCTGCCGAGGAAGACGGCAAGCTGGAAAAACTCGCCCAGCTGGAAGGCGCCCAGGACGAACTCAAGCGCGCCAGTGATGCCTTCACCGAGCGCGTCCAGCAACTGTCCGCCAAGCTGCAACTGATCGGCCGTCAGATCGCCGATCTGGAAGCCAAGGAGCGCACGCTGGAAGACGCCCTGCGCCGTCGCCAGCTGCTGCCCGCCGACCTGCCCTTCGGCACCCCGTACATGGAGCCGGTCGACGACTCACTGGACAATCTGCTGCCGCTGCTCAACGACTACCAGGACACCTGGCAGGGTCTGCAGCGCAGCGACGGGCAGATCGAGGCGCTATACGCCCAGGTGCGCCTCAAGGGCGTCGCCAAGTTCGACAGCGAAGACGACATGGAGCGCCGCCTGAAACTGCTGGTCAACGCCTACGCCCACCGCCAGGACGAGGCCCTGACCCTGGCCAAGGCACGTCGTGCCGCAGTGACCGACATTGCCCGTACCCTGCGCAACATCCGCAGCGACTACGACAACCTCGAGCACCAGTTGGCACTGTTCAACCGTGAGATCAACAAGCGTCAGGTTTCCAACCTGCAGAGCTTCCGCATCGTCCTGGCGCCGAACAAGGATGCCCTGCGCCATATCGATCAGATCATCCACAGCGCCGGTCAGTACGAAGAAGGCGAAACCCTGTCGGTATTCGACCTGCAACAGAGCAGCGAGCAGGATGTGAAGAACGAAGAAGCCAAGGACTACCTGTCGCGCCTGGTGGCTGCCAACGGCAACCAACTGGGCCTCAAGGATCTCTTCGAGCTGGCCTTCGAAATCACCAAGGTACACGGCCAGCCGGTGATCCACACCGACATCGACGGCGCCGCTTCCAACGGCACCACGATGACCATCAAGGCGCTGACCAACATGTACCTGCTGCTGCACCTGATGGATCGCGATCAGGCCGGCCGTGTACGCCTGCCCTACTACCTTGACGAGGCAGCGGACATCGACGAGCGCAACCAGCAGGCGCTGATCGAGACCAGCCTGCAGCTCGGTTTCGTGCCGATTCTCGCCTCGGTGAAACCTCAGGTCTCGGCCACCGTGGCCATCGACCTGGAAGGTGGCAGCGGGCCGAACGGCATCTACATCGACGAAGCCGACTGGAAGTACATCAAACGCCGCGAGCAAACCGAAGCACCGGCAAGCAGCGAGCAGGATGCGGCCGAGCCGGCCTGATAGCGCTGCACAACGCAAAAGGCCCGCGTTTTTACGCGGGCCTTTTGCTTTCAGTGACGCTTATCTGGGCAAGGCTATTTTCGGCGCCCACTCCAGCCACTCCGGCTGATACTCGTCGAACAACGCAAAGGTCTGACCAGGCCTGGCGGTATTGCTCTCGGTATCTGGCGTTGCGAAGGCAACACCCCCTGCGACCAGGGTCTCCAGAGACTCGGTGCGCACCGTCATGCCCTTGAACAAGCCGACATCGACACCGAACCCCGAGCTGTTCCAGAAGCGGCTACCGGTTTTCACCAACCCGGCATAACGCGGCTCGATAAGAATCTGGATCAGCACCCGGTCGGCAGTTGCTCCCAGCTCATAGCCAGTCACTTTGCCAACCTGAATCTCGCGATAGGTGACTGGCGCACCAGCCTTCAGAGAGCCACGCCTCGCGGCGCTCAACACCAGACGCAGCCCCGGCTCATCGATCACCTGCTCAGGAGCACCCTTGAGCGCAACGAACTGGTTCTGCCGGCCATCCTTCTGCTCCGATGGCAGCACCTCGATGTATTGGCCGCCGATCAGCGTGTCGAGATTCTGCGCGCCGCTCAAACTGACTTCCGGCTTGACCACCCAGAACCGCGATCCAGGCCGCAACACTTCCCGAGCAGCAGTGGTTATGCGCCCGTGCAGGTTTACCGCTTGCAGATCGTCGGTCAGCTCGACCCGCTCGATCTTGCCGATATCCAGCCCCTTGAAGCGGATGGCAGTGCCCGGTGACATGCCGTCGCCACGCTCCACGCGAATGCTGATTACATCGCCTTCCTGCCTGGCCGCTTCTTGGTCGGCAAACAGGTTGAAGCGCTGTACGCGCTTCGGCTCAGCCGGCGCTTTCAAATCATCGGTCTCGAAGGCAATGCCTCCCGATATGAGCGTCTGCAAAGATTCGCTCTTGACCTCGATGCCGGACAAACCACCCTTCAAGGTGATGCCGCTGACATTCCAGAAGCGCGTGGTTCGATTAACCAGCCCAGCGTATTCAGGCTCGATATGCACGCCGAGCACGATCTGCTTGTTGTCACGCGACAACTGGAAGCTCTGCACCGTACCCACTTTCATCTGCCGGTAGAGAATCGGGCTGCCTACGTCCACCGAGCCGAGGGTATCGCTGAACAGCACCAGGTGCAGCCCTTCGGAACCAAGATCCAGCGGCGGCGCCTTGGCCCGCGCAACGAACTCGCGACGCGGCGCGCCGCCCAGCTCACCGGGACGGATGGCGATGTAGTTACCTTTGACCAGCGCCTCAATACCGGTAATGCCTGCCAGTGAGATCGACGGCTTGACCACCCAGAACTGGCTGCCTTCAACCAGATAATCCTCGGCCAGCGGATCCATGGCCAATTCCGCCGTAGCACTCTTCAAATCTGGATCGACTTTCAGGTTCTTCAACGTACCGGCCTGAATACCTTTGTACATCACAGGCGTACGCCCGGCCTGCAGGCCCTCGAAGTCGGTCAGTTTGACCACGGCCTTGATGCCTGCCTGCGCTGCATCGAAGTCCTCATAAAGCCGGAAGGGTTTGCTAGGATCGGTGGGAGGGCTGTCCTTGCGATGTTCCGGCGTCGCAAAAGCGATGCCGCCTGCCACGATACTGGCCAGGGATTCGCTACGAACCTTCACCCCCGAGAAATTGGCATCGATGCTGATGCCGCTGGCATTCCAGAAACGCGTATGTTTGCGCACAAGATCGGCATAGGCCGGCTCGATGAATACTTTCACATCGACCGAAGTCTGGTCATTGGCGAGCTCATAGCTTTTCACCCGACCGACCTGGATCTGCTTGTAGAACACAGGACTATCACGGTTCAACGAGCCAAGTCGCTCGGCCTTGAGGATCAGGTGCAGGCCGGGTTGTTCATCAGAGAGCGGAGGTGCCTGGGGCAGCGCCTGGAAATCATAGGTCGGCTCACCTGCTCCTGGACTAACGGAGATGTAGTTACCGGAGACCAGCGTCTCCAGTCCAGTGATACCCGCGAGGCTGACGCTCGGCTTGACCAGCCAGAAACGCGTACCGGAACGCAGTTGATACTCGACGTCCTTACTCATCTCCAGCGTGGCGATCACTCCGCGCTGCTTCTCGCTCTGATCCAGGGTCAGGCTCGATACCTTACCGATCGACATCCCCTTGTAGACCACCTCGGTCTTGCCGGCTTCGATGCCTTCACCACTGGCGAACACCACCTGAATCTGGATACCCGCCTCACTGTAGGCACGCCAGCCCAGCCAGCCACCGATCAGCAAAGCAATCAGCGGCAGCACCCATATCGCAGACCAGTTGGAAGCCGGACGCGTCCTGGCCGTGGGCAGATCATTCATGGTCGTCATCCGATTCCGTATTATCCCAAATCAATCGAGGGTCGAAGGTCAGTGCTGCCAGCATGGTCAGGATCACCACACTGGCGAAAGCCACCGCTCCTATCCCTGGCTCGACGCTCGCCAAACTGCCGAATCTGACCACCGCCACCAGAATGGCAATGACGAAGATATCCAGCATCGACCAGCGCCCGATCCATTCGATGAAGCGGTACATCAAAATTCGTTGGCGAGCCGACATCGGCTGATGACGCTGCACCGAATAAAGCAGCAAGCCGATGCCGACCAGCTTGAAGGTAGGCACCAGGATGCTGGCGATGAATACCACCGCAGCGATCGGCAGCATGCCATTTTCTACCAGCGTGATGACACCAGACATGATGGTGTCCGGCTGCCCTTTGCCGAGGGAGTTGACTGTCATGATCGGCAGCAGGTTCGCGGGAATGTAGAGGATGGCTGCGGTCACCAGCAACGCCCAGGTGCGAACCAGACTATTGGGCTGGCGTGGATGTACACGTCCGCCACAGCGCGAACAGAACTGTCGCTTCAGTTCGGGCTCGTGGCGATTGATCTGATGGCATTCGTGGCAGATCAGCAACCCGGCATCAATGGCGCGCACTGATATCCTCCCCCGCCAGGGCTTCCCAGATCTGGTGAGGCGACATAGTCACCTCCAACCAGACCTGCACCAACAGCAGTGCAATGAAACAGACCAGACCGAAGCCCAGAGACAAGGCTGCGATATCGGCCAGTTTGACGATGGAAACCAGAATGCCCATCAGGTAGACCTCAAGCATGCCCCATTCGCGCATGTGATGATAAATGCGGTAGAGCAGCAACCCGTAACCCCGGCCAACCTTCAGACTGATGCTCAGGAGCACCAACAGCTGACAGAGCAGCTTGAGCAGCGGCACCGCCATGCTGCACAGGAACACCACCACGGCAATGCTCTGCATGCCGCTGTCATACAGACCGAGCACCCCGCTCCACACCGTGTCATTAGCGGTTTGCCCCAACAGGGTGAGGTGCATGATCGGCAGGAAATTCGCGGGGACGTACAGCAGAAGCGCCGCCAGCACCAAAGCCAGGCTGCGGCGCACCACCTGATGCCGATGGTTGTAGAGCTCATAACCACAACGTGGGCATTCAACGCTCTCACCATCGCCGATGTGCGGCTTACGCATGAGCAGATCGCATTCATGGCATGCGACCAGCTCCGTCAGAGGTACTTCAGCTAACGACTGCTGCTCGGCCAACTCTGGCATGGATGGAATTCTCGAAAGTATCGAAGCATTCTAAACGAGACCCCGGCGGCGGCGCACAGTTGTGCTGATTATTTCCGCTTGCAAACATTTCCCGGGCATCACAGGGCTACGTTCGTTGTGCGTAGGCAAGAAGCATGTGAGCGACCCAGTGAACCTCAGGTCGGCTAACCCAGGCTACAAAGCCGCCTCAAGGCATCCGTAGGGTGGAAGACGCCTCACCCTTCCACCACAAGCTCACCGCAATGCTCAGCACGTACCGCTGCCCCGTAGCCTGGGTCGGGCGCAGCAACACCCAGGATGCCCATTAAAGCTCAAGCCTCGCTGTGCAATCGATCGTTGTAGGAGGCGGCTTGCCGGCGATGCTCGTGCCCGTGGCTCGCCGGCGCCTACGCTCGACCTGCTGCAGCGGTCTTTTTCCTGCGCCGCAAAGACGAAACCCCAGACCTCTGTCGAGATCTGGGG